>CP041667.1:1082500-2282500 GCA_007361935.1 Lachnospiraceae bacterium KGMB03038 | reverse complement strand
CCCCCACAACGGCGGGGCGGCTGAAAAGCGGAGTTAGCAAAGGAAATAAGTATAACGTTACTGTTCCGGGGCAAAACCAACCGCAGAAAATCAACCGCCCCCGCGAAAAGGGCGCATACGCCGACGAGTTGATTTCTCCCGTCCGCAGCCGCCGCAACGTTTGGCAGATTAACAATGTCGGCTATCATGGCGGGCATTTCGCAGCGTTCCCGCCGAAACTTGCGGAAACGTGCATTTTGGCGGGCTGTCCCATCGGCGGGATTGTCCTTGACCCCTTTTTCGGCAGCGGCACGACGGGCATGGTAGCAAAACGGCTTAACCGCCGCTATATCGGCATTGAGTTAAACCCCGACTATTGCGAACTTGCAAAACAGCGGATTGGAGGTGATGAAGATTGAGCAAGGAACTGAAAGCCCCCGACAAGGTAACGCAAAAAATGACCCGCGACGGTGCGGTTGCGGAAAACCTCACGACGGGCGAAACGTCCAGTATCAGCGAAAGGCCGCAGGAAGAAAACTATTCAGCCCCCGCAGGGGTGGCAGCGGAAAAGGTTGTGCAGCATATCGGCGCAGAGATTGAGCGACACGCAGCAAAAGGCGCGGAGAAAAAAGCCCTTGACGCGACGCAGCCTAAAACCCATTCTTCCCGCTTGCAGTTTTCCGAAGCGGAACGGGCAACGCCGGAACTTCAAAAAGCGATCAAGAAATCGGATAAGGCGGCAGACTGTTTAGACGCAGCGCGGGCGGCTATCCCCAAGCAGACCAAAATCAAGAAAGAGCGCGTTTTTGACGAAGCGAAAGGCAAGGCAAAGACGCGCCTTTCCTTTGAAAAGACGGATAAGCCCCCAAACGGCAAGTTGCGGCATAACCCCTTATCCCGTCCGGCACAGGAGTTAAACAGTACCGTACATGGGAAAATCTACGAGGTAGAGAAAGAAAACGTCGGTGTGGAAAGCGGGCACCGGGTAGAACTTGCCGGAGAGAAAGCGGGCGGCATGGCGGCGCGGGCAGTTAAGGGCGGCATACGCCGCCATAAGCTGAAACCCTACCGGGCAGCGGCGGCAGCGGAAAAACAAGCGGTAAAGGCAAACGCAGATTTTCTCTATCAAAAGGCGTTGCACGATAACCCCGCGCTTGCGCACTCCAACCCCATTTCCCGTTTTTGGCAGAAGCAGCGCATTAAAAAGCAGTATGCAAAAACGCTGAAAGCGGGCGGCAAAGCGAAAAAAAACCGCTGAAGCCACCGCAAAGGCGGCGAAGAAAACCGCGCAGGAAACCAAACGGGCGACGTTCTTTGTTGTCCGGCATTGGAAAGGCTGCTTGATTGTGGGCGGGATTGCCTTTATCGTGCTGCTGCTTTTCGGCGGGCTGTCCTCTTGCTCCCTCTTTGGCGGCAACAGCGGCAGCGGCTTGATTGCGTCGTCCTATCTCTCCGAGGACGCGGATATAACGGGCGCGGAAAGCGCGTATGCCGCTATGGAAGCCGAGTTACAAGATATGCTGGACAATATCGAAAGCGAATACCCCGGCTATGACGAATACCGGGTAAACGCGGACGAGATCGAGCATGACCCCTATGTGCTAATTTCTATCCTTTCCGCGTGGCATGAGGGCGTGTTTACACTCGATGAAGTGCAAAGCACCCTTGAAATGCTCTTTGAGAAACAGTATATCTTGACGGTCGAGGAAGAAGTACAGGTACGCTACCGCACCGAAACAAGGACGGACAGCGAGGGCAACCCCTATACGGTTGAAGTCCCCTATAACTATTACATTCTTCATGTGGATTTGGAAAACTTCAACCTCTCCCATGTCCCCGTTTACATCATGGGCGAAGAACAGCTATCCATGTACGCTATGTATATGTCGTCGCTGGGAAACAGACCCGACCTTTTCCCGCAATCCGGCTATGTGTCTAAATACTATGAAAACCCGCCCGCCGATTATGAAGTACCCGCCGCGCTGCTGGGTTCCGATGAAAAGTTTGCGCGGCTCATGGAGGAAGCAGATAAATACGTCGGTTTTCCCTATGTGTGGGGCGGCAGCACCCCGGAAACCTCTTTTGATTGCAGCGGCTTTGTGAGTTATGTGTTGACGAACAGCGGCCTATACAATACGGGCAGACTTGGGGCGCAAGGGCTTTACAACATCTCAACCCCTGTTTCTAACCCGCAGCCGGGGGATTTGGTGTTCTTTACGGGTACATACGACACCCCCGGCGTTTCCCATGTGGGGATTTATGTGGGCGAGGACGGGGACGGAAGCCCCGTCATGCTGCATTGTGGCGACCCTATCCAGTATTCAAAGCTGGACACCAGCTATTGGCAATCCCACTTTTACGCCTACGGGCGGTTAAATTACAATTAAAAGGAGTTGAAAAATGAATATTGTATCTTTTGGCGGCGGCACGAATAGTGCCGCCTTACTTATTGGCCTATACAAGCACAAAATCCCGATTGACCTTATCACCTTTGCCGATACGGGCGCGGAACACCCGCATACCTATCAATTTATCGAGATAATCAATCAATGGCTTGCGGAACACGGTATGCCGCAGATTACCGTTGTGCAGTATGTTGACCGCTACGGCAACCGCCTATCTCTTGAAACCGAGTGCTTGCGCTCTCATACGCTCCCGTCGATTGCCTACGGGCATAAGCGTTGTTCGCAGAAACACAAAATCGCACCGCAGGAAAAGTTTTGCAACCACTATGCGCCTTGCCGCGAAGTATGGCAGCGCGGCGAGAAAGTCAACCGCTATATCGGCTATGACGCGGGAGAAGTGAAACGGTATGAACATTCCCGCAAGTACAACGAAGCCGACAAAAAATATCATAACCGCTACCCCCTCATTGAAGAATGGGGCTGGAACAGGGACGATTGTATCCGGGAAATCAAAGCGGCAGGATTGCCGCAGCCGGGTAAATCGTCCTGTTTCTTTTGTCCGAGCATGAAGAAACAAGAGATTTTATATCTCAAAGAACACTATCCCGATCTATTTAACCGGGCGGCGACTTTGGAAGAAAACGCTATGCCCTATCTTAAAACCGTTAAGGGATTGGGGCGCAGCTATTCATGGAAAGAACAGTTTGGAAAGGAGTAAATGACTATGGCGAACACGAAACTTGACCGTATCGAAAGGGATATTGAGAAAACGAGGGCAAAAATCCTTGAACAGCAAAAGAAGCTGAAAGACCTTGAAGCGCAGAAAGTCGAGGAAGAAAACGCGCAGATCGTGCAAATGGTAAAGGCGGTACACCTTGACGGGACGCAGCTTGCCGCGTTCCTCTCCGCTTACGCCAGCGGCGAAATCACCTTGCCGCAGCCGGAAGCCACTTACCCCGCCGAACAGGAGGACAACGACAATGAAGAATAAAAAGATAATCCGAAAGTTTACCGTATTGCTTGCCGCACTGGTTATCATGTGCGGCTTTTCTGTTACCGCTTATGCGGGCGGTGGCGATGAAAGCGACGACACGCCTACCCCCGTAACCGAGGAAACCCCCGCGCCGGAAACCGAGCCGGAAGAAACGACGGGCGGCTATGAGCCGCAGCCCCTTACCCCGGACGGGAATATGTCCCTTGTGGACGATATAACGGGTGAAGCGTCCGGCGACAAGCAGTTTATCACCGTCGTTACCAAAAGTGGCAACTATTTTTACATCATCATTGACCGCGCCGAGGACGGGGAAAATACCGTCCATTTCCTTAACCAAGTGGACGAAGCGGATTTAACCGCCCTTATGGAGGACGGGCAGACCGAAGCCCCCGTTTGTAGCTGCACCGATAAATGCGTTGCCGGAAGCGTCAACACCGCTTGCCCGGTTTGCAGCGTCAACATGAGCGAGTGCGCGGGTGTGGAAGCCGAGCCGGAGCCGGAAGAAACCGAGCAGCCGCCGGAAGAAGAAAAAGGCGGCGGCATGGGTATTCTGCTTGTCGTGCTGCTTGTTGCCGCAGCGGGCGGCGGCGCGTTCTACTACTTTAAGATTTTGAAGCCCAAAAAGGACGCGGCGAAAGGCAGCAGCAGCCTTGACGACCTTGATTTTGACGAGGACGACGAGGAAACGGAAGTAGTCGAAACCGAACAGACCGAGCAGGAGGACGATAATCTATGAAACTTGTAATTGCAGAAAAACCGAGCGTCGGGGCGGCGATTGCCGCCGTTATGGGCGCGAATGAAAAGCGCAGCGGATATTTTGAGGGCGGCGGCTACCTTGTGTCGTGGTGTATCGGGCATTTGATTAGCCTTGCAGACGCGGCGACCTACAATGAACAATTCCGTAAATGGAAGTACGACGATCTTCCCATTGTCCCGCAGGAGTGGCAGTTTATTGTTGCCAGCGGCAAGGAGCAGCAGTTTTCCATTCTCAAAGACCTTATGCACCGCAGCGACGTTACCGAGATTATCAATGCTTGCGACAGCGGGCGCGAGGGGGAACTCATTTTCCGCTTTGTCTATGAACAGGCGAATTGCAAAAAGCCCTTTTCCCGCCTTTGGATTAGCAGCATGGAAGCAAGTGCAATCCGCGAGGGCTTTTCAAATCTCAAAGACGGGCGCGGCTATGACAACCTCTATCAATCCGCGCTTTGCAGAGCAAAGGCCGATTGGCTCATTGGCATTAACGCGACCCGCCTTTTCTCTATCCTCTACCATAAAACATTGAATGTCGGCAGAGTGCAAACGCCCACCCTTGCTATGCTGGTAAACCGCGACTATGCAATCAGCAGCTTTAAGAAAGAGAAATATCATGTCGTCCGGCTGGACGTTGGCGGCGTTGCCGCCCTTTCCGAAAGGCAGGACGACGAAGCGGCGGCGCGGCAGATGAAAGCGGCTTGCGAGAAATCGCAGGCCGTTTGTACTTCCCTTAAAAAAGAGAAAAAGACCGCAGCCCCGCCGAAACTGTTTGACCTCACCGCCTTGCAGCGGGAAGCAAACCGTTTGTATGGGTTTACGGCGAAACAGACCCTTGACTATGCGCAAGCCCTTTATGAAAAACGGCTTTTGACCTATCCCCGCACCGACAGCAAATATATCACTTCCGATATGGAGGGCAGCACAAAGGAACTTATCACCGGCCTTTGCGCTGCTCTCCCCTTTATGCAGGGCGTGAAGCTGCAAGCCGACCTTGCGAGGATTTGCGACAACAGCAAAGTAACCGACCATCACGCCATTTTGCCGACAGCGGAGTTTGTGAAAACGGGCTTTTCTTCCCTTGCCGAAAGTGAGAAAAAGCTAATGACCCTTGTGTGCGCAAAACTGCTTTGCGCCGTTGCCGCGCCCTATGAGTATGAAGCGGTTACGGCGGTTTTCACTTGCGGCGGCTATACCTTTACCGCAAAGGGCAGGACGACGCTTTGCGAGGGTTGGCGCGAGATTGAAAGACTATCCCGCGCCGCGTCCGGGGAACAGGACGAGGACGCAGAGCCGGAAGCGGTTTTACCCCCGCTTGCCGAGGGGCAGACCTTTGACAATCCGGCAGCGGAGATCTCCGAACGTTACACGCAGCCCCCAAAGGCATTTACCGAAGATACGTTACTTTCGGCTATGGAGAGTGCGGGAAAGGAGGACACGCCGGAGGACGCGGAGCGCAAAGGGTTAGGCACCACCGCGACGCGGGCGGGTATCATTGAAAAACTCATTAGCGCGGGCTTTGCCGAGCGCAAGGGCAAAAAGCTAATCCCCACAAAGGACGGGTATAACCTTGTCGCTATTCTGCCCGACAGCCTTACGTCCCCGCAGCTTACGGCAGAATGGGAAACGCGCCTTACCGGGATTGCAAAGGGCAGCGACAGCCCCGCCGACTTCATGCGCGGGATTGAGGAAATGACAGCGGGGCTTGTCAAGACCTATTCCGCGATTTCCGAGGATAAAGCGAAGCTGTTTACCCCGCAGCGGGAAGCAATCGGCACTTGCCCCCGTTGCGGCGCGGCGGTTTACGAGGGCAAGAAAAACTTTTACTGCTCCGACAGGGCTTGCAGCTTTGTGATGTGGAAGAATGACCGCTTTTTTGAGCAGCGCAAAAAGGCTTTCACAAAGGCGATTGCCGCCGCCCTTTTGAAAGACGGAAAGGTAAAAATCAAAGGTATGTACTCGACCAAGACGGGAAAGACCTTTGACGGAGTTGTGCTGCTTGCCGACACAGGCGGCAAGTATGTAAACTTCCGCGTCGAGCAGAACCGAAAATGATAAGGCTTGATGAAAAGCAATACCGCGCCGTAAAGAAAATGACCCGCGCCGCTTGTGCAAACAACGATTGCGGGAATTGTCTGCTGCTGGACGACGGGGAAACTTGCGTTTGTGTGCAGAGTATCAGCTATTCGCTGCTATGCCGCTATTTCCGCGAAGCGGTATTACCCGCCGACAGGCAGCTTTGCGAACAGATCACCCGCAGCGGGGAAACCGATTTGAAGCGTTGCGCGGTATGCGGCAGCACGTTTGCGGCGGGCAGCAACCGGGCGAAATACTGCCCCGATTGCGCGGCAAAGATACGCCGCAGACAGAAAGCCCAAAGCGAGAGAAACAGGCGTTTACGGATAAAAACAACTACATAGCAAGCACAGCAAACGAGTACCCGTTTGCGAGAAATGCCCGCGCTTCCCATAGAGAGCGCGGGCATTTTGCTTGTTGGGATAGTCCCAAACCCTTATATGACCGAGAAAGGACGTGATGAAAGAATATGCCGTATTCCTCATACGACCATGACAAATTAGAAGCCGCCGAAACCATGCGGATAGAACGCCGGATATATTTTGAAGCAAAGGACAGGGAGATTGCCCCTTATGCTTCCTTGCCGATTGCGCAGCTACTTTCCATGCGCAGCGAAAGCGCGGCGGCAGAACAGGCGATTTTTGACGACCTTAAAGAACGCGCCGCCGCATGGGAAGAACAGGCGGGAAGAACGCTTTTGCTGGATAAAACACTTGAATATGTGAGAACGCCGCACGTCCAGCACACCGCTAACGAGTGGCAGACCACCGAGCATAACCGCCATATTCGCAGCAATCGGGTATATCAGATGAATTACTACATTTACGAGAATACCCGCTACGACAAAGAAGCGCAGAAATCTATCCCGTATTCATGGACGCTTACATGGAGCGTGCGCACCAACAGCCCAAGCAGAACCCAAGCGAAGATTGCCGGACAAGATAGAAAGGTTTTCACCGACAAGGCAGCTATGGAAAAGTATCTGAATGGGCGTATCAAAGCGTATGACCGCTTGTTTACGGAAATCTCCCCGCCTATCCCGCAGGAGTACGCCGACTATTTCAAAGTAAACGGTATGCTCATGCCGGACTACACCATAGAGGGCGAAGAACCCCCGCAGCAGCAACAGGCGGCAGCTATCCCCGAAAATACCGGGCAGGAAAAGGAGCGTGAACACATGAGCGAACAGTTTTCTATTATGATAGGCAACCGCAGCCGCTTTGACGCGGGCGACCCCGGCGGCTATTGGTTGGATATGCCCGCCACAAAGGAGCAGTTGCACGAAGCTATGCGGAACGTCGGCATTACCGCCGACAACCCGCAGGATTTTTCCATTCGCGGCTATTCCGACGACCCGGAGAAACATATTGCCTTGCCTTATGAAATGGTATGCGCCGCCGACGTGGACGAACTCAATTTTCTTGCGGCGCGGCTCGAACAGCTTGACCCCGCCGAGGTTGGCAAGCTGAACGCAGCTTTGCAGCAGAAAAACGGGCTTGCAAATATTGGACAGGTAATTGACTTCACCTACAACGTGGATTTTTACGTCCATATCCCCGAAGTACATAACTACCACGATTTGGGCGACTATTACTTAAATCAATCCGGCATGGTACAAATGCCCGAAGAATGGAAAGGCGGCATTGACCTTTCTACTTTTGGCAGGAACGCTGCCGCGCAGGAAAAAGGCGCGTTTACCGAGTACGGCTATATCGTGGAAAGCGGCGACGAGTGGGAACGGCAGTTTGAGGGGCGCGAAGTGCCGGAAGAATACCGCATTATGAGTTACCCGCAGCCGGAGCGCGGCGAACAGGACAAAGCCTATATGGACGCAGCCGAAACGCAGCAAGCAGACGCACAGGCCGCAGAGCCGCAGCAGCCCCGCCCCGTCGTCCCCATTATCCTTACTTCCGAAAAGCCCGCCGAAAAGGTAAAGGAGATCACCGCGCGTTTGGAACAGGGCGTACAGGCGATTTTTGACAGCGACCGCTACAAAGAGTTTCTAACCGCTATGTCAAAGTTCCATGATTATAGTTTGAATAACACTATCCTAATTGCTATGCAGGGCGGCAATTTGGTAATGGGCTTCCGTCAATGGGAAAAGGAGTTTGACCGCCATGTAAAGAAAGGCGAGAAAGGCATTAAAATCTTTGCCCCCGCGCCCTACAAGGTGAAAAAGCTGGTTGATAAAATCGACCCCGAAACGAGAAAGCCCATGCTTGACCGCGAGGGAAAAGTGGTAAAGGAAGAAAAGGAAATCACCGTCCCCGCCTTTAAGGTTATAACCGTCTTTGATATTTCGCAGACCGAGGGCAAGGAGTTTCCCGACCTTTCCGTTAAACCGCTGCTTGCCGATGTGGAGCAGTACGAGGATTTTTTCGCCGCCCTTGAAAAAGCGTCCCCCGTCCCGATTGCATTTGAGCAGATCACAAACGGCGCAAATGGGTATTTCAGTTTGACCGACAAGCGTATTGCAATCAAAGAGGGCGTGAGTGAATTACAGGCGGTAAAGACCGCCATTCACGAAATCGCCCATGCGAAGCTGCACGACGTAGACTTAAACGCCCCGCCGGAGCAGCAAAACCGCGTTGACCGCCATACCTGCGAGGTAGAAGCGGAAAGCGTCGCTTATACGGTTTGCCAGCATTTCGGCCTTGATACTTCCGATTACTCTTTCGGCTATGTGGCTGGTTGGAGCAGCGGCAAGGAAATGACCGAGTTAAAAGCGTCCCTTGAAACAATACAGACCACCGCAAAGGAACTCATTACCGAGATTGAGGGGCATTTTACCGAGTTGCAGCAGCAGCGGCAAGCCGAGCAGGAGCAGGGCGATACCTTTTCCATTTATCAGTTAAAGCGCGGGGACGAAACAAGGGACTTGCGCTTTGAGCCTTATGACCGTCTGCAAGCGGCTGGACTTACCATTGACCGGGTAAATTATGAACTCGTCTATACTGCACCGCTTACAAAGGATATGACGCTGGGCGACATTTGGGAAAGGTTTAATATCGACCACCCCGCCGACTTTAAGGGGCATAGCCTTTCCGTTTCCGACATTGTTGTGCTTCATCAGAACGACGAGGACACCGCCCACTATGTAGACAGTATCGGTTTTCAGCAAGTGCCGGAGTTTTTGCAGGAGCAGCAGACCCCCGTATTTGACAAGCTGCCGCCCGAACAGCAGCAAGCCTTGTCCGACACCGTACAAGACACTTTGCAAATGCTGGTTGACGCAGACAAGCGGATTTATGGCGACGTTACGGGCAAGACCCTTGAAGCAATCGCGGCGCAAGGATATTCCTACAAGGACGGGCAGCTTGAAAAGCAGCAGCCGGAAGCGACCCCCGACAGCCTTTTGACGGGTGAAACCGTTAGAACGCCGAGGGGCAATTTTCATATTACCGATATGAGCCGTGAACAGATCGAAGCGGCGGGATTTGGTTTTCACCATGCGTCGGAGGACGGGAAGTATCTCATTATGGGGAATGGCACACAGGCTTATGCCATAGCCGCCGAGCAGCCGCAGCGGGATAATCCCTTAAAGCACGTCGAGGACACCATAGAGCAGAACGACAACAATTTTGACGGGCTTATCAACAATACGCCGCAAACGCCCACCGTTGCAGATTTTGAGCAGCGGGCAAAGGCGGGGGAAGCGATTTCCGTTACCGACCTTGCAAAAGCGGTAAAAGCCGAGAAACGGGAACAGCCGCAGAAAAAACCGTCCATTTTGAAGAAGCTGGACGAATACAAGAAACAGGCGGCGCAGCAGCCGAAAGATAAACAGAAAGAGCATAAAAAGGATTTGGAGGTTTGATAGCATGAATACCCGCTTTACCATTGAGGAAGAAAACATTGTTGCGATCTACGCCGAGGACAGCCGGGAAACAACGCTTGAAAATATCCTTGCCGCCATGCCCTACATGGACGAGGATATGCGCCAGCTTGCCGCCGCAGCGGTGAACAAGCTGCAAGCCATGACGGACAGCGAGTTTTCCGAAAGGGAGTTTATCTTGACCGACGAGGAATAGCCCATAGAGAACAGGGGCGCGGTTGCCGATTTCCGGCACCGCGCCCCTGTTCTTTTTTTGTCCTTGCGTGGACAATTAGAAAGCCGTTTTTGCGGGTTTGAATATACTTTATCGTCTATGTCGTTTTCATGCGCTGGAAGCCGCAGAAACACAGGCGTTTTCAGCCCTTAACATTCCACTTGCCACCCCATGTTTTGCGCCTTATCGCTCCTGCTCCCGCGCCCTGCTTTGGGACGGGTAAAGAATACTATCGACGTTCTTTTTGACAACGCCGTATTCCTGCATTTGCTTCTTGGCTTGCCGATAATCTTCATACAATTTGGTTTTCCTGTCGTTTAAGCTTCTATACTCCTTGCGCAGCGCGGCGAGATCGGGCAGCTTCTTTATCTGCATTTCCTTTAATGCCCTTGCCGCAGCTTCAAACAGGATAATTTCGCTTTCATGCCCCCGCAGATACTTTTCCTTGTCCGGCGATTTTCGGTATTCATCGTAAATCGGTTTTAACTGTCGGTATGTGGTGGTGTGCTTGATAAGCAGCGACAAATCAGACATACGCTGTTCCACTTCCTTAACCGCCTTTGCCGCCGCGTCATGAGCGGTCATAATATCGGCTATCTTGCTTTCAAGTTCGCTATAATACTCAATCTTGTTTTCGGTTAGGAAGTTCATGCTTTTAGCAGCCTGTTTCAGATTATGGATTTTTGCCCACCGTTCATAGCCCGCCGACTGTTGGGCTTTGATACTGTTTTCAAGATCGACGACAAGCCGGATTTTCTTATCTTCCCGCAGCGTTTTTGTTTTGGCAACATACACGCCCTTGATACGCTCCTTTATCGCTTCTTCCGTATAGGCCGCGCCGAGCGTCTTTGTGCGGGTAAACCGTTCCTGTCCGGCAGCGCGAAAGGAAATGTATTTGCCCTGTTTGATTTCATACCCCATTTCCTGCAAGCGGCGCAGCAGTTCGTCAAAATCTTTCACTTGGGGAATGAGAGTATCTATCGCCGTTTTCAGCTTTGCTTTGTAGCTTGTCCCTTGCTTTTCGGCGGTGTATTCTGCATAGCTTTTTCCCTTGTCCTGTCCCGGTACGACGACGGATAGCCCATGCTCTTTACATATCCTGTCGCTGGTGCGCCGGATAAAGTGATAGCTTTGCTTGTTGGAATGGTACTTTTTGTAGTCAACGAAGCTAACCGCGTTGAAAATCAAGTGATTATGCAGATGGTCTTTATCGACGTGAGTTGTCAAAACAAACTCATACTTGCCGCCTAATACCGCCCCGGCAAGTTCCATGCCGATTTTGTGCGCTTCTTCCGGTGTGGTTTCTCCCACCGCAAAGGATTGTATCAAGTGCCGCCCTAAATGTGTGCCGCGATCTCCGGCAGCTTCCCGCGTCCATGCAAACTCAATATCGGCGGTTTCCAGCCCGCAGCCGAAAGAGGACGCAAGCAGCTTCCCGTCTGTCTTTTCGGGATTTAAGATATAGTCTATCGCAGCCTTTAAGGTTGATTTAATAGGGTGCGTCTTTGTAACCGCCATATCTCGTCCACCGCCTTTTTAATGTCCTCTATATCCTGCCTGTAAACCGTCCCCGTCGCATTGGCGCGTTTTGCAATTTGGTTGATGTTCCGGCTCACCGCTTGCAGTTCCCGGATATATGCTTTTGTGTCGCTTCGGTCAACGACAAGAATATACCCGTCTATCGCCATTTTACGGAAGTATGCCCCATACTGCTTTATGGGAAGCTGCTTCATCTTCTCGTCGATCAGCCGCTTTTCTTCTTCCGTAACGTAAAACTTCATCTGTATATTTCTCTTTCGGTTTTCCATTTCCGCACCGCCTTTCGGTATAAGGGTTTGGGATTATCCCAACAAGCATTTTCCGCAAACGGGTACTCGTTTGCTGTGCTTGCTATCTACTCCATACCCCCACCGAAAGGCGGTATTTGTTGCGCGTTCCTTTGATTTTGGACGCAAAAAAAGATTGCAGCCGCCATGCGCTGCAATCTCCCGATTTCTCATATTGTGAGGTTAATCCTCTGCTTTTTCGACTTCCGTTATCTCCCTTGCTGTTGCGGTTACAATCCGTATGCCTTTATCGCTCATACCGTCCAGCAGCGCGTCAAGCTGCCGCCGCCCGGTGGATTTCTCCGCATTGCTGTTCGGGAAGAAAAATTGATCTACCGAAATATGATACCGGGTTACAAGGTCATAGAATACCTGTAAACTCGGCTGTTGTCCCTTGTTCTCGATATTCGCAAGGTAGCGCGGGGAAATATATAACTCGTCGCTTACCTTTTTGCGGCTCTCGCCGTATTCATTTCTCGCGGCTTTTATAGCTGCCCCGAAAGCCTTAAAGTCGTACAATGGTACGGGTCTTTTTGCCATTTTCATTCACCCTGTTACATTTTACAGTTCACCTTTCTTTTTGGATATGTCCACACAATTCATATCATTAGGTTAAATACTTCCTGTTGTGTATTGACAGTAGACTGATTTTCTGATAAAATAAAATTTATGTAAAAGGAGGCGGCGTTTATGTTGCATAGCATGCGTATTAGATAAGCATTGAAAAAAAGGATTTTCCCATTTTCAACATGGGCTTTTTTGTCATGCTTATTTTGCGGATGCTATACAAAAAACTAACGACGTATAGATATAGTATAGACATAGTGCAAGCTATGCCTTAGTTTTGTTGTACTGCTCTGTGCATTATAAATGCAGGTCAATGCTCATGTTGAGGATTGACCTGCATTTTTTTGTGTAAAAAGGACGAGTGAAATATAATGCTTAAAAAATATTGGATAAAATGTCCGATTTGTAACGGAAAGACGAGAGTTCAAGTATTTCATAATACTGTATTAAAAGATTTTCCTCTTTTCTGCCCTAAATGCAAATTGACGCATATCATTGATGTAGAAAAATTAGAGATTGTAATCAAAAATACAGAAAAACAAACTTTTATTATTTAGAAGAAAGGATATAAAAATGAAACGTTTACCTAAATATACGCCTGCGGAAGTACGGAATGATCCATACGGATTTACTTACAAAGAAATGTCGGAAGTTATTGGCGAGAATGAAGCAAAAGCCTTATATGAAGAATTATATAAGCAATTACCACGCAAAAAAAATCTATCAATGTTGGTAAAAAATATTTGCAAAAGCAGTGATACTGAAAAGTATGTTTACGAACTGAAAGACAACAAATACATTGAAACGGTTTTTATCAAGCGGCGAGATGGTGGAACTGTTTGCGTGAGCACACAAGTCGGTTGTCCTGTTGGTTGTATTTTTTGTGAGTCCGGGCGAAATGGCTTTGTTCGTAATCTAACATCGTCAGAAATCGTACAACAGATTATATTGTTGCGTCGAAAAGTAAACCGTATCGTTTTTATGGGTATGGGAGAGCCTTTATTCAATTATGACAACTTGATAAAAGCAATCCATATTCTCCGAGATAGATATGGGCTCAACTTTCCAACCGACGGCATTACCATATCAACAGTTGGTCCGGTCGATCAATTAAAAAAATTGCGCGAGGAACATCTTAAAATTCAGTTGACAATATCTTTACACGCAGCAACACAATCTGCAAGAAATCGTATTATTCCTCACATGCGCATATATGCTATTGAAGATGTTGTTAAGCAAGCCTTATCCTATTCTGAAAGGCATAATCGCAAAATTGTCTTTGCGTATTTGCTTTTACCGGGTATAAATGACCGGCCCTCAGATGTAAGACAACTTGCAAAATGGTTTCGGGGCAAAAAAGTTATGATTAACGTGTTACAATACAACCCAACAAGCAATTCAAGAATTAAAGCACCACAGAAACGGGAAATAGTTGCATTCAAACATCAATTAGAGCAAGCAGGACTTGAAGTTACTATGAGAGTTTCTCATGGCAGAGAGATTAACGCGGCTTGTGGACAGTTAGCTAACACATATAATAAATTCAAAAAAAAATGATTAAAAGTGCCAGACGCATAGACGCAGAGCCGATAACGCATTAGGTCAAAAAACCTATGTGTTATCGGCTTTTTTATTTAATATTGCGCAAAAGCCGCTGTTCCCTATTATAGAATGGATTGCGGGTAGTGTATTAAAGTCGCCCTTTTTTAAGGATACGGCGGTATCGGGGAGGTATCGCCGTGTCCATTTTTATTTACTGTAACCCGCCTAATGCTTTGCGGTCAAAAAAAGCTATGCTCCGCAAGCGGGATATTCCGGCTATGAATGTGAACTGTCAATACATTTAGCTACTGCTTACATTTCCTTTGCGCCCGTCCGCGTCTTGCGGACGGGCGCATTTTGCTTTTTTCAACTTTTTTCTGAAAAGCGCACTCAAGAGCCATCTCCCGAACGGGTACGGAGCGAAAGGGGCAGAGAGGACAAGCCCTTAACTCCCGTCCTCTACTCCACGCGGGAAGGAGGTGAACTCTATGGAGCTATCTTCTTCCGACAAGGAAAGAATACAACATCAGTACGACGCATTAGCAAAGAAAACTTTGGTCGGCGAAGCGAAAAGCCACCGCCGCACTCTTGCGAAACGCGCAGCACGCGAAGTTACTTTTTCGGATTTGAGCGAAAGCGAACTCGCGCAGCTTTTCACAACGGACGAATACGAAAGCGATTATTTCCGTTTTCAAGTGTCCGGCTTTGATGTACTCGTCAAAAATGAACTGCTTGCCGAAGCCCTTAACGCTTTGCCCGAAAGGAAACGCGACATTATCCTTTTGTCCTACTTCTTGGATATGAGCGACGCGGAAATTGGCGAACTGCTGAATGTTGTACGCACGACGGTTTTCCGGCACAGGAAATCCGCGCTTGCGAAAATCAAACAGTATTTGGAGGGAAAAGCAGATGATGAATACCGTTAGGAAGTCTGAAAATCTGTTGCCGTTCCCTGTCATTTCCGCAGCGGCAAACGGCGACACAACCGCCATGTGCGCGATCTTGAAGCACTACGAGGGTTACATAGCGAAACTTTGTACCCGCACGCTGAAAGACGACGCGGGCAATACCTATTCCTATGTGGACGAGGAAATGCGTAACAGGCTGCAAGTGCGCCTTATTACCCGCACCCTTGCTTTTCATGTAGGATAATCTTTTAGCCCATGCGGGGAGCGTGTCCCCTTTCCACGCTTCCCGTTATGGGCTATTTGTCGTTCCGCAAAAGCATATCCGCTGTTGATGTGCTTTTGCAGGCCGACAAAGCCTATTGTTCTTTGACAAAGAAAGCGGCCTTTGGTGCGCAGCATAACAGGCAAACGGGTACATTCCGTCTGTACCGAGCCAGTCGGCGGGTACGCCATGACAGCTTTTCCCCATAGGGGAAAAGCCGAGCGAGAACTACCGCGCCGTAAAACAGGTTTAGCAGCTTGTGGGCGACGACATACAAGGCGGCACAATGATACTCCCGCGTTGAACACCCTCAAAGTATTGCGCGGCGCACCCATAAGCATGGGCCGGGGTGAAACTCCCGTGAGGTTGCAGCTAACAACCGCCCGTTTTTGCCTTTTGACGAATATAGTTTATCCATACAGGAAAAGGAGGTTTTTCTAATGGATAAAAAACAGACAATTACAACCGAACGCAAAATAGGGAAAATCACCTATCTTGTTCAAGCGTTGCCGAGTGAAAAGGCAACCGATACAATCCATAAAAAGATTGAGAAACTCATTGTAAAGGATTTGCAGAAAAAGCCCGGAAATCCGGGATTTTTAGCGTCCGAGTAGTGCATTAGGCGGCGGGATATGGTATAATGATAGCAACACATTATACCTGTTTATTCGGCTGTCGGAAAGGAGGACTAATGTTACAGTCGAATAAAATCACCGCCCTTTACTGCCGTTTAAGTCAAGAGGATATGCAAGCCGGAGAAAGCGGAAGCATACAGCACCAAAAAATGATACTTCAACGCTATGCGGACGAACACCATTTTTTGAACACAAAGTTTTTTGTGGACGACGGATTTTCCGGCGTGAGTTTTGAGCGCGAGGGGCTGCAAGCGATGTTGCAGGAAGTGGAAGCCGGACGAGTGGCGACGGTCATTACCAAAGACCTTTCCCGTCTTGGCAGAAACTATCTGAAAACGGGCGAACTCATAGAGATTGTATTTCCCGAAAACGGAGTACGCTATATCGCGATCAACGACGGAGTTGACACAGCGCGGGAGGATAACGAGTTTACCCCCTTGCGGAACTGGTTTAACGAGTTTTACGCCCGCGACACAAGCAAGAAAATCCGCGCAGTTAAACAGGCACAGGCGCAAAAAGGCGAGCGCGTCAACGGGGAATATCCATACGGCTATATCCCAGACCCGAACAACCGCCACCACCTTATACCCGACCCGGAAACCGCGCCGATTGTCAAACAGGTTTTCGCTATGTTTGTTAGCGGCGTGCGTATGTGCGAAATCCAAAAATGGCTTGCGGAAAACAAAGTCTTGACGATTGGAGCGTTGCGCTATCAGCGTACAGGACAGGCGCGGTATCAGCGGGCAATGATCGCCCCCTATACTTGGCCGGACAAAACGCTCTATGACATATTAGCAAGGCAGGAATATTTAGGGCATACCATAACCGCGAAAACTCACAAGGTATCCTACAAGTCGAAAAAGACCCGGAAGAACGAAGAAGAACAACGCTATTTCTTCCCAAACACCCATGAGCCGCTTGTTGACGAGGAAACCTTTGAACTTGCGCAAAAGCGGATTGCTACCCGCCACCGCTCGACAAAAGCAGCGGAGATTGATATTTTTTCCGGCTTGCTGTTTTGCGCTGGTTGCAGACATAAGATGTATTACCAACAGGGCGTAAATATCGAGCCGCGCAAGTTTTCCTATTCTTGCGGCGCATGGCGCAACAGGGCAAGGACAGGCAGCGAGTGTACCTCTCATTATATCCGCAAAAACGTACTTCTTGATTTAGTGCTGGAAGATATGCGGCGGGTTTTGCGGTATGTTAAGGAACACGAACAGGACTTTATCTGTAAAGCTACCGAGTACGGCGACATGGAAGCGAGAAAGGCATTAGCGCAGCAGCAAAAGGAACTTTTCAAAGCACAGGCGCGTATGACCGAACTTGACACGCTTTTCCGCAAGCTGTATGAGGACAACGCATTAGGCAGACTGACAGATGAACGGTTTGTGTTTCTAACTTCCGGCTATGAGGACGAAAAGAAATCCCTTGCCGCAAGGATAGACGAGTTACAACAGCAGATCGCAACCGTTACCGAGCGAAAAAGGGATATATCAAGGTTTATTCAGATTGTCGGGAAATACAGCGACATACAGGAATTGACCTATGAAAACGTCCATGAGTTTATCGACCGTATTTTGATACATGAATTAGACCGGGAAACCAACACCCGGAAAATCGAAATCCATTATAGCTTTGTCGGACAGGTTGATACCGAGCAGGAGCCGACGCAAGTTGTCAACCATGACCGCCGCAACATGGTAGATGTAAAAAGTATCGCTATCTAACCCCAGCAAAGTTCGCGCCGGAAAAACCGTCGTCGGTGTACCAGCGCAGATTGGTAAAGCCGTTCTGTTTTGCGTAGGTTTCGAGTATCCTTTTTTGGTTCGATATGGAATTACTCTCGCCTTGCAATTCATCCTCGTGGGACAATCTCGGATAAAGGGCGGTAATGAGGTTTTGGGTGGCTTGTCTTAACATAAAATCCTCCGTTTCCGACAGCCAGCCCCACTATTCCGTGGTTTCATTGTACCACGGAACGGCGGGGGCTGTACAGCGGCAAAAGCGTTAAATTTGCTTCTTTACAGCTTTTCAATTTTCCGATTTTTATGGTATGGGTTGTCGTCCCATATTTGCAGTAGAAAAGTTCATAACTCCGTGGTATACTCTGATTTAACAAAAAAATCAGAAGTTAAAGGAGAAAACATGAAGTATACAATAGATGAATTAACCGCGGCCAAAAGGCAAATTGATTCAACTCTGCACAAGCTAAGAGAAACAGTAAAAACATTTGAATCAAAGGATAATTCCGAGCGTTATAAATCACAAATCACATTGGCAAAGAGAAGAATAAAAGCCTTTGAAATTGCAAATTATTTTATAGAGAATGAGATTAAGAATTGCTAAAGCACTTCCGATTTTCGTTCCAGCGGTCATGCTCCCTGGCATGGCCGCTTTTCCATGCCCCGGTTCACGCCGGATAAGTCGGCTCCTGTGTAGCAGCGGCTTCCGCTTCCAGTACCCGCGCCATTTTGTCGGCGGCTGTGGTTGTGGTGTCTTTCTTGAAATAGCCGGACACGACAAGGACGGAATTGCCCATGCGGATTTCCGTCACACAGTCAGGGCGGCGGGTGGTGCGGGTGTCGTGCTGCTTGTTATCTGCCATAGGCAATACTCCTTTCAGTCGGTAATCAGTTTCTTCATGCTCTCCATTTTCCGCTTGGCGGTTTCCTGCCGGAAGTTGTCGCCGGTAAAGCGTACCGGGACGCACATGGAAAGCAGGCGGTCATAAATCCGGGAATGGGCGGTGTCCTCCGGGTTGTGCAGGTCGTCCAGCGTAAGGTTGGTCGTGACGATCAGCGGCTTGCCGCTGCGGTAACGGCTGTCAATCACATTGAACACCTGTTCCAGCCCGTATTCCGTCCCGCGTTCCATGCCGAAGTCGTCAAGGATCAGCAGCGGATAACGACAAAGGCGGGAAATGTACTCGTTGCGCCCCTCAAAGCTGGCGGCAAGGTCATTGAGGATAAGAGCAAAGTTCGTCATGCGGACGGGGATTTCTTTCTCCATGAGGGCGTTTGCGATACAGCCTGCAAGGTAGCTTTTGCCGGTGCCTACGCCGCCCCAGAACAGGCAGCCGATATTGTCTGTCCGCATATCTTCCCAATGCTCCACATACCGGCGGGCAAGCCCGGTCTGCGGGTTCCTGCCGTTGTCGTTCTCGAAAGTCCAGTCCCGCATGGTGGGGTCGGTAAAGCCCCGGCGTTTCAGTTCTTCCACGGTGTCAAGGTGTCTGCGCCGCTTTTCGGCGGCTTCCCGTTCCTCGCGGGCGGTTCTCTGGCAGTCGCACTCTGCCGGGTGGCGGTCGCGCCCGAAGATAGCGGCCTTATCCGGCGCAAAATAGGCTTCTTTCGGCTTGCGGCACTTGCCGCAGTACAGTAAACCGTCCTCGCCGGTGTAGTCCTCCGGCTCCGGGATGGTGGTCGTCATATTCTCCAAAACCGCGTTGATTTCATTCTTCATAAACTCTCGCCCTCCTTGCATGAGTAGTCTGGTATGCCCTTTTTAGGGGCTTCCTTTTTGTCGTTCCCCGCCCATATCCGCAGGGCGGCGGCATAGTTCTGGTAGCTTTTCCCGTTGGCGGCAAGGTAGCGGCTCATTTCCTCGATGAACCGTTCCAGCCTGTCAGGGTACTCTGCCTGCAACTCGTCGTATTCGGTCTGTGACAGAAAAATATTTCCATATCGGCCATAGGGCGCGGACGGCCCCCCACTCACTCCCTTTGTTTGGCTCTCTGTAAGGTTGTTTATAGTAGTTTGGTTAGGGGACGGTTTTCCGACCATCATAAGGTCGGTTTTCTGACCATCAGTAGGACGGTTTTCCGGCTCTATGAGGGGCGGACTTCCGGCCATCAGTTGGTCTGAAAACTGTACCTGTGGCACTGGCGGTACTTTGACATAAAGCCGGTTCGGTGCGGAGAAGCCGCCCCGTTCCCGTTCCAACAGCCCCGCCGTGTCCAGTTCATTAAGCGCCCCCTTGATGGTGGTGCTGCCTTTATCCAGTATTTCTGCTATCTCCGCGATGGGATAGATAATATAAATCCTGCCCTCGTCGTCCAGCCACTTGTTTTTCTGGGAGAGGGTGGAACGGTCTAACAGCAGCGAATACAGCAGCTTGGCGGTCTGTGAAATCTCCATTTTCAGCAGGAAACGGGGATACGGCAGATAGGCGGGCAGCCGCGTGTCTGCCCTGATATAATCAGCGATAGGATCACCTCCCTGTGTTCGGGTTGATTTTGGCGTATTGTCACGCATTAAAACGCCGTTTCCGGGGGAAAAGGATAAATGTATCGCGTACCCTTTGACACCCACGAAAAAAGCCTTGATTTATGCGGGTTTGAAAGGCTCTAAAGCGTGACATCTCTGCCTTTGTTTCCGCTTTCTCTCGGCGGCTTTGATTTTCTTCATGCGCCCGGCGCAGTCGGGGCAGTATTTTCCCCGGTTGGATTTGGGGACAAAGGCCGCCCCGCAGACGGCACACCGTTTCCGGCTTCCCCGGCACAAGAGGGCTGCGGCCAGCTCCCCGTCAAGGGGCAGGACAGCCACACGGAACCAGTGGCACATGAGGGAAAAGGAAATGCTCTGGACGCACACGCAAGGCTCCCCGTCGTCCAATAGCAGGCAGTTCCCCTCATCGTAGTTACAGCACTCATGTACCAGCCGCCGCGCCCGCCGGTGCTGGCGGTAGTCCATGTGGGGCAGGTTATCGCTCATGGCTCTGCTCCTTTCTGCGGTGCGGCTCGTCCCGGCGCAAAATCTGGTCGATGTTCCGCTTGACGGTCTGCAACTCCTTGAACCGCTGTTTCTGTTCGTGATAGGTGTTATACAGGCCGTCTTTCTCGGAGATAAGCTGCTCGATCTCGGCCTGCAACGCTTTCCGGGCGGGCAGCTTGGTAATGCCATGCGCCTTGAAATACCGGGCTGCTGCGTCGGCTATGATAAAATCGCTCTCATGGGCCTGCCGGTATGCGGCGCGGGCTTTCTCGGATTTCTGTGCCCGCAGCCCGTCGCGGGCGGCCTTGGTCTGGGCGTAGGCCAACACCTGCCGCTGCAACTTCTTTTTCCCTTGCAGCTTCGTTTCCAGTGCTTTCAGTTCGCCGCTGGTCTGGCGCATTTTCTGATAGGCGGTGTCAACGGCGGCTTCTAACTGCTCCGGGGAAGTAAAGCCGTATTGCTGGTAGACGGACAGCGTTTTGGCGGCCTGCTTCAGATTGTGTATCTTCGCCCAGCGTTCATAGCCCCGGCCTTTGCCCTCGGCCATTTTCTGCTCAATGTCCACAAGCCGCTGCACTCCGTCCTGTTTCGGGGCGGCTATCTCGGCTCTGGCAACCTGCAAGCGGTCTTTTATGGTGCGTGGGGGATCGGGGGATCTGGCTGGCGCTTCGGCTGCTCTGGCGGCGTTTTGCTCTAAAACGGCAAAGACAGCGGCGCGGTCAAAATCGTCGCCCAGCTTCCGGGCGGTAATTGGCTTTGTCCTGTCCGGCGTGAGGTAGGAAAGCCGCCCCCGGCTCTCCTTGACGGTCACACCCTCCTGCAGCAACAGAGAGGAAAACTCGTCAAAGCTGGCGGCGGTGGCAAGGGCTTTCCGTAGGGTCTGCCGCAGCTTCTCCTTGTTCGTTTCAAACTTGGTCTGCCGGGGCGTGATACTATCGGCAATCATGGGGGCGTTCTGCTTGTCCAGCGCGGCCTGTCCCTTTTTCTGCGCCCAATACTCCCGGTCGGTGACGCGGTTCTTGCTGCCGTTCAAGAGGTCGATTTGATAAAGCCCCTCCCGGTGGCACATCTCCATGACTTCGGATTTGAAGTAGCGCAGGGCAGCGTCGGTACATCGGTGCTTGCAGCCGACTTTCGTATCGGCCGGCCTGTCCATGTAGGGCAGGAACGGCACTTCCTCAATCCGCAGGCTGTTTATGACGATATGCACATGAATGTTGCCGCTGTGGTTATGCCCGTCCGGGTGGGTGCAGACAAGGGCCTGGTGGCCGGGAAAATGCTCTTTACAGAATTGTTCCCCCAACGCCTGCGCCCGGTCTACGGTCAGGCCGTTGTCCGGCCCGTCCCGCGGGTCAAAGCTGATGATGTAGTGGTGGCTTTTCACATCTTCCCGCCGCTGGTTTTTCTGATAGCGGAGATTGGCCCGCATACACGCAACGGCAAAATCCTCCCCGTCGCAGTTCAGCGTGGACAGCCGGTAGTCCTCGCGGGGGATAAGCCTGCCGGTTTCATCAAGGACGGGCTTCATGGTAAACTCGTCATGCTCAAAGAGAAGATATTGCTCGGCGGCTCCGTAGTCGGCGTTTTTAGAGTTGATATGCTTGAGTGTTGCCAACCGCGTCACCTACTTTCTTGAGGACTTCATACTTGAGGACGGCAAGGTCGGATATGGCGGCGCGTACCTCGCCGGAAAGGGTGTTGTAGGGTACGCCGTATTCGTTCAGATACCGGGCAATCTGATTGAGGTTGCCGCCGATCCTGCCGTACTCGGCTGTCAGCTTCCCGACAGCGGAAAGCAACTCGTCATTGACCGACGACACATGGACAACCGGGCGTATGGTCGCCCGCCGTATCGCCTGCCGGAGAAATTCGGACTGGCTGATACCATAGGGCGCAAGCCGCGCTGTGAAGTCGGCATACTCATCTTCGGACAGCCGGGTTTTCACAACGCGGCTGCGGTGGGGCGTGTTGTATTTCTTTCGCATGGTGTGACCTCCTTTCTCGCCCGTAAGGGCGCATGAGCAGGGTTTGGGGAAGGCACTCCCCAACAAGTTTCCCGCGAGGGGCAAAACTGCAGAATTGCGGATTTTGGCACCGTGGTAGAAACTTGCTCTCCGTGACTGCAAACTTTCTCTCACTTCCGTCCGCCACTTTTTTGGAAAACTGCAACCACAAAAGTTTGTTTCTCTTTTTCTGCTACTACTAATCCTGTAAAGGGCATTCCTGCCCGCTTTCGCTAAAATGACACCGGACGCAGTGGTTTCTACCCGGTGTTGGAGAAATCCTTTCTCTTTGCCCTCTACTACGGGTAAATGCTCCAAATGCCAAACACCAGGGCAGAAAAATTCCCTCCTCGCTTACTACTACAACCGGCAGGGGGCAAAATGGCCGGGAGCGGAGCCGGACAACAAAAAAAGCAGTAAATCTTTTTCAAGACTTACTGCTTTCGCTGGCCGCGTCGGTGGCGGCTGGTATTCAGTTTTTATGACTTGTCCGGTGGTTCGTCAAGCCGGAACTTGAATTGACAGTCAATTAACCGCTGCTTTACATAGTCCTCCACCTCGGCGTTGACCTGCCCGTTCACTTTTGAGAAATAGCGGATATATCCGGCGTAGTGGAGCAGGACAGCGTTCACGGCTTCTGGGTCGCCCTCACGGGCTTTGAGGATTGTTTCATAGGGGAGAAGTCTACTCATACCGGCTCACCCCCATTTCTTCGCGTAGCCGCTGCAAGGCAAGCTGGATATGCCGCCCCGCTGTGCTGCGTGACCGGCCAATACACGCGCCGATCACGCGCTGCGGCTGGCGCAGAAAGTAATAGCGCAGGATTTCTTCCCGCGTCTGCTCCGGCAAAACAGAGATCGCGTCGGCAAGGGCGGCGTTGCAGAGCAGGACGGTCTGACCGCAGACGGTAAATGGGTATTCCTCGTCCGGCTCCGACGCGGCAAACTGGACAAACTTCTCGTTCATCAGATAGTCAAGGGAAACTTGCCGTTCCCATTGCCGTTTAAGCTTCAAAATCTTGTCCAAGGCGGCACAGCGGATAACAGTCTTGCAAAAGGCGTTGTACCTGCGCTGGATATATTCTTGATAGGCTATCTGGTCGGTCATGGAAATTCCCCTTTCTGAATAATAGTGCGGGGCGGTGGCACTTCTTGCTGTCGCCCCTTGATTGCCTACCAGCAAAGGCGGGCGGGGCTGTCAACGGCTGCGCATATGCGCCGTTCATCTTGACCGTTGACTGGCTCGGCTGGGTTTGCTATTTACCCGACAAACTTGAATTTATTTTAAGCTATCACGTTTTACCTTCTTAAGCCTTACTATCATTACCATAGGAATTTCTTTGTTGGTTTTAAAACATTCTTCATAAAATCCATCAATGACAAATCCAGCTCTAAAACAAAGGTTAAAAATATCTTGTATGGAACGATGATAATAAATCTGCTCTTTCGGTTGCCCTTCAATCGCTATATCATAGTAACTGTGCGGTGTCATATATTTTTCAGTCAACGTGACAAAACAAGGGTGTTGCGTTGCAAAGACAAAAATTCCGCTTTCCTGCAACAGTTCATAAACAGCCATAAGAAGTGGTTCAATATCCGTAATATCCATAATTGCCATATTAGAAACTGCTTTCGTAAAGGCTCGATTTCTTTTTAATTCTAATATACTTTTTCTATCGGTCGCATCCGCCACACAAAATTCAATTTGTTTTGCATATTGTGATTGCCGTCTTTTAGCCAATTCTATCATTTTTTTGCTGTAATCAAAAGCGACAACCGAAGCGCCTCTTTGTGCAAGATACGAAGAATAATTTCCATTGCCACACGCAATATCCAAAATGTAATCCGCAGGATTAGGAGATAGAAGTTCCGTTACTTTGGGACGCACTACCTCTCTGTGAAATTCATTAGATTCGTCACCCATTGCATTATCCCAAAATTGTGCGTTCTCCTCCCAGATTTTTTTACTTTCCTCTGTTCCCATGTTCTCTCCCACTCCCCAAATTTGCTTTTTTGCTTCCATTAAATCTTCCTTACTATATTCCATTGTTACCCTCCATAACTTCTGATTGTTGCCGTCTTGACGATTATGTATCTTTACATTACCTTCTGAAACATATGGCGCACCTTGTCCAGGCGGCTGTTTGGACGGCGGGGCTGGATGACCGGCTGACCGACAGCGGCCTGATATCCTTTCAGCTCTGTAAGGCATACGCTCCGCCCGTTGGTGTAAAAGGCCAGATCAGTACGGTATGCCTGTATACAGCGGGCGGGAATCTCGCCAGTAAAGACAACTTCATCCTTTTTTACCTGGGCCGTTTCGATGGTGGCACAGTATTTCGGTGCATCATGATAAGCCCTGGAAAGGTATTCCTGGGGCGCATAGAGGATGAAGGAGAGATAAGGTTCCAGCAGCTGCGTCCCCGATTCCTTCAATGCCTGTTCCAATACAATCGGGGCCAATGAGCGGAAGTCCGCCGGCGTGCTGACCGGACTGTAATAAAGCCCGTATTCAAAGCAAATCTTACAGTCCGTTACGTTCCAGCCGAACAAGCCCTGCTCCAGCCCGTAACGGATACCATCCCTGACAGCGTTTTGAAAACTCTGGTTCAAGTATCCCAGCGAAACCCGGCTCTCGTATTGTACACCGGAGCCAAGCGAGAGTGGTGTAACAGACAGTCCTATGGATGCCCAAAACGGGTTGGGCGGCACCTCGATATGGATGGTGTGGCTGGCTGCTTTGAGCGGCCGCTCCATATAAATGACGGAGGGTTCCTTTACCACTGTTTCAAGCTTGTATTTTTCCGACAGCAAAGCGGAAACAACCTCCAACTGCACCCGGCCCAAAAAAGAAAGAATGATCTCATGGGTGATGGAATCCACTTCGCAACGCAAAAGCGGGTCAGTATCCGCAAGTTGCGTAAGAGCGTCCAGCAGCCGTTCTCTTTGCGCTGCCGTTTTCGGCGCAATCGTCGTCCGCAGCATGGGGAGGGGGTCCTCGCGCCACCTTTTACGAGGGAGCCGGGTTTGGTCCCCTAATACATCGTTTAACCTCACGCTGTCGCTGGGAAGGATAACAATTTCACCCTGATAAGCGGTGTCTGTCCGAACAATTTCCCCTTTGGATGGAATACGCATCTCTGTGATTTTCAGCTTTTCTCTCCCGGCCAGGGCCACCGTATCCCGCAGGCGCAGCGTTCCGCTGTATAACCGTAGATAGACACGCCGCTGGCCGCAATCGGTGTACTCAACCTTGAAAACGCTGCCGCATAGGGCGGCGCCCCCCTGTTCCCCAATCGGTTGGAACAGCCCTGTCACCGCATCCATCAACGGTTGAATGCCAAGGCCATTTTTGGCGCTGCCATGATAGACTGGGAACAGGGAGGCGTCTTGAACCCGCTGCTGTTCCTCCCGCGCAAGTTTTTCCCGGCTGATTGGTTCTCCTGCGATATACTTTTCCAATAATTCATCGTTATTTTCGATGACCGCATCCCATGCTTCTATGTCGGTATTTTCCTCCAGGACTATTTCCGGGGACAGCGACACCGTCTGCTTGATGATAATATCGGCGGAGAGCTTATCCCGAACAGACTGAACCACGCTCTGCAAATCAACGCCAGCCTGGTCGATCTTGTTGATAAAGATAACGGTGGGAATGTTCATTTTCCGCAGGGCATGGAACAGAATACGGGTCTGGGCCTGCACGCCATCTTTAGCGGAGATCACCAAGATGGCCCCATCTAAAACAGCCAAAGAGCGGTACACCTCCGCCAAAAAATCCATGTGGCCGGGCGTATCCACAATGTTAACTTTACATCTGTGCCACTGGAAGGAAGTGACTGCCGCTTGAATGGTAATCCCACGCTGCCGCTCCAAAAACATGGTGTCCGTCCTCGTTGTCCCTTTTTCGACGCTCCCCGGTTCTGAAATGGCTCCGCTGGCATATAGCAGGCTCTCCGTCAAGGTCGTCTTTCCAGCGTCTACATGGGCAAGAATTCCAATATTGATTATTTTCATGTGATTGTCCTCCCTTTACAGCCCCAAAGGGCATAAAAATCCCCAGCAGTAAAATACTTTTACCACTGGGGATTATAAGTTGCGGACATACACATATACAGCATACACCTGTTTGTGATTGCTGTTTTTGGGGATATGTCAAAATTGATAAGGCAAAAGTATTCTTAAATTGGGTACAAAAAACTAAGCCCCTACAAAAGGAGCTATCATAATCCTTTGTTCCCACTATTTGATTATAGTTTTATTTAAGAATACCTTGCCGCATATTTTTTACTCCTTTTCTGGATTAAATCATTGTATCACATCAGTTTTAGGAAAGCAAGTACCTAAAAGAAATTTTTCTTCCCCTTATATGTAACAATCATACCGGCTTCCTAGCGTTCAGAATGTTTTCTGCTGTCTGCTGTGGTGTTTGGTTGGAATTGTCCAACCAAAAGCCGATCCGTGGTGTTGTCTGCATTTTACTAAATACAAATTCAATGTATACAGAAAGATATAAGGAGTGGGAGGGATTCCGCCGTAGTTGGCATTGTAGGAAAATCCAAAAGTTTAGATTTTCCCACAATGCTTATCTTTTGGTCTTTGGTTCGGAATAGTGTAGTGCTGGCGGTCTATCTCTTGTTTTCGGTTGCTTGCTTCCTTACCGTACATGAGCATTAGCGCCGGGGTTGTCATTTCCAGTCATCGTTGTTATTGGCGATGCGGATTGAAATCATCCTTGCGGTGTCTGTCCAACCTGTGGTGCAGTCATCGCCCCTTTGCATGGACTGTGGTTTGTCAATAGTATATGATGATTTATATCGGTAACTTTTCGCTGAGAGTTGTTTTCACACTTTATGGATAAGCGATGTTTTCAGGGTATGGATGAAGTCCGGATATATAAGTAGATTTTTGAAAAATAGGAATGGAGGATCTTTTATGGAATATTTTGCGCATATTGAGGGGAAAAGAACGCAGACGATGAGAGAGCATTTGTATGGTACGGCAGAACTTGCTGGGGAATTTGCTAGGCGATTTGGAAAGGAAGAATGGGGATACTGCTGTGGGCTGCTTCATGACATTGGAAAATATTCAGAGGCGTTTCAAGATAAAATCAGGAATAATAGCGACAGAAGAGTGGATCATTCTACTGCTGGTGCCAGAGTATGCAAAGAAAAGGGCGGACTATATCCATTTTTAGAATATTGTATTGCGGGACATCATGCAGGGCTTCCGGATTATGGCTCTTCTTCTGACGCTGGAAACGCGGCAACGCTTTCAGGGAGAAGAAAGAAGAAAATCGAGGATTATTCCGCTTATAAAGATGAAATCCAGATACCAGAACTGAAAACAGTGCCGTTTGATCCGGGAAAAACATCTGATCCAGATTATTCACTGAGCGTTTTTATTAGGATGTTGTTTTCCTGCCTGGTGGATGCGGATTTCCTGGATACTGAACGATTTATGAAAGCGGGAGATACGGGAAGAGAAGCAGGGGAAAGTCTGGAAAAACTGCTGCGAAAACTAGAAACACATATTGAGGGGTGGTTATCCAATCGAGAGACTGAGACGGTAAATGGAAGACGAACAGAAATCTTAAAAAAATGCCTTGAATGTGGGAAAATGGAAAGAGGCATGTTCCAGTTGACGGTACCTACTGGCGGAGGAAAAACGGTGGCTTCTTTGGCATTTGCGCTGCGTCATGCAGTACAAAATAGTATGGATAGGGTAATTTATGTTATTCCATATACCAGTATCATTGAGCAGAATGCAGAAGTGTTCCGAAAGATTTTAGGTGAACAAAATGTCTTGGAAAATCACTATAATGTGGACTATGAAAGTTCTGAGGAACTAAAACCAATGCAGCTTGCTGCGGAAAACTGGGATAAACCAGTGATCGTAACAACAAATGTACAGTTTTTTGAATCCCTCTATGCGAATAAATCGTCCAGATGCAGGAAATTGCATAATATTGCTAATAGTGTGATCATTTTTGATGAGGCTCAAATGCTGCCGCCGGATTATCTGAAACCGTGTATTGCGATGATGGAAGAACTTGTGGATCTATACCGTTCCAGTATTGTTTTGTGTACAGCGACCCAGCCGGCGTTGAACAGTTTTTTTTCGGAAAATTCGCCAGGTTACAGAATTATGTCCGAGAGTAGAAGAGCAATTTCGCTTTTTTGAAAGAGTTACATATCAGAATTTGGGGACGATTTCTGAGGATGATCTGGTTGGAAGTCTGCAGAAAGAAATCCAGGCGCTATGCATTGTGAATACGAAAAAACGAGCGCAAAAACTCTATCGAAGTATGAAGGGGGAGGGAGTTTTTCATCTTTCCACAACGATGTATCCAAAACATAGGAGAAAAGTGCTGGGAATGATTCGGGAACGTCTGAGGAAAGGGGAAAAGTGTGTTTTAATTTCTACCAGTCTTGTGGAGGCTGGAGTGGATCTGGATTTTCAATCCGTGTACCGGCAGTTGGCAGGAGTTGATTCCATGATTCAGGCGGCAGGACGATGCAACCGTGAAGGAAAAAGAGAGGTAAGGGATAGTAAAGTTTTTCTGTTTCAATTTGAAGAGAAAGAGAATGTCCCGGGGCAAAGGCTTCAGATAGATGTGGCAAAACTTCTTCTTTCAGAAGGGGAAGATATTTCCTCTTTAGATGGAATCGAAAAATATTTCCAGTGGTTATATCGTTTCCGTGGCGAAAGTCTGGATAAAAAGAAAATTCTGCAAGAGTTTCAAGATAAACAATATAATTTTGCGAAAGTGGGGAAGGAGTTTAAGCTGATCGAAGAAGATACTAAGACCATTTTTGTTGGCCGGGAACCAGAAGCAGAAGAACTCTTGCAGCAGATTAGATGCCAGGGGTATACAAAGAGTACAATGAGAAAAGCTGGACAGTATTGTGTGCAGCTATATGAAAATGAGTTTGAAAAAATGCGTGGAGTGGGAATGCTAAGTCCGGTGTCAGAAGATATCGAGGATTTCTATGAACTTGTAGATAAAGAACAGTATACAGACGAGATAGGCCTGAAGATGGACGTGGAGTCCGGGATGGCAGTCTTTATTGGATAGAAAAAGTAAAAAACGTCAGCGGTACAAAAACATAAAGCTTTTGCACCGCTGACGTTTGTGCTTATTAGTAACAATACTAATATTTCAATCCACAGGTTTTCCTGACTAAATTAGTATAACAAATATATATAATGATTTGAATATAAAATATTGACACTAACATAATTTGCAGTTAAATACAATACTAATGAAAGAAATATTGAAATTTTGAAAAGAAAGTATTAAAATAAAATTGTAAAAAAAAGATTAAGCTGTAGAGGATACTGTAAAGTTTTGGACCAAATAAAGTTTGATAATAAGAGGATTAGTTATGAGACAAAAGCAAGAAGCTGTAAAAAATACGGATATTCAGAAACAAAAAAACGAATGGCGAAAAAAAGGATGGACGATTCCTGATCTGAGAGGCGGGAAACAGGTCTGGTATGATCTTGTGAAAAGACTTGTAGAATTGGTTGAAATAGGGGAGGCTTATGATCTGGATATGATACCAGATACCGGGAACTTAGTAAATGGGCAGACGTGGCGTGTGTATACACCATTTTTAAAAGGAATCGGATTAGTCTATAACCATGCGGGGAAACTTGTGTTATCAGACAAAGGGCAAGAATTTGTTGAGAAGCCAACGAAGAAGAAACTGGCAGATATGATACAAGAAAGAGTTCGTCTATTTGGTGAAATGCTGGATGTTATAAACGTTACACCTATAACAGTAGAAGAAGCCGATCAAAAAATATGTAAGAAATATGGCTTGAATTGGAAGAATTTAAGTAATACTAGAAAAAGAATGGATTGGCTGGAAGTTTTGGGACTGATAGAAGCAATAGGAAACCGGAAGTGGAAAGTAACAGAATCAGGAAAAGAAGCTTTAAAAAAATGGTGTATTATAAACCCGGAAGTATTAGAACACGAGGATTCAGATATAGATGATATAGAGATTGCAGACCCGCCTATAGAAATTGAGGGATTATTGCAGAAACTTAGAGATCATCCCGAAATGCATAAAAAGCGATGTACATATAATATATGGGCTCCCAGTCCAAATCGTATAGAAAATTTAAGAATCATTATTCAGGTTGCTTCGAATAAAATTTCGAAGAAAGAATTGTTTGAATTTATAGAAAAAGAATTCGAATTAAAATTAAGCAGTGTGGAATCAATGTTACCATTCTTAAAAGCTTCAGGTTTATTAGAGGAAGTGGGGAGAAATGTTTATCTTGCGACAGCGGCAGCACAGGCATGGGTAGAAACAGGAAATGAATTAGACTTCATTCGTATTTTACATATACATATGCGGTTTGTAGGAGAAATCTTGTTATATGCACAGAACGATATTGTTCGGAATGATATTTATCACATAGGAAAGAATTATGGCATGAATAAAGAAAAAACAAGGTGGATGACAGGTTTTTTGCTGGAAGCAGGATTGCTGGATGAGCCCCGGTATCTTCACTTAAAAACAACAAAAATGGGAAAGACTTTTGCGGAAACTTTACCACTGGAAAAAACGGTACAATATGATATTACTGAAGAAAGCGCTGAAGAAAAAGTGAGTATATCTGACAGCGAATCAAATAAATTAGACATTATAAGTGAACGATTACGAGTTGCAGCCGTGAACCCAGCGGCAGAAGGAAAGCTTTCGGGAGTAGCATTTGAAGAAGCTATTTCAGATCTATTTAGTTATATGGGGTTTAGAGCAGAGCATATAGGAGGATCTGGCAATACAGATGTTATTGTAAAGTGGAAGCAAAATGATGATATGGTAGTTGCTATCCTAGATGGAAAATCAAAATCAAGTGGGCAAGTGTCACATGGAGATATTAGTGATATCGCTTTAGATACGCATAAAGAAAAAAATAATGCTGAATATGTTGCAGTCATTGGACCTGGATTCAGTGGTGAGACAATTAAAAATTTTGCAATCAAGAAAGAATATGCGCTTATTACAGACAAACAATTAATTGAAGTGGCAAATGCGTCCCAAGAATTAGGATTAAGTCTGGAAGAAATCGCTCTGATGTTTCAGGTACCCAATGGTTTCTCGCGGCTTGAAGAAATCATCTCATTCAAAAGAAGAGAGATGGATATTATTTCGGAAATCATAAGGCAATTTTGTAATGAACAAGAATTATTGGAAAGTCTTTCTCCGAGGGACTTGTTTTTATTATTGAGAAATTCAAGCGTATCCCCTTTATTAGAGGAATTAATCGGTGGATTTGATATACTTTCAGGAAATTCGATAGGAATTCTTAAAAGAGTAGATAAAAGTGGTTCTCCAGAAAATGTTCGCTATATTTTACATAATGAAAATACGGTGATAAATAAAATACGTGCATTAGCCAATGCAATCGAACAAGGGATGCAGTTATAAAAAGATAAAAAATGTAGGGGACGAAAATGGGAAGTCCGATGTTAGAAGGTATAGCAAAGCTATGTTGCTTTTGCAACTTACGAAGAGTATATTACAAGTATAGATACCATGTAATTTAGGGGAGCAGAAAGGAGATTGTATGATTTTATATCATGGCAGCAGAGAAATCGTAGAATATCCAGAAATAAGGAAAGCAAGATTTAACAAAGATTTTTATTTCGGCTTTTATTGCACACAATACGAAGAACAGGCAAAGCGGTGGGCATCTCGCTATGGTGAAATAGGGTATTTGAATAAATATGAATATGTGCCTAATCATAGCCTTACCTACCTTGTCTTTGAAAAAATGACTGAGGAATGGCTGGATTTTGTGATTTCCTGCCGCAGCGGGATTTCCCACACTTATGATATCGTAGAAGGGCCTATGGCAGATGATACGATTTATAATTATATCCAAAACTATATGGATGGAAAAATTTCAAGGGCCGCTTTTTGGGAACTGGCAAAGTTTAAATATCCGACTCACCAAATTAGTTTCCACAGTATTTCTGCGCTTGATACATTAAAATTTATTGGAAGCGAGGTTGTATATGGGAAGAAAAAATAATAACGCACTTTTTTTTACTTGCAGTTTAATTGAATATATTGGACGCAGCACGAAAAGAAAAAGAGGTAAGGTGACAGATTTTCTGGGAAAAGAAAGAATTGAAAGAATTTATGAATACGCAGATGTATTTCACTGTGACCCGATTGAAAAGACGGCTGCTGAGTTTATAGAGGAAGCGCATATCACAGAGGGAACTTTTGACAATGTAAAGGACTGCAGATATACGGTGCCGGGGTACTGGGATATTGGAGAAGTATATGAGCGTCTGATCGAGGATGTTTATGAAGAGGAAAACATTGTAAATGGAATCTGGGAAGTATATCATTCCTGGATTGATGCTCAGATTTCAGACTATAATACGGATTTCTATTATCAGCCAAGAGATTATATAGCTGAGTGCTATAAGGAAGGAGTGATTTTGTAAAATGAAACGAAGAAAGGAGGAACCGCTATGGGGATGGGCGTAAAGGTCAGAGTTTGGGGACAATATGCCCTTTTCTCCAGACCGGAGATGAAAGTGGAACGCTGCTCCTATGATGTTATGACCCCCTCGGCGGCACGAGGGATCCTGGAGGCGGTGTATTGGCATCCGGGGATGAAATGGGTCATTGATAAGATCCATGTGGTCAATCCGATCCGGTTTACTAGTGTACGGCGTAACGAAGTGAAAAGTAAGATTCTGGCAAGCAATGTACTGCAAGTCTATAACGGCGCGGACAAGCCGCTGTACATAAGCGCAAAGTCAGACATTGTCCAGAGAGCATCGCTTCTTCTTCGGGATGTAGAATATGTGATCGAAGCGCATTTTGAAATGACTGACAAGGCGAATGAGACGGACAACCCTGGGAAATTTAAAGATATCGTTATGAGACGGTTGCGCAGGGGAGAATGTTTCCATATGCCGTATTTTGGATGCAGAGAATTTCCGGCGAATTTTGCATTGTGCGAGGAAGATGATATTAAGACCGCATATGATGTTGTGGAGGAAAAGGATCTGGGATTCATGCTTTTCGATCTGGATTACTCTGACCAGAACGATATAAAGCCCATGTTCTTTCGGGCTGTTATGAGAAAAGGGATTCTGGATCTGAGAGACTGTGAGGTGGTACGATGATCTTACAGGCATTGGCAGAGCACTATGACAGGCTGGCAGAGCAGGGGAAGGTAAGCCGGGAAGGATGGTGCATGGCGAAAGTATCTTACGGGATCAATCTTTCAAAAGAGGGTGAGGTTACAGGGATTATTCCGTTAAAGACGGAGGAAGAGCGAGGGAAAAAGAAGGTATGGGCACCGCAGGTGCTGACTGTGCCGGAGATGGTGACTCGTTCTTCCGGTGTTTCAGCAAATTTTCTGTGTGACAATTCTAAGTATCTTCTTGGGATTGATGCGGAAGGGACAAATCAAAGACTGACAGACTGTTTTGAAGCGGCGAAGGAAAAACACTTAACATTGTTAAAAGACGTAAATAGCGAAATGGCACAGGCTGTTTGTCGGTTCTTTGAGAGTTGGGACCCTAGGAGAGCAGAGGAAAACAATGAGATCCAAGATCACTGGGATGACATTACGGACGGCGGCAATTTGATCTTCTGCAGAGAGATCAACTATGCTCAGGATGATCCCGCTATCCAGGAGGCATGGGAGAGAGCAAGGGATAGTTCAGACGAATCCGGACAGATGGGAATCTGCCTTGTTACGGGAAAACAGGCAGAAATATCCAGGATCCACAAGACGATCAAAGGAGTTCCAGGCGCCCAGTCCAGCGGAGCGGCACTGGTATCTTTTAATGCGCCGGCCTTTGAGTCCTATGGGAAGGAACAAAGCTATAACGCGCCGGTGGGAAGATATGCAGAGTTTGCTTATACCACAGCCCTTAATTATCTCCTTGGCCAGCGGGAGTATACCTTCCAATTAGGAGACTCAATGATCTTATTCTGGGCGGAAGACGCAAAAGAAGAATATCAGGCGGCGTTTTTTAGCTGTGCAGATCCCAAGCGGGATAATCAGAAGGAGATCAAAGGAATCTTCGACAATTTGAAACAACAGAGGCAAGTGCAGTTTGACGATGTAGTATTAAATTTGGAACAGAAGTTTTACATTTTATCACTGGCTCCCAATGCGGCCAGGCTTTCTGTGCGTTTTTTCTATCAGGATTCTTTTGGAAATATCCTGGGGAATCTGGCAAAGCATTATGAGAGAATGTCCATTGTAAAGCCAAGCTGGGCCGGTGAGGAATACTTAGGAATCCGGTCAATGCTCTCAGAGACGGTCAATCAGAATTCAAAGGATAAGACCCCGGTTCCCAATATGGCGGCGCTGGTACTGCAGGCAATTTTATCAGGAGCCAGATATCCGGCAAGTCTTTATACGGATGTGCTGATTCGAATCCGGGCAGAGCAGGGGAATATCACATGGGGACGTGCAGGGATCATCAAGGCATATCTGATACGAAATATGGGATGGAAGGAAGGAGAAAATTATATGGGACTGAACGAAGAAAGCCAAGACAGAGCCTATGTGCTGGGAAGATTGTTTTCCGTATTGGAATCGATTCAGTTAGATACCAATCCGGGGATTAAGGCTACAATCCGGGATCGATATTTTAACGCGGCGTGCGCCACACCCGCATCGGTTTTCCCAATTCTTGTAAAGCTGAAAAACAGCCATATGAAAAAGTTGGAGCGAGAAAAGGGAAGCGCGAAGATTTATTATGAAAAACTTCTGACAGAAATTATGGGGAAGATTGAAGGAGAATTTCCGGCTCGCCTTTCACTGGAAGAACAAGGGAAATTTATTCTGGGATACTATCATCAGGTACAGAAAAAGTACGAAAAAAGGGAGGAAAATTAGATGAGTGAAGTGATCAAAAACAGGTATGAATTCGTAGTGCTGTTTGATGTGGAGAATGGCAATCCAAACGGGGACCCGGATGCCGGAAATATGCCAAGAATTGATCCGGAGAGTGGTCTTGGCCTGGTGACAGATGTATGTCTGAAGCGTAAGATCCGTAATTATGTTGAGACAGTAAAAGAAGATGAAAAAGGTTACCAGATCTATATCAAAGAAGATGTTCCGTTGAATAGAAGCGACAGGGAAGCCTGCAAGGATTTGGGAATTGAGGAGACAGACGATAAGAAAGTAACAGAAGCGTTAAAGAAATTAAAGAAAAGTGATCCTGACACAGACGTGAAACTGCGGGATTATATGTGCAGTAATTTTTACGATATCCGTACCTTTGGCGCTGTTATGACTACATTTGTAAAAGCTTCTCTGAACTGCGGACAGGTAAGGGGGCCGGTGCAGATCGGATTTGCGAGAAGTATTGACCCTGTCATCAGCCAGGAAGCGACCATCACCAGAGTGGCTATTACAACGGAAAAGGATGCAGAAAATAAAAGTACGGAAATGGGAAGAAAGAGTATTGTTCCTTATGGACTGTATCGGGCAGAAGGTTATATTTCCGCAAATCTTGCGAGAAAAGTAACAGGTTTCTCAGAAGATGATCTGACGCTTTTATGGGAAGCGATCATTAATATGTTTGAAAACGATCATTCTGCCGCAAGAGGAAAAATGGCAGTTCGAGAATTGATCGTATTTAAGCACAGTAAAGAATTGGGAGACTGTCCGGCATATAAATTGTTTGATGCGGTAGAAGTAAAGAAAAACGAGGATGTAGAGTATCCAAGACGGTATCAGGATTATACGGTAGAAATTCATGAGGACAGGATACCAGAGATGGTAGAAGTAAAAAGGATGATATAATGGAATATTCAGAAGATGATTATTTGATGATCTCTGGAATACAGCATTTTAAATTTTGCCGGCGGCAGTGGGCGCTGATTCATATTGAACAGCAGTGGGAAGAAAATGTCCACACTGTCGTCGGGGAACTGATGCATAAAAAAGTACATGACCCTCTTTTAAAGGAAAAGAGAAAGGATACAATTACTGCCAGAGCATTGCCGGTGTCTTCACGGGAACTAGGGATCAGCGGAGAGTGTGATCTGGTGGAATTTCATAAGTGTGAGGATGGAATCAAGTTATATGGCCACCGTGGACTTTACTCTGTTTATCCAGTGGAATATAAGAAAGGGAAACCAAAGCTCTCAGAAGAAGATATCCTTCAATTAACGGCACAGGCTATGTGCCTGGAAGAAATGTTTTCCGCACAGGTGCCGGAAGGGGCAATTTTTTACGGAGAGACAAGACGGCGTGAGAGAATCGAAATCACAGAAGAACTTCGTGAGGAAGTAAGGAGTATGTTTCAGGAAATGCACAATTATTATGCGAGGAAATATACACCAAAAGTCAAGTATAGTAAATCCTGCAATGCTTGTTCCTTGAAGGATATCTGTCTGCCTAAATTGGGGAAAGCAGTCTCTGTAAAGACCTATATTGATCAGATGCTGAAGGAGGAAGAGATATGAGAAAACTTCTGAATACCTTGTATGTTGCTTCTGAAAACAGCTATCTGTCTTTGGATGGAGAAAATGTTGTCGTTTTGGAAGAACAAAAAGAAGTGGGCAGAGTACCGCTTCACAACCTGGAAGGGATTGTTTCCTTTGGCTATCGGGGAACAAGTCCGGCGTTGATGGGGGTATGTGCGGAAAGGAACATTTCTTTGTGTTATCTTACGCCACAAGGAAAGTTTTTGGCACGTATTTCCGGAAGAGTAAAAGGGAATGTGATCTTAAGAGAACAGCAATATGCCAGCAAAAATGATGAAAAGATTAGTCTGGAGATTGCAAAAAACTGTATTTTGGGAAAAGTTTATAATGCCAGATGGGTACTGGAAAGAGCCGTTAGGGATCATGCTCTTCAGATGGATGTGGACAAAGTGAAAACTGCTTCGGCTTTTATGAAAAATTCATTGGAACAAATCCAGAATAGCGAATCCAAGGAACAGCTCAGGGGATACGAGGGGGAAGCAGCCAGCATTTATTTTGGAGTATTTGATCAGTTGATCCTTCAGCAGAAAAAGGATTTTTCCTTCCATGGGCGAAATAAACGACCGCCAGTAGATAAAGTAAACGCACTATTGTCTTTTGTATACACATTGTTGACGAACAACATTACTTCAGCACTGGAAAGCGTGGGACTTGATCCATATGTAGGTTACCTTCATACGGATCGCCCGGGGCGTGTTTCGCTCTCATTGGATCTGATCGAGGAGCTTCGTGCGGTTCTTGCAGACCGGTTTGTGATAACGCTTATTAATAAAAAAATTGTCAGCGGCAAAAATTTTTCTACAAAGGAAAACGGGGCAGTTTTAATGGATGAAGAACTCAGGAAAAGAGTGCTGATAGAATGGCAGGCTAAGAAGAAAGAGATCATTACGCATCCGTATTTAAAAGAGAAGGTAGAGTGGGGAATGGTTCCATATGTACAAGCTATGCTTCTTGCCAGATATTTGAGAGGAGATTTGGATGGATATCCGGTTTTCCTGTGGAAATAGGGATGAGGAAATTTTTTATGGCCAACAGGAGGTGCGGATGTGCTGGTACTGATTACGTATGATGTAAATACAGAAACTGCCGCAGGAAAAAAGAGACTGCGAAAGGTTGCAAAACAGTGCACAAATTATGGAAGAAGAGTGCAGAATTCTGTATTTGAATGTATCGTTGACCATGCGCAATGTGTCGCCTTGAAAGCAATATTAACAGAAATAATTGATGAAGATGTGGACAGTCTGAGATTTTACTACTTGGGAAACAAATATAAAACAAAGGTAGAGCATGTAGGTGTTGATAGAGGAATTGCGGTAGACGATACATTGATACTGTGAGAAAACTGTGTGAGTAAAAAGCATGTGGGTGCGAATCGGAAGCAAACAGAAAAAGCCAGGGAGATTCGCACCGGAAAAAGTGCACAAAGGGTTTGGATTTTGTCTGTGAATGAGGAAAAGGAGGAGGAAAGAAGGGGAAAAGAAGGAGATAAAAGAATATTATTTGTTGATTTTGACTAAAAGATAAAAGAAGTTTTTGGTTAAAATTGCGGTCACTCCCCGCATGGGGAGTGTGGATTGAAATATACAGTGCCGCCGTCTCAAGTGATGGCGGCTGCTCGTCACTCCCCGCATGGGGAGTGTGGATTGAAATCGTTTTCTGTTGCATATACGGTAGCGGCAGTGTGTCACTCCCCGCATGGGGAGTGTGGATTGAAATAGCTCCCATCCATGGTCTTTTGCTAGCTGTACAATGTCACTCCCCGCATGGGGAGTGTGGATTGAAATCTCAGCCTCGGCCTCAAATATTTTTGGCACTCGGTCACTCCCCGCATGGGGAGTGTGGATTGAAATTCCTTCTAGATAATATTTCCCATATTCATACTCCGTCACTCCCCGCATGGGGAGTGTGGATTGAAATTACCTTTACGGCGCCTTTTGCCGTGATACCGATCTGTCACTCCCCGCATGGGGAGTGTGGATTGAAATGTTAATAGCCCCGCACATTTCCGTCCAGATCGCGTCACTCCCCGCATGGGGAGTGTGGATTGAAATTGCCTTTCCGTCTGTGCTCCCGCCGGCCCCCTCCAGTCACTCCCCGCATGGGGAGTGTGGATTGAAATAGCTCCCATCCATGGTCTTTTGCTAGCTGTACAATGTCACTCCCCGCATGGGGAGTGTGGATTGAAATTAAAAATCGAATCTGTTTTGGGGTAGTGAGCCCCGTCACTCCCCGCATGGGGAGTGTGGATTGAAATAGGGAACTGTTCTTCCCTTTTCTTTCCACAACTGTCACTCCCCGCATGGGGAGTGTGGATTGAAATAGAAAAAATATACTTGCGCTAGTATTTTTATAGTGTCACTCCCCGCATGGGGAGTGTGGATTGAAATTGACAGAAGAGATTCAGGATCTTCTCCCAGAGGAGTCACTCCCCGCATGGGGAGTGTGGATTGAAATAGGTACTTGTTATAGGCGGTATATACTATATGGTCACTCCCCGCATGGGGAGTGTGGATTGAAATGCATAGAACACGCGGTCCTGGACCGTGGTTGCGGTCACTCCTCGTATGAGTAGTGTGGATTGAAATATCACCTCCGTTTCCGAAAGCTGCAGAATCTGTTTCGTCACTCCCCGCATGGGAAGTGTGGATTGAAATATGCGGTCAATATGATGTTGCGGATTATTTCTGGGCCACTCACCGTATGGGAAACGCTGCTTCCCTTAAGCAAACACAATCATCAGGACTTTTGCAATAAAGGGATGCTATACCAAGATCTATGTTATACTGAAAATACCTTATAAGACAGGAGGCCATCACATGCCATATTTCACCTACCAATCCAAGCAAATCTACTATTCAGAAGCAGGCGCGGGAAAACCGCTCCTCTTTCTGCACGGCAACACTGCGTCATCGAAAATGTTTGAACCGCTTCTCCCTTTATATACGGACAACTTCAAAGTAATCCTGATCGATTTCCTGGGGAATGGCAGATCTGACCGGGTGGAGAAGTTCCCAGCCAGTCTGTGGCAGGAGTGGGCGAAGCAGACAGTAGCTTTGCTGGAGCATCTGTATGGAGAGAAAATTGTTGAAGAAAAAGTCAGTATCGCAGGCAGCAGCGGTGGGGCCTGGGCGGCAATAAACGCAGGGCTTATAAGACCGGACCTGGTAGACCGGATCGTGGCGGACAGCTTTGACGGCCGGACGCTTGGCGAAGGATTTGTGGAAAATCTTCTCAAAGAGAGGGAGAGCGCTAAAAAAGATGAGCAGGCGGCAGGGTTCTACCAGTGGTGCCAGGGGGAAGATTGGGAACAAGTGGTGGACAAAGATACAGAGGCGCTGGTACAGTGCGGGAAACAAAAGCTGCCGCTCTTTGTCAGGCCGCTGTCAGAACTGCAAGTTCCTCTTATGTTGATAGGAAGCCTGGGAGACGAGATGACCAGGGAGAATCTGCAGAAGGAATATGAGGAAATTGCGGTGGAAACCAGGGGCCAAGTCTGTCTGTTTCCAGAAGGAGGCCATCCCGCAATGTATTCCAATGCAGAGGAGGCGGCAGAAGCAATCTGCCGATTCCTGAAAGAGGACTGCCTATAAATAGAACAGAGAGAATCTTCTATCAGAAATAAAAACTGCGGTGCCATTTTAGGGCATCGCGGTTTTTATTTGCTTTTTAAAACTTTTTTGGAAGTACACTTGTCCAAGTCTGTGAAAGAGAGGTTATAGGCAGCCTATCAAAAGTCTAACAAAATGGAAAAGGAGAAGAGAGAAAATGAAGAAAATCACAGAATGGATGAGAACCCACAAACTGTATGCGACCACTGCCGCGGTTCTTATCATGGTACTATTGTCGGCTTCGGCCGCCGCCGCGTCGGGTGTATTTTCACCGGCGGATCAGGAGACGGGGAGAGAGAAGGCGGGATCCAGTACGTCGGATACCGTGGACCTTTCTCTTTGTATCATGGCGGATAAAAACTGGGATGAGAACTCGACTCCCGCGGTGGCTCACATTGCCGGAGCTGACGAGAGCAACACCGATGTAGATTTCTATCATGCAATCCTTCCAGGCTCGGAAGAGGGAGAAGGGACTTCCAGCGTAAGCCTGGAAGCAGGCGCCTACAAGGTTGAATTTCTCAGTCCTGTCAACCAGGATGGTTCTGTCTATAAAACAGGAAGCGCCCAAAATATTGCAGTCAGCACAGATACAGAAGACGTTCCCGCCATTGACTGTACATTGACGCTGATTCCCGCCGATCAGGTCACGGATGAAATGCTGCAGGATATTATTGATCAGACGAAAGCGGCCATTGAGAACGGAGATGAGACACTGAAAGGCGATGGAGGCCAGGCAGTTCTTGATAAGCTGGAAGAAAATGTGGCGAAGAACCCGAATGTCTCCGATCAGACAAAGCAGGATGCGGCTGCGGCCGATACGAAGGTGAACGTGTATGACGATCCAAAGACAGCCACCTCTGCAGATAATAAGGCGGCCAGCAGCAAGGACACGTCTCAAAACACGTCCTCTGGCACAGACAGTGGCAGGTCAGGGAGCGCAGGTTCCAAAGGTTCAGGTTCCAACAGTTCTTCTGATCAGACGGCAAAGCCGTCCCACACGCATAAATGGAAAAGCCACACGGCCAAGCGATGGGTGTCAAACTGGGTGACGGTAGTCGATACACCAGCGCGTACGGTATATGGCGCCCGCCTCTATACGGAAAATTCCGATGGGACATGGACGGCAAACGGGGAGACTTACTGGTTTGAGAATGGATTTACCAGTTCAGATCTTGCCGCTATCATTAAAGATAAGATGAAAAATGAGGGATATATTGGTAATTACCAGAATGTTTCCAAGACCGTTCCCGCTGTGACACATCAGGAAGACCAGGGATACTATGAGGAGTATGTGGATTATCAGTATTGCGGCTGCGGGGCTACACGCTAGAAGGAGTGGCAAACATAGAAACAAAAGTGCTGTTTTACCAAGATATATGTTATACTGGGAGCAGTTGACCAGTTGAATCCCCCTTGCGGCCAGTACGATGGAGGGGCAAACAGAAAAAGGAGGCTTGCAATTGAATCTTTTAGTTACACTTGACCAGAATTATTTCCCCCAGCTAGAGGTGCTCCTGACATCGCTGGAGCTGAATGATCCAGGTGAGAAATTCACGCTATATCTTTTGCAGAACCATCTTCCGGAGGAACTGCTTACAAGGACGGCAAACTGGTGCCATGCCAGAGGGTATGAGTTTTGCCCGGTTCAGATGAATGGGGAGATGTTCCGGAAGGCTCCGGCGAATGACCGCTATCCGGTAGAAATGTATTATCGCCTGCTGGCGGGGCAGATGCTGCCGGAGCATGTGGATAAGATCCTTTACCTTGATCCAGATATTCTGGTCATCAACCCTTTGCGTGAGCTTTGGGAAATGGAGCTTGAAGAGAATTTATTTGCGGCCGCCGCCCATACAGGGAAGACAGAATTCGCCAATGATATGAACCGGATTCGGTTGGGGGTGGAGCATGATTATTATAATTCCGGGGTTCTGCTTATGAATCTGAAGCTGGCAAGAAAAGAGATCCTTCCGGAGAAACTGTTCCAATATGTGGAAACTCATCGAAAGGAACTGGTGCTTCCAGACCAGGATCTTTTAAACGCGCTGTACGGAGAGCGGATCCTGCCTTTAGACGACGCGGTCTGGAATTACGATGCCAGGAACTATAACAACTATATGATGCGAAGCGGGGCTAAATATAATTCCAAATGGGTGATGGAACACACGTCCATCCTGCATTTCTGCGGAAAGGCTAAGCCGTGGAAGCCGGGATATTTCTATCGGTTTGGAATGTTGTACCTGCATTATCAGAGGCTGGCGGCCCGGTCTTGGGAAGCCAGCCAAGAGGAATAAATAGGAAAAATGTCAAGATACATACTTTCTGTATGTATCTTGACAGCCAGTATCGGCCTGATTATAATGATTATACATACCAAGAGAATGTATAGAAGGAGGTTCTCCCATGGCGCGCAACAAATACCCGGAAGAGACGGAGGAACGGATCTTGGATACAGCCCAGCGGCTGTTTCTGGAGAAAGGATTTGAAAATACAACGATCCAGGATATTGTAGACGAACTGGGCGGCCTGACAAAAGGCGCGGTCTATCATCATTTTAAATCAAAAGACGAGATCATGGACGCGGTGGGGGACCGGATGTTTTTCGCTAACAATCCCTTTGAGGCGGTACAGGGAAGAGAGGATCTGAACGGTTTGGAAAAACTGCGGGAAATGATCCGCTTAAACCAGGCGGATACAGCCCGTGTGGATCTGAATATCCAGGCGATCCCGATTACCCGCAATCCCCGTGTGCTGATGGAAATGATCAAGAGCAACCGGAGGATCCTGACACCATATTTCCAGAAGCTGATCGAAGAGGGAAACCAGGATGGCTCCATTCATACGGAATACACCAGAGAGATCTCGGAACTGCTTCCGCTGCTGACCAGCTTATGGATGATCCCATCCATATTTCCGGCTACAAAGGAAGAGATGAAGCATAAGTTCCGGTTCCTTGGAGATATGCTGGAAAAACTGGGGATTCCTGTCATGAACGAAGAGTTGTATCAATTAGTAGACGATTTCTTTGAGAAAATGCCGCAGGAGGATTAAAGAAGAAGGAAAGGCCCAAAAAGTGGGAGAGAACTCCCACTTTTATTTTTAACAAGATACATTCATACGGTTGGTATGAAAAGGAGGTAGGGATATGAAACAGAGATTATTTACCAGGAATTTCGCTCTTTTAGTCCTTGGGCAGATCAGTTCCTTAGTCGGAAATTATTCGCTCAAATTCGCTCTGTCCATGTATGTGCTGGAACAGACCGGAGAAGCTTCAGTCTTTGCGGGAATGCTGGCGGCGGCCATGGTGCCCGCGATCATCCTGTCTCCCTTTGGAGGAATCTTAGCGGACCGGGCAAACCGCAGAAATATTATGGTGGAGCTGGATACCATTTCAGGAGGGGCGGTGCTGATAACCTGCGCGGTTTTCCCATTGGGCGATAAGATTTTTCTGGTGGGGCTTTTGCTGTTTGTCCTTTCGGTTCTGGGAGCCTTTGAGTCTCCTACCGTACAGGCGTGTGTTCCCCAGATGCTGTCCGGGGATAATCTTTTAAAAGGAAATGCGGTGGTGAGCCAGGTACAGGCGGTGGCAGGGCTGGTCACGCCATTTCTGGGAAGTGTTTTCTATACAGCCTTTGGAATCCGTACGGTTTTCTATGGAGCGGCTGTCTGCTTTTTCATTACTGCGTGTTTTGAGTGCTTCATCCGGCTGGAAGGGCAAAAGCCAGAGAAGAAGATGGGGCTGTGGGAAATTGTAAAAGCGGATTTCCGCGAAAGCATGGGGTTTCTTCGCGGGGAGCGGACAGGCGTGCTGCGTCTGCTGGCGCTGGCGGCGGCAGTCAGTATGTTTGTGGTGGGAGTCGTGTCCGTGGGATTCCCCTATCTGATCCGGACCACACTTGGACTATCCCCGGAGCACTATGGGGCGGCGGAGAGTCTGGCCGGAGTGGCGGCGGTATTAGGAAGCCTGGCGGCGGGGCTGCTGGGACAAAAGATAGGATTGCGGCATTTCCCATTTTTGATCGAGGGGACCGGCCTGTTGTTTCTGCCAGCGGGCATTGGGTTCCTGCTTCCCGTGGGAATATTGGGGAAATACGGGATACTGGTGGCGGCGGTCTGCGGATGCCAGTTTGTATGCAGCATGTTTTCCATTTATGCTCTTTCAGCCATACAGGAAGGGACGCCGGAAAGGCTGACGGGGAAGGTGATGGCCTGTGTATATACGATTTCCATGTGCGCCCAGCCTTTGGGCCAGGTGCTGTATGGAATACTGTTCGATGTGTTTTCCGCGCAGGTGTATTGGGTGCTGATCCCGACGGGACTTCTGATCTGCGTGATCGGCCTGAGTGCTGGCAGAATGAAGTGATATATCCCTGCCGCTTGACATCTTTCGCAGGATTCTGCAAAATAAAGATAGTATGAAGAAGGAGAGGGATCGCACCTTGAAAAGAAATAAATACGAAATCGATATGTGCAATGGGTCCATCATGGACAAATTGATCTCATTTTCCCTTCCCTTGATGCTATCCAGTATCCTGCAGCTTCTGTTTAACGCTGTGGATATCATTGTGGTGGGAAGGTTCAGCGGAAGCCAGGCGCTGGCGGCGGTAGGTTCTACCACAGCGCTGATCAATATTTTTACGAATCTTTTTATTGGAGTTTCACTGGGAGCCAATGTGCTGGCAGCCAGATACTATGCGGCAGGACAGGATAAGGAAATGTCGGAAGCGGTACATACAGCCATCACTTTGGCGCTGGTCAGTGGAATTTTGATGGCCTTTGTGGGGGTTGGAGCGGCAAGGCCCGCGTTAAGCCTGATGAATACGCCCCAGGATGTGATCGGCCAGGCGGCGGTCTACATGAGGATCTATTTTCTGGGGATGCCTTTTTTTATGCTGTATAACTATGGGGCGGCAATCCTGAGGGCAGTGGGAGATACCAAGCGGCCCCTGCTGTTCCTTCTTGCTGCCGGAATGGCCAATGTGGGACTGGATCTTCTTCTGGTAGTGGTGATTCCGCTTGGAGTGGCCGGGGTGGCGATCGGGACGGTGACTTCCCAGATGATTTCCTGTATCCTGGTGCTGTGGTGTCTCCATCGGACAGAAAGCAGCTATCGTCTCCGATTCTCTAAACTCAAGATCAGGAGTGTCTACCTGAAACGGATCTTCCAGGTGGGGATCCCGGCGGGAATCCAGAGTACGGTGATCAATTTCTCCAACGCAATGCTGCAGTCTTCTGTCAATTCCTTTGGGGCGACGGCAATGGCCGGATATACGGCGGCAAATAATATCTTAAGTTTCTTGTATGTGGCAGTGAATGCGGTCACACAAGCCTGTATGAGTTTTACCAGTCAGAACTACAGTGTAGGAAAGCAAAAACGGATGGACCGGGTGCTGCTGGACTGCGGGATCTTATCGGTGGGAGTGTCTCTGGTGCTGGGAGTCGGGGCCTACCTATTCGGTTCTCAGGTTCTGGGGATCTATACATCCGATACAGACGTGGTCCAGTGCGGATTGGAGATCTTATCGATCACCACGGTTCCATATTTTATGTGCGGCATCATGGATCTATTGCCTGGAGCCCTGCGGGGTATGGGACATTCCGCGGTGCCGATGGTGCTGTCCGTGATCGGAACAGTGGGAACCCGGATTGTATGGATCTACGGATTTTTCCCGCAGCACAGATCGCTGCATTTCCTATTTATCTCTTATCCCGCATCATGGATCCTTACGATCATCATGCAGGCGGTCTGCTTCTGGTTTGTGAGAAAGAAGATTGTAAAATCCCTGTGATGCCGATATACTAGGGATGAAGGAGAGAAGATCTTCCCGGCGGTTTCAGACGGTAAAACGGCGGGGATGGAGATAAAGGAGAAAGACGATGACAGTCAAGATCGGGATCATTGAAGATGATGAGGCTCTGCGGGAGGGGCTTAAATTAACCTTTGAACTGGAAGGGCTCGAGGTGGCGTCGGCGGGAAACGTGAAAGAAGGCTGGAAGCTGCTGGAAGAAGAAGGCTGCGGCCTGGTCATCCTGGACTGTAATCTGCCGGATGGAAGTGGTTTCGATCTGGTGCGGAGACTGAGGGAAATATCAGATCTTCCGGTGCTGATGCTGACGGCAAGGGATTCGGAGATGGACGAAGTGAAGGGGTTAGAGCTTGGAGTGGATGATTTTATGAGCAAGCCCTTTTCCCTGGCAGTCCTCCAGGCAAGAGTGCGGAAGATCTTAAAGAAGCAGGAAGCGCCAAGACGTCTGTCCTCCGGCGGCATCACGGTAGATCTGGGAAGCGGGGAAGTCCTCCGGATGGGAGAGAAGGTGGCTTTGAGCACAACAGAGCAGAGGCTTTTGGTACTGTTTATGGAGCATAAGGGCCAGATTCTTGCCAAAGATCAGATCTTAAGCCGCATCTGGGACGAATCAGGAAACTATGTGGACGAGAATACCCTGGCGGTCAGCATCCGCAGGCTGAGAGTGAAGATCGAGGAAGATCCGGGGAAACCAAGGCGGATCAAAACGGTACATGGTATGGGATATGTCTGGCAGGAAAACTAAAGGGCCATAGAAAAGCCATACTAGGGCCGCAAAAAAGCGGCAGAGGGAAAAGATATGGAAGCAGTTATTGGAATTGGGATTATCAATATTGCAGCAGCTCTGGCAGGGCTGCTGTATTTTAGAAGAAGATATTTTCTGTTGTATCAAACGGTGCAAAAACTACAGAAGGCGGTCTTAGAAGGAGAGAAGATCGGGAAGGAATCTGACCGGGACCTGCCGGAAGATGTGTTAAGAGACGGGTTTTGGCGGATCCAGAAGAAGTTTCAGATGGAAGCAGAAGGGGCCAGGATGGAGAAACAGGCAGTGCAGGGGCTGATCTCGGATCTCTCCCATCAGTTGAAAACGCCCCTGGCAAATATCCGGCTGTACCAGGAACTTTTGAAGAATCCCGGCCTGGATCTTAAGAAGAGACAGGGATTGCAGGAGCGGCTGGATGAGCAGACGGACAAGCTGGACTGGCTGTTATCCGCCCTGTTCCAGATGGTGGACTTAGAGAGAGGCGTGGCCGCTCTTGCGGCAGAAGAGGCGCCCGTCCTTCCTGCTCTGCGGCAGGCGGTGGAGGCGGTGCTCCCCAAGGCGGAGAGAAAAGAGATCCAATTCCAGGTAGAAGAATCCCGGCAGCGGGAACTGGCGGAGACCGAGCTGCTTTTTGACCCCAAATGGACGGAAGAAGTGTTTATCAACATTCTGGAAAATGGAGTCAAGTACAGCCCAAAGGGCTCTGTGATCCATCTTTCTATGGAATGTTACGAAACTTACGGCGCGGTACAGATCCGGGACGAGGGGCCGGGGATCTCCAAAGACGAGTACAGTAAGATCTTCCAGAAATTCTACCGGGGAAGTAAGACCAAAGAGCAGGAAGGATGGGGGATAGGTCTGTATCTGTCCCGGCTTGTCCTGGAACGGGAACAAGGATATATCAAAGTAGAGTCAGAAGAGGGAAAGGGAAGCACCTTCTCTGTCTTTCTGCCAATAGCCAGACAGGGCGGCAAAAAGAAGTAAGAGCAGCAAAGTTCTGACAAAACTGTAAGAATTTTGCCGGCAGTCTGTAAGGACCGGGGAAGGATCAGGTGGTATCCTTAAAGACGGAAAGGAAATGAAAATGGAAGCGGTCAAAGTGACAGACGTGGAGAAATCATTTACAGATGGAATGGGAAGGGAAAAGGTTTTAAAGAACGTAACGTTTTCTCTGGAAGAAGGAACCTTTACTGCCCTTACCGGGATCTCCGGGGCAGGAAAGACGACGCTTTTGCATCTGCTTGCGGGATTTCAGAAACCAGACAAAGGAGAGATCCTGCTTGCGGGAAGACAGATCCAGAAGATGAAAGAAAAGGAAGCGGCGCCCTTTCGGAGACGTCATATCGCTATGGTATTTCAGGAAGGCGCGCTTCTTCCAGGACTTACGGTGGAGGAAAATATGATCCTGCCAGTGGTCATGGATACCGGAAGGCTTTTGGACGAGGAAAAGTTAAACCAGATTCTGGAGACCCTTTCTTTAACAGGCCAAAGGAACCGGTATCCGGCGGAACTCTCCGGCGGAGAGCGGCAGCGGGCCGTCTTTGGGAGGGCGTTATTCTCTGAGGCGGAATTGATCTTGGCAGATGAACCGGCCGCCCGCCTGGACACCCGGCAGTCTCTGGAATTGATGGGAACGCTGAAGCGCTGCGCCAAAGTCTGGCATCGGACCATACTGATGGCGACCCATGACCTGGATCTGGCCCAGATCTGTGATGAGACGCTGGAATTAAGAGACGGGTGTATCTGGTCAAAGTAGACGTTTGAGAGCAGAAGACGGCGGACATTTTCGACAGGTGAGACATATGAAGATCATATGGAAAGTGATCAAAACAGAGATCCGGCAGAAGCCAGGCCGGTTTGCCGCCCTGGTAACCGGGATGACGGCGGCGGTCTTTCTGATCACCGTGGTCACTGCATTTTCCAACTCCTGTCTCCACTCTATGATCGAGCAGGAGAAAAAGGAAAACGGACCTTATGAGGCGGTTTTCCACAATCTGACGGAAGAGCAGGCGGAAAGGCTGTCAGAAAGCAGCCAGATCAAGCAGACTTGGAAAATTAAGGATTGCAGGGAGGAAGATACAGAAGAAGGGCGGGCATGCTACGGAGCTGCATTCCGGCGTATCTCCCTTTCGATCTTTGAAAGATCCCAGGACGTGGGAGTAGAGATTGGGATGGATGGGCTGCCGCTGGAAGAACAGCCGATCCTGTTTTCCCGGCCCAATTGGAGCGTTACATCCAGCTTTGATATTACCTTTAATGAACGGCTGTTGGGCTACTATGGAATAAACGCTTTCCAGACTACGGCGGGATCTTTAGTGGCGATCATCCTGATGGATGTGGTGATCGTGCTCTTTGCGGCGGCCCTCCTTTATTATGTGGTGTTATCCGGCCTGGAAGAAAAATTAAAGACGCTGGGACTCTTAGATGGCATTGGGATTTCCGACCGGCAGAAAAGGCTGTACATCTACGGGGAAAATCTGCTGGCAGGTCTGTTGGCGGTACCCCTAGGTACCCTGCTTGGCATGGGCGGCCTGGCAGTCAGCATCCGGTATCTGAACCAGTGGGTTCTTCCCACTCAGAAGGTGGAAATGCATGTAAGCCCCATCTGGCTTCTGGCGGTGTTCTTTGGATGTCTGGCGCTGGTGGTCCTGTCAGGAACGGGTCTGTATGCAAGGGCCAGGAAAGAGCGGATTTTGAATCTGATCTCCGGCTATGATGAGGAAGAAGAAGTGAACCGGACTGCCGTGCTTTTAAAGGCGAAACGTCACTTTTTCAAAGTGGAAACCCTGCTGGCGGTAAAGAATGTCATCATGAACCACAAGAATTATGCGGTGTCCGCGACGCTTCTGGTGATCGCCCTCAGCGTGTTCCTGAATGGGATCATGTACATCCGGGGGATGACGGCGGTAACAGATGAAGTTCCCAGGTATCCGCCCATATCCATGTGGATCCAGGGAAATGGCGTGGATGAAGCGGATTTTGAGAAATTAGCGGAAGAACTGAGGGGATTTGCAGAAGTAGAACGGGTATCCTTGGTTAAGGAAGCAAAGGAGTATACGGCCCTGGAAGGGCTGACCAAGACGGAAATCCAGGAGTATTTGAAACTATTTCAGGCGGAAAGCGCCCTGGATGGCTACGAGATGCTAAGGGATTATGAGTGGGAAAATCTCGCGGAAGAAGAAGGTCTGAAGAATATTGTACGAGTCATTGGCGTGGATGACGCTGTGTTTGATGAATATCTAGGCGGGGCAAAAAGAGCGGGCCAAGTACCGGAAGACGGCGCGATCCTGTTCCGGGCGGACCTTGAAGGCCAGGAAGAAGCGGCGGAGTTTCCGGTGATGGTAGACCAAGAACTCCATATGCTCCCTGTGGCCTGCATCAATCCGGAAGTCGAAGAAGAGGTGCTCCTGCCGGAATATCTGCTGACGGCCGAGGAGGCGAAGAAAGGGATCGGAACTTACAAAACCATGGAAGCGGTAGAGGTATTCGTCAGACAGGATACCTTTGACCGGCTGCTGGGAGATGACAAGGACCCGTCTGTTTATCTGGAGATCTCTCTGTCCAGGGATCAGGGGAAACGAGTGTCCTTGAATGAGATCCTGTATCCGGACCAGGTTACTGAGAGAATGAAGGAAGATGATGAGATCCGGCAGAAGATCCAGAAGGCAGGGGAAGCGTTGGGGATCACCCATTTACAGGTCTTCAGCTTTGCGGAGGAATACCACAGGTCTTTCTTCCAGGGAGGCAAAGGAATGGAGATCTTGTTAGTTACAGCGGTGGTCAGCGCAAGCTGGGTCGCGGCGGTGCTGGTGATCCTTCAAAAGGATGCAGCCTGCCTGCGCAGAAGGAAGAAGGAATTTGCCCTGCTTTTGACCATTGGCATGACCAGGGGGAAGATTTTCAAGATGGTTTTTGTGGAGCACCTTCTGTATGCGTTTGTCGGAATTGCGGCGGGGATACCTTTGAGCCTTTTCTTCCTTTCCGGCATTTATGGAGATGGGGGAGCCAGGCAGATGGCTTCTGCCTGGGATGTGCCGGCAGATCTTGTGGTCTGGCAGGTGGTCCTGACCTTATGCGTAGTGTTGATCCCCTTCTTCTATACGGTCAGGGAATTAAGAAATATAGACGTGATCTCAGTGATCCGGAAGGAGGAATAAAAATGGCGCAGGCATACGGAATCCGCGCGGAGAAGATCAGTAAAACCTATGGGACGAAAGAACATCCCGTCCGCGCGTTAAAAGAAATATCCCTTCAGATCCAGCCCGGCCAGTTTGTGGCGGTCCTTGGCCCCTCCGGGTGCGGAAAGTCAACACTGCTGCACGTGCTGGGCGGGATTGATGAGCCTGATCAGGGAAATGTGGAGATCAAAGGGAAAAAGCTGTATGAGATGAAGAGAAGCGAGCGTTCCGTGTTCCGCAGACGGAATATCGGCATGGTCTACCAGGCTATCTATCTGCTCCCCTCTTTGAATATCGAAGAAAATATCATCCTCCCTCTTCTGCTGGATGGGCGGAAAGTGTCGGGAGAGTGGCTGAAAGCGCTTCTTACGGAGACAAATCTCAGAGGAAAGAAACACGCCCTTCCCAGCCAGCTATCCGGCGGGCAGCAGCAAAGGGCCGCCATTGCCAGGGCAGTAGCGGCTTCCCCGGCAGTGCTCCTGGCGGATGAGCCCACCGGGAATCTGGATAAAGCCAACCGGAATTCCGTGATGGAGCTGTTCCAGAGACTGAACGAGGTCTACGGGATGACGATCGTTATGGTGACCCACGACGAGGAATTGGCCAGCCGGTGCGGCAGGATCCTGTATATGGAAGACGGCAGGATCATTCGGGATCGGGGCTGAATTGTTCTAAATCCTTTCGCATCTGTTCCAGAAACAGGCTTGCGGCTCTGGAAAAAATCTGATGTTTTTTCCAGACAATGCAGAGTCCGGCCTCCATGGCCGGATACAGGGGCCGGAAGCAAAAGGGGCTGTTTCCGGAGGTATTTACCAGTTTGTCGAGAGCAATGGCGACTCCCAGCCCCTTTTTTACAAAATGGGTAGCGTTATAGATCAATTCGTAAGCGGCAGTGATCCTTAACCTGGACCAGTCTGTCTTAAACCAGGCGGAAAACTCGCTGCTTGCGGCAAGCTGGTGGGACAGGAGCAGCGGCTGGTCTAACAGATCTTTCGCCAGGATCTGCTCTTTTTCTGCCAGCGGGTGGTCTTTTCGCATGAGGACGCCCCAGGTGTCTTTCATGGGCAGCCGGATATAGTCGTATTTTGAGATATCTACCGGTTCGATCAGAAGGCCAAAGTCGATCAGCCCTTTATCCAGCCTTTCTGTTACATGGCTGGCGTCGCCGCTGTAGATATGGTAGGAGATGGCAGGGTTGGTCCTTTGCAGATTGCTGGCCGCCTGGGCCATAAAAGAGATGCCATCTGTCTCGCCGCTTCCAATATAGACCTGTCCGCTTACTGACTCTGTGGGCGAGGTCAGTTCCGCTTTTGTCTTTTCCATCAATTCTACTAACTCTTCCGCGCGTTTGCGAAGGAGCATACCGTCTTCTGTAAGAGAGATGTTCTTACTGCCCCGGATCAAGAGCTGTTTTCCAAGTTCTGCCTCCAGGTCTTTTAGCTGTCTGGATAAAGGAGGCTGGGTCATGTGAAGTGTTTCCGCCGCTTTTGTGATACTGCCTTCCCGCGCGACCGTAAGAAAATATTCCAATACTCGGATATCCAAGAATCTCACCCCTTTTTCAAATGTTTTGTAAATAGTGTGGTTAATTGAAAAATTAATTGCAACATAGGTTGTTGCAGTTAGAATTACAAGGCATATGGGCCATGGAGTTGCAGTTGTAACTTCATGGTTTCTTTTTGCCTTTTTTCCAGTATACTATCCTTGTCCTGTCTTCGGATTGGAGGTAACCATGAGTAATAAACACCTTACATATGATGACAGGCTCGCCATCCAGTCAGGTCTGCAGCAGGGATTGAAGGTCGCACAGATCGCCAAAAACATTGGAAAGGATCGGTCTACTGTCGGCAGAGAGATCAAAGCACACCGCAGGCTGGTCAAAACGTCAGGGGGCAATAACTGTATCCACCATTGTACCTGTACCAGAATCCCAAACTGCCGTCAGGGATGCTTTCGTGGGAAGAAACAGTGCCAGACAGCATGTGGACGATGTCAGGAAGGATGCCCTGATTATCAGGAAGAGTTCTGTACAGATTACGAAAAGTCGCCGTTTGTCTGTAATGCCTGTGACCACCGGCTTCGCTGCCGTCTGCGCAGGATGCTCTATGACGCCAAGCATGCTCAGCAGCAGTATGAACAGATGCTCTCTGAATCCCGTAAAGGAATCTCTCTTACAGAGCAGGAGTTAAACCGGATCAATGATACGATCACACCGCTGTTAAAAAAGGGGCAGTCACTCCCGGTTATCTGTGAACGTCACAGAGATGAACTGCCCGTATCGGAACGGACGATCTATTCCTATATTGATGCAGGCCTTTTGGATGCCAGAAATATAGACCTGAGAAGGAAACTGCGCAGACCGGAACGGAAAAAGAGCGGTCCGGTTCTCCGGGTAGACCGGAAATGCCATATCGGACGCAGTTATGAGGAATACGAGGAATATATGCGCCAGAATCCAGATGCCATAGTCAGCCAGATGGACAGTGTGGTCATACACAAAGGCGGCCAGACACTGCTGACAATCTTGTTTACCAACTGTGACGTACAGCTCATGTTCCTGAGAGAGCGCAACACAGCGGGATCAGTAACAGAAATATTCTGCCGGCTGCGGAAAGCACTTGGAGATGAGAAATTCCGGATGCTTTTTCAGGTTATTATTACCGATCGGGGAAGCGAATTCAGCGATCCCGAAAAAATCGAAGCAGATATGGAGACCGGAGAGATCCAGTGCCGCGTATTCTATTGTAACCCGATGAATACAAATCAGAAGAGCAACTGTGAACGGAACCATGAATTGATCCGTTATATCATACCTAAAAATCATGCAAAGGATGAATATACGGAAGAAGAAATCAGGGAAATGATGAACCACATCAATTCCTATCCCCGAAAAAAGTGGAACGGACAGGCTCCTATAGATCTTTTTATCAAGATCTACGGCCAGGAGACTGCGAACCTCCTGGGCCTTGAAAAGATCCCATCCGATTCCATAACCCTTACACCGGCTTTATTTAAGAAGTAAACCGGAATTTAAGAGAAGACAGGACACGATAAAAAAGGAAACACAAACAGGGTGCATTTACAACTTCTGCGAAAAGTAAAAAATGCAGTCTGTGTTTTGTCATGCCTTCCTTTAAGAAATTTTACAAGGAAAATCGGAAAAAGGCAATCCAAAGCCAGAAAAACAGCTTAAAACTGTTGCAGTTACTCATGATATTATGCAGTTACAACTTCATAAAGTTTTCAATGTGCAGTTACAACTTCAATGTTGCAGTAAGGATTTCAATTAACCTTGTAAATAGTGTAGCAGTTCAGCCCATACCTTTCAAGTATGTAATGGCGTTCTAAATATATATTTGATATTAAATAGAAAGGCCATTATGATAAAAGGGACACGGATCAAAAGAGCTTGATGTGGGAGAGAATCTGCCACAGGAAGAAGGGAGAAGCAAAATGGAAATGGAACAATTTTTAGAAGATATGCGGCAAGGAAAGATGGTGAAAGGAGGCTCTGAGGGGCACAGGCTTATGCATGAGTTATCCCAGGAGGCTATGAGAAAGACGGCAGAATTGAATGGTTCTTATCATTCTCCGGAAGAAGTGCGGGAGATTTTCGCCCAGATCACAGGCAGGCCTGTGGATGCGTCATTTGCTATGTTTCCTCCGTTCTATACAGACTGTGGAAAGAATATTTTCGTGGAAAAGAAGGTATTTATCAACTGCTGCTGCCACTTTCAGGATCAGGGAGGGATCTATATTGGAGACGGCTCGCTGATCGGCTCCCACGTGGTGCTGGCTACCATTAATCACGGGATGGCAGAAAAAGACCGGAGCGACAATCATCCGGCCCCGATCCATATTGGTAAAAATGTGTGGATCGGTTCCCACGCCACCATCCTTCCCGGAGTGACCATCGCGGATAACGCCGTCGTGGCGGCAGGAGCGGTGGTGACAAAAGACGTGCCTGCGGGCGCCCTGGTGGGCGGAGTTCCGGCGAAAAGCCTTCGAAGATAGGAAAGCAAAAGTGTCAGAAGTATAAAAAGGCGGATGCAAAGTTACTGCATCCGCTTTTTATATTCCATACCCCAGGTTTCCATTGCGTCCAGGATCGGCTTCATAGAGGCTCCCAGAGGCGTAAGGGCGTATTCAACTCTGGGAGGGACTTCCGGGTAGACTGTGCGGGTGATGATACCATCCTCTTCCAGGGCGCGCAGGCTGTCGGTCAGTACTTTCTGGCTGATGCCCGCCAGATCTTTGCGCAGTTCATTGAAACGCCAAGGCCGCAGAAAAAGATTCCGCAGTATCAGTAATTTCCATTTGCTTCCGATCAACTGAACGGTAGTTGCCACCGGACAGGCCGGCATTTCTTCTTTTGTCATCATAAGAAAATCCCCGTTTTACTTCAATAGTTCAAAATAGAATGTTATATGCAAATTATAGTGTAATATGTAAAAACGCGCAAGAAAAATTTTATGAGGGAAATCCGCGGAATTTCCCAATAGTCACTTTCTGGTGACCAGGTAAGAAAAAAGTGCGTACTTTTTTAATGTAATATCTTAAGTTACAATGAATCTGCAAACGAAAAAAGCGTTTGACATTTTAGAAAACGGAGGTAAAGATTATGGCACTTTCAAATCTCTTTGGATGGAGTAAAAAGACAGAAGAGGCGCCAGCTTCCGCGTGCGGTTCTGCCTGCGGCGCGGCTGATAAGCCAGAAGAGAAGCCATCCGCGTGCGGTTCCGCCTGCGGCGCGGCTGACAAGCCGGAAGAGAAGCCATCCGCGTGCGGTTCCGCCTGCGGAGCCGGCGATAAGCCGTCTGCGTGTGGATCTGCCTGCGGCGCGGCTGACAAATAAGGGATACATTTTCTAATACTCCAACCTTTCCCGGCGGATTTCCGCCGGGAGCAGAAAGATGATTCTCCGGCCAGGCCGGTTGCGATAGAGGATATCAAAAGTCTAATGGAAAGCGAGGAAATTTTTATGAAACCGTATTTTTCTTTTCAATGGCATATTACAGACGAATGTGACCAGAGATGTAAACACTGCTATATTTTCTCTGAGGATACCTGCAAGAAACTGGATTCTATGAATTGGGATGAGATTCAGGAGACCTTTTATAACTGTCTGGATTTCTGTAAAGTATACGGCCGGATGCCGTATTTTTACATCACCGGAGGGGATCCGATCCTGCACCCGGATTTCTGGAAACTTCTAAAGCTTTGCAAAGAGTATGAGATACCCTTTACCATCCTGGGGAATCCCTTTCACTTAAACGACAAAGTCTGTAAGAAGATGAAGGAATATGGCTGCGAGAAATATCAGCTTTCCTTAGACGGCATGAGGGAAACCCACGACTGGTTCCGCAAGCCGGGAAGCTTTGATATTACTTTGGAGAAGATCGCTTGTATCAAAAAGGCGGGAATCCGTTCTGTGATCATGACCACAGTTTCCGGCACCAACATTGATGAGATTCCGGATATCATTGACGCCGTGGCGGCTCATGGGGCAGATGTGTTCGCTTTTGCAAGATACTGCCCGACCAGTGAGGAAAAAGACGTTGGTATTGCCCCGCTGCGGTACCGGAAACTTTTGGAGGACTGCGACCGGAAATTCAAAGAATATGAGGCGGCGGGATGCCAGACCTATTTTAATAAAAAGGACCATCTTTGGACGTTGTATGAATATGAGACGGGCGCGTTTAAAATCCCGGACACGGCACAGGAGGGCATGATCTACGGAGGGTGCAACTGCGGCAACTGTCATCTGACCATCCTTCCCACAGGAGATATCTATGCCTGCCGGAGAGTCCAGAACAGCAAGGTGGGAAATGTATTTACCGATCGGATCGCAGACGTCTGGATCTGTCAGATGGAGCGGTACCGGGATTACCAGAAGTTTGAGAAATGTGCCAAATGTGAGCTTCTGGCATGGTGCCGCGGCTGTCCCGCGGTGGCCAGCGGCCGGGATGGAAATTTTTACGCGGCAGATCCTCAGTGCTGGAAGGAGGTACAGGTATGACCCCTAAGTTGATGAAAGCGGTTGTGCTGATGGAGCCCACAAGGGCGGAAGAGGTGAAGCTGACAGACTTTCCGATACCGGAAGTAAGGCCTGGATGGGTGCTGGTGAAAGTGAAGGCTTTTGGGATGAACTATTCGGAGCAGATTTTAAGACAGAGCGAGATCCGGGCAGATTATATCCAGAAACCCATCATCCCCGGTATTGAGTGCGTGGGAGAGGTCGCGGATCCTTCCGACAGCCGGTTTGAGACGGGACAGAAGGTGGCGGCCTTCATGGGAGGTATGGGACGCAGTTTTCATGGAAGCTACGCCCAGTATGCCCTGCTTCCTGCCCATCACGTATTCGAAGTGTCATCCAGCCTGCCCTGGATCCTGCTTGCCGCCGTGCCGGAGACCTATTTTACCGCCTGGGGTTCTTTGTTCCAATGTTTGGACTTAAAGCCTGCGGATGTGCTTCTGGTGCGGGGAGGGACCTGCGCCCTGGGATACGCGGCGATCCAGATGGCAAAAGCCTTAGGCTGCCGGGTGATCGCAACGACTCATAGAGAAGGCAAGCTGAACCTGCTATCAGATGCAGATGAGGCGATCCTTGACACAGGCAGTCTTGCGGGAAACAGGTATCTGGCCGCGGAGAAAGAAAAAGCAGGCGGCGTAATGAAGGCATTGGAGCTGGTAGGTCCTAAGACTCTCCGCGATACGCTGCATTGTGTAGGACCGGGCGGCATCGTCTGCAATACGGGCGTTCTTGGAGGCGTTTTTGGTCTGGATGGTTTTGATCCCATCAAAGAGATTCCGAATGGAGTATATCTTACCGGATTCCACAGTAATTGGCCTACCCAGGAGGCGGTGGAGCGGATCTTTCGCTTTCTGGAAGCGCATGAACTGACGCCCCGTGTAGGCGCGTGTTTTGACTTCGCGCAGATCAAAGAGGCATGTACCGCGTTAGAGGAAGGCACTGTCAATGGAAAGATCGTGGTGAACGTATCAGCGTAAATAACGGTATCGATGGAAAATGGATAGAAAAAGGAGAAATTCAGGATGGATGCAAAAACTTGTTTACAGAAACTGCAGTATGTAGGAGTCCTGGCTTTTGCCACGGTGGATAGAAACGGCGCTCCCCAAGTGCGGAACATCAGCGCCATCCACTATGAGCCGGATGGGATTTATTTTTTTACCGCCAGGGGAAAGGATTTCTGTCAAGAGCTTTTGTCTGATGGGCGGGTACAGATCCTGGGCTATACCAGATACAAGGAGATGATCAGTCTCTCCGCCAGAGCGGAAGCGGCGCCGGAAGAAGAGCAGAAGATGTGGATAGACAGGATTTTTGAGGAACAGCCCTATCTTGCCAATGTATATCCGGGGGATAGCAGAGAAATTGGCATTGTATTTGTGATCCGGAAGGCGCGGATCGAGTATTTCAACCTGGGAGTGCGGCCTATTTTCCGGGAAAGCTATCAGATCGGAGAGGAAAATGAAGATGGGAACGGTGTTATCAGAAAAGGGTTTCAGATCGGGGAGGACTGCATCGGCTGCGGCACCTGCATGGAACACTGTCCCCAGAGCTGTATCCAGCCGGGACAGCCGTTTGTGATCCGACAGGAGCATTGCCTGCATTGCGGAAGCTGTTTTGAACACTGCCCGGTATCGGCGGTGAAAAAAATGTGAAAAAGTTAAAACCTTTCTTCCTTGTTCTTCGTCTGGAAGATAGAAGCCGCTGCTTTGGGCGGATTTAGTTTCTTAAGCGGATAAAGTCTGCTATAATCAACTTGAATGAAGAACGAGGGGGAAAGGTTATGAAATGCTTTCATTGTAAAAAAATCATTCCAGACAATTCAAAGTTCTGTCCTCTCTGCGGCGAGGAGCAGGGATTTTCAGAAGAGCTTTTGGAGCGGGCGCAAAAGGGAGATCCGGATGCGATTTCTGTGTTGTATATCCGGACCTATGATTGTGTATATACCACACTGAAAATTTTGATCCGGGACGAGGAAACCGTACTGGATCTGGTGCAGGATACCTATTTAAAGGGCATCCAAAACTTAGGCCAGTTACGAGAAGCGGACAAGTTCCGGCCATGGATCAAGCGGATCGCCCGTAATCTTGGAGTGGATCATCTGCGGAAGAAAAAAGTGGTGCTGTTTTCCCAAATGGAAGAAGATGCGGACGCTCCTGTAGATTTCGAGGATGACCGGACAGCCAGCCTTCCTGAAGAAATGCTGGATCAAAGGGAGACGGCCCGGCTTATGCGGGAAATCCTGGCGGGTCTCAATCCAGAGCAGAGAGTCGTGGTCGAGATGTACTACTACGATCAGATGAGTGTGCGGGAGATCGCCGGGAATCTGGGAATCAGCGAGAATACGGTAAAGTCCCGGCTGCTCTATGGACGGAGGAAGATCGAAGCCTCAGTCAATACTCTGGAGAAACAAGGGACAAAGCTCTATGGGCTGGCTCCGGTTCCATTTTTGCTGTTCCTGTTCAAGAATGTGGAGGCCCAGGCGGCGGGTACCTTCCATCCGGGAGTCCTGCAGGCGGTTGAGAGCGGAATCCAGGCTTTTGCAGAAGGTAGTGCTGGAATGGCAGCGGGCACAGGCGCTGGCGCCGGAGCATCTGCGGGCGCGGCAGGAACTGGAGCAGCAGGAGCGGCGGGAAAAATAGCTGCTGGGATGGCGGCAGGAGCAGCCGCCAAGACGGCCGCGGGCGCCACAGGGAAAAGCCTTGCGGTAAAAATCCTGATCGCGGCGGCGGTGATCGGACTTGGGGGAGCCGGCGGAGTGATGACAGGCGTTCTGGTGGAAAAGAATCAGCAGAAGGAAGCCCAGGTTGCCCAGACGGAGGGAACAGAAACGAAGAAAGAAGATTCTGGAAAAGAAGAGACCAAGAAAGAACAGTCAGAGGAAGAAAATTTTGATCGGGCCCGGAAACCGGGGGAAGTGACACTGGAACCTTATGAAGTGTGCTTCACTGGCACAGATGTTCCGAGACCGGGGGAGTTTTTTGGCCTTCCGGAGATGAATGCGCTGAATGTTTGGGACCAAACAGGTGAGGCGTACTGTAGTTTCTATGATCCGGTTGCCCAAGACTATCCGAGTCAAGGTGAGAATGGAGAGACTATCAAAGGGACAATCCCGGTGGATTCTACAGAATGTGTCAAGAAGCTGAATACTTATATGCTGGGCCGCGGATACGGCAGGGAAGCGCGTTTTCGGAATGAGGACAACGGTGGGATGGAATACCTCTGGTATAAAGACGATCTTCAAATAAGGATCAATGTATTGTCCGATAATAATTTCGAATTCAGCATCGTGGAGAACCAGCCTTATGTCCCGGCGAGTATCGATGGGCATCATTGGTCCTATCAGACCCAGGATATAGAAGGGCATACATATATCAGCACATTGGATTTCTATCCGGACGGGCGGGTAGAGTATATGCATGGCCTTTATAGAAGTGAGCCGGATATACTGGCCAGTGGGACTTATACGTTGGAGAGCGATGGGGAAGAAGACCGGGTGAGCCTGAACTTTCCTACCAATTCGCTGAACGGCGAGGCCATGAATATGGAGTGCGTTTACCGGTATACCCTGGCGCCTGACCGGCTGGGGATGGAGTATATATCGGGCGTTCCGCTGAACATGTTCCAGGATGTGGGGAGCGAAGTGAATTATTATCCAGATCCGGATGCATAAACGCGATTGGGGACGTAGCCTTTTGCAAAAAGGCTACGTCCCCAATCGCGTTTTAGGGTGTACCAAAATGCATTTTGCCCTGTACCCAAATGATCAATATACCATCAAGCAGTTGGTACGGCGGATATCCGCAATTACTTCTTTAGAAGAGATATTCAATCCGGCCTTCAATTCTTCGTCTTCTTTCAGAGCGCTCTGGGAGAAGATCACTTTGAAGGAAGTTGGGCTCCGGAGGGATTCCGAGATGCCAAGCAGCAGCCCATTGGAAGTACCCAGTATGTGGAACGGAGATTTTGCGTAAATGAAAATCCGATCCCCGCTGTTATAGGGGTTTTCCATTCTCATTGTTACATGAGACTCAAAATAAGAGATCGTCCCATTATAGATAAATTTTGATTTTGAATAATTCTTAGTGCTCTCAATATCATAATAGAGGATGATCTTATCACGTTGATTATCTTCAAACGCATTGCGGATGATCTCAAGAGCACAGACATAAAATCTTTTTTCCGCGCCAAACCAGGAATACATATAAAAAAGGTTTGCCTGACGAAAGAAATTTCCGGTTGTATTCTGAGCAGGGGTTGAAATTTCATGAGGTGGAGTATAGTCCATCAACTGATTGACGGAAATATTCAAAGCTGTGGCAACCTCAAAAAGCGTCTCTACGTCAATAATGATCTTCCCAGACTCATATTTTGAAACAGTAGAAGGACTTCGCGAGATCATTTTTGAAAATTCTTCCAAGGTGAGATGCTTATGCTTCCGATATAACTTGATTCTGGAACCAACGTGTTCACTGGGTGTCATGGCCAAGACCTCCTTTTGGTATTTAGTGATAAATCTTCTTACTATTTTACTAGAAAACGATAAAATTTCAACAAAAATTGCTTTAAAGTACAAAAATCTATGAAAGTTAAAAACAGAATTGTTGAAAATTTATCAATCGCCGCATTTGACGATGAAAAATTCTTAAAAAGAAAAAAATATATAAAAAGATGATTTTAAAGAAAAATCAGATAATTAGACAAATCGACTTAACATGCCATAATAGAAGAAACAAATATTGCTTTGTAATCGACCTATCGGACAGCTGCAGATGAACGAAATAAAGTCGGTTCAAGAAGGCAATCCTGAAGGAGGAGAGAATTTTATGGAGACTGCTGGATACAAGAAAAACAGAGCGTTGATCTTGCTGATTGCCCTGGCTGGTATGAGTGTGTATCTTCTGCCGTATTTCCGGAGTTACTATTATGACGCTTATGTAGCTTATTTTGGAATCAGCGACTTGCAGATGGGTATGCTGGGCAGCGCTTACGGCGCTTTAACAATTGTTGGTTACTGTTTAGGTGGATGGGTAGCGGACCGTGCGCCGCTGAAGATCGTTGTACCTGGATCGCTGATCGTAACAGGTGCCGTTGGCCTGATCCTTCTTACTAAACCTGCGTTCCCAATCCATATAGCTATCTATGCGATCTGGGGTATTACTTCTGTATTGACATTCTGGAACCCGTTGATGAAAGTACTGCGTGTACTCTGTCGGCCAGAAGAGCAGGCCAGAGGTTATGCTTTGTTTGATATGGGACGTGGCGTCCTGAACTTTGCCTCTGGTTTGATCCTGGTTGCCGCCTTTACAGCGGCCTGTAACGTAGTAGGCGATGAGCTTGGAATGTCTGGACTGATCGTTTTCTATTGTGCAGAGGCTATCATCGTTGGTGTGATCTGCTACTTTGCTTTGCGGAATAAAATTCCGGATTTCAAGAAGATTGAAAAAGAAAAAGGTGAAACGAATTTTGGCCGTCAGGTACTGCGTGTCCTGAAAATGCCTACCACATGGCTGTTGGTAATCGTTATGTTCGCAACTTATGGCGTTATCGTAAGTTATACATATGTTGTTCCTTATTGTACGGCTGCTTTTGGTATGTCTGCGGCACTGGCAAGTATCATGGGATACGCGGCAAACGGTTTCCGTTTTGTTGGATGCTGGGCAGGCGGACAGATCGCGGACCGCAAGGGACTTTCTCTTATGATGATGATCGATATCATCCTGATGATGGTTGGTGTAGCAGGATTGCTGCTCATGCCTCAGACCATGACCCTTCTGTGGCTGCTGATCATCTTTATCGGAATTCTTTGTATGTCTATGTATTCCGCACAGGCGCTGCACTATGCGATCATGGAGGAAGGAAACTATCCGGTAGAGATCATGGGTGCTGCAACCTTTATTATTACGCCTCTTGGATACGGCGCAGAAAGTATTATGCCTCTGTTTAACGGCTGGTGCCTGTCTACCTTCGAGGGTGTAAGCGGATACCGTTATATGTTCACTGGTTTCTTGGTACTTCTGGCTATCGGTCTTGTCGCAGTTCTGATCTTCCGCGGAATGACAAAAGAACGCCGCGCGGAACTTGCAAAATTAAGAGAACAGAAAGCAGAATAATTAAATATGCTATTTATTTTTCAAACCATATCATAATCAAAATCATAAGATTGGAGGGAAGGTATTATGATGAACAAAGAACGGTTTGATCGAGTAATTGAAAACATGAAGAAAGAGGGTCTTACTCAGATTCTGGTAGCGGATGATCCGTCTATCTTTTATCTGGTAGGAATCTTCGTAAATCCGATGGAGCGCTGCGGCGCCATCCTGATCAAAGACAGCGGAGAGATTCATGCATTTATGAATAATCTGTTCTGTGTTGAGCCGATCGATGGAATCACTATGCATTACTACGCTGACGGCGAGAATCCATATGCAATGATCGCTGCTGAACTTCAGCCGGGCAAAGTTGGATTTGACAAAAACTGGGATACCAAACATACAATCTCTGTTCTGCAGGAGAGGGATGACATTATTCCGGTACTTGGTTCTGATTGCGTTGACTGGTGTAAGGCACACAAAGATGAGCAGGAGAAAGAACTTCTGCGCAACGCTGCCCGTGTAAACGATATGGCTGTTGAATTTGCCATCAACCACATTGATCCAAGCTTGGATGAGAAACAGCTTTCTGACATGATCGAAGAGTTCTTCGAAGCAAATGGAGCCGTACAGGATATGCAGCTTCAGTATGTATGCTATGGCAAGAACGCCGCTGAGCCGCACCATGGCGCGGTAGCAGGCGAGACCCTGAAAGAAGGAGACGCGGTTCTGTTTGACCTGTGGGCGCCGATCAACAACTACTGGTGCGATATGACCCGTACCGTATTCTACAAATCTGTAAGCGAAGAGCACAGAAAAGTATACGAGATCGTAAAAGAAGCTCAGCAGGCAGCTATCGATTTCGTAAAACCAGGCGTAAAGATGAGCGATATCGACGCAGTAGCGCGTAAAGTCATCTCTGACGCTGGATACGGCGACAAATTCCTGACCCGTACCGGACACGGCGTAGGAATGACTGTACATGAGCCGCCAGAGGCAAGTGCTTCCTGTGATCTGATCGCAGAGCCAGGAATGTGCTTCTCAATCGAGCCAGGAATCTATCTGAAAGACGATGTGGGAGTCAGAATCGAAGACCTTGTTATCGTAACAGAAGATGGATGTGAAGTATTGACAAAATATCCAAAAGACCTCCAGGTTGTTGGAAATGATTAATTGTTAAACTTTTAATTGGGGACGTAGCCTTTTGCAAAAAGGCTACGTCCCCAATTGCGTTTTGCCCTGTACCTTTTTAGAGCCTGCGGACCATTTCCTCCACATATTCAGCTACATAAGGCACGCAGGAGCGTCCGTACTGCCCGCAGAGCTTCACGATTGCGCTTCCGACGATGACGCCGTCGCACAGTGCCCCGATCTGTCCCGCCTGTTCTGGTGTGGAGATTCCAAATCCTACTGCGCAAGGGATAGATGTGTTCGCTCTTACCTGATCGACCATGGCCTTCACGTCCGTGGTGATAGACTCTCTGGTCCCCGTAACGCCCAGGGAGGAAACGCAGTATACAAAGCCGGAGGCTTCCTTAGCAATGTTTCGGATACGCTCAAGGGAGGTGGGAGCGATCAAAGAGATCAGATCCAATCCGTAGTTGCGGCAAACGCTGCCGAATTCTTCTTTTTCCTCAAACGGCACGTCCGGCAGGATCAGTCCGTCCATGCCGATCTGTGATGCTCGTCTGATAAATCTTTCTGTGCCATAGGAGAATACCACATTGGCATAGGTCATGAACACCAGGGGAATCTGAGTGCGTCTGCGGATTCTTTCCACCATCTGGAAGATCTTGTCTGTTGTCACGCCGCCGGAAAGAGCTCGGATATTGGCGCCCTGGATGACAGGACCTTCTGCGGTGGGATCGGAGAAAGGGATCCCAAGCTCGATCAGGGAGGCGCCGGCTTCCTCCAGTGCGCAGACCAAAGCTTCCGTGGTCTCTAGGTCCGGGTCCCCGCAGGTGATAAATGGAATAAACGCTTTCTTGTTTTCAAATGCTTTCTGAATATTACTCATAAATATCCTCCCCTCTGTATCTTGCGATGGCGGCGCAGTCTTTGTCGCCTCTTCCGGAAATGTTGATAACGATGATCTGGTCTTTGCCCATTTGGGGCGCGATCTTCCGGGCGTGTGCTACAGCATGTGCGCTTTCGATAGCCGGAATAATGCCTTCCAGGCGGGCCAGGTATTCGAATGCTTCCACGGCTTCGTCATCGGTGACGGCTACATATTCAGCCCGGCCGGTGTCGTAGAGATTAGCGTGTTCCGGTCCGATGCCGGGGTAATCCAGTCCGGCGGAAATGGAATAGACCGGAGCGATCTGCCCGTATTCATCCTGGCAGAAATAGGACTTCATACCGTGGAAAATGCCAAGCCTTCCGGTAGCAATGGTGGCTGCCGTCTGAGCGGTATCAATGCCTCTTCCAGCCGCTTCGCACCCGATGAGGCGTACGTCTTTGTCTTCGATAAAATGATAAAATGCGCCGATGGCGTTGGAGCCGCCGCCTACGCAGGCCAGGACAGCGTCGGGCAGCCGGCCTTCTTTTTCCAAGATCTGCGCTTTGATCTCACGGGAGATCACAGACTGAAAATCCCGTACGATCTCTGGAAACGGGTGCGGTCCCATACAGGAACCTAATACATAATGGGTGTCGTCGATCCGGCGGGTCCATTCCCGCATGGTCTCGGAAACCGCATCTTTTAGGGTGCCGGTTCCGGTAGTGACAGAATGGACGGCGGCGCCCAGCAGGCGCATCCGGTAGACGTTGAGCGCCTGCCGCTGGATGTCTTCCTCACCCATGAACACCTCACACTCCAGTCCCATTAATGCCGCCGCCGTGGCTGTGGCGACACCGTGCTGGCCGGCGCCTGTCTCGGCGATCATCCTGGTCTTGCCCATTTTTTTGGCCAGCAGGACCTGCCCTAGAACGTTGTTGATCTTGTGGGCGCCTGTGTGGTTTAAGTCTTCCCGCTTCAGATAGATCTTAGCGCCGCCCAGATCTTCGGTCAGCCTTGCGGCATAGTAGAGGCGGGAAGGCCGTCCCGCGTAATCATTGAGAAGCTGGGTCAGTTCTTGGTTGAATTGAGGGTCGTTTTTGTAATAGTTATAAGCTTCTTCCAGTTCGTTTACCGCGTTCATCAGGGTCTCAGGGATATACTGGCCGCCGTGAACGCCATATCTTCCTTTACTCATAATTTTACACTCCTTACCGCAGCGATCGCTGCCTTGATTTTTGATACATCTTTATATCCGTTTGTCTCCACTGAGCTGCTAAGATCGATGCCCCAGGGCCGGTATCGGCGGATGGCTTCTGGAATATTGGCGGGACTGAGGCCGCCGGCCAGGATATAGGGCCTGGTAAATCCGGCGGGAGGCGAAGCCAGAAGGCTCCAGTCAAACTGCCGGCCGCTGCCGCCTCGCCCGTGGTCCAGAAGAATCATATCCGCGCTGCTTTTTCGCGCCAGATCCAAGTCCTGCCGGCAGGAGATGGAAAATGCTTTCCAAAGGACAGGCTTTTGAGAACTGCCGCACAGAGAACGGACCGTCTCAAGATAAGTTTCGTTTTCCTGCCCGTGGAGCTGGGCAATATGGATCAGGCGCTCATTCAGCAGATGGGCTACGAGCTTGGGTGGGGCGTTGACAAAAACGCCTACCGGGCAGACGGCCCTGTCTAGTTCTGCCCCAAGCCGGGACAGTTGTTCTGGAGAGACGCTCCGGGAACTAAAGGGGACATCAACGATAAATCCGCAGTAATCCGGTCTGGTCTGGTTGATGTAGTCAATGTCCTCCCTGCGGCAAAGTCCGCAGATCTTGACCTTTGTCATTGGCATTCCTCCTTCCCGGCATTCCTCTCCCGCGCCTTGGCCCGCAGTTCCTTAAGAGCTCTCTTCCGGTCTTTGGCCCGCATCAGATATTCGCCGATCAATACGGCATCCGTGCCGTTTTCCAGCAGCGGATTCAAGTCTTGAAGGCTGTGGACGCCGCTTTCTGAGACGAAGATCATATCTGGGCCGGCCAGGGAGCGGAGACGTTCACTGTGGTGGATATCCACTGTGAAATCCCGCAGATTCCGGTTGTTGACGCCCAGGATCCGGGCGCCGCAGCGTTTGGCCAGCAGAATTTCCTTTGGATCATGGGCCTCTACAAGGGCGGCAAGGCCAAGTTCCCTGGAGAGTTCCAAGAAAGCCCGCAGGGCGCCTTCTTCCAGTACAGAGCAGATCAGTAATATGGCGGAAGCGCCGAGGGCTTTCGCCTGGTAGATCATGTATTCGTCGCAGGTGAAATCTTTGCGTAAGACAGGAATGGAGGCCTGTTCTGTGATTTCTTTCAAATACATATCGCTGCCCTGGAACCAATAGGGCTCCGTAAGGCAGGAGATAGCCGCCGCTCCAGCCGCTTCATAATCCTTGGCGATAGCAAGATACGAGAAATCAGGAGCGATCAGCCCTTTGGATGGGGAAGCTCGCTTTACCTCGCAGATAAAAGATAATCCTTTTTGAGAAAGGGCTTTCTCAAAAGAGGGTATCTCTCCGGCGATTTCCCGGCGGCGGATTTCCTCTGCCCTGGATCGGACTAGAGAAAGAGGGGTTTGGGCTTTCTCCTCCAAGATCCGCTGGCGGGTACGGTCGGTAATAGTTTCTAAAATGTTCATCGCTGGCTTTCCTCCCGGAACTGTTCTAATTTCTTTCCCGCGGTCCCATTGTCAATAAGCTGTTCCGCAAGTTTTACACCATCGGCCATGGTGGAAGCTTTCCCGGCAATATAGATGGCCGCCCCGGCATTCAGGCAGACGGCGCGGCGTTTTGCTCCACGCTCTTTGCCGGTTAGGATATCCAGAGTGATACGGGCGTTTTCCTCTGGTGTGCCTCCGACCAGATCTTCTTTGCCGCAGCGGTCATATCCAAACTGTTCCGGGGTGATCTCGTAGGACTGGAACCATCCGTTCCGGATTTCGCAGATAGATGTTGGAGCGCTCATGGAAATTTCATCCAGCTTATCCTGACCGTAGACTACCATACCTCTGGCAACGCCAAGTTTGCCCATAACTTGGGCCAAAGGCTCCACTAGTTCTTCTTCATAGACGCCCATTAATTCCATATTGGCGCCGGCCGGGTTCGAGAGAGGACCTAAGATATTGAAAACAGTCCGGATTCCCAGTTCCCGGCGGATCGGGGCAACATGCTTCATGGCTATATGGTAATTCTGAGCGAACAGAAAGCAGATATGGATCTGCTGCAGTAACTGGGCGCTGCGTTCAGGAGGAAGATTGATGTTGACACCAAGGGCTTCCAGTACATCAGCGGCTCCGCTTCTGGAAGAGGCGGCTCTGTTGCCGTGCTTTGCGATCGGTACACCGGCTGCCGAAATGACCATAGCCGCGGTGGTAGAGATGTTAAAGGAGTTGGCTCCGTCTCCGCCGGTTCCTACGATTTCCAGAGCGTCTACGTTGTGAAGCAGCTTAATGCAGTGGGAACGCATACCGGCGGCAGAGGCAGTGATCTCGTCAATGGTTTCGCCTTTCAGGGAAAGGGCGGTGAGGTAAGCGGATTTCTGTACGTCGGACGCTTTTCCCTCCATAATCTCATCCATTACTTGTTCAGCTTCCTCATAAGTCAAGTCTTGTTTTTGTGATAGTTTGATGATAGCTTCTTTGATCATAGTGTTTGACCTCCATTTCTTGGTGTGTCTGTCAGGGGTATGTCAAGAAGCGTTTGAATGTGAATCCTGGAAAATAAAAAATCCCTGACAGAAAATTCTGTCAAGGACGGTAAAACAAATCCGCGGTGCCACCTTGATTCATGGGGAACCCCATGCGCTTAGCAGGATACTGACATATCCCCGGCAACTGACGTATGCCTGCACGTCACAGAATACTCAGGCCAAAGCCTTTTGACTGTGCCCTCAGCGGTCCATTTGGCAGACTGCATTTCCACCCGGCTCTCACCTTCCCGGACTCTCTGTGCGCGCATGACTGCTTTGATCTCCGCTTCAACGGTTTTCGCAATATCTTATTTGCAGAAATTCTATCACGGATTATTTAAGAGTGTCAAGAAAATTTTTCGCGGATGTTCAGATTTCGTTTCTAATCTACCGTTGTGGCATTTGGATACCAGTGTTATAATAGAGAAAATGTCATGATTATGAGAGGACTGCAGATTATATGCAGACAGAGGAAGGAGACAAAAGGTGGAGGGGAAATTAAACAGTCGGCAGATTCTGGTAGTGGCCAGTATGCTGTTTGGACTACTTTTTGGGGCGGGAAATCTGATTTTCCCGATTTCTATGGGACAACTGTCAGGAGCGCATATGTGGCAGGCGGCGGCAGGATTTGTCATTACAGGAGTAGGGATTCCGATCCTTGGAGTCGCGGCGCTGGGAATCAGTCAGGAAAATAGTATGCTGGAGCTGAGCGGCAGAGTAGGGAGAAGATACGGACTCTTTTTTACCTGCGCTCTGCATTTGACTATTGGTCCTTTTTTTGCGATCCCGCGGTGTGCTACTGTTTCTTTTACCATAGGGCTTGCGCCTCTTTTGCCGGAGGGCAGTCAGAAGTTGGCTTTGGGAGTTTTCTCTTTGGCCTTTTTTGCGGTGGTTTTGTTTTTTTCGCTTCGGCCGGGCGAGATTCTAACTTGGGTAGGAAAAGTGTTGACGCCTTTATTCCTGCTGTTTTTGGGAGTGTTGGTGATTCGGGCGCTGACGGCGCCAATGGGAAGTATATCCCAAATCCAGCCGATCGAGGAATATGTGTCCCATCCGTTTTTTAAGGGCTTCCTGGAAGGATATAATACAATGGATGGTTTGGCAGGTTTAGCTTTTGGGATGATCGTTGTCAATGCGATCCGGGGACTAGGAGTGGAAAAACCGGGCGCCATCGCGAAGAATACGGTAAAAGCGGGGGCTTTCACAGCGATCCTCATGGGAGTGATCTATGTGCTTATGACCATGGTGGGCGCTCAGAGCAGGGGAGTCTTTCCTGCGGCCGCAAACGGCGGGGATGCTTTTGTTTTGATTTCGGATTATTACTTTGGGACGCTTGGAATTTTGATCCTGGCGGCGGCAGGAACGCTGGCCTGTCTGAAAACAGCCGTAGGGTTGGTGACAAGCTGCAGCGCTATATTTGAGAAGATCTTTCCGGCTGGTCCATCTTACCGTGTGTGGACGCTGGTGTTTACGATCGCTTCTTTCGCGATCGCGAATACTGGGCTGGATACGATCATTGCTTATTCTGTGCCGGTACTGATGTTCCTTTATCCGCTGACGGTGACCCTGATCATCCTGACCCTGTGCGGCAGGTTTTTTGAAAACGACCATGTGGTCTATCTGTGGGTGACTATATTTACGGGAGCCGCGGCTGTTGTGGATTTCTTAAACGCGCTGCCGGAAGAGGCGGCGGAATTTCTGCATATTTCTCAAATAGGAGAGAAGGCGGCAAGCCTGCTTCCTTTCGCGAACCTGGGATTTGGCTGGGTCTGTCCCGCGGTTTTGGGACTGGGGGTCGGTCTTGTATGTCACTGGAAGAAGAAAAGGTAGGGAGGATATTATGGAGGTTCGAGCTTGGAAGGGCAGGGAGGAAGCTGGAGACGGCATTTATCTGGATTGCGGAGATATTACCAGACTGGACTGCCAGTGCATTGTAAACGCGGCGAATCAGAGCCTGCTGGGCGGCGGCGGTGTGGACGGGGCGATCCATTGTGCGGCGGGCCCCAGACTTTTGGAAGAATGTCGTACCCTGCATGGCTGTAAGACAGGGGAGGCGAAGATTACCAGAGGATATCAGCTTTCCGCGGATTATGTGATCCACACGGTTGGGCCGGTATATTCTGGAAAGGCGAAGGATCGGGACGATTTAAGGAATTGTTATTGGAATAGTTTGGAACTTGCGGATAAATATGGAATCCGCAGCATCGCGTTTCCGGCAATCTCTACAGGAGTATATGGATATCCGCCGGAAGAGGCGGTTTGGGTAGCGGCAGAAACGGTGCTAAGGTGGAAGGCGGAGCACTTGGAGAGCCTAATGGCAGTGGTTTTTTCCTGTTATGACCGGGAGACAGAAGCGTTATATCGCAGAACGCTGATAGAGTTGGAAAGAATTCATTGACATTTAAATCTTACTGATGTAAGATTTGGACAAGGAGTTATATAGCGGTCGAAGTTTGACCGCATATTTTTTGGGTAGAAATATTACATATGTAAGAAATGAGGTGCGGTCAAGAAATGAAAAAGAAAATAATATGCGCAGTGTTTGTTATCGCAGCAGTTGCGGGTCTGATGGCAGTTTTTAGTCGGACTGATGAAAGAGACAGGAGCGACACAAAAGGAAAAGGACAAAAAACACTATGTGATGAGACAGAAAAGATTGCGGGATCTTATAGAGAGATTTATGAGACTGCCCAAAAGGAAGGAAACTTAAATGATTTAAAAACAGTCCAAAAGATCGTAGAAAAGCTGGCTGGAGACGGCCATACAGCAGTAGACTTTGATGGAGAATTGAATATGGAACATCCGGAAAAGATTGAGAAACTCTGTGAAAAGGGGAGAAAGAAAGAATCTGGGGAAGCGGTGATACTAGCGGTGATGGATAATGGCGGACTGGCCAGGTATGATCTTCAGACAGAGAATGGGGAACTGTATGTGACCAATACTGTGGTTTCCTGGAAAGATGGGGAGCCAAAAGCGCAGGTTGCAGAAGAGTACAGAGCTCATAGCTGGAATTATACGGAAAAAGGATGGCTGTTTTTTGAGAGGTACCAGCCGGAAGGGTACGATGGAGATTCGGGATATACGGAGATGCGCGTTTTGCCGATAGATGAGACCTGCAGAGAATATAACCGGAAATACATCAAGCCTGTGGGGTATGGATTGAATCAGCTGTTTATTACCGACTGGAGCGAGGAGGATTACGGAAGTCTGGATTTTTACGATCTGTACGAAATCTTTTATGAAATGAAATACGGAAAACAGACAGGTTACGACCTGGCTTATGAAGGCCAGATCTATAACATACCAGAGGAACAGATTCAGCAGGTCTTTACAGCTTTCCTTTCCGTTGAGCCGGAAGAACTGCGGGAAAGGATGACCTTCGATGAACAGTCAAAAACATATCAATACCGTCCAAGAGGGATGTTCGACTGCGGATTTACCCCCTATACGCCGATCCCGGAGGTAGTCGATTACCAGAAAAACCAAGACGGAACCCTGACCCTCACCGTAGAGGCAGTCTGGCCGGAAGAAAATACAGAAAAAGCCCTGAGCAGCCAGGTGACCGTGCGCCCGCTGGAAAACGGCGGATTCCAGTACGTCTCCAATCATATAATCCCCTCCGAGGACGATATAGATCCCGTGTGGTATGTAGAGCGGCTGACCGATGAAGAGTGGGAGGACGTGCTGGAGATATAAACGGGTACACCCCAAAGGGCAAAAAGGTACAGGGCAAAAGTGAATTTGGGACGTAGTAAAGTTTAAAAAGGCTACGTCCTCTTTTATGTTTTATGTTACACTTATACCATGTTAGTCAGACAAGGAGGAGACTTTATGCAGGAAATCAAATGCCCTAAATGCGGCGAGGTGTTCCAGGTGGATGAATCCGGCTATGCCGCTATCGTTAAGCAGGTTAGGGACAAGGAATTTGAGAAAGAGATCCGGGAGCGGGAGGTTCAGTTTCGGCAGGAGAAGAAGTCTGCGGAGGAATTGGCCCAGACGAAGACGGAACAGAAATTCAGTGAGACGATCAGCCGGCAGGAAGCCAGGATCAAAGAGTTGGAGACGAAGCTTCAAGCGGAAGAGAATGTAAGGAAGTTGGAGATAGAGAAAGCAGCGGCGGAAAAGGAAAAGGAACTGGCAGAGCGGATAGCTGGGAAAGAGCGGGAGCTGGCCGCAAAGGATACACAGATCATGCGGCTTCAGGCGAAGATGGATTCCGGCGAGAAGGAAAATCAGCTGAAACAGCAGTCGCTGAAGGAAAACTATGAAGAACAGTTGAAAATGAAAGATGAAATGATCGCCTATTACAAGGATTTTAAAGCCCGCCAGTCCACAAAGATGATCGGGGAGAGCCTGGAGGTCCATTGCGAGACGGAGTTTAACAAGTTGCGGGCTACTGGCTTTCAGCATGCGTATTTTGAGAAAGACAACGATGCGCGGACAGGGAGCAAAGGGGACTACATTTATCGTGAGACAGACCCGGAAGGCACGGAATTTATCTCCATTATGTTTGAGATGAAAAATGAGATGGATGAGACCGCTACGAAAAAGAAGAATGAGGATTTCTTCAAAGAACTGGACAAGGACCGCCGTGAAAAGAACTGTGAGTATGCGGTGCTGGTATCTCTTTTAGAGCCGGACAATGAGCTTTATAATCAAGGGATCGTGGATGTATCCCACCGCTATCCGAAGATGTATGTGATCCGTCCCCAGTTTTTTATCCCCATGATCACAATCCTGCGGAACGCGGCCGCCAACGCGTTGGAGTACCGGCAGCAGCTGGAGGTGATCCGGAACCAGAATATCGACATCTCCCATTTTGAGGAGGACATGAACGAGTTTAAGGAGAAATTCGCCAGAAATTTCCGGATTGCCAGCGAGCGGTTTCAGCGCGCCATCGATGAAATCGACAAAACCATCGATCATCTGCAGAAGACGAAGGAAGCGCTGCTTTCTTCAGAAAACAACCTGCGGCTTGCCAATAACAAAGCCGAAGACCTGACCATAAAAAAGCTGACCAGAAAAAACCCCACTATGGCCGCGAAATTTGCGGAATTAGAAGAGAAAAAAGGTAAGAATTGACGGATTTTATCGAGAAGGCTATAATGTCACTATCGAAATCCATATAGGCGTATGGGAAGTGGGGGAAACGCGGGATGAGAGTGAAGCGGAAAGAACTGAAGCGGCAGGCCAGGCGGTCTCTGAAACGCCATTACTGGTTTTTTGTTGTTTTGTGTCTGGCGGCAAGCTATCTTGGATCGGAAACGACAGGAAGCATTGGGGCGGTGTTTACGCCCTCGGAAGAAGCGGCCGTCCAGGAGGTCTCTACCGGAGTCGTGCCGGAGAAGCCAGAAATGAGCACGGTGATCGCGGAAGCGGTCATGGGAGAGAAGGAAGAAAGCAGGGCCGCTTCCAGGGAATTAGAAAAGCAAGCGGAAGACTCTGATAGTGAGAACGCTGTGTTAGGAAGAAGCAGAGGGGTGTTGGCCGCGGCGGTCAACCAGATTGAATCGGGAGAGATGATCGCGACGGCGCTTATGGCGGTACGTTCTGTAGTCCGGTCAACGGAAGCAACGTTGGTTCTTTTTATCATCGCCAGCTTTTTATTTGCGTTTTTGTGGTGGTTTTTCTTCACCAACATGTTTACAGTAATCGTAAGCAGGATATTTCTGGAAGGGCGTACCTATGAGAAGGTATCTCCCCAGCGCCTGCTGTTTTTGCTCAGGGTAAAACGCTGGGTAAAAGTTTCCTGTACCATGTTTATAGCTTCGCTGTACCAGATCCTCTGGGGGCTGACCATCGTTGGAGGGATAGTCAAGCATTATTCCTACTTCCTGGTGCCGTATATCGCGGCGGAAAATCCAGATGTGCCTCCCAGGCAGGCGGTGACTTTATCCAGGCGGATGATGAAAGGGCATAAGTGGGAGTGCTTTCTGCTGGAAATCAGCTACTTTGGCTGGATCATGCTGGGCGGCTTAACATTAGGTCTTTCAGAAATATTTTATTCCAGTCCCTATCGGACGGCGGCATTTGCGGAATTTTATGTCCGACTTCGGGAACATTACAAAGAGGAGGAAAAGGAAGGCCAGGAACTGTTAAATGACAGATATCTCTTTGAGAAGGCTGATCTGGGGGCTGTAGTGGAAACTTACAGTGACGCGATCTTTCTATTGGATGAGGATGAAACAGAAGATAAGCAGAAACAGAAGTCCCTGGTAGAAAGACTTGCTGGATTCTTCGGAGTTACTTTGTTCTACAGCGCAAATGAGCAGGAGTATGAAGAATGGGTGAAAAAGAGGATTAAAGTGGAGTCTCTGCGGGATGCCATCAGCGGCAGAAGCTATCCGCTGCGTATGTCAGCCATTCCGGAGCACATGAAGCGGAACAGGCTCGAAATGATCAATTACTTCAGGAGATATTCCCTTTGGTCTTTGATCGTGATGTTTTTCGCCTTTTCTTTTATAGGCTGGCTCTGGGAAGTCAGTCTCCATCTGATCAATGACGGGGTCTTTGTCAACAGGGGAGTGCTCCATGGTCCGTGGCTGCCGATCTACGGCTGCGGGGGCGTCCTGATTCTGGTATTTTTGAACCGGCTTAGAAAAAATCCCCTGGCGGAATTTGGAGCGACAGTGGTGCTGTGCGGATGTGTGGAATATTTTTCTTCCCTTTACTTGGAGATCGCTCACAACGGCCAGCGCTGGTGGGATTACAGCGGATATTTTCTGAATCTGAACGGAAGGATCTGCGCAGAGGGACTTTTGGTCTTTGGCCTTGGAGGACTGGCGATCGTTTATGTGCTGGCGCCTCTTTTGGATAATATGATCCGCAGAGTCAAGGGGCGGGCGCTGGTCTGCGCAAGCCTGGTCTTAACAGTGCTTTTTGCGGGCGATACAGCGTATTCGATGGTCCATCCTAATGCGGGAAAGGGAATTACAGATTACAAAAAAGCAGAATCAGAATGTCCTTATCTGGAAAAAGGAGAAATGAAAGATGTATTATTATCTTGCGCCAATGGAAGGGATTACTACCTATGTCTACCGCGGCGCTTATCATAAATATTTCTATCCCATGGACAAATATTTTACTCCCTTTTTGGTGCCTCACAGCAAGAAAGGATTCAGCGCTCGGGAAATGCGTGAGATCGATCCGGAGCATAATAAGGGGATGCGGCTGGTTCCCCAGATCATGAGCAATCAGGCGGATGACTGTTTAAACACGATGCAAAAGCTAAGAGAACTGGGATATATGGAAATAAACCTGAATTTCGGCTGTCCTTCCAAAACAGTGGTAGGGAAAAACAGAGGTGCAGGATTTCTTGCAAAAACAGAAGAATTAGACCGCTTTCTTGCGGAAATTTTCGCAAATACTGATCAAAAGGTTTCTGTGAAAACTCGTCTTGGGAAATACGATCCGGAAGAATTTGAAGCAATCCTGGAAATCTATAACCGGTATCCTATTGAAGAAGTAATCCTTCACCCCAGGACACAACAAGACTTTTATCAGAATCCGGTGAATCTGACAGCCTATGCTTACGCGGAGGAGCACTGCAGGCATCCGCTGTGCTATAATGGAGACATTTTCAGCGTGGAGGCAGGCGGAAAGCTGCTGGAGAAATTTCCAAAGATCCATACGCTGATGCTGGGGAGGGGTGTGATCGCAGACCCAATGCTTGTGGAGAAGCTGGAAAAAGGCGGCAATGAACTGGATGTGAAACGGCTGCGGGCCTTCCATGACGAGATCTGCGCGGGATACCAAGCAATCGGCGGGGGAGACAAGCCGGTGTTATTTAAAATGAAAGAATTATGGTCGTATATGATCCGCCTGTTCCCAGGGAGTGAAAAACAGGCAAAGAAGCTGCGGAAGTCAGAAAGTCTGACCGCTTATCAGGCGGCAGTGGAGGAAGTTTTTGCTTTACATTCGGAACGGGCTGCAATATAATTGGAAAGTAAGAAAAGCTAAAGGAGGGTTCCCTATGGAAGACCAGAAACAGAAAGTTTATGACGCGTTGGACAAGCAAAAGATCAAATATGAAGTAGTGGAGCATGAACCTGTGTATACTATGGAAGATATGGACAGACTGGGTCTTTCTAAGAAGGGGACGTTGTGCAAGAATCTGTTCCTGCGGGATTCTAAGGGAAAGCGCCATTTCCTGGTCACTTGCGAGGAAAGCAAGAAAGTGGACCTGAAAGCCCTTGGGAAACAGCTGGGAGGCGGAAATTTAAGCTTTGCCTCAGAAGAACGGCTGGAAAAATATCTGGGGTTAAAGCAGGGGAGCGTATCTCCATTTGGATTGATGAACGATACAGACCATGCGGTGGAATTCTTCATTGACAAAGATCTTAGCCGATGCAAGAGTCTTGGAATTCATCCATTGGAGAATACGGCAACGGTATTCTTGTCCTTCAAAGATTTGGATAAATTTCTCTGGAGTTTGGATGTGGATGTGGTCAAGATCAAATTGTAGGCATAGAAGGCGGCGGGCTGTCCCCGAAAGAAAGGACGGCCCTTTTTTTATATTTTTTTAATTGATTGTTTATGTCTGGGGCAGTAGAATGGTAAGAGTGATATAAAAGAAAGAGAGGATGACTATGAGTCAGGAGTATAAAATGCCCGCCGGCGGGCAGGAATCTTATGGAAAAAGAATGTGGCGGCTGTGGAGTCCGCTCCTCCTTAAGATGGCGATCGCATTTGGAGTGTCTGTTCTTGCGGCAGGCGCGTTTTCGTTTCTTTATATGACGTCAGAACCAGAGCTGGTGACACAGGCGATGGAAGATCAGACAAAGATGAGTGAATTGTATGAACGGCTGATGACAGAGATCTTGAAAGTGACAACGATTGTTGAAGGAGTGGCGGCGCTGGTTACGATCCCTGTTATGCTGACGCTTTTTCATAAGGACCGAGTAATGGAGAAACATGCCGGGATCGTACCGAATAGGAAGGCGCCTCTTTGGAAATATTTTGCGCTGATCCTTATGACGCTTGCTCTTTCTTTGGGATTTAACAATCTGGTCTTGATCGGGAATCTGGCTTCTTATGACAGCGCTTACGAGGAAACGCTCTCTACACTTTACGCGGCCGCTTTTCCGGTTCAGATCGTCTGTCTTGGGATTTTGGTGCCGATCTGTGAGGAGCTGGTATTTCGCGGACTGATGTATAAACGGCTTCGGGAACGGGCGCCTTTTTGGCAGGCGGCGTTATATGCCTCAGCGGTATTTGCGTTCCTGCATATGAATATGATACAGATGTTCTATGGATTCCTGATGGGCATGGCGTTCTGTTATATTTATGAAAAATATGGGTCGGTGAAGGCGCCCATCTTGGCCCACATTTCCGTAAATCTTCTCTCGGTATTTGCCACAGAGTATCACCTGTTTGACTGGCTGCTGCAGGAGCCTGTGAGGGCCGGGATCATCACGGTGGCCTGCGCGGCGCTGGCTTCTTCCATGTTCCTGTATATCCAGAGGATTGAGGAAAAGCCGGATATTCCAGATGTAAATGGAGAGACGATCCATCCTTAGCTTACGCAAAGTAAAATGTTACAAAAATATTAAAAAATATTGCAAAAATATCTGGGATGCGGTATAATCTGTGACAGATATAAGAAATTTTGTCAAAAATGTGTAAAAGGATGATGATGATGAGAAAATTTGGGATAAGATTTCTGGCCGCGATAGCAGCAAGTTCCTTGATCGCGACGCCGGTTTTTGCAGCACCATCAGTAGATGACTTGGAAAAGGACAAAGCGGCGGCACAGAGCGAAGTGGATTCGCTTCAAGAACAGTTGACGGCGACTCTGGAAAAGCTGGATCAGTTAGAGACAGATTTGATCGCAAAAGGCGAAGAGATTACCCAAGCAGAGGAAGATTTAAAGAAGGCCCAAGAGAAAGAAGAGCAGCAGTACGAAGATATGAAGCTTCGTATTAAATATATGTATGAGCAGGGAGATACCAGTGTAATCGAAGCGCTTGTATCGGCGGAAGACTTTTCAGACCTTGTAAATAACGCGGAATACGTCCAGAACGTTTACTCCTATGACAGGGAGAAACTGAATGAATATGTAGAGACCAAGAAAGAGGTCGAGACGCTCAAGACTACATTGGAAAAAGAGCAGAAAGATATGCAGTCTATGCAGACGGAATATGAGGCGGAAGAAGAATCTCTGAACGCGACCATCGAAGAGAAGCAGAGTGAGATCTCAGATTTGGATGCGCAGCTTCAGGAAGCGGCGGAAGCGGCTGCGGCGGCAAGAAGAGAGCAGCAGGCGGAAGCGGCGGGAAGCGATAACGATGGCTCCGGCGGCAGCACCGGCAGCGGTTCTGGCGGCGGCGATTATGTCAGCAATGGCGACACCTCAGCGGCACAGACGATCGTGAACGCGGCCTACAGTCAGCTGGGCGTACCTTATGTATGGGGCGGCACGACACCAGGCGTAGGACTTGATTGTTCCGGTCTTGTTCAGTATTGCCACAAAGTTGCGGGCATCAGCATCGGACGTACATCAGGCGCTCAGGGCGGAGGCGGCCAGGCGGTCAGCAACCCGCAGCCTGGAGACGTGGTATGCTACTCAGGCCATGTAGGGATTTATATTGGCGGAGGCCAGATGATCCATGCGCCGCATACCGGAGATGTAGTGAAGATTGCTTCTGTAAGTTCTATCGGAAGAACATATTGGTACAGAAGATATTGGTAGAATATAATTGTCTATAAATGAAGAAATCCCCGGTAAGCGCCGGGGATTTTTGGTAATATTCTAAAAAATATTGAAAATAGGAGTAAAATGTTGTATTCTTATCTTAAACTATGCGGGGGTATAGATACGAGACGTTGATAAGGATGGGTGAGATTATGAAGAGACGGATGATAAAGACACTCATCACATGCGTTGTGATGAGTTCCTTGATTGTAACGCCTGTTTGGGCGGCTCCCCAGGATGAAGTGGAATCGCTGGAAGAGCAGAAAAGCCAGGCGGAAGCAGAGGCTGCCAGCGTCAATCAAAGCCTGGTGGATCTTTTGGTCGAATACGAAGCTCTCCAACAGGATATGACCAATCAGCAGAATAAGATCAAGCAGGCTGGAGAAGATCTGGAAAAGGCTGAAGAAAAGGAAAAGCAGCAATATGAGGACATGAAGCTGCGTATTAAATATATGTATGAAAGCGGACAGGAATCCTATTTGTCTGTTTTGCTTTCCGCTACTGATTTCAGTGATTTTGTAAATAAGGCTGAATATGTCCAAAAAGTGAATGACTACGATCGGGATATGCTGGATGAGTATGTGGCCACAAAGAATGAGATCAAAGATCTGAAGATTGATCTGGAAGCCGGCCAGGCGGATATGGAAGTGATGGCAGGCGAGATGGAAAGCCAGAAGACAAATCTGGAGAGTACGCTGACCCAGATGCGCAGCCAGATCGCGGATTTTGACACACAGCTTGCGGCGGCCAGGGAGGAAGCCTCCGCTCAATTGGAGGAACTGGGAAATCAGACGGACACCTCCGCCTCCGATGAAGTGATCGAGTCTGTGGCTGAAAATACAGATGGAAATAGTTCCGGCGGCGGTTCTTCAAATGGCGGAAGCTCTTCTGGAGGCAGTTCCAGCAATAAGCCTTCTTCCGGCGGCAATTCAGGAGGAAGCAGCAGTTCCGGCGGCTCTTCATCGAGTTCTAAGCCAAGCAACGCCTCTCTGGGCCAGAAGATTGCTAATGAGGGATGTAAATATATCGGCAATCCATATAAGATGGGAGGCAACAGCCTGACCAATGGAATCGACTGTTCCGGATTCGTACAGCAGATACATAAAAAGTTCGGGATATCAACACCCAGAACATCCAGTTCTATCCGTTACGGAGGAAAATCGGTCAGCTATTCAGATAAGCTGCCCGGCGATGTGATCTGCTATAGCGGACACGTGGCGATCTATATAGGAAATAATACGGTGGTACATGCCTCCAACAGCGCGCCTTATCCGGCGGGAGGGATCAAGACGACTTCCCCGGCTAATTATAAGACGGTGCTGGCAGTGAGGAGATACTGGTAGACAGCAGCAGAATGAGAGTGACAGATAATGGCGGATAATAGCACAAAACCCTTGCAATTGCAGGGGTTTTGTGCTATTATACAAAAGTCGCAAAAAAACACGCATATTTATGTCCGAGACGGTGCCGGTGGAAATCTCCGGTTTCGAGGACTGACGGATATGCGGAAGAAAAACCAAATGGAGGAAAAAAATCATGAGTGTTATTTCAATGAAGCAGCTTTTAGAAGCAGGTGTTCATTTTGGACATCAGACAAGAAGATGGAACCCTAAGATGGCTCCATACATTTACACAGAGAGAAATGGGATCTACATCATCGACCTGCAGAAATCCGTAGGAAAAGTGGACGAGGCTTACCAGGCCGTATCTGATATCGCGGCAGAGGGAGGCACGATCCTGTTCGTTGGAACAAAGAAGCAGGCTCAGGATGCGATCCAGACAGAAGCAGAACGCTGCGGAATGTTTTATGTAAATGAGAGATGGCTGGGCGGTATGCTCACCAACTTTAAGACTATTAAAAGCAGAATCGCCCGTTTGAAAGAAATCGAGAGAATGGCGGAAGACGGAACATTTGACGTATTGCCGAAAAAGGAAGTGATCCAGCTTAAAAAAGAGTGGGAGAAACTGGAGAAAAACCTGGGCGGTATCAAAGAAATGAAGAGACTTCCGGACGCAATCTTCGTTGTTGACCCGAAGAAGGAAAGAATCTGTGTTCAGGAAGCGCATATCCTGGGAATTCCGTTGATCGGAATCGCTGATACCAACTGTGATCCGGAAGAACTGGATTATGTGATCCCAGGAAACGATGACGCGATCCGTGCGGTAAAACTGATTGTTTCTAAGATGGCAGACGCGGTTGTAGAGGCAAACCAGGGAATGACAGGCGCGGATGAGGAAGCCTATGCAGAAGAAGCCGGGGAAGAGTATACAGAAGAGACAGCAGAAGAGACCGCTGAAGAAGTAGAAGAGTAGAAGGAATTTTGGAGGAGAAGGATCATGGCAGTTACAGCTAGTATGGTAAAAGAGTTAAGAGAGATGACAGGCGCAGGCATGATGGACTGCAAGAAAGCTCTCAGTGAGACAAACGGCGATATGGATGCTGCTGTTGAGTACCTGAGAAAGAATGGTCAGGCAAAAGCAGAGAAGAAAGCCGGACGTATCGCGGCAGAAGGTATCGTTATGGCAGAAGTCAGAGACGATAAGACAGCTGCGATCGTGGAAGTTAATTCTGAGACAGACTTTGTCGCTAAGAATGCGGAATTCCAGGGATTTGTAAAAGATGTTGTGGCACAGGCGATCGCCTCTGACGCAAAGGACATGGACGCGTTTATGGCAGAAAGCTGGAACGCGGACGCTGGAAAGACTGTAAAAGACGCGCTGACAGAGAAGATTTCCGTGATCGGAGAGAATCTGAACATCCGCAGATTTGATAAGATCGTATCTGATGGATGTGTCGTATCTTATATCCACGGCGGCGGAAGAATCGGCGTCCTGGTTGAGGCTGAGACGGATACAGTGAATGACGAAGTAAAGACTTGCTTAAAGAATGTGGCAATGCAGGTAGCCGCAATGTCTCCGAAGTATGTATCCAGAGAAGAAGTTCCGCAGGATTACATCGAGCATGAGAAAGAGATCCTGCTTGCTCAGGCAAAGAAAGAAAATGAGGAAAGCAAGAAGCCGAAGCCGGACAACATCATCGAGAAGATGATCGAGGGCCGTCTCAACAAAGAGCTGAAAGAGATCTGCCTGCTGGATCAGGTTTACGTACAGGACAGTGACCTGACGGTAGCAAAATATGTAGAGAAAGTCGCAAAAGAGACCGGAGCGAAACTTGCGCTGAAGAAATTCATCCGTTTCGAGACCGGAGAAGGACTTGAGAAGAAGAATGAAGACTTTGCGGCAGAAGTTGCGGCACAGATGGCTGGAAACTAAAGCGAAGTTTACATGGAATTTCATAAAAGATAAGAGATATGGAGGCCGGCGTCAGATGGACTGCCGGCATTTCTTTTTCGGTGGAAATGGCATGTTCAGCTTGACGTATTCTTAAGTTTTGTGCACAATAAAAGTATAAAATCTGCCGGCTGTGCCAGCATATTGAGAAGGTGATGGAGATGAATTTGGAAGAACAGAGCAGAAAAATCATAGGCCAGTATCGGAAGCGGAAATGGATTGGTATTGGAATCCTGGTCATCGGGATGATCTATGCGTTTTATCTGCTTTTGGGAGTTCTGGACGAGAGAGCGGAAATTCTGTTTGGCGGGCTGCCCTCCCTTTTGTTGTGGCTAAGTGTCTATATTTCCTTTTTCCTGATCGCGGTGATCGCTTTTTTTATCAGATGGACCGGTTTTGTCATCATAAACAAAGTTCACTCGGAACAGTGTGATCCGTTTCTGTACGAAGCGTGTATTGAAAAGCTTCGAAGCGGCTTATTTCCAGACCGGCTGCTCTGCAACCGAGCGATAGCCCAGTATCATCAGGGAAACTATGAAAGATCTTATGAGACGCTGAGAAAGATCCGGTGTCAAAAGCTTAAGGGAGAGTTTCTGGTCAACTATTATATCCTTTTGTCTATGCTGTACTTCCATCAGGGAAGAGGACAGGAGGTGACAGAACTTGAGAATAGGTACAGGGCCGCCTTAAAGAATAGAAAGCAGGATAAACTGCGGTTTGACAGGTTTTGTACCGGCAACAACCTGGTGCGGGCAGTGAAGAATGAAGACTATGAGGCCGCGTTTGGTTTTTTGAGCCATCAGCGCATCCTGCAGGCGAAAACCGGTTCCGCCAAGATCAATAAAGTGACGGACAGTATGTGGGAAGCCAGGATCTTTCTGGGAATGGGAGAAACACAAGCGGCGCGGCTGCAGCTCCAGTTTGTGACCAGCCAAGGGGGAAGGATGGCCATTGCAGAGGAAGCCGGACGGCTTTTAAAGGAAATGTCCAGGGAATAGCATATTCCATTTTTCCTTTTCCTATGGTATACTCTATTTAAGTATGCGAAGGCATGACAGAACAGAAGTAAGGAGCATTATACTATGAAAAGGGTATTATTGAAACTCAGCGGCGAGGCTCTTGCAGGCGAGAAGAAGACGGGCTTTGACGAAGAAACCTGTATGGGTGTGGCTCGTCAGGTGAAGGCGCTGGCAGATGAAGGAATCCAGGTGGCTATCGTGACAGGCGGGGGCAATTTTTGGAGAGGCCGTACCAGCGAGACTATTGACAGGGTGAAAGCCGACCAGATCGGGATGCTGGCTACGGTGATGAATTGTATTTACGTTTCTGATATCTTCCGATACGCCGGAATGAAGACAGAAGTATTTACCCCCTTTGTGTGCGGGGCGTTTACTTCGCTTTTCTCTAAAGATGCCGCGGTAGAGGCGCTGAACGAAGGAAAGGTGGTCTTTTTCGCTGGCGGGACAGGCCATCCGTACTTTTCTACGGATACAGGAGCGGTGCTGCGGGCTATTGAGATCGAGGCGGACGCTATACTTTTGGCAAAGGCCATCGATGGAATCTATGACAGTGATCCGAAGGTGAACCCCGACGCAAAGAAGTATGACGAGATTTCCATCCAGGAGATCATTGACCGGAAGCTGATGGCGGTAGACCTGACAGCATCCATTATGTGTCTGGAGAATCAGATGCCCATGCTGGTATTTGGATTAAATGAGGAAAACAGTATCGTAAAGACCATGACAGGAACATTTACAGGAACGAAAGTAACTGTATCATAAGGAGGATATAACAATGAATGAACGGCTGAAAATCTACGAAGAAAAGATGACAAAGACGCTGGCCAACCTGGACGGAGAGCTGGCGGCTATCCGGGCAGGACGGGCGAATCCCAACGTGCTCAATAAGATCATGGTTGATTACTATGGAACGCCGACACCGATTCAGCAGGTGGCCAACGTTTCCGTTCCGGAAGCGCGGATGATCCAGATCCAGCCATGGGAGAAGAATATGGTGAAAGTGATCGAGAAAGCGATCCAGACATCGGATCTTGGGATCAACCCGACCAATGACGGTTCTACCGTACGGCTGGTTTTCCCAGAGCTTACAGAGGAACGCAGAAAAGAACTGGTAAAAGATGTCAAGAAAAAGGGCGAGGCGGCCAAGGTGGCGGTGCGCAATATCCGCCGGGATGGCAATGATATGCTGAAAAAGCTGAAAGGCTCCGAGATTTCAGAGGATGAGATCAAGGATATGGAAGATGAACTGCAGAAGACTACAGACCGGTTTATCAAGGATGTAGATAAGGCTGTGGAAGTAAAATCCAAAGAGGTCATGACCGTATAACAAAGGTCGGCGGGTTTTAAGATGAGGTGGGGACAGACCCCTTGGGAAAAGGGGGTCTGTCTTTTGTATGGGAGGATAAGGTTATGAATATGCCGCGGCATATCGCGATTATTTTGGACGGAAACGGCCGATGGGCGAAGGCGAAGGGGATGCCCCGCAATTACGGCCACGCCCAGGGAAGTAAGAATGTAGAGCGGATCTGTGAGGAAGCTTATCGGATGGGGATCAAGTATCTGACGGTATACGCGTTTTCCACGGAAAATTGGAACAGACCCAAGGATGAAGTAAACGCGCTGATGAAACTTCTCCGCAATTATATGAAAACCTGTTTGAAAACAGCGGAGAAAAATGATATGAAGATCCGTGTGATCGGAGATATCACCCGGCTGGATGAGGATATCCGCAGCCGGATCCAGGAGCTTGAGGAAGCTACGAAGAATAATGGGGGATTGAATTTTCAGATCGCCATTAATTATGGCAGCAGGGACGAGATCAAAAGAGCGGTGCGCAGGATCGCCCAAGACTGCCGGGATGGGAAGATCCAGGCAGAGGAGATTGACGAGGAACTGATTGAAAGATATCTGGATACCCATGATATTCCAGATCCGGATCTGTTGATCCGGACCAGCGGAGAACAGAGACTTTCCAATTATCTGTTGTGGCAGCTGGCTTATACGGAATTTTATTTTACCGATGTGCCCTGGCCGGATTTTACCAAAGAGGAACTGATCCGGGCAGTGGAGCAGTATAACTCCAGAGATAGAAGATATGGCGGAGTGAAGGAGGAACAGGATGTTTAAGACAAGACTGTTAAGCGGGATCGTTCTGGTGATCGTTTTGATCGGGACGGTGGGATATGGCGGCAATCTGTTGTTCGGACTGCTTGCGGTGGTGAGTCTGATCGGAATGTCAGAGCTGTACAAAGTGGTGGGAGTCCAGAAGAAAATCCTGGGATTTGCCGGATATCTTGCGGCGGTCGCGTATTACGCGGTGCTGTATACCAAAGATATGGAGCACATGACGATGGTGTTTATCCTTTCCCTGATCCTGGTAATGGGCATCTACGTCTTTGCCTTTCCGGAATTTAAGGCGGAACAGGTGATGACGGTATTCTTCGGACTGTTCTATGTGGCGGTCATGCTCTCCTATATTTACCAGACCCGGATGCTGCCGGAGGGAGATGTGGTGGTATGGCTGATCTTCTTGAGTTCCTGGGGCTGCGATACCTGCGCGTACTGTGTGGGAATGCTGATCGGGAAACACAAGATGGCGCCGAGACTAAGCCCTAAGAAATCGATCGAAGGCGGGATTGGCGGCGTACTTGGGGCGGCTCTTCTGGGAGCGCTTTTTACCCTGGCTATGAACCATTGGGGAGGCGAGGACGTAAACGCTGCGCACTATGCGCTTATCTGCGGCATCGGCGGCATCATTTCTCAGGTGGGAGACTTGGCGGCTTCCGCGATCAAACGCAATCATGATATCAAAGATTACGGCAAGCTGATCCCAGGACATGGAGGTATCCTGGACCGGTTCGACAGCGTGATCTTTACGGCGCCTGTGATCTATTATCTGGCAACGGCGCTGGGGGGAACGATTTAGGCAAATATGGAATAATGAGAACTGGAAAAGCAACATAGAATAAAGGGAGACATTATGAAAAAAATAGCGATATTAGGCTCTACCGGCTCTATCGGGACCCAGACTCTGGAAGTGGTCCGGGAGAATCAGGATATTGAGGTGCTCGCTCTCGCGGCGGGAGATAATATTATCCGGCTGGAACAGCAGATAAGGGAATTCCATCCCTGTCTGGCGGCGGTCTGGAGCGAAGAGAAGGCGAAAGAACTTCGGATCAGAACGGCAGACCTCCAAGTAGAGATTGTCTCCGGCATGAAGGGGCTGATCCAGGTATCAGTCCTTGAGGAAGTGGAGATACTAGTGACAGCTATCGTAGGAATGATCGGTCTTCGTCCTACGATAGAAGCCATCAAGGCAGGGAAAAATATTGCCCTTGCGAACAAGGAGACGATGGTGACAGCCGGGCATATCATCATGCCTTTGGCGAGAGAGCATCAGGTGTCGATCCTGCCGGTGGACAGTGAGCACAGCGCGATCTTCCAGTCCCTTCAGGGAAACGAAAAGAAAGCGGTAAAGAAGCTCCTATTAACGGCTTCTGGCGGTCCCTTCCGCGGAAAAGTCCAGGAAGAACTGCTGGATGTTACGGTGGAAGATGCCCTGCGGCATCCCAATTGGTCTATGGGAAGAAAGATTACGATCGATTCGGCAACCATGGTAAATAAAGGTCTGGAAGTGATCGAGGCAAAATGGCTGTTTGGTGTGGATGTGGACCAGATCCAGGTGGTGGTCCAGCCCCAGAGCGTGATCCATTCGATGGTAGAGTATGTGGACGGGGCGGTGATCGCTCAGCTTGGAACGCCGGATATGAAACTGCCCATCCAGTATGCGCTGTATTATCCGCAGCGCCGGCATCTGCCGGGGGATCGGGTGGATTTTTGGAATCTGGGGCATCTGGATTTTGAGAAACCGGATCTGGACACCTTCTACGGCCTTGCCTTGGCCTATGAGGCGGGAAAAGAAGGAGGCACCCTTCCCACAGTATTTAACGCGGCAAATGAGCTGGCGGTCAAGAAATTCCTTCTAAAGGAGATTAAATTCTTGGAGATCATTGAGATCATCGAGGATTGTATGAGAGCACATAAGAATCGTCCAAATCCAAACCTGGATGAGATACTTGAGGCGGAGGCGGCTACTTATGAACGGATCGAAAGCAGGAGGTAAACAGGAACTTGGGTATTATATTGGCGATATTGCTCTTTAGTTTTATTATCTTTTTTCATGAGCTGGGACATTTTGTCCTGGCTAAAAAAAATGGAGTCGAGGTGGATGAGTTTGCGATCGGAATGGGTCCGGCGCTGTTCTCAAAAGAATACAAAGGAACCTGGTATTCTATCAGGATTTTTCCTATCGGCGGATTCTGCGCCATGGGAGAGGACGACGAGGCCACTGATTCTCCCAATAATTTTAATAACAAATCTGTCTGGGCCAGGATCTTGGTCATTGCGGCCGGCCCGATCTTCAATTTTATTCTAGCCTTTATTTTTTCCGTGATCCTGGTATGGATGACCGGATATGATGCCCCGATCGTAGGCAGTGTGGAAGAGGGGTATCCGGCGGCGGAAGCCGGGATCCAGGAAGGAGATGAGATTGTGCGGATGGGTGACAAGAAGATCAATATCTTCCGTGAGATCACCTTCTACAATCAGTATCATCAGGGGGAAGAGACGGAAATTACCTACATTCACGATGGAGAGGAGAAAACCGTCACATTGACGCCGAAGCTGGATGAAGAACTGGGATATTACCGGTTTGGAATCGGTTCTTCGCCGTCTCAGCAAGCTACGGTATTGACCTCTCTGCAATATGGAGTCTATGAAGTAAAATTCTGGATCTGTACGACGATAGATTCCTTGAAAATGCTGGTAACTGGCCAGGTTGGATTTGATCAGCTGTCCGGGCCGGTGGGGATTGTAGACGTGGTAGACGACAGCTACCAGCAGGCTAAGACATATGGCGGATACGCGGTGGTGGCTCAGCTTCTTTACCTGGCGGTGCTTCTGTCAGCGAATCTGGGAGTCATGAATCTGCTGCCCCTTCCAGCGCTGGATGGGGGAAGGCTTGTCTTCCTGGTGATCGAGGCGGTCCGTGGAAAACGTGTGCCTCCAGAGAAGGAAGGCTATGTCCATCTGGTGGGGATCGTGCTGCTGATGGCGCTGATGGTATTTGTTATGTATAATGATATCCGCAGGATTTTCTTCTAAAAAATCCTGAAAAGTCTGATGTCAGCGAAGGAAAAAGAAGTTTAAGAAAATCATTCATCATAAGCAGGAGGGAATCTGAGAAAGATTTCCTCCTGCTTTATCATCCTGGATATAGGATCAGTTTAGTTCCGCAATCCTGGAGACGCCCACATAGACTTCCGAAATTTTATACCAGGTCTTGTAATCGACGATCCCGGTGACAGGAAGGCCGAAGACAGACTGGATCTTCTCTACAGCCGCCTCGGTAGCCGGCCCGTAGATGCCGTCCGGGGTGACTTGAGGGATAGCTGGATATCCTTCGTGGATCACGTTGATCTCTTCCTGCATCTGGCGGACCTTATCACCGGTGGAACCGATCTCCAGATTGTAGCCGGGCCAGGAGGCGGGGATGCCGGAAATGGCTTCCGCAGTGTTGATGTACATGTCTTCTCCGTAGAAGGAGCGTAAGATCTCGATGGCGCGGTAGCCCTGGTCCCCCAGGGATTTGCTCCCCCATTGAGTCATCCAGCCCGGACACTGCACCTGCCTGCCGTCGCAGTATTGGGTGAGGATTGGCTGGCGCACATTGGGCCGGGAAAGGTAAGAGGCGAATAATTCGTCTGTGATCACGGAAATTGTGTCGTAAATGTTTCGCTCCGGGATCCATTTGTGGTCGAAAGCGGTAGAAGAGGTAATCGTAAAATCATAGCCCATATTCCGGTACCATTCGGTGTAAACACGGTTCAAGGTGAAAGACATGATGGCCAGGATATTTGCCCGGATCGTTTCCGCGGGCCAGGTGGCGTAGATTTCGCTGGAGGCTACATTTTTGATGTAATCTTTATATTTGACATAATAGTCCTTGGCGGTAGAATCTCTTGGGCTTCCGTCATGGACTACGATATATTCCGGAACCACGACACGGCTTAGGACGATCTCTCCGGTTTCTGTGACCGGTTTGATCTCGCTTTCCGGTATTTTCGCGGGATAGGATCCATATAATGTATGTGCGGGAATGACAAATACTTCCTCCTGTGGACTGGCGGGCCGCAGGGGCCGCATACGGATGTTTTGGAGGGCGGTGACGGCAGGCAGGATCTCGGCGCCGGCCACACTTACAGATTCATAGCCTGGAGCGTCTGCTTGTATGGTATATTCCGCGTAAGGCTGCTGTTCATTGTCTTCATTCAGGCTGTATTCCAGAGGCGGAGCGGCCAGATCGATGGTCGGCGTCTGTCCGGAAGAATCTGTGGAAAGCTGCTCCAATGTGCTGTCCGGAACTCCGGTATAAGAAATGGAGATGGTAGCGTCCGGGATCGGATAGGATGTGTCCTGGGATGTGACACTGACCTGAAGCTTTCCGATTTCCTGAGAACCGGATAAAAGGGGATTGACTGCATTCATAAGAAGTACCTCAAAGAAACTCTATTACTGTCATGATATGAGAAAAAAGGAAAACCGTTCCCTGTATTGAGAAATTTAAAGGGAAGACTTATAATGAAGAAAATCGTCGAAAGGAGCAGGTATGAGACGAAGACCACGCAGACGAAAAAAAGGCAGCCTGAGGGGAGTAGTGACGGCGGGGATTCTTACAGCGCTTCTTGGCGCGGCCCTGTTCCTTTTGTGGGAAGGACAGGATAAGATACAGGAAAAGGTACCCTACCAAGAGATTCAGTTTGAGGAAGGAACCCTGGAAAACAAATATTATTACGGGCAGCTTCCCCAAGAAGATAAGACTGCTTATCAGGAGATCTTACAGGGAATTCGGGATCAGGAAGAGCAGATTTATGTACACTCCGGGGACGCGGAGCGGTCCAACCAGCTATTTAGCCTGGTATTGAAGGATTTCCCGGAGATTTTCTGGTGCGATGGAAAAGTAAGCGCTACCGCTTATACCGGAGAGGAAGCGCACACAGTGCTGGAGCCTCAGTATCTTTATAAGGCGGAAGAAAAAGAAGCAAAGCAAAAGGAGATCGAAGCGGCGGCCGCCCAGTGCCTTTCTGGAATCTCGGCGGAGGCAGGCGATTATGAGAAGATTCAGTACGTGTACGAATATATTGTAAATACTGTGGAGTATGAGGAAAATGCTCCCAATGACCAGAATATCTACAGTGTATTTGTCAACCAGAGATCTGTCTGCGCGGGATATTCCAAAGCCACCCAGTATCTGTTGGAGAGGCTGGGCGTCTTTTGTACCTATGTGACAGGGAAAACGGAAGGGAACCAGAGCCATGCCTGGAATCTGGTGCTGTGTGAAGGGGATTATTATTATGTGGACACTACCTGGGGAGATCCGGTATTTCAATCGGAAGAAGGGGCGCAGGAAGAAGGATACATCAACTATGATTACCTGTGCTGCAGTGACCAGGAGTTATTCCGGACCCACACGCCGGACAAAGACGTGGATCTGCCGGAGTGTACGAAGATGGACTGGAACTACTATGTGGTAAATGGAATGTATTATACAGAGTATGATGGAGAACAGATATTAAAAGACATGAATGATGTGATCTCCCGGGGAGAAAATCCTTCGGTGTTTAAGTTCTCCAGTTCTCAGATATATGAACAGGCAAAAGAGGGGATTTTTGGAGATCTGATCGGAAGGGCGGCGGATAATCTGGCAAGATGGTATGGGTTGGACCGGGTAAGATACCGCTATCTGGACGAAGCGGAGCAGAATAAGATCACGATCTACTGGCAGTACGAATGAAAAGAAAATGGAGTATATTTTTTATCAGGCAGTTTTCAATCTGATCTTCTGCTGTCTGCTGGGCGCGGCGGCATGGGAGGATCTGAAAAGGCGCAGGATTCCTCATGGTCTTGGGGCGGGGGTGGCTTGTCTTGGAATCTGGAAGGTCTTCTGGGAGGCAGGAGATGTGTCCGGGCTGGCGGAAGGGTTGGCCGATAGCCTGGGCGGAGTTTGCTTTGGTATGGGAGTGTTCCTGGTGATCCTTTTGATCCGGCCGGGTGCGTTTGGCGGAGGAGACGTGAAACTCTTGGCGGCGGGAGGTGTTTATCTTGGCGTGGAACGGACGGCGGTCGCTTTTGGGCTGAGTATCCTCCTGGCAGGCGGTTATTGTCTGATAGCAGGAAAACTGAGAAAAGAGAGGGGCAGGCAGATTGCTTTCGCCCCATTTCTGGGGGCTGGGATGGCTCTGTCTTGTTTCTTTGGAGAAATGCTGTGGAAATGGTATATAGGGTAATGGAAAATGTTTTTAAATAAAATCTTGAAAACCGGTTTTTTTTGTAGTATAATTTTTACAATTTAGGCAGACGTAAATTTGTCGGCATGGGTTTTTGTTGGAAGAAGGCAGTTTGGTGTTTGTGCGGACTGCTTTTTTTACGGAAACTGTGCCCATCTGTCAATACGATCAGGGAGGAAAGACGTACCTATGAAAGCATTTCTTATCTTGGAAGACGGCACGGTCTTCACCGGAACCAGTATAGGGTCTCAGCGGGAAGTGATCAGCGAGATTGTATTTAACACCTCAATGACGGGGTATCTGGAAGTGCTCACAGATCCTTCTTACGCGGGACAAGCGGTGGTGATGACTTATCCGTTGATTGGCAATTACGGAGTTACGCCGGATATGGAATCGAAAAAGGCGTGGCCGGATGGATATATTGTCCGGGAATTGTCCCGGATGCCCAGTAATTTCCGCTGTGAGGGAAGCATCCAGGAATTCCTGGAGAAGCAGGATGTTCCGGGAATCGCCGGAATCGATACACGGGCGCTGACGAAGATCCTTCGGGAGAAGGGAACGATGAACGGCATGATCACCACCAACAAGGCCTACGATCTGGAAGAGATCCTTCCCAAATTGAAGGCGTATCAGGTTGGAGATGTGGTTTCCAAAGTGACCTGCGGCGAGCGTTCCGTTTATGAAGGAAACGGCCCGAAAGTCGCGCTGATGGACTTTGGCGCCAAGAACAATATCATCCGATCTTTACATCAAAGAGGCTGCCAGGTAACGGTCTATCCCGCGGATACGGCGGCTGAAGATATCATCCAAACCGATCCGGACGGAATCATGCTGTCAAATGGACCAGGAGATCCGGAAACCTGTGTCTCTATCATCCAGGAAATCAAGAAACTGTACGATACCAATATTCCTATTTTCGCTATCTGCCTGGGACATCAGCTTATGGCGCTGGCCAATGGAGGCAGGACCTACAAACTAAAATACGGGCACCGGGGAGGCAATCATCCGGTGAAGGATCTAAGCAATGGGAGAGTGTACATCTCTGCCCAGAACCATGGATACGCGGTAGACGCGTCCACTCTGGACCCGGCGGTGGCGCAGGAAGCTTTTGTAAATGTCAACGATGGAACAAACGAAGGGCTTTCCTATGCAGGGAAACGGATCTTTACCGTGCAGTTCCATCCGGAGGCATGTCCGGGGCCTCAGGACTCAGGATACCTGTTTGACCGGTTTATGGATATGGTGAAAGGAGTTTAGCAATGCCTAAGAATAAAGAGATCAAAAAGGTTTTGGTGATCGGTTCAGGCCCGATCGTCATCGGCCAGGCGGCGGAATTCGACTATGCGGGAACTCAGGCCTGCCGCTCCCTGAAGGAAGAAGGATTGGAAGTGGTGCTTTTAAACTCCAATCCGGCGACGATCATGACGGACAAGGATATTGCGGACCGGGTATATATAGAGCCTCTGACGGTGGAGGTGGTGGAGCAGCTTATTTTGAAAGAAAAGCCAGACAGCGTGCTTCCTACCCTGGGCGGCCAGGCGGCGCTGAATCTGGCCATGGAGCTGGAGGAAAACGGATTCCTTAAGCGGAACCATGTGCGCCTCATCGGAACCACCGCCGAGACAATCAAGAAGGCGGAGGACCGGCTGGAATTTAAGACCACAATGGAAAAGATCGGAGAGCCGTGCGCGGCCTCGCTGGTAGTAGAAAGCGTGGAAGAAGGAGTAAAATTCGCTGAGAAGATCGGCTATCCGGTAGTCCTGCGGCCTGCTTACACGCTGGGGGGAAGCGGCGGCGGCATCGCCCACAGCCGGCCGGAACTGATGGAGATCCTGGAGAACGGCCTCCGGCTGTCCCGTGTGGGGCAGGTGCTGGTGGAACGCTGTATCGCCGGGTGGAAAGAGATTGAATACGAGGTCATGCGGGATGGAAATGGGAACTGCATTACCGTTTGTAATATGGAAAACATCGATCCGGTAGGAGTACATACCGGAGACAGTATTGTAGTAGCGCCGTCCCAGACGCTGGGCGACAAAGAATATCAGATGCTGCGGACTTCTGCCTTGAATATCATCAGCGAGCTGAACATCACAGGAGGCTGCAACGTCCAGTACGCCCTCCATCCGGATACATTTGAATACTGTGTGATCGAGGTAAATCCCCGTGTCAGCCGGTCTTCCGCGCTGGCGTCCAAGGCTACGGGATACCCCATTGCCAAGGTGGCGGCCAAGATCGCGCTGGGATACACCTTGGATGAGATTCAAAACGCGGTGACCAAGAAGACCTACGCAAGCTTTGAGCCTATGCTGGACTACTGTGTGGTAAAGATCCCGCGCCTTCCTTTTGACAAATTTATCAGCGCCAAACGGACATTGAGTACCCAGATGAAGGCCACCGGAGAAGTGATGAGCATCTGTGACAATTTCGAGGGGGCCCTGATGAAGGCGATCCGGTCTTTGGAGCAGCATGTAGACAGCCTTATGTCCTACGATTTCTCCCATCTGGATCGGGAGGAGCTTCTGGAAGAGCTGGCAGTGGTGGACGACCGGCGGATCTGGAAGATCGCGGAAGCCATACGCCAGGGGATCTCTTACGAAGAGATCCATGAGGTGACGAAGATCGACCTTTGGTTTATCGATAAGATCGCGATCCTGGTGGAAATGGAGCAGAAGCTCCAGAACAGCCCGCTGAATATGGAAATATTAAAAGAAGCCAAGCGGATGGAATTCCCGGACAGCGTGATCGCCAAACTGACGGGCAATACCGAGCGGCAGATCCATGATATGCGCCATGAATACGGCATCCGGGCGGTTTATAAAATGGTAGATACCTGCGCGGCAGAGTTTGCGGCGGAGACACCGTATTATTATTCTGTGTACGGCAGTGAAAATGAGGTGGAAGAGACCAGAGACAAGAAGAAAGTGCTGGTGCTGGGATCAGGCCCGATCCGCATTGGCCAGGGCATTGAGTTTGATTTCTGCTCTGTCCACTGTACCTGGGCGTTTGCCAAAGAAGGCTACGAGACCATCATTGTAAATAATAATCCGGAGACGGTAAGTACGGATTTTGACATTGCGGATAAACTGTATTTTGAGCCGCTGACGGCGGAAGACGTGGAAAGTATCGTAGATCTGGAGAAGCCGGACGGGGCGGTAGTGCAGTTTGGCGGACAGACAGCCATCAAACTGACAGAGGCCCTGATGAAGATGGGGGTTCCCATCCTGGGAACATCAGCGGAAGATGTGGATGCGGCGGAGGACCGGGAACTGTTCGACCAGATTCTGGAAAAATGCGGGATCCCAAGACCTACCGGAGGAACCGTGTATACTGCGGAGGAAGCCAAGGAAGTAGCCAACCGTTTGGGCTATCCGGTGCTGGTAAGGCCCTCCTACGTGCTGGGCGGCCAGGGAATGCAGATCGCCATCAACGATCACGATATTGACGAGTTTATCGGGATCATCAACCGGATCGCCCAAGATCATCCCATCCTGGTGGATAAATACTTGCAGGGAAAAGAGATCGAGGTGGATGCGGTCTGCGATGGAGAAGACATTGTAATTCCTGGAATCATGGAGCATATCGAGCGTGCGGGCATCCATTCTGGGGACAGCATATCAGTATACCCGGCTAAAAGCATTTCCGAAAGGACGAAGGAAATCATTGAAGATTATACCTGGAAGCTGGCCAAATCCCTTCATGTGATCGGCCTGATCAATATCCAGTTCATCGTGTGCGGGGAAGATGTGTATGTGATCGAAGTAAATCCCCGGTCCAGCCGTACCGTTCCTTATATCAGCAAAGTAACCGGGATTCCCATTGTACCGCTGGCGGCCAAGGTCATTATGGGGCAGAAGCTAAAAGACATGGGATATACGCCGGGACTTCAGAAAGAAGCGGATTATTTCGCGGTCAAAATGCCGGTGTTCTCCTTCGAGAAGATCCATGACGCCGATATCAGCCTGGGACCGGAGATGAAATCCACCGGCGAGTGTTTGGGCATTGCCAAAACCTTTGATGAGGCGCTGTACAAAGCGTTCTTGGGAGCCGGGATCAAGCTCCCCAAATATAAGAATATGATCCTGACGGTGCGGGATGAGGATAAGCCAGAAGCGGTAGAAATCGGGCGCAGATTCACAGATATCGGCTACCGGATCTTCGCCACTAAGGGAACAGCGGACGCCTTGAAGGCGGCAGGGGTAAAAGCCAACACGGTAAGCAAGATCGAACAGGAGTCCCCTAACCTGATGGATTTGATCCTGGGACATAAGATCGACCTGGTCATCGACACGCCGCCCCAGGGAGCTGAGCGGGCCAGAGACGGATTCATCATCCGCAGGAGCGCCATCGAGACCGGCGTCAACGTACTGACCGCCATCGACACCGCCGAGGCGCTGATCACAAGTCTGGAAAATACAGATATCAAGAAATTGACATTGATCGACATAGCGAAGATTTGATTTACGCGAATTCAGGACGTAGCCTTTTTGCAAAAGGCTACGTCCTGAATTGCGTTTTGCCCTGTACCAAATCGTCTGAAGGGGTGTACCTTTTTGCGTTTTGCCCTGTACCTAAATCATTTTTTATGTTAGAAACGTTATATATACAGGGGGACGCCCCAGGAGGTTTTATTTTGACGCGTGAAAATGAATGGTTACGGAAAATTGCAGAAGGGGACCCGGCTGGATGGGAGGAGCTTACAGCTTTTTATTATGAGGAGATTTTACGATACTGTCTTTACCATACGCCGGATCGTACGTCGGCGGAGGATGCGGTGCAGGAGACATTCTTGAAGGTGGTGAAGTATTTCCCGGCTTACAGGCACAGGGGAAAGTTCCGGGCTTTTCTCTATAAGGTGGCGGCCAATACTTGCGCGGATCTGTGGAGACGGAGCAAGCATGAGAGGCTGATGGAAGATTATGAAGACATGGGAGAGATGAGCTGCCAGGAGGCTGGGTTTGGCCAGGCAGAAGAGGATATGGATTTTGGGAAAATGGTCCGGGAACTGCCTAAGGACCTGCGGGAGATCGTATATCTGCGGTTTGCTCAGGACTTAAAGCTTAGAGAAATCGGTGAAGTGACAGGACTTCCTATGCGGACGGTGCAGACCAGACTTCGGACAGCGCTTGCGCAGATCAAAGCCAGGATGGAAAAGGAGGAGTAAAGGATGGATAGAATCTTGTGTGCCAAATTGGAAAAGGCCTTAAAGCAGGAGGGAAACTGGAACAAGATGGAAAAACAGCAGCCCAAGAAAGCAGAAATGGATCACAGGGAGCAGGTGCAAAAAGCGGTACGCAAGGAAGCTCTCAAACGGGGCGGCAGAAGACAGATCAGCTTCGGGGAATTCCTTCTGCGCCAAATTCCCTTTATGGCAAAGGAACTGTGGATCATACAGGGGAGTATTGCGGCGTTTATATTTTTGCTGCTCCATCATACGTTGGGAGGCGGTTTTCCGTTTATGGAAATCCGCCATATCCCGCTGCTTGCCGGTATTTTCGCCGTTGTCCTTGTTATGGCAGGCGTTCCGTTTTTGGTCCGCTCTTATCAGTGCAGGATGTACGAGGTGGAAATGGCGTCTAAGATGTCGTTTACCCGGCTTTTGCTGGCTGATCTGATTCTGGCGCTGGCAGGCAGCGCGGCGGCATTTGGGGTCTGCGGTACGCTGATGGCAAGAGGAATGGCTCATTTTGTAAATGTTTCTGGGACAATGGTGGCGCTGTACTTCTTTCTTCCTTTTGCTCTGTCGGGAAGCGGATGCGCTTTGATCCTGCAAACGGTGAAAAATGTGGAAACAGCGGCCAGGGGAATCGGTTTCTGCGAGGGATACTGTATGTGTCTTTTGGCGCTGCTGCTATATCTTTTCCGGGTTCAGTCCTGGGTCTATGAGACGGCCTGGATCTGGCAGGGGGCGGGAGCGTTTATGGTACCGGTATCTGTGTATTCTGTGGCAAAGTGGATCAAAAAGGCAGATTCTATGAGCGGCGGAAAGGCAAAGGCTGCCTGATGCGGTTGGAGAAGAGGTGAGGAAATGAAATTAGAAATTTGTGATATTACAAAACAGTATAAAGATAAAACGGCGGTGGATGGGGTGAACTTGACTCTCACCCCAGGCGTATGGGGGCTGCTGGGAGCCAATGGAGCCGGGAAAACTACGCTGATGCGCATGATTGCCGGCATCCAGTCCCCTACTTCTGGGGAAATCCGCTATGATGGAATGAAAATTGGAGATCTAGGAGAGTCCTACCGGGATATTTTCGGTTATTTGCCGCAGGAATTTGGATTTTATCCGGGATTTTCTGTGTGGGACTATTTAGAATATGTGGCGGCTTTAAAAGGACTTTCCAGGCAGGATTCCAAGCAGCGGATCACAGAGCTTCTGGAACAGCTTTCCCTGGGGGATGTGAGAAAGAAGAAGATCGCCAGGCTTTCCGGAGGGATGCGGCGGAGGGTAGGGATTGCCCAGGCCCTTTTAAACGAACCGGAGATCCTGGTACTGGATGAGCCGACCAGCGGATTGGATCCTGGAGAACGGGTGCGGTTCCGCAACCTTTTGTCGGAGTTTTCCCATGGCCGGATCGTCCTGATCTCTACCCATATTGTTTCTGACGTAGAGTATATTGCCTCCCAGAACGCGATCATGAAAAATGGGAAGATCATCGCAGAGGGAGCAACGGAAGAATTGGTCCGGGAAGTAGAGGGAAAAGTCTGGACAGCGAAGATCGGCGCGGGAGATCTGGCTGCTTACGAGCGCAAACTATTAATGGTAAATGTATATAATGGAGGGGACGGAAGTTTGAATATCCGGTATCTGTCTCAAAATCCAGCGGTCCCAGGCTCCCAGAGGGCGGAGGCCAGGATGGAAGACTTGTATCTGTGGCTGTTTCCGGAAAGCGCGGGAGAGGGGGAACATTTATGAGAATGTTGGGTTTAGAATTAAAACGTCTGCTGAAGACGAAAACGGTTGGGATTTTGCTCTGCTCGGCCGTACTGTTATCCGGCGTTATGGCCTATTTTCCGATCACATTTGTGAATTCTTATGTGATGGATGAACAGGGGAATGTATCGGAGGTGACTGGAGTTGAGGCAATCCGGGCGGAAAAAGAGCGAAAAAGCGCCATGGCTGGGAGCCTGACGGAAGAAAAAGTGAAAAGCGCCATCAAAACCTTCCGGGAAGTTTACCAGGAATATGGTTCCATTTTCCCGCCGGAAGTGCCGATGCAGGTATATTTGGAGAAGATTGAACCCATTTATGATATCCTGAACTCATCCGACTGGCTGGCATCGCCCCAGACCTATCTTCTGACCATGACGGATCAGGATATCCATGAGGAAGACGGGGAAGATTACTATGAAAAATGGAGTGAAGCTTTTGCTCAGCAGGAAGAAAATAAGGAGATCCAGGAACAGATCCGGGAAATGACTGCGCAGGTGGAAACGCCATTTACTTATGTGCCTGGATATTCTTCAGAATCCTTTGATTATCTGATACTGTATTTCTTTCTGCTCCTGTTTCTTTATGCGGTCATTGCGGCCCAGTCCTTTTCCGCGGAGTATCAGACTGGAGCTGACCATATCCTGCGCTGCGCCAAATACGGGAGATGGAAGCTGGCGGCAGTGAAAATGGGAGCGGTTTTGATCTTATTTGCGGGGACATTCGCGGCAGGATCGGCCATCTTTATGCTGGTCACGAACTTTGCCTTTGGATGGGAGGGGCTTTCCACTTCGATCCAGATGATGGGATCAGTCTTTAAGCTGCCGGATCTAACCATTGGACAGACCCAGGCAGTCACCATATTGGGAGGATTCCTTACACTGGCGGCCTCAGTAAGCTGTGTTCTCTATGTATCCGCCAAAAGCAGAAACGTACACACGGCCATGATCATTTCCGTATTCCTGTGCCTGCTTCCTACCGTTATCTATATGATCTCCAACGCAAATGTGGCGGAGATCCTGCGTTCCATCCTGCCAAGCGGCGGAGCGGGATTGTCCAATAGCTTTTTGTTCGAGCTGGAAGGCACGAACTTTGCTCAGATCGGAAACATCCATATCTGGCTGCCCTATCTGATGATGGGGGCGGCCGTGGCAGAAATACCGTTATTTTTGCTGCTGGCCGGCCGGGCGTATAGCAGGAAAGAGTAATGCGGCGGTAATCCGGGACGTGGTAATCCGGGACGTAGCCTTTTTGCAAAAGGCTACGTCCCGGATTACGTTTTGCCCTGTACCAAATCGCCCGATGGGGTGTACCTTTTCGCATTTTGCCCTGTACCCAAATGAATTTGTAACAATTTTGTAATATTTGTAATGGAATTGCAATTTTTGAATATACTTTTAGGGAAGACGACTTCTGTATTTTTGGAAGTGGATTGGAGGTTTTGGGTATTATGTGGAAAAACGGGAAAAGGTACGCCGCTTTTTTGCTGTTTTCTGCCAGTGTTTTGTCTACGGCGGGTTTTGCGGAGCGCGCGGCGCTGGTTTACCCGGAGAAGATAAAAGAGTCTGTGGCTCTGGAGCAGTTGGGACAGACACAGATGGAAGTTCCTGGAACTGAGGCCTGTAAGCTGATTCTGGAATCACCAGGGGCTGTAATAGAGAGAGAAGAGACGGCCCAAATGGAGGCGGTGTTTGCCCAGACAAAGGCCAATGCGAAAGCCCGGCAGGAAAAGGAAGCGAAAGCGGCGGCGCAAGCCGCGAAGGGAAAGACGGGTCAAGGAGAAGCAGTGTCTGCCTCAGAAAACACCTTGAAACTTCTTGCCTCCATCATTTTCTGCGAGGCGGGAAACCAGCCGTATGAGGGCCAGGTAGCCGTAGGCGCGGTGGTGATGAACCGGGTGAGGAGCGGATCATTTCCAGATACCATCCAGGAAGTGATCTATCAGAAGGGACAATTTACGCCTGCGGGCAGCGGATGGCTGGATCAGGTGGTGCAAAGTGAGGGATATACGGATTCCGCCATGAGCGCGGCGCGCGATGCGCTGGCCGGCGCAAACCCGGTTGGAAACTGTCTGTACTTTGACCAGGGGAGCCAGGGAATGAAGATCGGGGATCATTACTTCCATTGAGCATTTGACAAATAAGAGAGAAACATTTACCATAGAGACAAATATGATACGGGGCATCGTCCGGCTGAAGGGAAGGACTTCATCCTTAAGCTGGCGCGACAGCCCCTTTTCAGTGGCGGGAGCAGAGAAAATGTACAAGATTTTGATCGTGGAAGACGACAGGACTATCGCGGAAAATTTGGCGGCCCATCTGCGGCGGTGGAACTATGAAGTGGAGTATGCGGAAGATTTTAAAAATGTAATGGAGCAGTTTGGTAGATTTGAGCCCCAACTGGTCCTGCTGGATATCGTACTGCCATTCTATAACGGGTTCTACTGGTGTCAGGAGATCCGCAAACTTTCCAATGTGCCGATCATTTTCTTATCTTCTGCCAATGATAATATGAATATTGTGATGGCCATGAACATGGGCGGGGACGAATTTATTGAGAAACCTTTTGACCTGGGCGTGGTGACGGCGAAGATACAGGCGGTCCTGCGCAGAGTTTATTCTCTTCAGGGAGCAGTCAATATTATGGACTATCAGGGGCTTCTTCTGAATCTGGGCGATGCCACGGTGACTTTCCAGGGGGAAAAGCTGGAGCTGACGAAAAATGAGTTTCGTATTTTGCAGATCTTAATGGAAAACGCGGAGAAAATCGTTTCCAGAGACGAGATCATCGCAAGACTTTGGGAGAGCGACGAATTTATCGATGACAATACTCTTACGGTCAACGTGGCAAGGCTTCGGAAGAAACTGGAGAGCCTGGGGGCAAAAGACCTGATCCGGACGAAAAAGGGCGTTGGATACTTTCTGAAAGCATAAAAAGACGAAAAGATAAACGGACGAAAAGATCAGACAAGGAGGACGGAGCATATGAACCGGACAGATGGAGATAAGGAGAAATTATTATATTTTTTCCGTGAGATCAGCAAAATTCCAAGGGAATCTGGAAATGAGGAACAGATCGGAAAGTATCTGGAAGATTTTGCCCAAAAGAGAGGGCTTTGGTGTTATAGGGACGAGCTCCATAACGTGGTGATCAAAAAAGGCGGGAGCAAAGGGGCGGAAGATCTGCCGCCAGTTATGCTTCAGGGCCATACGGATATGGTATGTGAGAAACGCAGGGAAGTAAAACATGATTTTGCCAGAGAGGGGATTTCCCTGGTGGAGGAAGACGGCCTTCTGAAAGCGGACGGAACAACTTTGGGAGCGGACAACGGGGCGGCGATAGCCGCTATGCTGGCAGTGCTGGATGACGGCGCGCTCATCCATCCTCCGCTGGAATGTGTGTTTACCGCTCAGGAAGAGGTGGGACTGATCGGGGCAAATGGGCTGGACAAGTCACTGATCCAGGCCAGGACCATGATCAACATGGATTCGGAGGAAGAAGGCAAAGCCACTGTAAGCTGCGCCGGCGGACTGCATCTGGAACTGATCCGGCCGGCAAACTGGGAGCGGCAGACAGGAACCCTGCTGCGTCTTGAGATCTCCGGCCTTATGGGAGGTCATTCGGGGATGGATATTGGCAAAGAGCGGCAGAACGCCAACCGGCTGATGGCCCGTCTGATCCATCCGTTTTTGGAAGCCCCGGAGGGGACGAAAAGGGAAGGAAAATTTCAGGGAAGGCTTGCGAATTTCCAGGGAGGCGATAAGGAGAACGCCATTCCGCGGGAATGTGCGGCGGCGCTGATTTTTGCGCGGTCAGAGGAAGCAGAGCAGGCGAAGGAATTTTGCAAGACTAAGATCCGGATGCTGCAAGAGGAATTGTCCGGGGAAGAACCAGGTTTTACCTGTCAAGTAACTGTGGAGCAGGAAAAGGAGGGACCGGTACTTTCAGCGGAAGATGGAAGGGCATTTGTGGAAGCCGTCTATCTGGCGCCCAATGGGGTGCAGAAGCGCAGTCTCAGTCTAGAAGGATTTGTGGTGGCTTCCACCAATCTGGCAGCGGCAAGGACAGAGGAAGAATCTCTGCGGATCATCTTTTCCCCCAGATCCTCGGTGGATTCGATCCAGGAAGAAATAAAAGAGAAACTGACAGTTCTTGGCGCTGTCTTTGGATTCGCGGCAGAGATAAGCGGAGTTTATCCGGGGTGGGCTTACCGGGAAGATTCCAGGATCCGTCGGATTTTCCAGGAAAGTTATCAGGCCCTGTTCGGGAAAGAGCTGAAGATCGAGGGCATCCACGCGGGATTGGAATGCGGCTTATTTTGCCAGGCTATTCCAGAATTGGACTGTATCGCGGTAGGCCCGGATATCCGGAACTGCCATACGCCGGAAGAATCCTTGTCTTTAGAATCCTTTGAACGATTTTACCGGCTGATCAGGGATGTGCTGAAACGATTGACGTCTTAAGGAGAGAAAAAATGAGGATTCTGGGAAGATTTTGCAGGGAACATATCAAGGATATCTGTCTGTACGCAGGATTTGCGGGCGTTTTTATTGTGGTCTTCTATCTCTATAATATTGAACTGGAAGCGGTAAAGTACGGATTTCTTCTGACGTTTGTCTGGGTGCTTGTATATGGAGTGGCGGGATTCATCCGATATTATGGAAGACATCGCGCCCTTGTGGAGACAGAGCAGAAGATCATTACAGAGCTGGAAGGCATGCCGGCCCCAGGCACATTGATCGAAGAAGACTACCAGAATATCCTGCGCAGGCTTTATGAAGATAAACTGGAGATTGAATCCGATATGCGGATTTCCAAGCAGGAGACGGCGGATTATTACGGCATGTGGGTTCATCAGATCAAGACGCCTATCGCCGCTATGCGGATACTGCTCCAGTCCTGGGAAGAGGAAGGAGATAAGGAGTCGGCGCTGAGGCGCGACATGAAGGTGGAACTTTTTAAGATCGAGCAGTATGTAGAAATGGTCCTTCTCTATCTGCGGATGGGGGATATGTCTTCAGATCTTGATTTTCAGGAATATCAGCTGGATGACGTGATCCGCCAGGCAATCCGCAAATATTCTAAAATGTTTATTTTAAGGAAGATCAGACTGGACTTTCAAGAAACCGGGAAGCGGGTGCTGACCGATGAAAAATGGCTGGTCTTTGTGATCGAACAGATTCTTTCTAATGGGTTAAAATATACGAAAAAGGGAGCATTTCCATCTATATGGAGGAGGATGCGCTGGTGATCCGGGACACTGGGATCGGAATTTCGCCGGAGGACCTGCCCAGAGTGTTTGAAAAAGGATTTACCGGTTATAACGGGCGCAGAGATAAGAAATCTACCGGAATCGGGCTGTATCTGTGCAAATCTATATTGGACCGGCTGGGGCACAAGATTGAGATCCGTTCTCAGGTGGGACAGGGGACCAGCGTCTATCTGCGGCTGGACCGCGATACCTACCGTCTGGAATAAGAACCGTACATTTTTGTAAGATTGAAAGGGAAAATGTAATCCAAATCAATGGCAGTACATTTTCCCTTTTTCTATAATAACCTTGTAATGAAAAACAGACAAGGAAAGGACGGGAAAAACATGGCGTTATTGGATGTAAAAAATGTAAAGAAGATATATACCACCCGGTTTGGAGGAAACCAGGTAGAGGCGTTAAGAGATGTGAATTTCTCTGTAGAGCCGCGGGAATATGTGGCGATCATGGGAGAGTCTGGCTCCGGCAAGACCACGCTTTTAAATATTCTGGCGGCGCTGGACCGGCCCACCGGCGGAAAGGTCTATCTGAAAGGGCGGGATTTAAGCAGTGTTAAGGAAAAAGAGATCGCGGCGTTTCGGAGGCAGAACCTGGGGTTCGTGTTTCAGGACTTTAATCTTTTGGATACGTTTTCTCTTAAGGATAATATCTTCCTGCCGCTGGTACTTTCCGGCAGGAAATATCCGGAGATGGAGGAGAAGATAAAACCCATCGCCCAAAGGCTTGGGATTGAAAATATTCTGGAGAAATATCCCTACGAGGTGTCTGGGGGACAGAAACAGCGGGCGGCCATTGCCAGAGCGCTGATCACCAAGCCCCAGCTGATCCTGGCAGATGAGCCAACCGGGGCTTTGGACTCCAGGGCGGCGGATGAGCTTTTGCAGTTGTTTGCCGCGATCAACCAGGATGGGCAGACGATTCTGATGGTGACCCACAGCATCAAGGCGGCCAGCAGCGCAAAGAGGATTCTTTTTATCAAAGACGGCATTGTCTTCCATCAGCTGTATCGGGGGAACCTCACCAATGAGCAGATGTATCAGAAGATTTCGGATACGCTGACGGTGCTGACAACAGGAGGTGAGAGCGGTGAGTAGTTCGATCTATACCAGACTGGCGCTGACCAATCTGAAGAATAACCGCAAGACTTACCTGCCTTATATCCTGACGGCCGCTCTGACAGTCATGATGTATTATATTATAAATGCTTTGGGGAGAAGCGGCAGTATTCCTGATGACAGCGCGCTTCAAAGCTGTCTTGGCATTGCTTCTAATATTATGGTAGTGTTTGCGGTGATCTTCTTGTTTTATACAAACAGCTTCCTGATCAAACGCAGAAAAAAGGAGCTTGGAGTTTATAACATTCTTGGAATGGGGAAACGGCATATTGCGAAAATGCTGTGTGTAGAGACGCTTCTGACAGGAACAGTCAGTATCGGGGCCGGCCTGGTCTTTGGCCTGGTGTTCAGCCGGCTGATGTATCTGATCCTGCTGAAGATCGTGCGTTATGATGTGAGAATGTCTTTCGAGGTGTCTGTCCCTGCGCTGATGGCGGCTGTGGGACTGTTCCTGATCATTTTCGCAATGACGCTGGCCTACAATCTTCTGCAGATCCGACATGCCAAACCGGTTGAGCTGTTAAGCGGCGGCAGTCAGGGAGAGAAAGAGCCTAAGACTCGGTGGCTTCTTACGATTTTTGGCTTGGTCATGATCGGGATCGGATATTATATCGCGCTGACAACTGAGGCGCCGCTGGCTGCGCTGCAGCTGTTTTTTGTGGCGGTGGTCTGCGTGATCCTGGGGACCTATTCTCTATTTGTGGCAGGAAGCATCGCTCTTTTGAAAGCGCTGCGCAGGAGAAAGAATTTCTACTATAAGCCGAATCATTTCACCTCCATCTCCGGGATGATCTACCGGATGAAGCAAAACGGAGTGGGACTTGCCAATATCTGTATCCTGAGCACAATGGTACTGGTCATTATCTCCAGCACGGTTTCCCTGTATGTGGGAATGGAAGATGTGCTGAGCGCCCGTTTTTCCAGGGAATTCTCTGTGACGATAGCGCCGGAATCGGGCGGACAGGAGGAAAAGCTTCAGGAATTGATCGGAAGCGTGGCGGATGAATATGGAGTGGAACGGACCAATATACTGGCGTATCACGAGGGAAGCGCGGCGGCTGTACGGAAAGGAAAGCAGTTTGATCTGGCTTCTGACCAGGATTATGGACTGGCAGTATCTTCGATATATGAGGTTTATCTGATTCCGCTGGAAGACTATAATCAGATGGAGGGAGAGGATGCAACCCTTGAGGAGGATGAAGTGCTGGCTTACGACCCGGAAGGAACCTACGGGGAGGAAACTCTGGAGATCGCGGATAAGACCTATCAGGTAAAAGGCGAGCCGGAAGAACTGAAGATCGAGCCAAAGAACCAGACCCGGACGGTACACGGCATTTACCTCATTGTCAGGGACACTCAGGAAATACAGGAAGTGATGGCTTATGTAAGGGAACACAGCGGTATGCAGAAGGAATACCTGGAAGACGCCACCAAGATAGAATATGTGACAGGGTTTGATATGATAGGCTCTGACAAGGAGAAGGCCGATATGTCACAGCAGCTGCAGGAAGAGATCATGAACGCCCAGTTTCCCGGCGCTCTATGCGAGAGCAGAGAACTGAGCAAAGAAAGTTTCTACCTGCTGTACGGCGGAATCCTTTTTATCGGGCTTTATCTGGGGATTATGTTCTTGATGGCAACCGTACTGATCATTTATTATAAGCAGATCTCAGAAGGATATGACGACCGAGAGCGCTATCAGATCATGCAGAAAGTGGGAATGAGCAAACGAGAGGTGCGCCGTTCCATCAGAAGCCAAGTGCTTACCGTCTTCTTCCTGCCCCTGATCGCGGCATTCATTCATATTGCCGTGGCGTTCAAAGTCATCACAAAGCTGCTGGCCACACTGAACTTGGTAAACGTACCATTATTCGCCGTGTGCACAGTAGTGACAGGAGCAGTGTTCGCAGTGTTTTATGTAATCGTGTTCGCTGTAACAGCAAAAGAGTATTATAAAATTGTGAATTAATTAACCGGGGACGTAGTAAAGTTTAAAAGTACTACGTCCCAAATTGCATTTTACGGTGTACCCAAACGCAATTTGCCCTGTACCCGGTTGACAGTTTTGGCTGGCGGATGTATTGTTTTTATAGAAAATCTTCCACCGATGGATGGATTTTAATTGCTGCAAAGGAGTAAGGAATAGGAGGTATTTTTATGACAAAAGCTGGAGAACGTGAGATTGTGAAGGTGGAACGTGCCAACGGCGGCGCCGGGTTTATTATGAAAGAAGGGCTGCTTTCTCCGGAAGAATTGGGAGAGCATTGTAAGATGTTCAGCAAGGTAACATTATGTCCGGGGTGCGAGCTTGGGCATCACGAGCATCACGGGGAGACGGAGACGTATTATATCTTGTCCGGAAAAGGAATGTATGACGATAATGGAAAGGCAATTCCTGCGGAACCGGGAGACGTGTTCTTCTGCAAAGACGGAGATGGGCATGGAATGAAGAATAATGGAACAGAGGATTTAACATTTGTGGCATTGATCTTGAAAAAGTAGAGGATGCGGGAGAAGAGAAAATGTTAAAATAATAACAGGGGACGTAGTAAAGTTTAAAAAGGCTACGTCCCCAATTGCGTTTTGCGGTGTACCCAAATGGCCCTACACATCCAGCAGGCAGTCCATCAGGCGTGCGTTGTCTTCCGGCAGCATGATGCAGAACCGGATGTATTCGCCTTCCAGTTCCGCGAAGGAGGAACAGTCTCGGATCATCAGCTTCTGATGGATGGCTTTTTCAAACACGTCGAAAGAGGTTACCCCTTCTTTCATGATCCGGGCCAGGATAAAGTTGCCGTAGGCGGGATAGGTCTTATAGGTTTCGGAGCCGGCCAGCCGGCGGAGCATTTCTTCCCGCTGGCTGGCGATCAGGGCCCGGGTCTTCTGGATATACGTCTGGTCTTTTAACATTTCTTCGCCGGCAAAAGCGCCGATGCTGTTCAAACTCCAAGGATTCTGATGGGTCAAAAGGGCTGTGAGGAATCGTTCGTTGCTGGTGATCCCATAACCGAATCTAAGCCCCGGAGCGGCAAAGAACTTGGAGACGCCTCGGATGACCATAAAGTGATCATATTTGGGAACCAGAGATACGGCGCTGATCTGGGAGACGGATGGAGCGAACTCCACATAAGTCTCATCGATCATGACGAATACGTCCTTCTTCTCACATTCACAGATGATCCGCTCCATATCCCGGCAGGGGATAGCGGAGGAGGTGGGGTTATTGGGATTGCATAAGATCACCATATCGACATCCGTATCTATGTGGGAGAGAAAGTCGTCAATGTCCAGGATGAAATCATCTTCCTCCCGAAGATGATAGTATTCCATAGAACCGCCTACTAAGGAAAGTTCTCTTGCGTATTCTGAATAAGTGGGGCCAAGGACCAGAGCCTTTCTTGGCGCCCGCTGGGAGATCAGAAGAGAAATCAGTTCTGTAGAGCCGTTTCCGACCACGATATGGGCCGGGTCGGCGCCGCAGTACGCGCCGATAGTCTGACGGAGACTTTTGTAAGCCCGGTCCGGGTACCGGCATATGATATCCAGATTGCGGACCAGTTTCTGGCGTACTGTGTCAGAAAGTCCAAGAGGATTGACGTTCGCGCTGAAACAGACGATCTCTTCCTTGGGAATGTGATAGTATTCTTCGATTTTTTCCAGGTCGCTTCCATGAAATTCCGGTTTTTTACCCATAAACAAGTCTCCTTTATCATGTATTTCGAAGATTTTGTACTTCCGGCATTGCCATGACCGTTCATTCAATGCTATAATTCATTATAATATGTTTTTTTGAAAAAGCAACGAAAGAAGCAGGTGTCAGACTTGAAAAATAAGATTCAGAAATTTTCCAAAGGCGATTTCAGGCAGGAAAAGCCGGAAGTTGTGTTTGAGGAAACGAATCTGGTCCTGATAATCGGAGAAGGGGAAGTATACAGGGGCAGTTTGGGGATAAAAAGTAATAATGACAGTGTGATACGGGGACTAGTATACCCGTCTTCTTTTCGTGTCCATTTTAGAGAACAGGGCTTTGAGGGACGGCAGATACGGCTGGAATTTACCTATGACGGAACAGGCCTTCGTCCCGGACATGTGGAGAAGGGGACGTTTACCGTAGTATGTACCGGCGGGGAGTTTGAACTGGCGTTTACAGCCATCATCGAACGTCCATACGTGATGACCACCTATGGAAAGGTACAGAGCACCGATGATTTTCGGAAACTGGCGATCAAAGATTTCTCGGAGGCGGGAAGACTCTTCCGGTCCACAGAATTCTATGAGATTTTAAAATATGAAAACGAGCGTATTTTCTACTTGTATGACAATATGCGGAAATGGTCCCTGGGAGATCAGGCGCTGGAAGAATTCCTGGTAGGGATCAAGCAGAAGGAATGTATTTTCCTGACTCTTCCTGGAGAGGGGATGCTCTACGAGGATGTGCACGAATCGACCAAGGGAGTAATCTCCCTGATGAAGAATACCTGGGGATATATGCCCATCCGGATCGTAACAGAGGGGGATTTCCTGAAGGTGACCCGGACAGAGATCAGTACGGAGGATTTTGTGGGCAACGGATATGAGATGGAGTACCTGATCCGTCCGGAATACCTGCACGGCGGCCGTAATTATGGGGCGGTCCGTTTTGTCACGCCCTATGAGACGCTGGTCTATGAGGTGGAAGTGATGGAAAACCAGGAATATCATGAGGACCATCACGTGCCGGAGCTTTTGATGGCCCAGATCCTCAAGGAATATGTGGGATATACGGCGGGAAGGATCGAACGGTCCTCCTGGGTGGAAAGCGCCATCGAAAAGGCGACAGAACTTCGCAGGATGGATCCCCAAAATGAGATGTATCAGCTTCTTTTGGCAAATATCTACCTGGTGGGAGAGAAGAAAGAAGAAGCGAAATGGATTCTGGAGAATTATAATTATAACCGGTTTGCCATCGGAAAAGATCCGCTGACCAACTGCTATTATCTCTATCTGACAGCACTGGTCCGCGGAGTGTCAAGTTATACGGAGCGGGTGCTGGACGAGATCGGCAAAGCTTACATGCGCCGCCAGGATTCCTGGGAGCTTTTGCGGATGATCCTGGAACTGGATTCTCATTATCGCAATCCTTATAAAAGGCTGGAAGTGCTGGAACAGCAGTTTGAGTTTGGAACCTGCCAGGTTCTGTTTTATCTGGAATCTTATCTCTGTTATCAAGAAAAGCCTACTCTGCTTAAAAAACTTGGGAAATTTGAGATACAGGTGCTGAATTTCGCCACGAAATACCGGCTGATGACCAAAGAATTGGCTCTTTATATCGCCAATTTTGCCAGTCAGCAGAAGCACTACAGCGAACCCTTGTTCCGGATTCTGGAGCGGCTTTATAAGATGTACAATGAGACCATGATCCTCAATACGATCTGTACGCTGCTGATCAAAGGGAATAAAACGGAAAAGCGGTATTTTGAATGGTATCAGCGGGCGGTGGAAGAGGAACTCAAGATTGCGGAATTATACGAATATTACATGATCACCCTAGATACGGAGAAACAGAAAGGGCCGCTTCCCAAGGCTATTTTCCTGTATTTTTCCCATGGGAATTCTCTGGATTATAAGAAGGAAGCTTTCCTTTACGCCAATCTTTTGACTTATGAAGTTGGAGGCGAGGACCTGTATCTTGCGTATCGGGAACAGATGGTCAGTTTCACCTGGGAGCAGCTTTTGAAACGCCATATCACAGAACATCTGCGGACATTGTACAAATGGTTCTGCAAGGAAGAGGATATGGACGCGGAACGGATGGAGGCTATGAGGGACATCTGTTTTGCCTATGCGATCACGACTAAAGTACCGGGCATGAACTGCGTCCTGGTGATCGAAAAAGATGGAACAGTCAAGCAAAGAGTGCCTTATAACGCGGAAGAGGGGCAGACTATCGTCTTCCTTTATGATAAAGAATCTCGGATCATCTGGGAATCCCAGGAGGGAAGATATTATACGGATTCGATCCCCTATGAGACAAAACGGCTCTTCTATGAGCCGCATTTCGTGGAAGTGTGCAGGAAATACGGGGCGGCAGTGGGCAAATGGAAGGAAGCGGATCCCAGAGAAGAAGTAACTTTTGAGAATATTCAGCTAAAGGGTTTAAATGTCTTCGATGAGCGGGAAGTCTTACGGCTGTGCAGCAGAAGGATCCGGGAAGAAAATTACCAGGAGGACGAATTTCTCACGTACCTGTGTATTGAACTGTTCCGCAGAGGTCAGTATGATAAGACGACGCTGATGTATCTGTCGGACTGTTACTGCGGCGCCACGGCGGATATGAAGCGGCTGTGGAAAGCGCTGCGGGAATACGGGATCGCCTCCCATAAGCTGGGAGAACGGATCATTACCCAGATGGTCTTTACAGAGGATATGTTTGAAGAGGAGAAGATCTTTGAAGACTATTATCTGTCGAATAATGTGTACTTCCGTGTGAGGCAGGCGTATCTTGCGTTTGCCGCAAAAGAATATGTGGTACGCGGCAGGACGGTAGATTCCTGCATCTTTGAGATCATAGCCAATGAATGTGAGAAGAAAGAAGATTTGCCGGATATCTGCAAGGCAGCCCTGCTGAAATATTATTCTGCCCAGGATTATCCGGCTGAGATTGAGAATGTCCTCCATCAGACACTGCGGGAGATGTGTGAAAAACAATTGATCTTCCCAGAATACTTAAAGTATCCGGAAGGCTGGCTGCGGGAAGTACAGCTCTATGATAAGGTGATGCTTTCTTATCAGGCCAGGCCGGGAAGCCGGGTTGCCTTGTTTTACAAGATCCGCAGCGGAGAGCGGGAAGAGCTGGGATTTCATGAGGAAATGCTGGTACCAGTGTATGACAATCTGTATGTAAAGCAGTTTATTTTATATAGAGACGAGGTGCTCAGTTATTATTTCCAGGAGAAGCAGGGGAGAAAGACATACACGACAAAGACAAAGAAAATAGGGCCGCCAGCCCGGAAAAAGAGCGGTAAATACAGTAAACTCAACGCAATGATCAAGATGCCGCCGGCCCGGAAGAAGCGGGCAATGATCGGATTTAAAGAAGAAGAGAAGGCGGCGCGGCAGATCTTCAAGAGGTATTAATCAAAAAGGGGAGTAAGTATATGAAAAAGGGCGGTATCCTTGGATATGATTTAAATGAGAAAACCTGCCAGATCAGTTATTATGATACGGCGAAAGATGAGCCGCAGACATTGGAACTGGCCGCGGGCGTCAGTCAGCTTCCGCTTGTGCTGGGATACTTCAAGGACCGGTGGGTCTACGGAAGAGAAGCGAAAAGACTGGCGATCGCCGGCGGCGACTGTACGGTCACTGATCTGTATCAAAAGGCAGTGAAACGGGAAAAGGCCAGGGTTGGAGGAAAAGTGTATGACGGGGTTTGGCTGTTGGCCAAATTTATCCAGCTTACTCTGGAATCATTTGATGAGATCAAATATCTTACTTTTTCCGTCCCGGAGACCAATGTAGATATGTCGAAACTGCTCAAAGGCATCGGAAATCATCTTGGAATCCCGAAAGAGCGAATCTGTGTACAGGATTACAAAGAAAGCTTCTGCCAGTATATGTTTTACCAGCCAAAAGAGCTGTGGCAGTATGAGTCTGCCCTGTTTTTCTGTGACGGCCAAAGGATCAACGCGTATATGCTGCGCAGGCTGAATACAGTGGGAGCCAAAGGGGGAGAATTGTTTGTCACGGTGGATGAGGTGGCCAGCGCCCATATGAAGGAGCTGGAGGCGATCTATCCGGTTTTGAACGCGGAGAAAGCCAAAGACGCGGATGAGAGCTTTAAATCCTTTATCCAGAATGTGTTTGATAAAAAGGTGGTTTCTTCAGTCTATCTGACGGGGGAAGGATTTGAGAACAACTGGTATCCGGCCTCTTTAAAGGTGCTCTGTAACGGAAGACGGGCTTTCGTGGGAGATAACTTATACAGCCGGGGAGCCTGTTATACATCGATGCGCAGATGTCTGGAATACGATGATGGCCCGGTGTATCTGGATGAGACGAAGATGACAGAGCAGATCACTCTGCGGATGCGGGTGGGAGGAAAAGAAGGATGGTATCCGGTGGTCGCATGGGGCACCCACTGGTATGAAGCGGATGGACAATGGGAAGTGATCCTGGAAGACGCGTCGGATATTGAGATCCATGTGGAGACGCTGGCAGGGGATGAACTGAAAGTGGAAACCGTCTCCCTGGAAGGGCTGCCGGAACGGAAGGATTACTCTTTGCGGCTTCGGATCGAGCTTTTATTCCTGGATGAGAGGACCTGCCGCATGACATTTAGGGATATTGGATTTGGAGAATTTTTCCCTTCGTCTGGTTTTCAGACGGAGAAAACCATACACTTAGGAGGAATCCATGGGCAGTTTAATTCTATGTCATAACAAACGGGCCGTGCAGCCCTATGAGATCACAAGACTCCACATCCGGGTCTATACGATTGAAGAATTATGCTATTATATCTGCAACAATCTATATCTGATCGACCAAACGATCATGAACCGGCAGTTGTGTGAATGGATCAGGACAGAGCTTGAGATGCCTCTCCTTGCGGAGAAGCTTCAGGATGAACTGGCCAAGGATTGCTCGGAAGAAGAGTTTATCCTTACGATCCTTCAGGAGTCTGTGATCTACGCCGCGTCAGAGATCAATAAAGTCCAAGGGATCCTGGAGCGGCTGCACAGCCAGAAAGATGTGGAAAAACTGAAATATAAAGCGGACAGTCTTCTGGAGCGGGGAGAATATTCCGCTGCCGTGCTGATCTACCAGTCTATTGTGGGAGAAAAGCGGGATGAGTCTGTAGATAAGCTTTTCTACGGCAGGGTATACGCGAGTCTGGGGACAGCTTATGGACGTCTGTTCCTTTATGAGGAGGCGGCCAGCGCGTACCGGGAGGCATGCAGCCTCTGTGAAGATCGGGATATGATAAAGGCCTATCTCTATAGTTATTCCAAAGCGTACCCCCAGGAGGAATACATGAAGCTGCTTTCCGGGAATCCAGTTTATCTTAGTGTAGATAAGAAACTGAAAGAAGAGCTTCGCAGGATCCATAGGGATACGGATCCTGAAATCCCAGGTGAACAGCTTGAAATCTGGAAAAAAGAGTATCGCAGGATTGACAAGGATCAGGGGATGTGATACGATAACAGAGCGATTTAGCATGGTAAAGTAATCAATTGATGAATTGTTACAACAATGCAGTACATAGATCGTGAAGTATGAAGGAGATCAAGGAGGAAACGATTATGAAAAAGACGCTTGCGTTACTGCTTACGGCTGTTATGATGGTTGGCATGCTTGCCGGCTGCGGCTCCGGAGATTCTGGCGAGAGCGGGGGAGACAGCTCCTCTGACGGCAGCGACAAAGCTTACGTACAGGATAAAGGAACCCTTGTAGTAGGGATCACGAATTTTGAGCCTATGGATTATCAGGATGAAAATGGAGATTGGATCGGGTTTGACGCGGATATGGCGAAGGCCTTCGCGGATAGTCTGGGCGTAGACGTGGAATTTGTGGAGATTGACTGGGACAATAAGATCCTGGAATTGGAAGGACAGACCATTGACTGTGTTTGGAATGGTATGACCCTGACCGATGAAGTGACCAGCGCCATGGAATGTACAGACGCTTATCTCAACAACGCGCAAGTCGTAGTGGTTCCTAATGATGTGGCAGATCAGTACCAGGACGAAGAAAGTCTTGCGGACTTGAACTTTGCTGTTGAGGCGGGAAGCGCGGGAGAAGCGGAAGTAAGCGCCCGCGGCCTTAATTACACAGCGGTGACCGCCCAGGCGGATGCTCTGATGGAAGTTGCGGCGGGGACTTCTGACGCGGCTGTGATCGATTCTTTGATGGCGGCAGCCATGATCGGAGAGGGAACCAGCTACGCGGACCTGACCTATACGGTAAGCCTGAACACGGAAGAGTATGGCGTTGGATTCCGTAAGGGTTCGGATCTGGCGGAAGAACTGAATAGCTTTTTCGCTCAATGCTACGAAGACGGGACCATGCAGGAGTGCGCGGAGACCTACGGCGTACAGGCGGCCCTGGTTGAGCAGTAAATCAAGGCTGCTATTTTAGAAAAAGATACAAAGAAGATGGAGCTGTAACATGGAACAGATATTAGAACAATTTCCAATCGTGATCCAGTCTCTGAATGTAGGATTCGTTCAGACGCTGAAATTGTTTTTTGTAACTCTTCTGGGAGCGATTCCGCTTGGACTGGTAATTTCATTTGGATCTATGTCGCGTTTCCGGCCGCTGCGATATCTCACAAGGATTATTGTATGGATCATCAGAGGGACTCCTCTGATGATCCAATTGCTGATTATCTATTTCTTTCCTGGACTGGTGCTTAACAATCCAATCTGGGGAGGAGGAGAGACAGGCCGGTTTATGGCGGCATCAGTTGCCTTTATTTTTAATTATTCCTGCTATTTTTCAGAGATTTACCGAGGCGGTATCCAAGGAGTGCCCCACGGACAGGAGGAAGCCGGTCTGGTGCTTGGCATGACCAAAAGCCAGATCTTCTTTAAGGTTACGCTGCTGCAGATGATCAAGCGGATCGTGCCTCCAATGTCCAATGAGATCATTACACTGGTCAAAGACACTTCACTTGCCAGGATCATCGCCCTGCAGGAGATCATCTGGGCGGGACAGTCATTCCTGAAAGGTTCCCAGGGAATCGCGGGCGTGATCTGGCCATTGTTTTTCACCGCTGTTTATTATCTTGTCTTCAATGGGATCCTTACGGTGCTCCTGGGACGACTGGAGAAGAAACTGGATTATTTCAGATAGGAGGTGGAATTGATGGCAATATTGGAAGTAGAGCATTTGAATAAAAGTTTTGACCGGACAAAGGTGCTGGAGGATATCAGCTTTTCTCTGGAGAAAGGACAGGTGCTGTCCATCATCGGATCTTCCGGAAGCGGAAAGACCACTCTCCTGCGCTGTCTGAATTTCCTGGAACGACCGGATGGCGGCGTGATCCGGGTGAACGGGGAGACTTTGTTTGACGCGGCAGATCCTGTGACTACACAGGAGGAAGCGGTACGTAAGAAACGGCTTCATTTTGGGCTGGTATTCCAGTCTTTCAATCTGTTCCCGCAGTATACGGCTTTGGGAAATGTAATGCTGGCCAAGGAACTTTTGGCTAAAGAACAGCCGGGATATAAAGAGCATAAGAAAGAGATCCATGAGCAGATCAGGGAAGAGGCAAAAGAGCTCCTTGCCAAAATGGGTCTGCAGGACCGGATGGATAATTATCCCCATCAGCTGTCGGGAGGCCAGTGCCAGCGAGTGGCGATCGCCCGCGCTCTTGCGCTGAAACCGGATATCCTGTGCTTTGACGAGCCTACCTCTGCGCTTGATCCGGAGTTGACAGGAGAAGTGCTGAAAGTAATCCGAAGTTTGGCGGATCAGGAGACTACCATGATCATAGTTACTCATGAGATGGCGTTTGCCAGGGATGTTTCCAGCCAGGTGCTTTTCATGGATGAAGGGCGGATCATGGAACAGGGAACACCGGAAGAGGTACTGGAACATCCAAGAGAAGAGAGAACCAGACAATTCCTTTCCCGTTTTACAAATGGGTAGCGGAAATGAAAAATATCTGATAGAATGAAAGATACAAGGGGGCAAAAAGCTTTTTTGCCCCCAATACTATGGTATGGTTGTGAGAAAAAGGAGAAACAAAGATGAGCAATGACAGATATCAAAGTCCTCTTTCCGAGCGGTACGCAAGCAAAGAGATGCAGTACATTTTCTCTCCGGATAAGAAGTTCCGCACCTGGAGAAGGCTGTGGATCGCTCTGGCGGAGACGGAAAAGGAACTAGGACTGCCGATCACGGAAGAGCAGATCGCGGAATTAAAGGAACATGCGGATGATATTAATTATGATGTGGCCAAAGAGAGGGAGAAACTGGTGCGCCACGATGTTATGTCCCACGTTTACGCTTATGGACAGCAGTGCCCGAAAGCCAAAGGCATCATCCATCTTGGAGCCACTTCCTGCTATGTGGGAGACAATACAGACATTATCCTGATGTCAGAAGCATTGGAACTGGTGCGCAGGAAACTGGTCAATGTGATCGCTGAACTGGCAAAGTTCGCGGATGCTTATAAAGATCAGCCAACCTTGGCATTTACCCATTTTCAGCCGGCTCAGCCTACTACAGTAGGGAAGCGGGCGACCCTGTGGCTGCAGGAATTCCTGATGGACCTTGAAGATCTGGATTATGTAAAAGGCAGTCTGAAGCTCCTTGGCTCAAAGGGGACCACTGGAACCCAGGCCAGTTTCCTGGAACTGTTTGAGGGAGACCAGGAGACGATCGACAAGATCGATCCCATGATCGCGGAGAAGATGGGATTCGAGGCTTGTTACCCTGTGTCTGGCCAGACCTATTCCAGAAAGGTAGACACTAGAGTGCTGAACGTGCTTGCTGGGATTGCCTCCAGCGCCCATAAGATGTCCAATGATATCCGGCTTCTGCAGCATTTAAAAGAAGTAGAGGAACCATTTGAGAAGACCCAGATCGGATCTTCCGCCATGGCCTATAAAAGGAACCCGATGCGCAGTGAGCGGATCGCCTCCCTTTCCCGTTATGTGATGATCGATGCGCTGAATCCCGCGATCACGTCGGCGACCCAGTGGTTTGAGCGGACCTTGGACGATTCGGCTAATAAACGGTTAAGCGTGCCGGAAGGATTTCTTGCTGTCGATGGAATCCTGGATCTGTGCCTGAATGTGGTGGACGGGCTGGTGGTATACCCGAAGGTGATCGAGAAACACCTGATGGCGGAACTGCCCTTTATGGCAACGGAGAATATCATGATGGACGCGGTAAAGGCTGGCGGAGACCGGCAGGAACTTCATGAACGCATTCGGGAGCTTTCCATGGAGGCGGGCAGAAATGTCAAAGAAAAAGGATTAGACAATAATCTTCTGGAACTGATTGCCCAGGATCCGGCGTTTAACCTGTCGGAAGAGACGCTGAAGGCAACCATGGATCCGGCAAAATACACTGGGAGATCAGCGGTACAGGTGGAGGCATATCTGAATAATGTGGTGAACCCGCTGCTAGAGAAGAACAAAGAAATCCTGGGTGTAAAAGCGGAAATCAATGTTTAGAACAAGTAGTAAAACTGCACAAAACTAAAAATAAAAATTGTGCAGAAATCATAAATTCAGTTTAATTTGATTAAGCGGTTGCAAATCATTTAACAATCAGTTATTATTATAGAAGAAAAGAGAAACTTATTTAATCTGTCTATAAAAATTAAATCGTGGGACGATATTCTTCAAGAGAGAGCTGATCTGAGCGCAGCCGCCGAAGAGGCAAACCTGTCCTGTTATGTAAGAACGGGAAGGCGAAACTTTCAGGCAAAAGGATTGGAGAATGGACCGCATTCTGAATCTTGTGCTGTATGATAAGACTTTTAACTAAACATGATATTATCAGGGCAAAAGACAGAAAAGGACGACTTACACACATGACGTGTTTAAATCGTCCTTTTTTCTTACTATAAAGAAGACAAGCGAAAGAAAGAGGCGGAAGAGAAATGAAGAAAGAAGAATATCTGATCTTGACAAACAATCCGCTGGTCCTTGAAAAACTTGGAGACACCCACAAGATTGTCTACTGTGAAGCTTCCTATGAGGGACTTTTAAAGGAAGTCCGGGATAGAGTCCATGAAGGTCATTTGCTTTTATCACATCCTCTTTCAGGAAGTGTAAAGCCTAATGAAACACCATATAAATCTGTAATGATATCAGAAGAAAAGGGGGCGGTTGACTTAAGGTCTTTGGAGATCATTGAGAATGCGGTCGCAGCCTGCGGAAAATTCGAGTTTAAATCGGATCGGTATGGAGAAAAGGTGCGGAAAGATTTTCAATTGATCGACTGGACTTTGCTGGAAAGTGGGATCGCATCGGCAGATGCCTGATAAAACTGGTTGTAGAAGCGAGATGCTTAAACAATAATATCAATTTTTTTGAAGGAGGGAACCAAAAGTGAGATTAGAAATGGGACACATTTACATCAAGGATATTCAATTTGCGTCAGAATCTAAGATCGAAGACGGAATCCTTTATGTATCTGAAGAGGCTGTAAAAGCCGTTGCTCTTGAGGATGAAAAGATCAAGAGCGTATCATTTGATATTGCGAAGCCAGGAGAGTCCGTAAGGATCACTCCAGTAAAAGATGTCATTGAACCACGTGTAAAGGTTGAGGGAAGAGGGGGAATCTTCCCAGGCGTGATCGCGAAGGTAGATACTGTAGGAGAGGGCAAAACCTACGCGCTGAAAGGAATGGCTGTTGTGACAGCTGGAAAGATCGTTGGATTCCAGGAAGGAATCATCGATATGACAGGTCCTGGAGCAGACTATACGCCGTTCTCCAAGACTCTGAATCTGGTTATGGTATGTGAGCCGGTAGAGGATATCAAACAGCATGATTATGAGAAGGCTGTAAGATTCGCGGGATTCCGTGTAGCTACTTATATCGGGGAGCTGGCAAGAGATCTTACCCCGGACGAGACAAAGGTATATGAGACCTGCACGATCAAAGAAGGTTTTGAGAAATATCCAGATCTTCCGAGAGTAGCTTACGTACAGATGCTCCAGAGCCAGGGACTTCTGCATGACACTTATGTATACGGTGTGGACGCGAAGAAGATCGTTCCAACGATTCTTAGCCCAACAGAGATCATGGATGGCGCGATCGTTTCCGGAAACTGTGTTTCCGCCTGCGATAAGAACCCAACTTATGTACATCTGAACAATCCGGTTGTGCACGACCTGTTCGAAGAACACGGAAAGACGATCAACTTTGTATGTCAGATCATTACAAATGAGAACGTATATCTGGCAGACAAACAGCGTTCTTCCGACTGGACCGCAAAGCTGTGCAAGATGCTGGATCTGGACGGCGTGATCGTTTCTCAGGAAGGTTTCGGAAATCCGGATACTGACCTGATCATGAACTGTAAGAAGATCGAGGCGGAAGGCGTGAAAACTGTTATCATTACCGATGAGTATGCCGGAAGAGATGGAAAATCTCAGTCTCTGGCAGATGCGGACGCGGCTGCGGACGCGGTTGTAACCGGCGGCAACGCAAACCAGGTGATCATCCTGCCGAAACTTGACAAAGTAATTGGAACTCTGGACTATGTGAACAAGATCGCTGGCGCCAGCGAAGAGACGCTCCGCGAGGACGGATCTTTGGAAGTAGAGCTTCAGGTGCTGACAGGAGCGACCAACGAAACCGGTTTCAATAAGCTGAGCGCAAGATAGGAAGGGAGGATAAGCAAATGGCTAAATTAAAAGTAGTTCATTACATCAATCAGTTTTTCGCACAGATTGGTGGAGAAGAAAAAGCAGATTATCCGGTAGAGCTTCGCGTAGGCGAGGTAGTAGGACCGGGTATGGCGCTGACACAGAATTTTAAAGATGACGCGGAGATCATCGCTACGATCATCTGCGGAGACTCTTATTTCAATGAAAATCTGGATACCGCTAAGGCGGAGATCTTAAAGATGGTAAAAGAGCAGAACCCTGACGTGTTTGTAGCAGGACCTGCTTTCAATGCCGGACGTTACGGTGTTGCCTGCGGAACCATCGCGGCTGCCGTACAGGAAGAACTGGGTATCCCGGCAGTGACCGGAATGTATGTAGAGAATCCGGGCGCGGATATGTTCAAAGATAAGGTATATATCGTATCTACAAAGAACAGCGCGGCCGGCATGAGAGACGCGGTAAAGAAGCTGGCGCCTCTGGCTGTGAAAGTAGGAAGAGGAGAGCCGATCGGCGCTTCCTGTGAAGAGGGCTATATTCCAAACGGGATCCGTGTCAACTTCTTTGAGAAGGAAAGAGGTTCCAAACGTGCGGTACAGATGCTTCTGGCGAAACTGGCAGACAAGCCGTTTACCACAGAATATCCAATGCCTGATTTTGACAGAGTGGCTCCGAATCCGGCAGTCAAGGATCTGGCTCATGCCAAGATCGCTCTGGTGACTTCCGGCGGTATTGTTCCAAAGGGAAATCCGGATCACATCGAAAGCTCCAGCGCTTCCCACTATGGAGAATATGACATCGCCGGCGTGATGGATCTGACAGAAGAGACTTACGAGACCGCTCACGGCGGATACGATCCGGTATACGCAAATGAAGACGCTGACCGTGTGCTTCCGGTGGACGTATTGAGAGATATGGAGAAAGAAGGTGTGATCGGAGAATTACATCATCTGTTCTACACCACTACAGGAAACGGTACAGCGGTTGCTTCCGCGAAAGCGTTTGCGGCAGAATTTTCTAAGAAGCTTCTGGCAGACGGAGTGGATGCTGTCATCCTTACCTCTACCTGAGGTACCTGTACTCGTTGCGGCGCAACGATGGTAAAAGAAATCGAAAGAGCTGGTATTCCGGTAGTACACATTTGTACGGTAACGCCAATCTCTATGACTGTTGGAGCCAACAGGATCGTACCGGCGATCGCGATCCCGCATCCTCTTGGAAATCCAGCGTTGGATAAGGACGAGGAAAAAGCGCTCCGTCGTCATATTGTAGAAAAGGCGCTGGAAGCTCTTACTACAGAGGTAGATGGACAGACAATTTTTGATTAATGCTTCCAACGGCCCAAGCAAGGGGCCTTGGCAATAATGTAACTCAAGGGAAAAAGGAGACGAGACAGAAAATGAGCAAGATTTATGATGTTATCGTCCTGGGTGCAGGTCCTGCCGGTTTAGCGGCAGGACTGTACGCGGGCAGAAGCCGTCTCTCTGTTCTGATCATTGAAAAAGGACAGGACGGCGGACAGATCGCGATCACAGACGAGATCGAGAACTATCCGGGACAGATCGTAGAAGGCGAATCAGGCCCATCCCTGATCGCCAGAATGACAGCTCAAGCTGAAAAATTTGGAGCTGAGCGTGTGTCTGACACGATCAAGGAAGTGGTACTTGAAGGAGACGTAAAAATCTTAAAGAGCGAGAAAGCAGAGTATCAGGCGAAAAACGTGATCATCGCTACAGGGGCTCACGCAAGACCGATCGGATGTAAGGGAGAAGCAGAATTCCTTGGGAAAGGCGTATCCTACTGCGCGACCTGCGATGCAAACTTCTTCGAAGACTTTGAAGTATATGTAGTCGGCGGCGGAGACTCCGCGGTAGAAGAAGCAATGTACTTGACGAAATTCGCGAGAAAAGTTACGATCATCCACAGAAGAAACGAGCTGAGAGCGGCCAAATCCATCCAGGAGAAAGCGTTCAAGAATCCGAAGCTCAACTTTATGTGGGACTCTGTTGTAGAAGAAGTCGGCGGAGACGATATCCTTCAGTGGATGAAAGTGAAAAACGTGAAGACCGGCGAGATCACAACGGTAGAAGCGGACGAAGAGGACGGTATGTTCGGGGTATTCGGTTTCATCGGAACAATTCCAAACAGCAAACCGTTTGAAGGTATCATCGATATGGATGAGAGAGGATACATCAAGACAGACGATGATATGCATACCAATATTCCGGGCGTATACGCTGCCGGAGACGTACGTGTAAAGAGCCTGCGTCAGGTGGTGACCGCGGCGGCAGACGGAGCGATCGCGGCCGTACAGGTAGAAAGAAGCCTGTCCGACTATTTCTAAAACCTGACAAGCACAGCGAAGATTGGCGAAAGCAGAGCAGCAGCTCTTGAGTGCAGCTGTGCGCAAGGTACTTTCGCAGCGCCTGCGCTTGGGCGAAGCGTACAAGAATGAAAGAGACCATTGCTATCAGAGAAGCAATGTATTATGATTCAATAAAAAGGAGGATGAGTCCCATGTTAGATCTGGACAAGACAAATTTTGAAGAAGAAGTATTAAAAGCAGACGGCTATGTGTTCGTGGATTTCTACGGAGACGGATGCGTACCATGCCAGGCTCTGATGCCAAAGGTACATGAATTTGCTGAAACCTATGGGGATAAGCTGAAATTTACATCCCTGAATACTACCAAAGCACGTCGTCTTGCGATCGCGCAGAAAGTTCTTGGACTTCCGGTTATGGCGATCTACAAAGATGGTGAAAAAGTAGAAGAGCTGGTTAAGGAAGACTGTACTGAGGAAAGCATTGAGGCGATGATTAAGAAATACATCTAATCTTAGATGATTTCTCGATCATAGATTCAAACTTGTTTGACACTACAAGAAAGGAGAAAAGCATAATTATGGCTATTTTAGAAGGAAAAAAAGCAATAATTATCGGAGACCGTGATGGAATCCCGGGCCCGGCCATTGCAGAGTGCGTAAAGACCGCCGGCGCGGAAGTTGTATTTTCATCCACGGAATGTTTCGTCTGAACGAGCGCAGGCGCAATGGATCTGGAGAACCAGAAGAGAGTAAAAGAATTCGCTGAAGAGTACGGCGCAGAGAACTTGGTTGTAGTTCTTGGCGCGGCAGAGGGCGAAGCCGCGGGTCTTGCGGCAGAGACCGTAACCCTTGGCGATCCTACTTTCGCAGGTCCATTGACTGGGGTCCAGCTTGGACTCACGGTATATCATGTATGCGAACCTGAGATCAAGGAAGAGTTTGACGAAGCTGTTTATGATGAGCAGGTTGGAATGATGGAAATGGTTCTGGACGTTGACGACATCGTATCAGAGATGCAGGCGATCAGAGACCAGATTTAATCAGACCGCACAAGAGGGGCGTTACCCGGTGTACCCCACTAGGGGAATGCCCCCTTTCTTGTTTGGAAAAAGGCGGAGATACCGCCTAGATTGAATGAGTTTAAGAAAGGTGGAGAACCAATGAATAGTGTAATTAAAGGAGCAGGCTATGTATTAGTACATACTCCTGATATGGTTTTATATAACGGAACGACCCAGACGACAGAAAGAATCGTAAACCCGGATTCCGAATATCTGAAAGAGGTGCCGGAGCACCTGCGTTCTTATGAGGATGTTGTTGCTTATTGGCCGAACCAGACCTATATCGGAAATGTGCATCCAGATGAGCTGGCAGAGGTAGAGGCGCCCTGGTATGATAAGAAAAAAGAAGGGGCGGAGCGCTACGGCAAATACGGCGAGATCATGCCGGAAGAAGAATTCTTGTTCCTGGTACAGGCCAGCGATATGTTTGAAGTTGTAAAGCTGGACAAAGAATTTGTCGCAAAATATAAAGACGCATTTGCAAAGAACCCGATCATCTCTGATGATATCGTAGAAAAGATCGAAGAAGGCGTAGAGATCGCTGAAATCGAAGCTCTGATCAAAGACGACCACGCAGAGCCTCTGTATTTTGAAAATAAGCTGGTAGGCTGTGTAAAACCAGCTCACGATATTGATGTAAACTTGTCTGCCCATGTGATGCATGAGAACTTGATGAGCAAAGCTTCCAGCGTGCTGGCTCTGCTCTATGGCGTGCGCAATGCCGGAATTGACAAGGCTGATGTTGAGTATGTGATTGACTGTGCGGAGGAAGCCTGCGGTGATATGAATCAGAGAGGCGGCGGAAACTTTGCGAAAGCAGCGGCGGAAGTGGCCGGGCTTGTAAGCGCCACCGGTTCTGATGCAAGAGGATTCTGCGCGGCTCCTACACACGCGCTTATCGAGGCCGCTGCTCTGGTAAAATCCGGCGCATATAAGACGGTTGCGGTAACAGCTGGAGGATGTACAGCGAAACTGGGTATGAACGGCAAAGACCACATCAAGAAAGGCCTTCCGATCTTGGAAGACTGCCTGGGCGGATTCTGTGTCATCATTTCTGAGAATGACGGCGTCAGCCCTGAGATCGATCTTGGTATGCTGGGACGCCACACTGTTGGAACCGGATCTGCTCCGCAGAACGTAATCGGAAGCCTGGTAGCTGATCCGCTTGACAAAGTCGGCATGAAGATCACAGATATTGATAAATACTCACCGGAGATGCAGAATCCGGATATTACCAAACCAGCAGGAGCAGGAGATGTGCCTCTCGCGAACTACAAAATGATCGCGGCTTTGGCTGTAAAACGCGGAGAACTGGACAGAAAAGAGCTGGCCGCTTTCACAAAAGAGCATGGTCTGACCGGATGGGCTCCGACTCAGGGCCATATTCCATCAGGTGTTCCATATGTTGGATTTGCCTGCGAGGACATTAAGGAAGGGAAGATCAAGAATGCTATGATCATCGGAAAGGGAAGTCTGTTCCTTGGACGTATGACAAACCTGTTCGACGGCGTTTCCTTCGTGATCCATGGAAATACAGCGGCGGAAGAAGAAGCGGCCGCAGGTGTTTCTGAAGATGAAGTAAAGGGATTGATCGCAAAAGCTATGAAAGATTTTGCTGCTACCCTGATGGCAGAGTAAGGGGTGGTGACGATGGCAGATAGGATTGAAAAAATGATCGCGGAAACCTTCATGGAGATGGCGGAAGGGCTGGAGACCGGAAGTTTCGGAAAGAAGCCTAAGATCGCCATCACCGGAATGGGAAGCGAGCACGGAGAAGAAAATTCCATGGCGGGAGCTCTTGCGGCTGCCAGAGATGGGATCGATGTGTACTACATCGGAACTTTGGAAGCGGAAGGAGTAACAACCGTCAAAGTGGCAAATGATGAGGAAGGCCACGACAAAATGGAAGAAATGTTAAAAAACAAAGAGATCGACGCGGCAGTGACGATGCACTTTCCGTTCCCGATCGGCGTATCCACAGTAGGACGCTGTGTAACGCCTGGTTTTGGAAAAGAGATGTATATCGCTAATACCACGGGAACATCCAGCACAGACCGGATCGAGGGAATGGTCAAGAACGCGGTCTATGGCATTATTGCGGCAAAAGCCTGCGGGAATGCTCATCCAACGGTTGGAATTCTGAATGTGGACGGGGCAAGACAGACTGAAAAGGCGTTAAAACAGCTTCAGGAGAATGGTTATGACATTGCATTCGCGGAATCTGGGCGTGCCGACGGCGGCTGTGTTATGAGAGGAAACGATGTTCTGCAGGCATCTCCGGACATTATGGTGACGGATTCCCTGACAGGAAATATCCTGGTGAAGATGCTGTCCTCCGCAAATACCGGCGGAAGTTTTGAGGCTACTGGTTGCGGATATGGCCCTGGCATTGGCGAGGGGTATGAGCAGCTTGTGATGATCGTATCCAGAGCGTCAGGCGCTCCGGTGATCGCAAACGCGATCCGGTATGCGGCGCAGCTGGTGAGAGGCAAGGTCTTCGAGGTTGCCAAAGCAGAATTTGCGGCGGCAAAGAAGGCTGGTTTCCAGGAAATCCTGGATTCTGTGAAAGCGGCGTCTAAACCGGCGGCGGCAGAAGAAGATGTGAAAGAGCCGCCGAAGGAGATCGTGACTTCCCAAATCCCAGGTATCGAGGTCATGGACCTGGATGACGCGGTGAAGTGCCTCTGGAAGATCAACATCTACGCAGAGAGCGGGATGGGCTGTACCGGCCCGATCATCCGAGTATCGGACGCAAACCTGGCGAAAGCAGAGGAAGAATTGAAGAAAGCTGGATATATCAGCTAGTTCTGGGAAAAAGGATAGAGAAAGAATTAGGAAACTGCCGCCGCGCTTTTATCAGTGCGGCGGCAGTTCCTTATGTATAAAAAAGAGGCTGTCATTTTCCTTTCGCTGGTGTTATAATAAGCTGGATTATGAAAAAACAGGAGTCAGTCATGAATATTCGACAGATTACAGAAAATAAAAAGCAATACCTGGATCTTCTGCTGCTTGCCGATCCCCAGGAAGATATGATCGACCGCTATCTTGACGAGGGAGATATGTATATTCTTGAAGATCAGGGGAAGCTGTGCACCGTCTGTGTGGTCCAGCGGATGAAAAACCGTCAGTGCGAACTGAAGAATATTGCTACGGCGGAAGAAGTGCAGGGACACGGATATGGCAGGCAGATGGTCCGTTTTGTCTGCGAACATTATGGAGACAGCTGTGACACTATGTATGTGGGAACAGGAAACTGCAGGAAGACTATAGGGTTTTATGAAAAATGCGGCTTCGTCAACTCCCATATTGTGGCTGATTTTTTTGTAGACCATTACCAGGAACCGATCTATGAGGATGGAGTCCGTCTGGTAGATATGGTCTATTTAAAGAAGCGTCTGGATTCAGAGATCGATGTAAAAAAAGTGGTGGATCTAGCTTTGGAAGCAGGAAGGATCCTATTGAAAAATGGAGCGGAGATATTCCGTGTGGAAGAGACGATTACCCGTATCTGCCACAAATTCCATGTAGACCAGGTGGATATTTTTACCTTGAGCCATGCGATCTTTGTCAGTGCGGAAAATGGGATTGAGGAAGCCTACACGAAGGTGAAACACGTGCCGTTGTCCAGCGCTCACTTGGAGATCGTGGCGGAAGTCAACGACCTGTCCAGAGAGATCGCGGCGGGCCGGGTAACAATGGCAGAGGCGGCAGAGCGGTTAAAAGAGATCGACCAGATACCGCCAAAGAGGCCGTATTTCCAGATCCTGGCGGCGGGAGTAGGAAGCGCCTGCTTTGGCTTTCTGCTGGGCTCGACGATCAGAGAAAGCGCTATTGCCTTTCTGATCGGCTGTATCTTGTATGTGTGGGTATTGACGGCAAAAAGGCATCATATGTCCAAGATCATTGTTAATCTGGTAGGAGGTGTCGTGATCACCGCTCTGGCTCTTTTAGCCCAGCAAGTGCCGCTCTTTGGGCCGCTTCGCCTGGAAGGGATGATCAGTTGCGCGATTATGCCGTTGGTTCCGGGGATGGCTTTTGTCAACGCGATCAGGGACATTGCGGATAGTGATTTCCTCTCCGGGACAGTGCGGATGATCGATGCCCTTCTGGTATTTGTGTATATCGCGGTAGGAGTGGGAATTACCCTTAGTATCTACAGTAATATGGTTGGAGGAAGCGTTCTATGATCTTTCATATTTTAGTCAATATCCTGTGTTCTTTTGGGGGGACGATCGCCTTCGCTGTCTTATTCAATGTGCCCAGGCGCTTCTATTACTGCTGCGGGATGACGGGAGCGGCAGGATGGATGATCTATGTGCTGTGTACGGATGGATGGGGTTTTTCCGCGGCGATGGCTTCTTTCTTCGGTACGCTGGCGGTGGTGCTGATCTCCCGGATGCTGACGGTACGAATGAAATGTCCTATTACGATTTTTTTGATTTCCGGGATATTTCCCCTAGTCCCTGGGGCGGGTGTCTATTTCACGGCCTATTACCTGGTAACGGGACAGATGGCATTGGCTGGACAGAGAGGAATGGAAGCCTTGAAGATCGCTTTTGCGATCGTGTTTGGCATTGTACTGATCGTATCGATTCCCAGGGAGTTTTTCCAGATCCGCTACTGGAAAGAGAGAAAGATATTTAAGAAAAGGGGAAAGGCTTGAGGCGATAAATCAACTATGGTACAATATGGCTATCCTAAGATGGATTTTTAAACTAGTCAGTTTCAGTGGGGAGGGGTGCAAATGTTGGAGAAAAGACTTCTGCAGATGCTGCAGGAAAGCAAGTATACTACAGTCTTAAGCGGCTATGAAATGCTGTTGGAGAACGGCTATCCGCCGATCCGGGATGGAAAAGAGTCCTATGAGATCGAGGCAAAGTACGGATTTTCCCTGGAAGAAATGTTTTCGAGTTCCTTTTACTCCACACGGAAAGAGCAGTTTTTTGATTTTTACAGGAACGAGATCTTGACATCCCTGGATATCCCGCCGGGAAAGGGATTCCTTGAGATGGCCAAACTGGAGCAAAAAGGATTGATCCAGTCTGTCATTACCAGGAGGATCTATGGGCTTCCCCAGAGGGCGGGCTGCCGGAATGTGATCAATCTGCACGGAAGCGTTTATGAGAATCACTGTCCCCATTGCGGAAGGACCTATCCGGTGGAATATATCAAGGAGTCAAGGCGGGTGCCGCTGTGTGAGAACTGCAATACGCCCATCCGCCCAGATGTATGTTTCTTTGGGGAGATGGTAGACAACAGTGTGATCACCCGCGCGGCCCAGGAGGTACAGAAGGCAGATATGCTGCTGGCTCTTGGGACTAATCTGAATACCTATCTTTGTACCCAGTTAGTGAATTATTATGAAGGAGATAAATTGGTGGTGGTTCATTCCAACCCCCATTTTTCCGACCGGTCCGCGGATCTGGTGATCAACCAGAGAGTGGACGATACACTAGAGAATATCATGAGAGAGTTAGGAGAATAACCATGGAAAAAGTAAGAACAAGATTCGCTCCCAGTCCTACGGGGAGGATGCATGTGGGAAATTTGAGAACAGCGCTCTATGCTTATCTGATCGCGAAACACGCAGGCGGAGATTTTATCCTTCGGATCGAGGATACAGATCAGGAGCGGTTTGTAGAAGGGGCGCTGGAGATCATCTATCATACGCTGGAAGAAACAGGTCTGATCCACGATGAGGGACCGGATAAAGATGGAGGCGTAGGCCCCTATGTGCAGAGCGAACGCAATAAATCCGGGCTGTATCTGAAGTACGCGAAACAGCTGATCGACCAAGGGGACGCCTACTATTGTTTCTGTGACAAAGAGCGTCTGGATTCCCTGAAGTCAAGTGTTTCCGAGGAGGGGACTCAGATTGTCGTTTATGATAAGCACTGCCTTGGGCTTAGCAAAGAAGAAGTAGAGGCAAATCTGGCGGCCGGGAAGCCGTATGTGATCCGTTTTAACATGCCGACGGAGGGGACCACTACGTTTCACGATGATATATATGGAGAGATCACAGTGCCGAATGAAGAGCTGGAAGATCTGATCCTGATCAAATCCGATGGTTATCCTACCTACAATTTCGCCAACGTGATCGACGATCACCTGATGGGGATCACTCATGTGGTCCGGGGAAATGAATATCTTTCCTCGGCGCCCAAATACAATAAGATTTATGAGGCGTTTGGCTGGGAAGTGCCGACTTATGTGCACTGTCCGCTGATCACCGATGAAAATCACAAGAAGCTTTCCAAACGGTGCGGCCATTCTTCCTATGAAGACCTGATCGACCAGGGCTTTGTAACCGAGGCTGTTGTCAATTATGTGGCGCTTCTGGGATGGTGTCCTTCTGGAAATCAGGAGATCTTCTCCCTGGAAGAGTTGGTGAAAGAATTTGATTACCGGAATATGAGCAAATCCCCGGCAGTATTTGATATCGTCAAGCTGAAATGGATGAATGGAGAATATCTGAAGGCTATGGATTTTGACCGTTTCTATGAGATGGCGGAACCTTACATCAAAGAAGCTGTCGCAAGAGACTGCGACCTGAAGAAGATCGCGGCGCTGGTAAAGACCAGGATTGAAGTATTTCCAGACATCCGGGAGCAGATAGATTTCTTTGAGGAGCTTCCGGAATATGACACGTCTATGTACTGCCATAAGAAGATGAAGACCAACGAGGAGAATTCGCTGGAAGTGCTGCGGGACCTGCTCCCGATTCTGGAAGAGCAGGAGGATTTCAGCAACGATGCTTTATTTGAGACGCTGAAAAAATATGTGGATGAAAAAGGTGTGAAGACGGGATTCGTAATGTGGCCGGTGCGTACCGCCGTTTCTGGGAAGCAGACAACGCCGGGAGGAGCTACGGAGATCATGGAGATCTTAGGGAAAGAAGAGTCTTTGCGCCGGATCCGCAAGGGGATTGAATTATTAAGCAAGTAAGGGGTATCTATGGAGTTAAACCAAGCTCAGAAGCAGGCGGTCGCCTGCAAGGAAGGACCTTGCATGGTCCTTGCCGGTCCCGGTTCCGGGAAAACGCTTACCATTGCAAAACGAATTGAATATCTTATCACCAGGTATAGGGTAAGGCCAGAAGAGATTCTGGTCATTACCTTTACCCGGTATGCGGCGGAAGAGATGCGGCAGCGGTTTCATCAGGTCATGGGCGAGGGCCAATATCCTGTTACTTTTGGCACCTTCCACGGATTCTATTATGGGATCCTAAAGTGGGCTTATGGAGCTTCCAGGATCCGGCTTTTGACGGGGGAAGAGAAGAAAGGGCTTCTTTCGCAGATTTTGGCAGAGCTTTCTGTCTCTGAGGACCTGGATGGAGAAGAAGACATGATACGTGATCTGGCGGGAGAAATCGGCAGTTTTAAGAACCGTAAGCTAAAGCTGGAAGATTATGAGCCAAAGTGCTGTGGAAAAGACCGTTTCCAGGCAGTTTTCCAAAACTATGAGAAACGAAAAAAAGAGTTGGGGAAGATTGATTTTGAAGATATGCTGCTCTACTGTCTGCGGCTGTTCCAGAATCGGCCGGATATTCTGGCGAAATGGCAGTCCAGGTTCGCTTATATCCTGGTAGATGAGTTCCAGGACATCAACCAGGTTCAGTATGACGTGCTGCGCCTCTTGGCGGGGGAAAGCGGCAATCTGTTCGTAGTAGGAGACGACGATCAGTCGATCTATGGGTTCCGAGGAGCAAGACCGGGGATCATGCTGGAATTTGAGAAAGATTATCCCAAAGCAGAGAAAATTGTGCTGGGGACAAATTACCGGTCTGGCGGCTACATCGTAGACGGCGCCCTGCGGGTGATCCAACACAACAAGAAGCGGTGGCCCAAAAAGCTGGAAGCCAGGAACGGGAAAGGGGAAGCGGTCCATATACAGGAGGTCAAAGACCCTGTAGAAGAAAGTCAGTATGTACTCTCCCAGATAAAAAAGCTTTTCCAAGAAGGCGAGCCTTTTTCCCAGATGGCTGTGCTGTTCCGCACAGCGGCAGAGGGAAGAGCGCTGGCGGAAACGCTTGCCGCCCGTGGAATCCCATTCGTGATGAAGGAGAGGCCGGAGGATCTGTACGTCCATTTTGCGGTAAAGGATATCTGCAGCTATCTGGCGCTTTCTCAGGGAAAGCTGGAGAAAAAGCATTTTCTGCGGATCTCCAATCGTCCCAATCGATATATCGGACGGGACAGCCTGCGGGAAGAAAGGATCAGTTATGAAACACTGCGGAATTTTTACTGCGATAAGGTCTGGATGCAGGACCGGATCGATCAGTTGGAATGGGATATGAAAATGATCGAAAAGCAGACGCCCTATGCCGCGATCCAATATATCCGGAAGCATGTGGGATATGACGAATTTCTAAAAAGCCATGGAGAATACCGGCAGACAGATCCGGGGAAATGGCTGGAAGTGCTGGATGAAGTACAGGAACTTTCTAAATCCTGCCGCACGATCCCAGAGTGGCTGGATCATGTGGAAGATCAGGAAAAGATGAGAGAAAAAACCGGGCAGACGCCGGGGGAAGGAGTTTCCCTTCTTACTATGCACGGGGCGAAGGGGCTGGAGTTTGATACGGTGTTTATCATCCGGGGAAATGAAGGGGTGATTCCCTATAAGAAAGCAAAGATGGAAGAGGAGATCGAGGAAGAGCGCAGACTGTTCTATGTTGCTATGACACGGGCGAGGGAAAGGCTTTTTGTCAGTTATGTACGGGAAAAAAACGGGAAGGACGCAAGTCCCTCCCGTTTCGTGGGTGAATTATTCCATGTCCGGTAGCTCTTCAAATTCCTGTTCATCCATCCATTCATCAAAGGCATCGGCGGCGGCCTCGTATTCGTCATCATCGTCGATGTTCTCTAACGTTGGCTCGCCGTCTACTTCCCGGTAACGGTAGAGGTAGACATCACCGGTCATATCATCGCCGGACTCGTCCATCGGAAGCAGAGCAATGTACTCATTTCCGCCAGCCTGATATGTGGTAAGGACGGCGCACTCTACAACCTCATCGTTATCCAGTGTGAGCGTGACTGTGATCATATCTTCCTCATAATTTGTGTTTTTGGCACCCATATTTTTGTTCTCCTTTTGACTAAGATACTCTAACTGTACCAGAGGTGTATGTAAAAAGCAAGCAAAGCAGTAGCCAAAAGAATAAAAATGTTGTAAAATATAGCTGTATGTGCACAGATGTACATAAGGAGGATGTTTGTATGATGAAAAAAAGAGGAATACAGATATTGATGATGTTGGTTTTGATCTGTACCTTGGGAATATCAGCCTGTAAAAAGAACGTAGGCACACCGGAGGACAATGCTGTGACAGAGGACCCGGAAGAAGATGAGACAGAAGGGGAAGAGGGAGAGGAAGAATCTTACGTGATCGGATTCAGTCCTATTGATATGGAAAACCCTTATTTTATTACGCTGGAGAGCGCGGTACGGGAAGCTTTGGAAGCGGAAGGATGCCAGGTAATCACTAAAGATCCCGGTACAGATGCGGCGCTCCAGGAGACTCAGATCCAAGAGATGATCGATGAGGGGATTGACGCGATCCTGCTGACACCTGTTGATTGGGAGGAGATCACTCCCTCTTTAGAGGCGTTAAGAGAGGCAGATGTCAAAATCTTGAATGTAGATACACAGGTCAAGGAGATGGACTATGTGGATGCGTATATCGGATCCGATAATTATACCGCCGGTCAGCTGTGCGGAGAAGATTTGATCGAAAAACGGCCGGAAGGCGGGAAGATCGCGATTTTAGAATGTCCGACCCAGAATTCGATCAATGAACGCATCACCGGTTTTGAAGAAGCGATTTCAGAAGCGGAAAAAGGCTTTGAAGTTGTGGCAAGAGAGGATACGGGAGGCCAGTTTGAGAAAGCGTTGGAGGCGGCAGAGCAGATCCTGGCAGAACATCCGGATCTGACAGCCATTATGTGCGGAAATGACCAGATCGCGGTAGGAGCAAAGACGGCTGTTAATCTGGCAGAATTAGATGATGTGATCATTTATGGCGTGGATGGTTCCCCAGATATCAAGAAAGAATTAAAGAAGCCAGGGAATCAGATCGCGGGGACTGCGGCCCAGTCGCCTATCAACATGGGAAAATCGGCGGCAGAACTGGTGCTGAAGATGTTGAAAGGCGAAGCCTATGAAAGAGAGACCTATGAAGATGTCTTTATGATCAATGAGGAAAACGTGGATATGTACGGGACAGACGGATGGCAGTAGGCACAGGAAAGGGGAAGCGCATGAAAGAAAGGTTGGGGAAACCTCTGCCGCTTGGCGTTGCGGCGGAAAATGGAAAGATGAATTTCTCAGTAGCTGTTCCAGAGGGAAAGGACTGCAGTCTGCTGCTGTACCGGGCAGGAGATCGGGAGCCGTATCAGGAATACCCTATGGAGGCGGCCCTTGGAGAAGTACGTTGTCTTGGGTTGGAGGATATAGAAGACTGCATGGAGTATAATTACCGGATAGGGGATGAAATCGTGGTGGATCCGCGGGCGAAATCCCTTTCGGGAAGAGAAATATGGGGAGAGGAGCGGGATATTCAGAAGCATCAGGTAAGAGGCGTTCTAAGAGAAGACCCATTTGACTGGGAAGGTGATGTACCGCTGGATCTTCCCCTCCATCAGGTGATCGCGTATAGTCTTCATGTGCGTGGATTTACGAAGGATGCTTTTTCAAAGGTAAAAGATAAGGGAACCTTTGAAGGAGTGATCGAAAAGCTGCCTTATCTGAAGGAACTTGGAATCAATCAGATCCAGTGTATGCCGGTCTATGAGTTCCAGGAATGCGGCCGGTACCGGAATTATTGGGGATATGGGCCGGCTTGGTATTTTGCTCCCAAAAGCGCCTATTCCGCCTGCGGCAACGGTCCTCTTTCTTTAAAACAAATGGTGAAAGCATGCCATCAGGAAGGAATTGAAGTGGCGCTGGAAATGCCTTTTGCAGAGGGAACGCCGGGATTTGTGGCAGAGGATTGTCTTCGTTATTATCGAATGGAATATCATATTGACGGATTTATCCTGAATCCATTGAACGCACCCATGGAGAGTGTCTGTCAGGATCCGATTCTGAAGAAGACCAAAATCCTCCGGCACGATCTGGAGTTTATGAACACAATGCGCCGATTCCTAAAAGGGGATGAGGGCATGGTGGACAGTGTGATCTATTGGCTGCGTCATGTCACGGGAAGAGAAGGGGCCTTTAACAGCATTACAGGGCATACAGGATTTACCCTGAACGATCTGGTTTCTTATGACGGAAAACATAATGAGGCAAATGGAGAGAATAATGAAGATGGACCGGATTATAACTATAGCTGGAACTGCGGGGCGGAAGGACCAACCCGGAAAAAGGCCGTCCAGGAACTGAGAGAGCGCCAGAGGCGGAATGGAATGTTCCTTCTGCTGACTGCTCAAGGGACGCCCTGTCTGCTGGCAGGGGATGAATTCGGCAACTCTCAGAAAGGCAATAATAATGTCTACTGTCAGGACAATCCCACAGGGTGGCTGAATTGGCGCAAGTTAGAAAAGGAAAAGGAATTCTTCCGGTTTGTGAAAGAGCTGATCTATTTGCGGAAAAGCTATCCGGTACTATGTCCGGCCGAAGAGATGCGGGGAATGGATCAGACCAGATGCGGAGTGCCAGACGTATCTTATCATGGAGAAAACGCGTGGCAGGTGTCTTCTGAGGTGTCCAGCAGACAACTGGGCGTCTATTACAGCGGCGCGGTGACTGGAGGGGAAGATTGCTTTGTGGCTTATAATATGCACTGGCTGGAGCATCGATTCGCGATTCCGGCTCTTCCCAAGGGAAAAGAGTGGTATGTGGCCGCAACTACAGATGAAGGAATTCTGGAGCAGCCCAGACGGTTAAAAAAGCAAAGACAGATAGAACTAAAGGCCCGGACGATCATGATCCTGGCGGGGAGGCAGAAGGCGGATGAGCCTTGATTCGTTCCAGCTTAAGTGTATTGCGATCTTGTCCATGGCGATCGATCATATAGGCGCCGTTTTTTTTCCGGATGTAATCCTTTTGAGAGGGATTGGAAGACTGGCGTTTCCTATCTTTTCTTTTTTGCTGGCGGAAGGATTCTTCCATACCGGGGATCTGCGGCGGTACCTTCTGAGATTGGGAGTATTTGCCCTGCTTTCAGAAATCCCTTATGATCTGGCCTTTCATGGAACGGTTTTGGAGTTTGGTCACCAGAATGTATTTTTTACACTTGCGGCCAGTCTTTTTGTGCTCTATGGCATGAAAAAGGTACAGGAAGAAAGTCTGAAGGTACTAATTCTGCTGGGAGGAATGGGGATTTGTGAATGGTTTGGTACAGACTATGGATTTCTAGGAGTGCTTCTTCCTGTTATTTATGCTCAGTTTCGGGATCGTTTTCGGCTGAAGCTGATCTTGGGAGCATTCTGGAATTTTTTGTGGCAGCCGGGTATCCAGTATCTTGGAGCGCTGGCTGCGCTGCCGATTGCCTTATATAATGGGGGGCGGGGAAGAAAGATGAAGTATTTGTTTTATCTGTTTTATCCGGTCCATCTGCTGGTTTTGTATGGAATCCGGAGTTATTTTAACGTATGACGGAATGAGGAAAAAAGGATGAAAGCATTACAGCATTTACATACCATTAATCACCATAAGTGGCTGGTCATGAAGCATTGTTTCAAAGTGGGATTATATAAGCAGGGTCTGCTCCATGATCTTTCTAAATATACACCCACAGAATTTCTGGTAGGGTGCCGTTATTATCAGGGGACACGAAGTCCGAATAACGCTGAGAGAGAGGCTACGGGCTACTCTACAGCCTGGCTCCATCACAAGGGGAGAAATAAGCATCACTATGAATACTGGCTGGATTACAGCGTGGATCCCGACGAAGGGATCGTGGGACAGAAGATGCCGGTGAAATATGTGATTGAGATGTTTATGGACCGGATCGCGGCCTCCAAAACCTATCTTGGAGATCGGTATACTCAGCGGCATCCATTGCAGTATTACGAACAAGGGGCCGGAAAGCTTGGAAAGATGATTCATCCGGAGACGGCGGCTTTGCTGCATAAGCTGCTGAAGATGCTGGCAGAAGAAGGAGAGGAAAATACATTCCGTTATATCAGAAAAAAGATTTTGAAGAATCAAAAAGGATAATTATATTGGCAGAGTTAAATCCGCCGGGGTATGAAAAGATGCCCCGGCGGATTTTTGTGTAAAAGTATGCTAAAAACATGTAAAGAAAAAGAGTTTTGACAGAAAAATCAGAAAACATGAACTTTTTAAATTGACTTTCCAGAAAAAACGGTATACAATATTATTATCATACAAAACGGAAGCATACAAAATGAGTGTGTACAAAGAAATAGAAAATAAGGATGGTGCGGGGAATGGATGATGGCAGAAGAGCAGGACGGGGAGTGAAAGTAGCAGCGATTCAAATGGATTGTATCTTGGGAGATCGGGAAGCAAATCTCTCGAAGGCAGAGGGGCTGATCCGACAGGCGGCGGGCCAGGGAGCAGATCTTGCGGTTTTGCCAGAATTATTCCATACAGGGTATAGTATGGCGGAGAAAGACTATGAGTTTTCAGAGTTGGTTCCAGATGGAAAGACCGTCAAATGGATGGAACGGCTTTCCAGCCAATATCATATGTATCTGGTGGGCGCTTTGATCGAACGAAGTGATTGTGACGGTGTGATGTACGACACTAGTGTGCTGACAGGGCCGGAAGGCTATATCGGGAAATACCGCAAGGTATGCCTGTGGGGTGATGAAACCCTCCGTTTTCGGAGCGGAGAAGATTATCCCGTGTTTGACTTAGGGTTTGCAAGGCTTGGAATGCAGATCTGTTATGAAGTGGGATTCCCAGAAGGGGCCAGGATACTGACTCTAAAAGGAGCAAATCTGATTACTTATTCAGCGGCTTTCGGGCTTGCGAGATCATACGCTTGGGAACTGGCCTCCAGAGCCCGGGCTTTGGAAAACGGATTATACGTAGTGGCGGCCAATCGCTGCGGAGAAGAGAAAGGCGGACCAGTGTTCGCGGGGAAAAGCAGGATTGTGGATCCAAGAGGAGAGATTCTTGTGGAGCAGGAGACAAAGGATCAGGTATTGGTCCAGGAGATCTGGATGGAGGAAGTAGAAAAACAAAGAAGGACCATTCCGTATCTGAAAGATTATAAACGGAAGCTGTTTTCTTCTCAATTATTGGGAGAGTAAGTGATTTGATAATTAGGCATTTATGCATAATTATAATTTGCCAAAGGTTGTATTCGGCGATGAGCCGTAGAAAGGAGGTTGCAAAATGGCAAAGAAGGAAATTTTTGTGGCATGGGGTGTTCATGTTGACGCTGTAGCGGGATGGCTTGGCTCTTATGGAGGCGAGGACTCACCTACCGATATTTCCAGAGGTATTTTCTCTGGCGAGGTAGGTTCTCCCCGTATCTTGAAGATGCTGAAGAAATACAATCTGCCGAGTACCTGGTTTATTCCAGGACATTCCATCGAGAGTTTCCCGGAACAGATGCAGGCGGTAGCAGATGCTGGATGCGAGATCGCGCTCCATGGATATTCTCATGAAGATCCGATGACCATGACGGCGGCCCAGGAGACAGCGGTGCTGGAGAAGTGTATCGATCTGATCGAAAAGCTGTGCGGAAAGAAGCCGGTAGGATACGATGCGCCTTGGTGGCAGTTCTCTGATATCACAGACAAACTGCTGATCGAGCATGGAATTATCTATGACAACAGCTTGATGCACAATGACTTCCATCCCTACTACCTGCGGATTGGTGACAGCTGGACTAAGATTGATTACTCCAAGAACGCGGAAGACTGGATGAAGCCGTTGGTACGCGGACGGGTAACGGATCTGGTAGAGATACCGGCCAGCTGGTATTTGGATGACCTGCCGCCAATGATGTTCCAGAAGGCAAGCCCAAACAGCTATGGATTTGAAAGCCCCCGCAATATTGGGCAGATGTGGATCGATCAGTTCGATTATGTATATAGGGAGTACGATTATGCGGTAGTGCCTATGTGTATCCATCCTGACGTAAGCGGACATCCACAGAATATCTTGATGAACGAGCGGGTGATCGAGCATATGATGGAGCACGAAGGCGTGAAGTTTGTGACTTATAAAGAAGTCGCGGAAGATTTTATGCGCAGGTTCCCAAGAGAAAAAGATTAATTTCAGAAAGAAGGGAAAAGACCAATGTGCATGGCATGCGGACAGATGTTTTCCAGCATACACTGGAGCGATACCCTGCAAACGGACGAGCGGGGATTTGTGGACCAGCGGGTGCTTCGTAAGACCAGGTGGGATAAGGTGCGGATGACGAATGAGATCATGAATTTCTACGGCCTTTCTGTCAGTGAACGGCCTGGAGGATATATGATCTCTAACCGGAAGGGACGCAGTGTACTGTGTAAGGATTTTGGAGAAATCTGGAGCAATGTAGAGAAACTCCAGGGAAAAAAGGTGGATCCGCTAGACCCAGCATTGATTGATTATCTGAATACGCGGGCTAGTTAGGAAGGAGCGTGTGTAAAATGGCGGAAGGGAAACTGCCCGTCACTATTGTGACCGGATTCCTGGGCAGCGGGAAGACGACCGTGCTGAGTCATTGGCTGGAGCATCCTATGTTTCAGCGAGTGTCGGTAATCGTGAATGAGTTTGGACAGGCTGGCTTGGATCAGCGGGTACTGCGTCAGATCGAGGAAAAGACTCTGCTTCTGTCCGGCGGCTGTGCCTGCTGCAATATCCGGGATGATCTGGTGAGGGAGTTATCGGCCATGATCGACAGCAGAGACCGCGGGGAACTGGATGTGGATCGGGTGGTAATTGAGACCACCGGTCTTGCCGACCCGGCGCCGATTCTGTTCTCTATCATGACGGATTCCGTGCTCCGCCATCACTACCAGGTGGACTGTGTGGTGACTTGCCTGGATGCGGTAAATGGCAGTTTTCAGCTGGATCATACAAAAGAGTCGGTAAAGCAGATTGCCACAGCGGACAAAATCCTCCTGACTAAGACCGATTTGGCGGAGGTTTCCGAGATTCCGGCGTTGACGGAACGAGTTCTGGAGATTAATCCATCGGCCTCAATCTTGCGGACAGATATGGGGCGAATCGATCCGGAATTGGTATTCTCAGAGGGTGTAGGGAGAACAGACCGTCCTGAAGTGCTGCAGGCGATGAATACGCGGCCAACGATTGTTTTAAAGCGTCGGCATGAAAGTCTGGTGCGTTCCATTTCTATCGGATTTTCCAATACGATCAGCTGGGCTGCGTTTGGTCTTTGGCTTTCCGCGCTTCTATATGCTCACGGAGAGAAGATTTACCGTGTGAAAGGCCTTTTGGACACGGGGGAGGGCGGCCCCGTTCTGATCAACGGGGTGCAGCATATCATCCACCCGCCCCGTCATCTGGAGGACTGGGGAGGCGAGGAAAGACGATCGGAACTGGTGTTTATCATGAAGGATATTGAGCCGGGAATTATCCTGGATTCTTTGCGGGCTTTTCAGAGGATTCTTGGGGCGCAGGCTCATATCCGCGAATTAAATGAGGATCTTTCCTCCATTTCCTCGGCGGGAGGAAGGGCATAAGGAACATAATCAATAAAGGAAGAGAGGTGTTTATGTGAGTACAGAAGAAAAAACAAAAGTTGTAAATGAGGCTGAGATTGAAGAAATCGAAAAGATGGAAGAATCTGCATCTCATTCTGGTGATGATTTTCAGTACGAGCCAGTTCCTAAAGAAAAGCGGCAGAACTGGTATGACCTGGTCTTCGTATGGTTTGGAGCGGCTATGGTGGCTCAGCTCTATCAGGCAGGTGTTACGGTTACGATTGGAACGGGCGGCCTTTCAAACGGACTCAAAGCAATTTTTGGGGGGGCATTATTCCTTGCTCTCTTTACAGCTCTGAGCGGCTATGTGGGATATAAGACCCACTGCAACGCCGCATTGTCCTCCCGTTTTGCCTACGGAAGCGTAGGAGTGGCTATTCCGGGATTCCATATCGCGGATATTGGCTGGTATGTAGTGAATGCGGCGATGTTTTGCTCGATTCTGGTGGCTCTGTTTCCAGCCATCGATATCAAAGTCTGGGCAATTCTTATCTCTGTTCTTTTTATCACGAATAACTATGTGGGATTTTCAAAAATGGTCATCTTGAACCGGTTTGCTTTCCCAGTGCTGCTTTTTACCGGACTTTTCGGAATCTGGAAATGTTCTCAGCTTCCAGGCGGCCTGGCAGGTGTTTGGGATAATGTTTTCCCGCAGACTATGACGATCAGCGCTGGTGTGACGACCGTTGTAGGTACTTGGGCGGCAGGGTGTTCCAGAGCGGCAGATTATATGCGGTTTGCCAAGGATGCGAAAAGTTCCTTCCTGGCCTCTTTCCTGGGATTCTTCTTTGGATTCTGTCTGTGTATTGTGTGCGGCGCGGTATGGGGCGCGGCTACAGGGACCTCTGTTATCGCGGATACTCTGTCTATGCTGGGTATGGTAGGCCTTGGGTGTCTGATGTTCTTCCTGCAGAACTGGGCGACGTGTGAGCATAGTTCATATATCACGTCTACGTCGCTGCCGATTACCATAGAAGTAGTGACAAAGAAGAGGATCCCGCGCCGTTTTATCGTTCTGGGTGTTGGCCTTATCGCGGTATGTATCGCAGGTTTGGATATCCAGGATTACTATGTTCCGTTCTGCAGTTTCCTTGGTTATCTGATTCCGCCGATCGCGGCAGTTTCAATCGCGGATTACTTTATTATGTCGAAGACCAAGTACCATTGGACTGGACATAAGAACTACTATGATATGAATGTCAATTCGGAAGATGTCGTACACCATAAATTTAATTGGGCCACTATACCAGCCCTGATCGCTGGACTGCTAATGGGCTGGAAGATGACATGGGGGATTGCTTCGATCAACGCTTTTGTTGGAACGATCGTTGTATACTGCGTCTTCTGTATGATCTTCTATTTCCTTGGCTTCCAGAAGAAAGAAATCGCGCTCAACGAAGCGCTGGCCGGCAGAAAGTAAGGAGGGAGCGCTATGTTAAATTGGATTGTATTGATTGTAGGACTGATTCTGCTGGCAATATTCTGGCATGTGATCTCCAGTGAAGAAAGACGCAGAGAGACACATATTGTATCCTGTGTATTCCTTGTGCTGGGTATTGTGGTATATTTCCTGCAGACAACATTGATCTGAGACGGGTAAAAAAGAAGGGATGCGGCGGATACATTGAGAAAAAGTATCCTGCCGCTCCCTTTTTTGAAATTTCATCAGAAAATTCGTGGTATTTCCTTTTCGAGACAGGTATAAACCCGCTCCAAGTGACTTTGCATCGCCTTCTGGGCCTGAGAAGGATCATGCTCCTTTAGTGCTTTTAAGATCAGCCGGTGCTCCTGACATACTTGGGAAGCCTGGTTGTTAAGATGGCTGAAGGATTCAAACATATCATTGATAGCCAGTGCTGACAGCTGATAGATGGAACGGATGGCTTCGTTATGGCAGGAGGTAATCAGTTGGTTATGAAACTGAGAATCCAACTGAGCATAGTTGCGATCCTGCCGAACCCATTCTTCCATAGTATCCATTGTTTCAGACAGGGCCTGGATTTCCGCCGGGTCGACGCGAAGAGCGGCAAGAGCGGCGGCCATAGGCTCTAAGAGAAGACGGAGTTCCAGAAGATCGTCAACCGCCCGCTCATCTTTGATCAGACGGGTCATCACAGGAGCGACGCCCTTGTCAAAGGTGGCATCGCAAATATAAGTTCCAGTATTTCTAACCTCCAGATAGCCGGAACTTTCCAAAGAGCGCAACGCTTCTCTGACAGCGGTACGGCTGACTTGAAAACTGTCGGCCAGTTTCTGTTCAGAGGGAAGCCGGGTTCCTGGCGGGAGTTCACCGGAAGCGATAGAAGAGATGATCTGGTCACAGACTTCTTCATAGAGTTTTTTTCGTTTTACTTCTGAAAACAAAGGAAATACCTCCAAATCTATCCGCCTAAGACGGATTAGCTGTATTAATTATATAACAGTTTCAAGGACATGTCCAGCAAAGGACAGAAAAAGGAGGCTTCTAAAAGGATGGAAAATCAACGAAAATTTCCGGTATTTGAGTTATGGGGGAGCGCTTATGAGATTGGTCTTGCTCATGGACGTCTGGCCAGAAAACAGATTGAGGCCAGTATCTGCTGTTACCAGGAAATGTTCCAGACTTTTTCTGGAATTTCCTGGGAGGAGGCTAAGAAATATGCTTGTGGGATGGCCAAAAACATCGAAGAGTATGATCCGGAGATCATGGAAGAGATTCGGGGCATTGCGGAAGGGGCCGAGAAAGAACTGGGGGATATTTTGGCGTTAAATACCAGAAGCGAGATCGTGCTGCAGGGAGGTCAGGTAGGAGACGGCTGTACATCTGTGGCGTTTACGGAAGACGTGACCGGAGATGGGGCGGACTGGCTTGGTCAGAATTGGGATTGGAAATTGGAGCAAAGGGACGCGTTGGTGGTACTGAAGATTCACCAGAAAGACAAGCCGGATCTTCTGCTTTTTACAGAAGCGGGAATTGTTGGAAAATTTGGTCTGAACGAAGCGGGAATTGGAGTCTGTCTGAATGCCCTTGCTTCAGATCAGAAGGTAGAAGGCCCTACTGTGCCGCTCCATGTAGTATTGAGAGGAATTTTAAACAGCAGTACATTGTCGGACGCGATCCAGAATGTGGGCAGGATGAACCTGGCCTGCTGCGCCAATTTCCACACTGCGTCGGCGGAAGGACAAGCTGTCGCTATTGAAGCGGGGCCGGGAGATTTTGATGTGCTCTATGGGGAAGAAGGATTCCTGGTACATACAAATCATTTCTTGAGTTCCCGTTTTTATCAGGTACACGATACGGGGAAAATGGCCTTCCCAGATACCTTCCTTCGTTATGGGCGGATGAGACAGATGATCCGCGCGGCGTTGGAAGGAGAGGGGCGGATCCGTATTGAGACGATACAAAGCTTTTTAAGAGATCACAAAGGATTCCCGGATTCTATCTGCCGGCATGAAGATAAGAATGATCCAGAAGGAAAACGGATGGGAACAGTATTCTCAATCTTGATGAATCTTTCCAAAAGGGAAATGTATCTGACGGGAGGAAATCCCTGCGAGACTTCCTATGAATTGTATAACTTATAAGGATAGCTGGTAAGGAAGGAGCGGGGAAAATGAAAATTGAACTGGGAATTGGCGACGGAACGCAGCAGGTAGAGATTCCAGAAAAGAATCTTCAGGAAATCTTGTATCAGAATGAATTGGATCCGCATAATCTTCTGCCGGAAGAGGAAGAAATACGGCGGGCGCTGGCGGAACCTATTGGAACTTTGCGGTTGAGAGAAATTGTAAAGCCGGGGGAGAAAATAGCGGTAGTGACCAGCGATATCACCAGACCTATGCCGACTTGGAAAGTGATGCCGCTGCTCTTGGAAGAATTGGAGCAAGGAGGGATCCGACCGGACGATGTGACGCTTGTCTTTGCTCTTGGAAGCCACAGACGCCAAACGGAGGAAGAAAAAGAGAAACTTGCCGGGGCAGAAATCTTCCGGAAGATCAGGTGTATTGATGGAGATCCGTCAGATTGTGTCCATCTTGGGATGACCAGTCGGGGAACGCCGGTGGATATTGTAAAAGAAGTTGCTCTGGCAGACCGGCGTATCTGCCTGGGAAATATTGAATATCACTATTTTGCCGGCTATTCCGGCGGGGCGAAAGCTATTATGCCGGGAGTATCCACGCGGGAAGCAATCCAAAATAATCATAGTATGATGGTGGATGCAAGATCCTGCGCCGGCAACCTGGACGACAATCCTCTGAGACAGGATTTGGAAGAAGCAACGGCGGTATGCGGAGTGGATTTTATATTGAACGTGGTTCTGGATGAACACAAACGGATCGTGAAAGCGGTGGCGGGAGATGTGGTAAAGGCTCACCGGACCGGGTGCGGCTTCCTGGACACGCTCTATCGGAAAAAGATTGAAAGAAAGGCGGACATTGTCCTGGTATCCCAAGGAGGAGCGCCCAAAGATCTGAATCTCTACCAGACCCAAAAGGCTCTGGATAACGCCAAACATGCGGTTAAAGACGGAGGAATCATTATTCTTATCGGGTCTTGCAAGGAAGGGCTTGGAGAGGCAACCTTTGAACAGTGGCTTCTGGAAGCAAAGAAGCCGGGGGACTTGATCCGGAGGGTCAAAGAAGACTTCCGGCTGGGCGGCCATAAAGCCGCGGCCATTGCTATGGTGCTGGAGAAGGCGCAGATTTATCTTGTGTCTCAGCTTCCTCCAGAATTGGTCCGCCAGATTTTCCTGAAGCCTTACGAAACAGCCCAGCAGGCATTGGACGCCGCAATGTCAGAAAAAGGGGAGGACGCCACTGTACTTGTAATGCCCTTTGGCGGTTCCACCCTGCCGGTGGCAGCAGGTAAAGATGGCGCGAAAAATGAATAAAAAAATTGAAATATGAATAAAAATGCAATACAATAAGAAATAGAATGAAAAAAGAAGGAGGATCAACATGGATTACGCAAAAGAGTCCCTCCGCTTACATGAAGAGTGGAAGGGGAAAATTGAAGTAAAGGCAACAGTACCAGTAAAGACAAAGGAAGATCTCTCTCTGGCATATACACCTGGAGTTGCCCAGCCTTGTCTGGAAATCCAGAAAGATGTTTCAAAAAGCTATGATCTGACCAGGAGGCATAACCTGTGTCTGGTGGTAACAGACGGTTCTGCTGTCCTTGGTCTTGGAAATATTGGAGCGGAAGCCGGAATGCCGGTTATGGAAGGGAAATGTGTGCTCTTTAAAGAATTTGGCGATGTGGATGCGTTCCCAATGTGTATCAAGAGTCAGGATGTGGATACCATTGTAGAAACGATCTACCAGATATCCGGCAGTTTTGGCGGGGTAAATCTTGAAGACATTGCGGCTCCCCGCTGTTTTGAGATTGAGAAGAAGCTGAAAGAGCGCTGCGATATCCCTATTTTTCATGATGACCAGCACGGGACAGCGGTAGTGACGCTGGCAGGGCTTAAGAACGCTCTGAAACTGATCGGCAAGAAGATGGAAGATATTGAGATCGCGGTGAATGGAGCAGGGGCTGCGGCAATCGCTATTTCCAAGCTGCTTCTTTCGGCCGGAGTGAAAGAAATCCGCCTGTGCGACCGTACAGGGATCATCTACGAGGGAAGAGAGAAAGGAATGAACCCGATCAAGGAAGAGATGGCCAAGATCACCAATAGGGACAAGCGTTCCGGCGGCCTGGCAGAAGCGGTAAAGGGCGCGGATGTGTTTATCGGCGTAAGCGCTCCCGGAGCGCTTACCGTAGATATGGTAAAGACTATGAACAAGGATGCGGTCATTTTCGCATGTGCTAATCCTACGCCTGAGATCTTCCCGGATGAGGCGAAGAAGGCTGGAAATGTGGCTGTAATCGCTACTGGAAGAAGTGATTTCCCGAATCAGGTCAATAATGTGTTGGCTTTCCCAGGGATCTTCCGGGGAGCCTTTGACGTGCGTGCCAGCGATATCAATGACGCGATGAAGATCGCGGCGGCGGAAGCCCTGGCTGATATGATTCCGGAGGATAAGCTGAGCGCAGATCATATCATTCCGGCGGCATTTGAGCCTGGCGTTGGAGAAGCCGTTGCCAAGGCGGTGGCCCAGGCGGCAAGAGACAGCGGTGTAGCGCGTCTGTAGAGTTATACACGGGTAAAGCGGAATATAGTGCGGCTATCTGGCTTTCTAATTAAGAACGGATGGCCGCCTTTATTTTTTTACATTTTTTTGTTGACATTTCTTTTGGGTTATAGTATTATCTTTTTTGGACGATTTAATCGCCATGCGGAAGTGTCGGAACTGGCAGACGAGCAAGACTAAGGATCTTGTAGCTTTCGGGCTGTGTGGGTTCAAGTCCCATCTTCCGCATTGGAGAAATCCCTTGAATGTGCTGGAAATCCAGTATTTTCAAGGGATTTTTGTATGTCAAAATATAAAAAGGGGCAGAAAAGGGGCAAACTGATTAAATCAATTTAATCTCGCGAATAGATTCGTTGGCCCGCGCCTGCGCACGCTTGGTAACATGGTAGTAGATATCCCTGGTCACCTTGCTGGAATTATGACCCAGCCGGCGGGAAATAATCTCCAGATCCACACGCGCCTCCGCCATCAGGGCGACGTGAGTATGCCGCAGGGTGTGGGGAGTGATCCGGCGGCTCAGGATACGCAGCGCATTTTCCTTAAGATACTTGTTATAGGCGGTATATACTATATGCTCTCCGTTGGGATCGCAGAAAAGCAAATCGCTCTTGCACCCGTTACGCAAATTTTCTGAGAGCGTAAAGGTCTTGATCTTCCGGCAGAGATCCAAAAGCTCATCCTGCATATAGACATCACGGGCGGAAGAAAGCGTCTTGGCGGTCGTGGTAAGCTCATTGTTAGTATCCCAGGTTTTGGAGATGTGGATCATGCGGTTATGGGTATCCACGTCGTTAAGAGTAAGAGCGATCGCCTCGCCCACACGCAGGCCGGAGAGGGCCAGGAAAGCGGTCAGAAGCCGCCACTGCGGAATGGACATGCCAGACAGCAATCTTTTAAGCTCTTCGCTTTCCAAAAACTTCTCCTGGAGCCGTTCCTTTTTCTCCGGGTCCGGGGATTTATCCAACTTATCCAGCCAGCGGATATCATCAATATAGTCATTCTTATAGCCCCACCGGATTAGTGCCTTCAGGCGCGCCAGGCGCTCATTTAAGGTACCGTTTTCGTCCCCGGTAGAATTAAACTGCTTACGGACGTATCCGGCGTTTAAACGGGACACAAGCGTGTCTGCGCCTAAAATATCAATCAAGCGTTTGCAGGCAAAATAATTCCGGGAGTAGGTGGATGGCTTTACGTTCTGTTTCTGGTCCTCGCGGTACAGGTCTACCAGGCCGGAAAGGGTGAGAGAGTGATCGGCGGAAGGGGCAGCAGTCAGACGCTTCTGGATCTCCGCATCTAAGATCTGCGCGGCGGCCTTCCGGGTAGTGCGGGTATCCTTGTCCATGGTACAGGACACCTTACGGCTTTTCCCGGTCATAGGGTCCTCGTAACGTTCTACGAATTTAATTTTTCCGGCGGGTGTTTTCTCAGCCCACATAATATCCCTCCTTAAAAATGGGTATAAAAATAACAGCCAGAGAGTGTTTCTCTTGCGTGGCTGACCAGGAGATGATACAATGTAAGAGTACGAAATATGTATGTATCATCTCTGGTACATGGCCGCTCTGGTGCTGGTAACACCGGGGCGGTTTTTATATAACGTAAAAGACCTCGTATTACTACGAGGTCTTCACATAATAAACATATATCTTTTTTGATGCCCCTAGGGCGATATTAGAAAAGATTTCTCTTTTCTGTTAGTTTATTATAGTTCATATTATGCTCGTAGTCAATGAAAATATTCCAGATTTCCGTAATATTTTTCTTAAAAAACGTACAAATCCTTTATCTTCTGATTGATTTTTTCCATATTTTCCTCAGATAAAGAAACACCCGCCAAAACACCCTTAAGGCTTCTTGGATCAAATATACGTATTTTGCTAATGGTGGTAATTTGGTTTACAAGAGCAACGCTTCCTGCTTTCATGTTAGAAATTTCATTTCCAATCTTATCGAGATATTCTTGTTGTTCCGTATTATGCTTTTCTTTTTCCTTCCACGCCTTTTCTAACTTGTATGAAGCGTCTAAATATTTTTGAGCGTCATCTAACTTCTTTTTAAAATTATCAGTACCTGTTTCGCAGGTTTTAAGTTCATCTATCGTGTCGTTTGTAAGATGGACTAGGGTTTTAAAAAGAACAAGTTCTTGTTTGATTTCTTCTTGCTCCTCCTTAAGTGATTTTGAAATAGTATCATACTTTAATTTTAACAATCGGTATAATTCGTTTCCGAGTTCAACATTATTATCGTGGATTTTCTTTGTACTTTTTATGGAAGTTAGCGGGATGACTGTTACAACGGGAGAGCTATGGGCGTTTTTATTATCTAATACAACCCCATAATGAAGTCCGCCATACTCAGCACCTATATTAAATCCGAAATCGATTTTTACGATGTTTCCTCGCTTATATGCTATATTACGAGAAGGATCAAATTTTTCCTCAAAATCAATCATTCGCACATAGTCTTTTATCCAGTACGATAACAAATTGGCTTTTTTTAAATGGTTCCCTGCCGGGTCATTAATATAACTTTCCAATAGTTTGTTTAAAGATTTAATAGCCTCTTTTTTATTTTGTATAACATCATCTTTTGTAAATTCTTTTGACAAATCATTTCACCTCTTTTCTTTTGTGGGCGTCTCAGCGCCCCGGTGTTGCCACACCGGGACGGTTTGCTTTTACATCTTTTTCGAGCCTTGCTTTTTCATATATTCCAGTCGATGGATTTCGTCTAAGGCTTCCGTCAAAAAGGCCTCTGAAACATAGACCTCATCCTCAAAACCCTGGGGGACAATATTAATTCCCATCTCTATCGTGATTGTATAATATAGATTCAGTGCTGTTTCGTTCTCAAAAATATATTTCATACGACCTTCCCTACGGCCAGGTGCGGGATAAACATAATGTAGCAATTGTCCACCGCAACTCCGACCCCATATTTGTCTCGGTAACATTCGATGCAGTCCGCCAGATATTCTTCCGTCACTTCCAGGTACTCAGCGATTTCATATCTGTTTTGGCACCCGGATTCATAGGCTTGGATGATTCCTCTCAGTCCAATCAGTTTATTATAGGACCAGAATCTGGCCTGCCGTTCCTGCTTGCGGTTCTGAGAATTCTCCATATCTATAATATCGCCCACGCTGGTGTAATGGTGGCCGAGTTCTTCTGCTAAGACGCAGGCTTTTTCTGTGGTGGTCATCCCTTTGCGAAGATAAATGTCTTTTCCTTTTATCCGCCCATCATAAGTGCTGAAGGGGCGTTCTTTTATTCGAAGACCCTCTTCATCGGCGGCGGCTAACAGTGTTTCATATTTCATTGCCAACACCTCCGATAAAACAATATCATACTTGTTGTCCTATAAAATGGACTTAATCCAACATGTCTTCATCTGCCTGTCGTTCTTCATCCGTGAACTCACCCTTTGAGTGGTGGGCGGCGTTGACCTCAAGATGAGATGGTAACTCCACAATGTTTTCAGGTGTATGTTCTGTCAGAGCCCTTGAACGCTCATACTCTTTTTGGAGAGTGAAATCCACCATTTCTCTGCCGTGAGGATCTAGTTCATGATACTTACATAATAGATCAATATCCTTTTTTGTAATTAATTGTTTTTCTTTTTTAAATCCAAAAGCTTCGTCAACTGTAGTTCCATATATTTCGCATAATCTAAATAAAGTGTTGGCATCTGGCTGAGAATATCCAGTCTCCCAATGACCAATGATTTGTTGAGTTCTTCCAAGTATTTCTGCGACTTCTTTTTGCGTTTTTCCGCTGTCAGTACGGAGTCCTTTAAGGACAGCTCCAATCTCTTCCTTTGTCATGCAAACACCTCCTTGAGTGATTTAACTATACCATAGGAAATTTAGAAAATCAATATAAGAAACTCAAAAATTTAGTTTTTTATATTGACAACTAAAATAATGAGTGATATTATCTAGTTAACTCAAAAAATGAGTTTGGAGGTGAAAATATGGATGTAAGAGATAACTTGAAGAAGGTCATATCAGATAAGGGATTTATACAGGCATCCATAGCCAAAAAAGCAGGAATTTCTCCTTGCAAGCTTTCTGCGGTTTTATCTAAATCTCGGAAACTAGAGGCTAATGAAATGTTTAACTTATGCGAGGCGATGGATATAAGTCCCTGTGAATTAAAAGATTATGACTCAAATCATCCAGATGAGAAAGGAGAGTAAGGAGATGAAAAATAATAAAAAAAAGCACAATGATAAACTTTCGTCTAAAGAAGAGCGTATCCATTGTGCTAAGTGTGGCAGGAAAATACTTAAAACGGACAACTACTGCATGTATTGCGGAACGCCTACGGAAATAAAGTCTTTTTAGCAGTTTCGCTTATGACATCAATAAGAAGCTGGCGAAGAGAGTCTTTTATAATTTGTCCGGCATTTGCAATTCCTTTACGATATTTTGATATGGCAATAGGAGTCGTAGGTGTATCAACAATTAAATCAGGGATGGCACTTTTAATCAGTTCTTTAGAAGAACTATCTAATTCATCATCCAGAGAAAGGAGCTCTATTGCATTATCCAGTATTTTTTGTGTCCACGGATATGGAGATCCACAATTATAGCAATAGTAAGGTTTTTGGTAATCTCGGCTCCCAACTACAACAACCCCTTCTACATCGTAAAGACCACGTATAGGGGAATTACACTGAAGACAAACGGAGTACGTTTTGTTTCCGCATTGGGAACAAAATGTTTCAGCATTGGATTTACTGGGAGATACTACATGACCGTTTAGACAAATTGTAGCATTGCGATATGGCATTGTATACAGACCCCTTTCATTTTGAGTTAGGAAAATTATAACAGGTTTTCAGAATGGAAGAAAGAATAATTCGAAAAGAAACCAGAGGAAGAGAAGGAGGTGGTGTGACATGTATATCCATGAAGCGGTAAGAATGGCAATGGAAGAGAATAACTTAATCATCAGATCATCTGCAAAGATAGAAGAATCAACAAGATATGCTGCGATTAAGCCAACAAACACATATGACACATGCGTACTTGTTGTAATAGCAGACAAAAAGCAGAAAGAAGCTTGTCGTTGCTGGAATCCAACAGCAGACGATCTGATGGCTGATGATTGGGCCGTTTTAAGGAATGAATTTGGCGATGAAGTCAGCAATGCTGAGTAAGGTTTCTTTCTTCTGGTTTTCCATTTTGACAATGGCAGAATCGGTAAGGCTACAAGTATATACAGTGTTATCAGCATTGAAATTCTTAACAAATCCATTGCGGCCAAGTTCGCGAAGAGTATCCACGATATCCTCCAGCTCCCAATCAGGGAAGAGTAAGGACTGGACATTTTCAGCAGATCCAAACTCCTTGGATTGTGAGCGGGGGATGTGGTTATCACGACGAACAAGATATTCTTTGTACATATGGTACAAAACGGTTTTTGCTTCTTTAGTAAGCATAAGCAGAACTCCTTTCCTTGTACTCGGCTCTGGAGGGAGCCTGTAAGTAAATTATAAGAGAGAAAAAAGGAAAGGGCAAGAGAGAAGTAAGTCCAGACGTATTCACAGGAGAAGAGAAGGAGGTGGTATAAGTGGGCCTGAAAAGATGGGTGTTTAGAAAAGTAGGGGAAAAGGAAGCACAGAAAGAGAAACTGGAATATGAAAAAGCAGCGGACAAAAGGTATAACGATTATCTGTTACATAAAATACTTGCAAAGCTGGACTGGTTAGAGTGGAACTGTCATCCGCCTGTAAACTATCCGCTAATCATTATGGTTTCAATTATGACATCAGTGATAACAACGCTCGTGTTTACCCAGCTATAAAAATGGTGATTATCGTAGTTGCGGCAGAAACAATGATTGGAAGAAAGACGGAAGTAAAAAACAGATAGACGAAGTTTTTACGACGCAGTTCAAAATAATGAATCCCTTCGTGAGTGACATAGAAGGTGTATCTGTCAGGAGTGCCGCGGAGATCCATAATAAGACCAGCGTCACGAAGATATTCGAGAGCGCTGAATATCTCAGCATGATTTAGGACACGGAAAGGATAGTTGCCGCCCAAATACGCATCAAGGAAATGGGTTTGAATGGGTTTACCATTGTAGGTGGAATCATCCACATCGTAAACGCAGGAAATCAAAACGCGGACAGCGTCATAACTGAGGATTTTTCCCTGGGATGTTTTGTAAGGGATAAGAGAGTGGCTGAGAAGAAAAGTGCGAAGACAGATTATTAACCTTGGTTCGTTACGCGGTTTGCGCATAGAAGGAGCCCCCCTTTTTTTATACTCGGCCCAGCGGAGCCTGTAAACAAATTATAAAAGGGAGAAAAGGAAAGAGCAAGAGGGAACAACGAGAAGATAGGTAAAATTATTTTTCGAAATATTTTCTACGCTATCGCAAGGAGTATTAGAGGAACTGGAGGGATTAACGGATGGAACAAGCGGAAGCATTACAGGAGCTGAAGAGGATTCAGAGGATTCTGCCGGACTTGATCCTATGCTTGGCTGAGAAGGAAGAACGGGCACCGGTCCGGCGATATGAAAAGGCCGGATATTTTAAGGGGCTGTACGGGATCGGAGCCACGGCCTATCAGGGCCGGAGAAACGGAATCCGGGAACAGATCCAGAAAGGGAGATACCCAAAGGAGGCCATCCAGGACAGACTTGTAGATAAAGCGGTATTTTGGGATTATGCCAAATACGGATATATCCTGCGGCATTATCCAAGGAGAGCGCCGGAGTACAACGACCGACAATGCATGGAGGCGGCGTTGAAAATGGAGGGGAAAGATGAAAGCGAGGGAATTTAAGTACATCGAACCGTGGCCGATCAAGGAGGATACGCCATGGAAGAAAAAGAGGCAGATCCATCAAGCGGAATGGGCGGCGGAAAGGCTATTGGCAGCTATTTTTAAATTTGTATATGGGTTTGCGGGTGTTGCCACAATAGCCGCTATCTTGTGTATGGCGGACTACTACGGGCTGATCGAATTGTTTTAGGGAGGAAAAATGAAGAGATTAACAGTAAGCAGGATTGACGAGATTATCCAGACCCTGGAATCTGCGGAGCGCATAGACCACCGGACAGAGTATCACAAAACCATGGCGGTCTCATACCTTAAAAACTATGCAGACCTGCTGGACGGGAAAGGAATCAAAAGCGTAAAGCTGAAGGAAGGTGAAAAGAGTGAAAAAAGAGCAGTGGATACCGATCGCGGCGAGGCTGAAAGAGCCACTGAAAGAGATAGCCAGGATCGCTGACAATTACGAGTTGGAGGACATCATGATCGGGATCGGAAAGGGACCGGACGGTCTGGAAGCATGTGCGGTACTGGAAGGAGAGCGAAGACTGACGGCAACAGTAGAAAAGTCTGGAAGGATGGAGCTGGAAGAGAATGGGAAAATGTACTACGTGTCCAGATGAAAGGAAGCACAGGAGTGGAAAAGACCCAGAAAGAAGAGAAGAGACTCTATATCATCCGATACTCAGACGGGCTCATAAGCTGCCTTTACGGGAGCGGCGAAGAGGCGGTGAAAATGGCAGAGAAATATGCCGAAGAAAAGGATCTGACATACGTGATCATATAAAAAGAAAAGCGTCCGTTTGCCGCGGACGCCAGGCTTTCGCCTCACAGATGATACAAAAATAACCTATAGATACTATATCATCTGCGGGGCGGAAAGTCAAGGAAAACCGGGGATTTTCGCCCCGTTTTTAGACTCGATAAGAATATTAAAGTTAGGACCAGAGGATGAAAAAGAGATACAAAAAAGTAACCTATACATTCCCCAATGCCATAGAAGTCTATGAATACTTGGATGGGAAATATGGCGCCAGGGGAGAGCCAAGAAAAAAGAAAAAGAAGCCAACCCCGGAACAGATCAAAAAGCGGAACCAATGGAACAAGGAGAGGAAGGCCAGGCATAAGCTGCGGACCTGGTTTAGAAAGAATGATTACCTGGTCACTCTGACTTACCGAAAAGAGGAACGGCCGCAGGACATGAGGCAGGCTAAGAAGGAGTTGGCAGATTTCATTCGCCGGGTCAGGCGGGGGTACCGGAGGAAGGGGCAGGAACTAAGATACCTGCGGAACATCGAAGTAGGGACAAAAGGAGCCTGGCACATACATATCATAGTCAACCGAATCACAGACGCAGATCTGATCCTGAAGGAGGCCTGGCCCCACGGAGGGGTAGATTTTAAGCTGCTCTACGAGCAGGGAGAGTTTGCAGACCTGGCGGCATACATCACCAAGACCCCGGAGACAGACCCGCGGCTGAAGGAAGCCAGCTATCAGCCGTCCCGGAATCTGCCAACGCCAGAACCGAAAGTGAAGCGACTGGCCCGCTGGCGGAAGAAACCAAAAGAAAAGCCAGGATATTACATAGACAAGCCAAGTTACCACGAAGGGATAAACCCGGTGACCGGTTACAGGTACCGGTATTACGCATTAATATCGATCCACAGGAGGATTTAGGATGCAGGATTACGCGCAAAAGCAACTGGAAGAATTCCGCCAGGCCTTTGAGAACTGGCAGGATGAGCAAGAAAAAGACGAGGGATGGGAGCGGGTCGAGATGGACGATGAAGACCTGATCGGGCTGGCCTGCCAGATTGCGGCGGAGTATTACGGAGGAACAAAATGAAAAGAGCGACCAAGGAAAACATTGAGAAGATTAAGGGGAGTGTCAAGAGAGCGGTAAAGAAACACGGGGTAGTAGATGGATTTTATGTGATCGCCGGGTCCTGCACGGTATACGCAGGCACCGATCAGGAGCGGACCTTTACCGAAGGCCAGCTCAAGGAAATCTTTAAGGCGGCGATGGAGGAATGAAAGAGGTAAAAATCTATATCGAGACCAGCCTGGCGGGCCCCTGTGTGAAGGATGGTTGGTATGCAGCGGTACTGGAGTGCCAGACCGAGAAAGGGCCAGCCACAAAAGGATTCGTGGGCATGGAAGAAAAGACCACCTACAACCGGTCAACCCTCCTGGCAATGGTGGAGGCCCTGAAAAAACTGAAACCGTGCCGGGTATTGATCTATACCAACTGCGCATTTGTCATCAACACCTTCGAGAACGGTCGTCTGGAAGACTGGCGCCGCGCAGAGTGGCACAAGGCCAGCGGAGAAGAAGTCAAAAATAAAGAGCTGTGGAAACAGTTCTTGGAGGAAGGAAAACGGATGGAAAAAATCGGCTTCCGATTTAGTAAACATCACGATTATCGGCCTTTGCTAAAAGAAATGATCGCAGAAGAACAAAATAGATCAAGAGAAACAGCGGAAGCGACCGCCGGAAAACCTTAATTTTACAGAATGGGAGTGGCATTTTGACAGAAGGATTGATGTTCCCGAAGCCGGGAAAGAAAAAACGCCGAAAAAAACATGGCAAACCGCTGATATTTACAGAATCGGGACGGTGTTTTCTGTGCGAGGCGGAAGGGATTAAAAAACATCAAGAAACAGAACGGCACCACGTACTCTACGGTGCCGGGCAGAGAACCATCAGCGAAGCGGAAGGGTTTGTAGTAGACCTATGCCCCTATCACCACAGAACGGGGCCGAAGGCAGTCCATAACTGCCGGGAGACCAGAGAGTATCTCTGCAGACTCTTTCAGGCGGAATATGAGAAAACACATACCAGGGCAGAATGGATGGAAAAGGCTGGGAGGAATTACCTTGAATGAGTTTGAAAAATACTTTGGGCGTCATAAGGACTTGAAGATTGGGGACCGGGTGAGATACGAAAATGTCAGGGCAGCAGGAGGAACCCTATCAGGAGAGGGGGAGGTCATAGGATTTGGAAGATTTGGAGAGACCGATACCGTCTGGATCAAGAAAGAGGATGGAACCTTCCGGGGAGCGCCTTACGAAACAATAACAAAATTATAGCACCCACTGGGATGTATCACACGCAACCAGATAACCATAGCGGGCCCTGGCCCAGGGCGGCCAGGGAGAAAGGAGAACTATGTTAAGAGACCAAGTGAAGGACGTAAGAATAAGAGTGCCGGAATTGCTGAGGCAGAGAACGGGAGGATGCCGGTTTTGTGGCCAGATGATAACCGTAGAAGCACCGGGAGAATGGGAGGAAGAGAAAATAGACGAATTGGCAACAGAGTGTTGCGAATGCCAGGAGGCGGAAAACTACGCCTACAAAAAAAGGAAGGAGCGGGCAGTAGAAGCGATCATGAAACAATTTGGGCCATACCAGAAAACGGGGATCATCAGAGAGGGGACCATGGAACTGCTGGCGGAAATCGCCGACCAGGTGGTAGAGGACAAGATCCAGTCTGGAACCATCGATATCGGAGGCGGGCTGAAAGCGAAGATCGGTATCACGGCAAAAGGCGCCGTAAAGGTGGAGCGGAGCAAAACAGAAAAGGAGAGTAAAGAAGCATGATAGACTATCCAGAAATCTATGCCGTGGATTTTGACGGCACACTGAACCTGGCAGATCGATACCCGGAACTGGGCGAACCAAACCGGGAACTGATCAAGTTCCTGCGGGAAAAGCAGAGGCAAGGAGACAAGATCATCCTATGGACCTGCCGGGAAGGAGAACTCTTGGAGGCAGCAGTCCTATTTTGCATGGAGCATGGTCTGGCCTTCGATGCAGTTAACGACAACACAGAAGAAAATAAAGCGCACTGGGGAAACAACTGCCGGAAAGTGGCAGCCCATTACTATATCGATGACCGGAATCTCTTCCGGCAGGAATGGATGAAAGATGAAAGAGAGTACAAAAAACTAACATGCAAAGTATGCGGAAAAGAATTCGTGCCAACAAAGGAAGATAGGTATACAGGGAAAATCATTAATCTTATAGGCCCGGATGATTACTGGGACTGCTTTGACTGCCCGAAATGCGGGAGCCAGATTGTAGTAAATAAGCGAGTGAAAAAGGCGGGAGAATGAGGAAAGGAGAAAAAATGGAAAGAATTACAAAATCTAACATTGAAGAAATAATCAATCAACACCAGAGAGAAATTAATGAACTCGAATCAGAACTCAAACTAGTCAATACCCCAGGAGCAAAGCGAGCTATAAAAGATAGATTGTCTTACTTGAGAGACAACATGTATAGATATAAATTACAAGCAAAAGCATGGGGAGTAAATTAGGAAAAGGTGAAGGAATTGGATTACAAGAAAGAGATCATAGACAGGATTGAAAAAATAGCGGGAAAGTATTCCGCCTATGAAGTCTTTACAGACTGGATCAGGTGCTGCTCTCTATCGATCGCAAACGCAGTTACGATCATACATGGAAAAGTATGGAAAGATCGAGAAAAAATGTATATGGACACCATAAGCCGATACACAAAAGAAGAAGCGGAAATTTTTGTGGAAATGCTTGGACTGCTGGCTATGGCGCTGGAGGATAAAATGGAGGACGTGTTGGGAAGTATCTATATGACCTCAGGGATGGGAAGCAAGGCAGCAGGACAGTTTTTTACGCCATACCACTTAAGTGAGCTATGCGGGAAACTTGTAGCGCCGGACGAGGACGGGAAATATCGGGTCAATGAGCCGTCCTGCGGAGGGGGCGGGATGATCATAGCCACAGCCGCCGCACTAAAGGAAAAAGGGATAAACTACCAGAAAAACATGGAGGTAGCAGCCCAAGATCTGGATTGGAAAGGTGTGTATATGTGCTATCTCCAGTTAAGTCTTTTGGGAATCCGGGCTGTGTGTGTGCAGGGGGACACCCTGGCGGAACCATACATATCCAGCTATCCATCGGACAGAGTATTGTATACTCCTGCAAAGATGGGGGTGATCCTGTGAGGAAAGAGCTGATCGACAGGATCCTGCAAGCCCTGATCTCCGAGGATTGCTTCCGGCCAGAAATAGAGCAGGAATTAGAAATAATCCTGTCGGACTACGAGATCGGAAAAAGGAAAACAGAGGTTGCGGTAGTGCGGGAAGATGAAAACCAGATGATGGTGCGGAAATTTATAACCGCGAAGATCGTAAAGGGATTAAGCGAACGGACCATAAAGTATTACAAAGAGACGATCACGGAATTTTTAAGGCGGGCACAGAAAAACATATCCGAGATCACCGCGGATGATATCCGCCTTTTCCTGGCGATCCGAAGAAAAAAGGACGGAGTATCGGATATCACGGCAGGAAACGAACTGAGAAACCTAAGAGCGTTTTTTAACTGGCTATACATGGAAGAGCTGATCAGGAAAAACCCGGTCGCAAAAGTGGAAACGATCAAGTGTGCAAAACAAAAAAAGAAGGCATTTACAGAATATGAGATCGAATTAATCAGAGGCCAGTGCAGGACAACCCTGGAGAGGGCGATCATCGAAATCCTGTTATCCACAGGCTGCAGAGTAAAAGAGCTGGCGATGATGAAAAGAAGTGACATCGAAGGTGAATCGCTGATCGTACATGGGAAAGGAAACAAGGACAGGACGGTGTACCTAAACGCCAAGGCGCAGATTGCGCTAAGCGAGTATCTGGCGGACAGGAAGGACGGATCAGACTGGCTATTCCCGAAAGGAGTTCCGGCGTGCGAAAAAAGCGGAAACATTGTAAATAAAAAAGGGAAAGACTGGTATAAATATAAAAGCGCAGTCGTGGACGAGCCAAGAGATATCAGCAGCATAGAGGCCACCGTCAGAAAAATAGGGCGGAGAGCGGGAGTGGAGAAAACCCACCCACATCGGTTCCGCCGGACGTGTGCGACCTTGGCACTGAGAAGAGGGATGCCGGTAGAGCAGGTGTCAAAAATGCTGGGGCACGCCGGGCTGAATACGACCATGATCTATCTGGATCTGTCGGAAGAGGAACTGGAGCAGGCGCATAAAAAGTATGTAATTTAATCATTTTAAAGACTAAATTTTGATTTAACGGAGGGACAAGGTTGATGTGAGAAAAAAACTAAAAGTGTGTTGGCTATCAGCGGGGGTGTCATCGTTTGTGGCAGGGTATTTGGCAAAAGAAGTGGATGAATATATCTACATTGACATTGATAATCAACACCCGGATAGCATGAGGTTTATTAAGGACTGTGAAAAAGCTTTGGAAAGACCGATAAAAATACTCAGATCTCCATATCGAAGTGTAGAGAATGTGATTAAACAATTTCGATATATTAACGGTGCCTACGGCGCGAAATGCACACAAATCCTGAAAAAGCGTGTGCGAAAAGAATGGGAAGATGCACATAAGGATTATGAGATTATATATGTCTGGGGATTTGATGTCGGAGAAAAGGGCCGTGCAGAACGCCTGAATGAATCTATGTCAGAGTTTGAGCATGAATACCCGTTGATAGAGAGAAATCTGACCAAACAAGACGCACATGCGATTCTGGACAGGCTGGGAATCAAGAGGCCGGTTATGTACGATCTTGGGTACCAGAACAATAATTGTATTGGATGCGTCAAGGGTGGAATGGGTTACTGGAACAAGATCAGGCAAGACTTCCCGGAAGTGTTTGACCGGATGGCGAAATTGGAAAGAGAAGTAGGGCACTCATGCATTAGAGGTGTCTTCCTGGATGAACTTTCCCCGGAACGAGGGCGAATAGAAGATGAGATTATGCAGGAGTGCGGAATTATGTGCTATTTAGCATTAAACTGATATTTAGTGGAGGTGCGGGATGAGTAAGGGAATTATTGCGATGGATATGCCGGACAAGTGTGTGGAGTGTACAATGTGTTATCACGCTGAGGATATGGCTATAGGGAATTTAACATACCAAAAACTATATCGGTGTCGAATCGAACCGGAAAATTTAGAAGATCCATATTTGCAAACTATTTTTCGCGGGAAACCAGATTGGTGCCCGATCAAACCACTTCCGGAAAAAGCGCATCACGAGGAATATTGGGACAACGGTAGATATGACAAGGGGTGGAATGATTGTCTGGACGAAATCGAGGGATGTATAAAATGAAATGAGCAGAGCAAACGAAGGGAGGAATGACATGCAGGAAAGAAAAAGTTACGGGCCTTGCGTATCGAGGGAAAGATGCCTGGAGATTCTGACGGAAGAAGTGCAGGATCATATTCCAGAGGAAAAATGGGAGGACTATGAAAGATCAGTAAACCGGGTGCTGTATGAGTTTGACAAATTGGACGGAGAAAAACCTAAACTAAACAAAGGAAGACATATAGAAGACTGGTATACATGCGGGAATTGCGGCTACAAGATTAATCTCGGAAATAATTTTTGTCCGAATTGCGGGTATAAGCTGATATGGGACGGAATCCAATGTATGACAGATTAGGAGGGATAGCGTGCAAGAATTAGAGAAGATTTTGGAAGAGATAGAGAAGAAGCAGGTAATGTGGCCACTTTTTGATGAGGAAGATAGGACGACAGGGATAATCAATGTGAATGTTGTAAAAGGTATCATCCGCAAGCACTTATCTTGTGAAAATGACCAGGAAACCACGAGATCACCACGAGATAGCTGCGGAGAATGTAGTCGCCGGAAATGGTATCAGATTGGATATGAGGATGGTAAGGACACAGATGTCATTACCAAAATTCTAACAGAAATGCAAGAAGTAAAAGAGATTGTGCTATCTCCCAAAGATGGGGACTGCTTTGGAGTACCGTGCGATGGAGATGATTGTCTTTTATGTGTTGTGGATAAATGCATAGAAATCGTACAAAAAACACGCAAATGACGGCTGGATCCCGGTACATAAAGACAATGTTCCAGATCATGAGATTTTGGCTTGCGATAGATACGGAAATGAATTAATTGGATATTTGGATTACGATTCTGAGGTAGAAGAATTTGTTTGGGAAAGCAATGATGTCATCATGTATCAAATCATAGCATGGATGGAAAAGCCGGAGCCATATAGCCAGGAAAGGAGAAATATGTGTACAGCAAATATATAGACGAGTTTTTGAAATTTTTAAGAGAAGCGAAGCAGGAATATGACATAGCCATGTTAGGACAGAGCGAAACAGAAAAAGAAACCCAAGACATCCTGCACGCAGTAGAACTAGATCAAAACACATACCACGAACACGCAAGACTATCCAAAACGCTGAAAGAGGTCAGAGAAGAGAGAAGAAAGGCGAAAGATAAAAGAGAGCAGCTTGAGCCAATTATAGATTGGACAGAAGAAAACGAAAAGACAGTAAAAGAGCTTGAAAGGCTGCTTGGAGAAGTAAGGAAGATAGAAAAGAAGATGAAAAACAGGACTTACATACCAAGAACGGAAATACTAAAGAAAGTGAAGGGAACAAAAAATGAAAAAGCATAAAAGAGACGAGCACAGCATAAAAGCGGACAAGGGGAAATACATGGACGAGCTGGAGAACAATAAACCAAACACAAAAGCAAAGGAGCGTTTCCGCCGGCCGGCATACCAGGCGGCAAAGATGATCCGGGCGCAGGGAAAACAGATGGAAAGAAAGACGGTAGCAGAATACCTAAAAGAAAAGTGTGGGAGAAAGCATGACAAAGGTTAGGCCACTTAACAAAGACAAATACGAGATCAGCAAGCATAGGTTCCTGGAGTTATATCATTTCTGCCTTCAGTACCAAGAATGGAAAAATGAGCTAAATCACATGCAGGACACGGTAAAAAGTACAGGCTACGGAACTGCCACAGCCGGAAACGGAGGAGATTCAGCGACAGAGCGTCTTGTGATCCGGAGAGAAAAGCTAAGAAAAAACTGCGAACTGATTGAGCAAGCAGTCATAGAAGCAGATCCAGACATCTACGAGTACATACTGATAGGCGTCACCACAGAATATGGATCTTATCGATATCTAAGCAGTATTGGGATGCCCTGCGGCCAGACAATGTACTATGACCGCAGGAGAAGGTTTTACTGGTTGTTGTCACAGAAAGCATAGGTGAGAGTATGAGAGAGAATTTGAAAGAAGCCCGCAGGAAAGCGGGCATGACCCAGCAGCAGATGGCGGATAAGCTGGGGATTACTTTGAGGCACTATCAGAAGATTGAATATGCAGAGATTGGAGGTTCCTTTGAGATTTGGGACGCCTTGGAGGACATTCTAGAGATACATCAACGGAAACTCCGAGAGATTTCAGATAATCGTCGCGCCCAAGAAGAAAATCCGAGGGGACGTTGAGCAGGTCAGAGAGCTTGACCAAAGTGGAAAGATCAGGCTCAATGTTTCCGCCCTCGTATTTTTGATAATGTCTAAGAGGAACATCGATAGAATCTGCTGTCTTTTGCTGAGTAAAGCCGCGAAATATACGAGTGGCACGAAGCCTATCCTTAAACATATGAACCTCCTATAAAAATAATTATTGACTTACGCCTAATAATGGCGTAATATATATCAAAAAGATACGCCAAAAATAGGCGTAAAAAGGAGGGGCATATATGCAGTTACCACAAACAATAGAAGTAAAAGGGATCAGAGTGCTTACAAGCAAGCAGTTAGCAGAGTGCTATGAGGCAACAGTAGATATTATCAAAAAGAACTACTCGAACAATAGGAAGAGATTTGCGGAAGGAAAGCACTATCTCCTATTGCAAGGGGAAGAACTGAAGTCTTTCAAGAACAAGGTGAAAAATGTTCACCTTGTTAATAACGAGGGTGGAAATTCACGCCTTGTTGAGAAAAACGCAAAAATCTTATACCTCTGGACAGAGAAAGGCGCTCTTCTCCACGCAAAGAGCCTGAACACAGACAAAGCCTGGGAAGTATACGACTACCTGGTAGATTATTACTTCCGGCAGCAGGAGGCACCAGCGGCAGCAGGAAGGACAGAACTGGCGCAAGTCAGAGAAATAGCCGACAGAAAACACAGGACGGGAGAAAGGCTGGTAGATATCCGGGGAAATAAAACGGCAATGACGATTTTGGAAGAGATGAGAAAGTACCTGACAGCCATGGAGGCGTTGATGGAAATATACAGCAGACCAAACACAGACCAAAGGATAAAAGGGATCATGACAGCCATGGATCAAGTGGTTGGGAGGATATGGGACAAGAAAAGCGAACTGAAGGAAGTGAGACATAAATATTTGTAAATTTGCAAAAGTGCGTCACTCAGGGGACAGAATTCCGTGCTATAATGCTAGCATGAGATATTGAGATAAGATATCTCAGACGAGGCAGCAACCGGAAACGGAGGCTGCCTTTTCTGATACAGATCTGCGCCTTAGAGTAATGGTAATTCACCGGCCTCCTAAGCCGGCAATCCTGGTTCGAGTCCAGGGGGCGCAATTCAGGGAGGGATAAAATGTTTTTCTATTTATGTGACGGGAAAGTAAAGGACTGCAACAAAAAAAGCTGCTATAAGAACGGAGGAGAATGTAGGCATACATCAAATGCGAAAAACAGAAAAAAGGAACCAAATACGCAAATGGTAGAGGTTGGGGAAGATACCTGGGAAATGGATCAAAAAGGAATGTCCGAGCTGATAGAGGAGATGTGGAGAGAAAGATGTTAAAGTCCTGCCACTACTGCGGGAGGATACATGACAGCAAGAATATCTGCCCGCAGAAAAAGGAAGCACAAAAAATAAGGCAAAAGAAAAAGGACACACCGGAAACGAGATTCCGATATACGAATCAGTGGAAAGATAAAAGAGAATCTATCAGAGTTAGAGACAGGCAGGTCTGCCAGTTGTGAGTGAGGGGGTTGCACAATCCGGAGCGGATCTTTGAAACAGAAAATCTGTCCGTGCATCATATCGTACCGGTAGCAGAGGATTGGAATAGAAGGTTGGATGATTACAATCTGATAACATTGTGTCCGAGGCACCACGAGATGGCAGAAAAAGGGGAAGTTAAACGAGAAGAATTATCAAGAATAGCAGAGGAACAGGAGGAAAGGGACGGATGTCCGGCTTGCGGATGATCCTCCCCGGAGGTTCGGAGAGAAAATTCTGACGATTTATACCACCGACGCCCACCCCTTATTCATAAAATATTCCCAGATCAGATTTTGAAAGGAGGAATCAATAGGCCAACACCAGTGAAGCCAGCGGATGTGATCCGCCTGGAAGGTAAGTCCCATCGGACAAAAAAAGAATTGCGCCAGCGCAAACAGGCAGAAGAGAACCTCCTGACGGGGAAAAAGCTAAAGGAAAAGGCAGAGGTCAAAAACAATGAAATCGCACATCGGGAGTTCCTGCGGCTAAAAAACCTACTGAAGGAAATTGGAAAAGACGACGATCTTTACTCCGGAGCGATCAATAGATACTGCCTGATCTTTGCAGAGTGCGCAGAGTTTGAGGAGCAGCGAGAGAAGATCTTCTGCCGGCAGCAGGAGCTAGAAGAAAAAGCCGGAGAAATGGAGTTTACAGAGTACATCACCTTGCAAAACGACTTGTCCAAGATGGCGATCAGCTACGATCGGCAGATACAAACCAAGCGAAAAATGCTGTTTGATATAGAGAAAGAGAATGTGATGACCATAGCGGCGGCCCTGCGGTCGATCCCTAAAAAGCCAGAGACGAAAAAGAACGCCCTGCGGGAGGTGCTGAATGCTTAAAGAGGGAAAGGCGTACACATACGCGAAGTGGTGCACAACAGAACCCGATCGATATGTACCGATCTATGTCAAACGACAGGCCGCACTCTGGCTGGACATCGTAGAAGGCAGGAACCAGGAGGCCTACGTCGATAAGGAAGCATACAGGAAAGTCTGTAACCTGCTAAAGATCATGATCCACCCAGATCTGAGAAAGCCAATGTACGACAGCATAGAAGATTACGCATGGCTGTTTATCGTGGCGGTTATGTGCACGAAGGTACAGGGAAGTGATTTGGACATTCGATATTACGTTACCGGAGTCCTGGAGATCGCAAGAAAGAATTTCAAGACATTTGTGAGCGCGATCATATTCATCCTGCTGATGCTGATCGAGCCGGATTTTTCCCGGTTCTTTTCTGTGGCGCCAGACCTATCGCTATCGTCAGAATTGAAGCTGGCGATCCGGAAGATCATCAAGGTCAGCCCGGCGCTCTACGACGAAGATGACCCGGCATTTAAGATCATGAGAAGCCAGATCCGATGCTTGATCAATGACAACGAGTACACGCCGCTGGCATATAGCCAGGACAACATGGACGGGAAGATGGCCAATGCTTTTCTGGCAGATGAAGCGGGAGCGTTGGACGAGTACCCGGTGGAGGCCATGCGGTCCTCCCAGATCACGTTATTCAACAAGCTGGGGATCATCATCAGCACCCAGTACCCTAACGACGACAACGTTATGATCGACGAAATCGACATCGCAAAAAAAGCGATTGATGGATTGCTGGAAGATCAGCGGGTATTTGCGTTGCTATACGAGCCGGACGAAGACCTGAAGACCGGGGAGGCATGGCAGAAGGATGATCGTTGCATCTATCAGAGCAATCCGGTGGCTGTGTCACACTCCTATATCTTTGAAGAGATCAAGAAAAAGCGCGCGATTGCGGTATTGTATGAAAATAAGAGAGAGAACTATTTATGTAAGCATAATAACATTCTTTATAAGGGCCTGGGAGTGGAAGGCTATATTGACATACAGAAAGTAAAGGTGTGCAGGGAAGAAAACGACAAGGAGTTCTGGAAGGGGCGCCGAGTCTGGATGGGGCTGGACCTATCCCAGACGGACGACAACACAGCGCTGGCAATGGTAACGGAGGAAGAAGGGGTTGTATATGCGAAAGTATTTGGATTTGTGCCAGAGGAAAAAGTCGAGTTCAAAAGCAAAAAAGAACATGTTGACTACAAAAGGCTGATCGAGCGCGGGGATTGCTTTTCGTGCGGAAGCGAAGTGATTGATTATCTATATGTCAAGGCGAAAGCGGAAGAAATCGAAGAAGAATACGGGGTAGAGATCATGCAGATCGGATATGACAAGTGGAACGCGCTGGCAACTGTGCAAGGATTGGAAGCGGATGGGTATGAATGTGTAGAAATCCGACAGCACAGCTCCGTCCTACACATGCCGACGAAGTGGCTTAAGGAGTTGATACTGGATAAGAAATTCCGATATTGCGATAATCGAATGTTGGAGATCAATTTCCAGAACGCAAGGTGCACAGAAGACACCAATAAAAACAAATATGTCAACAAAAAGAAATCAAATGGAAAGGTGGACATGGTAGTGGCGCTGATTAATGCCATGTATCTATTGCAGCAATATGTATTATACGATGATGGCTTTGTTGTACAGACGGCATAAGGAGGAAAGAAAGTGATAAAACCATATAGAGATGAGATTGTACAGCAAATAAAAGAGGCTGGACAAGAATTAATAGAAAGAGCGGAAAGCATGGTAGGAAACGGCCTTGATAAAATAACAGACATCTCGATTGACATACATCTGGGGACAATGACAGATGTAACAGGCTGGCCGGAGATTACAATCCATACAAGTGTGGCGAATAAAAAAACATTAGAAAGATGGACGAAACGGGAGGTCGAATAAAAGGGCGTTTTTTAAACGAGTGAGAGCAGAGCCGGAGAAAGAGGAAAAGGTGTTGGACGAAAGCCAGGTGAGCGACCAGCTTCTCCGGGCGTGGTTTTCGGAAGAGAATATAACAAGAGAAAAAGCGATGCAGGTCCCGTCGGTAGCCGGAGCGATTTGTGAGATTGCCCGTACTGTAGCAAGTATTCCGATTCGTCTGTATAAAAAAGAAAACGGGAAAGTCATAGAGATGGAAGGAGACCGACGGGTTTACCTGCTGAACGAAGAAACTGGAGACACGCTGGACGCGAATCAGATGAAACAAGCGCTGGTTCGGGATTATTACCTGGGCCGCGGCGGGTTTGTGTATGTCGATTGGACGGGCCTGGAAGTGAACTCTCTGCGTTATGTCTATAGCGAATATGTGTCAATTGCGCCAAACGCAGATGTGATTTTCAAGGATTATGTCATCCTGGTCCAGGGAAGATCTTACTTCCCGGATGAATTTGTTCGAATTTTAAGGAATACCAGAGATGGCATGTTTGGGAATGGAATTGTAGAACAAAACAAAAAGGCGCTTAGTGTGGCTTATAATTCCTTGTCCTACGAAGAAGGGCTGGTAAAGACGGGCGGAAACAAGAAAGGATTTGTGAAATCAGCAAAGCGGTTGACACAGACAGCAATTGACGCGCTAAAAGAAGCCTGGAGGAAACTGTATCAGAACAACACGGAAAACGTGGTGATTTTGAATGACGGGTTAGAGTTCCAGGAGGCGTCAAACACATCTGTAGAGATGCAATTGAACGAAAACAAAAAGACCAACGGAGAAGAGTTCCGGAGGATTCTGGGAATCCCAGATGATTTAGGAACGGAAGCCGGGGATAAGGCGTATATAAAATACTGTGTAAGCACGTTTATGGATGAATTCATGACGGCGCTGAACCGGGCGCTGCTCTTGGAATCAGAAAAAGGGACCTACTATTTTGCCCCAGACATGTACGAACTGACAAAAGGAGATGCGGATAAGCGGTACAGCGCTTACAAGACGGCGGCGGAAACAGGCTGGCTGCAGATTGATGAGATCCGTAAAAAGGAAAACATGGAGCCGCTGGGAATGAATATGATCAAATTAGGATTGCAAGACGTCCTGTATGATCCAAAAACACAAACTGTATATATCCCAAACACAAATAAGACCGTAAAAATCGGAGAAGGAGGTGTAGAAGAAGGGCAAGAATAGAGCTTCGGGGAGAACCAGGGAAAGAAACCGTAATCATCGACGGATATGTAAATGTTACCGGAAGAGACAGCCGGCCCATACCAGACCGCAAGGGCGGATATTTTATCGAGCGCATCCAGAAAGGAGCATTCGGCCGGGCGGTTACGCGGGCGCAGAAAGTTACAGCGCTGCTAGACCATAAATGGGACAAGACCATCGGACGGACAGGAGAAAACCTGAATCTGCGTGAGGATGTGGTGGGGTTAAGAGCGCACCTGGAAACGTCCGATCCAGAGGTAGTAAAACTGGCGAGAGAAAAACGCTTGCGTGGCTGGTCCTTTGATATCAAACGGCCAGTGGAAACCAGGGCAGAAACTCCGGGAGGGCTGCCGCTTAGAACCATCACTGATTTTGACATCAGCGAAGTGTCGCTGATCTCGGATCGTATGAGGCCCTGGTATGAATCTACAACCGTGGAAACGAGGGCTGGAGAAGAAGGAGAAGAGACCATCGAGATTCGAGCGGAAGAATTCGAGCCCGATTATATCGGGTTTGAAGATAAAAAAGAGAAACCAGACAACAGCAAACTGAAAAAAATAATTGAAAAATATGGAGGGAAAGTCTAAGGAAAAACAAAAAATTAGCAATGAAGTACAACATCCAGTTTTTTGCTGAAAAGAAAAACAACATCAAAGCGCTCAGAGAAACGAGAGCTGAAAAAGTAGAAGAACTGGAAATGCTGTATGAAAAGCTGGAAGCGGAGCAGAGAGCGATCACGGAAGAAGAAGAGAAGCAGATCGGGGCGATCGAAGGGGAAATCGAACAGATCGATAAAACCATTGAGATCCTGGAAAACGTAAAAAGCCGCCTGGCAAAAACAAACGAAGGGAAACGGGAAGTTGTAGACGGCGTAAAAGAAGAAGGGGCAGAGCAGAGAGCGCAGGAGGAAGAGAAAGCGTTTGCGGACTATCTGCGTGGAGTAGTGGCCGGAGAAGTCCGGGCAGATACAAACATGACGCTGACGGATAACGGAGCGATCATCCCGACAACAATTGCGAACAAAATCATTGAGAAAATCTACGATATTTCTCCGATTCTGGAGAGATCTACAAAATACAACGTGAAAGGAAACCTGACCATCCCATTTTATCCGGCGGATTCCAATGACGTAGAAATGGCATACGCAACGGAATTTACGGATTTAACAGCGGACACCGGAAAGTTCGGAAGCATCACGTTGAATGGATTCCTTGCCGGAGCGCTGGTGAAGATCTCAAGATCTCTGATTAATAACAGCCAGTTTGATGTAACGGGCTTTGTGGTGGACCATATGGCGTACCAGGCAGCCAGATGGATTGAAGGAGAACTGCTGAAGGGGACGACAAGCAAGATTGAAGGACTGTCAAGCGTAACGCAGGGAGTAACGGCGGCGGCAGCCACAGCGATTACGGCGGACGAATTGATCGATCTACAGGATTCCGTAAAGGACGCGTTCCAGCAGAATTCGATTTGGATTATGTCTTCGAAGACCAGGACAGCGATTCGGAAACTGAAAGATGACGTAGGGAGATATCTCATGCAGGACGATATCACGGCGCCATTCGGGAAAACGCTCCTTGGTAAGCCGGTATACGTATCTGATAACATGCCAGAAATGGCCGCGTCCGCAAAGACGATCTATTACGGAGATATGTCCGGCCTGGCTACAAAAATCACAGAAGAATTTGAGGTACAGGTATTGCGTGAGCATTACGCAACCCAGCACGCGATAGGCGTGGTTGGATGGACAGAACTGGATGCGAAAGTGGAAAACGAGCAGAAGATCTCCGTTTTGACCATGGCGGAATCATAAGGAGGAGCCTATGACAATCGTTGAAGAATTGAAAGAACTGGCGGCAACCATGAAAGGAAGCGGGACGGCAGCGGATATTCCGGGCGAAACGGTCTCGGACGTGATCGCATGGATTAAGGACAACTGGACGGACATCAAAACCGCGATCAAAAGCTAGGTGAGACTATGAAGTATAGAGCGATCATATCATTCGCGGGGCAGGTAACTATGCGAAAAGGGGAAGAAAGGGAGCTTTCTAGCTCCCTGGCGGCCCCTCTTGTAAAATGCGGATACCTGGAAGCGGTGAAGGCGGTGAAGAAAAAGGAAAGTAAGCGAAATAACGCAAGAAATAATCCTGGATCATCTGCGGGAAGTGAAAGAAAATCTAACTGAAGAAGATCTGACACTAATCCAGGCGATGCAGGCCGCGGCAGTAAGCTACTGCGTAGGGCAGACGGGACTGACAAAAGAAGAGCTGGATGAAAACGAGGATATTACGATCGCGGTCCTGACGTTGATATCGGATATGTGGGATAACCGGTCTATGTCGATCGATCGGTCGAACGTCAACCGGGTAGTAGATACAATCCTTGGAATGCATTGCATAAACCTCCTGCCAACGCCAGACGGGGAGGCGAGCTGATGGATTCTGGAGCATACAGGGGCTTGGTGACATTCCAAAAATACATAAGCGCATATGACGAAATCGGGAATCCATCTGGAGAATGGAAGGAAGAGAGAAAAGCATACGCCTATGTAAATGGTCTGTCGGGGGCGGAATACTGGGAAGCGGCAAACGTACACCAAGAAAACACGGTAGAATTTGTTTTTCGATGGCATCCGTTTTTTGAAGAGATGAACACAAAGCAGTACCGGATATTGTTTAGAGGGGCGATCTACAATATCAACCTGATTGACAATATCCAATTTCGGAATAAAACGGTAAAAATCAAGGCGGTGACAAAAAATGGCGCAGACAATTAGCATTGACGACTTAGCCAATGCGGTCTTGGAAGAATTAAAAGAGTATAGAGACGTGACGGAGGACGATCTGGAAAAAATCGCGCGAGCGGTGGCGAGAGAAGGAGCGAAGAAACTAAAAACAAATTCTCCGCGGGGAAAGGGAAATGGAGGGCCAAAAGGCCATTATGCAGACGGATGGTCCGTAAAATACATCCGGGGAATGAATGGAAAGTTTGCGTTTGTGGTCCATAACAAGAACAAACCAGGCCTAACCCATCTCTTGGAAAAAGGGCACCAGCTCCGCCAGGGAGGACGTGCCAGGGCAATCCCACATATCAAGCAGGTAGAAGAATGGTGCAATGAAGAATTTGAGCGACGCGTGAAAGAGAGGTTGAACCAAGGACCATAAAAGAATTTCACGAAGGGTTGACAAAGCTTGGGTATCCAGTAGCATACAGCCATTTCGCGGAAGGAGACGTCCCGGATTTGCCATATATAACATATTACTCGCCGGGGACGGAAAACTTTTCCGCGGATGGGATTGTATACCAGGAGATCATCGAATTGGACGTTGAATTCTATTCGGAGAAAAAAGACCTGGAAGGCGAGGAAAAGATTTCGGATTGGCTGACGGAAAACGGACTCTATTACGAAAAACAGGAATACTACATTGAATCAGAAAAAATGATACAAGTGATTTTTGAGACGGAAATTTAAGGAGGAAGCAAAAAGGGGCAAAGTAAAATTTAATATTAAAAATGTGCATTACGCAGTAAAAAATACGACAGGAGAGCAGGCAGGAACAACGTATGCGACACCGGTAGCCATTCCGGGAGCGGTATCTATTTCGCTGGAGCAGCAGGGGGAGCTAACTCCTTTTTACGCAGACGGAGTGAAATACTACACTTCGGCTTCAAACGGGGGATACGAGGGAGATTTGGAAGTCGCACTGATCCCGGATTCCTTCAGGAAAGATGTATTGGGGGAAGTAGAGGATGAAAACGGGGTGCTGTTTGAGGACGCAAATGCACAGACTGTAGAATTTGCGTTGGGATTCCAGGTGGACGGAGACAAAAACCCAACGCTCTTTTGGTTTTATAACTGTACCGCTACGCGCCCAAGCGTGGATGCGACTACAACGGAAGATACAAAAGAGCCAAACACGGACACATTAACCATATCTTGCGGGGCTGCGGATGATGGAACGGTAAGGGCAAAAACCACAGACGAATCTTACGCAGCAGTAAAAGATACTTGGTTTACGAAAGTATATGAAAAGGCGGAAGCAGCATAATGAGAAAAACGATAGTGATCAACGGGTTGCCGTGCGAGTTTAAAAGCTCGGCGGCAATCCCGCGAATGTATAGGATTAAATTTGGACGGGATATTTTTGTGGATCTAAACTGGCTTAGAAAACAGGTAGAGAAGCAAGAACAGTTGAAGGAAGAATTAAAAAGAAAAGCAGAAGAAGCGGGAGAAGAATTTGACGAGAAAGAATTTGAAAGCGAACTCCCGATCGAATCTCTGGAAGTTTTTGAAAACATTGCATACATGATGCATAAGCATGGGGACCCAAGCCAGCCGCAAGAAATAGATGAATGGCTGGAACAGTTTGAGACGTTTGACATTTACAAGATATTCCCGGAAATTTTGGAGATGTGGAATAAGGAAAACAAAACATCGTCAACCCCAAAAAAAAAGAACGTGAAATAGACAGAGAGATCAATACGCCGCTATTTATGCTCAGGTGTGTACAACTGGGGATATCCATATCAGAATTGGAACTCCTGAGCATTGGGATGATTAACGACATGTTTATCGAATCAAAAAACGATAGCTACGACTATCCAGTGATGGCAACCCAGGAAGATATAGACAGGCTATAGGGAGGTGATAAGAGGTCGGGAAGAATAACCGGAATCACGATAAAGCTGGATGGAGACGCAACGGGATTAAATAAGGCGCTGGATGGAGTAGAGAAAAATCTGAAATCTACGCAAAGAAGCCTGAGCGATGTAAATAAATTGCTGAAGCTAGACCCAAAGAACACAACGCTTCTGGAACAAAAGCAAAAACTTTTGGCGGAATCGATTGAGGAAACAGAGACAAAGCTAAAAACACTTCGGAAAGCAAGCGAGCAGGCGGCGGAATCTGTAAAAAAGTACGATGCTTGGAAAAAAGCCTATGATCCAATCCAAAAAGAAATTGAAGAAACGGGAGATAAGATCACAAAACTAAAGGCAAAAATGTCTGAAATGAAGGACGCCGGGGAGGTCGATACAGAAGAGTACAAAAACCTGGAAAAAGAGCTGGCGAACTCCACGGTGAAACTGAGAGAGTTACGACAAGAGGCCGAGAAGGTAAACAAAACTTTTGACAATCCGATAAGTCCAAAACAATTCGATGCGCTGCAGAGAGAAATAATTGAGACAGAACAGAAATTGGATAACCTGGAGGAAAAAGCGAAAAAGACCTCTACTTTAAATGCGAATCTAACGGCATTTGGAGATGCGGCATCGTCTGCGTCAGAAAAGACAAAAGGATTATCAACGGCAGCGGGCGGGTTGCTGGGGGCAATGGCGGCAACTGTTCCGGCAACATCTGAACTTAGATCTGATCTTTCGAAGCTGGATAATAACGCCAGAAATGCTGGAGTTGGGATCGATGCAACAAGAGATGCATTTGATAAATTTAATGTTGTGTCGGATGAAACGGACTCATCGGTGGAGGCAACCTCGAACCTTTTGCAAGCTGGATTTACTGAATCGAACCTGCAAAAAGCAGTAGAAGGATTATCTGGAGCATACCTTAGATTCCCGGACACGTTAAAAATAGAGTCTCTTGCAGACTCTTTGCAGGAGACGCTTGCAACCGAGAAAGCAACAGGACAATTCGGAGAACTGCTAGATCGACTGGGAATCGGAGCTGATAACTTTTCAGCCGGACTGCAGGAGTGTACGTCGGATGCGGAAAAGCAAAACTATGCATTGCAGACGCTGGCGGATGCTGGGCTAATGGATACCTATAATGGTTGGGAAGAAAACAACAAGGCTTTGGTCGAGAACAAAAAGGCAAATCAGGAGTTTCAGGAGGCTATGGCCGGCCTGGCGGAGGTAATGACCCCGATCATTACAAAAATAACAGAATTTGCGTCGAAGGTAATAAATGCGTTTAACAACCTTCCAGGGCCAGTACAAAATTTTGTGCTGGTATTGTTAGGAATTGTGGCAGCATTATCGCCAGTACTAGGGATAATAGGGAAGCTAAGTACGCTATTGGGATCTGGAGGACTTACGGCGGCGTTGGGAAGTATCAAGGCAGGATTTGCGGCAGTAGGAGCAGCAATTTCGGGAGTTGCCGCGCCGATTTTAATTGTGATAGGAGTGGTGACGTCTCTAATCGCCATCTTTGCAACACTGTGGAAGACAAACGAAAATTTTCGGGCATCCGTATCGTCCGCATGGTCGCAGATTCAGGCTGCGATACAAACAGCGATTTCGACAATACAAGCGATTTTCGCGGCATTTGTAGAGCTGGTGAACGTAATTTGGACGCAATGGGGCGACACGATCATGCAGGTCGTACAAAATACGATCTCAACCATTACCACGGTCGTGAACAGCGGATTGAAAATCGTGCAAAATTTGATAAAGTTGGTGACTTCGGTCCTGAAGGGGGACTGGAAAGGAGCCTGGAACGCGGCAAAGGCCATCGTACAGTCAGCGCTTTCGTTGATTCGATCTTTGGTAACGTCTACGTTCAATAATATCGTTGCGGTCATCCGCGGAATTGGTTCGAAAATCGGCTCGGCCGTACAGTCTGCGTTCGAAAGCGCGATAAGTTTCCTGACCTCACTCCCGTCAAAAGCGGTGAAGTGGGGAAGCGACTTCATCGACGGGATTGTGCGAGGAATTAAGGGGGCGATCGGGAAAGTGACCGGAGCTGTAAAAGACGTGGCTGACAAGATCAGCTCATTCTTGCACTTTTCAAGGCCGGACGAAGGACCGCTACACTTTTATGAAGAGTGGATGCCGGATATGATGAAGGGACTGGCAAAAGGAATCTACGATTACATACCGACCATACAAAAGGCAGCACAAGCAGCGGCGGAAACAATAAACTATGAAATTATGAAAGATGCGCCGGCACAGACGATTGACTATAATATGCTCTACAACTCTGTAAGGAGCGGAGCATCCGACAGCAGCACAGTCTTGTATATCGGAGAGAGAGCATATAAGAGACAGCTAAAAGGAATGGGGGTTGTATTTCAAGGGTAGCAAAATATATTAATTCTGCTGGGGAAGAAATCGACCTTCTCTCATACCCGACAAGGGTAAAAAATATAAATTTCCATAATTATTCGTGGGAATATGACGGGATAGAGCAGAAATATGGCGTGAAAATAACTGGATTTAAGAAGGGCCCCGCGGAATATGAAGGAGTTATTGTGTTCCGGGGGCCTATAAGCCAAAGAAAAGAGAACCTGAACCGTTTTTTTGAGGCCGGGGAAAGGGATATCCTTAATGAAACGCCTGGAAAACTGATCTGTGGAGAGCACTACATAAGAAGCTATATTTTATCATCCAGCACGGCGCCGGCGGAAGGGGCGTTGTGGACGGAAAAGAACGTGAAATTTTTGTGCCCATACTCGTTTTGGATCAAGGAAGAAACAAAACAGTTTTTTAAACAAAACGAAATACAGCCGGAAGATGGGCTGGACTATCCATACGATTACGAATACGATTACACAGCGCAAAAAGCAGGAACGGCCTCTTGGTATATCGACCATTTTGCAAAAAGCAAATTTAAAATGACGATCTATGGGCCGTGTGTAAACCCGAGAATACTGATAAATGGATATCCATATGAAGTGTTTGACACGCTGGAGGCAGGAGAGTACATGGTAATCGACAGCAGAGAGAACACGGTACTCAAATACCTTACAAACGGAACGATCCAAAATATTTACGACCTGAGAGCGAAAAAGCAAAGTGTATTCGAAAAAATACCGGCTGGGAATCTTGATATTGTATGGAGTGGAGCGTTCGGATTCGACATTACTCTTTTTCTAGAAAGGAGCGAGCCGAGATGGAACTGATCCTTGCAGATAAGACGCTCAGAGACATCAGACAGATCGCAGATGCGGATGTAGATATAGACATTGGAGGAGATAACGATTATGAGATAAAAATACCGTATGAAGCATGGAAGGACGACCTGGATTTTGGAAATGTAATCTATATACCAGGGACAGAGTATGGAGGAATTATCGGAGAGGTAAACACCAACACGGAATTAAATACCGTGTCTATGCTCGGAAGAACCTGGAGAGGGAGTCTGGATAAAAAAGTTATACAGCCGCCATCTGGACAAGACTACAAAAAAGTTAGCGGAGAGCTGAATACCGTGCTGTCGGGACTGATCGAAGAGCAATTCGGGAATTATTTTGTAGTATCGTCTGAGGATACAGGAGTAAACGTGAATGATTATCAATTCGAGAGATACTGCACGCTATTGTATGGAATTGAAAAAATGCTGAAATCCGTAGGGCACAGGATACAGATAAAATACGTACAGCAAGAGAGGGGGCAGCCGGGATATGTGGAGGTCGCAGCAGTTCCGATTGTGGACTATTCTAATGAAATCGAACTGTCGCAGGACAGCGAAATAAATTTTACGTTTAAAAATAAGCGAAACGGAGTCAATCATTTGATCTGTCTGGGAAAGGGAGAGCTGCAGGAAAGGCAAGTGATCCATCTGTATGTGCAGGAAGATGGAACGATCGGAAATACGCAATACTACAAAGGCGTAGAAGAAATTGCGGAAGTATACGAAAATACGTCTGCGGAAACGGAAGAACTGAGAGAAAACGGAGTAGAAAAACTAAGAGAATTGATGAATTCCACTGATTTCCAGATGGACGTCGCCTCTATCGGAATTAACGTGGACATCGGAGATATTATCGGAGGAAGAGACTATATAACGGGACTGTATGCGGCAAAACCGATAACAGAAAAGATTTACAAAATAACAGATGGAAAAGAATCCATCGAATATAGCATAGAAGGAGATGATGAACAAGGGAATTAGCAACAGGCAGAAAAGGGTCACCGCATATCACAAGCCAGCAGGGCAGAATGAAGCACCAGGGGACCTGGGGAAGTGGGGGATATATCTTACAGACTGGTCAAATGCTGGAGCCGCAGGTGCAGTCATCAAATGAAATCAGGATTCGGGACGGAGCAATGATGATCCAGGGGGCTTTGAGCACCGTGAAGGTTAACAGTTATGACCCTGTGACGATCCAGAATGGCACGCAGGGGATGAAGCGAATCGATCTGATCTGCTGGCAGTACACCTACGACGCCGAGCAGGACGTAGAATCTGCAGAGTGGGTTGTAATCCAGGGCACCCCGGCAGAGACGGATCCACAGCAACCAGCGTATACGGACGGGGATATCCAGCAGGGAGACAGCCCTGTACAGGTACCGGTTTTTGCTGTCGAGCTGGACGGGATTAACGTTACAGGCGTCACCACGCTACTCCCGACGGCGCCCACGCTTGAGGAACTAAATGACAAATTGGACGAAAAGATTATTGTCCAAAGATATTCGAACAGAATTAATGTATCAAATGGGCAAAACTCATACACTGCTATCAATGTAAATATCCCTGATGGATATACAATAATAGGTATATCTGCATACGCACTTCACGCGACAACATTGTGCGGTGGAGGAGCGTACGACAGCAATAATAACCGGATTGTTATACCATTTTCTGCACATGATTCTGTCACTCCAGAAACGTTTTATGTGGATTTGACATTAATGGTGGAGTGATTATTTCCATCGGCCCATAGCCGTCCAGCAAGCGCTTGCGCCGGTAACAGGGTTCCCATCGTTTGTCCGAGCGTATATCGTAACATTGTACGTTCTTGGCTGGACAGACAAATCAAAAGTTATAACACTGCTTGCATACATAGATGTTGCTGTTACGATCGGCGTGTCGACAAATGGGATTGTAAAATCTTCCACGGCATATCCATTTCCGCCGGAACCAGAACTTGGAAAACTTGCCTGTCCCCATTGGATTAATGTTCCATTAGGAAGCTTAACGTAATCGTTTCCTTCCTCCGGCAATTTGTCATTTAGTGCTAAAAATTTTTAATAATAAAAAAGAAAGGAGAGCGATCATTATGAAAGCTGTTTTTAACGACGCCACGGAATTAACCATCCAGGCGGCGGCCATAGTTGGAAATCTATTGCAGATCAAAACCGTGTCAGCGACACGAGAAGAACTGCGTACAAAGTTTTCGGACGAATTTGCCTGCAGGAAGATCCAGATCGAGGAGCGCGGACAGATCATTGCCACGTATGAGCGGTACACAGAACTGTACCGGATTGAGGAATACACCGGCGCCATCCTGGGCGTGGCCATGTACCGAGTGGGAGAAACGCCGGAAGAACGCCTGGATGGGATGGACAGCCGTGTGACAAACGTAGAGCAAGCATTGCAGATTATCGTGACGGGAGAAGGAGGTGGAGAGAATGATAACGAAGGAACAGGCGAAACAGTTCCGGCGGCTGCTGGAAATGCAGACTACGACATTGACTGATACGCAGGCATTGGAAGTACCTAGCTTCTTCCCGGCCTGGGTGATCGGATATCCTTATAAGGTCGGAGACAGGGTCTTGTACAATGGCATATTGTACAAGTGCCTGACAGAGCATACATCACAGGCAGACTGGACACCGGAGGCCGCGCCGAGCCTGTGGACTAAGGTGCTGACGGATCCAAGCGGAGAAGTTTTGCCGTGGGAACAGCCGGAGAGTACAAACCCATATATGACAGGCGACCGTGTGATACATAACGGAAAGACCTGGCAGTCCACTGTGGATAATAATGTCTGGGAGCCAGGGGTATATGGCTGGATAGAAGTACAGGAGGAATAGACCAATGGATGAATATGTGACCAGGGTAGAACATGAAGAGTTTGTCCGCCGTATGCAGGACGAGCATAAAAGAATCCATTATCGAATCTCGGACAGTGAAAAAATGGTCAATAAGATCTATGATCTGACCCTATCGGTAGAGCGCCTGGCGACGTCAATCGAGACAATGACTAAAGAACAAAAGGAACACCAGGAGCGTTTGGAAGCTCTGGAAAACCGGGATGGCGAAACCTGGAGAAAAGTAAAATGGTACATTTTAACGCTGGCCATCGGGGCGGTGGCTGGAGCAGTATTTACAATGATAGGCTTGTAAGGAGGAGGTAATGTTATGTTTGATTGGAAAGAAAGATTTAAAAACAAGATGTTTTGGCTGGCCATCATCCCGGCGGTGTTGCTGGTGATCCAGACGGTGGCCGCAGTGTTTGGATACACTCTAGATCTGGGCGACCTGGGAAATAAGCTGCTTGACGTAGTTAATGCGATCTTTTCGGTCCTGGTGATTGCAGGGATCGTGGTAGACCCATCCACGCCTGGCGTTGGGGATAGCAATGTAGATAAATAATACTTAGCAAGGGGCGGGAGACTGCCCCTTTTTTGTTTTGCCGGCGCAAGCCGGAGAAAGGAGAATATCATGGCAATATTAATCGGACACGCAAGTATATCGGAAAAAGGAACCACCGAGGGAGCCAAGGGAGACAGCACCGGGAAAGAGGTCTGCACCCGGAACTGGTATAGCAAGCCCTGGGGCTACATGGCCATTCATCCAGACGCAAACGTCCGGGAGCGACACGCCAGGGCTATAGAGCAGGCTTGCGCCAATAACAATATCGGCTATGGATGGCATGACCGGAACACATTAAACACGCAGGCCAAGGCAGTTGGGTATGTCCTGTCTAAGATAAAGACTAAGTGCAATTGCGACTGCTCCAGCCTCCAGAACGTGGCGGCGGTGGCCTCCGGCGCGCCTGGCGTGTCTTATGGTAGCAACGGCTGGACAACCTCCAGTATGCTGGCGGCGCTCAAGGCGGCCGGGTACAAGATCATCACAGCAAGCACTTACCTAACCAGTTCCGCCTATTGCGTGCGGGGCGCAATCTACGTCAAAGCTGGCTCTCATACGGTCTGTGGGCTGTCCAACGGCTCAAAGGCCAGCGATACGCTTGCTAAAGCAGGGGCGTCTTCCGGCGACGGATCATCGTCTGGCGATGGAATCCTACGGAGGGGAGACACCGGGGCGGCGGTCAAAGACATGCAGGATGGACTTATCGCAAAGGGATATAGCTGCGGACCGGATGGGGCAGACGGAGATTTTGGCGCCAATACCGAGGCGGCGCTTAAAAGCTTCCAGGCAGATCACGGGCTGGATGTAGACGGCGAGTACGGGCCGCTCAGCAAGGCAAAGTTGGAGGGGGCCGGCGGGAGCACAGGCAGAAAGGCAGAAGCGGCAAAAAGTTTTGACAAGTCTCTGGCCGGGACATACACAGTAAATACTAAGACAGATCCGCTAACACTGAGATCTGGAGCTGGGACAAGCAAAAAGAGACTGACCAGTATGCCTAAAGGGGCAAAGGTACAGTGTTATGGATACTACACAAAGGTCGGCAGTGTTAAGTGGCTGTACGTGGTGTATGACGGAGTAACAGGATTTGCCTCTGCCGAGTACCTTAAAAAGCAGTAAAAAATAACCCCGGAGTTACGGCTCCGGGGCGTCTTTTCTATCGGATTTTTTACCATCTCTACATTTTCTGATTCTCATTGCGTTTGGTGATGGGTTTTCGTTGTATACCGGACGCGTGCGAGGGATGTAGGATTCCACGGTTTTTGTTGATATTTTGAGTTGAGAGGCTATATCGCAAACAGGTGTTTTGTGATTATAGAGATCAATAATTTTTTGGTGCGTGTCATTCAGGATGATCCCGTTGCTAGATAGCGATTTTACAACTCTATTCCAGCTATATCCTGTATGGGCTACGGTAGCTTTGATAGACTTTTTTAACTTATAAGCGTCCAATATTTCTTTGTCGATCCCCATTTAATTTGTCTCCTTTTTAATCATAATCGTTTTTCCGTCAAAACATACCTGCACTTCCCTGTTATCTTCCGAAATCCCCATTTCCCTTACCCAAGTTATTGGGAGGGTGATCCTGCTTGATTGAGAGTTTTTTCCGGCCGTCCCGCCTGGGCGTGTAAAAATAATTTTTGCTTTTCTGGACTCCATATTAAATCCTTTCTACATATATGAGTTTTAATTTGTCAACTTCTCGGTCGATAGTTTCGACTTTTAAGACTTTGTAATTTATATATTCATCCCAGCCGATATTTAATTTTTGGTTATTTTCGATGATTTGATAGGGATACGTATCGTCAAAAAAGTGATCATTCATCCAATTTCTCAGTGTCATAATTTTACCTCCCGTAAACCTCTCGCTGATTCCATTTTCTGCTTCTTTCTGTTTGTGATTATAATATAACATATTCGTACCCAATAGTCAAGTGAAAAATGGAAGATTTTAAATTTAGGATATTATCTCATGACCAGCTTCTTTCAACTTAGTAATAGCTAACTCGATATACAATTCTTCCACCCGCTCCACAGGCTCATAAGATTCTGCTTCATACAGGTTTAGCCTTACAACCGTATCGGATTCGTACTCTTTCCACCGATTTCTGTCCAGACAGTCCGCCCAGATTGACCCATCACTTACATCGATCATCATTGTGTAACAATGATCTCGCCTCAAGTCAGACCACTCACGGCCTTCTTTATATTCCTTCCTTACCTGTCTTGCAAGATCTTTCCTGCTAATCTTCATATTCTTTTCCTTTCTGCCCTCGTAACCTCCGGGACGGGGGGATTATTTCCTATTTTTGTTTCTCATGCAGTATTCAGATACCATTTTATTAATGTTTGCGCTAGATAACTGATCTCTCATATCAATAATCTTGGAAGCGCTGTCGATATTTGCTAACATTTCTTCCATTTGTTTTCCGCACAATTCATATGCTTCCAGCTCGTCCTGGCGAACTTTTAAGCCATGCTCTTCCTGGAGTTTTTTGATAAAATCGATATTGTCTTTGACGGTTTCTCTTGCTTCCTTGATAATATCTTCAGCCCATGCGATTTGTTTTTCTGATCCTTTTAACATTTTTGTTTCCTCCGTTCCTTTGATGATTTTATTATATACTAACGCAAGTATATTGTCAATAGATTTTTCAGAAAAATATACTTGCGCTAGTATTTTTATAGTGTTAATATAAACATAGATAGGAGGTGCTTGGGATGGCATATTCAGAGGCTCAAAAACGGGCAAGCAGAAAGTATAACGAGAATAACTATGATAGGTTATATATCACAATAGGAAAAGGGAAGAAGGATATAATAAAAAAGAAGGCTGAAGATCAAGGGATGTCCTTAAATGAATATGTTGTAAAATTAATAGAAAAAAGCCTAGAAACCTATTGACAATATACTAGCGTTAGTATATAATAAAGACAGTTAGAGATGGCAAGGCTTTAACAGAAAGGAGAACTAACATGGAGGTAGTAAGAGAAATGACAGAAAAGGAAATGCAGACAGTTAAGATGTCTACGCTGTATGAACTTAGATTGATTTTTACACAGGGAGATAAAAAAGAATATAGCACAGACGAAATTGTAGAACTGCTGGATAAGATAGCAACAGCGAAAGACCAAAAATAAGACAACACAGGGAGGGCGGGCTTGCCACCGCTCCCCACATCCAAATAATATCACAAAAATGAGGGGCAGAAAAGGGGCAAACAATATAAAATAATACGATATATTAATCAAAAGAAAAATGCAGAAAAGCCGGAAAATAGGGATTTTCCGGCTAGAGATGATAATAAAAGCAGTCCCATCTTCCGCATTTTTTATTTCCCTTGAAAAGGAGTCGGATTCCATTTTCAAGGGTTTTTTTATTTTCTCCCTCCGCCGATTTTCTGGCAGATTCCCGCAAAATAGCGTGACGGTTTTGATGATTTCGTTTGCTGTGCGATTGGCCTCCCTTTTTGGAAGGCTTTTTCTTCGGTATTTATGTAAGAAATAAAATTACGAAACAAGTTTAGTAAAACAATAAAATTGTAGGATGTATCGGAAAATAGTTTCGTTTCGTTGAAATATTGAAATAAAATGCACAAAATGCTAAGATTTAGAAAAATTGAAACAGGAAAACGAATCGGAAGAAGATAAGTAAAGGGAATGAGTAGATGAACATACACGACATTGCAAAACTTGCCGGTGTATCAGCCTCCACTGTATCCAAGGTCATGAACGGAAAAGATAAAGATATTAGTGACAAGACAAAGCAGAAGGTTCTGGAAGTGATCGAGCAGGAGCAGTATGTTCCTTATTTGAAGTTCCGGGAAAAGGAAGGGCTTAAAAGCCACTTGATCGGCCTGGTGATGAAGAAGTATAACCGAGAAGGCGCCCAGATCGTTAGAAGCGCTCAGAAAGAAGCGGCGGAGAAGGGGTATGGACTTTTGGTCCGCTTCGCGGATAACTTGGAGGAAATACAGGAATGTATTGACGATATGATAAAAAAGGGGGTCGCGGGGCTTCTTGTAGATTCTGAGAAACTGCTCAACACCCGGAAACTGGAGGATGTTACCGTTTATTTAAATCAGACAAAGGAGTTTGATGACCGACAGAAGGCTACTTTCTATTATCGGCTTTCAGAGGCGGGCAGACTGGCGGCGCAGCGTTTGATGCAGGAAGGCCATGAACGGATCGCCTGTGTCACCATGACAGGAGAACGGACGATCCAGGACGGTTATCAGATCGCCATGAGGGAAGCGCACCTGGCAATTCAGCCTTTGTGGGTTTACGAGGGCCGATCTTTGGAAGAAATAGAGGATTATGGAATCCAGCAGTGCCTGGAAGAAAATGTGACAGCAGTAATCTGCGGCTCCCAGGAGATTGCCGGCTGCTTCTATAAAGCGGTAGAGAGACTGCAGATCGCTATGCCGGACTCTTTGTCTATCATCGCCGTCGGAGACGGAAGATGGATGGAGATCCTGGCAGACGGGATTACAGCCGTTCGCCTTCCTGCCGAAGAAATGAGCCGGGAAGCGGTGGATTATCTGGTAGAGATGATCCAGGGGAAAAAGCAAGTGGAAGTCATGCGGAAATTCTCCCCTTCTATTGTGGAAAGAAACAGCATCATGGGATCTCCCAGAGAGAAACAGGGTGAGCGGATAGTAGTGGTGGGAAGCATGAATATGGATATTACCATCGAAGTCTCAAGGATTCCGCTGAAAGGGGAGACGCAGATCGCGGAAAAGGTCTACACGTTTCCTGGAGGAAAAGGAGGCAATCAGGCCGTGGGAGCTGGAAAGCTGGGCGGCCGGGTTTACATGATCGGCTGTGTGGGAAACGACTTGGATGGCAAACAGCTTTACAGTAGCCTGACAGAAAACCATGTCCATATGGAGGGCGTCCAGGTGAACGCCTCTGTGCCAAGCGGGAAAGCTTATATCAACGTAGACCAAAATGGAGAGAGTACCATCGTGGTATATCAGGGAGCGAACCGGAGTTTAAGTATAGAACAGATCAACCGGTGCAGATATCTGTTTCAAAGCGCCAAATACTGTCTGCTGTCTCTGGAGATCCCGGAAGTGATCGCGGAATATACGATTAAGTTTTGCCGCAGGAATGATACGAAGGTGATTTTAAAACCTTCTGCCACCGACAAGATCAAAGAGGAACTGCTGAAAGACATCGCTTATTTTGTGCCAAATGAAAATGAGCTGCACAGGTTTGTGCCGGGACGGATGTCGCTGGAAGAAAAAGCCCAGTTTCTGTTTGAGAAAGGAATTGAAAATGTAATCGTAACCCTGGGAGAAAAAGGATGTTACCTGAAGAATCAAGATTACTCCATGTATTTTGATGGAACCGGATTTGAGGCGGTGGATACGACAGGAGGGGCGGATTCCTTTATCAGCGCCCTGGCCGTTTATCTCAGCGAGGGAAGGAGTTTGATCCACGCAATTGGTTTTGCGGTGTACGCATCGGGAATCAGCGTGACCAGATATGGGGTGCAGCCGGCGCTCCCGGATCGGAAGGCGGTGGAGATCTATGAAGATGAGATTTACTCAAGATATCAAATTTAGGATAGAAAATCAGAAGAAGAGAGGAGGGAACATGGAATGAAGAAAATCGTAGTTGTAGGAAGCCTGAACATGGATTGTGTCGTGGAGACTCCGGCAATGCCAAAGGCTGGAGAGACGATAGCGGGAAGAAGCGTGGCCCAGGTGCCTGGAGGAAAAGGCGCGAATCAGGCATATGCTATCGCTAAGCTGGGCGGCGATGTCCAGATGATCGGAGCTGTGGGGACAGATAGCTGCGGAACCGCGCTCAAGGAAAATCTGGAATGTGTAGGAGTCCGCACGGAAGGTCTTGCGGTTCTGGAAGGAGAGAGCACAGGACAAGCGTTTATCACCGTGGATGATCAGGGAGAAAATTCCATTATCATCATTGCGGGTACCAATGGCCTTGTATCAAAGGAAATGATCGAGGAAAACCGCCATCTGATCGAAGAGAGCGATATCGTGATCATGCAGCTGGAAATTCCGCTGGAGGTGGTGGAATATGTCAAGGAACTGGCCGTAGAGCTTGGGAAGCTGGTGATCGTGGATCCGGCGCCGGCGGTAGAAGGGATCCCGGATCATTTCTGGAAAGGGATCGACTTCATCAAACCGAATGAGACAGAACTTGCGATCCTGACTGGACAGGAAAGGAATGGCCTGGAAGATCTTAAAGAAGGCGCGGGACAGATGCTGGACAAAGGCGTTAAGAATGTTCTGGTGAGCATGGGCGGCGAAGGATGCCTTTTGGTAAACAAAAAGGAAGCTAGATTCTTTCCGGCGCACAAGGTAAAACCGGTGGACACTACGGCGGCCGGCGACTGTTTTACCGCGGGATTTGCCCTGGCCCTGAGCCAAGGGAAGACTTGCGAGGAAGCTATTGCTTTTGGACAGAAGGCTTCCGCTATAGCGGTGACAAGAAAAGGAGCGCAGACTTCGATTCCGACTATGGAGGAAGTGGAGTCTTGCTGAGACAAGGAGGAAGAACATGCAGAAACTGATTATTGACACAGACCCGGGAATTGACGACGCGCTGGCCCTTTTACTGGCTTTGTCAGCTAAAAGCGAACTGGAGGTTGAGGCGATCACCACGGTCAACGGAAATGTAGGCGTAGACCAGGTGACGAAAAATGTGTTCCGTATCCTGGACGTAGCCGGGAGAAGCGATATTCCAGTTTACAAAGGAAATGGAAAGCCTCTGATGCGGGAGAACGATAACTGTGAGGAATTCCATGGCGATGACGGGCTTGGGAATTTAGGCTTTAAAGAAGTGCCGGGAACTGTAAAAGAAGAACACGCTGTAGATTTTCTGATCCGGAAAGTGCGGGAGGAAAAAGGCGAGATCACACTGGTTCCCATTGGTCCTCTTACAAACATTGCTCAAGCGGTGCAGAAGGATCCGGAATTTGCTAAGAACGTCAAAGAGGTAGTGATCATGGGAGGCGCTGAGCATGGCGGCAATATGTCGCCTCATGCGGAATTTAACTTCTGGACGGATCCTGAAGCGGCGAAGATCGTCTTTCAGGCGGGATTCGAGCGCGTGACTATGGTAGGGCTGGATGCCACTAACTATGTGTTCTTAAGCCCGACCCTGAGAGAACTTTTGTATCTTATCAATACGCCGGTATCCAGATTTATCCATAAGATCACCCGGGTTTACGCAGACGGACACTGGGAGATCGAGAAGAAACTGGGCTGCGAGCTGTGTGACGTTTTGACCATCGCTTATCTCTTGGACCGGAATGTGGTAGAAAAGGTAGATGCCTTTGTAGATGTAGAGACCAGCGGGCTGTGTGACGGCGCTTCTGTAGTCTATCGGACCAAATATTATCCGGACAAGAAGAAAAACTGCGAAGTGGCGGTAAAAGCTGACACAAAGCGATTTTTTGAGATCTTTTTTGGTTATCTGTTCCCAGAGCATATGGATGTGGCAAGGGAACTGATATAGAAGGAAATGAGAAACCAAGTATAACGAAAGAGAGGAATGAAAAACATGAGCAACGAAAAAAAAGGATTAAAAGCAGACTTTAACCTGATCACGATCTTGATCATCCCGATCGCGATCGCTATCAACTTTATTGTAGGGAACCTGGTACTGACTTTGAAGCTGCCTCTTTATCTGGACAGCATTGGAACCTTCCTGGTAGCAATCCTGGCCGGGCCGTGGGTAGGAGGATTGACCGGACTCTTAAGTATCGCGATCAACTCTATCGCGGACCCATCTCTGTTCCCGTTTGCTCTTTCTGCCGCGGCGACAGCAGTCCTGGCTGGTATCCTTGCAAGAAAGAAAATGTTCACAAGTTTTGGAAAATTCGTGATCTCCGCGATCCTGGTAGCAGTTTTGGCAGTGATCATGAGTGTGATCATTTCCTATGCGTTCTTTGGAGGGTTTGATTCCAGCGGAAACTCGATCATGATCGGCGCTATGATGTCAGCGGGAATTCCGTTCTGGCCGGCTCAGGTGATCGGAAACTTTATCTCCGAGGTTCCGGACAAGTTTATCTCCCTTTTGGTGCCATACCTGGTAATCCGGGGAATGTCCGACAGGTATCTGTACAAATTCTCTAACGGCTCTGTATTCATCAATGCCAGAAAAGAGAAAAAAGAAGCAGGAAAATAATCAGAAATCAAGAGAAACGACAGAGGAGAAATGAAAATGAGTGAAAGGCAGAAAGGGGTCAAGGCCCTGAATCCATTGACGATCCTATATCTGGTCATTGCGCTGGCCGTGGTTTCTGCCATCTTTGACTATCGCGTGACCCTGGCCACAGTCGTAGTCATGATTGTGATCGCGGCAAGTGCGGGCGAGGGAGTGTCTTTTATCAAACTTTGGCTGAAATCCATCGTGCTGATCTGTGTGATCTGCTTCGTGCTCCAGTCTTTATTTATTCCGGGCGAAGAGGTGCTCTGGGAGTTCTGGGTGCTGCAGATCAAGATGGAAAGCGTGCAGAAGGCCATCGTACTGTGCTCTCGGATCATGGGGATCGGTTCCGCGATCCTTCTGGGAGGCAAGCTGATCGATATCAAGAAGCTGATGGTGATGTTGGAAAAAAGGGGAATGTCCCCTTCCGCAACCTATGTGCTGGTTTCCACTACCAATATCATCCCGCAGATGTCTAAGAAGATGAACGCGATCCTGGAGGCGCAGAAGTCCAGAGGAATTGAGACGGACAGCAACATTATCGTCAGGGCGAAAGCCTTCTTCCCATCAGTAGGCCCGCTGATCCTGAATTCACTGGTCAGCGCGGAAGAGAGGGCGATCACACTGGAGGCGAGAGCCTTTTCCGTACCCTGTAAGAAGACCACGTTGAAGGTAGTAGAAGATACACAGACAGACCGGATTATCCGCGGACTGATGATCGCGGCGGTAGTATTGGCGATTGGAGGGAAGATTGTTTTATGGATAGTATTCAGATAAAGAATTTAACATACCGGTATCCGACCTCCGAGGCAGATGTGCTGAAAGATGTTTCCTTTACCGTGAAAAAAGGCGAGCTGTGCGCCATCGTGGGCGCGAACGGAAGCGGGAAGACTACGCTTTGCAACGCCATTCGCGGATTTGTGCCAAAGTTTTACAAAGGGGAGATCTCCGGTGAGGTTTTGGTAAACGGAAGAGATGTAAAAGAAGATCCGGATGGGAAAAATGCGCTGGAGATCGGATTCGTTTTCCAGAACCCCTTTACCCAGATCAGCGGGATCGCCAGCACGGTATATGAAGAGTTGGCGTATGGCTTGGAAAACATGGGAGTGGAGCCGGAAGAGATCCGTCAGAGGATCGAGCGGATCATGGAATTGACTAAGATTCAAGAATTCCGGGACAGAGACCCCTATCAGTTATCCGGCGGTCAGCAGCAAAGAGTAGCATTGGCGGCGATTCTGGTCATGGACCAGGATGTGCTGGTGATCGATGAACCTACCTCGCAGCTGGATCCGCAGAGTACCGATAATGTATTTGAGATCATCAAATTGATGAAGAGTATGGGAAAAACGATCGTCCTGGTGGAGCACAAGATGGAACAGATCGCGGAATATGCGGATCAGATCATTGTGCTGGATGGCGGACAAGTTGTGATGGAAGGAACGCCCAAAGAGGTGTTTTCTGATCCGGACTGTCTGAAGTACCATACAAGGCTGCCTCAGAGCACCCGGATCGCGCTGGAACTTAAGAAAGAGGGCGTAAATCTTTCAGAGATTCCCGTTACGGTTGAAGAGACGGTCGGGATGATTCGGACAGCAATGGAAGAATAAGAGAAAGGGCGTAGAGAAGATGGCATTAGTAGAAGTAAAAAACATTTCATACAAATATCCAAATGGCTATCTGGCGGTCGATGATGTGAGTTTTTCCATTGAAGCGGGAGAGAATATCGCGATCGTAGGGCAGAACGGAGCAGGAAAGACCACCACGGTCAAGATGCTGAATGGTCTGACGAAACCCTGCGACGGGGATGTGCTGATCGACGGAGACTCGACAAAAAATTATACTACGGCTCAAATGGCGAGACGGGTCGGTTATGTATTCCAGAATCCGGATGATCAGATCTTTAATTCCACCGTTTACAGCGAGATCGAGTACGGGCTTAAAAAAATGAATGTGGATATGGAAGAGAGTGAGCGAAGGATCAAAGATGCGGCGGCCTTGACTGGCATGGACAAGTATCTGGAGTCGAATCCTTATGATCTGCCTCTTTCCATCCGGAAATTCGTGACCATCGCTTCTGTCATTGCCAGCAACTGTGATGTGATGATCTTTGATGAGCCTACCGCGGGACAGGATCTGGACGGCTTGGATCGGCTTTCTGAGCTGAACAAGATCCTGACAGGGCGCGGGAAGGCGATCGTGACCATAACCCACGACATGGAATTTGTGGCCGATAACTATGAAAGAGTTATCGTTATGTGCAAGAAAAAGGTATTGGCGGACGGAAGAACGGAAGATGTCTTCTTTCAGAAAGACATTATGGAACAGGCGATGCTGAAGCAGCCGGCCCTCGTTCGGATCGCTACGAAGATCGGCATGAAAGAAAACACGTTGGATGTAAAAAAGGTGGCAGACTACATTAAGGCAAAACAGAAATAAGGGAAAATACATATAAGACCGGCGGGACGAAAGTTCCGCCGGTCTTTTTCGCAAAATCTGGCGAAAGTTGTGTTTCTGGAACAGTATTTTGTGTATAATGAGGATAAGAATCAGAAACCCTAAGAATCAGGGAGAGAACGCCTGTTTATAGAGTGTTTTATCCGGGAAAGGAGAGATGTTCATGCTGGAGAAACTGGATCTGACAAAGACGGTCAGTAAATCAGAATATAAAGAGAAGATGATGGAACTGGAACCAAAGCTTGGAAAGCTGCAGCGGGAGTGCAGGGAACTGGGGATTCCGGTGATGATCGCTTTTGAAGGATATGACGCGGCGGGGAAAGGCGTTCAGATCGCAGAGCTGATAAGGGCTTTAGATCCCAGAGGATTTGAAGTCCATGCGGTGAAAAAGGAGACGAAGGAAGAGCGGATGCATCCGTTCCTTTGGAGATTTTGGATGAAAATGCCGCCGAAAGGCCGGATCGCCATTTATGACAGCAGCTGGTACCGCAAAGTCCTGATCGACCGGTTTGATAAAAAGATCCGCAAAAAGGAAGTAGAGAACGCCTATCGGTCGATCCTGTCTTTCGAAGAACAACTGACGGCAGATGGAATGGTGATCATCAAGCTCTTTCTGGCTATCGACCAGAAAGAACAAAAGAAACGGTTTGCTAAGCTTCTGGAATCCAAAGAGACCGCGTGGCGGGTGGGGAAAGGAGACTTGAAGCGCAATAAGGAGTTTCCAAGATATGAGGCTATGAATGAAGAGATGCTGGCCCGGACGGATACCGAGTACGCTCCCTGGAATATTGTAGAGGCGTCAGACCGGCGGTTTGCCGCGGTTAAGATCTATACGATCGTGGAGCGGATCTTGTCGGAGAAAATTGAGAAAGAAAAGAAGGCAAGAAGGGTTATAGCAGAGCCGGAACCGGCAGAAGAGCAGGGATCAGAACGCGGACTGGGGGAGACGATCCTCTCGAAAGCGGACCTAACCCTTTCCTATTCTAAGGAAGAGTATAAAGAACGGCTGGAAAAACTGCAGGCTAAGATCGAGAAGCTCCACGGAGAACTGTACCGCAGAAGGATTCCGGTAGTGCTGGGATTCGAAGGATGGGATGCGGGAGGAAAAGGAGGAGCGATCAAGCGGCTGACCCAGAGAATGGATCCCAGAGGCTATGTGGTCCATCCCACCGCCTCCCCCAATGATATTGAGAAGGCGCATCATTATCTGTGGCGGTTCTGGACAGATATGCCAAAGGCAGGGCACATTACTATATTTGACAGGACTTGGTACGGCCGGGTCCTGGTAGAGCGGGTGGAAGGCTTTTGCACCCGGCAGGAGTGGCAGAGGGCTTATAAAGAAATCAATGATATGGAGAAGGATCTGACAGATGGGGGCGCCATTGTGCTGAAGTTCTGGATGCAGATAGATAAAGAGGAGCAGGAACGGAGATTTAAAGCCAGAGAAGAGGATCCCCAAAAGCAGTGGAAGATCACGGAAGAAGACTGGCGCAACCGTGCGAAATGGGATCAGTACGAAGAAGCGGTAAATGAGATGCTGCTTCGGACCTCCACCCCGGAAGCGCCATGGATCGTTGTAGAAGGAAACTGCAAATATTACGCCAGGATCAAAGTCTTAGAGACGGCGGTAAAGGCGATTGAAGAAAGAATCCGGCAGGAAGAAAAGAGATAGAGGAGGGCGCGGCATGACGATCAGAGAACAGCTTGAGAAACGAGAACTGGAGTTTTTAAGTCCTTACGCGGCCTTAAGCAGCAAGTCAAAAGGCAGAAAGCGTTCAGAGAAGGAGTGTGATATCCGACCGGTTTTCCAAAGGGACCGGGACCGGATCCTGCACAGCAAAGCATTCCGGCGCTTGAAGCAAAAAACGCAGGTCTTTCTGCTGCCAAAGGGAGATCATTACCGTACCAGACTGACCCACACGCTGGAGGTGTCCCAGAATGCCAGGACCATCGCGAAAGCGCTGCGCTTAAATGAAGATCTGGTGGAAGCGGTGGCCTTAGGCCATGATCTGGGGCATACGCCTTTTGGACATGCGGGAGAGACGGCCCTGAACCGTCTGAATCCGGCGGGATTCCAGCATAATACGCAGAGTGTGCGGGTGGTGGAGTGCCTGGAAAAGCAGGGGGAAGGACTAAATCTGACCTGGGAGGTGCTGGACGGCATCCAAAACCACAAATCCTCCGGCACGCCTCATACTCTGGAAGGCCAGATCGTCCGGCTGTCAGATAAGATTGCTTATATCAACCATGATATTGACGACGCTATCCGCGGCGGGATCTTGGAAGAAGAGGATATTCCGCGCAAATATACGGATGTCCTTGGAACGTCTACCAAGATCCGCCTGGACACGATGATCCACAATGTGATCATAAACAGTATGGATCAGCCTCAGATCCGGATGTCACCGGAAGTTTATGAGGCTACCATGGGACTTCGGGGATTCCTGTTTGAGAATGTGTATAAGAATCCTACGGCAAAGGGAGAAGAAAAGAAAGCCATCAATATGATCACCAATCTGTATCAGTTTTATATAGAACATTTGGAACTGCTTCCAGAGCAGTTCCTTCAGATGATGGAAGAAAAGGGCGCGAAAAAAGAGCAGATCGTGTGTGATTATATCGCGGGGATGACGGATACATACGCGGTGAAAAAGTTTGAAGAATATTTTATTCCAGAATCTTGGAAAATTTAAAGGAAATCGGATCGTTTTGTCGAATATTATATATGAAGGCTATTTTTAAAGATAAGGAAGCGGGATATGTATTACTCCGATGAACTGATTGAAGAAGTTAGGACAAAAAATGATATCGTAGACGTAATCTCCAGTTATGTCCGGCTGCAGAAAAAAGGCAGTTCTTATTTTGGACTGTGTCCGTTCCACAATGAAAAGTCGCCTTCCTTTTCTGTAAGCAGGCAGAAGCAGATGTACTACTGTTTTGGCTGCGGAGCCGGAGGCAATGTGTTTACATTTCTGATGGAGTACGAAAACTATACGTTTTTGGAGGCTTTGAAGTATCTGGCTGACCGGGCCGGGGTGGAACTGCCCCAGCAGGATCTGTCGAAAGAAGCCAGACAGAGGGCAGATACGAAAGCGGTCCTATTGGAGATCAATAAAGCGGCCGCCCGGTATTTCTACATACAATTGAAAGGACGGCAGGGCGAGAAAGCTCTGGCATATCTGAAAGGACGCCAGTTGGGAGATGATACCATACGGGCGTTTGGACTGGGCTATGCCAATAAGTACAGTGACGATCTGTACCGCTATTTGAAAGATCAAGGCTATAAAGACGATATGATCGCCAAAGCGGGTCTGATCAGTGTGGACGAGAAGCACGGCGCCCACGATAAGTTTTGGAACCGTGTCATGTTCCCGATCATGGATGCCAACAGCCGGGTGATCGGCTTTGGAGGCCGGGTCATGGGAGACGGAAAACCCAAATATCTCAATTCCCCGGAGACGATGATCTTTGATAAGAGCCGGAACCTGTATGGCCTGAACCGGGCCAGAAGCTCCAGAAAACCATATTTCCTTCTATGCGAGGGATATATGGATGTGATTTCGCTGCATCAGGCGGGATTTACCAGCGCGGTGGCCTCTCTTGGGACGGCTCTGACTCAGGGACACGCTTCTTTGATCAAGCGCTATGTCAATGAAGTATATTTAACTTACGACAGCGATGAGGCAGGGACGAAGGCGGCCCTGAGGGCGATACCCATTTTAAGGGAAGCCGGGATCAGCGCGAAGGTCATCCGTATGGAACCGTATAAGGACCCGGATGAGTTTATCAAGAATCTGGGCAAAGAGGCTTTTGAGGAGAGGATCCGGGAAGCCAGGAATGGTTTCTTGTTTGGCCTGGAAGTGCTGGAACGGGACTATGATCTGAATTCCCCGGAGGGCAAGACGGATTTCATGAAGGAGACCGCCCGGCGGCTGAATGAATTCCGGGAAGAGATCGAGCGGAATAATTACATAGAAGCGGTTGCCCAAAAGTACCGCGTGGGATACGAAGAATTGAAGCAGCTCGTGGTCCATACAGCAGTCCAGACCGGGCTTGCGAAGCCTGTCTCGCGGCCAAGGAAGGCGGGAAAGCCGGAGAAAGAAGACGGGATCTTAAAGTCCCAGAAAATCCTGCTTACCTGGATGATCGAGGATGAGAAGATCTTCCGGCAGATCAGCGCTTATATTACACCGGAAGATTTTACTGAGGGTCTGTACCGGAAGGTGGCCCATTTACTGTATGATCAATATGAAGAACAGAAAGTCAACCCGGCCCAGATCATGAATTATTTTACCGAGGAAGAAGAGCACCGGGAGGCGGCTTCGCTGTTCCATACCAGGATCCGGGAGCTGACTACCGCGGATGAGCAGGAGAAAGCGCTAAAGGAGACGATCATCCGTGTGAAAAACCACAGCATCGATGAGAAGGCCGCTCATCTGGAGCCTACAGACATTCAGGGACTGCAGAAGCTGATGGAGGCGAAAAGGCAGCTGCAGGGCCTTGAGAAACTGCATATTTCTATTAATTAGGGATAAAATATAATCAAGCAATGAGAGGATGGAAATTACATGGAAGAAAGCATGGCAAAATTTGAGGAGAAATTAAAAGAACTGGTAGCCCTGGGAAAGAAAAAGAAAAGCATCCTGGAACTGCAGGAAATCAATGATTTCTTCTCAGACATGGAGCTTGACGCGGAACAGATGGAGCGGGTATACGACTATCTGGAAGCGAATAATATCGACGTGCTTCGCATTGGAAATGACGATGATGATGATATTGACGATGCGGATATCGTGATCACCGATGAAGATGAAGTAGATATGGAGAAGATCGATCTTTCTGTGCCGGATGGGATCAGCATTGAAGATCCGGTCCGTATGTATCTGAAAGAGATTGGAAAAGTCCCGCTTTTGACAGCGGACGAAGAAGTAGAGCTGGCCAAACGAATGGCAGACGGAGACGAGTGGGCGAAAAAAAGGCTGGCGGAGGCTAATCTGCGTCTGGTGGTGAGCATCGCGAAACGTTACGTGGGCCGTGGAATGTTGTTCCTGGATCTGATCCAGGAAGGAAATCTGGGCCTGATCAAAGCGGTAGAGAAATTTGATTATCATAAAGGATTTAAATTCAGTACTTATGCTACCTGGTGGATCCGCCAGGCCATTACGAGAGCGATCGCGGATCAGGCCAGAACCATCCGGATTCCGGTCCACATGGTGGAGACCATCAATAAGCTGATCCGGGTATCCAGACAGCTTCTGCAGGAGCTGGGGAGAGAACCCACGCCGGAAGAGATCGCGGAAGAACTGGACATGCCTGTGGAACGGGTAAGAGAGATCTTGAAGATCTCCCAGGAGCCGGTGTCGCTTGAGACGCCGATCGGAGAAGAAGAAGACAGTCATCTGGGAGATTTTATCCAGGATGACAATGTGCCGGTTCCAGCGGAGGCGGCGGCCCAGACGCTTTTGAAAGAACAGTTGGATGAAGTGCTGGATACGCTGACGGAGCGGGAGCAGAAGGTGTTAAGGCTCAGGTTTGGCATGAATGATGGACGAGCCAGGACGCTGGAAGAAGTTGGGAAAGAGTTTGACGTTACCAGAGAGAGGATCCGTCAGATTGAGGCGAAAGCGCTGCGCAAACTCCGTCATCCCAGCCGCAGCAGAAAACTGAGAGATTATCTGGATTAAGGAAGAGGCGCCTATGGAACTATCAAAGAGACTGTACGCGGTGGCAGGTCTTGTGACAGAGGGCGCCTCTGTCGCGGATATCGGAACGGATCACGGCTATGTTCCCATCTATCTTGTGGAAGAAGGGATTGCCAGGAAGGCGCTTGCCCTGGATGTAAATAGAGGCCCTCTGGAACGGGCCAGGATGCATATTGTGGGCCATGGCCTTGGAGATAAGATCGAGACCCGGCTTTCCGATGGACTGAGAGAGATCCGGCCGGGCGAGGTGGATACGATCATCGTTTCCGGAATGGGCGGTCCCTTGACGATCCGGATCCTGAAAGACGGAGAAGCGGTGACGGACAAACTGGAAGCCCTGATCCTCCAGCCCCAGTCGGAGATCGCCAGAGTGCGCAGGTTCCTTGTGGAACAAGGATACCGGATCCAGCGGGAAGATATGGTGTTTGAAGATGGAAAATATTATCCGGTCATGCGGGTGGTCCACGGGGCCCCGGAACCGTATGAAGCCTGGGAATATCTCTATGGAAAGCGGCTGCTGGAAGAGCGGCATCCGATCCTTGGGGAGTTTCTTCTCAGGGAGCTGCGGATCCAGGAAAGTATCCTGGAACAGCTTGCCAGAAGGAAAGAAAGTGTGAGCGCCCAAGAGCGGGCGAAAGAGATATGCGAAGCGAGAGAATTGACCCAAAAGGCTCTGGACCGGATGGAGAGAGCCGAGTCCAAAGGGGATAACTGATAAAAAGGGAAATCAGGATAAACAGGAGGTGGCATATGATCTGCCGGGATATTATAGAGCGGATTGAAAAGGATTACCCCAAGTCTTACGCTATGGAATGGGATAACGTAGGGCTTTTGGCTGGAAGAATGGAAAAAGAGATCAAATGTATTTACATAGGGCTGGATGCTACAGATCAGGTGATCGAGGAAGCGCTGCGGGAGAGGGCAGATCTTCTGCTTACCCATCATCCGCTGATCTTTCAGGGCTTAAAAAGGGTGACGGACCAGGATTTTATCGGGAACCGGGTTCTAAAACTGCTTCAGGGAGACATATCCTATTATGCCATGCATACCAACTATGACGCTGCCCGGATGGGAGAGCTGGCGTCAAAACGGTTGGGATGGAAAAGGGGCCGGGCGTTAGAGCCTGTCAGCGAGGAAGAAGGCGGACCGGGGATCGGACAGATCGCCGATCTGGAGGAAGAGACGACCTTGGAGGAGCTTGGCCGGCAGGTGAAAGAAGCTTTTGGCCTTCCTGACGTGCGGGTGTTCGGAGATCCGAAGATGAAGATCCGCCGGGCCGCGATTCTGCCGGGGTCTGGAAAGAGCGGGATTGGTGCGGCGCTGGAGCAGGAGGCGCAGGTCTTGATCACGGGGGATATAGGCCATCACGATGGCATTGATGGGGCCGCCCAGGGATTGGCGGTGATCGATGGGGGCCATTACGGGATTGAGCATATCTTTGTAGACGATATGAGGAGATATGTGGAAGAACATTTCCCAGGAGTCCAGGTGAAGACAGAACCAGTCCGGCATCCATTTTGGACGGTGTGACGAAAGGAGACAAAATGGCGGAGAAGAGAAGCTATCGGGTGACCGTGGGGGAGGAAACGAGAATATACCAGGAGGGAACCTCCTATCGAACGATCGCCAAGGATTTCCAGAAGAATTATAAATATGATATTGTCCTGGCGTTTGTAGACGGCAGGCTGCAGGAACTTCATAAGCCCTTGAGATTCGACTGCGAGATCCGCTTCGAGACCATCGGCGGATCGGTGGGGCACAAAACCTATAAACGGAGCATGAGCCTTCTGCTGGTCAAGGCGATCTATGATGTGGCTGACAGGGAAGCAATTGAGAAGGTTCGGATCCATTATTCGGTGAGCAAAGGATATTACTGTACGATCGAGGGGAAGGTGTCTCCCGATGAAGCGTTTCTTGGCCTGGTGGAAGAGCGGATGCGCCAGATGGTGGAGGAAGACCTGCCGATCCAGAAACGGAGTATACATACAGATGAAGCGATCGAGCTGTTCCACAAACATGGGATGTACGATAAAGAGCGGCTGTTTGAATATCGGAGAGTTTCCAAAGTTAATATCTACAGTCTGAATGAATTTGAAGATTACAATTATGGATATATGGTGCCAAGCGCCGGATATCTGAAGTACTTTAAACTCTATCCTTATGATGAAGGATTTGTGATCCAGATGCCGGATATGTCAGATCCCGCTAAGGTTCCGGATTTTCAGCCCCAGAATAAGCTGTTCCAGGTTCTGAAGGAATCTACGAAATGGGGCGATATGCAGGGGATCGAGACGGTGGGAGCCTTAAATGACAAGATCACAGGGGGAGAAGCCACAGATGTAGTGCTGGTCCAGGAAGCTCTGCAGGAGAAGAAGATCGCGGAGATCGCCGGGGAGATCGCTGCCAGCCCTCAGGTGAAGTTTGTTTTGATCGCAGGACCCTCTTCTTCCGGAAAGACTACATTTTCCCACAGACTTTCGGTCCAGCTTAGAGCAAACGGATTAGTTCCTCACCCGATCGCGGTGGATAATTATTTCGTAGAGCGGGAGCAGAATCCAAGAGATGAGACGGGAGCTTATGATTTTGAATGTCTGGAAGCGGTGGATGTGGAGCTTTTTAACCAGCAGCTCAAAGAACTGCTGGCCGGCCAGGAAGTGGTGATCCCAACCTTTAATTTTGTGACAGGGCACAAAGAATACGGAAATAAACCAAAAAGACTGGGCGCAAATGATGTGCTGGTCATCGAGGGGATCCACTGCCTGAATCCCAAACTGACGGAAAGCCTCTCCAATGAGAATAAATTCAAGATTTATATCAGCGCATTGACACAGCTGAATATAGACGAACATAATCGGATCCCTACCACAGATGGACGGCTGATCCGCCGTATCGTGCGGGACGCCAGGACCAGAGGCGCTTCTGCCCAAAAGACCATCCGTATGTGGTCTTCTGTGCGCCGGGGAGAAGAGCGCAACATCTTCCCTTATCAAGAAGAGGCGGATGTGATGTTCAATTCTGCCCTGATCTACGAGCTGGCGGTCTTAAAACCCTACGTAGAGAGGCTGCTCTTCGGGATTGACCGGGACTGTCCGGAATATCTGGAAGCCAAACGACTGCTGAAATTTATGGATTACTTCGTGGGGATCGGCAGCGAGATGGTACCAATGAACTCCCTGCTGCGGGAGTTCATTGGAGGCGGATGCTTTCGCGTGTAAAAAGGGACAGGGCATTTTTAATTGGGGCCGGGGGATTTTTAAAAATCCCCCGGCCCTAAATAAAATTTTTCCATCCACTCTAACCGGGCTGTCATGTTCTGCATCATAAGATCGATGAGAGTCAGGGCAGTCATGGCTTCTACTACGACTACAGCTCTTGGAACAATCACCGGGTCGTGCCGTCCTTTGACGGTCAAAGTGGTGTTCTCCAGGCTGGAAGTAACGGTTTTCTGCTCCCGCGCGATAGAGGAAGTGGGCTTTACCGCAGCCCGCAGGATCAATGCAGAACCATCGCTGAACCCGCCCAGTGTGCCGCCGGAATGATTAGTCATCTTGGAAATTTTTCCATCCTGACAAATAAAGGGATCGTTGTTCAGACTTCCTTTGGACTTGGCGGCGGCGAAACCGTCGCCGATTTCTACGCCTTTTACGGCTCCAATGGACATAATGGCCTTGGCCAGACAGGCGTCCAATTTTTGGAAAACAGGTTCTCCAATACCGGCGGGAAGTCCTTTGGCCTGACATTCGATGATACCGCCGGAGGAATCCAGGGAGTGGATACACTCCTGCAGATAATCCTGTGCCTTCCGGGCATATTCTTCATTTGGCATGTATAAAGGATTGCAGCTGATCTGGCTGTAATCATATTCCTCGGAAGGAATGGAGACGGGACCTATGGATTTGGTATAGGTCAGCAGACGGACGCCAAGTCTTTCCAACAGCTTAGCGGCTACAGCGCCAGCGGCTACCCGGCCAATGGTCTCCCGGCCGGAAGAACGTCCGCCGCCCCGGTAATCCCGGAAACCGTATTTGGCGTCAAAAGGATAGTCCGCGTGGCCGGGTCGGTAACAGTCCTTGATATTCCCATAATCCCTGGAACGCTGGTCCTGATTGCGGATCAGGATTGAGATCGGAGTTCCGGTGGTCCGCCCTTCAAAAACGCCGGAGAGGATCTCCGCCTCATCTGCTTCATTGCGGGCAGTGGTATAACGGCTTTGGCCGGGCCTGCGCCGGTCTAGGTACTTCTGTATATCTTCGGAAGAAAGAGGCAGACCCGCGGGGCAGCCATCAATGACAACGCCGACTCCCGGACCGTGGGATTCGCCCCAGGTAGTGATCGTAAATAAAGTTCCATAAGTTGAACCTGCCATAAATAATCTCCTTTTGCTGGTATGATTTCTGTCGTACCGTTCTATTATATAGGATGAGGAGAAAACCTGCAATCCTTCACAAAAAAACCTTCTTTTTTTCAAAAAATTTTAAAGATTTTATGCTGTACTTTTGCATGGAAGCATATTATAATGTTAGCGTGTGAGTCTGTAAATATTAAGAGGAGTATGGTTATATGGGAAATACTGATAAAAATGCAGATGAGATCATTGAAGAAACAATGAAAGAGATCTATGATGATCTGGATAGAGATAAAGTCTTTGAAAAGAAAGAAGAGGAAGATATCCCTGTGTCTGAGGAAGAGGATTTAGACGACAAGGATCTCCAGGAAAAAGATTTAGATGAAGAAGAATTCTTAGACGAAGAGGATGAAGATGAGGGTTTCGACAGCGAAGAATTTTTAGATGAAGAAGACCTAGATGGCGAAGAAGATTTAGAGGAAGATTTCCTGGATGAAGAGGACTTAGAAAAGGAAGAGGATTTTCAGGAAGAGGCAGAAGAGGCATTAGAAGAGGAATTGGACAAAGATAGCGCGGAAGACCAGACGGATATTCTGAATCCGGAAGAGGAGAGCGAGGAGGAAGAAGAGACGGATGCGGAAAAGGCCTATCGGAAGCATAAATTTAGAAAGAAACTGGCGATCATCATCGGCAGTATCATTGGTGTGATCGCTGTAGTCTATATTGGATTTGCGGTTTACTTTAATAGTCATTTCATGTTCTTTACTACGATCAATGGAACAGACGTGTCTTTAAAGAGTGTCAGCCAGGTTGAAGATTATATGCGCCAGCAGGTAGAAGATTACACACTGACGCTGGAAGAATCTGACGGCGGAACGGAAGAGATCGCAGGCAAAAATATTTCTCTGGAGTATGTGCCTGGCAAGCAGTTGGCTCAGCTTGTGAAGGATCAGGATAATTTCCTGTGGCTGACGACATTGTGGGACCACCCGGAGCTGGATGCGGAAGTAGGAGTCAAATATGACGAGACTGCGCTGGCGGAGCAGATCGCGGCTCTGGCATGCATGAATCCTGAGAATCAGGTGGCGTCCGTAAACGCGCACCCGGAATTTAAGGAAACCCAATTTGAGATCGTGCCGGAAGTTGTGGGGACGCAGATCAATGAAGAAGTGTTCAATGAGAAAGTGCGCAGTTATATTGAAGGATTCCAGCACACGTTGAATCTGACAGAAGAAGAGTGCTATATCAAGCCTTCATATGTGTCAGACTCTGAAGAAGTGATCGCGGCTAATAATGCCATGAACAGCTACTTAAAAGCGGAGATCACCTATGATTTCAACCCCAATACAGAGGTGGTAAACGCGGCTGTGATCTCTCAGTGGGTAACGGTCAATGATAAGATGGAAGTTACCTTTAATACAGATGCGGTAAAGCAATATATCCAGTCGCTGGCGGACAAATATGATACAAAAGGAAAATCCAGACAGTTTACCACAGCGACAGGGAATACGGTGACAGTAGAAGGCGGAAGTTATGGGTGGAAGATCGACCAGGATGCGGAATACAATGCGTTGGTCGCAAATATCCAGAATGGCGAAGTAGTAACAAGGGAACCGGAATACTCCAGCCGGGCGGCAAGCCATGGTTCTATTGACATTGGAACCACCTATGCGGAAGTGGACTTGACCAACCAGCATGCGTATTTCATTAAGGATGGTCAGGTGGTCCTGGATTCTCCGGTTGTAACGGGAAATCCTAATAAAGGAAATGGGACTCCGCAAGGAACTTATTCTTTGTCATATAAGACAAAAAACGCGGTGCTTCGGGGAGACCGGCTTCCTGACGGGTCTTATACCTATGAGTCACCGGTAAAATACTGGATGCCATTTAACGGCGGAATCGGATTCCACGATGCCTCCTGGCAGTCTTCTTTTGGCGGCGAACGCTACAAGACGAATGGATCCCATGGGTGTATCAACATGCCAACGGATCAGGCGGCAAAGATGTATGATCTGATCTCTGACGGTACGCCGGTGGTATGCCATTACTAAATCAAAGGATGAGAATGCAATGTATGAATTGATAAAGCGTGACGGCCTTGCTAAACGAGGAAGGCTTCACACTGTACATGGGGTCGTTGAGACCCCTGTATTTATGAATGTAGGAACAGCGGCGGCGATCAAGGGAGCGGTTTCTACTGAAGATCTGGAAGAGATCGGAACCCAGGTAGAGCTTTCTAATACATACCATCTCCATGTGCGCCCCGGGGACCAGGTGGTGAAAAAGCTTGGGGGACTTCACAAGTTTATGGTATGGGATAAGCCAATCCTGACGGATTCAGGCGGGTTCCAGGTGTTCTCCTTGGCGGGCCTGCGCAAGATCCAGGAAGAAGGCGTTTATTTCAATTCCCATATTGATGGACGAAGGATATTCATGGGGCCGGAAGAGAGTATGCAGATCCAGTCCAACCTTGCCTCCACCATAGCCATGGCTTTTGATGAATGTCCATCCAGTGTGGCGGACCGGGATTATATTGAGCGGTCTGTGGCAAGGACCGCCCGGTGGCTGAGGCGCTGCAAAAAGGAGATGGAACGGCTGAACAGTCTGCCGGACACCATCAATCCGCGTCAGCTTCTGTTTGGGATCAACCAAGGCGGGATCTGTGAAGATATCCGTATCCGTCATGCTCAGGAGATTGCGGAGCTGGATCTTGACGGTTATGCGGTGGGCGGCCTGGCGGTAGGCGAGTCCCATGAGGATATGTACCGGATCCTGGAGGCGGTAGTCCCTCATCTGCCGGTAAATAAGCCTACTTATCTGATGGGAGTGGGTACGCCTGCCAATATTTTGGAAGCGGTGGACCGGGGCGTGGACTTCTTTGACTGTGTCTACCCAAGCAGAAACGGCCGGCATGGCCATGTCTATACCAACCAAGGAAAATTAAATCTATTTAACGCAAAATACGAGCTGGATGCGCGCCCCATTGAGGAAGGGTGCCAGTGTCCGGTGTGCCGCAGATATTCCAGAGCTTATATCCGGCATCTGCTGAAAGCAAAAGAAATGCTGGGGATGCGGCTTTGTGTGCTTCACAATCTGTATTTCTACAATACTATGATGAAGGAAATCCGAGGGGCCATTGAAGCTGGGAATTATCAGGAATACAAGAAGAAAAAGCTCAGTGGAATGACGGCGGGAAATGAATAAAATAGAATAAAATTTTCTGGAATTAGACGAAAGCACTTGATGAAATATGGATTTTTGTGTATGATAGCAATAGTGCGAAAAGAGATTTAGGAGGAATTTAGTATGTTTGCATTAGCATCACAGAGCGGCGGTGGAAGCTGGGGCCTGCTGATCATTATATATATAGTGATCTTTGGTGGTTTCTGGTTCATCTTTATCCGTCCGCAGAAAAAGGAACAGAAAAGAGTTCAGGCAATGATCGCGGAGATGGAAGTTGGGGATACTGTCCTTACTACCAGTGGATTTTACGGCGTGATCATTGATATTAATGATGATGATGTCATCGTGGAATTTGGAAGCAACCGAAATTGCCGGATTCCGATGCAGAAGGCAGCGATCGCGCAGATCGAGAAAGCTACTTCAACCGAATAAACAGACAGAACGAAAGATACCGCAAAATAACTGGATTTAGTTATGGAGCGGTATTTTTACTGAAAAAGGCAGGAGTTATCCCGCTATGTTTGAAAGGAGAAAGACGATGGTAAGAGAAGAGTTAGAAAAACTGGTGCAGGAGCGATTTCACAAGAGTATCTGTGAAGCAAAAGATCAGGAGCTGTATCTGGCCCTTTTGTCTTATACAAAAGAGCAGCTGCGGAAGCTCCCGGAGATTACGGGAAACCGGAAACTTTACTATATTTCCGCGGAATTTCTGATCGGGAAACTGCTGTCCAATAACCTGATCAATCTGGGGATCTACGAGGAAGTATCGCAGATTCTAGAGGAAAATGGGAAAACCTTGGCGGCCATTGAAGAGATTGAACCAGAGCCGTCTCTCGGAAATGGAGGTCTGGGACGGCTGGCGGCCTGCTTTTTAGACTCCATTGCTACTTTAGGGCTGAATGGGGATGGAATCGGGCTGAATTACCATATGGGACTTTTTAAACAGGTATTTGAGGATCACAAACAGAAGGAAACGCCGAATCCATGGCTGGAGCCGGAAAGCTGGCTGACGGATACGGGTGTAGGCTTCCAAGTGCCATTTAAGGATTTTACCCTGACTTCCAAACTCTATGACATTGATGTGGCAGGATACGAAAATGGGAAAAACAAACTCCATCTGTTTGATGTGGAGGGAGTAGACGAGAGCATTGTAGGAGATGGGATCTCTTTTGATAAATACAATATCGGCAAGAACCTGACCCTCTTTTTGTATCCGGATGACAGTGATGAAGCGGGAAATCTGCTGAGGATCTATCAGCAGTATTTCATGGTGTCCAATGGAGCGCAGTTCATTTTGAAAGAGTGTGAGGAAAAGGGATATGATCTGAGAAAACTCCATGAACATGTGGTGATCCAGATCAATGATACGCACCCATCGATGGTGATTCCGGAGCTGATCCGTCTGTTGGTGCAGAAGAACATTGATTTTAACGAGGCGGTAGAGATCGTCCAGAAGACCTGCGCCTACACCAATCACACGATATTGGCGGAAGCGCTGGAGAAATGGCCTCTTCACTATCTGGAAAGAGTAGTGCCGCAGCTGGTTCCTATCATCCGGGAACTGGATCTTCGGATCAAGGGCAGATATCAGGACGAACGAGTGGCTATCATCGACCAGGAAGGCCGGGTTCACATGGCCCACATGGATATCCATTACGGGTGCAGTGTCAACGGAGTGGCGGAGCTGCATACAGAAATCTTGAAAAACTCTGAGCTGAAGCCATTTTATGACATTTACCCGGAGAAATTCAACAATAAGACAAACGGAATCACATTCCGCCGGTGGCTGCTGTACTGCAACCGGGAGCTGGTAGCATGGCTGGACCACTATGTGGAAGGCGATTTCCGAAAAGACGCTCTTGCGCTGGAAGGGCTGCTTGCCCATAAGGAAGACCAGGAAGCGCTTCAGTCTCTGCTGGAAGTAAAACATCAGAAAAAAGCAGAGCTGGCAGAATATTTGAAAAAGACACAGGGAGTCGAATTGAATCCGGATTCTATCTTCGACATTCAAGTAAAGCGGCTTCATGAGTACAAGCGGCAGCAGATGAATGTGCTGTCAGTGATCGCCAAATATCTGGAGATCAAGAGCGGGAAGAAGCCGGCCAGGCCGATTACCATGATCTTTGGGGCCAAGGCGGCGCCTGCGTATGAGATCGCCAAAGATATCATTCATTTGATCCTGTGTCTGCAGGAACTGATCGACAACGATCCGGAAGTATCTCCGTATCTGAAGGTGGTCATGGTAGAAAACTATAACGTGACTTTGGCGGAACATCTGATTCCGGCCTGCGATATTTCCGAGCAGATATCACTGGCCTCAAAAGAAGCCTCCGGAACCGGTAATATGAAATTCATGCTGAACGGAGCGGTAACATTGGGAACAGAAGACGGAGCCAATGTAGAGATCCATCAGTTGGTAGGAGATGAGAACATTTATATCTTCGGAGCTTCCAGCGAGGAGGTCATCCGACATTACGCCAATGGCGATTACCGGGCGGCAGATTATTATATCAATGACGAACAGATCCGGGAGTGGATCAACTTCATCATCAGCCCGGAAATGATGCGGATCGGAGATCCATACCATCTGTTGAAGATCCATGCGGAGCTGATCCAGAAAGACTGGTTCATGACACTGCTGGATGTGAAAGACTATATCAAGGCAAAAGAACAGGCATATGCGGGATATGAAGACCGTACAGCCTGGGCAAAGAAAATGCTGGTGAATATCGCGAAAGCGGGATATTTCTCATCCGACAGGACGATTGCGGAATATAACAGGGATATCTGGAAGCTGTAATCATTGGGGACGTAGTAAAGTTAAAAAAGGCTACGTCCCCAATTGACGTTTGGGGTGTACCAAAACGCGCCAAGCCCTGTACCCATTTGACGCTTTTCTAGAATTTTTGTGTCATGGCATTGTATAAAATCACGTACATAAACGAAAATGATACCTATTTTCAATAAATATATTGTGATTTGATCGGCTGGGTGTTATCCTAGGGGAGGAAAGAAAGAATTCTTGGAAAGGAGATCGATCGTTATGACACAATTTGAACAATGGAATGGCTTTCAGGGAAGACTTTGGAAAGATGATGTGAATGTGAGAGATTTCATCCAGATGAATTATACACCCTATGATGGAGACGAACAATTCCTGGAGGGCTCTACAGAAGCTACAGACCTGCTTTGGGGAGAGCTGCAGAAACTTCAGAAGCAAGAGCGGGAAAAGGGTGGAGTCCTGGATATGGAGACGGAAGTGGTCTCTGGCCTTACATCCTACGGCCCTGGCTATATCAAGGAGGATCTGAAAGATTTAGAACAGGTGGTGGGCCTTCAGACGGACAAGCCGCTGAAACGAGCTTTTATGCCCTATGGCGGGATCAATATGGCAGAGCAGGCCTGCACCACTTACGGCTATACGCCAAGTCCGAAACTGCATGAGATTTTTACGAAATACCACAAGACCCATAACCAGGGGGTTTTTGATATTTATACGCCGGAGATGAAAAAGGCCCGGCATAATAAGATCATTACCGGTCTGCCGGATACCTACGGAAGGGGCCGGATCGTAGGAGACTACCGGAGGGTGGCGCTTTATGGCATCGACTATCTGATCGAGAAGAAGGAACAGGACTTCATCCAGGGAGAGCGCCATGGAATGAAAGGTACGGATTTCCGGCTGAGAGAAGAGATCGCGGATCAGATCCGGGCGCTCAAGCAGATGAAGGAAATGGCCCAGATCTATGGCTATGACATCTCAAAACCGGCCCAGAACGCGAAAGAGGCGGTGCAGTGGCTGTATTTTGGATATCTTGCGGCCATTAAGACCCAGAATGGAGCGGCTATGAGCGTGGGACGGATCTCTACCTTTCTGGATATTTATATCCAAAGAGATTTAGAAAACGGTACCCTTACAGAAAGAGAGGCCCAGGAACTGATCGACCACCTGGTCATGAAGTTCAGAATGGTCAAATTTGCCCGGATCCCCTCTTACAACGAGCTTTTTTCCGGCGACCCGGTATGGGCGACTCTGGAAGTGGCGGGCCTGGGGCAGGATGGCCGTTCCATGGTGACCAAGACAGACTTTCGCTTCCTGCATACTCTGGAGAACATGGGCCCCTCGCCGGAACCAAACCTGACAGTCCTTTATTCCTCCAGACTGCCGGAACCCTTTAAGAAATACGCGGCTCTCATCTCGGTGACCACCAGTTCCATCCAATATGAAAATGATGATGTGATGCGTCCGGTATGGGGCGACGACTATTCCATCTGCTGCTGTGTATCTGCCACCCAGACAGGGAAAGAGATGCAGTTCTTTGGCGCCAGGGCCAATTTGGCAAAATGCCTGCTGTACGCGATCAACGGGGGCATCGATGTAAAGACCAGAGAGCAGGTGGGCCCGGCTTACCGGCCGATCACTTCGGAGTATCTGGATTATGACGAGGTGATGGAACGGTATGATGCAATGATGGAGTGGCTGTCCAAACTGTACGTGGATACTTTGAATATGATCCATTATATGCACGATAAATATAATTATGAAGCGGCGGAGATGGCCCTGATCGACACAAACGTGCGCCGGACCTTCGCCACCGGGATCGCGGGTTTCTCCCACGTAGTGGATTCGCTGAGCGCGATCAAATACGCCAAGGTCAAAGTCATCCGTGACGCCGATGGGCTTGCGGTGGACTTTGAGACAGAGGGAGATTTCCCAAGATATGGAAATGACGATGACCGGGCGGATGACATTGCTGTATGGCTTTTGAAAACGTTTATGCACAAGTTAAAGAAATGCCACACCTACCGCAATTCAGAGCCGACTACTTCTATCCTGACGATCACTTCCAATGTGGTCTATGGAAAGGCTACCGGCTCTCTGCCAGATGGAAGAAAGGCGGGAGAACCGCTGGCGCCGGGAGCAAATCCTTCTTATGGGGCAGAGAAAAGCGGGCTTTTGGCTTCTTTGAACTCGGTGGCTAAGCTGCCTTATGAGCTGGCGCTGGATGGGATTTCCAACACCCAGACCATCAGTCCCGGAGCCCTGGGGCAGGATGACGAAGAACGGAAAAACCATCTGGTCCAGATTCTGGACGGTTATTTTTGCCAGGGCGCCCATCACTTAAATGTAAATGTGTTTGGGATTGAAAAATTAAAGGATGCAATGGCACATCCAGAGAAACCAGAGTACGCCAATTTTACCATCCGGGTATCGGGATACGCGGTAAAATTCATCGACCTGACCAGGGAACAGCAGATGGATGTGATCGCAAGAACCTGCCACGATAAGATGTAAGACGGCATAAGAAGGAAAAAGAAAAGGAGTTGGAGAAAGGATGGAAGGATACATTCATTCGCTGGAAAGCTTTGGCTCGGTGGACGGTCCGGGAGTACGCTATGTGATTTTTTTCGCTGGCTGCCCGATGCGCTGTCAGTTCTGCCATAACCCGGACACTTGGAAGATGGAGGCGGGAACCAAGTATACAGCCGGAGAACTGATCCAGAAAGCCCTCCGGTACCGGACTTACTGGGGGAAAGACGGAGGGATCACCGTCAGTGGCGGAGAGCCGCTTCTGCAGATAGAATTCCTGACGGAACTCTTTGAGAAGGCGAAGGAAGAAGGCATCCACACGGTCCTGGACACCAGCGGAAGCCCTTTTACCAGGGAAACGCCTTTCTTCGCGGATTTTGAGAAGCTGATGAAGGTGACAGATCTGGTCCTTCTGGACATCAAGCAGATCGATGAAGAACAGCACCGGCTGCTGACCGGACGTACCAACCGGAATATCCTGGACCTGGCAGAATATCTGTCGGAGATTGGGAAGCCCGTATGGATCCGCCATGTGCTGGTGCCGGAGAGAAACGATGACGATGGGTATTTAAAAAGACTCAGAGCTTTCCTGGATACTTTGAAAAATGTAGAGAAAATCGAAGTTCTGCCCTACCATACGCTGGGAGTCTATAAATGGAAAGAACTGGGATTGGAATATCCACTGGAAGGAATCCATCCGCCCTCAAAGGAGCGGGTGGAAAACGCAAGAAATATATTGGGCTGCTAATGAGGGCCGCGCGATCTCGCGCGGCTTTTTTTTCACGAAGTGGATCTGTCGGCATATGTTATCATAAGGCGTTCAAAGAGGAGCGGGAATCTTGTATGGATGGACAGAGCATGGCGGATCTAAGGCCGGGAGACAAAGCAGTGGTAGTAAAGCTGGAGATAGAAGGGGACATGGGGAAACGGATCCGGGATCTGGGACTGATCGAGGGGACAACCGTGGAATGTGTGGGGAACAGCCCTTTGGGAGATCCCTTAGCTTACCGGATCCGGGGAGCGGTATTCGCGGTCCGCAAATCCGATGTGGAGGCGGTGCGAGTCAAAATCATCATACCGGGCGGGAAAAAGAACGAAAAAACCAGAGAGAACAAGGTAAAGGGCCGAAGAAAGATCGTGCTGGCCGGCAATCCGAACGTGGGAAAGAGCACGCTTTTTAACGCGTTGACGGGAAGCAGGCAGCACACGGGAAACTGGGCCGGGAAAACGGTGGAACATGCCAGAGGGTACAGTACATATCAGGGATGGAAGTATGAGTGGATCGATCTGCCGGGCTGCTATTCCCTTTCTGCCCGGTCCAAAGAAGAGGAAGCAGCTAGAGATTTCCTGTATTTCAAGGATTACGACGCGGTTCTGGTGATCTGTGACGGGGTATGTCTGGAGCGGAATCTGGTTTTGGCTCTTTCCATCATAGAAACAGCCAAGAAGGCAGTGTTGTGTGTAAATTTGCAGGATGAGGCAAAGAGGAAAGGAATCCACATAGATCTGAAGAAGCTGGAAGAACGTCTAAAGATTCCGGTAGTGGGGGTCACCGCAAGAGAGAAGAGAGGGATCGCGCAAGTTTATCAGGCTTTGGAGAAGGTGTTTCAAAAAGAGCCGGAGCCAGAACGGATCCGATATCCTGACTGGCTGGAGGAAAGAGAGGCTTTCTTAGAAGAGGCGATCTGGAAGGAAGGGGTGGGCCGGGGAAGGGCAAGATGGCTGAGCCTGCGTCTTCTGGAGGGAGAAGAGAAGCTTGCCAGTCTTCTGAAAGAATATTTCCCTGTGCTGGAAACCAAAGGGATTGAGCAGGCGCTTTGGCAGACCTGTCAGGAATTGGAAGAAAAAGGAATGGACAGCCGGAACGTACGCCAGGAGACGGCCAAAGCATATGTCAAGCAGGCGGAAATGATAGCGGGAGATGTGGTTGCTTATGAAAATGCGGACTGCGACCGGATGGACCGGAAACTGGACCGCATCTTCGCGGGGAAATGGACGGGACTGCCTGTAATGGCAGGCGGACTATTTCTTATTTTCTGGCTGACCATATGGGGCGCCAACTACCCTTCGGAGCTGCTTTCGAACGGTTTCGCCTGGGTGGAGGGAAAACTGCTGGAAGGAGTATGTGGGGCAGGGATTCCAGAAGATATTTACGGACCGCTGATCTTTGGGGTGTACCGGGTGACTGCCTGGGTGATCTCCGTCATGCTTCCTCCAATGGCGATTTTCTTTCCGCTGTTTACCTTATTGGAAGATCTGGGTTATCTGCCAAGAGCCGCCTTCAATCTGGATCGGTGCTTCTGCAGATGCCATTCCTGCGGAAAGCAGGCGCTGACGATGTGTATGGGATTGGGATGCAATGCGGTAGGAGTGACAGGCTGCCGGATCATCGACTCTCCCAGAGAGCGGATGGTCGCCATACTTACCAACAGTTTTCTCCCTTGTAATGGAAGATTCCCTATGATGGCGGCAGTGATTTCCATGTTCCTTGCAGGAACCAAAAGAAGTGTGGGGAATCCTCTGATATCCGCGGGTATCCTGGCGCTGGTGATCCTCTTTGGCGTCCTGATGACATTTCTGGTGTCCGCGGGACTTTCCGCAACCATCTTAAAAGGAATGTCCTCCTCCTTCGTGCTGGAGCTTCCGCCCTACCGGAAGCCGCAGGTGGGAAAAGTAGTTGTGCGGTCTGTTCTGGACCGGACCTTGTTTGTCCTGGGGAGGGCAGTGGTGACGGCCGCGCCGGCGGGACTGGCAATCTGGATCTTGGCCAATCTAAAGACAGGAGATACGTCCCTTTTGTGGCAGTGCGCCCAAGCGTTGGATCCGGTGGGAGAATGGATGGGGCTGGATGGGATGATCCTGCTGGCGTTTATTCTGGGGCTTCCGGCAAATGAGATCGTGCTTCCCATTATTTTAATGGGGTATCTCTCCCAGGGCAGCCTGACGGAGATGGGGACGCTGGGAGAAGTACGTCAGATTTTGGCGCGGCATGGGTGGTCCTGGACAACGGCGGTCAGTATGCTTTTATTTTCTTTGTTCCACTGGCCCTGCGGAACGACCTGCCTGACTATCCGGAAGGAAACAGGGAGCTGGAAATGGACGGCGGCCGCGGTTTTGATCCCGGCGGTCCTGGGAGTGGTTCTGTGCGTAAGTTTTACCGCCGCAGCCCGGTGGTTTATGAGGTGAATGGGCAGATTGGCTATTTGAGGCGGAAATCTTGGATGAAAATATACAGGAATCGAAGAAGCGCTGGTACATCTGCCGCCAGAATGGTATGATAAAAGTAATCTTGGATACAAGGAGGCAAAAAGGATGATCAACTATTCTGAGGACAAAGACAGACAGTACCATATCCAGGTGGCAGATGGAGAAGTAGGCAGATACGTGATCCTGCCGGGAGACCCCAAACGCTGCGAGAAGATCGCGGCGCATTTCCAGGACGCCAAATTGATCGCGGACAGCCGGGAATATGTGACTTATACCGGATATCTGGAAGGGGAGAAGGTAAGCGTGACCTCAACTGGCATCGGCGGTCCTTCCGCCGCCATTGCCATGGAAGAATTGTCCAGAGTGGGGGCGGATACCTTTATCCGGGTAGGCACCAGCGGCGGTATGGCCCTGGAAGTGAAAAGCGGGGACGTGGTGATCGCTTCCGGCGCCATACGGATGGAAGGGACCAGCAAAGAGTACGCGCCCATCGAATTTCCGGCGGTAGCGGATGTGGAAGTGACCCAGGCGCTTATGCGGGCGGCAGAGAAGCTGGGGCAGGAGTACCATGTAGGGGTGGTCCAGTGCAAGGATTCTTTCTATGGACAACATTCTCCAGAGACAAAGCCGGTGGGGTATGAGCTTTTGAATAAATGGGACGCCTGGGTGAAATGCGGATGCCTTGCTTCAGAGATGGAGTCGGCCGCTCTTTTCGTTGTAGGAAGCTGGCTGAGAGTCCGGGTGGGAACGGTTCTTCTTACTATGGCGAATCAGGAACGGGCCAAAAAAGGACTGCCCAATCCGGTGGTCCATGACACAGAGGCGCCGATCCAGACAGCAGTAGAAGCCATCCGTACGCTGATCCGGCAGGATAGGGAAAAGAAAAGATAGAGGCAGAGAAAGGAGAGAAATTTTATGAGTACACCACATAACGCGGCAGAAAAACAGGAAATCGCCAAGACAGTCTTGATGCCGGGAGATCCGCTGCGGGCGAAGTACATTGCGGATCACTACCTGGAAGGGGCGAAATGTTTTAATACAGTGAGAAATATGCTGGGCTACACAGGAACTTACCATGGGAAAGAGATTTCTGTCATGGGAGGCGGAATGGGGATGCCATCCATCGGTATCTACAGTTATGAACTGTTTCATTTTTATGATGTGGAATCGATCATCCGCATCGGATCTGCGGGAGCTTTGCAGGACGAGCTGAACGCAAGAGACATTGTGATCGGCATGGGCGCCTGCACCAACTCAGATTATGCCAGCCAGTACCGGCTTCCAGGGACATTTGCCCCCATTGCCGACTACAGCCTTTTAAAAAAGGCGGTGGAAGCGGCAGAGAAAAAGGGGATTCCAGTAAAGGTGGGAAATATCCTTTCCTCCGACATTTTCTATAATGACGATGACAGTGTCAATGAGAAATGGAGAAGGATGGGCGTTCTGGCGGTGGAGATGGAGGCGGCGGCCTTGTATATGAACGCGGCAAGGGCGGGAAAGAAAGCCCTCTGTATCCTGACCGTTTCGGATCATTTATTTAAGGAACAGGAATTGAGCGCGAAAGAGCGGGAAACCAGCTTCACAGAAATGATGGAGATCGCGCTGGAGTTATGACCATATCCTTTGTAAAACAATCTAAAGTATTTGAAACGAAAGAAGCCGCGGCAGACGAGGTGGATAGGAAGAGCAATCCGGGCCAAGTCAGTAACGGCAGAGATGAAGAGGAGGGATCATCCTGATGAAAGAACCTGACAAGATTGCTGGAAGCATCCCGGCAGAGATATTGATCCAAAGCGCGATGGAAGGATTGAAATACGCTTATGCCCCCTATTCGCGCTTTAAAGTAGGAGCCGCTCTTTTGACAAAGAGCGGCAGAATTTTTACTGGATGTAATGTGGAGAACGCTGCGTACAGTCCTGGAAACTGCGCGGAGCGGACCGCGGTTTTCAAAGCGGTAAGCGAAGGGGAGAGGGAGTTTGCCGCGATCTGCATCGTCAGCGAAGACCAGGAGGGCCGTCATGGAATGTGCCCGCCCTGCGGCGTCTGCCGCCAAGTATTAATGGAGTTCTGTGATCCGAAAGAGTTTCAGATTCTTTTGGCCGTCAGCCTGGAAGAATGGGAGATCCACACTTTGGGAGAACTTCTTCCTTTGGGATTTGGCCCCGGAAATCTGAAAAAATAGACAAAAACCGTAAGAATTCAGGGAATATTTTAGTAGATTAAAGTCTTGAAACATAAAGAAAAATAGGATATCATAAATTTTATAGATTTTTGTCCAAAAAGCGCCGATGCGCTGGATGGGCAGGGCAAAGGAAGGAAGAGAGCTATGAATCTGAAAATCGGAGTGATCAAAGGAGACGGGATTGGACCGGAAATTGTGGCAGAAGCCATGAAAGTCCTGGATAAGACGGCAAAAGTCTACGGCCATACCTGTGATTATACACAGCTTTTGATGGGGGGAGCATCCATCGACGTACACGGGATCCCTCTGACAGACGAGACGATCCGACAGGCAAAAGCCTGTGACGCGGTGCTGATGGGCTCGATCGGCGGCGATGCCAAAACTTCGCCCTGGTATCAGCTGGAACCGTCCAAAAGGCCGGAAGCGGGACTTTTGAAGATCCGGAAAGAACTGAATCTGTTCGCCAACTTAAGGCCCGCCGTTTTGTATGATGAATTAAAAGGGGCCTGCCCGCTGAAAGAAGAGATCACAGAAGGCGGTTTCGATATGATGATCATGCGGGAACTGACCGGCGGCCTGTACTTTGGAGAACGCGGGACGGAAGAGCGAGACGGCGTTATGACCGCTTACGACACACTTACATATAATGAACAGGAGATCCGGCGGATCGCAAAGAGGGGCTTTGATATTGCCAGAAAGCGGAGAAAAAAAGTCACAAGCGTAGATAAAGCAAACGTTCTGGATTCCTCCAGACTGTGGCGCAAAGTGGTAGAAGAAGTGGCGGGAGACTATCCAGACGTGACTCTGGAGCACATGCTGGTAGACAACTGCGCTATGCAGCTTGTCAAGGATCCAAAGCAGTTCGACGTGATCCTGACGGAGAACATGTTTGGAGATATTCTGTCCGATGAAGCCAGTATGGTGACGGGATCCATCGGAATGCTGGCAAGCGCAAGTCTAAACGAGACCAAATTCGGACTGTATGAGCCAAGCGGCGGATCTGCCCCAGATATTGCGGGCAAAGGGATCGCCAACCCTATTGCCACGATCTTGTCGGCAGCTATGATGCTTCGATTCAGTTTTGACTTGGATCAGGAGGCAGACGCCATTGAAAAAGCAGTAGCCAAAGTATTAGAAGAAGGATACCGGACCGTTGATATCATGTCTGAGGGCAAGACTCAGATCGGTACAGAAGAGATGGGCGACCGGATTGCCGACTTCATTTAGGTACAGGGCAAAACGCAAAAAGGTACACCACAAACGTTAATTTGGGACGTAGTAAAATGAAGAAAGGCTACGTCTTAAAATAAGGAGGATCAACTATGAGAAGTGATACAGTGACGAAAGGCAAACAGCAGGCTCCCCATCGTTCGTTATTCAACGCGCTGGGACTTACGCAGGAGGAAATGGACCGGCCGCTGGTCGGGATCGTCAGCTCCTATAATGAGATCGTTCCGGGGCATATGAATCTGGATAAGATCGTGGAAGCGGTAAAGCAGGGTGTGGCAATGGCTGGCGGAACTCCTATCGTGTTCCCGGCGATCGCAGTCTGTGACGGGATCGCTATGGGACATATTGGCATGAAGTATTCTTTGGTGACCAGGGACTTGATCGCGGATTCTACGGAGGCGATGGCCATGGCGCACCAGTTTGACGCTTTGGTGATGGTTCCTAATTGTGACAAGAATGTTCCGGGACTTTTGATGGCGGCGGCCAGGATCAATGTGCCGACGATTTTTGTCAGCGGCGGCCCTATGCTGGCCGGCCATGTGAAAGGAAAGAAGACCAGCCTGTCCAGCATGTTTGAGGCGGTAGGCGCCAACGCGGCGGGACTGATCACGGATGAAGATCTGTGTGAGTTTGAAAACAAAACCTGTCCTACCTGTGGATCTTGTTCAGGGATGTACACGGCAAACAGCATGAACTGTCTGACTGAAGTGCTGGGTATGGGACTTCAGGGAAATGGAACCATCCCGGCAGTCTACTCCGCAAGGATCCGCCTGGCGAAACATGCGGGAATGCAGGTAATGAAGCTGTGGGAGAAAAATATCCGTCCCAGAGACATTATGACAAAAGAGGCAATCCTAAATGCCTTGACGGTAGACATGGCGCTTGGCTGTTCCACCAACAGTATGCTACATCTGCCGGCGATCGCTCATGAAGTGGGCATGGATTTCGAGATTGATTTTGCCAATGGCATCAGTGAGAAAACTCCTAATCTCTGCCATCTGGCGCCGGCTGGCCCGACTTATATCGAGGATCTGAACGAGGCTGGCGGCGTGTACGCGGTAATGGCCGAGCTGAATAAGAAGGGACTGCTGCATACAGACTGTATGACGGTAACGGGCAGGACAGTGGGAGAAAATATCGCAGGGGCGGTAAACAAGAATCCGGAAGTCATCCGTCCGATCGATCATCCCTACAGCGAGACCGGCGGCCTGGCGGTTTTGAAAGGAAATCTGGCGCCGGACGGAAGCGTAGTAAAACGTTCCGCTGTTGTGGATGAAATGCTGGTGCATGAAGGTCCGGCAAGGGTCTTTGATTGTGAGGAAGATGCCATCGATGCCATCAAAGGCGGCAAGATCAAAGAAGGAGACGTGGTTGTCATCCGCTATGTGGGACCAAAAGGCGGACCGGGAATGCCGGAGATGTTAAATCCCACTTCCGCCATTGCCGGAATGGGACTTGGATCCAGTGTGGCCCTGATCACGGACGGACGGTTCAGCGGAGCTTCCAGAGGAGCTTCGATCGGTCATGTTTCACCGGAAGCAGCAGTGGGAGGCCCCATTGCCCTGGTGGAAGAAGGGGATATCATCAAGATTGACATTCCAGGACTGAAGCTGGAGCTGGATGTACCAGAGGAAGAGCTGGAAAGAAGAAGAAAAGAATGGAAGCCGAGGCAGCCGGAGGTGACCACAGGTTATCTGGCAAGATACGCATCCATGGTAACCTCCGGCAACCGGGGAGCGATCCTGGAAGCGCCGAAGGCGGAATAAAGGAACGGTCTTGGAGGCGCCAAAAGCCAAAAAGAGATTATATAGATAGAACAGGAGATATAAGGTATGCAGTTGACAGGAGCAGAAATCGTAATAGAATGTCTGAAAGAACAGGGCGTAGATACGGTGTTTGGATATCCGGGCGGATCGATCCTAAACGTATATGATGAGCTGTATAAACACAGCGATGAGATCAGGCATATCCTGACCTCTCATGAGCAGGGAGCGGCTCATGCGGCAGATGGGTACGCAAGAGCCACAGGCAAGGTGGGAGTATGTTTCGCTACCAGCGGCCCGGGGGCTACGAACCTGGTGACCGGTATCGCCACCGCATACATGGATTCGATCCCTATTGTTGCGATCACCTGTAATGTGGGCGTGTCCCTTCTTGGAAAGGACAGTTTCCAGGAAATCGATATTGCGGGGATCACCATGCCGATCACCAAGCATAATTTTATTGTAAAGGATGTAAAAGACTTAGCTGGTACGATCCGAAAGGCATTTACGATCGCCAAATCCGGCCGTCCGGCTCCGGTCCTGATCGATATTCCCAAAGATGTAACTTCTAATCAGACAGAGTATGAGCCAAAACAGCCGGAAGAGCCAGTGCCCTCTAAAGATGTGTGCCAGGAGGATATTGAGACCGCACTCAAGATGATCAAAAAAGCCAAAAAACCTTATATTTTCGTGGGCGGCGGCGCCGTGCTATCCGGGGCGAGTGAAGAACTCTATGAATTCGTCAAGAAAGTAGACGCTCCGGTGACAGACACATTAATGGGAAAAGGAGCGTTCCCAGGGACAGATCCTCTTTATACAGGGATGCTGGGAATGCATGGGACGAAAACATCCAACTACGGAGTCAGTGAGTGCGATCTTCTCATTGTAGTGGGTGCCAGGTTCAGCGACCGTGTCACAGGAAATGCCAAGAAATTCGCCAAGAACGCCAAGATCCTCCAGTTTGATATCGACGCGGCGGAGATGAATAAAAACGTGCTGATCACCGAAGGAGTGGTGGGGGATATCAAGGTGATCCTTGAAATCTTAAACCAGCGTCTGGAGCAGCAGAATCATGAGGAATGGATCCAGAAGATCATGGACTACAAGGAGAAATATCCTCTGGCATATGGAAAAGATTCGCTGACCGGTCCCTATGTGGTAGAAGAGATCTACCGGCAGACCAAAGGGGATGCCCTGATTGTGACGGAGGTAGGCCAGCATCAGATGTGGGCGGCGCAGGTTTACCGCTTTACTAAGCCAAGGACCCTGCTTACATCAGGCGGTCTGGGAACCATGGGATACGGCCTTGGCGCGGCCATTGGGGCAAAAGTAGGAAGACCGGAGAAGACGGTGGTCAATATTGCGGGGGACGGATGTTTCCGTATGAATATGAATGAGATCGCCACTGCGGCAAGATACAATATCCCGGTGATCCAGGTGGTGGTCAATAACCATGTGCTTGGCATGGTACGCCAGTGGCAGGATCTGTTCTATGGGAAACGGTATTCAGCTACCGTACTGAACGACAAGGTTGATTTTGTAAAGCTGGCGGAAGCTCTTGGGGCAGAAGGAGTGCGCGTAACTACCAGGGAAGAATTCCAGGAGGCATTTGCCCGCGCGCTGACATTAGGAAGCCCGATGGTGATCGACTGCCAGATTGACTGCGATGATAAAGTATGGCCTATGGTGGCGCCGGGGGCGGCCATCAGCGAAGCCTTTGACGGAAAAGATCTGGAACAGAAGAAATAGCAGAAAAGGAAAGAGGAGGAATGAGAAATGAGCAGAGTGTACAATTTTTCAGCAGGACCGGCAGTGCTGCCAGAAGACGTGCTGCGAGAAGCATCTCAAGAGATGCTGGACTACAAAGGAACTGGAATGTCCGTGATGGAGATGAGTCACCGATCTCATTCCTTCCAGGAGATCATCGATGAAGCGGAGGCAGACCTTCGGGAACTAGTGGGAATCCCGGAAAATTACCGGGTTTTGTTCCTGCAGGGGGGAGCATCCCTGCAGTTTGCCATGATTCCCATGAACCTGATGAAGAATCGGAAAGCGGACTTCATCCTGACCGGCCAGTGGTCTAAGAAGGCTTATGCGGAAGCGAAGCGCTTCGGTGAGGCAAGAGTGGTGGCTTCCTCTGAAGACAAGACGTTCTCCTATATTCCAGACTGCTCTGATCTGGATATCTCACCAGATGCGGATTATGTGTATATCTGTGAGAATAATACTATATATGGAACAAAGTTCAAGGAACTTCCAAATACCAAAGGGAAACTTCTGGTGTCGGACGTGTCTTCCTGCTTTTTGTCGGAACCGTTTGACGTGACGAAATACGGGATAGTATATGGAGGAGTCCAGAAGAATATCGGACCTGCGGGCGTGGTGATCGCCATCATCCGTGAGGATCTGATCACCGAGGATGTACTGCCAGGCACTCCCACAATGATGAAATACAAGACACACATGGATGCGGGGTCTTTGTACAACACACCGAATACCTATGGGATCTATATCTGCGGCAAAGTATTTAAATGGCTGAAGAAGAAGGGCGGCCTTGGAGCAATGAAAGAGTACAATGAGAAAAAAGCTAAGATCCTCTATGACTATCTGGATCAAAGCCGTCTGTTCAGAGGAACAGTAGTTCCTAAGGACCGGTCTTTGATGAACGTCCCGTTTGTCACAGGAAATGAAAAGCTGGACGAAAAATTTGTGAAAGAAGCAGAAAGAGCCGGGCTCGTAAATCTTAAAGGCCACCGCACTGTGGGCGGTATGCGGGCCAGCATATATAATGCTATGCCGATCGAAGGCGTAGAAGCATTGACAGCCTTTATGAAAAAATTTGAAGAGGAGAACGTATAGCTATGTATCAATATCACTGCATGAATCCAATCTCTGACGTAGGATTGGAAGAATTTACCGAAGAATACGTTCCGGTGAGCGCGCCGGACAACGCGGACGCGATCCTCGTAAGAAGCGCTTCTATGCATGAAATGGAGTTTGGACCAGATCTGAAGGTGATCGCCAGGGCGGGAGCAGGCGTAAATAATATTCCGCTGGAGCGCTGTACAGAAGAAGGAATTGTTGTGTTCAACACGCCGGGGGCAAATGCCAATGGAGTCAAGGAACTGGTGATCGCGGGGATGCTCCTGGCTTCCAGAGACATCATCGGAGGCATTAACTGGGTGGAGGAAAATGAGGAAGACGGAAATATCGCTAAAGATGCGGAAAAAGCCAAAAAACAGTTTGCCGGCTGTGAGCTGGATGGGAAAAAACTGGGGGTCATCGGCCTCGGGGCGATTGGGGTTTTGGTGGCTAATACCGCTATCCACTTAGGAATGGAAGTCTATGGTTATGATCCCTATATCTCAGTAAAATCTGCGTGGAATCTGTCCCGGAATATCCGCCACGCTTCTACGGTAGATGAACTATATAAAGAATGTGACTATATTACGGTTCATGTGCCGGCTACAGAAGATACCAGAGGAATGATCGATCAGGACGCGATCAGCTTGATGAAAAAAGGAGTTGTTCTTCTGAACTTCGCAAGAGATGTGCTGGTGGATGAGGAAGCGGTGATCGATGCGCTGGTATCCGGCCAGGTAAAGCACTATGTGACTGACTTTCCAACGCCGGTGATCGCGGGAGTCAAGGGGGCCATTGTGATCCCCCATCTGGGCGCTTCTACGGAAGAATCAGAGGACAACTGCGCCAGAATGGCTGTTCGGCAGCTGCAGGATTATCTGGAGAACGGCAATATCAAGAATTCCGTAAATTATCCCAACTGTGAAATGGGAAGGCAGGCCAATACCACCCGGATCGTACTTCTGCATCATAACGTGCCGAATATGATCGGACAGTTTACTAAGATTCTTGCCAAAGATAATATGAATATCGCGGACCTGACGAACAAAAGTAAAGGCGAATACGCCTACACAATGATCGATATTGACAACGATGTGCCAGAAAGTGTGGCAGACGACCTGCGGAAAGTGGGAGAAGTGCTGAGGGTCCGGATTATTCACTAATTCTTAATAAATCGTAATAAAACTTAATAAAATCTAAAGAGAACCTTCCTTGCGAAATCTGTCGAAAAAAGTTATACTGATTCTAACAGTAAGACGGGGAGAATGTACAGATGGACCAGGGGAGAAGACAACGAATCAAAAGCAGGCGCAGACAGGGGAGAGTAAGAACTTTGATCAAGGTTTTTGCTCTTCTTTTGTTGTGCTGTTCGATGCCGTTTTTATTAAAGACCGCTTCCGCCAATTCACCGGAAGCAGTGATCCGTATTTCGGTAAAAAGCGCTTCCATCCTCCAGGGAGAAGAGATGCCGGCAATGTCGGCGGAAGTTACGCTGGAAGGAGACGGGAAGCAGAAACTGGACGAGAAGGGGACCACGGCAGAGGATCTTCTGCAGCAATTCCAAAATGGCGAGGGGTATACCATCGTCTGTGAGGCGGATCCTAATACGGAGGGAGAATATACGGCCAATATCGTATTGAATGAAGATATCAGCCAGAAGCTGGAGACAGACTGGGCAGGGCTGGTCCAGATTCAGACGAAAGACGGAACTTTCCAGGTTAAGAACCCGGTAGGAGACTGGGATGGAAATAAATTCAAGAAATATGACGGAACTTACGTAACAAATGACTTTGTGGTATCCAAGGGAAAGACTTATTACTTTGGGGAAGACGGAGAAAAGGCGACTTCCTGGCAGACCATCGGCGAGAAGATCTATTATTTCGATGAGGACGGCGTTATGCAGACTGGCTGGCAGAAGAAGGAGGAGGACACCTACTATCTGGGAGAAGACGGAGCCGCCGTTACAGGCTGGCTGGATATAGAAGGCAGTACATATTATTTCCACCAGGATGGAAAGATGGCTGAGGGAACGGTATATCTGGGGACCATGCTGTGTGAGTTCGGTGAGGATGGGAAATTGGTTTCCAAGGAAGAAAGCAAAGTCGATCCCAGCAGGCCTATGGTGGCCCTGACCTTTGACGACGGGCCGGGAGACCGGACGGACGAGCTGTTGGAGCAGTTGGGGAAATATGATGCCCGCGCGACATTTTTCATGCTGGGCCAGAAAGTTTCCTCCCATCCGGAAGCGGTAAAGAAGATGAAAGAGATTGGATGCGAGTTAGGAAATCATTCTTACGACCACCCCAATCTGGCAAAGCTTTCCGCTGACCAGGTGAAGAAACAGATCGGGGATACGAATAATAAGATCAAGGAGATCGTTGGGGAAGGCGCTACAGTGATGCGTCCTCCTTACGGGGCGATCAGTTCCACATTGAAGGAAAACGCGGGGATGCCGCTGATTCTGTGGAACATAGACACGCTGGACTGGAAGACCCGGAATGCTAAGACGACGGTGGACATGGTGATGAATAACGTGAAGGACGGCGATATCATCCTGATGCACGATATCCATACAGAGAGCGTGGACGCGGCGATAGAGCTGATTCCCAAACTGCTGGAGAAAGGGTATCAGCTTGTGACGGTGTCGGAACTGGCGGCTTACAAGAACGTAACGCTGGAAAATGGCGCGAAATATACGGATTTTTAGATAAAAAAAGGAACGGGGCTGCTCGCCTCGTTCCTTTTTTCGATTTTAAGAATTATTATGCGCGTGTTTCTCCAAAAGCGTGTGGATACGGTCTGTAGGATTCAGCACATGGCTCATGGTAATGTCGTGATTGAAAGAGTCGATGATCAAGGCAATGAACTTGCTCATATCCGCCACTACAAAGTAAGGCTTTTCCTGTGTGACAGGAGGAAGATATGTCAAGTTGGTAGTGATGACCCGATCGATATAACCCTTCTCATAATATTCGTCAAACTTGTCAAAACCATTGGTAAAAAGACCAAAGGTGGTGCAGACAAAAACCCGGCTTGCGCCTCGTTCCTTCATTTGTCTGGCGACATCCAGCATACTTTCCCCGGAAGAGATCATATCGTCTACCACGATCACGTTTTTGCCTTTGATATCCTCTCCCAGGAACTCGTGGGCTACAATGGGGTTCTTGCCGCCTACGATGGTAGAATAATCCCGGCGCTTGTAGAACATACCCATATTTACTCCTAAAACGTTAGAGAAGTAGACAGCCCGATGCATAGCGCCTTCATCCGGACTTACGATCATCAGATGATCCTTGTCCACAGGAAGGTCTGGCTCAGCTCTCAGCAAAGCTTTGATAAACTGATAAGGCGGGTTGAAATTATCAAATCCGTGAAGCGGGATTGAATTCTGCACCCGCGGATCATGGGCATCAAAGGTGATGATGTTGCTGACACCCATATCTACCAGTTCCTGAAGAGCCAGCGCGCAGTCCAGGGATTCCCGTTTGGTCCGTTTATGCTGACGGCTCTCATATAGGAAAGGCATGATCACATTCAGACGATGGGCTTTGCCGTTGGCCGCGGAAATGACTCTTTTCAGATCCTGATAATGATCGTCCGGAGACATATGGTTTAAATGTCCGTTGACTGTATAGGTGAGACTGTAATTGCAGACATCCACCATAATAAACAGGTCTTTGCCGCGGATGGATTCTTCCAGGACGCCTTTAGCCTCCCCGGTTCCAAAACGGGGACAGCGGAATTTCAACAGATAGTTGTCCAACTGGTAATTAAAAAAAAGCGGGGATTCCAAAGACTCTTTCACCCGGTCTTTGCGGAACTTGACGATATAATCATTAACCTTTTTCCCCAGCTCTTCACAGCTTTCTAGCGCTGCGATTTTAAGAGGAGCTACAGGCAGCGCCTCTTCCATCAGTTTTATACTTGACATGGCAATCTCCTAAAATATATAATTTATACTTCTATTTATATCACTATTTCCTTTGCAAGGTCAATGATTTACATAGACTATTTTTTACAGGTACGCTATAATGAGATCGTAATAGAGAAAGGAATCTTTAAGTTTATGAAATACGGACATAAGATCAGCGAAGTAAAGCCAGGCAGTATCGGAGACGAACTGGAGATTCGGCCCGGCGACCGTCTGCTTTCTATCAACGGGCAGAAGATTGAGGATGTGTTTGACTACCATTATTATGTAAATGATGATTTTTTGACGCTTCTGGTGGAGAAAGCAGATGGAGAAGAATGGGAATTAGAGATCGAGAAAGATTATGAAGAAGACCTCGGCCTGGAATTTGAGCAGGGATTGATGGACGAATATCGTTCCTGCCGGAATAAATGCATTTTCTGTTTTATAGACCAGATGCCAAAAGGGATGCGGGAGACCTTGTATTTTAAAGATGATGATTCCCGGCTTTCCTTTCTGCAGGGAAATTATGTGACGCTGACCAATATGAGCGATCATGACATTGAGCGGATCATCCGTTATCACCTGGAACCCATTAATGTTTCGTTCCATACAACGAATCCGGATCTTCGCTGTCAGATGCTCCACAACCGATTTGCCGGGGAAGCTCTTAAGAAGGTGGATACCCTTTTTGAACACGGTATCCATATGAATGGGCAGATCGTACTGTGCAAAGGGATCAATGACGGGGAGGAACTGGAGCGCACTATCCGGGATCTGTCCCGTTATCTTCCGGTATTGGAGAGCGTGTCTGTGGTTCCGGCGGGACTTACTAAATATCGGGAGGGACTGTATCCTTTGGAAACATTCCAGAAGGAAGAAGCAGAGAATGTTCTGGATACGATCCACCGGTGGCAGGAGAGGTTTTTCCAAGAGCATGGCGTCCACTTTATCCACGCAAGCGATGAATGGTATCTTCTGGCTGAAAAGGAACTCCCGGAAGAAACCCGGTATGACGGATATCTCCAACTGGAAAATGGAGTTGGGATGCTGCGCCTTTTAGAACAGGAATTTGCGGAAGGTTTTCAGAAACTTCCGGGAGATGGAAGAAAAAGAGTTGTGTCTCTTGCTACGGGAAAGCTGGCCGCGCCCTATATCCAGGAATTGACAGAGCGGATCCAGGAGAAATACCCGGGAGTCCGGGTTCATGTTTATCCAATCCGAAATGAGTTCTTTGGAGAGCAGATCACCGTATCCGGTTTGATCACAGGAGGGGACTTGATCGCTCAGTTAAAAGGAAAAACGCTGGGGGAACGGCTGCTGCTGCCCTGTAATATGTTCCGGAGCGGGGAAGAAGTGTTTCTGGATGATGTTGCTTTGCCACAGGTGGAAGAGGCTTTACAAGTGAGGGCAGATATTGTAAAATCAAGCGGACAGGATTTGATAGACGCGGTCCTTGGATAAGGACCATTCCATAGAATAGGAGAGAGAACATGAGTAAACCGATCGTAGCTATCGTGGGAAGGCCAAATGTAGGAAAGTCTACACTTTTTAACGCGCTGGCGGGAGAAAAGATTTCTATTGTCAAAGATACGCCTGGAGTGACAAGAGACCGGATTTATGCAGATGTAAGCTGGCTGGACCGGGAATTTACCCTGATCGATACCGGAGGCATCGAACCGGAGAGCAAAGATATCATCCTTTCCCAGATGCGGGAGCAGGCTCAGATCGCCATTGATACGGCGGATGTGATCATATTCATCACAGACGTGCGTCAGGGATTAGTGGATGCGGACGCCAAAGTAGCGGATATGCTGCGCCGCTCCGGGAAGCCGGTTGTGCTGACTGTTAATAAAGTGGACAGTATGCAGAAATTTATGGCGGATGTATATGAATTCTATAATTTAGGGATTGGCGATCCCAATCCGATCTCAGCCGCCGGCAAGATCGGCCTGGGAGATATGCTGGACGCGGTCATCGCCCATTTCCCGGAGGCGGAAGAAGGGGAAGGAGAAGATGAGCGTCCCCGTGTAGCCATCGTGGGAAAACCAAACGTGGGGAAATCTTCGATCATCAACAAGCTGCTGGGACAGCAGCGGGTGATCGTGTCAGAAGTGGCGGGAACTACGAGAGACGCGGTAGACACAGATATCATGCACAACGGCAAAGAGTATGTATTCATCGATACGGCCGGACTGCGCAGAAAGAATAAGATCAAAGAGGAACTGGAGCGCTACAGTATTATTCGGACGGTGTCGGCGGTGGAACGGGCAGATGTAGTGCTGGTAGTCATCGACGCTACAGAAGGAGTTACCGAACAAGACGCCAAGATCACAGGGATCGCCCATGAGAGAGGGAAGGGCATTGTGATCGTGGTAAATAAGTGGGATGCCATTGAGAAAAACGACCGGACTATGCGGGAGTACGAGCAGGAGATCCGCCGGGTGCTCTCCTTTGTACCTTACGCTGAAATCATGTATATCTCCGCACAGACAGGACAGAGGCTGCGGCAGATCTATGATAAGATCGATATGGTCATTGAGAATCAGAACCTGCGGGTGGCTACCGGAGTATTAAATGAGATCATTATGGAGGCGGTGGCAATGCAGCAGCCGCCTTCTGATAAGGGAAAACGGCTGAAACTTTACTATGCCACACAGGTAGCGGTAAGACCGCCAAGTTTTGTACTGTTTGTCAACGATAAGGAATTGATGCATTTTTCTTATACCAGATATCTGGAGAATAAGATTCGTGAGGCATTTGGCTTCCGGGGAACCTCTTTGAGGTTTTTCGTGCGTGAGAGAAAGGGGAAAGAGAAGTAAAGATGGAACGGCTGGTTTGTGTGGCTATTGGTTATGCCTTTGGCTTGATCGAGACAGGATATATCTACGGCAGGCTGCATCATGTGGACATCCGGCAGAAAGGAAGCGGCAATGTGGGAACGACCAATGCCCTGCGTACTCTTGGATGGAAAGCTGGACTGGTCACCTTCCTGGGAGATTGTTTTAAATGCATCTTCGCGGTACTGCTGGTACGGTTCCTGTATCGGAATACATTCGCGGACAGCGGCATGCTTTCGCTTTTGTCCATGTACGCGGGATTGGGAGCGGTGCTGGGACATAATTATCCATTCTACATGAGATTTAAAGGCGGAAAAGGGATCGCCGTAACAGCGGGCCTGATCGCAAGTACTACCAATATCTGGATGATCTTGATCTGTATTGCCGTATTTGTGGGAACGGTAGCCGCAACTAGGTATGTGTCTGTGGGGTCGCTGGTGGTGGTCATCGTCTATATGATCGAGGTGATCGCATACGGACAGATGGGAGGATACAGCCTGACCGACGCTCATCTCTATGAGATGTATGGGATTGCTGTCTTCTTAGTGCTTTCGGCCTTCTTTAAGCACCGGGCGAATATAAAGAGGTTATTGAACGGCACAGAGAACAAACTGAGTGTAGGGAAACAGCCTTAGTAAGAAGGATGGTCAAAGTACACAGGAAAGAGATAAATAAGGAGGTAACAGGCTATGGCAAATGTAGGCATCATAGGGGCGGGAAGCTGGGGAACAGCTCTTGCGTTGCTGCTTCATACAAATGGCCATCAGATCACGGTATGGTCTTTCAGAAAAGAGGAGGCGGAGAGACTTTCTAAGGAAAGAGAGCATAAAAGCAAACTTCCGGGAATCAAGCTTCCTGAGGATATGGAATTTACCGGCGATCTGGAGAAGGCTGTGACCGGGAAAGATTTTATCGTGATGGCTGTTCCGTCTCACGCTGCTAGGAGCACGGCCCGCAAGATGAATCCCTATATTCAGGATGGACAGATTATTGTGGATGTGGCAAAAGGAATCGAAGAAGATACATTGATGACCCTTTCCCAGCAGATCGAACAAGAGATTCCGCAGGCAGACGTCGCGGTCCTGTCCGGCCCAAGCCATGCGGAGGAAGTGGGGAGAGGCCTTCCTACTACTGTGGTGATCGGAGCTAAGACAAAGAAGACGGCTGAGTACCTGCAGAGCATGTTTATGAATGAAGTATTCCGGGTATACACAAGTCCGGATATCCTGGGGATGGAGCTGGGCGGTTCTTTGAAAAACGTGATCGCTCTGGCGGCTGGTATTGCCGATGGAATGGGCTACGGCGACAATACCAAGGCGGCTCTGATCACCAGAGGCATTGCGGAGATCGCGAGACTTGGGGTGAAGATGGGCGGATCTATCGAAAGCTTTACCGGACTTACAGGCATCGGCGACCTGATCGTAACCTGCGCCAGCGTACACAGCCGGAACAGGAAAGCCGGCTACCTTATGGGCCAGGGAAAATCCATGGAGGAAGCCATGAAAGAAGTCAATATGGTAGTGGAAGGTGTGTATTCCGCTAAAGCCGCGGTGAAGCTGGGCGAAAAGTACGGCGTGTCTCTGCCTATCATCAATAAAGTCAATGAGGTACTGTTTAATGGAAAAGACCCGAAAGAAGCGGTCAATGAGCTGATGCTCAGAGATAGTAAAGCGGAGAACAGTTCCTTGGCTTGGAAAGAATAGCGGGACTTAAGAAAGCGGATTTTCATACTGCTGATTTTAGAATTTACCCTGCGGGAATCTGGGCATAAAAGTGCAATGTCTGATTCCCGCGGGGTGATTTGATTTACGGCAAAAGTATTTGGATTTTCCTTTATTGCGGGTTCTAAAGCGGGAGTCCCCTTCATACACTGTTATCAGCATAACAAGGGGGTATTAGAATGAATACGTTCCAACTCTACAAAGATATACAGGCTAGAACAAAGGGAGAGATATACATAGGAGTAGTAGGACCGGTGCGGACCGGAAAGTCCACACTGATCAAACGTTTCATGGATGTATTGGTACTCCCGCATATGGAGGATGATCACAGAAAGGCCCAGACCAGGGATGAACTTCCTCAATCCGCTTCCGGACGCACGATCATGACGACAGAACCCAAATTTGTTCCCAAAGAGGCGGCTAAGGTGCGCTTGTCTGAGGAGACGGAAGTTAAGGTGCGGCTGATCGACTGTGTGGGATACATGGTAGAAGGCGCCTCCGGCCATATTGAGGAAGGACAGGAGCGGCAGGTAAAGACGCCCTGGTTCGATCATGAGATTCCGTTTACCAAGGCGGCGGAGATCGGGACCCGCAAGGTGATCCACGAACACGCCACCATTGGGCTTGTAGTGACTACAGACGGGAGTATAGGGGAGATCCAGCGTGAGAATTACCGGGAAGCGGAAGGAAGGACGATCCGGGAGCTGCAGGAGATCGGCAAGCCGTTTGTCGTTTTGGTGAATTCCAGAAAGCCTCTGGGAGAGGAGGCGGGCAAAACCGCGGAAGAGCTGGAAGCGGCTTACGGGGTAAGGGCATTGCCGGTAAACTGTGAACAGCTAAAGGAAGAAGATATCTGCAGGATCATGGAAGCGGTACTTTATGAATTTCCGGTTTCAGAAGTCCAGTTTTTTATTCCTAAATGGGTGGAAATGCTGCCTAGAGACCATAAGATCAAACAGGATCTGGTGGAACATGTCCGTCGGATTTTAGATGACCTGGGAGAGATCAAGGATGCGGCTTCAGGTATTGAAACGCCTGAGAGCATTTACATAGAGGATCTGCGGATTGAGCATATTGAGATGGATACCGGCTGCGTACAGATCCGGGTGCGGATCGGAGAGAGCTTTTATTACGAGACACTCAGTGAGCTTACAGGGCTGCCGATCGCAGGTCAGTATGAGTTGATCGAGGCGATGAAGGACCTGTCTGCTTTGAAAGCGGAATATGAAGAAGTCAAAGACGCCTTTACCGCTGTGAAAATGAAAGGGTATGGAGTAGTAAGCCCGCGCAGGGAGGAGATTACCCTGGAAGAACCGGTGATCATCAAGCAGGGGAATAAATTCGGGGTAAGGATCCATTCAGAGGCTCCATCCATCCATTTGATCCGAGCTAATATTGAAACGGAGATCGCCCCCATTGTGGGGAATGAGCAGCAGGCTCAGGATTTGGCAGATTACATTAAAGAAAGAAAGGAAAGCGAGGGCGGTATCTGGGAGACCAATATTTTTGGCAAATCTATAGAAGAGCTGGTAATGGATGGAATGAAAAATAAGATTTCTATGATCGGCGATGCCAGCCAGGAGAAGCTGCAGGATACGATGCAGAAGATCGTCAACGACAGCAATGGGGGACTGGTCTGCATTATTATCTAGTTTTCATTGCATTATTCGACCAAAAGCGTTAAAATGCTACTATATGGGATACATTTAGAGAAAGCACGGAGGTACAATATGAGAATTGCAATTCTTACAGCAAATACAGATATTTATAGAGAAAAAGAAGAAGACAAAGCCGGGACAGTAATCCGTAAGCTGGTGGAAGATGCTGGAAATCATGTCGTGTTTCAGAAAGCGCTGCCTACAGACCGGGAGGTTCTGGCTACTGTGATGCAGAGGATGGCAGACAATCATCTGGCGGACCTGATCCTGACCACTGGCGGGGCGGGGTGCGGGCCGATGGACTGTACGCCTGAAGCTACTATGGATGTGACAGAACGGCTGATACCAGGAATTTCGGAAGTGATGCGGATCCATATGATGAAGCTGACCAAGAGATCTATGTTAAACCGTGGGATCGCTGGGATCCGGGGAGATGTAGTGATCGTAAATCTCCCGGGAAAAGCGGGAGCGGTAAAAGAATGTTTATCTTATCTGCTTCCGGAGATCACCCATGCTGTGGAAGTGGTGAAGGGAGAAGCATAAGCGATGAAGGTGACTTACTTGGGGCACAGTGGATTCGCTGTGGATCTGGGGAGAAACATGCTGGTCTTTGATTATTACAAAGGGGAGCTTCCTGCCAAGGCAGTTGACAGGAAGCTTTATATATTTTCCAGCCATGTACATTATGACCATTTTCAGAGGAAGATCTTTGACTGGGCGAAAGACTATGATGTGACTTATATTTTATCCGATGATATCAGATCGTCGGTGGAAAAAGGACAGGCGTTGGAGGGAAAAGTGCATTATATCGGCCCTAGGCAGACGCTCCAAGCGGACGAGATCTTCGTTCAAACGCTGCGTTCCACCGATGAAGGAGTAGCTTTTCTGGTGAACGCAGAGGGAAAGACGCTTTACCACGGGGGCGACTTAAACTGGTGGCACTGGGAAGAAGAAAGCCGGGCATTTAACGAGATGATGAAGCGCAATTACCAGTATGAGATCCGAAAGATCGAGGGGACGCGGATCGATGCGGCTTTTGTCCCATTAGATCCAAGACAGGAGGAGCAGTATTACTGGGGGATGGATTATTTTATGCGGCATACAGATACCAAAGTGGTTTTTCCGATGCATATGTGGGGAAGGTTTGAAGTTTATGACTGGCTGATGGAAAACCCGGAGGCCGCCGGATATAAGGACAAAGTGATGCAGATCACCCAAACTCCCCAGGAATTTGAATTATAAAGGCAGAGTGGTCTGAAAGAGTGAGAAAGACCAAAATAAAACTGTATAGAAAAGGAGAAAAACTATGCACGTAGACATTTATACAGACGGGGCGGCCAGGGGAAATCCAGATGGCCCCGGAGGATATGGAACCGTTCTGGAATACCGGGATTCTAAGGGAGAGCTCCATACCAAGGAAATTTCTCAGGGTTACCAAAAGACCACCAATAACCGGATGGAGCTGATGGCGGCCATTGCCGGACTGGAAGCCTTAAATCGGCCCTGCCAGGTAGATCTCTATTCCGATTCCAAGTATTTGGTAGACGCCTTTAATCAGAATTGGATCCAGGGATGGATCAAGAAAGGCTGGAAAAGAGGGAAAAACGAACCGGTCAAAAATATCGATCTCTGGAAACGTCTTTTGAAAGCCAAAGAGTCCCATCAGGTGACCTTTATCTGGGTCAAAGGGCACGACGGCCATCCGCAGAATGAGCGCTGCGATGAGCTGGCGACGACCGCGGCGGATGGAGAGGAGCTGATTGAGGACGTAGTAAAATGAAAAAAGGCTACGTCCCAAATTGACCTCAAGGGTGTACCAAAATGAAAAATGGGGTGTACCCGATTGATTATTCTTTGATTTTGTGATAAAATCTAAAACCGCGAGTAAGACAGGTAATCGCAGCTGCATGTGCCGAAAGGCCGCAGGTGAGGAAAGTCCGGGCTTCACAGGGCAGGATGCCGGATAACGTCCGGTGGAGGCGACTCCAAGGAAAGTGCAACAGAAATGTACCGCCTTCTCTAAAGGGAGGTAAGGGTGGAAGGGCAGTGTAAGAGACTACCGCCCTGCCGGTAACGGCGGGGGCACATGTAAACCCCATCCGAAGCAAGGCTGAATAAAGACGATGTGGCGGCCCGTCACGTCTTAGGTAGGCTGCTGGAGTCTGCTGGCAACGGCAGGCCTAGATAGATGATTACCCACGACATAACCCGGCTTATCGTCTTGCTCGCAAGTTTATTCTAATGCTTTATCATAGGCTAGTTTTCCGCTTCCCTGGAAAACGATCACTCCACGTTTGACAAATCCGTTTTTTTCTAAAATATGCTGCATCCGTTTGTTTGGAAAATCTGTGTCAACCCGGATGCTTGCGATCTGATTGTCAAGGCAAAGTTTCTCGATCAGGCGGAAAGCGACATCAGCCATACCCCTCCCTCTGAAATCTCCATGGAATGCCCTCCGGTGTACGACGGCATAGGGGGCTTTCGTGTGCCATTCTCCTTCGATATTATTATAAGCAGGTTCCCCGTCAAAATCGACACACATGTAGCCGGCGATCCGGCCGTCCGCTTTGATCACATACCCTTTTTGTGCCTCAATATCATCCCGGATCGTATCCGGATTAGGATAGTCTTCGGTCCATTGTGTGAATCCCTGTTCTTTCTGAAAATTTCGCCCCATCGCTATGATCTCTCAGCAGGTTTGCAGCTCATCCGGGCGCGCCAGTTCTAATGTATACATGTTTCGTTCTCCTTCCGTAAATATCTTGCAGAATTTCTTTCTTCTACATATAATAGCATTATATAATAATTAAAAACAATTTAAAGATAAATAAGTAACGATTAAAAATAATTTAAGTGTGGAGGAAAAATGGAATTAAAGTATCTGAATACATTCCGCACGGTGGTGGAGACGGGAAGTTTTAGAGCTGCCGCGGAAAAGCTGAATTATACCCAATCGGCCATCACTTTCCAGATGGGTCAGTTGGAGCGGGAATTATCTGTGAAATTGTTCGAGAAATCCGGGAGAAACATGGTCCTGACCCAGGCTGGAGAACTGTTGGTCCCTTATGTGGATGAGGTGTTTCAGTCGGTAGAAAAACTGCGGTATTTTGAAAATGATCTGGCCGATTGCCAGGGGAGCATCCATATTGGAGTAGGAGAGACGCTGCTGTGTTACAAGATTCCCACCGCGCTGAAAAAGTTCTGTCAGCAGGCGCCAAAGGCCAAGATCTATCTGCGCTCCATGAACTGTTACGATATCCGGAATGAATTGCTGCGGGGAAGTTTGGATCTGGGGATTTTCTATGAAGACATCGGCGGCTTCGGTTCCGGTCTGATCACCTACCCGATCGGCGCCTTCCCGCTGGTACTGGTGGCCTCGCCGGAGACCAGGCGCAGGTTCCCGGATTTTGTGACGCCGGATCAGACGCTTTCGGTCCCTTTGGTCATTAACGAGCCAACATGCGTATTTCGGCAGATCTTTGAAGAGTATTTAAGGAAAAAGTCTATTACCCTGGATCATACGATTGAGATGTGGAGTATTCCCACGATCAAGAATCTGGTAAAAAGCGATGTGGGGATCTCGTACCTTCCTGAATTCACGGTGCGGGAAGAGTTAGAAGCAGGTGAGTTGGAGGAAATCCCCACAGAGATCTCGCACAACAGGATCACAGCCGTATGCGCCCATAATAAGAATAAGTGGATCAGTCCCCTAATGCGTCTGATGATCGGGCTTTCCAGCTCGATCGCGTAAGAAATAAGAAAGGAAAAGCACGGCCGCTTGATGTCTGACGGCCGTGCTTTTCTTTTATGATCAATTATCTTCTGTGGTATTTTTCTTCGCAGTATTTGCAGCGATAGACTTCATTCTCCGGATCTGTCAGTACAAAGACATGGTCCAGGCCCTGCTCGATGGAAGTGATACACCGGGGGTTCTTGCAGCGGATCACATTGGTGATCTCTTTGGGAAGATGGAGACATTTTTTCTCTACGATCTTACTGTCCTTGACAATATTTACCGTGATATCGTGATCGATAAAACCAAGGATATCCAGATCCATAAAATCAATGGGACATTCAATCTTCATAATATCCTTCCGTCCCATTTTACTGCTCCGGGCGTTCTTGATGATAGCCACACAGCAGTCCAGTTTATCCAGATGGAGGTATTTATAGATATCCATGCTTCGTCCGGCCTGAATGTGATCCAGTACAAACCCCTCTTCAATACGTCCAACGGTCAATGTATTCTTTACCATAGTTTCTGGCCTCCTTTTTATACTTCAATCTCTAACAGTGTCAGGATCAGCGCCATTCTTATGTAGACACCATATTGGGCCTGTTTGAAATAAGCGGCTCTTGGATCATCGTCTACCTCTACGGATATCTCGTTGACCCTTGGCAGAGGATGGAGAACATACATATTCTCAGGAGCAAGCTTCATTTTCTTCCGGTCTAAAATATAGAAATCCTTCATACGCACATAATCTTCTTCGTTGAAGAAACGCTCTTTCTGCACGCGGGTCATGTAGAGCAGATCCAGATTCGGAAGCGCGTCTTCAAGCCGGACTACTTCTTCATAAGGGATATTCTTCTGATCCAGCACATCGGAGCGGATATAACTTGGGAGACGCAGCTCCTCTGGCGAGATCAGCACGAAACGAATCCCCGGATAGCGGACCAGAGCGTGGATCAAAGAATGGACGGTACGGCCAAATTTTAGGTCTCCGCACAGACCGATGGTCATGTTTTCCAGCCGGCCTTTTAAAGATCGGATGGTCAGAAGATCGGTCAGGGTCTGGGTGGGGTGCTGGTGGCCTCCATCCCCGGCGTTGATGACCGGAATCCTGGAATGTTTGGCGGCAACCATAGGCGCGCCTTCTTTATAATGCCGCATAGCGCAGATGTCCGCGTAGCAGGAAATGGTGCGGATGGTGTCGGCGACGCTCTCCCCTTTGGCGGCGGAACTGGAGTCGGCGGTAGAAAATCCGAGTACATTTCCTCCCAGATTGAGCATAGCCGCCTCATGGCTGAGCCGAGTTCTGGTGCTTGGCTCATAAAAAAGGGTGGCCAGCTTCTTCCCATCGCAGGCGTGGGCGTATTTCCCTGGATTTGCCTCAATGTCGGATGCCAGATCCATCAATTGGTCTAATTCTTCCACGGAAAAATCCAGTGGACTCATTAAGTGTCTCATAAAAACCTCCTTTGAAGATGTATCAATATTCCGTTGCTGTTTTGGGATATTGTGAATTTGGAATAAAAATAGAAAATAAAAGATTTCAACTGAAAGAGTCGGGAAAAGAAAAGATGATCTTTACGCAAAAGAACAGGAAAAGCGGCCGGACTGGCCATCTTATGTTTGTACTGACGCATCATTTTCCCTCCTCCACTGAAAATCTTTCATACATCATATACTAAATGTGAAAGATTTTCAATGTCTGGAGAGAATTTTTTCAAAGAGAAGTCCCGCGCCGAACCATAAAGGCGCATAGTCCAGACGGATCAAACCGTTGATATTGCAGGGGGCGCCGCTGTAATTCCACGGGCAGGCGTTAAACTTTCTCAAGAAGGAGCCGGTAAGATATTCCGCGCAAAAGATACAGCATGTATACACACCTCCTCTGAGTATCAGGCTTCTTCCTTCCAGGCGTTTGCAGAGAGGAGAGAGAAAGCTGGCCATTCCGTAGATGGGAAACATCCAGATGGAAGTGTTCCCCGTAAGGGTAGGGTTTTCCCGACGCAGAGAGTGCAGGCCGGTAAACAGGATTTCCATACACCAGCCGGTGGTCCCGCAAGTCAAAAAATCATGTCTCATATTTCTAAGTATGGTTTGCAGAGGTAGATTTTATGCGGGAAATGTATTATAATACAGCGTAGTTCGCAAAAAAGGAGATATATCATGGCATCATTAGGAGAATTAAGAGAACAATTAGACCTTGTAGACGATCAGATCGTAAAGCTCTATGAAGAGCGGATGCGGATCTGCCGGGAAGTGGGAGAATATAAGATCAACAGCGGAACCAAGGTGTTTGACCGTCAAAGAGAGAAGGAAAAGCTGGCAGACGTGGCAGGGAAGACTGCCACAGAGTTTAATAAAAAGGGGATCCAGGAATTGTACCAGCAATTGATGTCCATGAGCCGCAAGCTGCAGTACCAGCAGCTGGTTCAGGCTGGGGCCCTGGGAAGGCTTCCCTTTATCCAGATCGACTCTTTGGATAAAGAAGGCGCAAGGATTGTATTCCAGGGGACGGAAGGGGCCTACAGCCAGGCCGCTATGCAGGCTTATTTCGGCCCAGAATGCAACAGTTTCCATGTCAGGACCTTCCGGGATGCCATGAACGCGATCGAAGAAGGAGCGGCCGATTACGCGGTGCTTCCCATTGAGAATTCCACCGCGGGAGCGGTGGCGGAGATGTATGATCTGCTGGTAGAGTTTGAAAATTATATTGTGGGAGAGACCATTATCCCGATCACCCATACGCTGGCCGGACTTCCGGGGGCAAGCCTGCAGAATATCAAGAGAGTGTATTCCAAGGCGGAGGCATTGATGCAGACATCCAGATTTCTGGACGAACACAGCGATTGGCAGCAGATCAGCGTATCCAATACAGCCATTGCCGCCCAGAAGATCTTGGAAGACGCAGATACGAGCCAGGCGGCGGTGTGCAGCGCTTACGCGGCCAAGATCCATGGTCTTGCCGTGTTGGAAGACGCGATCAATGACGATAAAAATAATTCTACCCGGTTTATTGTAGTCACCAACCAGAAAGTTTTCTTAAAGGAAGCCCGCAAGATCAGCCTGTGTCTGGAACTGCCCCATGAGAGCGGCTCCTTGTACCACCTGCTGTCTCATTTTATTTATAACGACCTGAATATGACCAAGATCGAGTCTAGGCCGATTGAGGGCAGAAGCTGGGAATATCGGTTTTTCATAGATTTTGAAGGGAACCTGGGAGAGGCGGCGGTGAAAAATGCTCTCCGGGGATTGCGGGAAGAGAGCCGAAGTTTAAAGATACTGGGGAACTATTAAGGGAAGAAGGCGACTTTGATGAGAGTAAATGAATTGATGATCTATAAACATATGGAGGAGGGAAAAGCTTTAAAGGATATGGCTTTTCTCATGGAGAACTATGACAGTGATTATTACAATCAGGAAGATCTGAAAGGCCTTTTCTTTGAGACGGCAAATCAGATCTTGGAATTGTCGGTCAGCCATGGTTTCGAGGGAAATCTGTGGCATACTTATCTGACTTTCCTTTTGGCGAACCATGAGAATGCTTACAGTACCTCCTGCGAGATCGTAGGGAAAGTGGAAGGAACTATCAATGAGGCGGCGCTTCATGATTTCGCGATTTTTAAAGAGTTGTTTGACTACGATTTCGGGAAAATGGAAGAAAAGCTGGGGGCAGGATGTATTTCAATATTGTCCCATTATCAGGGGACCGGCAGCCGCGGAAAAGTTTTCAATCAGAGGATCAGGGACCGGATCTGTGAGCTCAGCGTCCATCTGGCTGCGGCGGGAACAGCAGAAGGGTTCAAAGATATCCTGACCCAGTTTTATAAAGAATTTGGGGTGGGAAAGCTGGGACTCCACAAGGCGTTCCGCATCCAGCATACAGAAGAAGGAGCCAAGATCCTGCCTATCACTAAGATCGCCCATGTCCATCTGGATGATCTGGTGGGATATGAGACCGCCAAGAGAAAACTGATCGACAATACAGAAGCGTTTGTCAAGGGAAGGAAGGCCAATAACTGTCTGCTCTTTGGAGATGCGGGGACGGGCAAATCTTCTTCCATCAAAGCGATCTTAAATCAATATTACGACCAGGGACTGCGTATGATCGAAGTCTATAAGCATCAATTCCAGGATCTGAATTCTGTGATCGCCCAGGTGAAAGATCGGAATTATAAGTTTATTATTTATATGGACGATCTGTCTTTTGAGGAATTTGAGATTGAATATAAATACCTGAAAGCGGTGATCGAAGGCGGGTTGGAGCGGAAACCGGACAATATCCTGATCTACGCTACGTCCAACCGGCGCCACCTCATCCGAGAGACGTTTCGTGATAAAGAAGAACGGGATGAGGAACTTCACTCCAACGATACGGTCCAGGAGAAATTATCTCTGGTGGCAAGATTTGGAGTTACGATATATTTTGGGAAACCAGATAAAAAAGAGTTCCAGGAGATCGTGCGGCAGCTGGCCAGAAGAAATCAGATCCGGCTTCCGGAAGAAGAACTTCTCAAAGAAGCAAATAAATGGGAATTAAGTCACGGAGGGCTGTCCGGCAGAACGGCGCAGCAGTTCATTGACTACCTGGCGGGAACTATGGAAGCATAAGAGCGGGAACAGCAGAGGAAAGAGGGCTATGGATCAGAAAGCAGAAGTTTGGGAAGTGGTAACAGCCCATCAGGGAGAACAGTTTTATACCTTGAAGAAACTGCCTTTCGTATATGTGATCAAAGGCGGGGAATGTTTCATTGACCGGCGGAAGAAATCTATCACACGGGCTACCTTCGAGAAAGCCTATGAGAAAATCTGCCGGGAAGGGAAAGAAAATATCAAAGGCCCCAAACAACTGGGTGTATTTGGGGCCCCTTATGTCTGGGCCATTTTCCTGCAGCTGGAGCTGATCTAACTGTCAGGAGAGACCTCTTTGATCTGAGAAATGTCGGAGTCAATGACCAGGGAGTAGTTGGTATAATAGACCACGAAACCGGGCTTGGCTCCGTTTGGTTTTTTCACATGTTTTTTCTCCACATAATCAATTTCCACTTTGTCGCTTCCGCGGTTTTTAGAATAGTAGGCGGCCAGGCGGCCCGCTTCCTCAAAGGTGCGGTCCGGCAGTTCATCTCCGCCGGTCTTGACGATCACGTGGGAGCCGGGAGCGCCTTTAGCGTGGAACCACCAGTCGCTGCCAGCGGCAAAAGAAAAGGTCAGTTCATCATTTTGAAAATTGTTTTTTCCTACATATATGTCATAGCCGTCGCTGGAAATATAATGGAGAGGACGACTGATAGTCCGCGCCTTTTTACGGCCGGACCGCTGCCGGATATAGCCGCTGCCGGCCAGTTCATCCTTGATCTGAGCCAGGTCTTCTTCGTTTTGCGCAATTTCCAGAGCGTTTTCTACCGACTCCAGATAGCTGATATCATCAGAGGTTTCCTGGATCAGCTGGCTTAGAGCCTCGTAGGTTCTTTTTTGTTTGTTATATCGGGCGAAATACCGCTGGGCATTCTCCTGGGGAGTCTGGGAGGGGTCTAAAGGAATGGTGATCTCTTTCCCGTCATAGTAATTAAGAGCCGTCAGTTCCTTAGAGCCTTCTGGGAGACTGTATCCATAAGTATTGATCAATTCTCCGTAGATCCGGTATTGATCTCGGTTCTGCGTATCTTTCAACTGGCGGAACTGAAGGTCGTATTTCTTGCGGTTCCGTTCCAGGGCAGTGCGGACGATGTGGCGCAGATCCGCGCTTTTTTGTCGGATGCGTGTCAAAGCGTTTCGGGCGGAATAATAGGAAGACAGCATCTGGGAGACAGTTGGGAATTCCCTCTTTGTATAGCCGCTGTAGTGGGTCATGGGAAGAACGGCAAAATCTTTAGGCATGGCTCCCTCGTAGTATATGGAAGGACAGAAGCCGCAAGATTTTATATCGTCCATGTAGTAAGAAAACTGCCGATACAAATGGGTGAAAAGATCCTGGGACAGTTCCCGCGGCGGGAGGCTGGAATCCACGCCGGACAGACAGCAGATTTCCTCCGCGGCAGCAGGGCTGATCCCGGTAAAACCTGTGTAGATCGCTTTGACCAGCGGGACAGGTCTTGCGGCAAGAGTCTGGATGAAAGTGTCCAGGTCCGCGCTTAACGGATCTGTTTTAGACATAGTATCCGGTATAAAGTAAGGCCGTCCCGGCAATACTTCCCGTACCGAGCTCATCTGGGCGGACACATGTTTGATGCTGTCTATGATCTTTCCCTGGTCGTCGCAGAAAATGATGTTGCTGTGTTTTCCCATGATCTCTATGATCAGTTTCTTCCGGCAGGGATCTCCCAGTTCATCCAGATGCTCAATATCCAGGTGGATGATCCGTTCCAAGCCCGGCTGAGATACGTTGACGATCCGGCCGTTCCCGATATGTTTTCGCAGAAGCATGCAGAAGTTGGGCGCGTTCATAGGGCTTGGCTTGTTCTCATCCGTCAAATAGATAAGAGGAAGGGAGGCGCTGGCAGAAAGATATAGCCGTTGCTGTCCTTTTGGAGTCTTGATCGTCAGAAGCAGTTCGTCCGCTTCCGGCTGGGCGATCTTGGCGATGCGTCCCTGGGAGAGAGTTCCTTTTAATTCCTGTACGATAGCCGCTACAGTAATTCCGTCAAATGCCATGTTATGTCATTCCTTTCTAAGGTAATAGATTACGGTGGATACCAGTATACCATGGTTGACGGGAATTGCCAAATGGCTTATAATAATTCGGAACCTAGTTCGGACATGGACTGATTACAAAAGGAAATGGAGTATGGAGAACATGATAAAAAGCATGACAGGGTTCGGGCGCTGTGAAGTGTCTGAAGGAGATCGGAAATTTACAGTTGAAATGAAGGGAGTCAACCACCGGTACCTGGATGTGAATATCCGGATGCCCAAGAAACTGAATTTTTTCGAGACTTCGATCCGGAGCCTGCTGAAGAAAAGGATTCAACGGGGGAAAGTTGATCTTTTTATCACTTATGAAGACCTGTCGGAAGGACAGGTGTCTCTGAAATACAATCAAGGGCTGGCGGAAGAGTATCTGGCCTATTTTCGTAAAATGGAAGAACAATTTGGCCTGGAAAATGATATCCGGGTATCCACCATTTCCAAATGTCCGGAGGTGCTGACGATGGAAGAACAGGCCCTGGATGAGGAAGAACTCTGGAACGGGCTGGAGAAAGCGTTAAACGGCGCGGTCGATCACTTTATCGAGACCCGTGCGCTGGAGGGGGAGAATCTGAAAAAGGATATCCTGGAAAAGCTGGACGGAATGTTGGAGCTGGTAGGCTACATTGAAGAACGGTCGCCTAAGATCATCAGTGAATATCGTGAAAAGCTGGAAGCCAAAGTCCAGGAGCTTCTTGAGGATACCCAGATCGAGGAGAGCCGGATCGCCGCCGAGGTAGTGATCTTCGCGGATAAGATCTGTACAGACGAAGAACTGGTGCGGCTGAGAAGCCATATCGTACATATGAAGGAAACTTTGGAAGCTTCTGAGAGTGGGATTGGGAGAAAGCTGGACTTTATCGCTCAGGAAATGAACCGGGAGGCCAATACGATCCTTTCCAAAGCCAATGATCTGGAAGTTTCCAACGTGGGGATCGATCTGAAAACAGAGATCGAAAAAGTGCGGGAACAGATCCAGAATATTGAATAGACAGAATGTAAATGAAGAGAACCATCGAGGGAGAGGGAAATCTGTGGATAAAAAAGGAATTTTAACGGTGGTGTCCGGATTCTCCGGCGCGGGAAAAGGGACGATCATGAAAGAACTGATAAAGCAGTATGATAATTACGCGCTTTCCATTTCTGCCACTACAAGAGCGCCCCGGCCGGGAGAAGAAGAGGGAAGAGAATATTTCTTCCGAACCGTGGAAGAATTTGAAAAAATGATTGCGAAAGAAGAATTGATAGAGTATGCTAAATATGTGGATAATTATTACGGAACGCCGCGGGCATACGTAGAAGAACAGCTTCAGGCCGGAAAAGATGTGATTCTGGAGATTGAGATCCAGGGAGCCTTGAAGGTTAAGAAAAAGTTTCCGGAAACCCTTCTGCTGTTTGTGACTCCGCCATCGGCGGAAGAGTTGAAGAACCGGCTGGTGAAGAGGGGGACGGAGACCATGGATGTGATCGAGTCCCGGATGAGAAGAGCCAGGGAAGAGGCGGAAGGAATGGATCAGTATGACTATCTGGTCGTCAACGATGTGCTTGAGGACTGTGTGGAAGAAGTCCATCAGATCATTCAGGGAGAACACCGGAAAAGTTTCCGTAATATAGACTTTATAGAGAAGATGAGGAAGGAATTGAAAGGAGAATAAAAGCATATGCTGCATCCATCTTACACAGATTTAATGAAGGTTGTAAACAAAGACGTAGAAGAGGGCGAGACCAAGGTGGTCAACAGCCGTTATTCAATTGTTATGGCCACAGCAAAGCGGGCCAGAGAGATCATTGACGGAGCGGAACCGCTGGTACGCACTAAAGAAGGGGAAAAGCCGCTTTCGATCGCCATTGATGAACTGAACCAGGGAAAGGTTAAGATCGTTGGAGAAGAAGAGGAATAACAGAAGATGAGTATGATCAGGAGGGCAGATGCCGGCAGGTATCTGCCTTTCTTCTAAACAAGAAGGAGGAAGGAATGAATTTATTGTTTATTTCCCTGGGCTGTGATAAGAATCTGGTGGATTCGGAGGTCATGCTGGGGATCTTGGATGAAAAGGGATGGACGATCGTAGACAATGAGGAACAGGCGGATGCGATCGTCATCAATACCTGCTGTTTTATCCATGACGCAAAGGAAGAAAGCATCCAGACGATTCTGGAAATGGCAGAATATAAGAAGGAAGGAAGGCTGAAAGCTTTGGTCGTGACCGGATGCCTGGCTCAGAGATATCAAAAGGAGATCTTGGAAGAGATTCCGGAGGTAGACGCGGTCCTGGGAACAGCTTCCTATGATAAGATCGCTGAGGCGCTGGAACAGGCTCTGGAGGCAGGAGGATATATCCGGATGGAAGATATCAACGCCCTGCCGCTGCCGGAGGCGAAACGGCTGGTGACTACAGGCGGCCACTATGCCTATCTGAAGATCGCGGAGGGCTGTGACAAACACTGTACTTACTGCATCATACCCAAGCTTAGGGGAAGCTACCGAAGCGTTCCCATAGAACGGCTTCTGAAAGAAGCGGAATCGCTTGCGGGTCAGGGAGTGAAAGAGTTGATCCTGGTGGCCCAGGAGACTACCGTCTACGGGAAGGACCTGTACGGGAAGAAATCGCTTCCAAGACTGCTGCGGGAATTATGCAAGGTCAAGGGGATCTATTGGATCCGGGTACTCTATTGTTATCCGGAAGAGGTGGATGATGAGCTGATCCAGGTAATGAAGGAAGAACCTAAGATCTGCCACTATATCGATCTTCCGATCCAGCACGCTTCCGATGAGATCTTGAAGCGGATGGGAAGAAGGACTTCGAAAAGCCAATTATGCGGGATCATCGGGAAATTAAGAAAAGAGATCCCTGACATCACCATAAGGACCACCCTGATCACAGGATTTCCGGGAGAGACGGAAAGCCAGCAGGAAGAACTGCTGGATTTTGTGGATGAGATGGAATTTGAACGATTGGGAGTCTTTACTTATTCTCCGGAAGAAGATACCCCCGCGGCCCAGATGGAAGGCCAGATCCCGGAAGAGGTAAAGGAAGACCGGAAAGCTCAGATCATGGAGCTGCAGCAGGAGATCGCGTTCGATCAGGCCGAAGAGATGAAAGGCCGGGAAATGCTGGCAATGATCGAGGGGAAAATAGCCGATGAGAACGCTTATGTAGGAAGGACCTATAAAGACGCGCCCGGCGTGGACGGGCTGATCTTTATCAATACAGATGAGGAACTGATGACCGGAGACTTTGTGAAAGTCAGAGTGACCGGGGCATTAGAATATGATTTGATAGGAGAGTTGATAGAATGAATCTGCCAAATAAGTTGACGGTATTGCGAGTGATCATGGTACCCTTTTTTGTTTTCTTTATGCTGACGGACACAGGCGGAGCGGCGAATAAATGGATCGCTCTGGTACTGTTCTGTGTGGCCAGCCTTACGGATATGCTGGACGGAAAGATCGCCAGGTCCAGGAATCTGGTGACGAACTTTGGAAAGTTTATGGATCCTCTGGCGGATAAGCTGCTGGTGTGCTCCGCTATGATCTGTATGATCCCGGACGGCACCCTTTCCGCCTGGTTTGTGATCGTTATCATTGCCAGGGAATTTATCATCAGCGGGTTCCGCCTGGTGGCTTCTGACAACGGGATCGTGATCGCGGCCAGCTACTGGGGGAAATTTAAGACGGTGTCCCAGATGTTTATGATCATTGTACTCATTGCTGATCTGGGCGGCATCTTCGATGTGATCGGAACGGTGCTGATCTGGCTGTCTTTGATCTTGACAATCGTATCCCTGATCGATTACGTGGCCAAGAATGTGCAGGTGCTGACAAAAGGAGGGATGTAAAGCATGACGGTAGAGTTGATTTCGGTAGGAACTGAGATCCTGCTTGGAAATATTATCAATACCAATGCGGCCTATCTGTCAGAGCAATGTGCTCTTTTGGGCCTTTCCTGTTATCATCAAAGCGTTGTGGGAGATAACGAAGAGAGACTGGAAGAAGAGCTGCGCCGTGCCCTGTCCCGGTCGGATATTGTGATTTTAAGCGGGGGCCTTGGTCCTACGAAGGACGATCTGACTAAAGAGGTGACGGCCAAAGTGTTTGGATATCAGTTAAAGGAAGATCCCCATACAAGGGCCAGGATCCAGGAGTATTTTGACCGGAATCCAAGACGGAAGATCACATCGAATAACTGGAAACAGGCGTTGGTTCCGGAGGGCGCGGTCGTTATAGATAATCATAATGGAACGGCTCCAGGACTGATCCTGGAAGAGAATGGAAAGACGGCCGTCCTTCTGCCGGGACCGCCGGGAGAACTGCGGCCTATGTTTGAGAGGGATATTGCCCCTTATTTGAACAAACGGGAACCAGAGGGAATCTATTCTCATATGATCAAGATCTGCGGAATGGGAGAGAGTCAGGTGGAGGCCCAGATCACAGATCTGATGGAACAGGGGAATCCCACATTGGCCCCTTACGCCAAGACGGGAGAGGTCCATCTCAGAATAACGGCCAAGGCAGACAGCCAAAATCGGGCAGAGGAATTGATCCGTCCTGTGGAAAAGAAATTGTATGAAAGATTTGGAAATCTGATCTATACGAATCAGGAAGAGGTAACGCTGGAAGAAGTGATAGTTAGGCTTTTGGAGGAAAAGAATCTGACTCTTACCACGGCAGAGTCCTGCACCGGAGGCCTTTTGGCAGGAAGGATCATGAACGTGCCTGGAGCTTCTGATGTATATCAGGAGGGACATATCACCTACTCCAATGAAGCGAAGGAAAAGATTCTGGGTGTCAGGCATGAGACTTTGGAAACTTATGGGGCAGTCAGCCCTCAGACGGCTGCGGAGATGGCTGCGGGAGCGGCCGCGGCAGCCGGAGCCGGCGCGGCTCTTTCTGTGACCGGAATCGCAGGACCGGGAGGAGGGACAGAAGATAAACCGGTGGGCCTTGTCTATATTGGCTGTCAGGTCGGAGGAAAATGCAGGGTAGAAAAATATCATTTTACCGGGAATCGAGAGAAGAACCGGGAATTCTCAGTGGTAAACGCACTGACGCTTCTGCGGGAGGAACTGTTGAAGTCTTCAGAATAAGGAGAGATGCTTATGGAAATCAGACGTTTGGAACACCAGGAATTACTGCCGGCTCTTCATCTGGTGTGGGAGGTGTTTGCTCAAGACGTGGCGCCATCCTATACGCCGGAGGGAGTGGCGGAATTTCAGAAATTCATCAAATATGAAAATATCAGCCCGTTGTTCCAGAAACAGGAACAGCTCTTCTTTGGAGCTTTTGAAAATGGCCGGATGTGCGGAACTGCCGCGGTGGGCAATAATGGACATATCAGTCTTTTCTTTGTGAAAAAAGAATATCAGAGAAAAGGTATAGGAAGAATGTTGTTCCAGACAATATATAACTGCTGTGTACAGGAGCTTTCTGTCCGGGAGGTGACAGTGCACGCCGCGCCAACGGCGGTGCCGATCTATGAGCGGCTGGGGCTTCGCGTGACGGGCCCGGAGAGGGAAGAGCATGGCATCCGTTATGTTCCCATGTCTGTCTACGCCAGTATGGGACTGGTTCAGCCAGTAAAGAAAAAGTCAAAGACTCCGGTGATCATCGCGGCAGCGGCAGGAGCAGTGCTTTTGATCGTAATCCTTTTGGCAGGCGTGTTTTTTGTCCGTAATTTCCAGAGGGCGGTCCGGATGACCGACGAATATCTTGAAGAACAGCCGGAGAACGGCTGGGATTCCGGAGACGGCTGGGATTCTGGAGACGGCTGGGATTCCGGAGATGGCTGGGGAAACGGAGACGGCTGGGATTCCGGCGGTGAAAGCCTGGAACTAAACGGCCTGGATGCGGTGCCTGCTTACGAGGCGGAAGCCCTTTCTTACCAGATTCAGGAAGAAACATACAGTTTCATCGATGATGAGAAACAGTCCACGGTGATTCAATTCGATGTCCGATATCCGGTACTGGAGGGGTTGGATTCCCAGGCGGCCGATGAGATCAACGAAGCGATCAGAAGCTGCGCCATGGAAACGGCCGATAAAATCTATCTCAATCCGTCCCAGGAGATCAAGGAAAGAGTCCTGGGGGAAGAGGTGCCTATTTTAGCAAGCAGTGTGACTTATAAGGTTTGTTACGCGGGAGAAGATTTTATCAGTATTGCTTTTGAGGATTACAGCTATCAGGGAAGTCAGGAAGCTTTTCAGGCAGATTTAAGGACTATCAATATCGGCCTGAAAGACGGGAAGATCTATCAAGTAAAAGATGTTGTGAATCTGGATGAAGCGTTTGCCGCGGACTGGCTGGAGGAAATGCGCGGGGAAGCGGAAAATGAAGAATTTCTATCGGAACTGAGCACTCAGCAGATGTTGGCGGCTTTAGGAGGAGATACAATAAACGGCGTGTATACGGCAAATTTTTTTGTCCATGCAGATGGAATTGAGATTGGATATGATTTGAACTATCCAGCCGATGATCCTCATGATCTTGGATATATCTGGGTGACAGCGCCCTTTACATTTGAAGAGATCGCTTCCTATGCTTCGGACAGCGGATTTTGGAACAATATTGATGTTTATGCTCAGTAAGAGCGGAAGAGGGGGAAAAGAGTATGGAGATTCATTTGCTGGAACGACATGAAATCCATGAGGCGCTGGCAATGTCTGCCGAGATTTTTGACGGCCTCGAGAAAGAAGAGGAGATCAGCCGCCAGGTGGAGGAAGGCAATCTGATTTTTGCCGGGTGTTTTGGAGACGGGCAGATAAACGGGCTTCTGGGATGGGGCATGGCAGACAGCGGCGGAGAGATCTTGTTTGTGTTTGTAAAGGAGGAACATCGCCGGCATGGAATGGGCGCGGCAATCGTAGAAATGCTGTGCCAGGCGTGCAGCCAAAAGTATTTGGTCCTTAGGATCACCACGGCGGCTCCGTTAGAACTGGTTCCTTTTTTCAACCGATGCGGACTTGTGATTTATGGTCCGGAGCGGCTGGAACATGGAAGAAAAACCCTACCTATGGAACGGATGATTTCCCCGGCTCAGGTAAAGCCCCGGAAAAATACTTTCCATATGGGCCTGATCATTGGAGGAGTCTGTGTGGCGGCGCTGCTTCTGTGTGTGCTTATTTTTTTCCTGGGACGCGGTGTAGTCCAGGAAATCGCGGATCACAAAGGAGCGGAGGAAGAGCGGCAGATCACCGAGGAAGAGAAGCCGGAGGAAGAGCCTTCCTATCAGATTCCGACGGATCCTGCACCGCCCGGCGAAGAACAGGAAAAGGAAGAGGGACAGCCGGAAGGGGAAGATGGAATAGAAGGGATCGAGGCTTACATATCTGAAGCTGCCGGTTATGAACTGACGGAAGAGGTTTATACAGAAGGAGAAGATACAGAGACTTCGACGATCGATTACCAGATCCGGTATCCGCAGGTTTCCGGTCTTCCTTCAGGAAAAGATGAAGAAGTAAATCAGATCCTGAGAGATGCGGCTATGGCAAACGCGGATTCTTATTATATAAATCCCACCCCGGAGATCCAGGAATTCTTGGATCAGCAGGAGTATCTTTATTTAGGCAGCGAAGTAGAATATAAAGTTACCTATATGGACGAGAACCTTCTGTGTGTGGTGTTTGACGATCATTATTTCACTGGTTCAGTCTATGGGGAATATTCTGCTCTGCGGGTGCGGATCATAGACTTGAATTTGGCCAGCCGCTATGAGATCCAGGATGTGCTGCAGACGGATGGAACATTCCTTGAGACCTGGCGTGAGAAGATGCTGGAAGAAGATCCGGATAATTACCCGGCCGCGGAACTTCCCGATGAGGTACTTCAGGAGACACTGACGGGAGCTATCGCGGAAAACAGATATTTCTCCAATCTTCTGCTGACGAAAAACGGCGTGGAGGTGGGATTTACCTACGCGTTTTCCAGTGAGGACGGCCAGAGACTTTCGCGGGGCTGGGTGACTGCGCCCTTCACCCCGGAAGAGATCGCGCCCTATCAGACAGACAGCCAGATGTGGAACTTGTTCCATGTGCAGGAAAACTAATAATTGACGAATCAACCAATCTATGAGAAAATATAACGTGGTATGGTGTTAAAGTTATAACAACCTTTACGACAGAAAAGATTCATAGTTGAAAGGAGTTTTAAAATGATTTATTCACACGAAGTAGAAATGATGTGTCCGGTAGCGCAGGGCGCGAATCACGGACCAGCTCCAATCCCGGAAGAAGCAAAATGGGTACAGGCAAAAGAGATCAAAGATATTTCCGGCCTGACGCATGGTGTGGGCTGGTGTGCTCCACAGCAGGGTACCTGTAAACTGACGCTGAATGTGAAAGATGGGATCATCCAGGAAGCGCTGGTAGAGACTATTGGATGTTCAGGAATGACTCATTCCGCGGCTATGGCTTCCGAAATCCTTCCGGGCAAGACTATTTTAGAGGCGTTGAACACAGACTTGGTCTGTGATGCGATCAATACAGCAATGAGAGAACTTTTCCTTCAGATCGTATACGGAAGGACCCAGAGCGCGTTCTCAGAAGATGGTCTTCCGATCGGCGCGGGCCTGGAAGATCTTGGAAAAGGCCTTCGTTCCCAGGTAGGGACCATGTATGGAACTCTGGCAAAAGGTCCCCGTTATCTTGAGATGGCTGAAGGGTATGTGACAGGGATCGCGCTGGACGACCATGACGAGATTATCGGATACCAGTTCGTAAGCCTTGGCAAATTTACAGATTTCATTAAGGCCGGAGATACCCCGAATGATGCGTGGGAAAAAGCAAAAGGACAGTATGGACGTGTCGCGGACGCAGTGAAGATCATTGATCCACGGAAAGAGTAGACGCGGCAGGATAAGTGTTATTGAAAAGAACAAATTCAGGAGGGTACATAAATGGCTTTATTTGAATCATATGAAAGAAGAATTGATAAGATCAATGAAGTATTAAACAGCTATGGGATCGCTTCATTGGAAGAAGCAGAGAAGATCACAAAAGACGCGGGCCTTAACGTGTATGACCAGATCAAGGGCATCCAGCCGATCTGTTTTGAAAACGCCTGCTGGGCTTATATTACAGGAGCGGCTATCGCGATCAAGAAAGGCTGTACAAGAGCGGCAGACGCGGCGGCGGCCATCGGAGAGGGTCTTCAGGCATTCTGCATCCCAGGATCTGTAGCGGATCAGCGGAAAGTAGGCCTGGGCCACGGAAACCTTGGAAAAATGCTTCTGGAAGAGGATACAGACTGTTTCGCTTTCCTTGCGGGACACGAATCTTTCGCGGCGGCGGAAGGCGCCATCGGTATCGCTGAGAAAGCGAACAAAGTACGGAAAAAACCACTTCGTGTGATCCTGAACGGACTGGGAAAAGACGCGGCAAAGATCATTTCCCGGATCAATGGATTTACTTATGTACAGACAGACTATGATTACTATACAGGAGAGCTGAAAGAAGTACAGCGGATCGCTTACTCTGACGGACTCCGTTCCAAAGTAAACTGCTACGGCGCCAACGATGTGCGGGAAGGCGTTGCCATCATGTGGAAAGAGGGCGTTGACGTTTCCATCACCGGAAATTCCACCAATCCGACCCGTTTCCAGCATCCGGTAGCAGGAACCTATAAGAAAGAGTGCGTAGAGGTAGGCAAGAAATACTTCTCCGTTGCTTCCGGCGGCGGTACAGGACGTACCCTTCACCCGGACAACATGGCGGCAGGCCCGGCTTCCTATGGTATGACAGATACTCTGGGACGTATGCACTCTGACGCGCAGTTCGCCGGATCTTCTTCCGTGCCGGCCCATGTAGAGATGATGGGACTGATTGGCGCTGGAAATAACCCGATGGTAGGTATGACGGTAGCTGTGGCGGTAAGTATTGAAGAAGCTGCTAAGGCTGGCAAGTTCTAAAACAGACATACATAAATAATAGGAGGGACAAAGTCTGCAGTCTTTGTCCCTCTTTTCAATTTGGATAGGTAATGTATGCCACAAAAGCTTAAGCTTTTGTTTCCGCCTTTTTCCCTTTTTTATAGATCAGATGTGAGCAGATACCGCCTGCGACCACGCAGAATAAAGGTGTAATGCCGCTTGGAATGCCAAGCAGGGTGGTCAGCGCGAAACATCCGATCACACAGACAAGGATGATCGCTCCCGTTGTCTTTATAAGCGTAGCTGTCAAAATTATCTTTCGGTGATATTTCTGGAATGTTCCGCTTATTGTTCTCATCCGCAAGGTCAGCTAATGTTACATCATCATAATATCTCACTTTCTGACTATTGATAATTATGAAACTGTAAAATCTTATTTATTAAGAATTCAGGAGAATATAGAAAGGAATGAGGTATATGACTGTATAGTTGCAGCAAAGCCTCGATTTGTAAGTCTTATTTCAAAGTATCATCAGTCTGAGGCTTTAGAGTACGATTGAGGAGTCCAAAATCAGAAGTGTGAAATAATAGTCCGGGAGATGGATAATTGGTATCTTCCGGATTTTTGTATTGTTCCGATAAGCGGGGAATATTATTCCGATGTCGTTGATATTGTTCCGATAATAGGGTATACTACTGTTTGAAGTGAGGTGTAGATTTATGTACATGACAGTGAAGCAGGCAGCGGAGAAATGGGGTGTTTCAGATAGAAGAGTTCGTATATTATGTTCAGAAGGAAAGATTCCGGGTGTTACCCGCGAAGGGCGCAGTTGGAAAATTCCTGCAGCTGCAAAGAAACCGGAGGACGGTAGGTATAAAAGAGCAGAGAGTCTGCTTGCAATGATTGATAGGAAAAAAATCGAACTGGATTCCAGCCGGCCTTTGACAGCGGGAGAGGTAGAGCGATTGACAGAGGAATTTGTAGTTGAATACACTTACAATTCCAATGCGATAGAAGGAAACACGCTGACTTTGCGAGAGACAGATATGGTGCTGCGTGGCTTAACGATTGACAAGAAGCCGCTGAAAGATCATATGGAAGCGGTCGGACATAAGGAAGCTTTTGATTTTGTGCAGGATTTGGTAAAAGATCAGGTGTCATTATCAGAGAGCATTATCAAGCGGATTCATTATTTGGTGTTGGCTGATAAAAAGGATGACCGAGGCGTTTACAGAAGAGTTCCGGTAAGAATTATGGGTGCAAAGCATGAACCAGTGCAGCCATATCTGATACAGCCTAAGATGGAGCAGCTGCTGGAAGATTATAGAAACAGTACTGAGCATATCATTCCCCGGCTTGCGCGGTTTCATATTGAGTTTGAGGGTATACACCCTTTCATCGATGGAAATGGCCGGACGGGACGGCTGCTTGTGAATCTGGAATTGATGAAAGCTGGGTATCCTCCAATAGATATTAAGTTTACAGATCGGATTGCTTATTACAATGCGTTTGATGAATATCATGTAAATCATAATCTGGATGCGATGGAAAAGTTGTTTGCTGGATATGTGAATACAAGGTTGGACAGCTATCTGACAATGTTGGAAGAATGAAAATATTATGGAGGTGTGGGAATGTTTGTTTCAGTATATTTTGACTTAGACGATGAATTGGATAAAATGTGGGGATTGTGTTCTGGACAATGACAGTGGATTCTTTATTAATCTTATGCGTTTGAAAATATCTGATGTTCCCGATTTCAAAGATACATATCAGCGAATAAATGATTATTTTAGTGAAATAGCGACATTTCTTAATGCCTCTGATTCAAAAAAGGACAAACTTTATAAAACAGCATTTAAACGATTTAAATCTTTAGAAATAAATGGTATAAATCTTGGGTTCTCTGAAAGTAAACATGGTGCGGCTTTTGGGGAAAAACTGAGACTCAAGATAATATGCTCCATCGTCTCCGGCTAGAGTGCTTTTCGTGTGCCACGGCAGGAGTTACCGTTTCTTCTAAATTCTCTTATTTTATGCGGGGTTCCACATACTAAAGCAATATTTTACAACGTGTTTACAACTTTTGAAAAGCGTTTCGATATGACATGCTATTTAATGTTCTATGAGTAATAGTATAAGAGAGGATAGATATATGCGAGCACATACGGTTATTTTAGGGGCAGGTGCAACAATGGCGGCAATTCCTAATGGAGATAAAAATGGGAAAAAGTCGGCTGTTATGAATGGAATGATTCAAAAACTAGCATTAGATGATTTGTTAAAAAATGTAAAACTTGATACGAAAAGTGACAATATTGAAGATATATATTCTGAACTATATGCAAAAACAGAATATAAAGCAATAGTAGTGGAATTAGAAAAGAGATTATACGAATATTTTGATTCGCTTGAATTACCAGATGAGCCAACGATTTATGATATGCTGATACTAAGCCTAACCAGTAAAGATGTAATTGCCACTTTTAATTGGGATCCATTATTGATTCAAGCGTATGTAAGATGTTACAAAATTACAAATAATCTACCTCATATTTTATGTTTACATGGGAACGTAGCAATGGGTTATTGCGAAGAGCATAGAGAATTTGGTACTAAGGATGCAATCTGTCCTATTTGCAATGAAATATTAACCCCAATAAAATTACTATATCCAGTAAAGAAAAAAAACTATAAAGATGATGATTATATAAGCGGATGTTGGGAAGCGGTAGATGAGGTTATAAAAAAATCATATATGATAACTATATTTGGTTATAGCGCTCCTTCAAGTGATATAGAAGCGGTTGGACTTCTAAAAAAGGCATGGGGTAAAAAAGAAGATAGACAGCTTGAAGAAGTATCAGTAATAGACATCATTGACGAAGAAGAAATGTTATTTAAGTGGAAAGATTTTATATATTCACATCATTATAGATATACAAATAATTTTTTTGATTCGTATTTGGGAATGTTTCCGAGACGAAGTTGCGAAACAGTTTTTGCAATGTATTCCTTAAATGTTCCAGCGGATAATAGAAGAGGATTTCATAGTGGGATGACTTGGACAGATGTATATTCATTAGTTGATGATTTATGTGTAATAGAAAAAAACACACCCTCAGATAAAAATTTGCCATTATATTACACAGCTAAGAGTTTTTTTGATAGGTAAAAGTGAAATAGAAAATAGAGATGGAAAGAAGAAAAAACATGGATGAACAAATACTATTTTGGACAGCATTTGCTGCTATTGGACAAGTTATTGGTGCAATTGCTACTGCACTAGCAGTGATTATTACGTTATGGCAAATTAAATTTGCCAATAGAAAAAAAGTGAAGATGACATTTTCTGATAATAATGTTGTGTTTTCGGAGAATGGAAATTTAGAATTCCATTTTGTATGTTTATCTGTTTCAAATATTGGAAATAGAAATATTATAGTTCAAAATTGGGGAATTAAAGTATCTAAGAAGCAAAATCTTTTAATTGTGCCAGATGTGAAGAATCCGATAATTAAAATGATTCAAAAACCATTGCCATACACTCTTGAGCCAGAGCAATCTATGGATTTGCTTTTTGATATAAAATTATTTGTTAAAAATCTTCAAGAGCAGGTTGACCAAGGTACATTTAGAAATACAGATAAGATTATGTTATATGTAGTTGATAGTGTTGGAAAAAAATATTATTTAAAATCACGAAAAACAATAAAGCAGTATATTGTAGATAATCAAAAATATTTGGCTTAAATACTTTGTAATGGTTATTGAATTTATCACGATTATTAAGAATTTATATAATTGAAGTTGCTGCAAAGATAGTGTCAATAGTTTTTCGCAAAATCAAAACCTAGCCGTTTAGCAGCCGGTAGTCAGCCGGCTATGATATCAGACAGCAGATCCTCTTCTGTTTTGAAAAGATGATCCATATTCATATAGCGTCTGGCTCCCCAACTGGTTGCTGCTACGTGACGCAGTCTGGCACATACGAGCATCAAGGCACTCTGCCCGTCAGGAAAAGCACCGATCGCTTTTGTACGCCGTTTAATCTCACGGTTGAGGCGCTCAATAGCGTTATTGGTTCGGATCCGGGTCCAATGCTACGTAGGAAAATCCATATAGGTCAAGGTTTCTTCAATCCCGTCCTCTACCTTCTTGGCAGCTTTAGCAAGCTTCATGGCACGGAGTTTCTCCGCTACCTGGATTGCTTTTTCACGGGCGGCTTCCTTGCTTTCCTGCGCATGGATCGCCTTGAGCATAAGCGCTACCGTTTTCATCTTGTTACGGGGGGTAACAGAAAATATATTTCTGTAAAAATGAACCGTACAGCGCTGATATCTGGAATCCGGAAAGACTTCCGGAATGGTTTCAAGCATACCGAGATTCTTATCGCCGATGATCAAACGTACACCAGTAAGCCCGCGTTCTTTCAACCATACGAAGAAAGAACGCCTGCTTTCACGATCCTCTTTCATCCCTTCCGCAGCACCAAGGATTTCCCGGCAGCCATCCTGACTGACGCCAATGGCAACGAGAACAGAAACGTTCTGGATCTCGCCGCCCCAGCTACGTTTCAGGTAAACACCATCTACGTAAACATAAGGATAGTTCCCGGAAAGCGGACGGGTACGCCAGGTTTCAATATGCTCATAAGCCTTTTTATTCAGGTTACTGATGGTTCCAGGGGATACTTTCGTTCCCCATAAGGCTTCGGTGATATCTTCCACGCGTCGGACAGAAACACCGGCCAGATACATCTCAATAAGAGCTTCTTCCACGGAAGATTCTCTGCGACGATATCTTTCGATAATGGCTGTCTCGAAAGGAACCCCTTTCAGTTTAGGAACCTTCAGTTCGACTTCCCCTGCGGTAGTGTGGAGATTTCGCTTATAATGGCCGGAACGATATCCCTGGCGGTCAGAGGAGCGCTCATACTTTTCAGCGTTGACTAATTCGTCGGCTTCCTTATCGAGCAGGGCGTTTAATGTTTCTTCGACACTGTTACGGACAAGATCCTTTAAATCATGCTTTATTAAGTCCTCATTTAGCTGTATAATCTTATCAGACATGGTTCTATAGCCTCCTTTGATAGATTTAGTTGTGGTGACTTGATTTTACCAAACGGCTATAGACCATGTCTATTTTTATGAAATTGATTTTGCGAAATTAATTATACGTTATCTTCCATTCTTCATCTACCTGCATGCTGACATTGCCGTTTTCGTGATAAAACGGGCGTAAACACAGCTTGGAGATATAAGCGTCATAAAAATTTAGAATTTCTTTGATGGATGTCTCATCTCCGCTTGACGCTTTACAGATAAGGTCAAAAGAGGGATAACCATAATCTTTTGTCATTTACAATATTTCCTTTTTACTTAACATCATTTTCAATTTTTCTAAGCCTTTGTTCCGTGTATAGCCAACAGCAGAACGTGATACATGGTACAGCTTGGCAATTTCTTTATCGCTCATATCATGGAAATAGTAGAGCAGAATAAACGCCCTTTGTTTCTCTGACAATTTGTTCAATGCGGTACTGATTTTTTCATCAGATATTTGAACAGTGAAATGTAACACCGGGAATATCGTTGCTTCGCAAGAATACTTATCAAAATTACCTTGCTCATTCAGCTTTGTTTCGCCCATTTCACAAAATAACACTTCCTGCTTGAAACGTCTGGCAAGCAACTTTCTCTTTTGCTTCAACGTGCCTTTTATGTTATCATCATTAAAGCATTGAATTGTAGTCTGATGACTTCTTTAAAAGAAGATGATTTCATTCTTTCTAGTGTCCTTTATTTCTTTAAATGAAAATATTCTGAAAAACAAGAGGATGTATTGATAAGGTGTTTAAAACTTCCCCTTTCTTTAATGTGACCATTTTCCATATAAAAGATTTCATCGTACTTATCCAATAAATTTTGTTCTAAATGATGAGTAATTGTTATGAGTGTTAAATCTTCCATTTTTAATAATCTGTTTTCTATATCGTATGCTGTCTGCATATCAATGGCAGAGGTACCCTCGTCTAATATGAGAATAGGTTTGTTTCTGATCAAAGCACGTGCAACTGCAATTCTTTGTTTTTGTCCACCAGATAGATTAGAGCCATTTTCTCCGACCCGATATTGCAAGCCGGTTGGAAGCTTAGATATAAATTCGGTCAATCCACTGTCCGCTATAACTTTTTCAACTTGTTCCTCTGGATAATGTTCATGTAAACAGATATTGTCATATATGGTTTCGTCAAACATATAGATATTCTGATGAATTATTGATGACAGCTGAACCACTCTATCTTTATCCAGCATATGAAATTCCGTATCATCATATAAAATTTTGCCTTTGTATGTGGAGTAATAACCAGATAAAAGTTTAATCAGTGTACTTTTTCCGCAACCGCTTTTCCCAACAATAACGTATTTCTTACCCTTTTTAATAAGACAGTCTATTCCGCTTAATATATCTGTTGTTCCGTCATAGGAAAAGGACAAATCTTTTGCATTTATATGAGATTGATATGTGGCTACACTTTCTTTTTGGGACAGAAATATGGAATGTTTCGATATAATTTCCAACTTCTCTACAATGGGGTGGACGCTCTTCATTTTAGGAATATTTGTAAAGATCATAATAAGTGGATTTGCCAGATTACTGCTCACTTGTACCATTCCTAATAAAGTTCCCACAGTTATGCGTCCTGCGATAATAAAGTAAGCAGATAAGAATAAAACCACAATTTGAACCATAAGGGCTAGGAAAGCAGAAAGCCCCTCGTTTAGTGCAAGTAATCTGTCAACGCTATATTTAGATTTGATTGTTTCGGTATTTGCCTTATCAAATCGTTGTATTACGGTTTTTGACATAGAATATGATTTGATAATTTCAAATCCAGACAGAATATCTTTTAAGCTGACTGTGAATTCTGCCAAGTTTGAAGAAAACTTATTCTGTCTTTTTTCCAGTGTTCCACCCAGCAAACTTGGCATAAGGAACATAACTGCAATCGCTACTATTACGCAAAGTGTAACAATGATGTCAAAATAAATCATCAATACGAAAGATGATATAAAGATAACGGTGTATTGGACTACTTCAAATAATGGGAGTAAAAAATTGTCCTCCAGCATTTTCACATCATTTGTAACGACAGATATATAATCAGCGGTATTCTTCTTTTCAAAATCTTCTATACTGTGATTGATTGTTCCTCGAAAAACATCCGAGCGGATTTGAAGCATAATCTTACAAATCACTTTTTTGCTTAGTAACGATTGGAGATAAAGAAAAAATCCCAACACTACAAAGTAGACAATCGAAAATATAACCATTCTTATAAATTGCTGGATATTTTTATCCATAGCGATATCCAATAGTTGCTGAAGCAGGACAGCCATAAAAACATACCCCAGAGAAGAGATTACGCTGGTTAAAATCGTTAAGATAAATAAGAACTTGTTTTTCTTAATATAGATACTCATAATTTCCTCCCTTTTATACATGTTGCATGTATGTATATTGTAAAAAATAAAATTGCCTTTCGACAATCTTATTTTCATATGCAACGCTAAGCGTTTTCTTTGCATAACTTGACAATTTCATCATCAATTACTGGAAGCCCTAGATTATCCATAATCGATTTAATCATTAAAAATTTCTGCCATGCTTCATCATCAGTCATGGGATATATCGTAGGTATCGACCAGAAATTCGTTAAAAGAACAAATAAATCTGCTAATAATTTTGGCTGTTCTGATTTAATAGAACCGTCTTGTATTCCTTCCTCGATCAGTTCTTGATACATAGGTGCTAGTTCTTGATTACTTTCAATCAGTTTTTTTAGAAAAGCTGGACTTCCCATAAGCTGCATGGATGCCATACTTAACTGATGGTGCTCTGTTTCATCAAAAGATGTTTTTAATACGAACTTCAACTTTTCTAATCCGTTCAGTTCTTTGTGGCTTTTTGCTTTCTCAAAGGGATTACTCTCATAAAAAAGTTTTTCACATAAAGCGTCAAATACTTCTTCCTTTGATTTGAAATGATGATAAAAAGCTCCTCTCGTCAGTCCGCCCATTTCGCTTATAATATCTAATACAGTTGTTTCTTCATACCCTTTTTCTAAAAATAATTTTAAAGAAGCGTCCAATATTTTTTGAACTGTTTCTTCTGGATACTTGTTTCGTGGCAAAAGCCCACCCCCATACATGTACTTTGCACGTATATGATATCATGCAATCTGTATGTATGTCAATGGGGAGTTCTTTTTGAAAACAGTTTATCTTTCAGTGGAGCAACAACACTCATATCCTTATTTCCTCGTGTCTACTTAAGAGGAATCATATCAAGATGCATGGTCTGCGGGCCTTATTTTTTTGCCTGCGATCCCCCCTCAAAACGCCATATAAATCTCCGTATTTTGAAGGAGATTATCCTTCAGATAGGAGGTACATTATGCAGGAAGTTAACAGAAGTGCAGAATTGATTCCGGTACAGGAAAAGTACGCCCTAACAATTCGGGAAGCATCGGAATATTTCAGTATTGGAATAAAGAAAATGAGACGTCTGGCAGAAGATAATCTGGGCAGGTTTGCGATTTATAGCGGGAACCGCTACCTCATAATCCGCACAAAATTTGAAAAATTTATGGAGGAAACTTCTACGATATAACTTCTTTTTCTCTGCCAAAAGTAGTTGCTATTTCTCCTGTTTAGAGTGATGAATGTCATGACCAAAGAAACGGAAGGTGGCACGATGCAGGAAATTCATAAGACTCCAGGAAGCCGGAAGATAGAGATTCCGATCAGCGAAAAGTATATGCTGACTATTAACGAGGCGGCTGCCTATTTTAGCATTGGAGTTAAGAAGTTAAGGAGAATGGCAGAAGACAATGAGGGAAAGTTTGCGATTACAATGGGCAGCCGATACCTTATTGTCCGGGAAAAATTTGAAGAATATATTGATTCTTTAATCAATGGAGAAAGTGAGGACGAAGCGGATGAGCAAACCGATTCTTAAAGAAAAAGATATTTTAAATCCAAATGAGGCGATTGAACTATTTGTACTCAGCAGAAGAAAGTTTTATAAGCTGCTGAAAGAAAACCGGAAGCTGGGATTTCTGGCTATGTATGGTTCCAGAAAGCTGATTATCCGGTCAGAATTCCAGAAATGCCTGGATAAGCACCCAGAATTGAAAAGGAGGGGAAGCTGATGGCAGGCAGGAGGCGTGACTCCAAGCACCGGGTTCTCCGGCGGGGAGAATCCATTCGGGCCGATGGGAAATACCAGTTTAAGTACCATGTGAATGGGATTCCGCATTTTGTATACAGTTGGTGGTTGGAACCAACGGACAAACTTCAGCAGGACGGCAGAAGGTACAGCACGATCAAGACGGTTCGGGGTGTGCTGCGTCCCGCTTTTCAGATGGCGGTGGATGATGATGTCCTCCGCAAAAAACCATTTGGCTTTGAACTTGCCACAGTGGTAGTCAACGACAGCGTGACCAGGGAGGCGATTACCAGAAAGCAGATGCGGCAGTTCTTAAAATTCGTCCATGACGATAATGTGTACTGTAAGTATTACGAAGTGGTTTATATCCTTTTTCATACAGGGATGCGCATTTCGGAATTTTGTGGCCTGACACTGAAGGATCTGGATATGAAGAATCGAATCATAAACATTGATCACCAGTTGCAAAGAACTTCCGATATGCGGCTGGTTATCGAGTCAACGAAAACCAATGCAGGAACCAGGAAGCTGCCGATGTCCGAAGACGTATTCCGGTGTTTCCAGGCCATCATCGAGGACCGGGAAGCACCAAGGTATGAGAGAGTGGTGGACGGATACACAGGATTTCTGTTTACGGATAAAGAGGGCCTTCCGTTGGTGGCGATGCATTGGGAGCATCGATTTAATCATATGGTAAAACGATACAACGACATTTACCGGGTTCAGATGCCGAATATCACCCCGCATGTCTGCCGTCACACTTACTGCAGCAATATGGCAAAGTCAGGCATGAATCCAAAGACACTCCAGTATCTGATGGGGCATAGCGATATCGGAGTAACGCTGAACACCTATACTCATCTGGGCCTGGAGGAATGAGTTAAAGCGGGTGGAAGAACTGGAGAACGCAAGGAAGGAGATGGAGAAGTTAAATGGGGAAGGGGCAATTTCACAGAAAATGTTCCGGGCGATATAATATGGAAAGGATGAAGGCGCTCTGCTATGGCAGGGCGTTTTTCTATGTACAGTGTTTTGAATTGTTAATATTCGATCTATATGATAAAATTACTATGTCTACTATGTCTTTAATGTGTTTAGTTAGAGTGGTAGAATTAGCTATTAAATATAAGTAAGGGGGATAATAATGAAACATTTTGACAGGGGATCAGAGTGGAGAAGATGGGAGCTGCATCTTCATACACCTGAAACACAGAAAAATGATAATTTTTCAGGGAAAAATACTGAAGAAAAATGGGAACAATTTTATCAAACAATATCAGAATATATAGGAGATGGGAAAGAACCATTAAGAAATATAGCTGTTTTGGGAATAACAGATTATTTATCGATCGACAATTACTTAAAAGTAGTTAATGATAAAAAATTACCATCGTCCATTCAATTGGTACTCCCAAATGTAGAAATGCGTATAGTCCCTTTAGCTAAAAGTAGTCCCGTAAATCTTCATTGCATATTTAATCCTGATTTGGCACAAGAATTAGAAACACGTTTTTTTGGCAAGTTGGAGTTTGATTATAACGGACAGAATTATGGTGCTTCACATTCCGAATTATGTAGATTAGGTAGAGCGTTTACTAATAATAGCGAATTGAAAGACAAACAAGCATACAAAGAAGGGTTACAGCAATATGTTCTTACTATAGATGCAATAAAAAATGTTTTTAATAAAGATCCTGAATTAAGAGACAATACAATTATTGTAGTTTCCAACAGTAGTGGTGATGGAGCAAGTGGTGTGGTTAACCATTCTGAGTATTTTATTGGGAAAATATCTCAAATGGATGCTACTAGAAGAGCTATATATCAAATGTCAGATTTAATCTTTTCAGCAAAACAATCTGATAGATTATATTTCTTGGGAAAAGGAGTTGATGATGTTCAAACAGTGAAAAGAAAGTGTGGATCCTTGATGGGATGTATACACGGATCAGACGCACATACAAATAAAAAAATTTTTGAACCAGATGAAAAAAGGTATTGTTGGATAAAGGCGAATCCTACTTTTAATGGTTTTAGGCAAATTTTATATGAACCGGAGGATAGAATTCAAATATCACCCATTGTACCAGAAAGAAAACCAAGTTATCAGGTAATCGAGAGGGTGGAATTTTCTAATTCCAATTTTCCTACGGAACCTATACTATTTAATGATAAATTAACTTGTATTATAGGGGGGAAATCTACTGGCAAATCCTTATTATTAAATAATATGGCTCGAGCAATTGATTCAGAACAAGAAAAGGAAAAATTAGAAGTCACTAAGGGAAATAATAAAGAAATCGATGAAGTAAAAGTATTCTGGAAGGATGGAACTGTAAGTACTACGGAGAGTTCTGATTATAAACATAAAATCATTTATATTCCACAGACTTATTTAAATAGGTTAAGCGATGAACATGAAGAGATAACCGAAATAGATAAAATAATTCATGAAATTGTTTTAATAAATGAAGATGCAAAAACGGCATTTGAAAAAATGGAAGATGATTTGGCAAAGAATAAATTGGAGATTGATCAATATATTTATCGCTTAGTACAAAATTATAATAATTTAAATGAGCAAAAAGAAAAATTATCTGATATTGGAAACTTTTCTGGTATAGAAAAGGAATTAGATAATTTAAAAAAACAGAAGGAGAATATCTCCAGGGAACTTTCTTTGTCAGAAGAAGATATACAAAAATATGATAAGGCTATTGGGATAGTATCACAGATAGAGGTACAAATAAAAAAGCTTAAAGAAGAGATTCAAAAAATTGAAATGATTAAATCTGTAGTTGAACCTGTTGAGGTATACGACTTTTTTTCTGAAAAAACGAGAGATTTAATAAATGATTCCATTAAAAATGTAATTGAATCAGCAGATCATATATGGTTAACAGAGCAAACAAAAATAATTGCTGAATTAAAAACACAAGTATCAAAAATAGAAAAATTGCAAACGGAACAGCAAGATATAATAAATGTCTTATCTCCTAAAATAGCTGACAATGAATCTATAAAAAAGCTAACTGAAGCTATTCAGAGTGAAGAAAAGAAAAAAATAGAGTTCCAAGCTGTTGTTTCAATGATAAAACAGAAAGAAGAGGAATTCGGTTCCAATTTAGATCTATTAGTAAATTCTTTCATTAAATATTATAACATACATGATAAGTATGCAAAAATAATTAATGATAGTTCAGCAGTAAATAGTGAAGATTTGGAATTTTCTGTTGAGACACCTTATAGATCAGAGGCGTTTGTTAAGCAAATAGAAGAAATATTTGATAAACGAACTCTTAAAACACAAAAAATGATTATTAATACAGATGAATTTTCTGGAGAGTGGATTAAAGAAGAAAATGTAAAAAAATTAATAGAGGCATGCCTGGATGGAAGACTACGCTTAACACGTGGTAGAACAGTAGAAAGTGCTTTGAGGGATATCATGAGTGATTGGTATAATACTACATATAGAGTGGCAATGGATAATGATTTGATTGATGATATGTCGCCTGGTAAAAAAGCATTGGTGTTATTAAAAATGTTGATAAATCTGGCTGAAAGTAAGTGCCCAATTTTAATCGATCAACCAGAGGATGATCTTGATAATAGATCTATTTTTGATGAACTTATACCATTTATAAAACGAAAAAAAATTGATCGTCAAATAATCATCGTGACGCACAATGCTAATGTTGTGCTTGGTGGAGATGCTGAAGAAGTTATTGTTGCGAATCAGACAGGTAAAAATACTCCAAATGAAAAATATAGATTCGAATATCGTTCCGGAGCTATAGAAGATGACATGCCTTATGACGCAGAAAGAAAAGATGTTTTGGGAAAACAAGGAATCCAACAACATATTTGTGATATTCTCGAAGGAGGGAAAATTGCTTTTGATTTAAGAAAACATAAATATCGGATGAATAGCCGATGATAAGTAATGGTAGTAACACACCCCTATTCTTACTACGTTTTTACTACGATTAACGGCCTCAACTTGCCCCGATTTGCCCCGTTTTGCTTATTCTGTGAATGTTTCAACAATCTTAGAGGCAATTACATACCCGGCAAATTGCGGCAAAACAGGGCAAACTAACGCAAATTAGGAGGACTTTAAAATATGATACGAGTGCTTTTCGTGTGCCACGGCAAAAGAGAACCCGTCAGTGCTGGTAGATGTAACGGAGGAATCCTATGTAAAGCTTCAGAAAATGGTGATGAATGAGCTGCTGGACTACACTTTGTGCCTGGGAGACGGAGAACGATTCCAAGAGCTTGTCTATCTGCCGGCAGTTTCTTTGGAACTTTGTTTTTGTGTGAATAAGGAGAATCCATTAGCAGAAAAAAATTCTGTGACATTCTCGGAGATTGAGAAGATGGAAATCGTTTCTCTGGGACCGGATTCCTATAATTTTAAGAAGGTCATGAAGCTTTACCAAGGGCACCACGCCAAACCCAAAAGCGTGCTCCGATCTAATCGTCCCCATGTCTTGGCGGAGTATGTAAGAAATAATGCGGGAGCAGGCGTATTCCTTCCCAGAGAATTCCTGGAAAAAGACAGCGAACTTATTCCACTTTCTTTGGAGCCCGCATGCTATATGGATATTGTGATCGCCGCCGATAACGTATAATTAATTTCGCAAAATCAATTTCATAAAAATAGACATGGTCTATAGCCGTTTGGTAAAATCAAGTCACCACAACTAAATCTATCAAAGGAGGCTATAGAACCATGTCTGATAAGATTATACAGCTAAATGAGGACTTAATAAAGCATGATTTAAAGGATCTTGTCCGTAACAGTGTCGAAGAAACATTAAACGCCCTGCTCGATAAGGAAGCCGACGAATTAGTCAACGCTGAAAAGTATGAGCGCTCCTCTGACCGCCAGGGATATCGTTCCGGCCATTATAAGCGAAATCTCCACACTACCGCAGGGGAAGTCGAACTGAAGGTTCCTAAACTGAAAGGGGTTCCTTTCGAGACAGCCATTATCGAAAGATATCGTCGCAGAGAATCTTCCGTGGAAGAAGCTCTTATTGAGATGTATCTGGCCGGTGTTTCTGTCCGACGCGTGGAAGATATCACCGAAGCCTTATGGGGAACGAAAGTATCCCCTGGAACCATCAGTAACCTGAATAAAAAGGCTTATGAGCATATTGAAACCTGGCGTACCCGTCCGCTTTCCGGGAACTATCCTTATGTTTACGTAGATGGTGTTTACCTGAAACGTAGCTGGGGCGGCGAGATCCAGAACGTTTCTGTTCTCGTTGCCATTGGCGTCAGTCAGGATGGCTGCCGGGAAATCCTTGGTGCTGCGGAAGGGATGAAAGAGGATCGTGAAAGCTGGCGTTCTTTCTTCGTATGGTTGAAAGAACGCGGGCTTACTGGTGTACGTTTGATCATCGGCGATAAGAATCTCAGTATGCTTGAAACCATTCCGGAAGTCTTTCCGGATTCCAGATATCAGCGCTGTACGGTTCATTTTTACAGAAATATATTTTCTGTTACCCCCCGTAACAAGATGAAAACGGTAGCGCTTATGCTCAAGGCGATCCATGCGCAGGAAAGCAAGGAAGCCGCCCGTGAAAAAGCAATCCAGGTAGCGGAGAAACTCCGTGCCATGAAGCTTGCTAAAGCTGCCAAGAAGGTAGAGGACGGGATTGAAGAAACCTTGACCTATATGGATTTTCCTACGCAGCATTGGACCCGGATCCGAACCAATAACGCTATTGAGCGCCTCAACCGTGAGATTAAACGGCGTACAAAAGCGATCGGTGCTTTTCCTGACGGGCAGAGTGCCTTGATGCTCGTATGTGCCAGACTGCGTCACGTAGCAGCAACCAGTTGGGGAGCCAGACGCTATATGAATATGGATCATCTTTTCAAAACAGAAGAGGATCTGCTGTCTGATATCATAGCCGGCTGACTACCGGCTGCTAAACGGCTAGGTTTTGATTTTGCGAAAAACTATTGACACTATCTCGCCGCCAGAAAAGAAACGATGGAGGATCCCAAGACTGCCTCCTTCTGGAAAAAGGTGTTAAAAGAGTTATAAAGAGAAAATTTCCCCACAGCATTTCTGCTGTGGGGAAATTTTTTGCCTAATTCCGGGAAAGCTTTTATTGAAAGTATGAAGAAGGTGTGTTATTATTTATAAATAGAACATATGTTCTGTTCTGGAAGAAGGTGTGGTCTTGGAAAAAAACTATATCTGTATTGATCTGAAATCTTTTTATGCATCGGTAGAATGCAGGGAGCGGGGATTAGACCCTATGACTTCGAATCTTGTAGTGGCAGATCCGGAACGCACAGAGAAGACCATCTGCCTTGCTGTCTCGCCGGCTATGAAAGCGCTGGGAGTACCGGGAAGATGCCGTCTGTTTGAGATTCCAAAAGGCATTGAATATCTGATCGCGCCTCCAAGGATGAAATTGTATATGAAATATTCGGCGGATATTTATGAGATTTACTTAAAATATGTGGCGAAAGAAGATATCCATGTCTATTCTATCGATGAGGTATTTCTGGATGTGACGGATTACCTGGCTATGTATCGGATGACAGGAAGAGAGCTGGCGGGAAAGATGATGCAGGATGTGTATGAAAACACTGGGATTACGGCTGCGGCAGGTATCGGTACGAATCTGTATCTGGCTAAGATCGCATTGGATATTACGGCAAAGCACGCAGACGACCATATCGGGGAGCTGACCGAGGAGAGCTACCAGAGGACGTTGTGGGATCACAGACCTTTGACTGATTTCTGGAGAATTGGAAAAGGTACAGCCAGAAGCCTGGAATCGGCAGGGATCCGCACCATGGGAGAGCTGGCCCAAGGAGATCCAGATCTTTTGTACCATCTATTTGGCGTAGATGCGGAGCTTCTGATCGATCATGCCTGGGGCAGGGAACCGGTGACAATGGGGGATATCAAAGCCTACGCGCCCAAGTCCAACTCGATTGGAAGCGGCCAGGTACTGCCCAGGGACTATAGCTTTGAAGAGGGAAGACTTGTGGTGAAAGAGATGGCGGATCTGCTCAGCCTTGAATTGGTGGAGAAAGGACTGGTCACGGATTCTTTGACCCTGCATGTGGGATATTCCAATCGGATGAGAAGCAAACCGGCTCATGGCACAGCATCTCTCAGGGCGGCTACCAGTTCGGGGAAACGCTTGATGGAAGAGACGGAGGACCTTTATGGAAGGATCGTGGACCCTTATGTTCCGGTGCGGCGCATGACCCTGACCTTTAACCGGGTGATGGACGAGGCTTACCGGCAGTACGATCTGTTTTGCGATCCGGAAGAGGAAGAGCGGGAGAATCGGCTTCAGAAAGCGGTACTGGATATTAAAGATAAATATGGGAAGAATGCGGTCCTAAAAGGTATGAACTTGCAGAAAGGAGCCACCACGAAGGAACGGAACCTGCAGATCGGAGGACACAAAAGTGGAGAGGCCTAAGATGGAAAGAGCGGAGCGGGCGAAACAGTTTATGCCCTTTGCGGCGCTGAAAGGGTATCCGGCTGCTCTTAGACAAAGAGAAAAGATTATAGTGCCTAAAGTTGAGTTTTCTGAGGATTACCAGCAGGAGCTGGATCGGAAATTACGGCGGGTAAAGAAAGGGGATATGATCACGGCGGTTTACTTTCAAAATGGAGAGTACTTGAAAGTAACGGGTATGGTGTCTGGAATTGACAAAACCGCAAGAATCCTGAAGATCGTGCGCACAAAGATCCCATTTGACGACTTGTACGATATTTGTTTTTCTGGTCAAATATAAGCGAGTGCGATATAATGGAGAGCAGAGAAAAGGAGGAAAAGAGAAATGACGGAATATATACTGACAACAGACTCTAATTCCGATGTTCCGGCGGCTTTTTTGAAAGAGTATGAGATCCCGGTGATCCCTCAGTATTATATGTTTGGGGATACGGTATATGGGGACGAGCTGAATATGGAACCGGGGGAATTCTATGAAACTATGCGTAAGGGAGAATTGCCCAAGTCTATGGCTAATAATCCAGAAGTGATCCGGGAAACATTTGAGAAAATATTGAAGGAGGGAAAGGATATCCTGCATGTGGCGTTTTCCAGCGCGTTAAGCGGAAGCTGCGGAAATGTACAGGTGGCGGCCAGAGATCTGATGGAAGAGTATCCAGAAAGAAAGATATTGGTATTCGATTCGCTGAATGCTTCCCTGGGGGAAGGAGTTTCCGTGATGCGGGCAGCAAGCCTTTGGCGGGAAGGAAAGCCAATGGAAGAAGTCCTGAAGATTCTGGAGGAAGAGCGGGATTACATAAATGTGTGGTTTACGGTAGATGACCTGCACCATTTGCAGAGAGGCGGGCGAGTATCCAAGACTACAGCGGTGGTGGGAAGTATGATCAATATCAAACCGCTGCTTACAGTGACGGCTGCTGGAAAGCTTGAGTCGGCCGGAACGGTGCGGGGAAGGAAGAAAGCATTAAAGACGCTGGCGGTTCGGATGAAAGAGGCTTTGGATCTGGAGCGGTTTGGAAAAGACCGTCCGGTGGCGGTCATCCATGGAGATTGTCTGGAAGACGCCAGGCTGGTGGAGAAACAGGCGCGGGAAATGGGTTTTGAGAATGTGATCATCAATGATGTAAGCCCCAGCATTGGGACCCATGCGGGGCCAGGTGTAGTGGGACTGGTATTTTATGGGAAGAAAGTAGAACGATGAGATTTGAGGAAAATGACAGGGGGCAAAGGAAGGAAGATCCGTATGCTTCTTACAGGCCCAAGGATATCTATGGAAGTACAGGTTTTTACGTATGGGAACAGGAGGAGGCTGGGGCCGGCCGTTTTCTGAGGCTGAGGCTTTTCTATCTGGCGGGAATGATCCTGGCCGCTTTTTTACTGATCATTAGTCTGAGCATATTCAGTATCCGCCTTCCTGTCCAGACCAGGACATGGTTTCTGCTGGCGGCGGTAGTGGGGGTCACATTGTTCCTTGCAGTCGGTGCCTATCAGATTGGAATCAGAAGCCAGGGGCTTTTGTGTGTCTTTGTAAGAGACGAATGGGGAAGAATCTATCTGTTTGATTACACGATGCCCGCCTTTCGGAAATTTATAAAGACAGGTTCCATAGGGGGTTTCCATGGACGGAACCCTTTGACATATTTGGAGGATGTTTGGAAAACGGCGAAAGCGCTGCGGGAAATCCGCCAGAGCCGAGCGGTGGAGAGGGTCATGGCTTCCGGCGGCGCGAAAGACTATGGAAATGAAGTGGCGCAGGTGAAAAGACTGCGCAGGCGAGCGGGAGGATGTCAAGTTTCCTGCTTAGTTTTGAGAACGGGCGGAGAAGAGTTTATGAAGAGAGTGTTTGTGCCAGTGTCTGTAGAGAATTACGAGGTCTTGTTCTCTTCTTTGCAGAGAATGAAAGGGTAAGAGGCAAAGGACTTTCGTAAGGAAGGGAGGCGGATGTCATGGAATATGAAGGACAGATCTGCAGAGCGCCTATGGAGCGGGGCTCTTTTATGCTTCCTGTGATGGTGGGCTGCTCTTACAACCAATGCCGGTTCTGTATGCTGTTTAAGCACTTGAAGTTCCGGGTTCTCCCGCTGGAACAGATCGAGAAAGAACTCCAAAGAGTGGAGGCTGCCGGCGGAAGACCGGAGAAGATCTTTCTGGGAGATGGGAATGCGTTTGACTTAGAGACGGAACGGCTGCTTCAGATTCTGGATCTGATCCACCAATATTTCCCAGAGTGCAGGACCATCAATATGGATGCTACGGTGACAGGGATACATAACAAATCGGAGGCTCAGCTTTGCAGGCTGCGCCGGGAAGGAGTCAGCCATCTTTACCTTGGGATTGAAAGCGGGCTGGATGATGTGCTGCGGCTTATGAAAAAAGACCATACCATTTCCCAGGCTTACCGGGAGACAGAGCGGCTGAAAGAAGCGGGGCTGGTCTATGACGCCCATATGATGACCGGGATCGCGGGAAAGGGCCGTGGAATTGAGAATGGAGAGAGGACCGCGGAATTTTTTAACCGGACTGGGCCGAGCAGGATCGTGAATTTCTCCCTATTTCTTCATCGAAGCGCGCCTTTGTACCAAGAGATTCAAAAAGGAATCTTTACACCGGCGGATGAGAGGGAGAATCTGGAGGAAGAAGACAGGCTTCTTTCTCTTTTAGAGGTGCCCGGCTTGGAATATGATGGATTTCATGATTTCCTGGAAGTACGAGTACGGGGAAAGCTTCCTAAAGACCGGGAAAAGATGCGGGCAAAGATTCAAATGGCCCTTGCGGGATTAGATGGAAAAGAACCAATATTTGCTTTTGTAGATTAAGTTCCTTGATGTTTTTTGTCTTCCTTTCTGACGAAAGATTTTGAAAAGAAGATAAGCGGTTGTACTTGACAAAACTGCGTGAGATTGCTATGATTAAAAAACAGAACGCACTCTGTTTTTGAAATAATCTGAAAGAGAGGTGCCATATGCAAAGAGTATATTCACTATTAGTTGACAATAATCCAGGTGTGTTAAGCCGGATATCCGGGCTTTTCAGCCGCAGAGGATACAGCATCGACAGTATTACTGCCGGAGTGACCGCGGATCCTAGATTTACCAGGATCACCATCGTGGCAAGCGGAGACGAACTGATTCTGTCCCAGATTGAGAAGCAGGTAAGAAAATTAGAAGATGTGGTAGAGATCAAAGTACTGCAGCCGGATGATTCGGTTTACCGGGAACTGATCATGGTCAAGATCCGGGCGGACAGAGCTGAGCGGGCAGAGATCATTTCCGTGGCGGATATTTTCCGTGCGAAGATCGTAGATGTGGAAAAAGAGTCTCTGATCGTAGAGCTGACGGGAGCTCAATCTAAGCTGGAAGCATTTCTTAATCTGCTGGAAGGGTATGAGATCCTGGAGCTTGCAAGGACTGGGATCACCGGCCTGAACCGGGGGACGAAGAACGTAACCCTGATCGATCAGGACGGAAACATAAAGAAAATGTAGAGACAGATGTGAGCCGGAATTAAATGGAGACAGAAGGCGAGCTTCTGCCCCTGTTTAACTATAAATCTATTTCATAAATGTAGGAGGAATGACAAAATGGCAGCAAGAATTTATTATCAGGAAGATTGTAATTTATCTTTACTGGAAGGAAAGAAGATTGCGGTTATTGGTTACGGAAGCCAGGGACACGCGCATGCGCTGAATTTGAAAGAATCCGGCTGCGATGTGATCGTTGGTCTTTACGAGGGAAGTAAATCCTGGGCAAAGGCTGAGGCGCAGGGATTGAAAGTTTATACAGCGGCAGAAGCGGCAAAACAGGCAGATATCATCATGATTCTGATCAATGATGAGAAACAGACCGCAATGTATAAAAAAGATATCGAGCCAAATCTGGAAGAAGGAAATATGCTGATGTTCGCACACGGATTCTGTATCCACTTCGGACAGATCGTACCTCCGGCAAATGTGGACGTTACCATGATCGCGCCAAAGGCTCCTGGCCATACCGTAAGAAGCGAATATCTGGCTGGAAAAGGAACACCGTGTCTGGTGGCTGTTGAACAGGATTACACCGGAAAAGCACTGGATACAGCTTTGGCATATGCGCTGGCAATCGGCGGGGCAAGAGCGGGCGTTCTGGAGACAACCTTCCGTACTGAGACCGAGACAGACCTCTTTGGCGAGCAGGCAGTGCTGTGCGGCGGTATCTGCGCGCTGATGCAGGCAGGATTCGACACATTGGTAGAGGCTGGATATGATCCAAGAAACGCGTACTTCGAGTGTGTACACGAGATGAAACTGATCGTAGATCTGATCTATGAATCCGGTTTCGCGGGAATGAGATACTCCATTTCCAACACCGCAGAATACGGCGATTACATTACAGGGCCAAAGATCATCACTGATGAGACCAGAAAGACTATGAAGAAGATCCTGGCAGATATCCAGGACGGCTCCTTCGCAAAAGAGTTCCTTCTGGATATGTCCTCCGCCGGCGGACAGGCGCACTTCCGCGCAATGAGGAAACTGGCCTCCGAGCACGCTTCTGAGAAAGTCGGAAAAGAAGTAAGAAGTCTTTACAGCTGGAGCGATTCCGATAAACTGATCAATAATTAGAGTTTTATTTAATTTAGGACGTAGCCTTTTGCAAAAGGGCTACGTCCTAAATTGCGTTAAAGGGTGTACCTTTTTGGAAGATGGGGTGTACCAAAATGAATTTTGAGGTGTACCCGAATGTAATTCTTCCGTGTAAATTTGCTGAATTTGCAGGACGATTATGATAGAATAGATGTATCAAAAAAAGGAATATGCCTGCAGAAGGGAGGAAAAACTATGGATGGGAGATTTGAAGACCTGCGTTCGGTGAGAAATCCAAAAGCACGTATTAAAATTATGAAAGGACATTTTGCTACTAGTAACTCACATTTGAATACATATATCGATATGTCAACGATAAAAACCAGACATAATAATGCGAGGGAGACCGCAAAAGAGCTGGCGGGGGAGTATTTGGCCAATACTTTTGTAAATACGATTGTCTGTTTGGATGAGACAGAAGTGATTGGGACATTTTTGGCGGAGCAGCTGGCGGATTCCAGCCAGTTGTCTTTAAGCGCGGGAAATAATATTTCCGTAGTAACGCCAGAATACACGCCTTTTGGCCAGATTATGTTCAGGGATAATAAACAGCGAATGGTCAAGAATCAGCAGGTGTTGATTCTGGCTGCTTCTGTTACCACAGGGAAAACCATTAACAGGGCGATTGAATCTATACTTTACTATGGCGGAACTATATGTGGGATTTGTGCGATTTTCAGCGCAGTTACGAAAATTGCGGGAATGGATATTAAAACAATATTTACAAGTAAAGATGTGCCTGATTACCGCGCCTATGAGGCGGGAAACTGTCCTATGTGCCAGGAGGGCGGCAGAGTAGAGGCTCTTGTTAATAGTTTTGGATACTCTAAATTGGAGTAAAAGATACATTTGGGTACACCTTAAAACGCAAAAAGTGACACCCCAAAATGCGAAATGGTACACCGTAAATGTAAATTCCAGACGTAGCCTTTTTGCAAAAGGCTACGTCTGGAATTTACACGGAATTTACAAAATAAAAAACAGCCACGACGGTTATGGCTGTCTTTTTTCTATGCTATTAAGCGATTCCGTTGACTGCTTTTGCTAAACGGGAGATCTTTCTAGAGCATGTGTTTTTGTGATAAACACCTTTTGTTCCAGCCTTATCGATCTCAACGATTGCCGCTTTCAAAGCTGTCTTTGCAGCTTCTGCGTCTTTCTCAGCGACAGCAGCTTCTACTTTCTTTACAGCAGTTTTTACTTTAGATTTGATCGCTTTGTTTCTAGCCGCTTTTGTTTCGTTTACCAAAATCCTTTTCTTAGCAGATTTGATATTAGCCAACTCGTCCACCTCCATATCCATATTTCGATTTCATCGATTTCCAGTTCGTTAGAGCCGGACACGGACGTTCTAACGAAACATACGAATTTATTTTATTCCAAGGTTTGGGTTCTGTCAATACATATTTCTCAAAATATTGCAAAAACTGATGCTGTCGGCTGTGGTCCGCATTAGGAGCGGCCGTCAGTGAAACTTGAAGTTCAGCGAGGTTGATGGGATGATTGAGAAGTATAGTATCAGAACGGACTTGGCACTGGAACAAAAAGAAAGGTTCGAGTCGGATCATGTGGAAGTGCAGGGCGTGGTTTTGGAAGAGGATTACGATGAAGAGAGGGAAATCCGTATCACCAAAGTGAAGATCGAGACGGAAAATGGAGCGAAGGTGATGGGAAAACCAGTAGGAACCTATATTACGATGGAGGCGCCGGGAATGGCGGTGCCGGACGAGGACTATCACCGGGAGATTTCGGAGGAACTGGCCAAATTCCTGGAAGGATTCTTGAAAATGGAAAAGGAAGACTTCTCTGTACTGGTGGTAGGGCTTGGGAACCGTATGGTAACGCCGGATGCGCTGGGCCCGTATGTGGTGGATCATCTGAATATTACCCGGCATATCGTGAAGGAATATGGGAAATACGCTATGGGAGAAGAAAGGGTACGCTTGGTGAGCGCTATCGTGCCTGGCGTTATGGGCCAGACGGGAATGGAGACGGTAGAGATCGTAAAAGGCGTGGTCCGGGAAACGAAACCGGACATGATCATTGCGATAGATGCGCTGGCGGCCAGAAGCTCCCGTCGACTGAACAGGACTATCCAGGTTACAGATACGGGGATCAATCCTGGATCCGGAGTAGGAAATCACCGCAGCGGCCTGACAAAAGAGACGGTGGGAGTTCCGGTGGTAGCGATCGGGATTCCTACGGTGGTGGATGCGGCTACGATCGTAAACGATGCCATGGAGAACCTGATCGCGGCGCTGGAAACTTCGGAAGCTTTGAAGGGAGTAGGCGTTGTCCTTCAGGGATATAATGCGGCGGAAAAATATGAATTGGTGCGGGAATTGATCTCTCCTCACCTGAACGGTCTCTTTGTCACCCCAAAGGATATTGACGATACTATCAATCGGATCAGCTATACCTTGTCTGAGGCTCTCAACCTGCTGTTCTCAAGAGAAGAACGCTTATGAAGAGAGGAGCGCTCATGAAGAGAGGAACGCTTATGAAAAGAGAAACCACTTATGAAGAGAGGAAGTTTATTGAAGTAAAAACGCGCATGCGCATGTGAGGCGGATTTTTCAAAAGGACATGCACATATTTAAAATTCTGACATCATATAGTGTTAAGACACAAATAAGAAACCTGGCCTTGGACTAAGATCACAGCCAGGCGTTTGAGCGGAGTGAAATGGTTGGACTTGTTGAAAAAGAGGATCAGTCAGATACTGATGGTCGTGATCCTGGGAATGTTGATCTTATATGCGGGATTTCACATAAATATCCATCTGCCGGAGGAAGCCAGAATGGAGCTGAACAGGTTCCTTGGAAGCAAAGCGGAGGATACGTACCTGACTGGATTTGCTTACTGTAAGGACGGGTCGGGAGAAGCGCCTTCCCGCTGGGCGGCAGAGGCAGCGATGGAACTTGTGCCTCTTGGCAGTTATGTGGAAGGGAAAACCATGACCGATACCGCCATTGAAGATCAGGAGACTTACGAAATGATTCTGGCCCAGCAGGCCAATGATGAAAATGCGGTAGACGAGAATGGGAATCTGATCGGAGAAGAGGAAAAGGCTGATACCGCCCAGGCAGCGTCTTCCGCAATAGATACCTCCCTTGAGAAATTAAAGAATTTTGATTATCTCATTGGAAATTTTTATACTGTGGACGGAAGTACCGCAGTAGACCCGGAACAACTGAACGCGGAAATACTTCTCAGTAAAAATATGAAGATCGATACAAAAAGCGATGGCCCGAAGGTTTTGGTCTATCATACCCATTCCCAGGAAGCCTTCGCTGATTCCAAGAAAGGGGATGAAAGCGCCTCCATTGTAGGAATGGGAGATTATCTGACGGAACTGTTGAACGATACGTATCATATCAGCACGATCCACCACAAAGGGGTCTACGATCTGATCGATGGACAGTTGGACCGGAGCCGTGCCTATGAGCTTGCGGAACCAAAGATCCAGAAGATCCTGGAAGAAAACCCGAGCATCGAGGTGGTTATCGACCTGCACAGGGACGGAGTGGGGGAATCGACCCATCTGGTGACAGAAATCAATGGGAAGCCAACGGCTCAGATCATGTTCTTTAACGGAATGAGCCGGACCAAAGCAAACGGCAGTATTGACTACCTCAAGAACCCGTACATAGAAGACAATCTTGCCTTCTCTCTTCAGATGCAGCTCGCGGCAGCGGAAAAATATCCGGGGTTCACCCGGAGGATCTATCTGAAGAGCTACCGCTATAATATGCACCTGAAACCCAAAACCCTTCTGGTAGAAGCCGGAGCGCAGACCAACACAGTGGAAGAGATGCGAAATGCCATGGAAGTGCTGGCGGAAACACTAGATACAGTGCTGACACCATAAAAGGTGTTTGATTAATACCACATTTTGTGCTAATATAGTCACGACATGGAAAAATGTAGGAAAGGATTTACAGACAATGGCGAAGAAGAATACATATGATGCGGACAGTATTGCGATATTGGAAGGCCTGGAAGCGGTACGGAAACGGCCGGGCATGTATATCGGAAGTGTGTCCACCAAAGGCCTGAACCATCTGATCTACGAGATCGTGGATAATTCTGTGGATGAACATTTGGCGGGATACTGCAGCGAGATCCGAGTGACCCTAGAGCGGGACGGTTCAGCCACGGTCGCCGACAACGGACGGGGAGTTCCAGTGGATCTTCACGCAAAAGGCGTGTCCGCAGAGCGTGTCGTATATACCACTCTTCACGCGGGAGGAAAATTTGATGATTCTGTCTATAAGACCAGCGGCGGGCTTCACGGTGTGGGCTCATCGGTGGTCAACGCCTTGTCTGCTTACATGGACGTAGAGATCAGCCGGGACGGGTATGTCCACCATGACCGCTATGAGCGCGGCGTGCCGGTGATAGAATTGGAAGACGGGCTGCTTCCTAAGACCGGGAAGACCCGCAAGACAGGGACGAAGATCAATTTCCTGCCGGACGATACAATCTTTGAGAAGACCCGGTTCCGCGCGGAGGAAGTGAAGAGCCGGATGCATGAGACGGCCTATCTGAACCCGGAGCTTACGATCATCTTTGAAGATCTGCGGGGAGAGACGAAAGAACATATCGTCTATCATGAGCCGGAGGGTATCCTTGGATTTATCCGGGATCTGAACTCCAAGAAAGAAACGGTCCATGAGCCGGTGTATTTTAAAGGAGAGGCGGAGGGTATACAGGTGGAAGTGGTCTTCCAGTATGTCAACGAGTTTCATGAAAATGTGCTGGGGTTCTGCAACAACATCTATAATGGAGAGGGAGGAACCCATCTGACCGGATTCAAGACTACCTTTACCACAGTGATCAACCAGTACGCCAGAGAATTGGGAATCCTGAAAGAGAAAGACGCTAACTTTACCGGCGCCGATGTAAGGAACGGCATGACGGCTATCGTTTCGATCAAGCATCCAGACCCCCGGTTTGAGGGGCAGACGAAGACAAAGCTGGACAACCCGGATGCCTCCCGCGCGGTCAGCAAGGTGGCGGGAGACGAGATCGTGCGGTATTTTGACCGGAACCTGGAGAACTTAAAGAAAGTCATCGGCTGCGCGGAGAAAGCGGCCAAGATCCGGAAAACAGAAGAGAAGGCGAAGACCAATCTTTTGACCAAACAGAAATATTCTTTTGACAGCAACGGGAAACTGGCAAACTGTGAGAGCCGGGATCCATCCAAATGTGAGATCTTCATTGTGGAGGGAGATTCGGCGGGCGGTTCCGCCAAAACGGCCAGAGACCGGATGTATCAGGCCATCCTGCCGATCCGGGGGAAGATCTTGAACGTAGAGAAAGCCAGCATTGACAAGATCCTGGCCAACGCAGAGATCAAAACCATGATCAATGCTTTTGGCTGCGGATTTTCAGAAGGCTATGGCAATGATTTCGATATCAGCAAGCTGCGCTATGACAAGATCATCATCATGGCAGATGCGGACGTGGATGGAGCCCATATCTCCACCCTGCTGCTGACGCTGTTTTACCGGTTTATGCCGGAACTTATTTACGAAGGGCATGTGTATATCGCTATGCCGCCTCTGTATAAGGCTATGCCCAAGAAAGGGGAAGAAGAGTACCTGTACGACGATAAGGCTCTGGAACATTACCGGAAGACTCATGACGGCCCATTTACCCTTCAAAGATACAAAGGTCTGGGAGAAATGGACGCCCAGCAGCTTTGGGAGACGACCCTGAACCCGGAGAGCCGGATGCTGAAACTGGTGGAGATCGAGGACGCCAGGATGGCCTCTGGTGTGACAGAGATGTTGATGGGCACAGAAGTGCCGCCCAGAAGGACATTTATTTATGAAAATGCGCTGGAAGCAGAGCTGGACGTCTAAAGGAGAGAAAAGATTATGCAGAATTCACAGATCATAAGAACCGAGTATTCGGACGTGATGAAAAAATCCTATATCGATTATGCCATGAGCGTGATCGTTTCCAGAGCGCTTCCAGATGTGCGGGACGGCTTAAAGCCGGTCCAGAGAAGGACGCTCTATGATATGCATGAACTGGGGCTGAAAGCCGACCGTCCTTACCGGAAATGCGCCCGTATCGTGGGAGACACCATGGGTAAATATCATCCCCATGGGGACAGCTCCATCTATGAAGCCCTGGTGGTGATGGCCCAGGATTTTAAGAAAGGGACGGTACTGGTAGACGGCCACGGAAACTTTGGCTCTATTGAGGGCGACGGGGCGGCGGCTATGCGTTACACGGAAGCCCGGCTGGCCAAGATCACTCAGGAAGCCTACCTGCAGGATTTGGACAAAGATATTGTGAACTTTGTCCCTAATTTTGATGAGACGGAGAAAGAGCCGGAAGTACTTCCGGTGAGAGTCCCGAATCTTCTGGTCAACGGGGCGGAAGGCATCGCCGTAGGCATGGCCACGAGCATCCCAACCCACAACCTGGGAGAAGTGATCGACGGCGTGAAAGCCTATATGAAGAATAACGAGATCAGCACCAGGCAGCTGATGAAATATATCAAGGGGCCGGATTTCCCCACCGGAGGGATCGTAGTAAACAAAGACGATCTGCTCCAGATCTACGAGACCGGGACAGGCAAGATCAAGCTGCGCGGCAAAGTGGAAGTAGAAGAATTAAAAGGCGGCCGCAGCCAGATCGTGATCTCAGAGATTCCTTATACCATGATCGGAACTGGCATCGGCAAGTTCCTAAACGACGTCTATGGATTGGTGGAATCTAAGAAGACCAGCGATATCACCGACATTTCCAATCAGTCTTCCAAAGAAGGCATCCGCATCGTGATCGAACTGAAGCGGGGGGCAGACGCGGAAAATCTGATCAACATGCTCTATAAAAAGACCAGGCTTGAGGATACCTTCGGCGTAAATATGCTGGCGGTGGCAGACGGCCGGCCGGAGACCATGGGCTTAAAGAAGATCATCGAGCATCATGTGGACTTCCAGTTTGAACTGGCCACCCGGAAATACCAGACGCTTTTAGCGAAAGAAAAGGATAAAAAAGAGATCCAGGAAGGATTGATCAAGGCCTGCGATGTGATCGACCTGATCATTGAGATCTTAAGGGGCAGCCAGTCGGTAAAAGATGCCAAGGCATGTCTGACAAACGGCGTGACAGAGAATATTAAGTTCAAATCCAGCATCTCCAAGAAGATGGCGGCCATGCTCCGTTTTACTGAGCGCCAGGCTACAGCGATCCTGGAAATGCGTCTCTACCGTCTGATCGGCCTGGAGATCGAAGCCTTGATGAAGGAACATGAGGAAACCCTGAAGAATATTGAACGCTATGAGGATATCCTGAATAATTATGAGTCGATGGCGGATGTGATCATCCAGGACTTAGACCAGTTGAAAAAAGAATTCTCCTGGAAGCGGAGAACTCAGATCGAGAACGCCCAGGAAGCGGTGTTTGAAGAGAAGAAGATCGAGGAGCAGGAGGTTATCTTCCTGATGGACCGGTTTGGATACGCGAAAACCGTAGACCGGGCGACTTATGAGAGAAATCGGGAGGCGGCGGATTCCGAGAACAAATACGTGATCAGCTGTCTGAATACAGGAAAGCTTTGCATTTTCACGGCGGATGGGAAGATGCATCAGGTCAAAGTGCTGGATCTTCCCTTTGGAAAGTTCCGGGATAAAGGCCAGCCTATAGACAATGTGAGCAACTATGACAGTACCCAGGAAGAGATCATCTATATCTGCGATGCGGAACAGATGCGCTTTGCCCAGCTTTTGTTTGCCACCCGGATGGGAATGATCAAGAAGGTGTCAGGAACAGAATTCCAGGTGTCCAAACGGACCATTGCCGCCACCAAGCTGCAGGCGGAGGATGCTGTGGTGAGCGTACAGGTAGTAAGCGACAGCCAGCAGGTAGTCCTTCGGACAAAAGAAGGATATTTTCTGCGGTTTGGGGCGGAAGAGGTGTCAGAGAAGAAGAAAGGCGCCGTGGGCGTGAGGGGCATCCGCTTAAAGAAAAAAGATGAACTGGAAGAGGTGTATCTGTTTGAGGAAGGAACAGAGACGAAAGTCCAGTTTGGAGACCGGGAGATCACGCTGAACCGCCTTAAGGCAGCGAAGCGGGATGGAACGGGAACGAAAGCGAGGTAGGATCATGATACAGGATATACAGCCATATCAATATGATAACGTCTATCACCCGGCGCTGCCGCAAGCACAGGATTTCCTGCTGTGCTATAAGGGAAACCGGACCCTGGTGAAACAAAATGGGGAGAAGATTGTTTTCCCGACTTTCCAGGACGCGGAAAAGGGGTGGGAAAAGGAGAGAGAGTCGCTGTACCAGGGAGCGGTCTATCTGTTTTCCATCCGGCGTCCCGATGAGTCTGGCGGGAAGGAAACGGCTCTTAAAGAGATCCGATTCTATCTCCACCCGGAGGTGGAAGGCCGCAGACTAGAGGCGGACGGATTTGCCTGGGAAGACAATTGGCTGTTCCGGACAGCAAAACCCAAATATCTGCGATTTGCCGGCATTACCGGATGGCAGTTGTTCCGCTGGTATGAGAGCCATCGGTTCTGCGGCCGCTGCGGAGTCCCTATGGTGCGCGATGAGAAGGAACGGATGATGCGCTGCCCGGAATGTGGATTGATGGAATTTCCCAAGATCTGCCCGGCGGTGATCATTGGCGTGACCCACGGCAATAAGATCCTGATGTCCAAATACGCGGGGAGGGATTTCAAAGAGTACGCTCTTTTGGCAGGCTTTTGCGAGGTGGGGGAAACCATTGAAGAGACGGTAAAGCGGGAAGTAATGGAGGAAGTGGGGCTGAAGGTGAAAAATATTACATACTTTAAGAGCCAGCCCTGGTCCTTTTCAGATACCTTGCTGATGGGATTCTTCTGCGAACTGGATGGGGATGGGACAATCTCCATAGACCAGGAAGAACTTTCCATGGCGGAATGGTTTGAGCGGGAGGATATGCCGGTGAAGGAAGAAGACTTAAGCCTGACCAATGCTATGATGATGGCGTTTAAAGAGGGAAAAATATAATGACAGGAGAAAAAAGAGTCTTGGCGATAAAGTCAAGACTTCTTTCATTCGTTTTGAGAAATATTGTTGTCTGGAATGAATTGTACAATCTCCGAAATATCACAATCAAAAATATTGCATAAAGCATTTAGAGTGTTTGTTGAAACTGATTCGTCAGCCATAAGTCTTTGAATTGTTTTACTATCCAAATTATATAATCCACATTTATGTCTTAGATAATAGGTGCTGATGCCTTTTTCTTTTAATAATTTTCTGAAAGGCTCAAATGAAATCATAAATTACTCCCTACTGTTCATATATGATTAAAAATATCCTTTACTATTTGTTAATTATCCCATATAATTAATCTATGATGATATGAGGAAAAATCCTCATAATAATTTTGGGAATTATTATAGAGGGGGATGAAAAGATATGAGCATAAAGTGGAAAAAAGTAATTGCATTAATTGTAGCGATTATATTAAGTGCGGGAAGTATTATGCAAACAGTGGCAGCTACACCAACGGAAGTAGAGAATGAGGTAGAAGTAACCGATACTCCTGAAAATGGAGAGAAAGAAAATATAACAGAAGATAATCAAGAGTTGGGGAAAGATGATTCCAATGTGCTGGATAATCAGGAAGAAGACAAGCCTTTTGAAGATAATTCTGAATTAAGTAATAATGCAAAATCCCAAAAGCAGAAAAATCGATTGAGCGTAGAGAATGAATCACCATTTTCTGGTGGAAATGGAACGGAGGAAAGCCCATATTTGATTTCTTCAGATGAGGAACTATTAGCTTTTGCAGAGGTTGTAAACAATCAGGAAGGAGAATATCAGACAGCCCATTTTGCTTTGGCAAAAAATATTTACTTGAATGATATAACAGATTATGATGAGTGGGATAAGACAGCACCAAAAAATGAATGGCCAGGAGTAGAGAACTTTTTCGGAACATTTGACGGGAAACAACATACAATTTATGGGCTTTATATGAATAGCGATTCGGATAGAGTGGGGTTGTTTAATTCAATTGAAGTATATAATTGGATTGATAGAAAACTTGTTATTAAAAATTTGCAATTGAAGAATATTTATATTAAAGGACAATCATATGTGGGCGGTTTGGTTGGATATGCATATTGTAAAGTAGAAATAACGAATTGTAATGTGGAAGGCGAGGTCATAGGAGAAAATTCAGATATAGGGGGGATAGGAGGATTTTTTAGTTCTGGAGGGAATAAAGGGTTAACACTAACTTCTGTAACAAATAGAGCAAAAGTATCTGGTAGGACTAGGACTGGGGGAATATGGGGTGGAGCTTCTATTGGAAACAATTTGGGATCCGATACGTCAGGAGGTGGTTCTGAAAAGATTATTTTGAAAAATTGTAATAATTATGGAGATATCTTAGGGACGGTATCATATACGGGCGGAATTATAGGACAATTACGGATAAATTTGAATTGTAATGGATTTGATATTGAACGAACTCAAAATTTTGGAACAGTGACAGGAAAGGAATCGACAGGTGGAATATGCGGTTGTATAGATGTTGTTGCTGCTGATTCAATTTCAGCATCTTTAGAAGAAATTTGTAATGAAGGGAATGTGTTTGGAGAAGATTGCGTTGGTGGAATATGTGGAGAAGCTGCCTTAGATAGGGGAGATGGCTATTTTAGAAATGTGTATAATATAGGAAAAATACAAGGGTCGTCTTGTGTAGGAGGAATTATAGGTGTAAGTACAAGGTTTGATGTCAACTCATCCTATAATGTAGGAATAGTAACGGCAGAGACTAAAGTAGCTTCTTTAGTGGGGTGGGCAAATTTATATTTAGGAGATATAGAAACTGTCAAAGTAAATAATTGTTATTATGCGAAGGGAACTGCTGAAGTAGATACCGATGGAAGTGCCTCTGGTGTATTAGAGCTTTCTGAAGAAGAGTTTAAGTTAGAATCCAACTTTTCAGGCTTTGATTTTGTGGATATTTGGAAAATGGGGGAGAAGTATCCAATTTTTATTTGGCAGGATGGAAACGGTTCTGGCAATCAGGAAACCAGTAAAACGGATCAGTTTATTATTGAAAAAGTAAAGGAGTACACCTCAGATGCAGTCTATGCACAATGGGAAGAGATCAGCAACAGTGAAATTTCTGAGGAAACAAAATTTCAGCGGTATACGGAGCTGTTTAATCAGTACGGTTTTTTAGACGCAAAGGAAGGAATCCAGTATTTAAGTAAAACGACGAATGAGCGCTATGCTTATCTCACCTTAACTACGGATGAGACTTACTGCGCTTACAATTTTTATGACTGGCTTCATAATACCGGAAAAGGAGCAGTTGCGAGAGGTCTTTTGATTGCGGACGGTCTAATCTTCAATAATGAATTGAGTGACTGGACGGATTTGTCGACCTATATAGAAGGGGATTATCCTGGTGTGGTCAAGTATCAGGACATGCTCTATGATTTTATGGAAACAGCTTCTTTCGATGTGGAAAAAATGACATATATTTCTGATGTCAGTAAATTGTCAGGAACGGTAACCGAAGCGGGAAAGGTATATGCAGATCAGTTGATTAAAAAATTGAACGAATGTAAGAACCGTAATGAACTTCGAAAGGCATTAAGATCCAATGAAGCAATTGGAGTTTATAGCGATGTAAAAACACAGGGGAGTGATTTGAACTCTTTTAAATTATCATTTACTCTGGACGAGACCTCTGGGTTTGGACAGTTTTATAAAGCGATGGGGTATGCGACAAAAACGCTGGATATTGTAGATATGTCAATACAGCATGTGGAAGATATCATACAATTAGATAGTAAATTGCAGGTATATGAACAGTACCGGACATTTCTAAATGAAGTAGAATTGGCCCTAGACCTCCCCTTGGAAATGCGGTTGGCTGCAAAAAAGATTTTAAGGGATATGAAAGAGGGGACCTGGGGGGAATTAACAGACTTTGCAATGGATATTGTGGATAAGACATCGGTAAAAGCTAAGATTTCAGATGCAATCCTAAAAGCTGCTATTGGACAGACAGGTGCAGCAACTTTAAATGAATTTCTTTTAGTGCTTAAGATAGAAGCCTATTTTGTAAATCGGATTATGGATGTGGGAAAACTGGTGCAAGGAGTTGCATATGTAGAAGGTTACTCTACGTTATCTTCCCACTATAGGGAAAAGCTCGAAGAAAGCAAAAAGAATTTTTTGACTGATCAAAGTGCTGAAAATGCCTGGGATTTCTATGATAATTATTCTCTCTTGTATATGTTGCGTGTAAAAGGAGAAGAAGCCTATCTGAATATGTGTAAAGTAGAAGGCCTGATTAATATTTTTACGGATTGTGGATACTCTGAGAAAGAGGAAGTTGTTAAGGAAACAATCCAAACTTTGGAAGAGAGATGCTTTTTTAATCTGGAAGAAGGAATAGAGATTCCAGAATCTGTTCAGTTTGCGTTGAAATCAGTTATATCCTGTCCAGTGGATGTATCGGTATATGCGCCAGATGGCACATTGGTTGCCAAACTTCGTGACGGCGAGGAAAATAATATTTCAAATGAATATGGACAATTTTCCGTTGTTTATCGACCGTATTCGGGAGAATACGCAAAAGTGCTCTGTTTTTACAAGGATGCGGATTACAAATTAGAAATAGCAGGGGTTGATAAAGGGCTTGTGAGCTTTGAGCTTGCGGAGGAAAAAGAAGGAGAAATAACCACATACTCATTTGAAAATCAGGGAATCGAAGCGGGAAATATATTACGGACATCGATTGAACAAATCCGTGGTGATGGTACAGTGGAGCTAGATATAGACGGAAATGGAGTGACAGAAAATACAATTTATTTAAATAAGAATCCAGAAGAAACTTATCGGCCAGTAGAGAGCTTAGAATTGAAAGAAACTTTTTTGATATTAGAGACTGGTGGAAGTGCATTAATGGAGGTGAAGATTTCCCCAGATGAAGCGACACGGCAACAGGTTTTCTGGTTGACTGGGGACGAAAATATTGCAAGAGTGGAAGAAGGGAAAGTTTCCGCAATATCCAAAGGAACCACAAATATTTATTGTGTATCACAAGACAACAGAGATCAGATGGCCGTTTGTAAGGTGATTGTACGGAGTAAAGGGGCTTGTACACATCCTTTGGAAAAAGTAGATGAGAAGAAGCCGGATAGTGAACATACTGGAAATATAGAGTATTGGTATTGTCCAGAGTGTGACCGTTATTATGAAGATGAGAATGGAATGATTGAGACATCGCTGGAGAAAGTGACCTTATCAAAACTAAGTTCTCAGGAAGGAATGGGAACTAATCCAGATGAACAAGACAATTCGGCGGATAGTGAAGGGATGAGAGAACAACAGCAAACACCGGATACAGGCGATAAAGGGGTGGAGATATGGCTATTGGTTTGTGCTCTTTCTGGAATTATTATTGCTGGAATAGGAACTGGAAAAATGTGGAGACGGCACGAAAAGTAGATCTGCACAAATACGTTTTGTTTTTTGGTGTTTAAAAGTTCAAAAAGATTAGGAAAACCCTTGAATTTCTGCAAAAGGAGTGCTATACTAACCTACAGTTACATAGAAATCCGGCAGAAGAGTGAACGAAAGTTCACTCTTCTTTGTTGGTAAGGAGGAATTTTACATTGTCTAAAAGAGAAGTTTACGAGCAGAAAACAGAACAGCTTCTGCAGCCCATTGTGGATGAATATGGATTTGAGCTTGTAGATGTGGAGTATGTCAAGGAGGGGAGTACCTGGTACCTCCGGTCCTACATTGATAAAACCGGAGGAATCAGCATCGATGATTGTGAGAAGGTCAGCAGAAGACTTTCGGATCTTTTGGATCAGGAAGATTTTATCGAAGACGCCTACATCATGGAAGTGAGTTCCCCAGGGCTTGGCCGTCCTTTGAAGAAGGAGAAGGACTTCAAGAGGAGCCTGGGAGAAGAGGTAGAGGTCAAGACTTACCGCATGATCGACAAACAGAAAGAATTTACCGGAATCTTAAAAGATTACGATGAAGATACAGTAACCATTACGCTTGCAGACGAGACGGAAAAAACATTTGACAAAGGCGATATCGCTTTGATCCGCCTGGCGTTTGATTTTTAGATTAAGGAGGAGAAACGAATGAATACGGAATTACTGGAAGCATTGAACCTATTGGAGAAGGAGAAAGACATCAGCAAAGAGACTCTGCTGGACGCGATCGAGAATTCTCTTTTAAATGCCTGTAAGAACCATTTTGGGAAAGCCGACAATATCAAATTGATCATGGACCGGGAGACCTGCGACTACCAGCTCTACGCCGAGAAAGAGGTGGTAGAAGAAGTGGAAGACAAATTGGAGCAGATCAGCCTGGAAGAGGCAAAAGAGATCGATAGTACTTATGAGATCGGCGATATCGTGCGGATCCCTATTGAATCTAAATCCTTTGGACGTATCGCGACCCAGAACGCGAAGAACCTGATCCTGCAGAAGATCCGGGAAGAAGAGCGCAAGGTGATCTACGATCAGTATTTTGAGAAAGAAAAAGATATCGTGACGGGAATCGTACAGCGCTATGTGGGGAGAAACATCAGCATCAACCTGGGTAAGGCAGACGCCATGCTGACAGAAAACGAGCAGGTAAAAGGAGAGGTGTTTAAGCCGACAGAGAGGATCAAACTGTATGTGGTAGAAGTAAAGAACACCACAAAAGGGCCAAAGATCTTAGTGTCCCGTACTCATCCGGAATTGGTAAAGCGTCTGTTTGAATCAGAGGTGACGGAAGTCAGAGACGGGATTGTGGAGATCAAGAGCATTGCCAGAGAGGCTGGAAGCAGGACCAAGATCGCGGTATGGTCCAACGACCCGGATGTAGATCCGGTAGGCGCATGTGTGGGAATGAATGGAGCCAGAGTCAATGCCATCGTCAATGAATTGCGGGGAGAGAAGATCGACATCATCAATTGGAGCGATAACCCGGCGATCCTGATCGAGAACGCGTTAAGCCCGGCGAAGGTCATCTCTGTTATGGCAGACCCGGATGAGAAGACGGCAAGCGTTATCGTGCCGGACTACCAGCTTTCACTTGCTATCGGCAAAGAAGGACAGAACGCCAGACTGGCCGCGAGGCTGACAGGATATAAGATCGACATCAAGAGCGAGACTCAGGCGATCGAATCTGGAGAACTGCCGGAGAACTATATGGAGATGAGCGAAGGCGTGTTTGAGGAAGAAATGTATGAAGAAGACTACGATGAGTCTTACGAGGATGAATCTTACGAAGAAGGGGCTTACGAAGAAGGCTATGATGAGTCTTATGAGGAAGCGCCGGAAGATGCCGTTTATGACGGGGAAGCAGATGGAGAGCAGGAGTCAGAAGAGGAATAAGGTGATCATTTGAGTAAAAATAAAAAGATACCGTTGCGGAAATGCGTGGGTTGTCAGGAAATGCGCAGCAAAAAAGAGATGATCCGGGTCATCCGCACATCTGAGCAGGAGTTCCTGCTGGATGCTACCGGAAAGAAAAATGGCCGGGGAGCTTATCTGTGTCCCAACCGAGAGTGCCTGGAAAAAGCAAGGAAATGCAAAGGCTTGGAGCGATCCTTTGGCCAGGCGATCCCGCCGGAGGTATATGAATCCCTGGAAAAGGAGATGGAATGTCTTGAGTCAGAATAAGGCGCTGTCATTGATCGGTCTGGCTGTGAAGGCCGGGAAAGTGGCAAGCGGAGAGTTCTGCACAGAGAAAGAGGTAAAATCCGGCCGGGCCGCGCTGGTGATCGTAGCCGGGGACGCCTCCGGGAATACGAAGAAGAAATTCCAGAATATGTGCAGTTTTTATAGAGTACCAATCTATTTTTATAAAGATAAAGATACCTTGGGCCATGCAATGGGAAAAGAGTTCCGGGCATCCCTTGCGGTGACGGATGAGGGGTTTGCAAAAGGAATCAGGAAACATTTGGACACAGAAGAGAATACAATTGCATAATGGAGGTAGTGTGTATGTCGAAGATGAAAGTATACGAGTTAGCGAAAGAATTAGATGTTCCAAGCAAGGAACTGGTAGAGTTCCTTGCGGGGAAGAAGATAGAAGTGAAAAATCATATGAGCTCTCTGGAAGAAGAGGAAGTAAAGATGGTAAAAGCCGCCTTTAACAAAAGCGGGGCAGAGGAGGAAAAGTCTTCGGAGAAGGCAGAGAAACCCGCGGGGGAAACGCCAAAGAAGAAGAATATCGTCCATGTCTTCCGTCCGCAGAACACCCAGAATGGAGCGCGTCAGGGAAGACGTCCGGCAGGAGGCGGCAAGTCTGGGATCTCCCAGGGAAGACCTATGCAGGTAAATAACGGCCGTCCGGCGAAACCGCAGAACCGTCCGGGACAGCCGGGCCGTCCCGCGGCGGAAAAAGGGCAGGCGCCTGTGCGTTCAACGGAAAAATCTGTGGCGAAGGCATTTGAGAAAGCGCTTGAGAAAAAGCAGCCGAAGACGGCGGAACAGGAAGCGGCGCCAAAGGTTCAGACCCAGCAGCCGGTGAAAACTCAGGCGGATCACAGCCCCAAGCCGGCGCAGAGCAGCCGTCCATCTGAGCAGCCTCAGGGAAGAGCCGTAAACGCAAGCGAAAAGAATAGCAGCGGAAGAAGCGCCGCGGATAGAAACGGCGGCGAGCGCGGAAACGCGGAGAGACCTGCCGGCGAAAGAGGAAGGAACGACCGGAATTCCGGCGAAAGAGGCCAGAGCAGAGGCGGCGACAGAAACCAGAATCGAAACTTTGGCGAAAGAGGCCAGAGCAGGGGCGGTGAGAGAGGCCAGAACCGTTCCGGCGGACATGGAGAAAGGCGGAACAATGAAGGAAGACGGAACCAGGGAAGCATCCCGGCTCCGGAGACGCCGGCTCAGAAACCGCAGAGAAGCAAAGGCAAAGGGAAAGACGATTATAAGAAAAAAGAGTACCGCCGTGAGGAAGAAGATCGCAAGCCAAAGGGAAAGAAGCAGAAGGCAGAGCCAAAGCCGCAGCTTCAGAAACCCCAGCCGAAAGCCCAGAAGCAGGAGGAAGAAATCAAATCCATTACGATTCCTGAAGTCCTTACTATCAAGGATCTGGCAGATAAGATGAAGGTGGTACCTTCTGTGATCGTGAAGAAACTCTTTATGCAGGGCAAGATCGTGACGGTAAACCAGGAGATTGATTATGAAACCGCGGAAGAGATCGCGCTGGAATTCGATATCCTCTGCGAGAAAGAAGAAGTGGTGGATGTGATCGAAGAACTTCTGAAAGAGGAAGAAGAGGATGAAAAGAAACTGAAGAAACGTCCTCCGGTTGTCTGTGTCATGGGCCATGTAGACCATGGTAAGACTTCCCTTTTGGATGCGATCCGCCATACCAATGTGATCGGCGGAGAGGCCGGCGGTATCACCCAGCATATCGGCGCTTACGTGGTAGAGAGAAACGGGGAGAAGATCACCTTCCTGGATACACCGGGCCATGAAGCCTTTACAGCGATGCGTATGCGGGGAGCCAGCTCTACAGATATCGCTATTCTGGTAGTAGCGGCGGACGACGGCGTGATGCCGCAGACCATTGAAGCGATCAACCATGCCAAAGCGGCGGGTGTAGAGATCATCGTGGCAGTGAATAAGATTGATAAGCCAAGCGCCAATGTAGAGCGGGTAAAACAGGAACTGACCGAGTATGAGCTGATTCCGGAAGACTGGGGAGGAAGCACCATTTTTGTACCGGTATCCGCAAAGACCGGAGAAGGTCTGGATGAGTTGATGGAGATGATTCTTCTGACCGCGGAGGTTATGGAATTAAAAGCCAACCCAAATCGGCGGGCAAGAGGACTTGTGCTGGAAGCTGAGCTGGATAAAGGAAGAGGTCCTGTGGCGACAGTGCTGGTACAGAAAGGAACCCTGCGTATCGGCGATGCGGTGGCGGCAGGAGCGGCTCACGGCAAGGTCAGAGCTATGATGGACGACAAAGGGCGCCGAGTGAAAGAGGCCGGACCGTCTATGCCGGTAGAGATCCTGGGACTGAACGATGTGCCAAATGCGGGAGAAGTACTGGTAGGCTGCGGAAATGACAAAGAAGCCAGAAGCTTCGCTGAGACCTTTATTTCTCAGAGCAAAGTAAAACTTCTGGAAGAGACAAAGACGAAACTTTCTCTGGATGACTTGTTTACTCAGATCCAGGAAGGAAACTTAAAAGAACTGGGCATTGTAGTGAAAGCAGATGTGCAGGGGTCTGTCGAGGCCATTAAGCAGAGCCTTCTGAAGCTGTCCAACGATGAAGTAGTGGTGAAGATCATCCATGGCGGCGTCGGAGCGATCAATGAGTCAGACGTGAGCCTGGCCTCCGCTTCCAACGCGATCATTATCGGATTCAATGTGCGGCCGGATGCTACAGCCAAAGAAACCGCGGAACGAGAAGGAGTGGATATCCGTCTGTACCGGGTAATCTACAATGCCATTGAAGATGTGGAAGCGGCTATGAAGGGTATGTTAGACCCGGTATTCGAGGAGAAGGTTCTGGGCCATGCGGAAGTGCGCCAGCTGTTCAAGGCTTCCGGCGTTGGTACGATCGCGGGATCCTATGTGCTGGACGGAACTTTTGAGAGAGATTGTTCCGCACGGATCATCCGGGATGGTATCGTGGTCTACGAAGGCTCTCTTGCTTCGCTGAAGCGGTTCAAAGACGATGTGAAAGAAGTGCGGGCAGGATATGAATGCGGATTCGTATTCGCAAACTTTAATGATGTGAAGGAAGGCGACCAGGTGGAAGCGTTCAAGATGGTGGAAGTTCCAAGATAGTCTTGGATCTGAAACGGCCTTTCAAAATCCTCCTGCTTTGAAAAGAAAGAAGGAAGAAAATTGCGGAAAAGAAGTATTAAGAACACTAGAGTGAATGTAGAAGTCCAGCGGGAATTAAGCAGCATTATCCGGGGCGGCCTGAAAGACCCAAGGGTTGCCCCATGGACGTCTGTGGTGGCCGCGGAGGTGGCCCCGGATTTAAAGACATGCAAGGCGTATATCAGTGTGCTGGGAGATGAGAAGGCCCAGAAGGAGACGATACAGGGATTAGAAAGCGCGGAAGGGTATATCCGCCGGGAACTGGCACGGACTTTGAACATGCGCAATACACCGGAAATTCATTTCATACTGGACCAATCCATTGAATATGGTGTAAATATGTCTAAAAAGATAGAAGAAGTAACTGGCCAAATGGAGACGGAAGGTGAAAAAGATGCTCAATAGAATGATCGCGCAGGCAAATACTATCGCCATTGGAGGCCACGAGAGGCCGGATGGGGACTGTACCGGTTCTTGTATGGGATTATATCTTTATATCCTGGAAAATTACAGCGGGAAGACGGTGGACATTTATCTGGAACAGATTCCCAGGTCCTACCAGTTTCTGAAACGTTCCGGGGAGATCCGACATGAGGCGCCAAAGGATCAAAAGTATGATCTGTTCATTTGTCTGGACTGTGGAGATAAGGAAAGACTTGGATTCTCACAGACTCTTTTTGAACAGGCGGCCCATACGCTTTGTGTGGATCACCATATCAGCAATAAAGGCTTCGGGGAAGAAAATTATGTGGTCCCCGATGCGAGTTCCACATCAGAATTGATCTATGATCTGATCGACAAGGAGAAGATCACGCTTCCTGTAGCGGAGGCTCTGTATCTTGGGATCGTCCATGACACCGGAGTGTTCCAGTACTCCTGCGCCTCGCCGGCCACTCTGCGGGCGGCGGCGGATCTGATGGAACGGGGAGTGGATGCGCCTGCCTTGATCCGCAAGACCTATGTAGAAAAGAGCTATGCCCAGAACCAGGTGCTGGGGCGGGCGCTGATGGAGAGTATTCTTTTCATGGATGGAAGATGTATCGCCTCTTATATCCGCAGGCGGGAGATGGAATTCTATGGCGTAGAGCCCAAAGCTTTGGATGGGATTGTCAGCCATCTTAGGGATACCAAAGGAGTAGAAGTCGCCGTTTTCATGTATGAGCTGAAACCCAGTGTCTATAAAGTCAGCCTGCGTTCGAAAGAACAGGTGGATGTAAGCAGGATAGCTCAGTATCTGGGCGGCGGCGGCCATAAAAGAGCAGCCGGTTTCACTATGGCCGGGACCCCTCATGACGTGCTCAACAATCTGTCGGGCCTGATCGAGGATCAGCTGGGGGAACCGGTATGATCAATGGGATTTTGAATGTTTATAAAGAGAAAGGCTTCACCTCCCATGATGTGGTGGCTAAGCTGAGGGGAATCACAGGTCAGAGAAAGATCGGCCATACGGGAACGCTGGACCCGGAGGCTGAAGGGGTCCTTCCCATCTGTCTTGGCCGGGCCACAAAGGTATGCGAGCTTTTGACAGATCAGGACAAGACCTATGAGGCGGTGCTTCTTCTGGGAGTGCGGACAGATACGCAGGATACAGCCGGAACAGTGCTGGAAGAAGGAGATGCCTCAGCCGTAACTGAGGAAAGACTGAAAGAGACGGTGAAGAATTACATAGGAGACTATGATCAGATTCCACCCATGTATTCGGCGCTGAAAGTAAATGGTAAAAAGCTTTATGAACTTGCCAGAGAAGGAAAGACGGTAGAACGTAAGGCGCGCAGGGTGAGGATCCATGAGATAAAGATTCTGGATATCCATTTTCCAAGGATAAGGATGAGAGTCAACTGTTCCAAGGGAACCTATATCAGAACCTTATGCGATGACATCGGGAGAGAGATTGGATGTTTTGGATGTATGGAATCCCTGGTGCGGACAAAGGCAGGACCTTTTGAAAAGAGCGGCGCCCATACGCTGGAAGAAATCGAGCAGAGGCAGAAACAGGGAACCCTGGGAGAAATCTTAAGATCTATTGATTCTCTGTTCCAGGAATATCCCGCCGTGTATGTGGAAGCCAGGTGGGAGAAGCTGGCGCTTAATGGGAACAGTCTCCGCCGGGGAATGATCCGGACAGAAGGGCGCGCGGAAGATGGAGAACGGGTCAGGCTGTATAATGAAAAAGGAGATTTCCTTGCCTTGTATGGTTACCAGAAAAAGACACAAGAATATAAAGCAGTAAAAATGTTTTGCGGCAGCTGAAGGGATTAATTATGGAATACTTAAAAGGACTTGAACATTATAAAGATACCCGCAGATCCGCGGTTACGTTTGGTAAGTTTGACGGGCTTCACAGAGGCCATCAGACTTTGATCCGCAAGGTGGCGCAGCTTAGGCAGACAGAACAGGTCCGCGCGGCGGTCTGCGCCTTCGATATGAAGCGGACTGGAATCCTTATGACAAAGGAGGAGCGGGCGGCTCATCTGGAAGATTCTATGGATTATCTGGTGGAATGTCCCTTCTCAGAAGAACTTCGGAAAATGAGCGGGGAAGAATTCATCAAAGAGATCATCTGCGGAGTGTTCCACGCCAAATACGTGGTGGTGGGAACGGATTTTCATTTTGGATATGGGCAGGGCGGAGACGCGGATATGCTGAAAGAATATGCCGGGGCTTATGGCTATGAAGCCATCGTTCTGGAGAAAGAACGGTACCAGGGCAGGATCATCAGCAGCACCTATATCAAAGAATTGATGGCGGAAGGGAATATCCAGCTGGCGGACAAGCTGCTGGGGTATCCTTACAGCATCAAAGGAGTGGTGGAGCACGGCAGGAGACTTGGACGGACACTTGGATTCCCCACCTTTAATGTAGAGTGGCCCCAGGCTAAGATTGTTCCTCCCAGAGGCGTGTATTTCAGCAGAACCTGGCTAGACGGCAAATGCTATGCCGGGATTACGAATGTGGGAGTCAAACCAACAGTTTCCACAGAAGATAAAGTTTTGGCTGAAAGTTTTCTTTTTGACTATGAAGGCAGCGCCTATGACAAAGAAGTCCGGGTGGAGCTTTTGGATTTCCGCAGGCCGGAAAGGAAATTCGCGGATATCCAGGAGATGAAAGCGGCGATTGACCGGGATATTGAAAGCGGACGGGAATATTTTATAAAAAATGCTTGAAGAAGGATGGAGGCATATGCTATACTGTCCTAGTGGCAGCAGCCGGTGTTCGGTAATCGGAAACTCCGACCATTACTTAATACCTGGCGTTTAGATGAAGTTTATAAAGGAGGAGACTAGAATGATCTCAAAAGAACAGAAAGAACAGATTATCGCTGAGTATGGAAGAAGCGAGGGAGACACAGGTTCACCGGAGGTTCAGGTAGCGATCCTGACAGCAAGGATCAATGACCTGACAGAGCACTTCAAGAACAATCCGAAGGATCATCATTCCAGAAGAGGACTTCTGAAGATGGTAGGACAGAGAAGAGGACTTCTGGCATATCTGAAGAAGATCGACATCGAGAGATATCGTTCACTGATCGAGAGACTTGGATTGAGAAAGTAATTCTTTTCATTAGGGACGGGGTATTTTTAAAAATACCCCGTCCCTAATTGCGTTATCCCGGCAGATATGATACAATAACTAAGATTATGGGCAGGGAGAGACTCCGAGACCACTGAAAAGTATATTTTCTTTTCGCAAAGTGTATTTTTCAGTAGTTTCGGCGCTCCCTTCCCTGAAGAAAAAAAGATAAAGGAGACCACTATGTACAAAAAGTATGAAATGGAACTTGCCGGCAGAACGCTGCGCGTGGATGTGGACCGGGTAGCGAAGCAGGCAAATGGAGCGGTGCTGATGCATTATGGAGATACAACCGTGCTCTGTACGGCTACCGCCTCAGAGAAACCCAGGGAAGGAATCGACTTTTTCCCGCTCAGCGTGGAGTATAACGAGCGTCTGTACGCAGTAGGAAAGATTCCGGGAGGTTTTAACAAGAGAGAGGGCAAGGCTTCTGAGAACGCGATCCTGACTTGCCGTGTGATCGATCGGCCCATGCGTCCGTTATTCCCAAAGGATTACCGCAATGACGTAACGCTGGAGAATCTGGTATTGTCTGTAGATCAGGACTGTTCCCCGGAATTGACGGCTATGCTGGGAGCGGCGATTGCCACTACCATCTCAGACATTCCTTTTGACGGCCCGATTTCTTCTACTCAAGTGGGACTGGTCGACGGCGAACTGGTATTCAACCCGACAGCGGCCCAGAGAGAAGTCTCCAAACTGTCTCTGACGGTTGCGTCTACCAAAGAGAAAGTGATCATGATCGAGGCTGGGGCGGAGGAAGTTCCGGAACAGCAGATGATCGACGCGATTTTTGCCGCGCATGAGCTGAACCAGAAGGTGATCGCATTCATCGAGACCATCGTGGCAGAGTGCGGAAAACCGAAACATTCTTATGAGAGCTGCGCGGTTCCGGAAGAATTGTTCGAGGCAATTAAGGAGATCGTGCCTCCGGCTCAGATGGAAGAAGCGGTATTTACTGATGAAAAGCAGGTAAGAGAGGAAAATATCCGCCAGATCACGGAGAAGCTGGAAGAAGCTTTCGCAGAGAAAGAAGATTGGCTGGAAGTGCTTGGCGAGGCAGTATATCAGTATCAGAAGAAGACGGTGCGCAAGATGATCTTAAAGGATCACAAGCGTCCGGACGGAAGAGCGATTGACCAGATCCGGCCTTTGGCGGCAGAAGTAGATCTGATCCCGAGAGTCCACGGCTCTGCTATGTTTACCCGTGGACAGACCCAGATCTGTACGATTACTACACTGGCTCCCCTTGCGGAGGCCCAGAGACTGGACGGATTGGATGAGGCGGAGACTTCCAAGAGATATATGCATCATTATAATTTCCCCTCCTATTCTGTGGGAGAGACTAGACCTTCCAGAGGACCGGGACGCCGTGAGATCGGACACGGAGCGTTGGCAGAGCGCGCCCTTCTCCCGGTACTGCCGGATGAGACAGAGTTCCCTTACGCGATCCGTACCGTATCAGAGACCTTCGAGTCCAACGGATCTACCTCTCAGGCCAGCGTGTGCGCTTCCTCTATGTCCCTGATGGCTGCGGGAGTGCCGATCAAGTCTGCGGTGGCAGGTATTTCTGCCGGACTGGTGACCGGTGAGACCGATGATGATTATCTGGTGCTGACCGATATCCAGGGACTGGAAGATTTCTTTGGAGACATGGACTTCAAGGTGGCTGGAACCCATGAAGGGATCACCGCGATCCAGATGGATATTAAGATCCACGGCCTGACCAGACCGATCATCGAGGAGGCGATCGCGGCCACAAGGAAGGCAAGACTGTACATCTTAGATGAAGTGATGGCAAAGACTATCGCCGAGCCAAGACCGGAAGTAGGGCCGTACGCTCCGAAGATCATCCAGATGCAGATCGATCCTCAGAAGATTGGCGATGTGGTAGGCCAGAGAGGAAAAACCATCAACGCGATCATCGAGCAGACTGGAGTGAAGATCGATATTGAGGACGATGGCTCCGTATCCATCTGCGGAACAGAAGCGGCAAGCATGGAAGAGGCCCGCAAGCTGATCCATATCATTGTCACCGATTTTGAGGCGGGACAGGTATTGGAAGGAAAGGTAGTCAGCATCAAAGAGTTCGGCGCGTTCCTGGAATTCGCGCCGGGCAAAGAGGGAATGGTGCATATCTCCAAACTTGCGAAAGAAAGAGTCAACCATGTGGAAGATGTACTGACACTGGGCGATGTTGTAAAAGTTGTATGCCTTGGAAAAGACAAGATGGGAAGATTCTCATTCAGTATGAAGGATGTAGCGGAATAAGCCGTCTTTCTGACAGAATAGAATAAAAGGATCCATAAAGAGCATAGGAACCCCGTAACCGTGTGAGACGGATACGGGGTTTTTCAAAAAGAAAAATTCAGAAGAAGGAGGAATGGTTATGCAGTATGTCAGTCATTATCAGTCGCCTATAGGCAGGATCTTGCTGGCGGCAGACGAAACATGCCTTACCGGATTATGGTTTGAAGGACAGAAATATTTTGGGCTTCATCTTGACAAAGAGCGGGAAGAAAAAGAGATTCCCCTATTTCAAGCGGCGAAACAGTGGCTGGACATTTATTTCTCGGGAGAAGAGCCGCGGATTCCCCTGCCGCTCCACTTAAGAGGAACAGATTTCCAGAAAGAAGTATGGGAAATCCTCCGTACGATCCCTTACGGTCAGACTATGACCTATGGAGAGATTGCCGGCAGACTGGCCGGAAAAAGAGGGGGAAAGAAGGTGTCCGCCCGGGCGGTAGGCGGAGCGGTGGGCCATAACCAGATCTCTATCATCGTACCCTGCCACCGGGTGGTAGGGGCCAATGGCAGCCTGACAGGGTATGCAGGGGGAATCGAGAAAAAGGTGAAGCTACTAGAGCTGGAAAAGGCGGATAACCAGTTCTTATTTCCCGGCGGGAGGGCGCGGATGTGAGCAGTATATGGAAGTATAAATATTTTGTAGATGTGATCGAGAACAGGAGTTTTACAAAAGCGGGCAACATCAACTATGTGTCTCAGACGGCCATCAGCCAGAACATCTCATCTCTGGAGAAAATGGCGGGCGGAAAACTGATCAACCGGGGCAAGGGCGAGGTAGTTCCCACAGAGTTGGGACAGATTGTTTACCGCCGGGCTAAGGAGATGCTGGAGATAGAGGCGCGGATGACGCGGGAGATTGAGCAATTTCGGAATCGGGAGGTGACGTACATCGGAATTGACAGCGCTATCAACAAGAAGATGTGGATGACTTATGAGCAGGTGTATGATCCCAATTTCCTGAGGGTTGGTGAGAAGATGGAGTGTTACAATCTGGATAATATGATCGGAGCCCGGATGATGAAGAACCATGAACTGGACGTGTTCATCGGCTACGAAAACCAGGCGCTGGAGGATGAGCCTGGGGTGGCGGGGGAGAATCTAACCGGTTCCCGGATCGGTGTCTATGTGGGTAAGAATACTACGATCCCTTACGGACCGCTCCGGCTGGATGACCTGCGGGGGCATCGGTGCTATCTGGCCTCCTCCTACAGCTGCAGCGTCCAGGAGGAAGCTCGCGGCCGCCTGGAGGACGGGTGTCGGTTCATCGAGGTGAAGAATGTGGAGACCATGAAGATCAAGGTGGAGTTTAACGATGCCTTCGCCTTTGTAGACAGCCGTTACTTTTGGCGCGGGGACGGGGAGATCCGACAGCTGGCGGACTATGAGGAGACATGCGCGATTCGGCTTTATTATTTCCGCGCGTCGGAGAAAAAGAATGTATCGAAATTCATTAAGATATTGAAAGATAAAATGGAAGAATAACTTTTCCTTATCACTGCATAGCTTTTTCTTGTTTGAGTCTCAGGTGGTACAGATGTAGAATTTTAGGTATGATGCTGAACGTTAGGAGGAAATGAGAAAAATGGGAGAAAGTACAACAGCAGTGAAGAAAAAGCACCCTTGGGGCTTTTATGTCTGCAATCTGACATTCACGTTTGAAAGACTGGCTTACTACGGGGCAAAGCCAATTTTGCTACTGTTTCTGATCAAGGCGGTGGGAGAGGGCGGTCTGGGGATCGACAATGCGCAGGCTGCCGTGATCGCGGCCAACCTGACAGCCTATACTTACCTGGCGCCGATCATCGGCGGCTACATCAGCGACCGCTGGCTGGGAGCCAGATACGCCATCCCTTTAGGAAGTGTTATCATGGCTATTGGCTACCTGATCGGCTGGAAGGCGGCAAACGCGGCTATGGTGAACTTGATGGTGATCGTCATCTCTATCGGAACCGGATTCTTCAAGGGCAATCTGTCCGCGATACAGGGACGTATGTATGATGATAAGAGTATGCTGGATTCCGCGTTTTCAATCCAGTATTCTTTTGTAAATATCGGCTCCTTTGTGGGATCTGTGGCAACGGGCTACCTGTATCTGAATACATTTAAAAACGGCGATGTGTTGGGATTCCGTCAGTGTTTCTTCTTAAGCGCCGTATTCTGCCTGATCGCTGCCGTATGGTTTGTGGCAAACTGGAAATCTCTTCAGGGCCAGGGCAAAAAACCCTTTAAATACCTGACAGACACTCAAGGCAATATCATCGGCGAGGACAGCAAGAAGGACAAGAAGAAAGAAAAGTCCGCTGAGCCTCTGACACGAGCGGAGAAGAGACGAGTGTGGGCCATCATCCTTGTGTCTGCTTTCTCTATTATCTTTTGGCTGTTCTACTACCAGAACGAGCTGGCGCTGACCATCTATATGACCGAGTACGTGGATATGCACCTGGCAGGGATCGAGATTGCGCCGGGCTGGATCAACACCTCTCTTAACGGACTGCTGTGCGTGGCGCTTGGCGGTGTGATGGCGGCTGTTTGGAGAAAGCTTTCCGAGAGACCCCAGGGCGACCTGAACATGTTCCAGAAGATTGGATTAAGTTTCTTGTTCCTTGGATGTGCCTTCGGAGTGGTCGTGCTGGCAGAGTTCACCCGCGGCGTGGGTTCACCGGCTGGCAATAAGGTAAGTGTACTGTGGATGGTAGGATTTGTATTTCTTCTGACCATCGGCGAGATGTGCTTCTCACCGCTTCGCAACGCCTTCGTCAGCAAGTACGCGCCGAAGAAATACCTGTCCCTTCTCATGGGCGTTATCACGGTGGCGACATTCTGCGCTTCCAAGTTAAGCCCTTATGTTCAGGTGATCATTGAGAACATGAATATCTTCCCGGTTCTCGTGGCAATCTTCATTCTTCTTCTTCTGTGCGCGCTCTTCATGGTTGCGACAAACAAGAAGCTGAACAAGCTGGTGGAAGACGAGGATTAATAAAATAGAACGAACATAAAAATGTCAGGGCCGCAAGAAGACGCGGATCCCTGGCATTTCAAGAATAAGGAGGAAAAAGCTATGAAGGCATATGAGAGATTTTTAAGGTACGTAAATGTCTGGACGACAAGTGACGAAACGAGCGAGACGGTTCCGTCCACCCAGAGACAGTTTGAACTGGGCAGGCTTCTTGCGCAGGAGTTAAAGGACATTGGTGTTGAAAAAGTGGAACTCAACGACATGTGCTACCTCTACGCGGAGATTCCGGCCACTCCCGGCTATGAGGACAAGCCGGCCATCGGTCTTATCGCCCATATGGATACTGTGATGGATTTCCCCGGAAAGGATATCCATCCGCAGTTCACCAAGAACTACAACGGAGAGGACGTGAAACTGGGAGAGAGCGGGAAAGTGCTCTCTGTCAAAGAGTTCCCGCATCTGAAGAACATGAAAGGGAGAACCCTTATCACCACAGACGGAACTACGCTCCTGGGCGCGGACGACAAGGCGGGCATAGCGGAGATCATCACAGCGGCGGATGAGATCCTGAAGGAGAATATCCCCCATGGAAAGATCTGTATTGGCTTTACCCCGGATGAAGAGATCGCGCGGGGCGCTAAAAACTTCGATGTGGAACGCTTTGGCGCAGATTTTGCCTATACGCTGGACGGAGATATCGAAGGCGAGATTCAGTTTGAGAATTTTAACGCATCCACAGCATATTTTACAATCCACGGTGTGAACGTGCACACTGGCAGCGCAAAAGGAATCCTGGTGAACTCCCAGCTCATCGGCATGGAGATTCAGTCCAGACTGCCGGACGAGCGGCCGGAAACAACGGAAGGGTACGAGGGGTTCTTCCATCTGATGGCTTTCAATGGGAATACGGAGAAGACGCAGATGCGGTATTTGGTTCGCGACCACAGCGGAGAAAAATTTAAGCAGCGTCATGAGACCTTGCGCCGGATCCAAAAGGAAATGAACGAGAAGTACGGCGAGGGAACGGTAGAGCTGGAGATCGCGGAGTCTTACTACAATATGCGGGAGAAGATCGAACCCTGCATGCATCTGGTTGACATTGCCAAGAAGGCTATCACAGACGCGGGGCTTACACCGGATATTTCCCCGGTGCGCGGCGGCACGGATGGAGCGAGACTCAGCTTCAAGGGGCTGCCGTGTCCGAATCTTGGGACAGGCGGATCCGCGTTCCATGGCCCCTTTGAACACATCACAGTAGAGGGTATGGATCTGGCAGTAGGCATTGTTAAAGATATTCTGAAGAGCTACGCCGCATATGAGGAGAAATAGACATGGAAATGTATGATGAGGATATACAGGGGCTGATCCGTTTTCTGGCGGACAGTCCCACCGCCTTTCACGCGGCGGATAATTTTGCCTGTATGCTCAAGGGACACGGATTCCAGTGCCTTCCGGAGCGGGAGAGCTGGGATATCCGGCCGGGCGGAGCGTACTATACAGTGCGGAACGGATCCAGCATCATTGCTTTCCGGGTCGGCTCCGCGCTGGAGGATTACAGTTTTAAGGTTGCGGCATCCCATAGTGACTCCCCTGCGTTTAAGCTGAAAGAGAAAGCGGAACTTTCGGTAAGGGGCCGTTATATGAAGCTCAACACAGAGGGATACGGGAGCGGTCTGTGCGCCACCTGGATGGACAGGCCGCTTTCGCTGGCTGGGCGTGTTATCCTGAAGGAGGAAGACGGCTTCCGGGAGAAATTGGTGAAGATCGACCGGGATCTGGCGCTGATCCCAAGTGTCGCCATCCACATGAACCGGGAGATCAACGAGAAGAGTTCCATCAATAAGCAGGTGGATATGCTCCCTCTGTTTGCGGGGGAAGCGGCCGATGCACAAGGAGCTGTAAGACAGATCGTGGCAGAAGAACTGGAGGCGGGACCGGAGGAGATTTTTGGTATGGATCTCTATCTCTACAACCGCATGCAGCCTTCTATCTGGGGGAAAGAACGAGAGTTTATCTCAGCACCCCATCTGGACGATCTGCAGAGCGCTTATGCATCTTTTATCGGATTTTTGAGAGGGACTGATAAGCGCGCGGTGAATGTGTTCGCTTGTTTTGACAACGAGGAAGTTGGGTCCAATACAAAGCAGGGCGCCGCGTCTACGTTCCTTCGGGATGTGCTGGAACGGATCAATGACGGCCTGGGGAAAACGGCGGAGGAACTGCGCCGCGCAGTGGCGTCCAGCTTTATGGTCAGCTGCGATAACGCCCATGCGGTGCACCCGAACCATCCGGAGAAGACGGATGAGAACAATTGTGTCTATATGAATGAGGGGATAGTCGTTAAGTCTCATGCCGGGCAGCAGTATACAAGCGATGCGGTCAGCATCGCTGTGTGGAAAGGGATCTGCGCAAAGGCGGGAGTTCCCCTTCAGTTCTTCGCCAACCGCTCCGACATGCAAGGCGGAAGTACCCTGGGGAATATCGCCATGTCCCAGGTGTCTATGAACGCGGTGGATATTGGACTTCCTCAGCTTTCCATGCACTCAGCCTATGAGACTGCGGGCGTGCGGGACTGCGCCTTTATGATTCGGGCTGTCGAAGCCTTTTTTAACAGCGGAATCAGTGAATATACGCTTCGGCGGTAAGAAAAATCATAAGAGAGGTTTCAGGATATTATGAAATTTGAACCAGGAAAGGATATCAAAAGGATTCTCGTTATTGCTGCCGCATCTGCCATCATGGCGCTGAATATCAAGACATTCGTGCGCACGGGAGGACTTTTCCCGGGCGGGGCCACAGGTCTGACACTTTTGTTCCAGCGCGCGGGAGAGATATTCTTTCATATTGAGATTCCGTATACGGTTCTGAACGTGGCGATCAACGCCGTGCCTATATATATCGGCTATCGATATATCGGGAAGAAATTTACTCTGTTCTCAGGTCTGTCGATCGTGCTGACCAGTGTGCTGACGGATATCCTTCCGGCTTATGTGATCACATACGATACCCTGCTGATCTCGATTTTTGGCGGCATGATCAACGGCCTTGTCATCAGCATGTGCCTGGCGGTCAACGCGACCACAGGAGGAACAGACTTTATCGCGATTCACCTGTCCGAGAAGAAGGGAGTGGACTCCTTCAATATTGTGCTGGGGATCAATGCTGTGATCCTGGTGTCGGCGGGTATCCTGTTCGGATGGGACAAGGCGCTTTACTCTATCTTTTTCCAGTACGCCTCTACCCAGGTGCTGCATATCTTGTACAAGAAATACCAGCAGCAGACCCTTCTTGTCGTCACGAATCAGGCGAAAGACGTGTATGAAGCCATCTCCCGGACGAGCAATCACGGAGCTACGATCCTGGAGGGAGAAGGGTCCCATGAGCACAGGGAGAGGAAGGTGGTCTACTCCGTTGTCTCCAGCGCGGAGCAGAAGGAAGTTGTGCGGGCTATCCGGGAAGCGGATCCCCACGCATTTACAAATGTGCTGCGGACAGAGCAGGTCTCTGGACGGTTTTATTTCAAACCTAATGAGTAAAACAGATACGGATGCTTGTCAATTGGGGCCGGGGGATTTTTAAAAATCCCCCGGCCCCAATTGACAGTCGATCACACAGATCTCGCTCTTTGTCCCTACCCGCATATTTGGTCCGAAGACGCCCACGCCGGAGGTGACAATATTGTGCATACCGTCTTTTTCCAGATATCCGTAAGAATTTTCCCACAGAAGGCTGACGATCAGATTGGCGGGGAACAACTGTCCATCATGGGTGTGCCCGGATAGATCCAAGTCCACGCCTGCGGCCGCAAGATCAGCGAGTTCATCCGGCTCATGGTCTATGACCAGGATGGGCTTTGTCTTGTCCATATCTTCTGTCAATTCTGCGGGCGTCATCCGCTTATCTATGCCTCTTCCGGGACGCTCACGGTCGGCTCTCCCAATAAGGTAGAAAGAATCTTCGATCAGCAGGGACTCATCCTGCAGCAGTCGGATGCCGGAATTTTCAAGAAATGCGTCCATCCGAGGGTCGCTGACTTTCTTTTCATTAGAAGGGAAGGTAAATCCGGCCAGTATCTTTTCCTGAATATCGTGATTGCCATAGCAGGCGTAAGCGCCGTAACGGCTCTCTATCTTTCGGAGAATGGCGGCAATCCGGTCAGGATCTTTTACCGCATCAAAATCGTTATCAAAGAAATCTCCCGCAAAGACAACAAGGTCCGGATCCTGGGCGTTGATTTTTTCTACCATCTGTTCCATCTGGGCTTCGCCCATATTGTATCCCAAGTGAAGATCAGCCGCCAGGACGATCCGGAGGGAGTCCAGACGGCCGCAGGATTTGTCCACAGCTACCTGGTAGGAAGTAGTCTGGATATTGCGGGCGCATGCGTAACCCCAGACGGTCAGGGATAGAATGAGAAGGATACACACACTTCCAACGGCAGCGAAGACTTTCCGGGAAGAAAGGGTTTCCGCCGGGACTTTTACAAGATATTTCAAAACCAGGCGGATCAAGTCCGCGGCCGCTACCACCAGAAATATGTAGCAGATCGCTCCGAACCAAAGATTAGAGAGCGCTTTGAGCCAACGAAACGGCAGAAAAAAGGCCAGCAGGATGGACAGCGCAAGAAAACAGTAGACTGCCAGGACCAATCCCTTTGACAGCGGTTTCTGGAAATGCACGCTGCAGGCAGACATCCAGCGGATCAGCCAGCGGAAAATGTAAATATGAAATAAAACATAGAAAGGCGCTAAAAAAATAGCGATCATAACAGACCTCCTTATACCAGATCAGGATAAAAATCAATTACCCGGATTGTAACATATTCAGGAATAAATGAAAAGCCGCAACATATATTGGTGTATAAAGAGGTGGACAACAATGCAGGAAAAGAGAATCTTAAATGTACTGCCAAAAAGCGTGCGGATCCTGATCCAAAAGGAAGAACTGCAATATGCGTTTCTTCAGGAGATCAAGCTGCGGGTAGGGCAGCCGCTCATGCTGATCTATCGGGGCGGAGAACTGATTCCAGGACGGCGCCAGGGCAGACCTTACCAGGTGACAAAAGAGGACATCCGGGAACTGCTGGAATATGTCAGCAACTATTCTCTGTACGCATACGAACAGGAAATGCGCCAGGGATTTATTACCATCGAAGGAGGACATAGAATCGGAATGGCAGGACAGGCGATCATGGAAGGCGGAAGGGTGAAGAATCTAAAATATATCTCTTCTGTCAATATCCGTATGTCTCATGAGGTGCTGGGATGCGCGGATAAAATTTTTCCTTTTATTACAGGAAATAAAAGACTTTGCCATACGCTGATCGTATCCCCGCCCCGCTGCGGAAAGACTACCCTTCTTAGGGATATTGTCCGGCAGGTTTCAGGCGGGAACACCTATATCCGCGGCATGTCGGTGGGGGTAGTGGATGAGCGTTCGGAGATCGGGGGGTGTTACATGGGAGTGGCTCAGAATCATCTGGGGATGCGTACTGACGTGCTGGACGCCTGCCCTAAGGCAGAAGGGATGATCATGCTGATCCGTTCTATGGGCCCGGAGGTGATCGCGGCAGATGAGATCGGCACAGCGGAAGATGTACATGCTATTGAATACGCTATGCACTGCGGCTGTAAAATGCTGGTGACGGTACACGGACAGTCTATGGAAGAGTTAAAGAAAAAGCCGCTGTTTGGCGAGATGATCGCAAAGAAGCGGTTTGAGCGCTATATCGTGCTGGGACGGGAAGACTATGTGGGGCAGGTGGAAGGGGTCTATGATGAGAGAGGAAGCCTTCTCTATTCGGAAAGGAGCCTGTCATGATGAAGATCGCGGGAGCTGTCTTAGTGGTCGGGGCCGCCGCCCTGATGGGGATGGCGAAAGCAGGAGATATCCGCAGTCAATACACACAGCTTTTGCGCCTGCAGCGGCTGATCTGCTCCCTGCAGGGGGAGATGCGTTATGCCCGCTCCCATCTGGGAGAAATCTTTGAAATGATCGGGAGGCGTGAGGAAGAACCCTACAGGACTTGGCTTGCGGGGCTTGCAAAGGAAATGGGGAAACGCCAGAGAGGAACCTTTCCGCAGATATGGTCGGAGAGTATCGATGCATCCCTGGGCACATCCCAGCTTCCAGACAAAGAGATCCAGCGGCTGAAAAGCCTTGGCGCTCAGCTTGGCAGCGCAGATTTAGAACTTCAGATAAGGACCATAGATCTATACCTGGAACAGCTTGGGGGAACCATTGAGGAAGCGAGAGAAGAGATGAAGACGAAGGTGAGACTGTGCCACTGCCTGGGCGTGATGAGCGGCATGTTTGTGGCTGTCCTGCTGTTGTAAAAGGGGAGGCGTACATGAGTGTAAACTTAATATTTAAAATTGCGGCGGTGGGGATCTTGGTCTCGGTGTTAAGCCAGGTCTTAAAACACAGCGGAAGAGAGGAACAAGCGTTTCTGACAAGCCTTGCGGGACTGCTCCTGGTGCTGTTTTGGATCGTACCTTATATCTACGATCTGTTTGAAGCGATCCAGAATCTGTTCTCGCTGTAGAAAGGCATCGATCAAATAAGGGGGACAAAACATGGATATCGTGCAGGCAGGGATCATTGGAGTAGCAGGGGTCCTTCTGGCGGTCCAGTTTAAAGGAGGAAAAACCGAATACGGAATCTATATCAGCGCGGGACTGAGCCTGGTGATCTTCTTTGGAATCCTGGGGCATCTGCAGGTGATCACAGAAGCCGTGGACATGATCGGGGGTTATATCAGTCTGGACGGCGCCTACATAGGAACCCTCATCAAGATGCTGGGAATCACCTATATTGCCGAATTCGCTTCCAGCATCTGCAAAGATGCCGGATACCAGACCATCGCCCAACAGATTGAAATCTTTGGGAAATTAACGATCTTAGTGCTGAGTATGCCCATTTTGACGGCCCTCTTAGAAACCGTTGGGGAGTTCCTGTCATGAAGGGGAGAAGGAAAGGAAAAAAGTGGGTTTTGACAGCAGTCCTGCTGGCGGCGGCTCTGTGGGGCGCGGTTCTTCCGGCGCGGGCTTCCGACCCTGGCGCGGGCAGCATAAGCGAAGAGGGGCAGGAGGACGCCGCGAAAGAAGAGGTATTAGAACAGTTTGATTTCAGCGGGATTGACGATTCTCTGGAAGAATTATTTCCGGAGGAAAAGCTGGATTTTAAGGAAACCCTGATGGAGATCTTATCTGGAGATATGACGCTGTCCGCCCAGCTCTTAAACCGGCTGGTGATGGATCAGTTCTTTTACGCCCTGCGAAGCTGCGGGGAAAACTTAGGACATATCTTTTTGATCGCCGTGATCGCCGCGGTTTTCTCCAATTTCTCCAGCGTGTTCCAGAACCGTCAGATTTCAGAGGTCAGCTTTTATATTCTCTACATCCTTCTGATCGCCCTGTGCTTAAATTCCTTCCAGGCGGTGACAGACTGGGTCGGCGGAGGGATTGAAGATCTTACCGACTTCATGGGAGTCTTCTGCCCGATTTACTTTCTGGCGGTTGCCGCGGCAAAAGGAAGTGTGACGGCGGTAGCGTTTTATAACCTGGTGCTGTTCTTGATCTATCTGGCTCAGCTTTTGATCGTGGGATTCCTTCTTCCGGTGATCCATATTTACTTTATGATCCGGGTACTGGATTTCCTTTCCAAAGAAGAATACTTGAGCAAATTTGCGGGACTTATCAAGATGGGAATCTCCTGGACATTAAAAACCCTTCTGGCCTGTGTGGTGGGCTTAAATGTGATCCAGGGGCTGATCAGCCCGGCCATTGATTCTATCAAACAGAGCGCTATCACAAGGGGAGCGGAGGCGATTCCTGGAATCGGGGATGCCATCGGGGGAGTGACAGAAGTAGTGCTTGGGACGGCCGTCCTGATCAAAAACGGCATTGGGATGACGGGAGCGGTGATCTGCATAGCCCTTTGCGTCGGTCCTCTGGTACAGATCGGGTGTATCGTGATCATGTACAAATTGACGGCGGCTCTGATTCAGCCGGTTTCTGATAAAAGAATCGTTGGATGTGTAGAAAGCGTGGGAGATGGGTGCCGTCTGCTGATGCGCGTGGTGTTTACCACAGCTCTTTTGTTTCTTTTGACGATCGTTATTGTGGCGGCGCTGACAGACCTGTGAGAAAGGATGGGAGAAGATGTTTGATTATCTATATGAATGGATCCGGAATATTGCTTTTTATCTGGTGTTAGTCACGGCGCTGCTGCACATCGTGCCGGAATCCGGCTATCAGAAATATATCCGCTTTTTTACCGGGCTTGTCCTGATCCTGCTGGTCTTGTCTCCGGTGCTGAAACTGTTTGGAATGGAAGGGCAGCTGCGGGAACTGTATCAGAGCCAGGAGTATCTGAAAGAGTTAGAGCAGATGGAAGAGGTTTCTGGATTCCAGGAAGAAGCAGAAGCAGTAGGAACCCAGGAAGAAGAACCGATGGAAGTGGAGGAGATCCGGATTGGAAGATAAGAAGAAGCAGATCAGCGGATGGATAGAAAAGCTGCGGTTGGGGAAATGGAAGAAAGACCAGATCCTGATTCTGTTCCTGGCGGGGATCCTCCTGCTGGTGATCGCTGTACCGACAGAGAATCAGTCAAAGGAAAGCCGGCAGGAGGAAGAAACAGGGGCAGGCGGGAAAACGGGCGGGAGTATTTCGCAAGAGGATTACGCCCGGTATATGGAGGAGCATTTGTCTGAGGTCCTTTCCCAGATGGAGGGCGCCGGGGAAGTGGCTGTTATGGTCACGCTGGAGTCTTCCGCGGAAAGGGTGGTGGAGAAGGATGTAGAAGCGGGAGAAGAGACGGTAACAGAGTCTGACAGCCAGGGAGGGACCCGGACTACCAGCAATTCCACAAGCACGGAGACATCGGTTTATGAAGAGGACGATTCCCAGGGACAGCAGCCCTACGTGAGCAAAGAGATCACGCCCCAGGTGGAAGGAGTGGTGGTGCTGGCTCAAGGCGGAGACGACCCGGTGGTAGTACAGAATATTACAGAAGCGGTCCAAGCATTATTTGGGATAGACACGCATAAGATTAGGATAATGAAGAAGAATTAAAATCTATTGCCAGGAGGGAAAGAGACAGTGAAGCGAATCTTTAAAAAAAATCAGATCATCATTGCGGTTTTGGCAGTCATGATCGCGGCGGCGGGATATCTGAATTATTCAGGGCGGCTGTTTGCCGATGAGGACAGCGCCGCGGAGGCTAATGCCGATCTGGCAAGCCAGGAACTTTTGGATATCTCACAGGAAGATACGGCCGCTTCCTCAGAAGATATCAAGAGCCAGGATTCAGAAGCTGAGGACGGAAGCGTGGAAGGGACGCCGGGAGAAGCGGTACTAACAAGCGGAGAGGCCAGCGGCGTGGTAGCGGAAGCCAAGGTGACAAGAGAACAGGTCCGGGCCCAGAACAAAGAATCTCTGCTGGAGATCATTGACAATGAAAACTTAAGTGATGAGCAGAAGCAGGAAGCGGTCAACCAGATGGTGGCTATGACAGAAATGGCGGAAAAGGAGGCGGCGGCAGAGACGCTTCTTGCCTCGAAAGGATTCAGTGAAGCAGTAGTCAGTCTGACGGAAGACTCTGCGGATGTAGTGGTCAACGCGGCGGAATTAAGCGACGCCAACCGGGCGCAGATCGAAGATATTGTGACAAGAAAGACGGGAGTGGCGGCGGAAAATATTGTGATCACGCCTGTATACGCGGAGGGGGAAAAAGCGGAGGAGTAGGAGACAGAACCAGTTCAGCCATGTACATCTGAACTGGTTCTGTTTGGTTTTGCTTGAGCTGTATTCTCTCTTATGTTATACTGTTTAAAGTGCGTTTAGAGAGGATATAATACATTTAGGAGTGTACAGTCATGGGCGAGATAAAGAATGAATTGAAAAAGCAGATCGAGAAACGGCGGACATTTGCCATAATTTCCCACCCAGATGCGGGAAAAACCACGCTGACAGAGAAGTTCCTGCTGTATGGCGGAGCGATCAACCAGGCGGGAAGCGTGAAGGGAAAGGCTACCGCGAAACACGCGGTGTCGGACTGGATGGAGATCGAAAAGGAAAGAGGAATATCGGTAACTTCTTCTGTACTGCAGTTCAATTATGAGGGATATTGCATCAATATCCTGGATACTCCGGGACATCAGGATTTTTCGGAGGACACTTACCGGACGCTGATGGCGGCGGATTCCGCGGTGATGGTCATTGACGCTTCCAAGGGCGTGGAAGCCCAGACCCGCAAGCTGTTCAAAGTATGTACCATGCGCCATATCCCTATTTTTACGTTTATCAACAAGATGGACCGGGAAGCTATGGATACCTTCGAGCTTCTGGATGATATTGAAACAGAACTTGGAATCGCCACCTGTCCCATTAACTGGCCCATCGGTTCAGGCAAAGAATTCCGGGGCGTCTATGACCGGGAGACGAAGAAAGTAGAAATCTTTTCAGATACCCAGAAAGGAACGACCCAGGGTGAGGTCAAGAAGGTAGATATCGCAGACCCGGAGATTTCCTGGCTGATCACCGATTCCCAGAGAGTCCAGTTAGAAGAAGAGATCGAGCTGCAGGATGGAGCGGGAGCGGCTTTTGACCAGGAATTAGTAAGCAAAGGAGAGCTGTCGCCGGTATTTTTCGGGTCGGCGCTGACCAACTTTGGGGTGGAGACATTTCTGGAGCATTTCCTGAAGATGACTACGCCTCCCCTTCCCAGAATGTCAGATCAGGGGCTTATCGATCCGATGTCAGAACCGGATTTTTCCGCCTTTGTCTTCAAGATACAAGCAAATATGAACAAGGCCCACCGGGACCGGATCGCTTTTATGCGGATCTGCTCTGGGGAGTTTGAGGCGGGCATGGATGTCTGGCATATGCAGGGCGGAAAGAAAGTGCGCCTCTCCCAGCCCCAGCAGCTGATGGCCAGTGAACGCAGGATGGTAGAACAGGCATGCGCGGGAGATATCATCGGTGTGTTTGATCCGGGCATCTTTTCTATCGGAGATACGCTGACTGCCTCCGGCGACCGCTTCGCCTATGAAGGGATCCCTACCTTTGCGCCGGAACACTTTGCCAGGGTCCGGCAGGTGGACACCATGAAACGAAAACAGTTTATCAAAGGCATCAACCAGATCGCTCAGGAAGGAGCCATCCAGATCTTTCAGGAATATAATACAGGGATGGAAGAGATCATTGTCGGAGTAGTGGGAGTTCTCCAGTTCGATGTGCTGAAATACCGGCTGGAAAATGAGTATAAAGTAGAGATTCGTTTGGACAGCCTGCCCTATGAATACATCCGGTGGATCGGAAATGAGGAGATTGATATGGACAAGCTCTCCGGAACTTCCGATATGAAGAAAGTCAAAGATCTGAAAGGGCGTCCCCTCCTTTTATTCGTCAACGAGTGGAGTATCCGGATGACTCAGGAGAGGAATGAAGGGTTGATCCTGGAAGAATTCGGCAGATAGGACCGGGCGCTCTTGTAAACACAGGTTAAATTTGGTATAATCATAAGAAGTGTAAAACCAGACAGGAGGTTGTTGCAATGGGAAAAGAAGAGAGAAACGCGTATACCATAAAGAACGACGAGAATCTTGGAGAGGTTAAGATCGCGGACGAGGTCGTGGCTATCATTGCGGGACTTGCGGCAATGGAAGTAGAAGGGGTGGCTTCTATGGCGGGGAACGCCACCAGAGAGCTGATCGGCAAGCTGGGGATGAAATCTTTATCGAAAGGCGTTAAGGTAGACGTACTGGAAGGAATCGTGACAGTGTCCCTTGCCTTGAACCTGAAATACGGATACCAGATCAAAGAGATCACTTCTCAGGTACAGGAGAAGGTAAAGGCGGCCATCGAGAACATGACGGGCCTTGAGGTGGCGGATGTGAATATCCGCGTTGCCGGAGTTGACGTGCCGGAGGAAGCATAAGTGAAGAGGACAGAGCAAAGAGAACATATCTTTAAAATGATATTCGGACTGGAATTCAATGAAGAGACAGAGATGTCCGAACAGATGAAGCTTTATTTTGAGCAGCTTGAAGATGCCAAAGAAAAGGATTTGGAATACATTCAGACAAAGGCTGGAAAGATCGCCGAGAAGACAGAAGAGATCGATGCTTTGATCAATTCCCATACAAAAGGATGGAAGACCAGCCGCATGAACAAGGTGGATCTTACGATCTTAAGACTGGCGGTCTATGAGATGAAATGGGATGAAGATGTGCCGGTAGGAGTGGCCATCGATGAAGCTGTAGAATTGGCGAAAAAGTATAGTGGTCCTGACGGGCCTTCGTTTATCAACGGAGTGCTGGCGCGTCTGGCAGATTAAGTCCGGGGTGAGCTATGGCACAGAATGTTTATACGGTGAAGCAGGTCAACGCTTATATTAAAAATATGTTTACTCAGGATTACATGCTTGGCCGCATCTACGTGAAAGGTGAGGTGTCCAATTGCAAATACCACACCTCAGGCCACATATATTTCTCACTGAAAGATGAGTCTGGAACGATTGCCTGCGTTATGTTCGCGGGGCAGCGCGGCGGACTCTCTTTTCGTATGGGAGAAGGACAGCAGGTGATCGTATTTGGCCAGGTGAATGTCTACGAAAGGAGCGGCTCCTACCAACTCTACGCCAAGGAGATCCGGCTGGATGGAGAAGGAGCCCTCTACGAGAGATTCCAGGCATTGAAGAGGGAATTGGAAGAGATGGGGATGTTCGCGCGGGAATATAAGAAGGAGATCCCCGCCTACGCTTCCAGGGTAGGTGTGGTGACGGCTCCCACAGGGGCGGCTGTCCGGGATATCATCAATATTTCCAGGCGAAGGAATCCCTATGTGCAGTTGATCTTATATCCGGCCAAAGTGCAGGGAGAGGGAGCCAAGGAAAGTATTGTCCGAGGGATAGAACTGCTGGATCGATCTGACGTAGATGTGATCATTGTAGGAAGAGGCGGAGGTTCTATAGAGGATCTGTGGGCGTTTAACGAAGAAGTAGTAGCCCGTGCTATCTTCAACTGCCGGACGCCGATCATCTCGGCGGTGGGACATGAGACAGACACTACGATCGCGGACTTTGCGGCGGACTTAAGGGCGCCTACGCCTTCCGCGGCGGCGGAGCTTGCGGTATATGATCTTTACCAGACCCAGGAACGGATCAGGGAGCTGGAAGGGAGGATGGGCCGCGTCCTGCGTCAGAAGCTGGAGTTGTGGCGCGCCCGGCTGAAATCCGTATCTATCCGTCTGGAATATCTGCATCCAAGGACACGGATCGCTGATAACCGGCAGCGTCTGGCGGATCTGGAAGAACGGATGCGGGCCAGGGCAGAACAGACACTTCTTAAAACCCGCCACCGGATGGAATTGTATCTGGAGAAAATGCGGGCCTTATCTCCCCTGGAGAAACTGAATCAAGGATATGCTTATGTGCAGGCAGAAGACGGGAAAGCCCTAAAAAGTATCAAACAGGCCGGGATAGGAGCAGTTCTGGAGGTCTATGTGACCGATGGAAGGGTCCGGGCGGAGGTCCTGGATAAGAAGGAGGAACAGCATGGCTGAAAAGCAAGAGGAACAGAAACAGGAAGAAACTTTAGATCAGACCTTTGATAAACTGGAGAAGCTGATCCAGAAGATGGAAGCGGAAGATATTTCTCTGGAAGAGAGTTTTGCCCTTTATCACAGAGGAATGGACATGCTGAAATCCTGTAATGACAAGATCGACAAGATCGAGAAAAAAATGCTGGTATTGGATGAAGAGGGAGAAGTTCATGAATTCGAACAATGATTTTCATAGACAACAGGAAGAGAAAGTACGGGAGATCGAAGAAATTTTAAGGCAGTACCTGCCGGGGAAGCAGGGATACCAGAGCGTGATCATGGAAGCGATGGAGTACAGCCTGATGGCAGGGGGAAAACGGCTGCGTCCCATGCTCATGCGGGAGACCCACCGGCTGTTTGGAGGAGGATCAAAGGCTCTGGCGCCTTTTATGGCGGCCATTGAAATGATACATACCTATTCCCTGGTCCACGACGACCTGCCGGCTATGGACAATGACGACTACCGGAGAGGCCGCAAGACCACTCATGTGGTATACGGGGAAGACATGGGCATCCTGGCAGGGGACGCGCTTTTGAATTATGCCTTCGAGACATCCTTCCGGGCTTTTGCCCTGGCGCCGGAAGAGCATGTACAGATCGGAGAGGCTCTCCAGACGCTGGGAAAGAAAGCCGGTATCTATGGGATGATCGGCGGACAAGTCATTGATGTGGGCAAAACAGGCCAGGCAATAGAGAAAGAAGTCCTGGATACGATCTATGAACTGAAAACGGCGGCTCTGATCGAGGCGGCAATGATGGTGGGCGCAATTCTGGCCGGCGCTTCCAAAGAAGAAGTCCAGACGGTGGAAAAGATTGCCTCCAGTGTGGGCATCGCGTTCCAGATCCAGGATGATATCCTGGATGTGACCAGTACGCCGGAAGTGCTGGGAAAACCGGTGCACAGCGATGAGAAGAATGAGAAGACTACCTATGTGACCCTGATGGGCGCGCAGGAAGCCGCCCGGCTTGTGGAAGCAAAATCCCAGGAAGCGGTCCGGCTCCTTAAGACACTTCCTGGGGAGAATGAATATCTGGAACAGCTTCTGATCCGGCTGATCCACAGAGACAGGTAGAAGGAGTGGCTGATATGCTGGAACGGATACAAAAGGAAAATGATATCAAGAAGTTAAATGGGGAGGAATTGGAAATTCTGGCTGGAGAGATCCGGCAGTTTCTGATCGAGAAGGTGAGCAGGACAGGAGGACATCTGGCTTCCAACCTGGGCGTGGTGGAGCTGACCATGGCTCTGCATTTGATGTTTCAGCTTCCAGAGGATAAGATCATCTGGGATGTGGGGCATCAGTCTTATACCCATAAGCTTTTGACCGGTCGGAGAGAAGGGTTTGATGATCTGCGCAGATACGGAGGGATGAGCGGGTTTCCGAAGCGCAAAGAAAGTCCCTGCGACGCGTTTGATACGGGGCACAGTTCCACCTCGATCTCCGCGGGGCTGGGGTATGTGTCTGCCAGAGATTTAAGAGGTGAGGATTACCAGGTGGTTTCCGTGATCGGAGACGGCTCTTTGACAGGCGGGATGGCTTACGAAGCATTGAATAACGCTTCTCATTTGGAGACAAACTTCATCATTGTACTCAATGATAATTATATGTCCATTTCTGAAAATGTAGGAGGCATGTCCAAATATCTGGCCAAGCTTAGAACGGCGGATTTTTACACAGGACTTAAGAAGGGAGTTACGGATACGCTCCATAAGATACCGGTAGTGGGGGATCCTATGATCGAGAAGATCCGCAGGACCAAAAGCAGTATCAAGCAGCTGGTAGTGCCGGGAATGTTTTTTGAAGACATGGGGATCACGTATCTGGGACCGGTGCCGGGCCATAATCTTCCAATGCTGTGCCGGGCTTTTCGGGAAGCGAAGAAGATCAAAGGCCCTGTCTTGCTGCATGTGCTGACGCAGAAAGGCAAAGGATACGCTCCGGCGGAGAAGGCGCCGGATAAGTTCCATGGAGTAGGACCTTTTGACGTGGAGACAGGAGAAGTCTGTTCCGGTGACAAGAAGGACACTTATACAGATGTATTTGGGAAAGTGTTGTGCGATGAGGCCAGAAAGAATCCGAATCTGGTGGCGATCACCGCGGCTATGGCTGACGGAACCGGGCTGTCCCGGTTCCGGAGAATGTTTCCGGACCGGTTTTTCGATGTGGGCATCGCGGAAGAACACGGGGTGACCTTTGCGGCCGGCTTGGCCGCTGGAGGGGTAAAGCCGGTGTTTGCGGTCTATTCTTCGTTTCTCCAGAGAGGCTATGACCAGTTGATCCATGACGTGGGACTGCAGAATCTTCCGGTTGTCTTGGCGGTAGACCGGGCAGGACTGGTGGGAAGCGATGGAGAGACGCATCAGGGAATTTTTGATCTGTCTTATCTGGGAAGCATCCCCAATATGACCATCCTTTCCCCCAAGAATAAATGGGAGCTGGCGGACATGCTGCGGTTTGCCCTGGATTTCAGCGGCCCTGTGGCGCTGCGGTATCCAAGAGGGGCCGCTTATGACGGATATCAGGAATTCCGGGCTCCGATCGAACTGGGGAAAAGCGAAATGATCTATGAAGAGAAAGAGATCGCTCTTCTGAGTGTGGGACATATGTTTCAGGAGGCGGCCGCCGTTCGGGAACATTTGAAACAGGAAGGATATTCCTGCAGTCTTATTAATGCCCGGTTTGTGAAACCTTTGGATGAAGAGATGATTGATCGTCTGGCCAAAGAACACCGCCTGATCGCGGTGATCGAGGAGAATGTGCCTTCCGGCGCTTTTGGAGAGCGGGTACAGCGGTACGCGGCGGAGAAAGGACTGAAGGTACGGATTCTTCCTATATCCCTGCCGGATGATTATGTGGAGCATGGAAATGTGGACATTCTGCGCAAAGCATCGGGCTTGGACCAGGAATCCATGACCAGGCGGATCCTGGAAACCTATAAGGAGCTGTAGAAGATGAAAGAACGTTTGGATGTGCTTTTGGTAAAACGGAATCTGGCCTCTTCCAGAGAGAAAGCGAAAGCGGTGATCATGTCTGGAAATGTCTATGTAGACGGACAGAAAGAGGATAAACCGGGAACCGCGTTCGACGACCAGTGCCGGATTGAAGTGCGGGGCCATACCCTCCCTTACGTAAGCCGGGGAGGGCTGAAACTGGAGAAAGCGCTGAGGGAATTCGACCTGTCTGTGGAAGGAAAGGTCTGCACAGACGTAGGTTCCTCCACAGGAGGATTTACAGACTGTATGCTGCAGAACGGAGCGAAAAAAGTCTATGCCATCGATGTGGGAAGAGGACAGCTGGACTGGAAACTGCGCCAGGATGAGCGGGTAGTATGTATGGAGAAGACCAATATCCGCTATGTGACTCCGGAAGACATTGGAGAACCGGTAGAGTTTTCCTCCATTGATGTGTCCTTTATTTCCCTGACCAAAGTCTTAAAGCCGATCCGGGACTATCTGACAGAAGACGGGGAGATCGCGGCTCTCATTAAGCCTCAGTTTGAGGCGGGAAGAGAGAAGGTAGGGAAGAAAGGCGTCGTCCGGGAAGCTTCGACCCACCGGGAAGTGATTGAAAAGGTGACAGGATATGCCCGCCAGATTGGATTTGATGTGCTGGAACTGGATTATTCTCCAATTCGGGGGCCGGAGGGAAATATCGAATATCTGGTCCATTTAAAAAAATGCCGGAGGGAAGAGGGAGAGACTGTTTCCGGCGTGGATATTGATGAGACGGTGGAGCAGGCGTTTGCCGCGCTGGCAAAAGGATAAGGGAGAGAAAGATGGAGCACTTTTTTATTGTGACAAATGACGGAAAAGACGCGGACGGACAGGTGACCGCCAGGGTAAAGAAGCTGCTTGAGAAGGCGGGGAAAACTTGCGTGCTGTGCCGGAAAGACGAGAATAAGCAGATTATCAGAGAGAGCGTTCCAGAGAAAATCGACTGCGCGGTGGTGATCGGCGGGGACGGAAGCCTGATCGAAGTAGCGAGGCTTCTCCAAGGCCGGAATATCCCGGTATTAGGAATCAATATGGGAACACTGGGATATCTGACAGAAGTGGAAGTCAACCATATTGATGAAGCCATCGAGCAGATCCTCAGAGGCGAATATGGCCTGGAAGACCGGATGATGCTGGAAGGGATCTTATCAGATGGACGAAAAGACGTGTCTTTGAATGATATTGTAGTTTCCAGGAAAACAGAGATCCGGATCATTCATTTCCGAATCTATGTGAATGGGGAACTCTTGAACACCTATGAGGCGGACGGCGTCATCATCTCCACGCCTACCGGTTCTACCGCTTATAACCTGTCAGCGGGAGGCCCTATCGTAGAGCCGACGGCTTCTATGATCGTGATCACGCCCATCTGCCCCCACGCGCTGAACACCAGCAGCATTGTCTTGTCCGCGGAGGATGAAATTGTAGTAGAGATCGCCGAGGGACGCCATGAAGCGGTGGAAGAAGCCATGGTAGCCTTCGATGGGGCGGATACCATGCCGCTTGTGACAGGAGATACAGTGACCATTCGGAAAGCCGGCGCTTCTACCAGGCTGATGCGGCTTAGCAGGATCAGTTTTCTGGAAATGCTGCGCAGAAAGATGAAAGGAAATTAGAACATGAAAGTAAACCGACACGCGAAGATCATCGAACTGATCAACAAATATCAGATTGAGACGCAGGAAGAACTGGCCTCTTATCTGAACCAGGAGGGGTTCAAGGTGACCCAGGCAACGGTATCCAGAGACATCCGGGATCTGAAGCTGACCAAAGTCCCTGCCGGAGAAGGAAAGCAGCGGTATGCCCCTCATCAGAGCGGAGACAGCGAGATGGGCGAGAAGTATATCCGGGTGCTGCGGGACGGATTTGTATCTATGGATATGGCCCAGAATATCCTTGTGATCAAAACCGTATCTGGGATGGCGATGGCTGTGTGCGCCGCTATCGATGCCATGGAATGGAAAGAAGTGGTGGGAAGCATTGCCGGGGACGATACGATCATGTGCGCGATCCGAAGTGTGGAAGATACGATAAAGGTGATGGATAAAATCAGCAAGATCATCTGACGGGTGACGGGAGGCAGTATGTTACGCAGTTTGCATGTGAAAAATCTCGCGCTGATCGACGAGATCGAAGTAGAATTTGAAGAAGGCCTAAATATCCTGACAGGAGAGACGGGAGCCGGGAAGTCTATTATTTTGGGTTCTGTGAACCTGGCTTTGGGAGGAAGATATACGAAAGATATCATCCGGAACGGGGCGGACTACGGCTTTGTGGAGCTGACGTTCCAGGTTGAGAATCCCCGGCAGGAAGAAAAGTTAAAAGAACTGGATATCTTTCCGGAAGAAGGGATGGTGGTCTTAAGCCGCCGGCTGATGGAAGGCCGCAGTGTGAGCCGGATCAACGGAGAGACGGTGACCATGGCGCTCTTAAAAGAAGTATCCCAGGTTTTGATCGATATCCACGGACAGCATGAGCATCAATCCCTTCTTTACAAAAAGAATCATCTGGAGATCCTGGACGCTTTCGCAAGAGAGGAAGCGGGAGCGTGGAAGCAGAAAGTCCGGGAAGCTTACCAGGCTTACAAAGCCTGTTGGAAGGAATTGGAAGAAGCGGGAATGGATGAGTCCCAACGGGCGAAGGAGCTTTCTTTCCTGGAATTTGAGATAAAGGAAATTGAAGAAGCGGCGCTTGTGAAGGGAGAGGACGAAGAATTAGAGACGCTCTACCGGCGTATGGCAAACGGCAGGAAGATCGCCCAGGGAGCCGCGGAAGCTTATCGCTATACAAGTGAAGATGGAGACAGCGCCAGCGAGAATCTAAGCCGGGCGATCCGCGCGCTTGCGGAAGCGGCTGACTGCGACGAGCGTGCCAGACAGCTTCAGGACCAGTTGATGGAAGTGGACAGCCTTCTCAATGATTTTAACAGGGAACTGTCGGATTACAGCAAAGAGTGTGAGTTTTCAGAGGAAGAATTTTATGAGACGGAAAATCGGCTCAATGAGATCAACCGTCTGAAGGTGAAATACGGAAATACCATCGATGAGATCCTGGATTATCAGGGACGTCAGGCAGAGAAGATGGCCAGGCTGGAGGATTATGAAACATATATCCAGGGCCTGAAAGAGAAAATGGAACAGGAAAAAGAGAGGCTTTCTAAAGCCTGTCAGGGATTAAGCAAAATCCGGAAAAGCCAGGCGTCCATCCTGGAGGAGTCAGTCCAGAAAGGACTGGAAGAATTAAATTTCGCGGATGTGCGCTTTCAGATCCATTTTGAGGCATTGGAAACCTATACGGGAAATGGAACAGACGATGTGGAATTTATGATCTCCCTGAATCCGGGTCAGCCGCTGCGTCCGCTGAAGGATGTAGCCTCCGGCGGAGAATTGTCCAGGATCATGCTGGCGATCCGTACGGTGATGGCAAAACGGGATGATATTGAAACGCTGATCTTTGACGAGATCGATGTGGGGATCAGCGGAAGGACCGCGCAGAAAGTATCTGAGAAAATGGCGCTGATCGGCAGGACCCACCAAGTGATCTGCATTACCCATCTGGCTCAGATCGCCGCCATGGCAGATTCCCATTATGTGATTGAAAAAACGGTGGAAAAGATGGACACTAAGACCCAGATCCGGAAGCTGGACGAAGAAGCCTCTATTCAGGAACTGGCCAGGATCTTAGGAGGCGCCAAGATCACGGACCGGGTTTTGGAAAATGCCAGAGAGATGAAAGAACTTGCAGGAACTGCAAAATAGAAGGATGGAAAAAGAGAAAACTCCATATACTAAGACAGGCATCGGAAATGATGCCTGTCTTTTTAAGTTGAAAAGAAAGGAACAAAACTATGAAAAAATACTGGTATCGAAGGATTTTGATCATGATCGTAATATTTACCGCGGCTACGGGAGGAAGCTGGTATCTTATTCACAGCTACCGGCAGCAGTTCCCCAAAGAAGTCAGCGCCGATACATCGGATGAGACCATGGTGATACCGGGAGGCATGCCAGTAGGAATTTATCTGGAGACAGAAGGAGTAATGGTTCTTGGAACAGATGAAATAGAAGGGATGGACGGAAACGAATACGAGCCGGCCCAGAATCTGGTGCAGGCAGGCGACTATATCGTAGAAATGGATGGGACAAGGATCCATAATAAATCGGAATTGATCCAAGCGGTGGAAACCCTGACAGAAGAGGATGTGGTGCTGACAGTGGTAAGAAACGGACGGACCATAGACGTCAGGACCCAGGCGGTGCAGTGCCCTGGGGGAGAGTATAAGCTGGGAATCTGGGTAAGGGACAATACCCAGGGACTTGGAACGATCACATTTTTGAATGTGGACAGCAAATTTGGAGCGCTGGGACACGGCATCCATGATACAGATACCAGTGATCTTCTGGATATTTCGGAAGGGACCCTCTATGCGACCAGTATCAAAGATATCCAAAAAGGGGCCAACGGAACTCCCGGAGGTATGGAGGGAATCATTGTCTACAATAATTATAATATCCTGGGAACGGTAGAGAAAAATACAGAAGAAGGAATATACGGCACCATCCAGCGTATAGACACCTTATTCTCTGATCAGGAGCCTATGGAGACGGCGGCCAAAGAAGAGATCCAGGAAGGCCCTGCCAAAATCCGCTGCGCGGTAGAAGGAGAAGTAAAAGAGTACGACATTCGGATCACAAAAATCGACACAGAGGCACAAGAGGCCAATAAAGGACTGGAACTGGAAGTAACAGACCAGGCCCTCCTTGATGTGACAGGGGGGATCGTGCAGGGGATGTCCGGTTCGCCTATAATCCAGAACGGGAAATTGGTGGGTGCGGTCACCCATGTTTTTGTCAATGACCCAGCGAAGGGATACGGTGTTTTCATTGAAAACATGTTGAAAAATGTAGAATAGCGTGAAAATAGTCGCATGATGTCTGCTTTTTACGACAGCAATTTCTTGAATTGAAATATGGCGAAATATATAATTGGTCATGACGGTTTTATTGTACGAGAAAGGAGGTATTTCGCAAAATGAGTGAAATAAACGTAGCAATAGCCGACGATAATGAAAGAATCCTGGACCTGCTTGGCGAAATCATCGACAGCGACAAGGAGCTGAATCTGGTAGGAAGAGCGAATAATGGCGAGGATGTGTACGAGCTGATCAAAGAAAAACAGCCGGACGTTGTCCTTCTGGATCTGATCATGCCGAAAATGGACGGTTTAAGTGTTATGGATCTGGTCAATACGGATGGAGAGATCAAAAAGCATCCGGCGTTTATCGTCATTACAGCCGTGGGACAGGAGAGAATCACAGAAGATGCCTTCAAAAAGGGGGCGAATTACTATATTCTAAAGCCTTTCAACAATGATGTGGTGCTTGGAAGGATTAAAAATACAAACCGGATGATCCAGAATCGGACCGGGGGATTCCAAGGAGAAGAGAAGACCTTGTCCGTCCAGCCAGAGGTGAATCTGGAAGCCAGGGTGACCGATATGATCCATGAGATCGGGATACCGGCACATATTAAGGGATATCATTACTTAAGAGATGCGATTCTTATGGCGGTGGAGGATATGGACGTATTAAACGCCATCACCAAAGTCCTCTACCCCACGGTGGCCAAACTCCATCAGACTACGGCCAGCCGGGTGGAACGGGCGATCCGGCATGCCATAGAGGTTGCCTGGAGCAGAGGAAAGCTGGATACATTGGACGAGCTGTTTGGCTATACGGTCAGCAATGGAAAGGGAAAGCCGACGAATTCCGAGTTCATTGCCTTGATCGCGGACACGATCCGTCTGGAATATAAAAACAGATAAGGCTTTTCTTCCGGGAAAAAATGCGATATAATAACGTATATCGTGAGGTTGGGAGGAAAAGCCATGAAAAAAATACTTTTTGCGGCATCCGAATCGGTCCCTTTCATCAAAACAGGAGGACTGGCAGATGTTGTAGGTTCTTTACCAAAATATTTCAATAAAGAAAAATATGATGTACGGGTGATGCTTCCAAAGTATATGTGTATGAAAGACGAGTGGAAACAGCGCCTTGCGTACCGTACCCATTTCTATATGGATCTGTGCTGGAGAAAACAATACGTTGGGATCCTGGAGTTGGAGTACGAGGGAATTACGTTCTATTTTATAGATAATGAGTACTATTTCAATGGATACGCGCCGTATGGGGATATGTACGCGGATATCGAAAAATTTGCGTTCTTCTCCAAGGCGGTCTTAAGCGCGCTGCCGCTCATCGACTTCCGGCCGGATATCATCCACTGTCATGACTGGCAGACCGGTCTCATTCCTGTGTATCTGGACAACTTCCGTTACGGAAACGAATATTTCCGTGGGATCAAAACGATCATGACCATACATAACCTGAAGTTCCAGGGAACTTGGGATACCAAACGGGTAATGGATATTACGGGCCTGCCGAAATACTATTTTGCGCCGGATAAGCTGGAAGCGTACAAAGATGCCAATTACCTCAAAGGAGGAATTGTATATGCCGACCGGGTGACCACCGTCAGCAGTACCTACGCGGAAGAGATCAAGATGCCGTTCTATGGCGAGAAGCTGGACGGACTGATGAACGCCAGGTCCAATTGCCTGTCAGGAATCGTGAACGGTATCGACTATGAAGACTATAACCCCCAGACCGATACTCACATCGCGAAAAATTACAGCGTAGACAATTTCAGAAAAGAGAAAGTCAAAAACAAGACTGCGCTGCAGCAGGAACTTGGTCTTCCGGCAGATCATAAGACCATGATGATCGGGATCGTCTCCAGATTGACGGATCAAAAAGGATTCGACCTGATCGCCTATGTGATGGATGAATTGTGCCAGGACGCGATCCAGATCGTTGTACTTGGCACAGGACAGGATCAGTATGAGAATATGTTCCGGCATTTTGCCTGGAAATACCCGGATAAAGTATCCGCCAATATTTTCTATTCAGAGGAACTGTCCCACAAAATCTATGCCGGATGCGACGCCTTCCTCATGCCGTCTCTTTTTGAGCCCTGCGGCTTGAGTCAGTTGATGAGCCTTAGGTACGGCACGGTTCCGATCGTGAGGGAGACGGGAGGCCTGAAGGATACAGTGGAACCGTATAATGAGTATGAAAAGACAGGGACAGGTTTCAGTTTCTGCAACTACAATGCTCATGAGATGATGGGAACAGTCCGGTATGCGGAGCAGATTTATTATGACAAGAAGAGAGACTGGAACAAGATCGTAGAGCGGGGAATGCAAAAAGACTTCTCCTGGAATAATTCTGCCAGACAGTACGAGGAACTCTACGATAATATGTAAAGATACAAAACGCGCAAGAATCGCTGTATCAAGGAAAGCAGAGGAAAGAGCAAAGTCCGGGGCTTTGCTCTTTCTTAAGTAAGGTAAAAGGAGGACAAATGATGAAGATCCGAGATATTTTAAAGGAAACGACACCGCACATATCATTTGAGGTATTCCCGCCCAAAACGGAAGCGGCTTTTGAAAGCGTACTGAATGCTACGGACAAGATCGCCGCGCTGAATCCTTCCTACATCAGCGTTACCTACGGGGCTGGCGGCGGAACCAGTGCCAATACTGTTAATATCGCGGCTCATATCAAGGATGATCTGGATACGGTGAGCCTGGCTCATCTGACCTGCGTTTCATCTACAAGAGAGCATGTACATAAGGTGATCGATGAATTGAAAGAAAGAGGAATTGAAAATATCCTGGCCCTTAGGGGAGATATTCCAAAGGAATCAGAGTTCCCGCTGCCGAATCAATATCGGTATGCCAGCGAACTGATCGAAGAGATCAAAAAGGAAGGGGATTTCTGCATTGGGGCGGCGTGCTATCCGGAGGGACATGTGGAGGCGCCAAACCGGAAGGAAGATATCAGCCATTTAAAAGAGAAAGTAGACAAAGGAGTGGACTTTTTGACCACTCAGATGTTTTTCGATAATAATATTTTTTATAATTTCTTATACCGTGTCCGGGAGGCTGGGATCACAGTGCCAATCCTTCCGGGGATCATGCCGGTGACGAGAGGAAGCCAGATGAAGACGATCTGCGAGATGTCTGGGACCGTACTTCCTCAGCGCTTCCGGGATGTGCTGGATCGTTTTGGAGAGGATCCGGCGGCGATGAAACAGGCGGGAATCGCGTACGCTACAGATCAGATCATCGATCTGTTCGCCAACGGGATCAATCATGTGCACGTATATTCCATGAATAAACCGGAAGTGGCCGCGGCGATCATGCGCAATCTGTCTGAGATCGTAAAGCACTAGAGGGGCAAAAGACAATCCATGGACAGACGGAAAGACAAAGATAGGGATATCCGGATCCGGGAAGCGGTCCGGTATCTTGGATATGGAAGAAAAGAAGCGGACGGACAGACGCTGGATCTGATCCGGGAGGCGCTGGAAGTGCTGGATGGCATCGGAGAAAAAAGGATCGTGTGGCAGAGAAAATCAGTGTCCTTCCCAGGCGAAGACTGGATCGAGACAGAGGGAATGAAAGTCCGCAGCCATGGCCTTGCCAGAAATTTAAAGGGCTGTGGGGAGATGATCCTTCTGGCGGCCACGCTGGGGGCGCAGGTGGATCTTCTGCTTAGGAAATACAGCCGGACAGATATGACGCGGGCGGTGATCCTGCAGGCCTGCGCGGCCGCGGATCTGGAAGAATACCTGGATAGCTGGCAGGAGAAGATGAAGGAAGAACTGGAATTGGAAGGATTGTATCCAAGGCCAAGGTTCAGTCCGGGATACGGCGACTTTTCCATCCAGCATCAAAAGGAACTGCTGCGTCTTCTGGAAGCGCCGAAACGCATCGGCCTGACGATGACAGAAGGCTGTATGCTGACGCCAACCAAGTCGGTAACGGCAGTCATGGGACTGTCGGCAGAGAAGATTCCCTGCCGCAGACAGGGATGTGAGGCCTGCCAGAAGACAGACTGTCCGTACCGAAGACAAGAGTGAGATGACAAAAGAGGAGAAAGGAGCTGACAGATGCTAAGAGAACGACTGGGAAAGGAACTGCTGTTTTTCGACGGCGGGACCGGAACCCTTCTCCAAGAGCGGGGACTTGCCCCCGGTGAACTGCCGGAGAGCTGGAATATCAGCCGCAGAGAAGAGATGATCGATATCCACCGCCAGTATTTCGCGGCGGGGAGTGATATCGTGCTGACAAATACATTTGGAGCAAACGCGTTAAAATATCACGATGACGGCTGCAATCTGGAAACAGTGATCCAGGCCGCGGTGGAAAATGTGAAAACGGCGGCCAGCCTGGAAGTGGGAAATGAAAGAGAAGTTTATACTGCTCTGGATATGGGGCCCACAGGCAGACTGCTGAAACCCATGGGAGATCTGAGTTTTGAGGACGCTTACGCGGCTTTCCGGGAAGCGGCCGCGGCCGGGGAACGGGCCGGAGCGGATCTGATCCATATAGAGACCATGAGCGACACTTATGAGGTGAAAGCGGCGGTACTGGCCGCAAAGGAGAACACCAGCCTTCCGGTTTTCGCCACCATGATCTTTGACGAGAAAGGAAAACTCCTGACCGGCGGAGATGTTCCGTCTGTGGTAGCCCTTCTGGAAGGACTGCGGGTGGATGCGCTTGGCATCAACTGCGGAATGGGACCGGCCCAGATGATCCCGATCCTGGAAGAAATCTTACAGTATACATCCCTTCCAGTGATCGTAAAGCCCAATGCGGGACTTCCAAAACAAAAAGACGGAGAAGTCTTCTATGACGTAGAGCCAGAAGAATTTGCCGCTTATATGGAAGAGATCGTAAGGAAGGGAGCGGCCTTGGTCGGAGGCTGCTGCGGCACCACGCCGGGCCATATCCAAAAGATGATCGAGAGGGTCCGGGAATCGAAGGCGTTTGAGGAGAGAAACCTTCCCGTTCCTAAGGAAGCGGCCATTGTTTCTTCTTATGGAAAGGCGGTCATCTTGGGAGAGAAACCGGTGATCATTGGAGAACGGATCAACCCCACCGGGAAAAAGCGGTTCAAGCAGGCCCTCAAAGACCGCGACCTGGACTATATCCTGACAGAAGGAGTAAACCAGCAGGATAGGGGAGCCCATATCCTGGATGTGAATGTGGGGCTTCCAGATATCGACGAGACGGAGATGATGAAAGAGGTGGTGACCGAGCTGCAGAGCGTGACCAGCCTGCCCCTGCAGATCGATACGGTGGATCTGGGAGCCATGGAAGCGGCTATGCGCATCTACAATGGGAAACCGATGATCAACTCTGTCAACGGCAAACGGGAGATCATGGACGGAGTATTCCCGCTGATCCAGAAATACGGCGGCGTGGTAGTGGGGCTGACGCTGGATGAAAACGGCATCCCCGCGACTGCCCAGGGCCGGGTGGAGATTGCCGGGAAGATCATCCGGGAGGCGGCCCGCTACGGGATCCCCAAGAAAGATATTGTGATCGACGTGCTGGCTATGACCATCAGTTCTGACCCGGCCGGGGCCAGGACCACTCTGGAGGCCCTGGAGGGAGTGCGTCAAGCCTACGGCGTTTGTACGGTGCTGGGAGTATCCAATATTTCCTTCGGCCTGCCTGCCCGCCCTGTGATCAACGCCAATTTCTTTACCATGGCGCTGCAGAAAGGACTGAGCGCGGGGATCATCAACCCTCTGTCTCAGGACATGATGCGGTCCTATCACGCTTACTGCGCATTAATGGAATATGATAAAAACTGCGAGGAATACATCCGAGTCTACGGGAACCAGAGCCCTGCGGTTCCAGTAAAGACGGAAGAAAGGCTTTCCCTGAAAGAGGCCATTGAGAAGGGACTGAAAGAGGAAGCCCACCGGGGCGCCTTGCGGCTTCTGAAAGAAAAGGCGCCTTTAGATATCATCAATGAAGAGATGATCCCGGCTTTGGATGAGGTGGGAAAAGGATTTGAAAAAGGAACGCTGTTCCTGCCCCAGCTTCTGATGAGCGCGGATGCGGCCAAGATCGCCTTTGCCGTGTTAAAGGAGCAGATGCCGGAGAATACAGACGGGGACCAGAAAAAGGAAAAGGTGATCCTTGCAACCGTCAAAGGCGATATCCATGATATTGGGAAGAATATCGTCAAGGTACTGCTGGAAAATTACGGATTTCATGTGATTGATCTGGGAAAAGACGTTCCGCCGGAACAGGTGGCAGAAACAGCGGTAAAAGAGGACGTCCGTCTGGTGGGGTTAAGCGCGCTTATGACGACGACGGTAGTCAGTATGGAAGAGACGATCCAACTGCTGCGAAGAGAGAAACCTGACTGTAAGGTAATGGTGGGGGGAGCGGTCCTGAACCAGGAATATGCCGATATGATCGGCGCCGATTTTTATGGCAGAGATGCGATGCAGTCCGTATACTATACACAGAATTTATTCAAAGGAGAGAATTAGACATGGGACTTATTTTACCAGAACGTTATGATCCGCGCTTAAGCGTGCGGGAGACACAGGAAGCGATCAAATATATCCGGGATACCTTCCAGAAGGAATTTGGAAAAGAAATGAATCTGGAAAGGATCTCTGCTCCGCTGTTCGTGGCGAAAAGCAGCGGTCTTAACGATAACCTGAACGGGGTAGAACGCCCGGTGCATTTCGATATTGCCGGAGTTCCCGGAGAAGAGATGGAAGTGGTGCAGTCGCTGGCTAAGTGGAAAAGGATGGCGCTGAAAGAGTACGGTTTCCAACCGGGAGAAGGACTTTACACCAATATGAACGCGATCCGCCGGGACGAAGAGCTGGATAATCTCCACTCCTGCTATGTGGATCAGTGGGACTGGGAGAAAGTGATCCGCAAAGAAGACAGGACGATCGACGTGTTAAAAGATACGGTCCGCCATATCTTTAAGATCATCAAGCATATGGAGCACGAAGTGTGGTATAAATACCCTCAGGCAGTCAAACATCTGCCGGACAGCGTGGCTTTTATCACCACGCAGGAACTGGAAGACCGCTATCCGGATAAGACTCCTAAGGAAAGAGAAAACCTGATCGCCAAGGAATACGGATGTGTATTTCTGATGAAGATCGGAGAGAAATTAGAAAGCGGCAAACCTCACGATGGCCGGGCGCCGGACTACGATGACTGGCAGCTGAATGGAGATATCCTGTTCTGGTTTGATACATTGGACTGCGCTCTGGAGATTTCCAGCATGGGAATCCGGGTGGATGAAAAGTCTCTGGAAGAGCAGCTGAAAAAAGCTGGGTGTGAAGACCGCAGGACTCTGCCTTATCACCGGATGCTCTTAAACGGAGAACTTCCCTATACGATCGGCGGCGGCATCGGCCAGTCCAGGCTGTGTATGCTGCTTCTGGACCGGGCTCATGTAGGAGAGGTGCAGGCAAGTATATGGCCGGAAGAAATGAGAAAAATCTGTAAAGAACACAAGATATTCCTGTTATAAAAATCGGCCAGGATCATGCCTGGCCGATTTTTTTCTAATGTACGGAAAATTGAACAGAAAACCGGGTTGACAAGAAATTAACAGCTATTTATAGTATTAGCAGAACGACCAAAATCAGTAAAGATCAGGAGGACGGCTGTTATGATGAGAGGATTGGACACAACGGTCAGAAGGATCAGAAGAAAGGTGTTTGAAGAGGTGGCAAGACTTGGTTTTCAGTCCAACGATGACACCTTAAACGATGATATGGAGGCAATCCCATATAAGATTGTCAACGAGGATACAAAAGTTAAATATCGGGAAAGTGTATACCGGGCAAGAGCTATTGTCAGAGAGAGGCTCAGACTCGCCATGGGGCTTTCCCTGCGTCCGGAGAATAAACCGGTACATCTGACGGCGGGAGTAGAAGCCAGCAATATTTCTGACAAATATTATGAGCCGCCGCTTATGCAGGTGATTCCTTCTGCCTGTGAAGCCTGTGAGGAAAAGGGGTATGAAGTAAGCAATATGTGTAAAGGCTGCCTTGCGCATCCTTGTATGGAGGTCTGTCCCAAGGGCGCGATTTCTTTTGTCAAGGGGAAGTCCTATATTGACCAGGAGAAATGTATCAAGTGCGGAAAATGTAAATCCGTATGCCCTTATGACGCGATCGCCAAAAAAGAGCGTCCCTGCGCCCATGCGTGCGGCGTGGGCGCCATCACATCAGACAAGATGGGACGGGCATATATTGACTCGGACAAATGTGTATCCTGCGGGATGTGTATGGTAAGCTGTCCTTTTGGAGCTATCTCGGACAAATCCCAGATCTTCCAGCTGGCCCACGCTCTGAAGAACGGGGATGAGATCATTGCGGAGATCGCCCCCGCGTTCTACGGTCAATTTGGAGATAACATTACACCCAGAAATCTGAAAGCGGCTCTGCAGGAACTGGGCTTTAAAGAATTCTATGAGGTAGCCCTGGGAGCGGATATCGGGGCAATCGCGGAGGCGCACCATTATGTTGATAAAGTAGTCACCGGAGAACTGCCGTTCCTTTTGACTTCCTGCTGCCCCTCCTGGGCAATGCTGGCCAAAAAGTATTTCCCAGATCTGATCGATGAAGTTTCGCAGGAGCTGACGCCTATGGTAGCCACTGCCCGGACTATTAAGCAGAAACATCCGGAAGCAAAAGTAGTCTTTATCGGACCCTGCGCGGCCAAAAAGTTAGAGGCCATGCGCAGAACGGTGCGCAGTGATGTGGATTTCGTTATTACCTTTGAAGAACTTCAGGCTATGTTTGATGCCAGAGATATTGATCTTACAAAGTATGAAGCGGAATCCTCCTTCCACAACGCCACAGGAGCCGGAAGAGGGTATGCGGTCGCAGGCGGCGTGGCGGAAGCGATCGAGAAATGTATCCGGGAATATTATCCAGATGTGGAAGTCAATATCGAGCACGCGGAAGGACTGGCAGAGTGCAAGAAGACGCTGGCTTTGGCGAAAGCAGGAAAGATGAATGGATGCCTGATCGAGGGAATGGGCTGTCCCGGCGGCTGTGTTGCCGGAGCGGGCACCAATATCCCTGTGGCAAAGGCCCAGAAAAAGATCAAAGATTTTGTGAAGGCGTCATCGAAACAGATTCCGCCGAAGGAATTGGAAGAGATCGAGCTGGATTAGAAAGAAACTCCCCGGCGTTGACAAACGCCGGGGCTATCTTTATAATTAAAAGATAGCCCGAATATAGGAGGAAGTTATGCAGAAATACGGAGTGAATGAATTAAGAAGGATGTTCCTGGAATTCTTTGAGAGTAAGGGACATCTGGCGATGAAAAGTTTTTCCCTGGTGCCCCATAATGATAAAAGCCTTCTTTTGATCAATTCTGGTATGGCGCCTTTAAAACCTTATTTCACAGGGCAGGAGATTCCGCCCTGCAAGCGGGTGGCTACCTGCCAAAAGTGTATCCGTACCGGAGATATTGAAAATGTGGGGAAGACTGCCCGGCATGGGACGTTTTTCGAGATGCTGGGGAATTTTTCTTTTGGAGACTATTTTAAGAAGGAATCCATTGCCTGGACTTGGGAATTCCTGACGGAAGTAGTTGCTCTGGATCCAGATCGTCTGTACCCATCGGTCTATCTGGAAGATGATGAGGCGTGGGAGATCTGGAATCAGGATATCGGTATTCCGGCGGACCGGATTTTCCGTTTTGGCAAGGAGGATAACTTCTGGGAGCATGGAAGCGGTCCTTGCGGCCCCTGCTCGGAAGTATACTACGACCGGGGACCGGAATATGGCTGCGGAAAGCCGGATTGTACCGTGGGATGCGACTGTGACCGCTATATGGAGATCTGGAACAACGTATTTACCCAGTTCGACAATGACGGCAATAATAATTATACAGAACTGGAACAGAAAAATATCGATACTGGGATGGGACTGGAGCGTCTGGCTTGTGTCGTGCAGGGAGTAGATTCCATGTTTGACGTGGATACCATCTGCGCGCTGAGGGATCATGTCTGCCGCCTTGCCGGTGTGGAATACGGGAAAGAGGAGAAGGCGGACGTTTCCATCCGGGTGATCACAGACCATATCCGTTCGGTGACCTTTATGATCTCAGACGGGATCCTTCCGTCCAACAGCGGGAGAGGCTATGTCCTGCGCCGTCTTTTAAGACGGGCCTGCCGCCATGGAAGACTTCTGGGCATAAAAGGGGAATTTCTGATCGAACTGGCCCAGACGGTGATAGATGGTTCCAAAGATGGATATCCGGAACTGGAGGAAAAACGGGACTTTATCTTTAAAGTCATCACAAAGGAAGAAGAGCAGTTTAACAGGACGATCGACCAAGGCCTTTCTATTCTGGCCGGTATGGAAAGTAAGATGGAAGAAAACGGGGAGACCATCCTGGCTGGAGAGGAGGCGTTCCGCCTCTATGATACCTATGGCTTCCCGGTGGATCTGACCAAGGAAATCTTGGAAGAGAAAGGATTTTCCATTGATGAGGAAGGATTCCGGAAAGCAGAGCAGGCCCAGAAGGAGACGGCCAAGGGAACATTCGGCGAACATACCTACAGTGGTACGGATGAGACGATTTATGACTCCATCGATCCTTCCGTGACTTCTGTTTTTGTCGGATATGATCATCTGACGCACTGTTCCCCGATCACAGTCCTGACAACGGAAAACGAGATCGTGGATGCCTTGACCGAAGGCCAGAAAGGAACTATCTTCGTGGAAGAGACGCCGTTCTACGCTGCCAGCGGAGGCCAGGAGGCTGATACAGGCGTGATTCGTACGGAGGAAGGAGAGTTCCGGGTAGAAGACGTGGTCAAACTGCTGGGAGGCAAGATTGGCCATGTGGGAGTCGCAACAAAAGGAATGCTGAAAGCGGGAGATCAGGCAGAGCTTCTGGTAGATCCAGAGAAGCGCGCGCTTTCCGCCAACAACCACAGCGCGACTCATCTGCTCCACAAAGCGCTTCGTATGGTATTGGGCAGTCATGTGGAACAGGCGGGATCTTCTGTCAACGAGGAAAGACTTCGTTTTGACTTTACCCATTTCTCGGCTCTGACGCCGGAAGAGATTCAGAAGGTGGAAGCGATCGTCAATGAACAGATCCAGAAGAATCTGGCGGTCAAAGTGGAGAACCTGCCTATCGAGGAAGCGAGAAAGACCGGGGCGGCTGCCTTATTTGGAGAAAAATATGGCGACATCGTCCGGGTAGTGAGCATGGGAGATTTCTCAATCGAATTCTGCGGAGGCACGCATGTGCCGAATACCGGCGTGATCACCGCGTTTAAGATCATTTCTGAGACAGGCGTGGCAGCAGGCGTCAGGAGAATTGAGGCGCTCACATCCAAAGGGCTGATGAAATATTATGGAGAATTGGAAGAAAAGCTGCATAGGGCGGCGAAGCTTCTGAAGACGTCTCCGGATAAGCTGGAAGAAAAGCTGGGCCACCTTCAGGCGGAGAATAAAGAACTTAAGGGCGAGGTGGAAAGCTTAAAGAGCAGGCTGGCTAAGGATGCCATGGGCGATGTGACCGACCAGATTACAGAAGTCAAGGGACTTCCGCTTCTGGCGGCTAAGATTGAAGGCGTGGATATGAATGGCTTGAGAGAGCTGGGCGATCAGTTGAAGGAAAAGCTGGGCGAAGGAGTGGTCGTGCTGGCTTCCGCCGTAGATGGAAAGGTATCCTTGATGGCCATGGCTACCGATGGAGCCGTTAAGAAAGGAGCCCACGCCGGGAACTTGATCAAGGCGATCGCCTCTTTGGTAGGCGGTGGCGGCGGCGGCCGGCCTAATATGGCCCAAGCAGGGGGCAAGAACCCAGAAGGCATTGACCAGGCGGTTGCCTCGGTGAAAGAAGTTCTGGAGGACCAGCTTTCTTAGCAGGCTGCCGAAACGTTCCTGACAGGTCTGTTTGATAAAAAACAGCTATAAAACAAACGGAAATATTCAAAAAATATTGACGAACCCAAAATATGTGCTATAATCTTAGATAGTGCAAGAAATACACCCGAACAGTCGTAGGATGCACAATACAGGACTGGAGGGGAGGTTAGGTGTGAGACTATGTCAAATGTAATCGTTAAAGAAAACGAGACGTTAGATAGCGCTTTACGCAGATTCAAAAGAAACTGCGCGAAAGCTGGCATTCAGCAGGAGATTCGCAAAAGAGAACACTATGAAAAGCCAAGCGTAAGACGTAAAAAGAAATCTGAAGCTGCTAGAAAACGTAAATATAACTAATAAGTGCATGAATAGGGCCGGGGGATTTTTAAAAATCCCCCGGCCCTAATTAAAAATGCCCTGTCCCTTTTTGAAATTGTACACGAAAAAAAACATTGACGAATCTATAGGACAGAGGTATACTAAACCCATCAAAGGCAAGGGTGCCGCATCGAAAGATGCGACACCCTTTTTCAATGTCTATAAACAGCGAGGAAAGCGAGGAGATTTGCAATGAGATTGAAAGACACAAACCTAACGGCGGCAGAATTGAAAGACATTGTACGCAAGTACATGGTAGAGACCTATGAGAGATACGATTTCATCGCAGAGAGAGCAGAGGGCATGTATCTATATGATGAAGAGGGAAATGCTTATCTGGATTTTTACGGCGGCGTGGCGGTAAATAGTCCCGGCAACCGAAACCCAAGAGTGGTCCAGGCGGCAAAAGACCAGATGGACGATATCATGCATACCTTTAACTATCCTTATACAGTGCCTCAGGCCCTGCTTGCCAAGAAGGTCTGTGATACCATCGGAATGGATAAGATCTTTTATCAGAATTCAGGAACAGAGGCCAACGAATGTATGATCAAAATGGCGAGAAAATATGGCATCGATCACTATGGCCCTGAAAAATATCATATCATTACCGCGGAAAAAGGATTCCATGGACGGACCATGGGGGCGGTAGCGGCAACAGGACAGCCAGACAGTGCGATCCAGCAGGGCTTTGGGCCGATGGTCCCCGGCTTTTCTTACGCAAGATTTAACGACTTAGAGGATTTTGCTTCAAAAGTGACGGAACATACCATTGCGATCATGATCGAACCAGTACAGGGCGAGGGAGGAGTCTATCCGGCGACTCAGGAATTCATGGAAGGGCTGCGGAAACTGTGTGATGAGAAAGGGCTTCTGCTGCTGCTCGATGAAGTACAGACCGGATGGGGGCGGACCGGAACTCCGATGGCTTATATGGGATATCATGTAAAACCAGACGCGGTGTCTATGGCGAAGGCCCTTGGCGGAGGTATGCCCATCGGCGCCTGCTGCGCCACAGAAGAAGTGGCGGCATCCTTTACCATGGGAACCCACGGCTCTACTTACGGAGGCCACGCAGTGGCTTGCGCGGCGGCTCTGGCATCGGTTACAGAGATCCTGGATAAAGACTTGAGCGGAAACGCAAGAAAAGTCGGCCGGTATCTCCGCCAAGAACTGGCCAAACTTCCGCATGTAAAGGAAGTCAGGGGAAAAGGTCTTCTTGTGGGCTGCGAGTATGATCTTCCGATCGCGGTAGAGGTAAAACACGGAACATTGGAACGAAAGGCGCTGATCACCGCCATTGGAGACAGGGTAAATCGGATGATCCCGCCGCTGATCGTAACAAAAGACGAGGTGGATCAGTTGATCTCAATTATGAAGGAGGCAATCTTAGAAGCAGCAGAAAAATACCAGGATATGCGGCTTGCGGGTTAACATGCAAAGAGAGAGGGCGGTGCGTCAGTGCACCGCCCTTTTAAAATCCCCTTAATTCCTGATAGAGTCGGCCAATAGGAAGGCCGACCACGTTATTGTATTCCCCCCGGATCTCTTTGACATGGATGGCAAATGGTCCTTGGATTCCATAGGCGCCGGCTTTGTCCAGGGAATCTCCGGTACGGATGTAATCCAGCAGATCTTCCCGATGAATAGGGTACAGAGTGACTTCCGTTTTCTCAAAGAAGGACCGGACTTTTGGAAGAGTGTCCGGATGGTCTGCGTCCCTGCGGATCAAAGTGACGCCGGTATAGACCTGATGGGTCCTGCCGGAAAGCAGGGAAAGCATGTCTAACGCTTCTCTTTCATCGGCGGGTTTCCCTAAAATCTCACCGCGGTAGACCACAATCGTATCCGCGCCGATGACGGTACAGACCTCCGGAGAGAGACGGTGATAGACATCGAAGGCTTTCTGAGACGAAAGTTCCATGACAATATGGGACGGCCGGGTCTTGGTGACAGTTTCCTCTACAAGGGAAGGGACCACCTGGAAGGAAAATCCGGCTTGGGTAAGAAGTTCCTTTCTGCGGGGAGAGGCAGAAGCCAGAATATAATCCATTTCTTTTGAATCCTTTCTTAATTTGTAGTTTATTATAGCATAAATTGTGATACAATGGGAAAAGAAACCATAGGGGCAAAACGCCTTTTGGCTTCATATATAAATTACGAAGATCACTTTAAAAAGTGGATAAGATGAAGGAGTGCAGAGATATGATTTATGACAATGTACTGGACGCGGTTGGGAATACTCCGCTGATCCGGCTAAATCAAATGACAGGACCGGAAGACGCGGAAATTTTAGTAAAGTTCGAGGCGGTCAATATCGGAGGCTCTATTAAGACCAGGACAGCCAAGAATATGATCGAGGCGGCGGAAGAAGAAGGATTGATCCATCCAGGGACGGTGATCGTGGAGCCGACCAGCGGCAATCAGGGCATTGGCCTTGCTTTGATCGGGGCGGTGAAGGGATACCAGACGAAGATCATCATGCCGGACTCCGTCAGTGAGGAACGGAGGAAACTAGTACAGGGATATGGGGCAGAAGTGATCTTGGTCCATGACGATGGGAATATTGGGGAATGTATTGCAAGATGTATGGAAATAGCTTCTGAAATGGCAAAGGAAGATAGGAATGTATTTGTCCCGCAGCAGTTCGCCAACCCGGCCAACAGCGCGGCGCATAGAGACCAAACCGGAAGGGAGATCCTAAAGCAGGCAGGAAAGCCGATCCATGGCTTCTGTTCTGGAATCGGAACCGGAGGAACGATCACAGGAATCGGGGAAACGCTGAAGGCGGCAAATCCAGAGATCGAGATCTGGGCTTTGGAGCCGGATCAGGCCGCGATCCTGTCTGGAGGAAAGGTGGGTACTCATCTGCAGATGGGAATTGGAGACGGTGTGATCCCGGAGATCCTAAACCAGGAGATCTACGACCATGTGATCACAGTAACCGATGAAGAGGCGCTGGAGACAGCCCGTGAGCTGGCCCGGAAAGAAGGACTGATGTGCGGTATTTCAAGCGGGACGAATGTGGCCGGCGCAAGGAAACTGGCTCGGAAGCTGGGACCTGGCAAAACGGTTGTAACAGTGCTGGCAGATACTGCGGAGCGGTATTTTTCCACGCCGCTTTTTGACTGACAGAAACCGGTTCTAAGTGAATGAGGGAAGGGGGAAGCAGGAAGGATGGAAAAGCTGTCGGAAGAAGAACTGAAAAGTTGTTTGGAACAGCGTGAAAAAGGAGAATTGCTGGATCTGCGGGAACGGGAGCTGGAACCTATGGATCTGACCGGATGGGATCTTCGGTCTGTGGATTTTTCTCTCAGCTCGTTTCAGAATGTGATCTTAAATGAGGCGGATTTTACCGGGAGCAGCGTGGAGAACGCTTTATTTGACGGATGTCCTATGAAGGAGGCCTGCTTCCAGAATGTGAATATGAAGACAGCCTCTTTTCGATACTGTGATATGAGAAAGTGCAATATCAAGGGCGCCGATCTTTTTGGAGCGGTATTGGAGTACGCGGATCTAACCGGAATCATTTCCGATGAGGAGACAAAGTGGTTTCGTCTTCACTGCCCGGAGAAGGGCGCGTTCCTGGGATATAAGAAATGTTTCAACAACCGGTTGGTACAGCTCCTGATCCCGGCGGACGCAAAGAGAACGTCAGCAACGCTGCCATCCTGCCGATGCAGCAAGGCAAAGGTGCTGACGATCAAAAGTTTTGACTTTAAAGAAGAATATGACGAGGCCTGGTCTTTGGTGGATGAGAATTTTATCTACCGGAAGGGAGAGTGGGTCGAGGTAAAAGATTTTAATGAGGACAGATGGCAGGATTCTACCACCGGGATCCATTTCTGGCTGACAAGAGAAGAGGCGGAGGCATATTAGTGATGAAAACAGGGGAAGAACTTAGAAAATTATTATATAGTATAGATCGGAAAGGATATCCGGCTTATAAAGGGACCAAAGGCAGCTATCGGTTTGGAAAATATGCGCTGGTCATCGACCATGTACAGGGAGATCCTTTCGCGGCGCCTTCCCGGCTGCATGTGGAAGTGGCAGGGAAAACCGCGGGATTCCCGGAGCGTCTTTATGATACGAGAACGAAAAGAATAGCTCTGCAGGATCATTTGATCCGGGGCTTCGCGAAGCAGATCGAGAAATATTCCTTTCAGGCAAAGGGGTCAGGGAAAAGCGGACTTTTGTCAGTGACCCGCTGCGGACAGGAAGTCTTGGAGAGAAGCGCCTGCGCTATAGACGAAAAAAGCGGAGATGTGACAATGAGGTTTGAAGTGGGCTTTCCGGCCAACGGAAGGACGATCAACGCGGGAGAACTGGTCCGCATTTTGTTCGATTTCCTCCCGAAATGTGTAGATGGGGCGCTGCTCTACCGGAATCTGGATCAGAAGAAGGCGGAGCAGGTGATGGAGCTTGCGGTCGATCAAGAGTCTATCCGTGAGCAGCTGGCGATGCTTGATCTGGTGGCTTTTGTGGCGGATGGAGCGATCCTGCCCAGAGAGTCCGGAGTGTCCCAGCGGCCTATGAAGCAGGCAGTGCCTTTTGCGGCGCCGGCCTCTTTGAAGGTGGAATTGGAACTGCCCTATAAAGGGAAGATCTCAGGAATGGGCGTGAGAAAAGGAATCACCTTGATCGTCGGCGGCGGCTATCATGGAAAATCCACGCTTCTGAAAGCGTTAGAGATGGGAGTTTACCCTCATATCGCCGGAGACGGCAGAGAATATGTGGTCACAGATCCGGCGGCGGTGAAGATCCGCGCGGAGGATGGGAGAAGCATTAAACATACGGACATTTCTATGTTTATCAACGATCTTCCAAACGGCCGGGATACAACGGCCTTCTCAACTGAGGACGCCAGCGGAAGCACTTCCCAGGCGGCTAATGTGGCAGAGGCTATGGAGGCGGGAGCTTCCGCGTTTTTGATCGATGAAGATACCAGCGCTACGAATTTCATGGTGCGGGATGAACTGATGCAGAGAGTGATCCATCGGGATATGGAGCCGATCACGCCGTTTATCGAGCGGATGAGGGAATTATATCAGGAGTACGGGATTTCCACCATATTGGTTGCGGGGAGCTCCGGAGCGTATTTCCAGCCTTCTGATACGATCATCCAGATGGATCGGTATATTCCCAAGGAAATCACGGAGACGGCCAAGGAAGCGGCCAAAGAATATCCGGAACTGGAACTGCCGGAAAGACAAGGCTCTCTTCCCGGTTATGACCGCTGCCCCAGGAAGAATCCGGGAATCCTCCATAAAGGCCGGATCAAAGTAAAGACCCTGGGACGCGACGGATTCCAGTTGAATCACGAGACGGTGGACCTTAGATATGTAGAACAGCTTGCGGATCCAGAACAGCTCACCTGCCTGGGACAGATCCTGCGGCACGCGGAAGAGCATGTGTTAGATGGAAAGAAGACGATACAAGAGATTGTGGAAGAAATTACGGAGCAGATTGTGAAACGGGGTTTTGGAGCCGTCTGTGAGGGCGGGACGATCCCCGGGAATCTGGCGCTTCCCAGGAAGCAGGAGATATACGCGGCCTTTGACCGTTACCGCGGGCTGAGGCTGTAGAGGTGCGGCATGGAAGGAACATTAAGATTGACTCCGGTGGGGCATATCCAATCGGAGTTCCCGGCAAAATTCGGAATCCCCAGACAGAGCGGACTGGCGAAGACCAAAGCCAGGATCGTGCTGGAAGGGGAGTGCGGGAATCCAGACGTGGTGCGGGGGCTGGAAGGATATTCCCATATCTGGCTGCTGTGGGGATTCTCTGAGACAGAAGGCGCCGGCTGGAACCCTACCGTGCGGCCGCCTAAACTGGGAGGAAATGTGCGGATGGGCGTATTTGCCACACGCTCGCCCTTTCGGCCCAATCCAGTGGGATTGTCCTGTGTCCGGCTGGAATCTGTCAAATTCCTGGAAAAAGGGATTCCGGTATTGGAAGTTGAGGGAGCGGATTTGATGGACGGAACGCCTGTCTATGACATTAAGCCTTACCTTCCCTATGTGGACTGCCATCCGGAAGCTTTGGAGGGGTTTACGGCCCAAGTCAAAGAAAAGCGGTTAGTGATAGAGATCCCAGAGGAGATTCGGCTTCAGCTTCGGGAACAGCTCTCAGAAGCGCAGGAAGAAGCTCTGCGGCAGATCTTGGCGCTGGATCCAAGACCGGGATATCAGGACGACCCGGAACGGATCTATGGGTTTGCGTATGCCGGGATGGAGATCCGGTTCCAGGTGGCAGAAGACGTGCTTACCATCTGTCAGGTATATCCTTCCGGGAAGAAGCAAAAAGACGGCGGAGAGGAAAGAAGATAAAGGAGAAGACATGGAATTTATCAAAGCAAAGATGGAACATATTGACCGTATGTGCGAGATCATGGAGGAAGCCAAGGAACAGCTTCGGAATCTGGGGCTGGATCAGTGGCAAAAGGGATACCCTTCCAGAGAAGTCTGGATCCAGGACGCAGAAGAAGGCTGTACCTACCTGGCGGTGGAAGAAGGAAAGATCCTGGGGATCTTTGCGTTCCAGGACACTCCGGATCCTTCCTACCGCGTGATCGACGGAGCGTGGCTGACGGATACGCCTTATGCTTCCATGCACCGGGTATGTGTGGCGGATGAAAGCAAGGGAAAAGGAGTTGCCGGGCAGATGTTTGCCTACGGATTTGAACTGGCAAAGAAAGCGGGGTTTGATTCGGTCAGGATCGATACCCATCCGGGAAATCTGCCTATGCAAAGAGCTCTTGCCAAGGCGGGATTTGAGCTATGCGGAAAGATTCATCTGGCAGGCGGCTGCGAAGATGGAGATCTGAGGCTGGCCTACGAGAAACGCATTTCTTAAAAAGTTTCGATAAAGAGAGTTTTGTCAAGGAGGTTTCTATGGGAGCAGCAGAGTATGAGAAAGCATATAAACTTGGAAAGAAAGAATATCAGCATCGGATGATGAAAGGGCTGCCGCCGACATTGAAGGTGCTGGATGATATTCTTCCGGCAAAAGGAAGCTTTAAGGAAGTGCCTCTGGGGGTGGTCCAGATTCCGATGAAACAGATCGTAGGTACCAAGACGGGAGGAAGGAGCAGCGCTTTCGCGGCTAATTTTATGCCGATCTTAAGAGAGAATACGGAATTTGCCCATAAGTGGTCCTATCTGAGTACCGCCCATGAGAATGAAGGAATCCGTGACCCCATCAAAGCCTACGAATACATGAACCAATTTTATGTAGAAGAGGGAAATAAACGGGTCAGTGTCATGAAGTATTACGGGGTAGTTTCGGTTCCCGGTTCTGTGACGAGGATTATTCCCAAACGGACAGATGAGAAGGAAAATAAGATTTATTACGAGTTCCTGGATTTCTATGAAGCTTCCAAGATTAATTACATCTGGTTCAGCAAGGAGGGGAGTTTTAAGAAACTGCAGAAAGCGGTAGGAAAAGAGCCGGGCGAGGTATGGAATGAGGAAGAGAAGCTGAATTTTAGTTCTCTGTACTCCCGGTTTGAAATGGAATATGAGGACAAAGGCGGTGAGAAACTTTCGATCACTGCCGGAGATGCCTTTCTTGCCCTGCTTACCCTCTATGATTATGGGACACTGCAAGAGATGACGACCAGTGAACTGCGCACACGGATCAGCAAGAGCTGGGAAGAATTCGAGCTTTTAGAAGAAGATCAGAAGATCGATCTGAAAATGAATCCAGACAGTGAGAAGAAACCGCTTCTTGGCCGGCTGTTTTCGCCGGGGACGCAGAAACAGAAAATCGCCTTCCTCTATGAGAAGACGCCAGGCACTTCCGCGTGGACATACGCCCATGAACTGGGAAGACTCCATTTGGAAGAACGGTTCCCAGAAGAAGTGCAGACGATGGCTTACTCCGGAATTACGAAGGAAACCGCGGATGAGGCTTTAAAAGACGCTATTTCCAAAGGATGCAATTTGATTTTTACCACAACGCCGGCCTTTATTCAGGCCAGTGTGAAGGCGGCTATTGACGCGCCGGAAGTGCGGATCGTAAACTGTTCTCTGAATATTTCTCACAGATACATCCGGACTTATTATGCCAGGATGTATGAGGCCAAATTCCTGATGGGAGCCGTTGCCGGAGCTATGGCGGAAAATGACCGGCTGGCTTATATCGCGGATTATCCTATCTTTGGAGAGATCGCGAATATCAATGCCTTCGCCTTGGGAGCTAAGATGATCAATCCAAGGGCCAAGGTGTATCTGGAGTGGTCCACCAGGAAAGGCTGCAATGTATACGATCGGATCAGGGATATCTGGGTAGACTGTGTTTCCGGGAAAGACATGGTCATTCCAGAGGAATCTTCCAGGTATTTTGGACTCTACCGGCTGGATGGAGATTATCCGAGAAACCTGGCTATGCCTTTGTGGCATTGGGGCAGATTCTATGAACAGATGATCCGGAAGATCATGGACGGCACCTGGAAATACGATGATAAGAATTCTTCTGTAAAAGCGATCAATTACTGGTGGGGTATGTCCTCGGGAGTAGTTGATATCATCTGTTCCCAGAATCTTCCTCTGGAAACAAAGAAACTGACAGAAGTTCTTCGCCATGCTATCAGTACGGGAGAGTTTCATCCTTTTTCTGGGATCTTATATTCTCAGACCGGACAGATACAGGATGAATCCTGGAAATCTCTTTCAGCGGAGGAGATCATCAATATGGACTGGCTGGCAGATAATATCATCGGAACGATCCCGACGGAGGACGAACTGATAGACAGCGCCAAGACGGTGGTTTGGGAGCAGGGCGTCCGGAAGAATTAGGACGGAAGAGCCTGCTATAACACTATAGAATAAAGGAACAAATAGATTTATGAGGATACTTGCGATCGCGGACGAAGAATCCGCGTATCTGTGGGATTATTTTGAAAAAAGTAAGCTGAAGGGGATCGATCTGATCATCTCCTGCGGAGATTTGGATCCCCACTATCTTTCCTTTCTGGCAACGTTTACATCTGTGCCGATTTTATACGTGCACGGAAATCATGACGAGACCTATAAAGAGACACCGCCGGATGGCTGTATCTGTATCGACGATAAGATTTTTGTCTATCGGGGAGTCAGAATCCTTGGATTAGGCGGTTCCATGCGGTATAAAAACGGTACGTATCAGTATACGGAATGGGGGATGCGGCACAGAGTCAGAAAATTGTGGTTCCAATTACTGCGAAGAAGGGGATTTGACATCCTGGTCACCCATGCCCCGGCCTATCAGCTAAATGACGGCAGGGACCTTCCCCATCAGGGATTTAAAGTATTTCTTGCGCTGATGGAGAAATATAAGCCTCGTTTCTTTCTTCACGGCCATGTGCATATGTCCTATGGAAGAAAGCATAAACGGTATGATAAATATCAGGATACCCATGTGATCAATGCGTTTGAGCGGTGTGTTTTTGATTATGAAGATGAGAAACTGGAAGAACATCTCCGATAGGAGGGAGAAATTATGGATTGGAATGTGTTTTGGGGTTTGTGGTGTTTGGCATTTGCCATTGCTGTCTGGATCTGCGGCTGGGCATGCTGTTTTCGGAAACTGGGGAGAGAGAAGCGGTGCCATATGCGAACGACGGGACGAGTGATCCGCTACTCGGCCGTTAGGCAGGGCGGGGTTCATATCCCTCTGGCAGAATATGCGGCGGAGGGAAGGACATATAAGGTCGCGGGTCCAAAATTCCGCAGCATCGTCACAACCTCGGTCGTTTCGCCCCGACAGCCGGTGGCGGTAAGATATGAGACGAATCTGACGACACGGGAGGAACTTCCAAAAAGCCTGAGGATCAAAGAATATAGAAACAGTATCGCAAGTGCCGCGGTCTCGCCTTTGGCCCAGTTATATCCAGTGGGGTCCCTGGTGGATGTATACTATAACCCGAGGCGGCCCAAAGAAGCATTTGTACAGCGGTTTGAGGGAGTCAGCCCTGTTCTTATCATACTTTTTATCGTCTTTGGGATCCTCATAACGGGGCTGGCTTTTGGAATCCTGCTGGGTCCGGAAATTGTGATGCGGTGATGGAAGACAGACAGCAGGTTTTCGGTTGACAAATATAAAAATAGAACATAAAATAAAATTACCTAACAGGTAATTTTATTTTATGAGGAGATAGGGTTGGAAATTGAATACGCATCTGACAAAGTGAAATTATAGTGTACAAGTGTAAAGGCTGCAAATAAACTTTTTGGTGGCAATAAAGCATTGACTGTAAATTTGTTGGCGAGAATAAATGCTCTTGCCAATGCGGATAATATCAAAGATATCATCTGCCAGCCTGCTTTTAGATTTCATGCTCTTAAAAATCATATGAACCCTGCAATATTGACGAGATAGCAGAAATTGTAAGAGTTGTAGAAATTATGGAGGTGAGTAAGCATTATGAATAATTACATTGAATGTAATGATAAGATTGCTTTTCATCCAGGATATTACATTAAAGAAATTGTCGAACAAAGCGGACTTACTCAAGAAGATTTTGCTAAGAGGTTAGATACCACACCTAAGAATCTTAGTTTGCTGATTCGTGGGGAACAAAGCCTTTCTATTGATATTTCAATGAAGCTCTCCAGAATGTTAGGAACAAGTGTTGATTACTGGCTGCGGCTGCAGAATACTTATGAGGCTTTGGTTGCGGAATTTAAGTCAGAAGAGGAATTGGAAAAAGAGCGGGCTGTATTTAAATATTTTGATTATAAATATTTTAGAGATAATTATGGTCTGCCAGATTTGCCGAGGAAAAAGGAAGAGCAGATTAAACAAGTTAGAAAATTTCTTAATGTTGCAACGCTTTCGGTATTTACGAAACGAGATATGACGGTTAATTTTAGAAAATCAGCAGAGGAAATTACAGAAGGAAATATTGTTAAAGCGAATGTAATGGTTCAAATTGCAATCAATAAAACTCTTAAGACAGAAGCACCTAAATTTAATAAAAAGAAATTTGAAACGGCAGCGGAATATGCGTTGACCTTAACAAAAGATCATGAGGGATTTTATCCGTTGCTTCGCAGAGCTTTTCTTGAAGCAGGTGTTGTGCTTGTGATATTGCCAAATATTTCTGGCTCAAAAACAAATGGCGCAACAAAAAAAGTTGGTGATAATATTATGTTGATGGTAAACGATAGAAGATTGAATGCGGATTCGTTTTGGTTTACGCTTTTTCATGAAATCGGACATATTGTCAATGGAGATTATGGCATTTCATTTGAAAAAGAAACAGGGGAAAAAGAGGCAGATGCCAATCGTTATGCATCGGATCATTTGATCCCTCCTGAGCGTTATCATGATTTTTTGTCAAAAAAGAAATTTGATCTTCAGGCTATAAAAGCGTTTGCAAAAGAGATCGACCGCGATCCCGGAATCATTCTTGGGAGATTGCAAAATGATGGAATTGTTCGATTTGATGATTGTATGATGAGCTCACTGCGCCATAAATATAAAGTGAAAATGGTATTTTGATTAAGAAGTGTTAATTTGTACCATGAATAAAATAATAAAGATAAAAAGCTGTCAGATCGTGATCATATCACATAGGAAAACTGGCAGTTTTTTCTTTTTAAAAGAGAATAATTCTCAAAAGAAACCATTGACATATACCCTGGCGGGGTATATAATCATCCGTGAAATGAGGTGAAAAAATGGAAGAAAAAAAGGAAACAAAAGATTGCTGTCACCGGACGAAAGAACGGTCAGATAAGGAATACAAGGACCTGTTAAACCGATTGAACCGGATCGAGGGACAGGTGAGGGGAATTAAAAAGATGGTGGAGCAGGATGCCTACTGCCCGGAGATCCTGATCCAGGTATCCGCGGCAAACGCCGCGCTCAACAGTTTTACAAAGGTGCTTTTGGCAAACCATATCCGTACCTGTGTGGCGGAGGATATCCGGGAAGGAAAGGAAGAGACGATCGACGAACTGGTGAATGTCCTGCAGAAGCTTATGAAATAATGTTGGAGTGATTCGTTCATAGAAAGAAGGTGCAGACCTATGAAGCAATATACTGTAACTGGCATGAGCTGCGCCGCCTGCAGCGCCAGAGTGGAAAAGGCGGTTTCCAAGGTGGAAGGAGTGGATTCCTGCTCCGTCAGCCTGCTGACCAACTCTATGGGAGTGGAAGGAACCGCCTCCCCGGCGGCGATCATTGCGGCCGTGGAAGAAGCGGGCTATGGAGCGGCAGAGAAGGGGGTTCAGGAGAAAAGCGGAGAAACTAAGGCTGCAGCCCAGGAGGAACTGCTGAAAGACAAAGAGACTCCCGCGCTGAAGCGAAGGCTGATCGCTTCCCTTTGTTTTCTGCTGCCCCTGATGTATGTCTCTATGGGGCATATGATGTGGGACTGGCCGCTTCCGGATATACTGGCCAAGAATCATGTGGCGGTTGGAATCCTCCAATTGCTGCTGACGACCGTGGTCATGGTCATTAATCAGAAGTTTTTTATCAGCGGATTCAAAAGCCTGTGGCATCGGGCGCCGAATATGGACACCCTGGTAGCTCTTGGGGCAGGCGCTTCCTACGGCTACAGCCTGTATGCGCTGTTTGCCATGACAGACGCCCAGATGCGGGGCGACATGGAGGCGATTATGTCTTTCATGCATGAATTTTACTTTGAGTCAGCGGCAATGATCCTGACATTGATCACCGTGGGGAAAATGCTGGAAGCCCGGTCGAAAGGCCGGACCACCGATGCGCTGAAAAGTCTCATGCGGCTGGCGCCGAAGACGGCCAATGTTATCCGGGACGGAGAAGAAACACAAGTCTCTGTGGATCAGGTCCGGAAAGGAGATATATTTGTTGTCAGGCCGGGAGAAAACATTCCGGTGGACGGCACTGTGCTGGAAGGGATCAGCGCCGTCAATGAATCGGCGCTGACCGGGGAGAGTATCCCTGCAGATAAAGAAGCGGGGGACCCGGTGTCAGCAGCTACCTTGAATCAGTCGGGATTCTTAAAATGCCAGGCTTCCAGAGTGGGAGAGGATACCACGCTTTCCCGGATCATCCAGATGGTCAGCGATGCGGCGGCCACAAAGGCGCCTATCGCAAAGGTGGCAGACCGGGTATCTGGCGTATTTGTGCCGGCAGTGATCGCCATTGCGGCAGTGACCATCCTGGTGTGGCTTTTGGCAGGGGAAACCGTAGGATTTGCTCTGGCCCGCGGGATTTCCGTGTTAGTGATCAGCTGTCCCTGCGCCCTGGGACTTGCCACGCCGGTGGCGATCATGGTGGGCAACGGAATGGGAGCTAAGAACGGAATCCTGTTTAAGACGGCTGTGTCACTGGAAGAAACTGGGAAAATGCAGATCGTGGCGCTGGATAAGACGGGAACCATTACCAGCGGCGAACCGAAGGTGACAGACCTGCTCCCGGCGGAAGGGGTGACAGAGGAAGAGCTTCTTTCCATGGCGTATCATTTGGAGAAGAAAAGCGAACATCCGCTGGCCCGCGCGGTAATCCTTAGAGCGGAAGAACTGGGGCTGCCGGAACAGATAGCCCGGCAGGAAGGCAAGGCAGACCTTACGGATTTCCAGGCGGTGGCTGGAAACGGACTCTCCGGCCGGCTGGGAGAGGATGTGCTGATCGGAGGAAATCTGAAATTTATCCGTGAATGTGCGGAGGTCCCGGAAGGGATGCGCCTTCAGGCGGAGCAGTTGGCAGAAGGAGGGAAAACCCCATTGTTTTTCAGCAGGAACGGCCGGCTTGCCGGAATCATCGCCGTGGCGGATGTGATCAAGGAAGACAGCCCTCAAGCGGTAAAAGAACTGCAGAATATGGGAATTCATGTGGTGATGCTCACCGGAGATAATGAGCGGACAGCTAAAGCGATCGGACGGCAGGCCGGTGTAGACGAAGTGATCGCGGGCGTACTGCCGGACGGAAAAGAAAGCGTGATCCGTGCCCTGAAGAAGAAAGGGAAAGTCGCTATGGTGGGAGACGGCATTAATGATGCGCCTGCGCTTACCAGAGCCGATATGGGGATCGCCATCGGAGCGGGAACAGACATTGCCATTGACGCGGCGGATGTGGTGCTGATGAAGAGCCGATTAAGCGATGTGCCGGCGGCCATCCGTCTAAGCCGGGCAACATTGAGGAACATCCATGAGAATCTGTTCTGGGCATTCTTCTATAATGTAATTGGAATCCCTCTGGCGGCGGGAGTATGGTTCCCCATGTTTGGATTAAAACTAAATCCTATGTTTGGGGCGGCGGCTATGAGCCTTTCCAGCTTCTGTGTGGTGACCAACGCGCTGCGTCTGAATTGGTTCCGGATGCACGATGCGTCAAAAGATAAAAAAATCAAACCAGCCAATGGAACAAAGAAAAAGGAGGAAACAAAGATGAAGAAAACGATGAAGATTGAAGGAATGATGTGCGGCCACTGTGAGGCAACGGTAAAGAAAGCGCTGGAGGCGCTTCCGCAGGTGGACGAGGCTATCGTCAGCCATGAGGACGGAACAGCAGAAGTGATCTTAAACGGAGAGATCTCTGATGAAGCGCTCAAGAAGACGGTAGAGGACAAAGATTACACCGTGCTTTCTGTTCAGTAGAGAATGGGGAGGACTGCATTTCTGGTCATATTTTCACGGAAAGGCTACTACATTAGTAGTAACCGTAGTATGTGGAGAGTTGCCAATGAAGCGAATCTTGGCTTGGCTGCTATGTCTGGGGCTGTGGGTACAGCCAGTGCTGGCAGCGGATGTTGACGGAGTCATACAGCAGGAAGAGGAGACAAAAGAGACAGAAGAAAAGGCGGACGGCGCGGAAGCAGAACTTTCTGCACCGTCCGCATTATTAATGGAAGCATCGACTGGACAGGTGATCTATGAGAAAAACCCGGACGAACAGCTTCCTCCGGCCAGTGTGACAAAGGTTATGACCCTGCTTTTGATCTTTGACGCCCTGGAGGAGGGAAAGATCAGCCTGGAAGACGAAGTGACCACTTCTGAATACGCGGCTTCCATGGGCGGGTCTCAAGTGTTCCTGGAACCGGGAGAAGTACAGTCGGTGGATACGATGATCAAGTGTATTGCGGTAGCCAGCGCAAACGATGCCTGTGTAGCTATGGCGGAACATATACGGGGAAGCGAGGAAGAATTTGTGGTCCGGATGAATGAACGGGCAAAGGAACTGGGAATGGAGAATACCACATTTGTCAACTGCAATGGTCTGGACGCGGATGGTCATCTGACTACAGCCAGGGATATCGCGCTGATGTCCAGGGAACTGATCACTTCTTATCCTAAGATCCGGGACTACTGTATGATCTGGATGGAAGATATCACTCACACCACCCAGAAAGGGACTTCTGTTTTTGGCCTGTCCAATACCAACAAGCTGGTCCGGCATTATGAGTATGCCACAGGGCTGAAGACCGGATCTACCAGCAAAGCCGGATTCTGTATCTCCGCAACGGCAGAAAAGGACGGGATGGAACTGATCGGAGTGATCATGGCGGCGAAGACCAGCAAGGATCGGACCAAGGATGCGGTAGCCCTTTTGAATTATGGATTTGGGAAATGTACCAGATACGCGGAGGAAGAAGCGCCAAAGACAGAAGCGGTAGAGATCCGGAGGGGAGTAAAGGACTCTGTGAAAACAGTCCAGAAAGAACCTTTTACATATGTAGATACCGCCGGAGCCGACCTAAGCGCCATCGAACGGAAAGTGGTGTGGAATGATGATCTAAAGGCTCCTGTGAAGGAGGGGGATAAGGTTGGGGAAGCGGTGTACACCTTGGAGGGAGAAGAGATTGGAAGAGTGGATGTCGCGGCGGCAGAATCTGTAGAAAAGATAAGCTGCCAAAGCGCGGCCAAAGATGCGATGGAGAGATTTTTGCTGTAGGAAATGAGGATCCCTGAGGGAAGAGCTGAAAGAAAGCAAGTGAGAGGAACTGGGAAAACAGGGCCTTTCACTTGCTTTTATCTTGCTTTTCAGGAAAAAGTATTCTCTACCACACCTGGGAGGAAAAGGTAGATAGAATCCTTGATTTTTTCTTCAAATATTTCTTTGATCTCTAATGTTTTTCTCCAACGCTGGACGATAACAGGCGGCGTTCCATAGCGGAGAGCTACGTCCACAAACCGTTTTTCCAGGAGGCAGAAACCGCTTGGAAGCGCTAACGCGTCGCATAGCTGGACAAGCCGGTCATAATCGTCATACTGGGCGTTTTCGATAAATTCTGCCATAAACTGATAGTCTTCCCGCGATACATCGAAGACGCCGATAGAGGTTGTGATATCCTGGATCATAAAAGCATGGGAAATACAGATCTGCGTCGCTTTTTCCCAGCCCCGCTCCATGCAGAACCGGTATCCGTCGATCAAATGCTTTTCCGAACTTCGCCCGGCATAGCGGCCAATATCATGTAATAATCCATAACAATAAGCTGTTTCAGAACATAGGTCCTTGCATCGGGAGGCGATATTTTTACAGGCAAGGGCCACAAAACGGGAATGTGCCGTCCAGTCTCCGGGATTTAAAGAAGCTGCGTATTCCAGCTCTATTTCAGCTCTTTGGCGGTTGAGTTCCATTGTGTAAGAGTTCCTTTCTTGAAAGACTTTGCGTGTGTCTGGATATAGTTTAGCACATTTTTATGAACTTTTCAGCAGTAGACACAGCTGTTTTGAAGCGGGTCTGGAATCTGAGCTATGGACTAAAGAGGAGTTTCTGAACGGATCCAGATGTACAGATATACGCCGCAGAAGACAAATACACAGACCTGACTTGCCAGAAGCCCCCACAGATATCCCTGGATCCCAAAGACAGGGATCAGAAAGAAAACACTTCCGATGCGGACAGTCAGGCTGCCGGCGTTGATCAGGAAGGAAAGGGCGGTCTTTCCCAGCCCATTCAGAATACTGATGAGTGTACTGCCGGCGTAAAGAAAGGGACAGATCCAGGCCAGAGTCACGATAAAATCTCCGGCAAGAGAACTGTCAAAAAGAAGAACGCCAAGCCATTGTCCAAAGCAAAGCAGAGCGACACAGCAGACAGATCCCATGAAGACACAGGAATAGACAGATTTCTGAATAATGCCAGATAAGGCTTTGCGGTTATCCGCCGCCTGGATCTCAGCGACCGTGGGCAGCAGCATGGTAGAAAGTGAGTTGGTGATGGCGGACGGAAAGAGGACACAGGGAAGCGCCATTCCCGTCAGCACGCCGTAAGCGCTCAGAGCTTCTTTGGAAGACATTCCGTAAATCTGCAGCCTCAGAGGGATGGAGATGGCTTCTGCGCTTTGCAGGATATTGAGCAATACCCGGTTGGCGGTAAGGGGAAGAGAGAAAGTCAGAAGCTCCCTGGCATATTTAAAGAAAGAAAAAAAGCGGAGCCGAGATCGGCTTTTCCTGGGAACTTCCCGGAGGACAGCCCGCAGGCAAAAGGCGGAGGAAGCCAGTTCGCCGGCCGCCAGTCCGGCCACCGCCACAGAGATCCCAAAGGAGGCCCCGTTTTTGGCTCCGATCCAGTAAAGGAGATAAACGGAAAGAATCCGTACAGTCTGTTCCACCAACTGGGAGGAAGCGGGGATCCGCGTCGCCTTCTGGCCCAAATAGTATCCAACAATGCAGCTGTGCGCCGCGGCAAAAGGGAACACGTAGGAGAGGATCACAAGCAGATGGCTGCAGCGTGGTTCCTGGAGAAAGACGTCCGCGATCCATCCGGCAAAATTCTGAAGAAATAAAGTGGCGCAGCAGGAGGCGGTCAGAGTCAGAAAAAGTCCCGTATAGAGAAGGCCAAGAGCTTCTTTTGGCTGGCCGGTCGCTGTCTTTTTGGCCACACATCTGGAGATCGCGGTCTCTATCCCCGCGCAGGTAAGAGAAAAGCAAAGGGCATAGACAGGAAAGACAAGCTGGTAAAGCCCTACGCCTTCTTCGCCGAAGGCGCGGCTTAGGAAAATCCGATAAAAAAAGCCCATAAACCGGGTGGCGAACCCGGTAAGGGTCAGGACGAAAGCTCCTTTTAGGAGGATGTGTTTTCCAGACATAGAAGGACCACCTTAAGATCTGTAACGCAAACAGCGCTCTGTTGTTCTAACATATTCAAAGGAAGGTATTGACAGAACTGAAAATGGGTGGTATCCTACTTTTGACACAATCCCTAGTGAAATAGTAGGAATTAAAAAGAAGGTGAGGATTTGAAGCTTTCGACAAAAGGAAGATATGGATTGAGAGCCATCATTGATCTGGCGAGATATAGTGAGAGAGAGCCGGTTTCGATCAACAGCATCGCGGCCAGGCAGGAGATCTCTGAGCGGTATCTGGAGCAGCTGGTAGCGCTGATGAAAAAGGCCGGATTGGTCAAAAGTATCCGGGGCGCGTCCGGCGGCTATGTGCTGGCAAGGAATCCGGAGGAAATTTCTGTAGGAGATGTTCTGCGGGCTCTGGAAGGAAGTCTGGAACCAGTGAAATGCGCGGCCCTTTCTGATGGCGAGGAATGTATGGCGGCAGGCGGATGTGTGACAAAATATGTGTGGCAGAAGATCAATGAAAGCATCAGCCGGACGGTGGATGAGATTCATTTGGACGAGCTGGTACAGGAGAGCAAAGAATTGAATCCGTCTGGTGAATGTGAAAATCCTAAATGTGGAAACTAATATAATCGATAGATGTGAATGGAGGGACAAACTATGGAGAAACTGATTTATCTGGATAATGCGGCGACTACGCGGACGGCGCCGGAAGTGGTAGAGGCAATGCTGCCTTATTTTACAGAGAATTATGGGAATCCATCCAGTGTTTACAGCTTTGCTTCCGCTAATAAAGAGGTGTTGGACCGGCAGAGAGATATTATCGCGGGAATTCTGGGGGCGAAAAGCAACGAGATTTATTTTACCGCAGGCGGCACGGAATCTGACAACTGGGCGTTAAAAGCTGCGGCCGAGGCTTATAAGAACAAGGGGAATCATATCATTACCACCAAGATCGAGCATCACGCGATCCTGCACTCGGCAGAGTTTCTGGAGAAACATGGGTTTGAAGTGACCTATCTGGATGTGGATGAAGACGGTGTGGTAAAGCTGGACGAACTGGAGAAAGCCATCCGGCCGGAAACGATCCTGATCTCTGTTATGTTTGCCAACAATGAGATCGGAACGATCCAGCCGATCAAGGAAATCGGCGAGATCGCCCACGAAAAGGGGATCCTGTTCCATACCGATGCGGTGCAGGCGTTTGGCCATGTTCCCATTCATGTGGATGAGTACCATATTGATATGCTCAGCGCCAGCGGCCACAAACTGAACGGGCCAAAAGGCATTGGATTCCTCTATATCCGCAAAGGTCTTCGGCTTCGTTCGTTTATCCACGGCGGAAGCCAGGAGCGGAAACGCCGGGCGGGAACAGAGAATGTGCCTGGGATCGTGGGGCTTGGAACAGCGGCCCGCCTTGCGGCAGAGACGATGGAAGAGAGAATTTCCAAGGAGACCAGACTCAGAGACCATTTGATCGAGCGTGTGCTTGCAGAGATCCCCTATTGCCGGCTGAACGGGCATCGGACGGACCGTCTGCCTAATAACGCCAACTTTAGCTTCCAGTTTATCGAAGGGGAATCCCTTTTGATCATGTTGGACGGAAAAGGGATCTGCGCATCCAGCGGTTCCGCCTGCACTTCCGGGTCTTTAGACCCGTCTCATGTACTGCTGGCCATCGGCCTGCCTCATGAGATCGCCCATGGTTCATTGCGGCTGACGCTCAGCGAACAGACTACGGAGGAAGAATTGGATTATGTGGTAGACAGCTTGAAAGAGATCGTAACAAAACTTCGGGAAATGTCCCCCTTGTATGAGGACTTTATAAAGAAACAGAACTAAGATCCCAGAGAAATCGCGGCAGAGAAAGAAGAATAAAAAGACAGGAGGAGACGGATATGTATACAGAAAAAGTCATGGATCATTTCCAGCATCCGAGAAATGTAGGAGAGATCGAGAACGCCAGCGGCGTTGGAACAGTAGGAAACGCCAAATGCGGGGATATTATGCGGATTTACCTGGACGTGGATGAAAATCAGATCATCCGGGACGTGAAATTTAAGACCTTTGGCTGCGGAGCCGCTGTGGCTACCAGCAGCATGGCGACAGAACTGGTAAAAGGGAAAACGGTGCAGGAAGCCATGAAGGTGACAAACAAGGCGGTCATGGAAGCGCTGGACGGATTGCCGCCGGTGAAGGTCCACTGTTCTCTTCTGGCTGAGGAAGCCATCCATGCGGCTCTGTGGGATTACGCACAGAAAAATGGTATTGAGATCGAGGGCCTGGAGAAACCCAAATCTGATATCCATGAAGGGGAAGAAGAGGAAGACGAAGAGTATTAAGATATAGAAGGAAGACAAAAGGCATGGAGAAGAAAAAAGTGGTGGTGGGAATGTCCGGCGGCGTGGACTCTTCTGTAGCCGCATGGCTTCTGAAGGAACAGGGCTATGATGTGATCGGAGTGACTATGCAGATCTGGCAGGAAGAACCTGAGGAAATCCAGGAGGAAGAAGGGGGCTGCTGCGGATTGAGCGCGGTAGAAGATGCCAGAAGAGTAGCGGCAGCCCTGGATATTCCTTATTATGTCATGAATTTCAGACAGGAATTTAAAAAACATGTCATAGATTATTTTGTGGGAGAGTATCTGAAAGGACGTACCCCCAATCCCTGTATCGCCTGCAACCGGTTTGTAAAATGGGAAGCTCTTCTTCAAAGAAGCATGGCTATCGGGGCGGATTATATCGCTACCGGACACTATGCCCAGATCGAGCGCCTGCCCAATGGGAGACTGGCGCTCCACACGGCGGCTTCCGGCGTGAAAGACCAGACATACGCCTTATATAATCTTACCCAGGAGCAGCTTGAGAGGACCCTGATGCCGGTTGGGGCCTACGAGAAAAAAGAAATCAGGAAGATGGCTGAGGATCTGGGGCTTAAGGTGGCTGAAAAGCCGGACAGCCAGGATATCTGTTTTGTGCCGGACGGCGACTATGCTTCCTACATCCGGGAATATAGCCGGCAGAAGATCGAGCCTGGGAATTTCGTTCTTTCTGACGGAACAGTAGTGGGGCGTCATAAAGGTATTATCCACTATACGGTGGGGCAGAGAAAAGGACTGGGGCTTTCTATGGGAAGCCCGGTATTTGTCCTGGAGATCCGGCCGCAGACCAATGAGATCGTAGTGGGAACGGCCAAAGAGTCCATGACCGCGGCCGTGCGGGCCAGACAGGTGAATTTTATGGCTGTCCCAGACCTGAAGGAGCCAAGAAGAGTGTGGGCCAAGATCCGGTATAACCACCGGGGAGCCTGGTGTACCGTAGAGAAAACAGGGTCTGACGAGATCCTTTGTACTTTTGAGGAGGAGCAGAGAGCCGTCACGCCAGGGCAGGCGGTGGTCCTGTATGAAGATGGATATGTCCTGGGAGGAGGAACGATCACTGGAAATGAATAGGCAGAAAATGAACAGACAAGAAATGAACAGACAGAGCGTAAGGGCGGACGTGCATATGCATTCGTCCTTTTCCCATGATTCCCAGACGGGGCCGGAAGAGATGATACAGGCAGCCCTTGAGAAAGGTCTTGAAATGGTATGTTTTACAGACCATTTTGATAAGGATGATATGGAGTGGGGGGAAGAAAGCATCTTTGACCCGGAAGAATATTTCCGCATCCTTGCGCCCCTTCAGAAGAAGTACCAGGGAAAGATCGATGTAAGGATCGGGGTCGAGCTGGGATTAAGGCCGTATCTTGGAGACTACTATCGGGAATTTGTATCTGCGCATCCCTTTGATTTTGTGATCGGTTCTGTCCATTGCGTCGGAGGTTTTGATCCGGCGACGGGAAAGCTTTTCGAGGGAAGGACAGATGAGGAGGCATATCGGGCGGCATTCGCGGAAACACTGGAAGATATCCGGGCATTTCAGGATTTTGACGTGCTGGGCCATCTGGATTATGTGATCCGTTACGGCAAGACGAGGGAGAAAGAATATTCCTATCGGAAATTCTCCCAGGAGATCGATGGGATCCTAAAGTTTTTGATCGAAAATGGAAAAGGACTGGAATTGAATACGGCTGGGCTCAAATACGGACTTCCTTTCGCCCATCCCCATCCGGAGGTGCTGAAACGTTACCGGGAGCTGGGAGGAGAGATCATTACGGTAGGGGCGGACGGCCATTGCCCAGAGCATATCGCCTATGATTTTGATGTGGTGACGAGTCTTCTGGAGGAATGTGGTTTCCGCTATTACGCGGAATTTAAGAATAGAAAACCAGAGTTCTATAGATTATAGACAGAAGCCTCAGACGTGAATCTATATGAAAAAAGTGAAAGAAGCCACGTGTTTGCGGGCATCTTCCATAAAAATACAAATATAGACTTGAATTTTTGCATTGGATTTAGTACAATTATCTACAGTTGATGATTCTTTAACAATGTTAAAGGGTTCACAAATAAAGCCGCGGAAACGGCGAAAACAAACTTTTAGGAGGAATTAATCATGGCAGTAAAAGTAGCGATTAATGGATTCGGGCGTATTGGACGTCTTGCGTTCAGACAGATGTTCGGAGCAGAGGGATATGAGGTGGTTGCGATCAACGACCTGACATCTCCGAAGATGCTTGCTCACCTGTTGAAATATGACTCTTCACAGGGCAAATACGCGCTGGCCGATACAGTAAAGGCAACAGACGATTCTATCATTGTTGATGGAAAAGAAATCAAGATCTACGCAATGGCGAACGCTGAAGAGCTTCCTTGGGGAGAGATCGGAGTAGATGTTGTCCTTGAATGTACAGGATTCTATACATCCAAAGAAAAAGCTTCCGCTCATGTAAAAGCAGGAGCAAGGAAAGTCGTTATTTCAGCGCCGGCTGGAAACGATCTGCCAACTATCGTATATAATGTAAACCACGACACTTTGAAACCGGAAGACACCGTAATCTCCGCGGCTTCCTGTACGACCAACTGTCTGGCGCCGATGGCAAAGGCTCTCAATGACCTTGCGCCGATCAAGTCTGGTATCATGTGCACCATTCACGCGTATACAGGCGATCAGATGACTCTGGACGGTCCGCAGAGAAAAGGTGATTTAAGAAGATCCCGCGCCGCTGCCTGCAATATTGTTCCAAACAGCACAGGCGCTGCGAAGGCAATCGGTCTAGTTATCCCAGAGCTGAACGGAAAACTGATCGGGGCCGCTCAGCGTGTTCCGACCCCGACTGGTTCCACCACGATCCTGACAGCAGTTGTAGAGGGAGCTGTAACAGTTGATCAGATTAATGAAGCTATGAAAGCTGCTTCAAATGAATCCTTTGGATATAATACAGACGAGATCGTATCCAGCGATATCATCGGTATGAGATATGGTTCTCTGTTTGACGCTACTCAGACAATGGTACTTCCACTGGACAACGGAACTACACAGGTTCAGGTTGTTTCCTGGTATGACAATGAGAATTCTTACACCAGCCAGATGGTAAGAACAATCAAATATTTCTCTGAATTAGCATAATTAAGACTCAAAAAGGGTCCGGTCTTTCGAGGACCGGACCTTTTTCTAGGTGATATTTTAATAAGAGTTAAGGAGGCAGACCTATGCTTAACAAGAAATCAGTTGACGACATTAATGTAAAAGGGAAAAAAGTCCTGGTAAGATGTGATTTCAACGTTCCATTGATCGATGGGAAGATCACAGATGAAAACCGTCTGGTGGCTGCCCTTCCGACGATCAAAAAGCTGATCGCCGACGGAGGAAAAGTAATCCTTTGTTCTCACCTTGGCAAGCCAAAGGGACAGCCTGTTCCAGAGCTTTCTCTTGCGCCGGTTGCGGCGCGTTTGTCCGAACTTCTTGGACAGGAAGTAAAATTCGCGGCTGACCCGGAAGTAGTAGGACCAAACGCGAAAGCGGCGGTTGAGGCTATGAAGGACGGTGACGTGGTTCTTCTTGAGAACACTCGTTATCGGGCAGAAGAAACGAAAAACGGAGAAGAATTCAGCAAAGAACTGGCTTCTCTGTGTGATGTTTTCGTAAATGACGCGTTTGGAACCGCTCACCGGGCACATTGTTCCAACGTAGGCGTGACCCAGTTTGTGGATACGGCGGTTGTGGGGTATCTGATGCAAAAAGAGATCGACTTCCTTGGAAACGCGGTCAACAACCCGGAACGTCCATTTGTAGCGATCCTGGGCGGAGCAAAAGTTTCCAGCAAGATCTCTGTTATTGAAAATCTGCTGGATAAAGTAGATACACTGATCATCGGCGGAGGAATGTCCTATACATTCAGCAAGGCCCAGGGCGGAAGCGTTGGAAAATCCCTGCTGGAGGAAGATTACTGCCAGTATGCGCTGGATATGCTCCAGAAAGCGAAAGACAAGGGCGTAAAACTTCTGCTCCCGGTGGACACCGTAGTGGCCGATGATTTCTCAAATGAAGCCAACAGCAAGGTCGTAAAAGCCGGAGAGATCCCGGAAGATTGGGAAGGCCTGGATATCGGACCGGAGACGGAGAAAATCTTCTGCGAAGCGGTGAAAGACGCTAAGACGGTAGTATGGAACGGACCAATGGGCTGCTTTGAGATGCCAAACTTCGCGCATGGAACAGAGGCGGTTGCCAAGGCTCTCGCGGAGACAGACGCTACTACTATCATCGGCGGCGGAGATTCCGCGGCGGCAGTGAACCAGCTTGGATATGGGGATAAAATGACCCACATCTCTACTGGCGGCGGAGCTTCCCTGGAATTCCTGGAAGGCAAAGAACTGCCGGGCGTAGCGGCCGCTAACGATAAGTAAGCACTTGACGAGAGCGAGCTAAAGGCGAAGATGGAGTCTTAGTGCTTACTTAGTTCGCCGTAGTTGACGAACGCGAGCATGGCATGCGAAGCGTGAGTTGTAGCGGAGGTGAACAAACCCGTCTTGACGAGAGCGAGCCAGAGGCGAAGGTGGAGTCTTAGTGCGAACTTAGTTCGCCGCAGCAATATACAAAAATTGATTTTATTTCATTTTGAAGGAGATAGAGAAATGGCAAGAAAAAAAATTATCGCAGGCAACTGGAAAATGAACAAAACTCCAAGTGAGGCGGTTGCCCTGGTTGAAGAATTAAAACCATTGGTAGCAAATGAGGACGTAGATGTAGTATTCTGTGTTCCGGCTATTGATATTGTTCCTGTTGTAGAGGCTTGTAAAGGAACGAATATCCAGGTTGGCGCTGAGAATATGTATTTCGAGGAGAGCGGCGCTTACACAGGCGAGATCGCTCCTGCCATGCTTGTAGACGCAGGCGTGAAATACGTAGTTCTTGGACATTCTGAGAGAAGAGATTACTTTGGAGAGACCAACGAAGATGTGAATAAGAAAGTCCTGAAAGCATTTGAGCATGGCATTACGCCGATCATGTGCTGCGGCGAGACCCTGGAGCAGAGAGAGCAGGGCGTGACCATGGACTTTATCCGTCAGCAGGTGAAAGTAGGACTTCAGAACGTGACGGCTGACCAGGCAAAAGCTATGGTGATCGCATATGAGCCGATCTGGGCTATTGGAACTGGCAAGACTGCTACTACAGAGCAGGCAGAGGAAGTGTGCAAGGGAATCCGTGAGTGCGTGGCAGAAGTGTATGATGCGGCTACCGCAGAAGAGATCCGCATCCAGTACGGCGGATCTGTCAACGCGGGAAACGCGGCAGAGCTGTTTGCTCAGGCTGATATTGACGGCGGATTAGTAGGCGGAGCTTCTCTGAAGGCGGATTTTGGAAAGATCGTAAACTATAATAAATAGCCACGATTTTGCAGAATATAGCGAAAAGATAGGGGAGACCCATTGGAAGGCGGTTTACTTGTAATCATATACAAGGCAGACCGCCTTTTTCAACAGTCCGGCAAAGTATGAAAGATTTCCTGTATTTTTCAAACTGTCTCATTGCAAGCTTTATGACCCATCCTCTATAATGAAGGCAGGAGGTGGATGATATGGCTCATGAAGAGAAGAAAGATTTTAACGCAATGTTATATAAAGAAACTGATATGCCTAAAATACAGATTGTAACAGATGAGGCGACGATCCAAAAATACGGCGGCCAACGGATGTATTTTGCTCCGCCCCTTACGTACGATAAGCTCATGAAAACCGTTCCCTGCGGGAAGGTGATCACGGTGGGAGCTATCAGAGAATATCTGGCTAAAACCAATGGAGCCGATTTTACAGACCCAATCACGGCGGGAATCTTTGTGTCTATCGCGGCATGGGCAAGTCATCAGCGGGCTGAAAATGAGACACCCTATTGGCGGACTTTGAAGGCAAACGGCGAGTTAAATCCCAAATATCCAGGCGGCACCGAAGCCCAGAGAGAAAAGCTAGAGGCAGAGGGACATACGGTTATCCAAAGGGGCCGGAAAAATATCCGCTATTATGTAAAGGACTATGAAAAGGTTCTTTTCGGCCTGGATTTGGCAAAAAGGGAGTGAAAAGAAATGGATCATATCAAGATGGGGCTGATCCGCAGCGGAAATACGAAGCTTACGCCTTTGAGCAGTGATGGGGACTTGACGGATTATCTGTGGCCGATCCTGCGGGAGATCATCAAAACAGCCATTGAAAACGGGCAGAACCTGATCGTGGAAGGCTGCTATGTTCCATTTGACTGGCGCAGAGATTTTGAGCCTAAGTATCTTTCAGAGATAAAATACTACTGTCTTGTTATGAGCGGCGATTATGTGAAGCTTCATTTTCAAGAGATCAAGAAATATGCGGATATTGCAGAAAAGCGGCTGGATGACAGTGGATATACGATGGAAACCGCGTTGGAGGAAAACAGGAAGATTCTAGAGCAGTGCAGGGACTGCGGGAAGGAATATATTTTGATCGCGGATAAGTACCAAGTGGATATTGATCTGTGAAAGATAAGAAAGGTTTTCAAAATCAGAAAATTGTTGTATAATAGCATCCGGTAACAAGGAGGATTTATATGAAATATCTTGAAATACCGATTCAGACAGAAGATTCCCTGGAATACGCAAGGTTAGAAACGTATCTCCTGGATACGCCGGGCGAGAAGATCCGGATTCAGAAGCGGCCGATGATCGTGATCTGTCCGGGCGGCGGCTACTATAAGCTGAGCTACCGGGAGGGCGAGCCCTTAGCGATTCATTTTTTGAATCAGGGATACCACGCCTGTGTGCTCCGGTATTCGGTGCTCCCCGCAAGGTACCCGACGCCGCTTCTGGAGCTGGGAGAGGTAATGAAGCTGATCCATGGGCATGCAGAAGAGTGGCATGTGGATACCAGTCATATTATCCTGCATGGCGCATCGGCAGGAGGCCATTTAGCGGGAATGTTGGGAGTGTTCTGGAACCAGGAATGGCTTGCGGACAGACTTGGCACAACGGCTGAGACGCTGCGTCCGGCGGGGCTGCTTTTGAGTTATCCTGTGATCACAGCGATGGACCCGGAGGGACACCTGGAAAGCTTCCGCAATCTGCTGGGGGAAGAATTTGAGAAGGAAAAAGAGAGGTTTTCTCTGGAACTGCAAGTGACGAAGGATACACCGCCCGTTTTTCTGTGGCATACCGCGGCAGATGAATCGGTGCCGGTAGAGAATTCCTTCCTTATGGCAATGGCGCTGAAAAAAGCAGGCGTTCCAGTGGAACTGCATATTTTCCCGGAAGGAGCCCATGGACTGAGCCTGGCGTCGCCGCTGGTGGAGCGGCTGGATGGATCTGGCGTGGAGGAATCCTGCCAATGCTGGATCGATTTGGCGCAAGCTTGGCTAAAGCGGTTATGCGAGAAGTAACTGTCCTGGGAAAGCGGCAGCGAGCACTGTAATTTGGCAATAGACAAGAAACGATAGAAGGAGAGCAAATCATGAGTAAGAAACCAACAGTATTGATGATCTTAGATGGATATGGATTGAATGACAGCGTGAAAGGCAACGCGGTGGCGGAGGGCAAGACCCCAGTCATGGATCGGCTGATGAAGGAGTATCCATTTGTAAAAGGGAACGCCAGCGGCATGGCGGTCGGCCTGCCGGACGGACAGATGGGAAACTCTGAGGTGGGACATCTGAATATGGGAGCCGGTCGGATCGTGTATCAGGATCTGACCAAGATCACGAAAGCAATCCAGGATGGAGATTTCTTTGAGAACAAGGCGCTTCTTGCGGCCTGCGCAAATGTGAAGGAGAATGGTTCCAGCCTGCATCTGATGGGCCTGGTATCAGACGGCGGTGTGCACAGCCATATCGAGCACATTTTCGGTCTGCTGGAACTGGCAAAACGGCAGGGAATTGAGAAGGTTTACGTGCATTGTTTCCTGGACGGCAGGGATACACCTCCGGCCTCTGGAAAAGAATATGTGGAGCAGCTGGAAGCGAAGATGAAAGAACTTGGCGTTGGAGAAGTGGCTACGGTAATGGGACGTTACTACGCTATGGACCGGGATAACCGCTGGGACCGGGTAGAGAAAGCCTACCGGGCGCTGGTATATGGAGAAGGAGAGCAGGCGGCAAGCGGCCCGGAAGGAATCCAGGCGTCTTATGATAAGGATGAGACCGATGAATTCGTGCTTCCTACAGTAGTGGTAAAAGACGGGAAGCCTACGGCTGTCATTAAAGAAAAGGATTCCATAATCTTCTTTAACTTCCGCCCGGACCGGGCAAGGGAGATCACCCGGACATTCTGCGACGATGAATTTACCGGATTTGACCGGGGAGCGCGGGTGAAGACCACGTATGTGTGCTTTACAGAATACGATGTGACCATTGAGAATAAGCAGGTGGCATTCGTAAAAGAAGAGATCACCAATACCTTTGGAGAGTTCCTGGCCGCTCATGGAATGAAGCAGGCCCGGATCGCCGAGACAGAGAAATACGCTCACGTAACATTTTTCTTCAACGGCGGTGTAGAAGAGCCAAACGAAGGAGAAGACCGGATTCTGGTCAAATCGCCAAAGGTTGCCACCTATGATCTGAAACCAGAGATGAGCGCGTATGAAGTGTGCGACAAACTGACGGAGGCAATCCGCTCCGGAAAGTACGATGTGATCATCATCAATTTCGCGAACCCAGATATGGTAGGCCATACCGGAGTAGAAGCGGCCGCGGTCAAAGCCATTGAGGCTGTAGACGAGTGCGTGGGAAAAGCGGTAGAGGCTATCAAAGAAGTAGATGGACAGATGTTTATCTGCGCGGATCACGGGAATGCGGAACAGCTTATAGATGAGGAAACCGGCGAGCCGTTTACGGCCCACACTACCAATCCGGTACCGTTTATCCTAGTGAACGCAGACCCGGCGTATCGATTAAGAGAAGGCGGCTGCCTGGCAGATATCGCGCCGACTTTGATCCAGTTGATGGGAATGGAGCAGCCAAAAGAAATGACAGGAAAATCCTTGTTAATATAAAAAGGGACAGGGCATTTTCAATCGGGGACGGGGGATTTTTAAAAATCCCCCGTCCCCGATTGATTAACGAACGAAGGAGAGAATGATGGCATACGATGTTTTTTTATTTGATCTGGATGGAACGCTGACAGACTCGTCAGTTGGGATTACCAAGTCGGTGATATACGCGTTAAAAAAGTATGGGATCGAAGAAGAAGACCAGAAGAAACTTTATGCGTTTATCGGTCCGCCCCTTACGGAATCTTTTCAGAAATTCTATGGATTCTCTGCGGAACAGTCGATAGAGGCGGTAGAATATTATCGGGAGTATTACCGGGAGATAGGGATTTTTGAAAACAAAGTCTATGAAGGGATGAAAGAGACGCTGAGACAACTAAAAGAAAAAGGGAAGCGGCTGATGGTGGCGACTTCAAAGCCAGAGCCTTTTGCGAGGCGGATCATCCGGCATTTTGGGCTGGCCTCTTATTTTGAATACGTGGCCGGCATGGAACTGGACGGAGGCCGGGGAACAAAGGCGGAAGTTATCGCTTACGCCCTGCAAAGCTGCGGCATTGATGACCGAGGGAAAACAGTTATGGTCGGAGACCGGGAACATGATGTGATCGGCGCAAAAAAAGAAGGGCTGGACTGTATCGGTGTTTTATACGGATTTGGAAGTCGTGAAGAACTGGAAAAGGCCGGCGCCGATTGGATCATAGAAAAACCGGAAGAGTTATGTGAACTGGCATGACATACAAAAAGGGACAGGGCATTTTCAATTTGGGCCGGGGGATTTTTAAAAATCCCCCGGCCCCGATTGATGGTCAGACCTCCATATCCGGGGGGATTTCCCGTACACTTTTTTGAACGCGCGAGAGAAATGCAGCGGGTTTGCATAACCGACGGTACTTGAGATATCCTGGATGGAGAGGTGGGTAAGCTTAAGAAGCTCTGCCGCTTTTACCATTCGGTAGCGGATTAAGAATTCTTGGGGCGTCTGTCCTAGAGACTGACGGAACAGGGTACCGAAATAGCTGCGGTTTAGTCCGCAGTGCCGGGCGATACCTTCGACAGAAATATCGTTATGAAAATTCTGCTCAATATAGGCAATCGCTTCTTTGATATAGAAATCCTGGATTTTCCCGCTCTGAGCGACCTGGTAAGGAGCAATGGAGTGAGTCAGATAATCCAGAAAAAGGAAACCATGCCCCAGAAGATGGAAGGGAGATTCTTTAGCATGATGCACGATATAGAGCATTTCTTCTTCCATCTTGCCGCGAAGTTCCTTAGAATGGGTGCGGTAGATAGGGGAACTCGGAGAAAGACCGGCAATCTGCAAAGCTTCCTTGATCCTGAGACCGTCGAATTCAAGCCAAGTGTATTCCCAGGGAAGATCGCGGTCCGCGCAGTAACTGCATATCTGTCCCGGAAACATCATAAATCCCTGTCCCGACCGAATAGAATATCTCTTGGAGATTCCATTGCTGTCCTGCGCATCCAAAGTTCCGGTTCCGGAGATCACATAGTGGAACAGATAATGAGATTTCGCTATAGGACCGCAGGAATGAGCGGGAATACACTGTTCCCAGCCGCATTGATATAGGACAAGATCAATAAAATTTTCGTTTTCTAAGACGGAAAATAAGTAATTATCCATAACTCTCCCTCCCTCTTGTTTTATTATATACCAAAATGCTAGATTACTTCAATCTATAAGTAAAAAAATAGCATAAAGGAATGAAAACATAAAAATATGGGTATTTTAGCTGGCATATTGAGATGTTATAATAAGCTTATCATGCAAAAAAGGATTGCAGATGAGAGAAAGGAGAGAAATGACATGGGAAAGGGGAAAAAGGCAGTAAGCGTACTTTTAGTCGGCTGCATGATGGCCGCTATGCTCCTTGCGGGATGCGGAGACGGCAGTGACAGCGGCAAGACTGAGATTGAGATCATTCAGTACAAGATGGAAGCGACAGACTATTTTGACGCTCTGGAAGAAGAATTTAACGCAACCCATGATGATATCCATCTGACGATTGATTCACCAAACGATGCATCCACGATCATGAGGACCCGGTTCATCCGTGAGGATTACCCGGATATCATTGGTATCGGCGGAGACATCAATTATTCCTACTATGTAGATGCGGAGATTCTGGCAGATCTGTCCGATTGGGATGGAATGGACAATATCAAAGAATCTTATATAGACATTGCGGAAGGTTTGGAGACGGTTCCTACAGATGGAACCTATATCGCCCCGTATATGGCTAATGCCGCAGGTATCCTTTACAACAGGGATATGTTTGAAGAGCACGGCTGGGAGATCCCAACTACCTGGGACGAGCTGATCTCCCTGTGTGAAGATATCCAGGCGGAAGGCATCCTTCCCTTCTATTTTGGATTCCGTGATACCTGGACCTGTCTGGCGCCATGGAACGCGATCGCGGTCGACCTGGCACCGGCAGACGTATGTAAGCAGGTGAACAGAGGCGAGACCACCTTTACAGAGGAATACAGAGAAGCGGCGGAGAAATACATCCAGCTTATGGAGTATGGCCCGGACGACCCGGTAGCGTACGGGTATAACGATGCGTGTACTGCTTTTGCCAACGGTGACTCCGCCATGTATCCGATCGGAAGCTACGCGGTTCCGCAGATTCAGTCTGTAAATCCAGATATCAACATTGACTCCTTTGTGATGCCGGCCAGCGACGATCCGGCTGAAAATACTCTGAACTCTGGTATTGACCTTGGATTCTGCGTCACGGCAGCCTGCGAGGACAAAGATGCGGCCTTTGAAGTTCTGGATTTCTTATATGAAGATGAGAATATCCAGGCATATATTGACGACCAGAACTCGATTTCCTGTAAAGAGGGAGATTATGAACTGGCTCCTATGCTGGATGGTATGACGGAATATATTGAGTCCGGAAACATGACCGACTATCAGGACCACTATTATCCGTCAGAAATGGCTGTAGACGCTATCCTCCAGACTTATGTGATCAATCAGGATACGGATGCTTTCCTGGCAAGATTTGATAAAGACTGGGCGCGTTACAACCGTGACACCATCCGTGCGGTACAGGAGTATGAAGAAGAAAACGGAAGCGCAGAGTAGAAAAGGAGTGGGGATAGAATGAAAAATAATAAAAAACGGACATACCTGCTGATCACAATACCGATCCTGGCACTGTTCGTGTGTTTTAACACCATCCCGTTGATCCGGGGTATTATGTATAGTTTTACTAACTTTAAAGGATTTGGTACCTACGACTGGGTAGGTCTTCGGAACTATATGGATCTGTTCGGAGATTCCCGTATCGGCGGTTCCTATCTGTTTACATTTAAACTGGCTGTCGTTGCTACGATCTTGACAAATGTGATCAGTTTGATCCTGGCGCTGGGTCTGAACAGCAAGATTCGGGCTAAAAGCTTTTTTAGGGCGGCCTATTTCCTGCCAAACGTTCTTGGAGCGCTGGTAGTAGGTTATATTTTCCAGTATTTGTTTACCTATATCATCCCCGCGCTGGGAGAGATGATCGGAAGCCCGGTATTGAGTCAGAGCCTGCTTTCTAATGAGAATCTGGCCTGGTTCGCCATTGTGATCGTATGCTGCTGGCAGAATATCGCCATGAACACGATCATTTACATTTCCGGATTACAGACGGTTCCAGAAGATGTATATGAGGCGGGCGACCTGGACGGAGCTACCGGATGGAAGCGCTTCCGCCACCTGACATTCCCATTGATCATTCCATTTTTCACCATCAACATGGTTCTGTGTGTCAAGAACTTCCTGATGGTATTCGATCAGATCATGGCAATGACTCAGGGGGGGCCTGCGCAAAGTACAGAGTCCATCTCCTTCCTGATCTACAACAATGGTATGAAAGGCGGAGCATTTGGTTATCAAAGCGCTAACGCGGTAATCTTCTTCATCGTGATCGTGGCTCTTTCCGCCGCGCAGATGATGATATCCAGTAGGAAGGAGGAGCAGTTATAATGAAAGCGAAAATTGGATCTAGAACAAACTGGCCTGTTGTGATCCTGTTGATCCTGGGCTTGAGTACGATTATCTTTCCGTTATATATGGCGATCGTGATCGCTTTTAAACAGCCTTCTGAGATGACTAACAGTATTGCGGGGATTCTTTCTCTGCCAAGCAACTGGAGCCTCAGCAATTTTGCGGAGGCAATGGAAGTGACGGATTTCTGGAGGTCTTTGAGCAACAGTATCCTGATCACTGTGGTTACGGTCGTACTGTCGATCCTGATTCATTCTCTGATGGGATATGCCATCGGAAGAAACCGGGCTCACAGCAAATTTTATAAATTCGTGTACTTATTCATTGTCAGCGGTATGTTCGTACCCTTTGCGATCCTGATGATGCCGCTGGCAAAACAGACGGCGGAATTAGGACTTGCAAATTGGGCTGGCGTTATTATCCTATATGTGGTATTCTATATGCCGATGAACGTCCTGCTCTATTCCGGATACCTGGTAAATATCCCGATCGCGCTGGAAGAAGCGGCGGAAGTGGATGGGGCCAGCACCTGGAGCACCTATTGGAAGATCATCTTCCCGATCATGAAGCCTATGCACGCTACTGTTGCTATCATTACAGCTTTGGCGGTGTGGAATGACGTTATGACGCCGCTGATCATTATGGCGGGTACTGGACAGAACACACTGCCGCTGGCACAGTTGAATTTCCAGACCCAGTTTGGAACAAACTACAATCTGGCGTTTGCATCCTACCTGCTGGCTTTGATCCCGATTTTGATCTTTTATGTGATCTGCCAGAAACAGATTCTGAATGGTGTTGTAAACGGAGCAGTGAAGTAATCAGAAAATATTTGACATCACAAGGAGAGCGCAAATGGGAATTGCATATCACGAAGGAAAAAGAATTTTCACACTGCAGACGGCAAATACAACCTATCAATTTCAGGTGGATGCCTATGGTTTCCTCTTACATTTGTATTATGGAAAAACGGTCTATGGAGATATGGACTATCTCTTGACCTATTATGACAGAGGGTTTTCTGGAAACCCTTACGATGTACAGGGGGACAGAACGTATTCCTTAGATGCTCTCCCTCAGGAGTTTCCGCAGCGGGGAACCGGTGATTTCCGGATTACTGCCCTTTCGGTGCAGAACGGTGATGGGAGCCACTGCTGTGACCTGCGTTATAAAAGTCATAAGATCACAAAAGGCAAATATGGCTTAGATGGACTTCCGGCAGTCTACGCTTCCGAGACGGAAGCGCAGACCCTGGAGGTCCTGCTGGAGGATTCGGTGACCAAGGTACAGGCAGTTCTGCTGTACGGGGTTCTTCCAGAACAAGATATCATTACCAGGAGTGTCAGGATCATCAACTGTGGTCCTGACAGAATTTATGTAAAGAAAGCCGCTTCCGCGTGCCTGGATTTCTTGGGTGGAGAGTATGATCTGATCACCTTTTACGGCCGCCACGCTATGGAGCGGAATTTCCAGAGGAACCGGATCCATCACGGGAAACAGGCGGTCGGAAGCTCAAGAGGCGCTTCCAGCCATCAGTATAATCCTTCTTTGATCCTGGCGGAGCCGGGGGCGGATGAGACATCTGGAGGCTGCTACGGGATGGTGTTCGTCTACAGTGGGAATTTTGAGGCGGAGATCGAGAAAGACCAGTTTAACCAAACCCGTGCTGTTATGGGACTTTCGGAGGCGTTTTTCAATTATCCGGTGAAGGAAGGGGAAACCTTCCTTGTCCCGGAGACGGTGCTGACCTATTCCGGCCAGGGATTTGGGAAACTTTCCTCTAATCTGCACAGATGTTTCCGCAGACACCTTTGCAGAGGAAAATACCGCGATCAGGTCCGGCCGATCCTGGTCAACAGCTGGGAGGCGGATTATTTCCATTTTACAGGAGAAAGTCTGTGCCGTCTGGCAAAGGAGTCCGCGGACCTTGGAATCGAGATGCTGGTGCTGGACGATGGATGGTTTGGCAAGCGCAACGACGACAATACCAGCCTTGGAGACTGGCAGGTGAACGAAGATAAATTGGGATGTACCATGGGAGAGCTGATTCGGAAGATTAACGCTATGGGCATGAAATTTGGCATTTGGATCGAGCCGGAGATGATCTCTGAAGACAGCGACCTGTATCGGGCGCACCCAGACTGGGCGCTGAAGATTCCGCGGCGGAATCCGGTCCGGGCAAGAAATCAGCTTGTGCTGGACTTCTCCCGTAAGGATATCCGGGATTATATATTTGACCAGATCTGTTTAGTCCTGGATGAGGGAGTAGAATATATCAAGTGGGATATGAACCGGAGCATCAATGACGTTTACTCAGCGATCGGCGAGGAACACGGCAAACTGCTCTATGACTATGTCCTTGGCGTTTATGAATTCCTGGAGCGGCTGATCCAGAGATACCCGGATATTTTGATCGAAGGGTGCTGCGGCGGCGGCGGAAGATTTGACGCCGGAATGCTGTACTATACGCCTCAGATCTGGTGCAGTGATAATACGGACGCCATTGACCGGCTGGAAATCCAATATGGAACATCCTTTATCTATCCGGCCTCCTGTGTGGGCGCCCATGTGTCGGCGGTACCAAACCATCAGACAGGAAGAGTGACCCCTTTGGAGACCAGAGGAATCGTAGCCATGGCAGGAACGTTTGGCTATGAGCTGGATCTGGCGGTTCTGTCGGCAGAAGAAAAGGAGAAAGTAAGGGAGCAGGTACGTACATTTAAGCAATACGCGCCTTTGATCCAGAATGGAGACTGCTACCGGCTGACCAGCCCGCAGACCGATGAAGTGGGAGCGTGGGCCTTTGTATCGGAGGACAAAAAAGAAGTGCTCTTTAACGCGGTCATGATCCGGCGGCATGGGAATATGACGGTCAATTATGTGAAACTGCAGGGCCTGGATCCGGAGAAATTCTATAAGGACCAGGCAAGCGGCAAAAGCTACAGCGGCGCCGCTCTGATGGAAGCGGGGCTTCCTCTTCCGGTGGAAGAGGGAGAGTACCTGGCATATCAGATTTATTTAAAACAATAATTTTCAATCGGGGCCGGGGGATTTTTAAAAATCCCCCGGCCCAAATGAAAAATGGAGACAAATATGAAGATCAATAAGGAATATATCACACGTTTTGAAAAACATCGGGATGAGCTGAAATGGCTTTATATGGAACTCTATGATAATGAGGCAATGTTTGCGGAATTATGCGATCAAATGCTGAAATTTTACCAGGAGCGCAAGCCTGAGCTGAAGGCCAGGGACCGGATAAAAGCAAAGAATTCCAAATGGTACCGGAACAACCGGATGCTGGGCATGATGCTCTATATTGATAATTTTGCCGGAGATTTAAATGGGGTGCGGAAAAAGCTGGATTATGTGAAAGAATGTAACGCCACGTTCATCCACCTGATGCCATTCCTGGATACGGTAAAAGGAAAGTCTGACGGCGGTTACGCTGTGGCAGATTTCCGCAAAGTCCGGCCGGATCTGGGGACTATGGAGGACCTGGCGGCGCTGGCAAAGGAGTGCCATGACCGGGACATTGACGTTTGTATGGACTTTGTCATGAACCATACGTCCAACGAACATGAGTGGGCAAAAAAGGCGCTTGCCGGGGACGGAGAATATATGAGCCGCTACTTTTTCTACGATAATCCCTGGATTCCCCAGGAGTTTGAGAAGACGGTCCCTCAGGTGTTCCCTACTACAGCGCCGGGGAATTTTACCTGGCTTCCCCAGATCGATCATTATGTGATGACCAGTTTTTATCCCTACCAGTGGGATTTAAATTATGCCAATCCCAGGGTGTTTAACGAGATGATGTACAATTATCTTTTCTTCGCGAATCAGGGAATGGATATCATCCGGATTGACGCGGTCCCCTATATCTGGAAAAAGCTGGGCACAAGCTGCCGGAATCTGAAAGAAGTCCACACCATCGTGCGGATGATGCGTATGATCGGGGAGATCGTGTGTCCCGCCGTTGCCCTTCTGGGAGAGGTGGTCATGGAGCCGGAGAAAGTGGTCCCGTATTTTGGGACGGTGGAAAAGCCGGAATGTCACATGCTCTACAATGTGACCACCATGGCGACCACTTGGCACAGCGTGGCGGTACAGGGAACAAAACTTTTGAAGAAGCAGCTGGATATCGTCAACCAGCTTCCGGAAGAGTATACTTTCCTCAACTATCTGCGGTGCCACGATGACATTGGCTGGGGACTGGACTATGGGACTTTGAGTACCTGGCAGATGGGAGAAGTGCCTCATAAGAAGTACCTGAATGATTACTTTACAGGCAGATATCCGGGAAGCGAGAGCCGGGGAGAGCTTTATAATGACGATCCAGTGACCATGGACGCCAGATTCTGCGGGACGGCCGCCTCCATGTGCGGCATCGAGAGCGCTGGATTTGAACAGAATGAAGAAAAGATGGAAAAGGCGATCCGCAAGGATCTGATGCTCCACGCTTATATGTTCCTGCAGCGGGGACTTCCTATGATCTACAGCGGGGACGAGATCGGTCAGGTGAACGATTATACCTATAAAGAGGACCCGGAGAAACAGGCGGATTCCCGTTATATCCACCGGGGAAAATTCCGCTGGGATCTGGCAGAACAGCGGACCAAGAAAAAAACGGTAGAAGGCCAGATCTTCCAGGCATTACACAAGATGGAAGAGCTGCGGAAAAAAGAAGAAATCCTGGGACCGGACGCGCAGGTTTCCACCTGGGAGACCGGAGACGACGGCGTATTGGGGCTTATGCGGAGGCTTGGAGGAAAAACACTGGTAGGAATCTTTAATTTCACTGACCAGGGAAAAGAGGTTTATTTCCCGGAACCGGGAGCATACCAGGATCTGCTTGGAGGAAGGAAGCTGGCAGAAGAAAAAGTTTCTCTTCCAGAGTTTGGATTCTTGTGGGCGATGAAATGATCAAAAAGGGACAGGGCATTTTTAATTGGGGCCGGGGGATTTTTAAAAATCCCCCGGCCCCAATTGATTACGGATACATGAGCTGGTCTTCCCGAATATCCGCCAGCACTTCTTTCAGATACTTCCGGGCCAGGTATTTGGCCATTGGCAGGTTCATATCCAGATAATTCCCGCAGTCTTTGGGAGAGGCTCCTGGGACTTCTCCGTCAAATTCCGCGATGAATGTGTACATGTCCCGGATCAGCGGCACGATATCCGCGGAGCGGTATTCACCGGCCAGCAGAAGGTAGAAGCCGGTGCGGCACCCCATGGGGCCAAAGTACAGGACTTTATCTTTATACGTTTCATGATTGCGCAGGAAGGTGGCGCCCAGATGTTCGATGGCGTGCATCTCCGCCGTGTTCATGACGGGCTCATCGTTGGGACTTGTCATGCGCAGGTCAAAGGTTGTCACGGGATTTCCTTCCACATGATCGATACGGGAAACGTAGATGCCAGGGACCAGCTTTAAATGGTCTATGGTGAAGCTTGTGATCTTTTCCATATGCAACACTCCTATTCTTTATAATAATTAACAAAAATGATCAGCGGCAGTTTACTTTTTTGTCTTATCCTGCGAGCTGCTATCCCAGTATACCATCTTTTCTATGATTTTGCTATGAAAACAGGGGGAAGATGTGCTATACTTACAAAGGTACATGAAGGAGGCGCAGACAGGATGAAGATTTATTTTGTACGGCATGGAGAGACTGACTGGAACAAGGAGCGAAGAATCCAGGGGCAGGTGGACATCCCATTGAATGAATTCGGAAGGCATCTGGCCAGAGAAACGGCCAAAGGCCTTGCGGACGTTCCCTTTGACGTCTGCTTTACCAGTCCCCTCGGGAGAGCTAAAGAAACGGCCCTTCTTATCTTAAACGGAAGAGATGTTCCCATCATAGAAGACCAGCGGATCAAAGAGATGGCCTTTGGAGTCCTGGAAGGGAAATGCTGTTCCAAAGAAGGATGGGAGGTTCCCGATTCTTTCCAGCGTTTCTTCGACGATCCGGTCCACTATGAGGCGCCGGAAGGGGGAGAAGACTTCCGGGAAGTACAGAAACGGACGGGAGAGTTCCTGGACTGGCTGTTTCATCAGGAAAAATATAAGGACAGCACGATCCTTGTCACTACCCACGGGGCGGCCATGGCAGGTTTGCTGAACAATCTGAAGAAGAAGCCTCTCTCCGAATACTGGGGCACCGGCGTCCACAAGAACTGCGGAGTCACGGAAGTGGAAGTGACAGAAGGAAAAGCAGTCATCTTATCAGAGAATAAGGCCTACTATGACGATGTTGTCAAGCCATGGTAGGAAATACAGGAGGAAATAGAACTATGATCAACGACAAAAAAGTATTATTCAGCGGTATGCAGGCCACTGGCAACCTGACCCTTGGGAATTATCTGGGGGCCTTGAAAAACTGGGTGACTTTGAGCGATGAGTATGAATGTTTCTACAGCGTGGTAGATATGCACTCGATTACGGTCCGTCAGGATCCGGCTGTGCTGCGCAAGCGGGCCCGCGCTCTTTTGACCCTCTATATCGCGGCGGGACTTGACCCGGAGAAAAACTGCATCTATTATCAGTCCCATGTGTCGGCTCACGCGGAGCTGGCTTGGATCCTGAACTGTTTTACTTACATGGGTGAACTGAACCGGATGACCCAGTTTAAGGATAAATCCGCCAAACACGCAGACAACATCAATGCGGGACTTTTTACCTACCCGGTGTTGATGGCGGCGGATATCCTGCTGTATCAGGCGGACGTGGTCCCTGTAGGAAACGACCAGAAACAGCATCTGGAGATCACCAGAGACATTGCCGAGCGGTTTAATAACATTTATGGGAATGTCTTTACCATACCGGAGGGCTATTATGGAAAAGTAGGAGCCAGGATCATGAGTCTGCAGGACCCGGCGAAGAAAATGTCCAAGTCCGACGAGAACCCCAACGCCAGTATCTATCTGCTGGACGATCCGGACACCATCATGCGCAAATGCAAACGGGCGGTCACAGACTCCGAAGGCCAGATCCTGTACCGGGATGAACAGCCTGGCGTAAAGAACCTGATCGACATCTACAGCGCCTGCACCGGAAAGACGCCGGAAGAGACGGTGAAAGAGTTCGACGGAAAAGGCTACGGCGATTTTAAGATCGCGGTAGGCGAAGCGGTTGTGGCGATCCTTAAGCCGCTGCAGGACGAGGCGGCAAGATTGGAGAAGGATAAAGCCTATCTGGACGGCATTATCAAGACAAACGCGGAAAAGGCAGGATATTTTGCCAACAAGACTCTGCGGAAAGTTCAGAAAAAGGTAGGCTTCCCGGAGCGCATCCGGTAAGTTGCTCTAAAACCTATTGACAATCCGCGGAAAAGCTTTTATAGTAGAACATGGAAATAGAACAGGGGAGCTTGTGTGACAGGCTGAGAGGAAACTGGAAGTTTCGACCCGGAAACCTGATTTGGATAATGCCAACGTAGGGAAAGATGAGAAAATTGCGGGAAATGGCATTGACCATTTCCCGTTTCTATTTTCATGAAGGCGGCAGACAAAACCGGTACATCCGGGCTTAGCCGTATGGAAAACAGAATCTTGAGAACAGTTGAGAGTGAACGAAAAGGTTCATGAAGGGGTGCACCACCGCGGGTGTATTGTTTCATGAACCTTTTTTTATAGAAGGAAGGAGGTGTGAGCATGATCCGTGTAAATGGAGCAGAAGAGCCATACGAGGAAGGACTTACCATCCAGGCCTATCTGGAGAGAAACGGGTACCGCATGGACCGGATCGCGGTAGAGAGAAACGGCGCCATTGTGCCGAAGCGTACCTACGGGGATACCCTGCTTGAGGATGGAGACACTTTGGAAGTGGTGAATTTTGTAGGAGGAGGCTAAAGAAAGACATGCAAAAAGAAAGAGCAGCAACAGGACAGCCTGCGAAAGAAGCCATCAGCCAGGCGCTCTGCCTGCGGCATACCAAGGAAGTACAGGAGAAGCTTTCCAAGGCTTCCGTCGCGGTGGCAGGCCTGGGCGGTCTGGGTTCCAACATTGCCGTTTCCCTTGCCAGGATCGGCGTGGGACGGCTCCATTTGATAGATTTTGATCAAGTGGACCTGACGAATCTGAACCGGCAGCAATATTTTATAGACCAGATCGGCCGTTATAAGACGGACGCCCTTGCGGAGACCCTGGAGCGGATCAATCCGTACCTGGATATCGAGACCCACTGCCTGCGGGTGACCAGGGATAATGTAAAGGAGCTGCTTTGGAAGGAAGAGTATATCTGCGAGGCTTTCGATGTGCCGGAACAGAAAGCCATGCTGGCCCAGGCGGTGCTGGAGGAGTTCCCGGAGAAATATCTGGTGGCTGCCAGCGGAATGGCAGGTTTCGGGGACAGCAATGAGATCCATACCAGGAGAGTCACGTCTCATTTCTATCTCTGCGGAGACGAGAAGACAGAGGCAGAGGCGGGGAGAGGGCTGATGGCGCCAAGAGTGGCCTTGTGCGCGGCCCACCAGGCCAATCTGGTAGTACGGCTGATCCTGGGAGAAGAATAGAAGGAAAGAAGGAAAGAAGGAAAGGATGAAACATATGGAACAAAAGAAAGACACATGGAAACTTGGTACACACGAATTTACCTCCCGGTTTATCTTGGGATCTGGGAAATATTCCTTGGATTTGATCCAGGCGGCAGTGGAGAACGCAGGCGCCCAGATCGTGACCATGGCGCTTCGCCGGGCAAATGAAGGAGGAGCCGCCAACATTTTGGACTATATTCCAAAGGAAGTAGCCCTGCTTCCCAATACCTCCGGGGCCAGGAACGCGGAGGAAGCAGTGCGGATCGCCAGACTGTCCAGAGAGGTCTGCGGAAGCGATCTGATCAAGATCGAGATCATGCGGGATACCAAATACCTGCTTCCAGACAACCAGGAAACCATTAAAGCGGTGGAGATCTTGAACAAAGAGGGTTTTGTGGCCATGCCGTATATGTATCCGGACTTGAACGCCGCAAGGGATATGGCGGAGGCGGGAGCGGCCTGCATCATGCCGTTGGGAGCGCCCATCGGTTCCAATAAGGGTCTGTGCACCAAAGAATTTATCCAGATCCTGATCGACGAGATCGATCTGCCAGTGATCGTAGACGCGGGAATCGGCAAACCTTCCCAGGCCTGTGAAGCGATGGAAATGGGAGCGGCGGCTGTTATGGCAAATACAGCGATCGCAACATCCGGGGATGTAAAAGTTATGGCGAAAGCTATGGGACTTGCGGTAGAAGCAGGAAGAGCGGCCTACCTGGCCGGAATGGGAAGCGTAAGAAGCCATGGAGGAAGCGCGTCCTCTCCGCTGACCGGATACCTGAGAGACTGAGAAGAAGGAGAACGGCATGAGTAGACAAGAGCATATCAATGAAAGTATTTTAAATGAAGAGATCCGGGAACATCAAAAAGAAAACCGGATCGACCACATGACCTATCTGCCGGATATGGAAGACATCGGCTCCCAGGTCATGGATCAAGTGATCCGCAAGATGGAGGAATACGATCCAGAGATTTATAAAGAGTCGGATATAAGGAGAGCTTTGGCGAAAGACCACCGTTCTTTGGAAGATCTGAAAGCCCTCCTGTCGCCAGCGGCCCTGCCTCTTCTGGAAGAGATTGCCCAGGCGGCCCAGGGGGAGACGCGCAGACATTTCGGAAACTCGGTGAATATGTTTACCCCGGTATATCTTGCCAACTACTGTGAGAATTACTGCATTTACTGTGGGTTTAACTGTCATAATAAGATCCGCCGGGCACAGCTTAACGAAGAGGAGATCGAAAGAGAGTTCGAGGCTATCGCAAAGACGGGACTGCAGGAGGTGCTGCTTCTGACCGGGGAGAGCAGGAAAAAGTCTACGGTAGAATATATAGGAAGAGCCTGCCAGATCGCAAGGAAGTATTTCCGGGTCATCGGATTGGAGGTCTATCCCATGAATTCCGATGAGTACGCCTATCTTCACGCCTGCGGGGCAGATTATGTAACGGTGTTCCAGGAAACTTATAACTCAGACAAATACGAGACCCTGCACCTGGCCGGACATAAACGGATCTTCCCTTACCGGTTCAACGCTCAGGAACGGGCTTTGAAAGGGGGGATGCGGGGAGTAGGCTTCGCGGCGCTTCTGGGACTGGACGATTTCCGCAGGGACGCCTTTGCCACCGCGGTACACGCCTATTTGCTGCAGAAGAAATATCCTCACGGGGAGATCGCCTTTTCCTGTCCCCGCTTAAGGCCCATCATCAACAACGACAAGATCAATCCAATGGACGTCCACGAGGCCCAGCTTCTCCAAGTGGTGTGCGCCTACCGGCTGTTTATGCCCTTTGCCAGCATCACCATTTCCAGCCGGGAATGTGAGAGAGTCCGGGATAATCTGGTGAAGATCGCGGCGACGAAGATCTCGGCGGGAGTCAGTACCGGAATCGGAGAACATGGAGAAGAAGTGGCGGATAAGGGAGACGAGCAGTTTGAGATCGCGGACGGCCGGACGGTAGAACAGGTCTACCAGGCTCTGGAAGCTCAGCATCTGCAGCCAGTCATGGCGGAGTATCTCTATGTGTAGGCGGGAAGACTGGGGACGTGTGACGGCGGTGACCAACCGGCGCCTTACCAGCCGTCCCTATGAAGAGCAGATGAAACGGATCTGTCGTCTGAGGCCGGCGGCGGTGATCGTAAGGGAAAAAGACCTGCCGGAAGAAGTATACGCGGATCTTGCGGGAAGGGTAAAGACAATCTGTGAATCTTATGGGGTGCCTTGTATTTATCATACCTATCTGGAAGCGGCGCGGCAGGCGGGGGTACGGCGGATCCACCTGCCTCTGGCTCTGCTTCGCAGCCTGGAAGGAGAGCCATCCCTGAGAGAAGATTTTGACCAGATCGGGACTTCCATCCATTCCCTGGAAGAAGCCTTGGAAGCGGTGAGGCTGGGCGCGGACTGCCTGACGGCAGGACACGTCTATGTGACAGACTGTAAAAAAGGCCTGGCGCCCAGAGGAATTTCGTTCCTTCGGGAAATCTGCCAGGCCGTTCCGATCCCAGTCTATGGCATCGGAGGCATCCATCCAGGCACAGGGCAGGTGGAAGAGGTCTGCTCCTGCGGAGCGGCCGGCGCCTGCATCATGTCGGGGATGATGGAGATTTAGTTTTAATCGTCTTCCTCCTGGTTGACGGAGTAAGTCTGACGTTTTCTGGCCATTTCGTCGCTTTCCAGATACTCGTCGTAGGTGGTGATCTTGTCGATCAATTTTCCGCCGGGCACGATCTCCATGATCCGGTTGGCGGTGGTCTGTACGATCTGGTGGTCTCTGGAACTAAAGAGGATCACGCCTGGGAACTTGATCAGTCCGTTGTTTAAGGCTGTGATGGATTCCATATCCAGGTGGTTGGTAGGCTCGTCTAAGATGAGCACGTTTGCCCCGGAGATCATCATTTTGGACAGAAGGCAGCGGACCTTCTCCCCGCCGGACAGAACTTTGACCTTCTTTACCCCATCCTCGCCGGAGAAGAGCATACGGCCCAGGAATCCACGGACATAGGTCACGTCCTTTTCTTCAGAATACTGGGTCAGCCATTCTACAATGGTATAGTCGTTGTCGAATTCGTCGCCGGGATCTAAGGGGAAATAAGCTTGGGATGTGGTGATGCCCCACTTATAGGTTCCTTCATCCGGCTCCATCTCACCGGAAAGGATCTGGAAGAGGGTGGTCTTGGCCAGCTCATTTCCGCCTACAAAGGCGACTTTGTCTTCCCGGTTAAGGGTAAAGGAAAGATTGTCCAACACCTTTTCCCCATTGATCGTTTTGGAAAGTCCCTCCACCGTCAGCACTTCATTTCCAATCTCCCGGTTGGGACGGAAATCAATATAAGGATATTTCCGGCTGGAAGGCTGGATCTCGTCCAACTGGATCTTCTCCAGGGCGCGTTTCCTGGAAGTAGCCTGCCGGGACTTGGAAGCGTTGGCGCTGAACCGGGAAATGAATTCCTGCAGCTCTTTGATCTTTTCTTCCTTTTTCTTGTTGGCTTCCTTCATCTGACGGATCAGAAGCTGGCTGGATTCATACCAGAAATCATAGTTTCCCGCATACAGTTTGATCTTGCCGTAGTCAATGTCCGCGATCTGCGTGCAGACTTTATTCAGGAAATAACGGTCGTGGGAGACCACGATCACTGTGTTGTCAAAGTTGATCAGAAATTCTTCCAGCCAGGCAATGGCGTCTAAGTCCAGGTGGTTGGTAGGCTCGTCCAGAAGCAGGATATCAGGATTGCCAAAGAGAGCCTGGGCAAGGAGTACCTTTACCTTCTGGGGACCATCCAGATTCTTCATCATCTCATAGTGCAGTTCAGTTCCAATTCCAAGGCCGTTCAGCAAAGAAGCGGCGTCAGACTCAGCTTCCCAGCCGTTCATAGAAGCGAACTCGGCTTCCAGTTCACTGGCTTTGATGCCGTCCTCATCGGTAAAATCTTCTTTGGCATAGATCACTTCTTTTTCTTTCATGATCTCATACAGTCTGGCATTGCCCATCATGACCGTATCCAGCACCGGATATCCGTCATACTGGAAATGGTCCTGCTGGAGGAAGGAAAGACGTTCTCCGGGGGTGATGGAGACTTCGCCCTTGGTAGGCTCCAGCTGGCCGGAGAGGATTTTTAAGAAGGTAGACTTTCCGGCGCCGTTCGCGCCGATCAGCCCATAGCAGTTCCCTTCCGTAAATTTGATATTTACATCTTCAAATAAAGCTTTTTTCCCTACACGTAAAGTAATATTGCTTGTACTTATCATAATGCTTACGACTCCTTATTGAACTTCCAAATAAACAATACTGTTGCATTCAACGCCTATCTTAACAAATCCGTCTGGAAATGGCAAGAGATGTTTGCCAATTTGGAAAATGGGTATATAATAACAGGTAAGGAAGGGAGGTATGAATATGGTGACTGGAACAATGGTACTGGAAGGAGGAGCCACGAGAGGCGTGTTTACTTCCGGCGTCCTGGATTATCTGATGGAGAAAGATTTATATCTGTCTCATGTGATCGGGGTGTCCGCCGGATCCTGCAACGGCGTGGATTATGTGTCGAAGCAGCCGGGGAGGACCAGGGACTGCATGATCCAGAAAGATAAGGAATATAATTACTATCATGGACTGAGAGATTTTATCAAAGAAAAAAGCGTGCTGGATATGGATATGGTGTTTGACCGTTATCCCAACGAGATCTTTCCTTTTGATTTTGACACTTATTTTGCATCGGAGATGGAGTGCGAGATTGTGATCACAAACTGTGTGACAGGAAGAGCGGAGTATCGGACGGAAGACCATGACCGGGATATGCTGATGAAGCTGTGCAGGGCGTCCAGCAGTATGCCCCTTTTGGCGCCTATGGTCAATATTGACGGGACGCCGTATCTGGACGGAGGTCTGGCAGATTCTATCCCTGTTGAGCGGGCGATGGAAATCGGCAATGACAAGATCGTGCTGATCCTGACCCGGAATCCGGGATATCGGAAGAAACCCACATCCAAAGGATTGGCCAATTTGTATCGAAGAGCATACAGGAAATACCCAAATCTGGTGTCGGTGACCATTCAGAGAAACTATATTTACAACCGGCAGATGAATTTGATCGAGAAGCTGGAGGACGAGGGGAAAATCTTCGTACTGCGGCCGCTGATCCCTACGGTTTCCAGACTGGAGAAAAATTACGATGCTCTGATGCACTTTTATGAACACGGATACCGGCTGATGAAAAAGCAGTATAATGAACTGCTTAAATATCTGGAAGCATAGCTAGGAGGATGAGAGATGAATCTGTTTGAACACAAAATATCTACCGGAAGCCCGCAGCAGATGACGAAAGTGACCGGGATGATCCGGGAGGATATCGCAAAAAGCGGAGTGAAAAATGGGATTGTAGTTGTATACTCCCCTCATACTACGGCGGGATTTACCATCAATGAAAACGCGGATCCAGACGTGGTCCACGATATGCTCTGCGGACTGGAAGAATCCTTCCCCACCCGCAGATCCTACTATCAGCATATGGAAGGAAATTCCCACGCCCATCTGAAGACAACCTGTGTGGGGCCCTCCCAGACACTGATCCTGGAAGAAGGGAAATTGGTCCTGGGAATCTGGCAGGATGTTTATTTCTGCGAATTTGACGGTCCGAGGAACCGCCGTTTCTTCGTAAAGATCCTGGAAGGGTAGGCCGCGCGATGGAATACGAGGGCGAAGAGAGGAAAGACTGCAAGGAGAGGATCAGTGAGGCGCAGTTTCTAACATTTATGCACGAAGCGGAACGATTGAAGTGTATCCCACGGCATGCCTGGACTTCTTCCGATCGAAGGGAGAGCGTTGCGGAACATTGCTGGAGGCTTTGCCTCGCGGTCTGGCTTCTTAAGGAAGAATTGCCGGCTGTGGATATAGAGCGTCTGATGGAACTTGGCCTGCTCCACGATCTTGGCGAGGCGATGACCGGGGATATCCCTGCCTTTGAGAAACATAAATCCCATGAGGAAAAGGAACAAGAGGCGGTAAAAAGGCTGGCGGCTCTTCTTCCGGAGGCTAAAGGAAGAGAACTTCAGGACCGGCTCCTTGAGTTTGAAAAAGCAAAGACTCTGGAAGGAAAAACGGCCAAGGCGCTGGACAAGATAGAGGCGGTGATCCAGCACAACGAGTCCAAGATCGGCACCTGGCTTCCTCTGGAGTATGATCTGCAGCTGACCTATGGGACAGAAGAGGCAAAGAAAATTCCCTATCTTGCGCGGCTAAGGGAGGCAGTAAGAGAAGAAACCATGAGAAAGATTGAGAAAGAGACAGCAAAAGAGAAACCGCGAAAGGGATATTATGTCAGTAAAGATCCAAAGAAACTGAGCCTGGAACGGGCGGCCGCTTTGCTGCGCCAGTCCTACTGGGCCAAAGACAGACCAAAGGAAATGATCCGAAAGGCCATGGAACATTCTCTCTGCTATGGGGTTTACGATGAAGCGGATTATATGGTTGGATATGCCAGAGTGATCACGGATCATGCGACAACCTTTTATCTGATGGACGTGATCATCGATGAGCCATACCGGCATCAGGGGCTTGGCACCATGCTGATGGATCGGATCATGGAAGATATGAAAGGACTCCACGGGGTTCTGCATACTACAGATGCGAAGGAGTTCTATCATAGATATGGCTTTGTCCGGAATCAGGAAAAGCTGGATTCTGTGATGGAAAAACCAAGAGACTAGAGGTTATAGGCAAAAGAAGAATAAAGAAAAAAGCAGGAAGTCCGGTTTAATACCGGACTTCCTGCAGATACAGACCCTTTGGATCACAGGGGGCGCTGGAAGCGCTGGCGCCTTCAAAGATTTCTTCGATTTCTTCCTTTCTGCGGCTTCCAAAGCCGATGTCCAGAAGGGTTCCGATGATCATCCTGGCCATATTATGAAGGAAGTTGTCCGCGCAGATCAGGATCTGCATTTCCTCTTCGTCTCCATATATATCAATATCCAAGATTTCCCGCACGGTAGATTTGCTGGATTTAGAAGCGGAAAAATTCTTGAAATCATGGGTCCCGATCAAAAGCATGGCGGCCTGCTGCATCGCCTTTTTATCAGGTACTTTGAAACAGTGGAAGGTGTGTCTGCGGTCAAAAACGCTTGGCACATCGGCGATGGTCATGCGGTACACATATGTCTGGGAGACCGCGTTTAACTGCGCGTGGAAACGCTCCGGCACTTCTTCTACATCGGTAATGGCGATGTCCATGGGAAGATACCGGTTGAGATAGTGTTTGATCTCCTGAGTCTCTATGTCGCTCTCCGTTTTAAAATTGACGACCTGGGCGTAGGCATGGACGCCAACCTCGGTCCGGCATCCGCAGGAAAGCTCGATCAGGAATTCTCCCGTCATTTTCCGGAGCACTTCCTGAATTTTGTTGGATATGGTGTTGTTGGATTCATTTTTGCCAAGACGGCTCCAGCCCTGGTAGCGGCTGCCGTCATATTCTATGGTAAGTTTAATATTTCTCATAAAGATTTCCCTGTCCTTCCTAAATAGAGAGTCGTAGGTATCATAACTGCCAATATAACTAGGATACCACAGAAAGGACGATATTTCTACAAAAAATAGGGATATCACGGAAACATGGACTTCCTGGACGGGGTGTGGTAAGATAGACACGGAAAATGTGAAATGTTTAGACCAAAATGAGGAGAAAAGTTATGGCAGAGCCGACCAGAAGAAAGCCGGTCGCAAAGGAAGCGCTGCTTTCCGCGGGCTGTCTGTACGCGGATACAGTACAGGAAGCGTTTCAGAAATATCAAAGCGCGGTTCTTTCAGCGCAGAGGAAAGAAGACTTAAGAGATTTTTTGAGAGCGGTATATCAGAGAAATCCAGGGGCGATGTATGCGGATTTTTATTATCCCGTACTTCCCAGACAGGAGCAGGAACGGTTCCGGGCCGGGCTTTCCGGGGAACAAAGAGAGAGATTAGAGACGCTGGATACGGAAAGCGGCCGGATCTTTTACCCGGTGACGGAAAAGGAGCTGGATTTCTTATACGAGATCACCGCGGCAGAGTGGCTGTTTTCCAGCTTTTATGCGGGGAATCAAAAGGCGCTCATCTGGGGAAACTATGGATTAAACTTTCCGATTTTCTGTGAAGAGGAAGAGACCCTGGAGTTCTATCTGGGGCTTGCCCAAACATATAAAGTGAGGTGGAACAAATGAGTGTGACCAGCAGAAAAGTATCTGAATCCGTTGTTCAGACGGTGCATATTGTAAGGCCCAATCATCTGAACGCCGCAGGCCGCCTCTTTGGAGGAATCCTGATGCAGTGGATCGATGAAGTGGCGGGAGTAGTAGCAAAGCGCCATGCCCATCAGAATGTGATCACAGCTTCCGTGGACAATCTGAGGTTTCTGCGGGGAGCATATCAGAGGGATTTGATCGTGATCATTGGTAAAGTGACTTACGTGGGAACTACTTCCATGGAAGTTAAAGTCGATACTTACGTAGAAGATTTGGACGGGGTGAAGACGCCGATCAACCACGCGTTTTTCACGATGGTTGCCCTGGATCAAAACGATAAGCCCACGCCGGTGCCAAAACTGGAACTGGAAACCCAGGAAGAACGGGAAGAGTGGGAAAAAGCCAGAAAGCGCAGGGATGTGCGCATGATGCGGCGGGAAGAAGGGTTCTAAGTCCTGCGTCAACGCAGAAACCAAAGGCAGATCCATTTTCCATCGCCTTTAACATGGCGGGTAACTGGAACTGCCTTTTGAAGACCGGTCCTACCGTTTCAGATATGCTTTCACCATCTGCATCATCCTGTCGATCTGTTCTTGTTCTTCTTTTGTTTTCCCTTCTTTTAGGCTATCCATGATCAGCGAGATCTCTTCTGGCTGGAAGCGGATTCCTTTTTTATTTGCGCTGGTAATGAGGGCCATCATGACCGGGGCCAGAGAATTGCCGCTTTTTCCCTGGGTTTGTTTTGCGGCTGTTTTGATCAGTTCGAGTTTTATCGGATCGATATTCTCCATCGCCGGGTGATTCATCCATTCATTCATGTTCAGATCCTCCTTTTTTATTTCCTTTGGCGTCTTCTCCCTGGGAAGAGGCCAGGGCATCGTCAAAAAAAGTGCTGTAAGTGTGGAAAAGTTCCTGCTGTTCCGGGGTCAGCATATGTTTGATCAGATCGATGGAAGAAGGGAAGCCGCCGGATCCGGCGCCGTCTTCCTCTTGCCCGGAAAGGACGGGGAATTCCTGCATCAATTCCATCATATTCAGCATCCCTTCCATCTGTTCCATGGTTTCCCGCTCTTGGGGAGTCATATAGGGCTTCAGGTCCTGGAGGAGATGGTCGGGAGAACCTGGTCGGGGAAAGCCCCAGAAATATTCCAATGTATAGCGGAATTCCTGGAATTTGATATAGACAGCCAGCATACGCTGAGCAGAAGGCGGAGTGTAGGGAAGGAGCAGTTTCAGCGTGTAGAGCGGATCAGAGATCACGAGACTGTCGAAAGGGGTCATCAGTTTCGGGGGCCTTGCTTCCATCCAGGCACACTCCTTAAAATAACGTTGTAAATATATATGCACAGCAGAAGCTGGTTATGACCAAAGGGGAAGAAAACTCATATATTATATGGTAGAATTCTCAAGAAAGGAATCATTGGAATGCGCAGAAAATTGATCATTGACGGAAATGCGGTTTATGAGATTGACGAGGACTGTATGCTGAAAAGAAGGCGAAAGGAAAAAGAGAAGAAAAAAAAAGAAAATGGGAACCAAAAGGCGAATCGGGCAAAACGGACGGAGTGATGTACTCCGTCCGTTCTTTTTATCCGTGATTAGCAGCCGCAGTCATTGTATCCGCCGCCAAAGCCGCCGCAGCAGCACAGGAGAAGGATGATCCACAGGCAGCTGTCATTTCCGTTTCCGCCAAAGCCGTTTCCGCAGCCGCCGCAGCAGCACAGGAGAAGGATGATCCACAGGCAGCTGTTGTTTCCGAAACATCCGCCGTCTCTTCTTGCGGCGTCACATCCGCAACCACAGTTTGTAGCACTCAAATCGCTCATGTTGAAGTCCTCCATATAGGTTATTTACAGTAACATAATATGCGGGGGAGGAGGATGTGTGAAATAAAAGCGGTCTAATATTTGATCAGTCTTTTTACCGAGTGCTGATAGCGGAGGGATTTATTTTTTAGTTTCAGCTTATCCACCACAGGGATTTCGGTTTTGAGGTGTTCGTCATAAAGTGTAAGAAGATAAGTGGTAGTAAAATTCCGATTTTTATACCAGGCAAACAGCAGCCAGTTCATAATGTCCGGATGCCAGTAGCGCTCAGGGATCTGTCCCTCGCGCAGAGTGATGATATGCTTGAGCGCCTGCATGGCAAGCTGGGCTATGCGGCTGGACTCGTCTTTCTGGTGAAAGAGGGCATCGCTTTCTGTTACAATATCATAAAGCGCATTGGAAGCTTTCCAGTAGGTAACGAAAGCGGGATCCTCCTGATTTTCAGAAGCAGATGCGCTGTGCAGATCATAAGTCTGCATGACGGCAGGACGCCCGGCTGTTTTGCGGTCGTAATCCGCCCTTGCGGCTGTATCAGAAAGGACTCTGTAGGCTTCCAGAACTTCCTGCATAAGAGCCGTGGTGTCGATGCCGTTTTTCATATTCACATCGGGATGGTACTGCTTGGCCAGCCGGTTTTTGGCCGCGGTGATCTCTTCCAGAGTCGCTTTGGAAGAGACCCCAAGAATCTCGTAATAAGTTTTCCCTTCCATATTTAGAATCTCCCCTTATCAATTGTCCCTAAGAAACACATTTATTCTACGACAAATTCACTAAGAAATCAATTGGAGAATACTCTAATAAGAAAAAGGATCTAACATGGACCGAGTAAAACAAGCTGTTCGATATTGGTGCGCGGATACAAGAAATGGGAGATGTATGGGCCGGAATGTGACTGCGGCTGTTTTAGACAGCGGGATTGCTCCTCATCCGGATTTCAAGGGGAGGATCCTGGCGTTCAAAGATTTTGTGGGAGGAAGGAGGGAACTTTATGACGATAACGGACACGGCACTCATGTGGCGGGGATACTGGCCGGAGACGGACGGATGTCCGGGGGGATCCTGGCGGGAATGGCGCCGGAGGCCAAACTGGTGATCCTTAAAGTTCTGGATCAGAAAGGGGAGGGAAATATGAGGCAGATTCTGGAAGGAATCTGCTGGCTTATGCGAAATGGAAACCGATTTGGCATAAAAGTTGTCAATATTTCTGTCGGGGCCAGGGAGGGATTGAATGAAGAGAAAGAAAACTGGCTGGTGGAAGCGGTCGAGCGGCTGTGGGACGCGGGAATAGTAGTGGTGGTGTCCGCGGGAAATTACGGGCCGGAGCAAGGAACCATCGCCATACCCGGCAACAGCCGGAAAGTGATCACCGTGGGGGCATACGCAAAAACAGCAAGAGGACAAGAGTGTTCCGGGCGGGGGCCTACAAAAGCCTGCGTAGTCAAGCCGGATCTGGTGGCGCCGGGCTATCAGATCATATCCTGCAATCGGGTTTCCGCGAGAAACCGGAAGCCCTATATCGTAAAAAGCGGAACCTCCATGGCGACTCCAGTGGTGGCGGGAGCGGGAGCTATGCTGCTGTCCAAATATCCAGACATGAGCAATGTGGAAATAAAACTAAAACTGCGGGAAAGCTGCCGGAGGACTGGAAGCGGAGACGGATGGGGCCTTCTGGATGTAGAACGTTTATTGGGGCCGGGGGATTTTTAAAAATCCCCCGGCCCCAATTAAAAAAGCTGTCAAGAAAAAATACTTGACACCCCATTCTTTTTCGTGTATGATACCACTCAGGTGATAAGAATGAATGAGATTCTTAAGCAGGCGCTGCTTTTTGATTTTTATGGAGAACTGCTCACAGATCACCAGAAAGAGATCTACGGAAGATTTATCCTGGATGATCTTTCTTCTGCTGAGATCGCCAAGGAAGCCGGAATCAGCCGGCAAGGGGTGCACGATTTGATCCGCAGATGTACCCAGACGCTGGATGGCTATGAGGGAAAGCTGCATCTGGTAGAGCGGTTCCTGGCGGTAAAAAATAAGGTGAAGCAGATTGACGAACTGCTGGATCGGTACGAGGCGGGGAAAGACAGGAAAGCCCTGGAAGAGATCCGGCGCATTTCCGGAGAGATCATAGAGGAATTGTAGTGCCGCGGGAGATATAGAAGATACAGGAGTTATAGGAATGGCATTTGACAGTCTGACAGAAAAACTTCAGAATATATTTAAAAGCTTAAGAGGCAAGGGACGGCTGACAGAAGACGACGTAAAGGAGGCCATGAAGGAGATCAAGCGAGCGCTTCTGGCCGCTGACGTCAACTTCAAAGTGGTCAAGGACTTTATCAAAAATGTCCAGGAACGGGCGGTCGGCCAGGATGTGATGAATGGTCTGAATCCGGGTCAGATGGTGATCAAGATCGTTAATGAAGAACTGATCAAATTGATGGGATCTGAGACGACTGAGATCCAGCTCCAGCCGGGAAGCGCGGCTACCGTGATCCTGATGGCGGGACTCCAAGGCGCTGGTAAGACCACTACCGCGGCCAAACTGGCGGGCAAGTTTAAACTGAAAGGGAAAAAGCCCCTTTTGGTAGCCTGCGACGTTTACCGTCCGGCAGCCATCAAACAATTGCAGGTCAACGGGGAAAAGCAGGGGGTGGAGGTCTTCTCCATGGGAGAGAACCATAAGCCTGCCAATATCGCTAAGGCGGCCCTGGAACACGCGCAGAAAAACGGGAACAACATCATTATTTTGGATACAGCCGGACGGCTTCATATCGATGAAGATATGATGAAAGAGCTTCAGGAGATCAAAGAAGCAGTGACGGTCCATCAGACGATCTTGGTGATCGACGCCATGACCGGCCAGGACGCGGTTAATGTGGCAAAGGAATTTAATGAGAAGGCCGGTGTTGACGGCGTTATCATTACAAAATTAGACGGCGATACCAGAGGCGGCGCGGCTTTGTCTGTAAAAGCGGTGACTGGCAAGCCGATCTTATACGCTGGAATGGGTGAGAAGCTTTCTGACCTGGAACAGTTCCACCCGGATCGAATGGCTTCCAGAATCTTGGGAATGGGCGATGTACTTACCTTGATTGAGAAGGCGGAAGCTGAGATCGATGAAGAAAAAGCTAAGGAAATGAGCAAGAAGCTCAAGAAAGCCCAGTTTGATTTTGAAGATTACCTGGAGAGCATGAAGCAGATGAAGAAAATGGGCGGTTTGGGCAGTATCATGAGCATGATGCCGGGCCTTGGCGGTATGGGAGGCATGGGCGGCCTTGGGAAGAAAGGGATCACCGAAGAACAGACGGCCCAGGCGGAAAAGAGCATGGCCCGCATGGAAGCCATGATCTACTCTATGACGATAGAAGAGAGAAGGAATCCGGATCTTCTGAATCCGTCCAGGAAACACCGCATCGCCAGAGGGGCGGGCGTGGATATCAGCGAAGTCAACCGGATGGTGAAACAGTTTGCTGAGATGAAGAAGATGATGAAAATGCTGGGAAAAGGCGGCAGGAAAAATCGATTCCGGATGCCTTTCTAACAGGATATACCGCATAATTTATGCGTTTTATATCATAAAAAATAAACGAAATTTACGGAGGTGAAACAAATGGCAGTAAAGATCAGATTGAGAAGAATGGGACAGAAGAAGGCTCCTTTCTATAGAATCGTAGTGGCTGATTCCAGATCTCCAAGAGACGGAAGATTCATCGATGAGATCGGTATCTACGATCCGAACTGTGAACCGAGCGCGATTTCCGTTGACGAGGAAGTAGCTAAGAAATGGCTGAACACAGGTGCACAGCCGACAGAGACGGTCAGCAAGATTTTCAAGGCGGCAGGCATTGAGAAATAAGCAAAGTCCTGGGGGTGTACGAAATGAAAGAACTGGTGGAAGTGATCGCGAAATCTTTGGTGGACGATCCTGACAGCGTTGTAGTGACGGAGAGGGAAGAGAAGAAGACCACGATCCTGGAAGTACGGGTGGCAGATTCTGATATGGGAAAAGTCATTGGAAAACAGGGGCGTATCGCAAAGGCGATCCGTGCGGTGGTCAAAGCGGCAGCAGCCAAAGAAGATAAGAAAGTGATCGTAGACATTATGGATTAAGGGAGTTCCCTTCATGGAGGGGCAGGCCTGAAGCATTCAGGTCTGTCCCGATTCTGTATAGAAGGAGATAAATATGGAAGAGATATTTCAGGTGGGAGTGATCACATCTACCCACGGGATCCGGGGAGAAGTAAAAGTTTTTCCAACAACAGATGATCCGGCTCGTTTTCAGGATCTGACGGAGGTATTGCTGGATACGGGGAAAGAGAAGATCCTATTGGAGGTCCAGAACGTCCGATTTTTCAAACAATTTGTGATCCTGAAATTTAAGGGATTGGATAATATTAACGATGTGGAGCGCTACCGCAGGTGTCCCCTTCTGATAGAACGAAAAGATGCGGTCCCGCTGGAAGAGGATGAATATTTTATCGCCGATATGCTTGGCATGGAAGTGGCGGAAGAAGACGGCCGCCGGTTCGGCACCCTGAAGGATGTGATCCAGACGGGGGCCAATGACGTCTATGTGATCGACAGTCTGGAACATGGAGAAGTGCTGGTTCCGGCTATCAAAGAATGTATCCTGGAAGTAGATATTCCGAAAGGCCGGATGAAGATCCGTGTTATGGACGGACTGATCGGATAAAGGAGCGGGAGAATATGCGTTTTCATATTATGACATTATTTCCGGACATGGTCATGAACGGATTAAATACCAGCATCACAGGGCGGGCGATCCAGAAAGGCCTGCTCAGTGTAGAAGCGGTAAACATCCGTGATTATGCCTTTAATAAGCACAACAGTGTGGACGACTATCCCTATGGCGGCGGCGCGGGGATGCTGATGCAGGCGGAACCGGTATACCAGTGCTATCATGCCCTGGAAGAAAAAATCGGAAAGCGGCCAAGAGTCGTATATCTGTCGCCGCAAGGCCAGACCTTCCATCAGAAAATGGCGGAAGAATTCGCCCAGGAGGAAGAACTGGTATTTTTGTGCGGCCATTATGAAGGCATTGACGAGAGAGTATTAGAAGAAATTGTGACGGACTATGTTTCCATCGGAGACTATATCCTGACGGGAGGGGAACTTCCTGCTATGATCATGGTAGATGCCATATCCAGACTTGTGCCAGGTGTTCTGCATAACGATGTTTCCGCGGAATTTGAGAGTTTTCAGGATCATCTGCTGGAATATCCTCAGTATTCCCGCCCGGAGATATGGCACGGGAAACAGGTGCCGGAAGTGCTGCTGTCCGGCCATCACGCGAATATTGAGAAATGGAGGAGAAGACAGTCTGTCCTGCGCACGGCCAGGAACCGGCCGGATCTTCTCGAAGAAGCAGAATTGACAGAGGAAGAACAGGAACTGGTGAAAGAAATCCTTGCTTTTTTGTGAGGGGTATGCTAAAATATAGCATGTTGTGAAGAAATATGGATGGTCCTCTGGTACGTATGGTATTAAGAACGTCTGATGAATTAAGGAGGTCACACATTATGAATGAAATTATCAAGAATCTGGAAGCTGAACAGCTGAAGGAAAACGCGCCGGAGTTTTGTGTCGGCGACACAGTAAAAGTGTATGGAAAGATCAAAGAGGGAAACCGTGAGAGAATCCAGGTTTTCGAAGGAACCGTTCTTAAAAAACAGGGCGGCGGAGCAAGAACTACCTTTACCGTAAGAAAGAATTCTAACGGGATCGGCGTAGAGAAGACATGGCCGCTTCACTCACCAAATGTAGAAAAGGTAGAAGTAGTCAGAAGAGGTAAGGTAAGAAGAGCAAAACTGAACTACTTAAGAAACCGCGTTGGAAAGAGAGCGAAGGTAAAGGAATTAGTAAAATAAGAGGAATTGGGAAAAGGACAATTACAGAGCGTAGATTGTCCTTTTCTTTATAAGAGGACATTATGAAAAGAAGGAACCAACTTGGCTTTAGCAGAAGGAGAAGAAGGAGAAGACCCAGGAGATTCCATTTGAATCTGGAATATCTTCCGCAGATTGGGGCGTGGGCTTTCAAAATCGGCGTCGTCTGCCTTTTTGCCTTTGTGGCGGTGTGGTATTTTGGACAGCGGGTCAGTACTGTGGGAGATTCTATGAAGCCGATACTGGAAAATGGCGATGTGGTGCTTGTCAATCGGATCGTGTACAACGCCACCACACCTAAGCGGGGGGATATTATTGTATTCCGGCCTAAGGGGAATGAGAACAGCCATTATTATATCAAACGGATCATCGGACTTCCGGGAGAAACGGTGGAGATCATTGAGAACCGGATCTATATCAACGGAGAGAAGATCGAAGAAGACTATAAGACTTCAGATATTGATGATGTGGGAATCTTATCAGAACCGATGACGCTTGGCTCAGACGAATATTTCGTGCTGGGCGATGACAGGGAAAACAGCGAGGACAGCCGGAACGCGGACGTGGGAAATGTAAAACGGAGCCATATTTATGGAAAAGCCTGGTTTGTCATTTCTCCATGGAAGAATTTCGGGCCGATTTAAATAAAGGAGCAAAAGTATGCATTTTCAATGGTATCCGGGACATATGACAAAAGCGAAGCGCATGATGCAGGAAAACCTGAAGCTGGTGGATCTGATCATTGAGCTTCTAGATGCCAGAGTACCGGAAAGCAGCAGGAATCCGGACATTGATGAACTGGCGAAAAACAAAGCAAGGATGGTGCTTTTAAACAAGGCGGATCTTGCGGAAGAGCGCTGGAACGATGCTTGGATCGAATTTTTTAAAAGAAAAGGATTTGAGGCGGTCAAAGTCAATTCCAAGAAAGGCGGAGGCATCAAATCCATCCAAAATGTGATCCAATCTGCCTGCCGGGAAAAAATGGAACGGGACCGGAAACGGGGGATTTTAAACCGTCCGGTCCGGGCAATGGTGGTAGGGATCCCTAATGTTGGGAAGTCTACATTTATCAATACACTGGCGGGAAAAGCCTGCGCCAAGACCGGCAACAAACCGGGAGTAACAAAGGGAAAACAGTGGATCCGCCTAAATAAGCAGGTGGAGCTTTTGGATACGCCGGGCATACTCTGGCCTAAATTCGAGGATCAGAAAGTGGGACGGCAGCTGGCTTTTATCGGTTCCATCAAAGACGAACTCTTGAACCAGGAGGAATTGGCGCTGGAATTGGCTGGATTCCTTCAGGAACACTATCCGGGAGCGCTGGAAGAAAAATACCAGCTGACAGAAGGGCTTAAGGGAATGGAACTGCTGATGGAGACCGCCAGGAACCGACAGTGTGTCGGAAAGGGAGGCCAACTGGATACGGAAAAAGCGGCCAGGCTCCTGCTGGATGATTTCCGAGACGGAAGACTGGGAAGGATCACACTGGAATATCCAGACGAAATGTGGTAGAATCGAAAAAGATTCAGGAAAGGGACGGAAAAAGATTATGGCAAGACGCAGACGGAAAGGCCAGTCGGGGAGTGTTTTGAAAGAGCTTTTTGGCTGGATCGTATACATACTGATCATTGCGGGACTCAGCTTCCTGATCATTACTTATGTGGGGCAGAGGACGCGCGTAAGCGGTTCTTCTATGGAGACAACGCTGAGTGATGGGGATAATCTGATCGTGGATAAGATTTCTTATCGATTCCAGGATCCCCGCCGCTATGATATCGTTGTATTTCCCTACCGTTATGAGGAAAATACTTACTATATTAAAAGGATCATCGGGCTGCCGGGAGAGACGGTCCAAGTATCCGGAGGTTATGTTTATATCAATGGAGAACAGCTGACCAGCGACATTTACGGGCTGGAGCCAATGGAAACGGCTGGAGAGGCGGCGGAACCGATCACCTTGGGAGAAAATGAATATTTTGTGCTGGGCGATAACCGGAACCACAGCTCAGACAGCCGGGATCCAAGCGTTGGCGTGCTGAAGAGGAACGAACTGGTTGGAAAAGCCTGGGTACGAATCTATCCGTTTGACAAGATGGGAGTCATCAAGCATGAATAAACGGGAAGAAGAGCGGAAACGGCGGCAGCAGGAGAAACTCGAAAAAGAATTGGAGCGTCTGGCCGCCATGAGCGTTTATGAAAAGGAATATGAAGAGGCTTCCTATATCTGCGGGATTGACGAAGCGGGAAGAGGCCCCTTGGCCGGCCCGGTGGTTGCGGGAGCTGTGATTCTGCCTAAAGATGAGACGATCCTGTATCTCAATGATTCCAAGAAGCTGTCACCTAAGAAAAGGGACAGTCTTTATGATGAGATTATGGAAAAGGCGGTGGCCGTGGGGATTGGAATGGCCTCCCCGGCAAGGATCGATGAGATCAATATCCTTCAGGCTACTTATGAGGCTATGCGGGAGGCGGTGGGGAAGCTGGCTGTGAACCCGGACATCCTGCTTAACGACGCGGTTACGATACCGGGCGTGGAGATCCCTCAGGTACCGATCATAAAGGGAGATGCGAAAAGTATCTCCATTGCGGCGGCCAGTATTGTGGCAAAAGTGACCAGAGACAGGCTGATGGAAGAGTATGATCAGGTTCTTCCAGGATATGGATTCGCAAAGCATAAAGGATATGGTACAAAGGAGCATATTCAGGCGCTGAAAAACCTGGGGCCGACTCCGATCCACCGGCAGAGCTTTATCGAGAACTTTGTGCGCCGGTAAAGTGGAGAAGAGACTGTGTATGAGACAAAACAAACGAGAAACAGGCAGGTTCTATGAGCAGAAAGCGGCTGCCTGTCTAAAGCGCCGGGGTTATGAAATTCTGGAGATAAATTACCGCAGCAGGCAGGGAGAGATCGATCTGATCGCAAAAGATGGAGAAACTTTGGTATTTGTGGAAGTTAAGTTTCGTTTCCGGACAGGAAGCGGTCATCCTTCTGAGGCGGTGGATCAAAAGAAGCAAAAGAGAATCTCCCGGTGCGCCCTCCATTATCTCACAAGCAGGAATCTGACGGATGTGCCGTGCCGGTTTGACGTGGTGTGCATATGCGGGGAAGAGGGAGAGCCGCTGCTTTACCAGAACGCATTTGATTATCAAGAGTAAAAGAGGAAACAATCTATGCAATTAGGATTGGTTTATAAAAATCAGGAAATAATTCTAGAAGAAAGAGAAGCCTTTGGAGTTCCCTATCTGGCCTATCCCCTGCTGGAACAGACTGGAATCGTACGGCATGGGTTTTCCACCAGGCTTGGCGGCGTAAGCCAGGGACCTTGGGCGTCCATGAACCTGAGCAGTACCAGGGGAGATGACCCGGAAGCGGTGGAGGAGAATAAGCGGCGGATGGCCAAAGCCCTGGGAGTGAAGCCAGAGGACATGACCTATACCCATCAGACCCACACCACAAATGTGGAGGTGGTGAAAGCAGAGGACAGGGGAACTCGGTTCATGGAAACAGATGGAATGGTCACCAACGTACCGGGTATCTGTCTGGTCACCTTCTACGCGGACTGCGTACCGCTGTATTTTGTGGATCCGGTGAAAAAAGCCATTGGTCTCAGTCATTCGGGATGGCGGGGGACCGTGGGAAAGATAGGCAGGGCGACGGTAGAACAGATGCGGGAGGCATACGGAAGCGATCCCAAAGATATAGCAGCCGCGATCGGACCTTCGATCTGCCAGGACTGCTATGAAGTCAGTGAAGACGTGATATCAGAATTCCAGAAAGCATTTGCCAAAAAGATTTGGGACCGGCTGTTCTACCGGAAAGGGAATGGAAAGTATCAATTGAATCTGTGGGCGGCCAACGAGGCGGTGCTAATGGAAGCCGGAATTCCAAAAGAACAGATCGCGGTGACTAATCTGTGTACCCATTGCAACCCGAAGATCTTGTTTTCTCACCGGGCACAAGGGGAGAAAAGAGGAAATTTAAGCGCGTTTCTTGCGTTAAAGGAGTAAAAATGCTGACATTATTAGCAAGTGCGGAAGAAAATAATTTGGAACTGGCAGAAGGGACGGAGACGGTAAAGGAAGCCGCGGAAAGTGTGGGTCAGATTCCAGGCTTTATCCAGGACCAGCTTCCTTCCTTGATTCAGTTTGGGCTCAAAGTGGTTTTTGCCCTGGTAGTCTTTTTTATAGGAAGATTTTTGATCCAGTGGCTGCGCAAAGTAGTGCGGAAATCCCTGGAGCGTTCTAAGGCAGACCAGGGAGTGCGGCAGTTTGTAGATTCCCTGTTGAAATTCGTGCTTTATATCCTGCTGCTTTTTTCCATCGCGACAAACTTTGGACTGGATACGGCCACTGTGGCGGCTGCTGTGGCATCCTGCGGGGTAGCCATCGGTCTTGCCCTGCAGGGAAGCCTTTCTAACTTCGCGGGCGGCGTGCTGATCCTGATCTTAAAGCCGTTTGAGGTAGGGGATTATATCATCGAGGATACGAACAAGAACGAAGGAACTGTCAAGGAAATCCAGATCTTCTATACGAAGCTGAGCACTATTGACAACAAGACGATCGTGATTCCCAACGGAATCCTGACCAACAACAGTCTGACCAATGCTACGGCAAAAGAAGAACGCCGGCTGGATTTGAAAGTAGACATTTCCTATGAGGCCGATCTGAAGAAGGCCAAGATGCTGGTCGAACAGCTTCTGATGGAAGACGCGAGCATTTTGAAAGAAGAAGATGTCAGCGTATTTGTGGACAGCTTGGGAGAGAGCGCCGTGGTCCTTGGAGCTAGAGCCTGGGTGAAAAACGAAGAATTCTGGCCCGCCCGGTGGCGGCTGCTGGAGAAGATCAAGCTCACCTTCGATGAAAACGGGATTGAGATACCTTACCGGCAGGTGGTTGTGCATACAGCGGATTAGTTAATTGGGGACGTAGTATTTTTGCATTTTACTACGTCCCCAATTAACTTTTGCCCTGTACCAAAATGGCGAAGGGGGTGTACCTAAATAGACATGACATGTTTGACATGGAATATTCTAAATGGTATAATTAATAAGACATATACAATTTGCATAAGATTTTGACTAAAGAGGCTATCAATCTCCCAAATGTGCTGAATTTTTGTGGGGGGGGGTAGTCTTTTTATATCACGGAAGAGAGGATCTGTCTTTTTTTGAAGGCGGAGAGTTTAGGAGTATCCGGTTGGAGAGTGAAACCGGATGCAAGAATTGGTCAGAAACAGACCTGTTGAAAATTATCATAGAAAGAGGAGGGCAACGTATGAAGAGAGGGAAACCATGGACAAGATTTCTTGCGATCCTTCTGGCGGCAGCTATGCTGATAACAAGTCAAAGCATGGCATCTGCGGCAGACACTGTACAAAGTTTGTTTGAGGAAGGAGCGGCTGGAGAGAATGATTCTGGCAAAGAGACTCAGCCATCCGGTCAGGAAGCGGAGGCATCAGATACGGAGTCTGCCGGAACGGATAGTTCTGGAGCAGATACAGATTCTGGCCAGGATAAAAATAAGGGAACTTCGTCGGCCGGCGAGACAAAAGACAATGGGGGAACACCGGAAAATGGCAGCCAGACGCCGAAGACCGATACAGACTCCAACGAGGGGCGGAAACAAAACGATTCTGCCAGTGAAACAGATCAGGAGAAGACGCTTACCGATCAGGAAAGCGGCGTGAAACTGGTCTATTTGTCGAGTCAGCTTCCGGAGAATGTGAAGCTTGAGGCAGAAGAGAAGAAGGCAGAGGAAAAGGATTACCCGGAGGCGGCAGAGAAAACCATCACGGACAAGCTTGCCCAAGAAGGCCTCATGCAGGACCGGATCGCTTTTTATGATATTGACCTGGGAGGAAGCCAGCCGGATGGGAAAATTGAAGTGAAACTCCCTGTGCCGGAGGACTGGAGCGGCCAGCTTCATGCCTGGTATATTGATGATAACGGATTAGTCACTTATATGGAAAGGGAGGCTGAGGATACAGAAGGATATTATACTTTCCTGACGGATCACTTCAGCCTGTACGCGGTGAGCGTAAGCGAGCCCAAGAAGGAAGAGACAGATAAGACAGACGGATCAAAAGCAGATGCGTCAAAGTCTGATGAGGGACAGAAGGAGAAGGCGCAAAAGCAATCTGCCCCAAATGCAGATAACAGAGCATACGATTCCGTAAAAGATATGGCAGATGACTACTATGGACCAAATGCCCAAAATCCCACAGCAGTGGGAGAGATTTTCGTTAACCGGTATGACAGTCTTGGAAATACGGTCAAGGCGGGGGATGTTCTGACCTTAAGGGTTAATTATCATCTGTTTACGGCGCCTACTTTTAATTACAGCGAGATCCATGAACGGATTTTTGATACCTATAATAGTACGACGATCCAGATCAAGCTGCCCCAAGGAATTAAAATCATAGATACGGATGAGGGCGACCTGGCAGGGATCAAAAGCGTGGCGGAGACGCCAGAAGGTTCTGGAAATTGGATCCTTACATTAGAAAATGATAAGATCAGCGCTGCCACAGATACCAGCCAGTCATTTCTTCTGAATCTGTTGGTGGAGGATAATGGAGCGGTCGCAATCGGGAAAGCTTACAAATTTGATGAAAGCTGCGCTTCTTTACATACCAGTTTTGATGTGTTAGACCGTTCCCAGGACGATCAGTCAGTAGGGACTTATACGGATGATGTCAATACAGTAAGCAAGCTGGATTCTTTAACCGCGGCTTCCGACGACCAGTGGGGGATTGAAAAAAGATTCCAGGAGAGTGAAGTGGAATTTGCCGAGGACGGCAGCACTGTGACGGTTCCATATGAACTGACAGTTGGTCTGGTGGATGAGAACGGGAAAGTCTTAACCGATGAAAGCGCCTACAATGTCCATGGACGTTCTCCTTTTGAGGTGAATACGATTTCTCTGAAGGAGACTTTGACGGTTTCGGATAAAGAAGGGAATCCATTGACCCCGCAAACGATTAGGATCACGCCCCAATTCGGAGATCAGACAACCATTACGGTGGAAAATGGAAATGTTGTTCAAAATGTACCAATCCGGATGAAGAGAGTGACTACAGATACGGATTCAAATCCAGATACACCTGTGGAGGCTCCCTATCTGTCTACCTATCGGGTGGAGGCAGTGTATGATGCGAAAGCTTTCATTTCTGAATATTATGAAACAGATCAGTCCAAGTTGGATGTCAAGAATACGGCAGACTTGACTTATCAGCTGAAAGGCCAGACAGAGAGGCGAGATAGTGCGACAGTTTCCGGCAAAGTCGGGGATGTGACAGAACCGGCCAAGCTGACCATTCAGAAATATATTGATGGTTCTTTGTATACAAAAGAGAACACTCCTGTCAGCGGACCGGCCACTTTTGCGGTCACAACTCAAGAAGGAAAGCAGGCGGACTTATATATCTTAGAAAATGGAGTATATAAAAAGCTTGAGGGAAATACGGTATCCATCGATCCCAATGGAAACAGCGATGGGACGAAAGCAAACGGAGAAGTGACTGTCTACCTCAATCCGGGGACGTACCAGGTAGAGGAGACCGGCCTGCCTAAAAATACAGCTAAGATCACTGCGCAGGACAACGCAGGTGAGAACGCGGATAAACGGGAAGTGACAGCCGCACTGGGAACTCCGGCGACGACCGGCTTTTATAACAAAGAAATTCTGGGAAGTATTAAGATCCATAAGACGGGAACCAGAGACGGTGTTACAGATGCCGGTCTTCAGGGCGTAACGTATGAATTATATACGACAGATAAGCCAGGAGAAACGGATCAGCCTTATGCTTCTGGTTCTACAGATGTGAACGGGAATTATACCTTTGGGCGCCTTCCTTATGGAACTTACTATCTCAAGGAAGTAAGCGCTCCGGATGGCTATGAGATCGCGAAAGATCTGATCCCGGTAACGATCGACCAGAACAATCCAGATGCGACAGAAGAACTGAACAATCTGTACAATAGCGTTCAGGTGACACTCCAGAAACAATACTTCAACTATACGGAGAATCAAGATAAAGATGTAGATTCCAGTAACTACCAGGAGTTTAACGGAGCCTTTACGCTGCAGAGTAAGACAGAAGGATCAGACTGGACAGATGTAGAAACTGGACTTGGCTTAACGGTTCAGGGAACCATCGTAAGGAGCCTGCCTGTTTACGATGAGAATGGGAAGACGATTACATACCGCTTCAAGGAGACGCTTCCAGAGGGGTGGCATGCCGTAAACGAAAAGGATGGCATTGTCTATAGTGAAGCATTTACTCTGACAAAAGAACTAGATGCGGAAAATGGCGGCGATGGGAAATATATTACTACTATGAAGAATACTCGGAATGGCAGCTTCTCCTTAACGAAGACATTCCAGAATATGACCAATAACGGCGCTCTCATTCCCGACACATCCAAGGAAGGTACCTTCATCCTGTATCAGCAGGAAGGAGAAGCTGGCCCTATCCTTCCGTATACGACTGGAACTTATACAACGGAAAACGGGAAGCTGGAGGTCCGGGATCTGCCAAGAGAATCCGCAGCACAAAAGACTTATTATTACTACTGGGCCGAGACTGGAAACGCCGGCTATGATCTGATGGGCGCAGAGCCGATCCAGGTAGGGACGACAGGAAACACGCAGACAGTGGAGGCGCTGGGACCCTTTAACTTTAAAGGAGAAACCAGCGATGGATCCCCAGGGGAGATCGTCCTTGCCCAGACCATCAGCGCCGTCAATGTAGAACAGAAAGTTCCGGTAAGGATCAAAAAAGAAAACTCCCACACCGGAGAATTTGTGCCGGGCGCAAAGTACAGCATTTACCGGATCGATCCGGCAACAGGAACCGAAGAGCCCCAGCCTGTCTATAAGGATGTGGAAGTGGCGAAAGACGGGACAGTCTCTCTTCTAGAGACGGGATATCAGTATGTGATCCGGGAGACCGTGAAGCCCCAGGGCTATGAATACGTGACAGGAAACATTGAGATTGACCTTACGCAGGAAAACGTCACCGATACCGAAAAGGTTCTTGTAAGAGAGCGTACTTTGGAAAACGAGCCGGATCCTACCGTAAAAGTGCTGAAACAGATCCAGGGGGCAAACGGAAATAAGACAAGTCTTACGAATGTCACCTTCCAGGTATATACAAAAGAGGACGGTACCTTTAAAGAGGTGAAGGACTATGACGAGAAGACCAACCTGGAATTGACTCCAGGACAGGAAAAAATGCTTCCTCCAGGAACTTACTATCTGAAGGAAATGGTTCCAACTGGGAATCCGGACGGAGTTCTGGATCCGTCCAAATATCCAAATCTATATACGGGCAAAGGGGAAGTGGAGGAAGGCAGCTTCTATTTTGGCCCCTATACGGTAAATGCGGATGAAAATGGAGAAACACAGACGCTGGGTCCCATTGTGAATCTTTCCGAACTGGGCGCTGCCAAGATCACGAAGACGGCGGCAGATACCAAGAAAGGACTGTCAGGGGCGACCCTGGAGATCTACCGGAAAGGAGCAGATGGGGGAATCATCCATCTTGGAGCAGGTGGAAATCCGCTGACGGTACAGACAGGTGGGGACGGAACCGCGATTTTTGAAGAGCTTCCTATTTATGACGAAAATGGCCAGCCCTACACTTACTTTGTAAAAGAGACCAAAGCGCCGGATGACTATTATCTCAGTGAGACGGAACTTTCCTTTACATTGACTCCTGGGAAGACGGTAACAAGCGGAACGGATGGGGGTCCTCTTACCATTGTGGATCAGCCCAAGGTCAGCTTCAATATCACCAAGGAATACTATAATGTGTGGGAGCATCAGTTTACCCATAAGGAATATAAGCTTCCGGGAACCACCATTGCCCTCTATAAAGAGCTGAAGGATGGAAGCTATGAGCTGGTAGACACAATGGTAACAGACGAGCTGGGAACGGTGAGCTTCACCGGACTGACCCAGGAGGATCACTATATTGCCGTAGAGGTGAGCGTACCGGAAGACCCGGCCTATGCTTATCTGGAACCGATTCAGGGGGACAAGAAATATCTGGATGAATTGCATCCCGAGGGTGTGCCAAAAACACTTACAGCAGAAGAGGCAGCACAGGTCTACTATGTAGAAAAACCTGCCAACACAGATGCCCAAAATCCTCAGGGAACAATCTCCGAGACCATGACCAACGTGGAGAACTGGGCGCAGCTTCAGATTTATAAATGGAAGACGGAAGATGATTTAGACCCTCAACAAGAAGTTGCGGTGGACCACGCCAAATTCACCCTTTATCAGCAGGTGGTGGAAGGGAATGAAACGGAACTGACCTTTGACGAAAAAAATCTTGACCAGTACACAGAGATTGGAAGCTACAGTAGCGGCACCTTCTATGATGATGATGGGATCCGGCAGGAAGGCTTGTTTGCCACCGACATCCTGAAAGCGGGAGATAATGTGGTGTACTGGCTGGTTGAGACAGAGGCGGGACCAGGTTCTGAGATCAAGGAAGGAAACCGGATCATCCTCTTTAGGCCAGAGGGCAGCACATATACCAACGCCAGCAATCAGGGAAATGATGGACAGTTCCAGTGCACGACAGAAGTGGACTATACGAAAAATTCCGTTACCTATCAAGAAGTAGAAAATCTGGACGCGGATGGGGAAGGGAATCTCCGTTATGCTTCTGTCCGCATTGCAAAATGGGCGGACAGTAAGAGCGGCTATCAGCCCCTCGGCAATGTCAAGTTCGACCTGTGGCTGGTAGACAAGAATGGAAACCATATTGAAAAACTGGACGTACTGACCACGGGACTGGATAATACCGATGAGACCGAAGAAGGAAAACTGAAAGCCTGGGCGGCTTCCGAGTCTTTCCGGTGGGACACCCTTTTCGATAAGTATGGAAACCAAGAGAACCTGGGAGACGATAATATCATCTGGATGAAGGATGACATCGGTTATGCCCGTGTTTCTTTGGAAGAAACCTCCGCGCCCGGCGGCTATAAAGAGGATACAGGCGTCCATCATATGCTGCTGTGCTTTGCGGACACACCAGAAGGGCAGAGTTCCAATACCTTTAACGATGTCTATTATGTGACAGAGGCAGAGGGAGATCAGCCCCTGGCAAGTACCCAGCCCACAAATGAGTGGCCGGCCGCGGCTTATAAAGAAGTGAAATCGGAAGACGGAACCGGGACGAAATTAGAGCTGATCAAAGGCATTGAAGGCAACGGCAAGCAGTACCGCCTGGTCAACGAGCCTCAGGATAACTTTGCGGTAACCCTTCAGAAATACGGCTATACGCCAAAGAAGGGAATCGATCCGGAGGGGACAGACGGAACCCTGAATAAGACTTCCCAGGAACTGGATACCTACTTTGCCGCCGCCCAGGATCAAAGGACGCCTCTCAAAATCACCATGCGGCTGCAGAGGAAGACGGCGGACGGAAAGTGGCAGAATTACGACTATGAGAAACTGGGATGGGCAGATGCGCCTTCAGACGCGGAATTTGCTACAGAAAACGGGATCTTCTCCTTCCCTAAGGGGCTGATGGTAGGGGATTACCGTATCCAGGAGGTTACAGGAGACCCTGGTTATGAGAATATTTATACCGGTGATCAGGGATTGGAATTTTCTGTAGTAAATGAAAACGTAACCCTTAGCATGTACAATCCGGCGAAGCAGTCCATGAAGATCAAAAAGACGGATATAGACGGCAATCCTTTGGCGGGCGCTGTCTTTACGCTGACCCCGGTGAAGGGAGGCACGAGGGTTTCCAGTCAGGCGACAGGAAATGACGGGACTGCTGAGATAGAGAACATTGTAAGCGGAACCTATAAGCTGTCTGAGAGCGGAAGCGGTATCATCCAGGATTATTTCGCGCAATGGTTCCAGGAGACCTATAAAGACGAGGCATACAAAGGACTTGGCAAATTCCCCACAGATGGGATTCAGCTTGGCTATACCACGGCGAGAAAGGATGGAGATACTGTCATCACGGCAATCTATGACTTGGCTTCTTACGGTGTCGACAGCCTGGAACTGACGGCGCAAAATCCGCTTCCCGTAGCATTGACGGTCAAGAAGGTGGATGAACAGGATCATGAAAAAGCATTGAAGGGAGCCAAGTTCCAGGTAGAGTATCAGGCGTTCTCAGGGCTTTCCGGAGATGTGGCAATGACAGACGGAACCTGGGAGCCAGTGGAGGACGCTAAGGAAACAGGCGAAGATGGAACTTTCACATTGACCGGGCAGAAGCCGGGATTGTACCGGATCACAGAGACCGATCCGCCGGAAGGCTATGAAAAGACTGAGGCAGCAGCAAAGCTGATCGCCCTGACAGGCGGGCTTAAGATTACTTCCGTGACCTATGGCGGTGAGAAGGTGACCACAGTAACCGGAACAGGAGAAGGCGCCGGCGCGAAAGCGGAAGTGACCTTCGAAAACCGGAAGCTGGTGGATCTGACTATTACGAAGAAAACCGAGGGATTGGATCTGACGGAGGATCATGAATTCCAGTTTATTCTGTATAAAGATGCGGCTGGAACGAAGAAAGCCGGAGAAGCAAAGATCACCGTTCAAAAAGGCCAGACCACAGGATCAGGCAAGATCTTTGGACTGTCCCAGGGCCAGACCTATTATCTGGAAGAAGCAGGCCTGGATGGAGAGAACTTTGCGCTGGATGGCATAAGTCTGGCTGACGGAACTTCGTTAACGCCGGTTACTCCTTCGGAAGGAAGAACCCTATATGCCCTTGCGATTCCAGATGGTGACGCGGCCGTAACGGCAGACTACCAGGTGTCAGCAACCGCGGTCAACCAATATCTGTATGCCCAGGCTACCTTCCTGAAGATCGATGGAGAGACGAAAGCGCCTCTGACGGGAGCCTTGTTTGACGTTTATGAACAGGAGACTTCCGGAACTTGGGCGAAGGTGGACGATGCGCGGCTAAAGTGGACTTATGGGACACAAGGAGAGCAAAAAGGAGAGTATACAGTGCGGATCCGCCTGAAGGATGGTCAGCCCGGAACCTTCCAGATTCGGGAGACCAAAGCGCCGGATAAGTACGTATTGGAGCAGACGCCTGCCGAGCAGATCACGCTGAAGCCAGGGGATGACCTGCGCTATGAGAAAGACTGGGCAGCAGGCTGGAATCCGGAAGCAAAAGGTGACCTTGTGATCCCCAACTATGAGGGGACCCATATTGATCTGATCAAATATGATAATGTGCCGGAAGCGGGGACGAAAGCACCTATGAAGGAAATCGCTTTCCAGATTTATAACCAGACGGAGGATGGAAACTGGACCCCGCTGCAGCAGATCTATACCACAGACGGGAATGGAGAACTCCATATCACACTGCCTGGAAACAGCAGATATGCGATCGCGGAGACATCGCGGATGACAGACTATAAAGGTTTGGAAGGAATCTACCCGGTAACCGCGGGCAGTGATGGACCAGCCCTTACTACAGAAGAAGTGGGCGGCAATACCATCTATCTGCTAAACGACCAGGATGTGCTGGAAGCGGGGAAAACCTATACCTACCATGCCTATAATGAGCCGTATGTATCCCTGCGGATCCAGAAACAGGATGTAAGCGGCGCATCCGTGGTGCCGATATCCACCGTTTCCGTATATGAGGTGCCGGAAGAGACACCGGAAAAACTGGACGAAGAAGCACTGGAAAAAGTGATTGCGAAGGCGGTTGAAGATGACAAGGTTCTGGCGACAGATGTAAAGACCGCCGGAGACGCGGGGAATACCAGTTATGCGGATAAAACGACAGAGCCTATGCTTGGAAGAGCAGAGTCTGGGAAGACTTATCTGGTGGTGGAGACCGCCGTGGAAGGAAAGAGCGGCGCTTATGATTCCATCATCAAGGAAGATAACCGGGTGGTATGGTACGCCGTCCGTAAGATCCAGCGGGGCGACACCAGCGAACAGGTCATCGAATTGAAAAACGTGCTGGGAAAGGCAGTACCTTCCGTGACAAAAACGGCAGACCGCACCGGCACTCTGGACAGTCTGATGGAAGGAGGCCAGACCCTGACCTATACCCTGACGCCGCAGGCCGGAGGAAATACCTATGCTTTGGACAGCTATATCCTGACGGACAGCGGATTGTCCGCATGGAATGGGGAAAAGAATCCGACAGAGCTTCCGTTTGACGATTATCTGAAGGAGCGCTACTCCATCAGCAAAGTGGAGCTGGGAAAAGCCTCCCATGACGTGAGCATGTATGGCCTGAAGGACGATGTGGCTGCCAACAGTATTTCCGCTACCGTTACTTTTAAAGGATTTAACGGCCAGGCGATCGATACGCAGACAGTAGCTCTGGGAACAGATGGAGCGGCCGTTACCCTGAAGGCAGGAGTTGGAAAGGCAAAATCCGTAGAGATCTCTTATGGATCGGAGGGATTTTATCAGAAAACTATAAATGAGGATGGCATCGGCTATGCCCTGGGACAGAATTTCCAGCCAGGATCGGTGAAGATCACGGCGGATGTGGATAAACAGGAAGGGTTTGACGGGGCGCTGACCATTGACCGGATCGATAACACCGCAAAGGCCAGTCTGAGCTACCGGCCGTGGGATGAAAAGGGCCAGCGGGCAAAACAGGCTGTTACAAAAGAGACGGAGCCTGTGAAAGCCTCCAATACTTTTGGAGAGATTGATACGGCAAAGGTTTCTGTGACGAAGACAGCTATGTCAAACTCTGTCAAGATCAACGGAACGGCCACCTATCAAGTGACCATTACCAACGCGGCGGATGCGAAGGCTCCTATGCTGAATCCGGTTCTGGTAGAACTTCTCCCTGAAGGTGCTACTCTGGATCGGACCAATGACGGGGGAATCCGGCTTGCGAATACGGTAGAAGGAATCGATGGCCTATCACCGGAGTATGCCCATGAGGGAGATAATACGGCGCATACCATCCGGCTTACAAGCAGTCAGGAGGGAGAAGACGCCAAGCTTCAGCCAGGAGAGAGCGTGACCATTGAGATCGATGTGAAAGCGGATCCGGCGGTGGTACGCTACGGAGCTTCCCTGATCAACCATGCTTTTGTGACCAGCGATGTACGGGGAGAGGAGAGTCAGGAGAATCCTCAGGCAGCCTCCTTTAAGAATGGAGACGGCCAGTGGCCGGGATCTCTGGATCAGGTCAAAGGGGACCTGGACGACGACCGGCTGCAGACGTTAAAAGACTTGATCAATAATTTGAGTGACTATGGATATGTAGCGGCGTCTGCGGGAGCTACCTGGAATTCAGATTCGGATATGGCTCTGATCAAATCCAGCTATGGGGATCTGGATATTCCGGAAGGCGAAACCACTGGAAGCTACAGCAGCAGCGATCTGGCGAATATCAGCAACGGAGGGACGGTCTATTATCAATTGACCGCAAGCAATCTTTCCGGAGTGGAAGGCCGTACCGATATGGCAGTAATCGATATTCTCCCAAGATATGGAGATCTGGTTGCGGGAGGAACGGATCGAGGAAGCCAGTGGCCCTTGAACTTTGGAGAGATCAAGTCCGTGACGAAGATCGCGAAGGACGGAACCCAGACGACAGTGACGCAAGATCAGTATAAGCTGTATTTCTATGATGGAGAAATCCAGGACAGCGCGGCTTTCGCGGCTTTATATGAAGACGTGGATGAGGCGGCTTATGATACGATTCCAGGCGGCTGGCACGATGGAGCGGCCACCGGGGATACCAAAGCTTTTATCCTTGTGACACCAAGGAATATCTGTCTGGAAAGCGGCGACAGCCTGGTGATCGAATATACGGCCCAGGTAAACCGGGGACAGGAACTGGATCCAGAGGCTTTGGCAGGCTATTCCTATGAAAATGCGGTCAACAGCTTTGCCATCCAGTATAACTGGTATAATCTGCTGGCAGAAGAAGGGAAGAATCCGGCAGACTATAATGTGCAGAAAAATGAATACAGTATGGGATCCAACAGTGTTTCAGCAACGCTTTCACCGGCAGAGACCAAAGTGGGCGGCCGGATCTGGATCGATAAAAATGAAGACGGTATACGGCAGACAGGAGAGTATATAGAAGATGTAAAGGACTACAAGATCATCCAAAATATGCTGGAGAATGTTGAGATCGATCTGTATGAGTACCGGGGAACCAATGATGAGGAACCGAACCGGACCCATTATAGGCAGGATATAGAGGAAGACTCTACCTGGATGACAACAGGCAAGTTCCAGTTTGACAGACTGCTGACGGGAGCGCTGAAGGAAGACAGTACACAAGAGAGCGCTCATGACTTAAATGGAATCCTTCCAGATCACTTAAAGGGAGGCGATCCAGCCACCTATCAGATCTGGGCTACGGTTCCAAAAGGAACGGGCGAGACGGTTGGAAAGTTTGGGCTGACAAAACAATTACTGGAAGAGAAAAAGAAGATTTCCCATAATCCAGAAAGTATTCCATCTGACGAGCAGACAGACAGCAACTTCAGCAAGAAGAATGGTTCTACGGCAAGTGATGTGGACGGCTGGTCCGAGCGGTTCTACCTGTGGCCCAGTACGTATTGGGACGCTACCAAAGACCTGGGACTTATCCTGCACCGGGATCTGAAGATTACGAAGACAGCGGAAGATAAGGAAACAGTTCCGGTAGATGGTGCAGCCTTCAAGGTATATGGACCGTTCTATGAGGGAACAGCGATTCCGGCGACTGCGGACGAACTGAAGAATTACGAGAAGGATAACCCGGCGAATGTACAGACGATAACGACTGGAGCAGACGGAACGGCACAACTGAAAGACCTGAAGTGGTTTGGCGCTTATATCATCCAGGAGACAGGGACAAAGACCGGTTATGACCTGGACAGCGCGGCGGCGCAGGGCGAGAACATTACACCGATCCAGGGAATCTCCAATGCATGGCTTTTGGGTATTCCAGATACCGAGAGTATGGTGGTGACAGATGAGGTGGAAGTGACCAATGCCCGTACAGTGACAACAGATCTGACCCTGAAGAAGAGTCTGACCGGAAAAGAACTGACAGCAGGAGCATTTACCTTCCTGCTTCAAGATGAGAAGGGCAGTGAGATCACAAGGGTTACAAATGGGGCGGATGGAACCGTTACTTTTAACGATGTTCTGCTGAAGGGAGAAGGAACCCATACCTTCTTTATAAAAGAATTGCTTCCAGAAGAAGCTAAGGGCCAGAACCCATACCAGGGCGTGACCTATGATCTGAAGACCTACCAGGCGCAGGTGACTACCGAGTGGAAAGAGGGAACCGGCCTGAAAGTAACAAAGACTCAGTATTTTGAACCGAATGGAGAGGAAGGGTATCAGCCGATCACAGGGCAGGAGCTGACGATCGGGAATGAATATCAAGCTTCAAAGAACTGGAAACCGGAAGGGAATAAGATCCTGACGGGAAGAGCCATGGAAGCGGGAGAGACATACAAGTTCCAGGTAACGGAGACGATAGGTGAGAAGACTCAGGTGGTCAGCACCGGAGAGGTACAGGGGCCAGCCGAGGATGGAACCCCCAAGGCCATCGAATTTACAGAAATCTTTTATGACCTGGAGGATAAGGGAACCCATACCTATACGGTCACAGAAGTTGGCGGCGGGACTGCCAGCGAAGGTGTGAAGTATGACGGTGCCTCCTTTACTGTGGAGGTAGTGGTAAGTGACAATGGAGACGGAACTTTGAATGTGGCACCAACTTACCCACAGGGAGGCGTAGTATTTACCAATGAATATAAACCGACGCCGATCGATTACACGCCGAGTATTACCAAGATGGTGACAGGCAATGCCCTGCCGGCAGACCAGACCTTTGATTTTACGTTGACAAAAGGAACCTTTACACCAGACGATGGCGCCCAGATGCCGGCGGATACCGAGGCCAAGATTAAGGTAGGAAAGGGTGCGACAACCGGAACAGTGACTGACAGCTTTGGTAAGATCACCTTTGAGAAAGCCGGAACCTATACCTTTACCATTGCGGAAGCAGATCCTAGGAGGCCGGGATTTGAAGGATATGATAAGAGTCAGTGGACGCTGACGGTAGTAGTCGCCGACGATGGAAAAGGGAACCTAACGCGGGAATCCACCATTTATTCTAAGACAGGCGTAGAGAATGGAACTGAAGCAGCCTTCGTCAATCCTTATGATCCATCGGATGCCAAGGTAAAACTCCAGGCGGCGAAAACCATGACCAGTGATCTGGCAGATGAGCTGCCCCATGACATGACCTTTACCTTTGAGCAGAGCTATGATGGAACAAAACCTGATTCCGTGATCATGCCGGAGACAACGGAAGAAAATCAGGCGACAGTGACGATCAAGCAACTTGATGCAACAGAGCCGACTTCTGAGTTTGGAACGATCACTTTCACAGCCGCAGGGGAGTATTACTTTAAGATTACAGAAGTAACCCCGTCTGAAGCAGACCGGGAGCCGGGCGTGAACTATGACCAGCGGTCCTGGTACGCAAAAGTGACGGTAACAGACGAGGGAGGAACCCTGAAAGCTTCAGCCCCGGTATATTATCGGGCAACACCGGATAAGCCGTCAAAACCGATATTTGAGAATTCCTATAAGACAGAGGCGTTTGATTTTACTCCAAAGGTGAGAAAGACCCTGGAAGGAGATATTCCTCCGGGAGAGAAGACCTTTACATTTGAACTGACGCCAGATACCGGAAATGACGCAGAAGGTTTCCAGATCATCGATGAGACGGGAAAACCAATCGAAAAAGGAAGCGCGGCGGTTACCTATGAGAAAGATAATGGTATACGGGAAGCGACCTTTGAAGATATCCGTTTTACGAAGGAAGGCACTTATAAGTTTACCATTGCCGAGATTCCAGATACCGGAGATACGGCGGAAGGATATGAGTTTGATACCAAAAAGCAGGGACCATGGACGCTGACGGTAGAGATTCAGGATGAAGGCGGCGCGTTAGGCTTGAAGCGAGTAACTTATCAAGATAAAAACGGAACGCCGGCCTCAGGACCAAATGCTATGGCGGAATTTACCAACAGCTATCAGGTGACAGACATCACTTACGTGCCGAAAGTGACCAAGGTGATGACCGGCGATCCAAGACCGGGAGAGAAAACCTTTAGATTTACCATTGAGCAGGGAAGCAATCCTGGAAATGGAGCCGTTCTTGGAACAGACAAGGAAGCGGCCATTACCCTTGGAAAAGAGGAAACCACGGATACAGTTCCAATAGGCGACACGGCGGCAGCAGGAGAAGACGCGTTTGGAGCCATCACCTTTACCAAGACTGGCACCTATACCTTTACCATCCGGGAGACGAAAGAAGGCGAGCTGGGTTATAGCTACGATGAAGTTCCTTGGACGCTGACGGTGAAGGTGGAGGATGTGAATAGTAAGCTTACGGTTACGGATCATACCTATACACGGGCAGGCGAGACAGATCCAACGTCAGCCACATTTACCAACGGCTACGAGACAACAGATTCCGTGCCGTTTACACCGGAAGTCCTTAAGAGGATCACAGGAGAGGCAAGGCCGGAAACTGGCAGTCAGACCTTCCGCTTTACATTGACGCCGCCAGCAGGAGATGGTTTCACCATTGCGGGAGACGACCGGGAAGCAGCGGTGACGGTGGAAGGAAATGACGGAGAGGGAAGGGCTGACACGGATCCATTTGGAGCCATCACCTTTACCAAGGCCGGAACCTATGAATTCCAGATCGAGGAAAAACAAGAGGATGCCAAGGGATATATCTATGATCCTAAACCTTGGACATTGACGGTAGTGGTAAAAGACGAGAACAGCCAGCTTGTGATCAAGAGCCATACTTACAGCAGGACGGGCGATACCAACAGCCAGGATCATGCCATATTTACAAATACCTACGAGGTAGAGCCGACGCGGTTTACGCCAGAAGTGGTGAAGAACATAAGCGCAGACAGCGATGCGCGGCCAGAGGATGCAAGTTTCACCTTTGAACTGAGCGCGAAAAAGGACGGATGGAAACCGGCAGACGGGGCGGAACTGGGAACAGATACGGAAGCCTCTGTGACACTGAAGCCAGAAGACAGCTCTGGCAGCAGCGCAGACCAGGGGCAGGACGAATTTGGAGAGATCCGGTTTATCCATGCCGGAACCTATGAGTTCCAGATTAAGGAGCGAAAAGATGGCCAGCAAGGATACGGCTATGATGAAAGCGCCTGGATCTTGAAAGTAACCGTGGAAGATGTGGGAGGAAAACTTCAGATATCCAAAGATGGCGTTCAGTATGTGAAGACAGACAACACGGGAGCAAACCCGGACAGCGCGGTATTTACCAACAGCTATAGTACGACAGAAGCCTTTTATGATCCTAAGGTAGAGAAAAAGCTGACCGGAGACCGGACGCCGGGAGACCAGACGTTTATCTTTACCCTGACCAGAAACCGGAATGTGGAAGAACCACAGACTCCAGAGGACGGAGCGGTTCTTGGGAATACGGAAACATCCGTTCAAGGAGCGGGAACCGGAAGCTTTGGAAAGATCCGGTTTGAAAAAGAAGGAATCTATCACTTTACTATCGCGGAGAAGGAAGGGACAGCCCTAGGCTATAACTACGACGATCACACCTGGGATCTGGAAGTGGCAGTGGAAGACCAGGGCGGCTTCCTGACTGTGGTAAGCCACACCTACACAAAATTGGATAAGGATGGGGCGGCTGTTGCTGGAGAGACTTCCGAGGAACAGGCTTCATTTACCAATGACTACCAGGTAAAAGAGACCGGATATATCCCGGAGGTGACGAAAACCGTGACCGGCGATGTGCCGGAGGGCCAAGACGCCCAGTTCCGGTTCGCGCTTACAGCAAGGGAGGACAATCCTGAGGGAGCCGTTCTTCCGCAGGAGACAAAGGTTACGATCAACGGAAACGGGGAAGCCTCCTTTGGAGAAATCCGTTTTGAACAGGCGGGAAGCTACCGGTTCGACATTACCGAGATCAACGATAAGCTGACCGGCTACCAGTACGATGGAAGCGTTTGGACGCTGACTGTGGTAGTGAAGGATACCGAACATATTCTGGGCGTAGACAGTATAAGCTACAGCAGACAGGATGGAATCACCTCTGACGCGGCGGACTTTGAGAACCACTATCAGCCGGATGAGGCGGCATACGCGCCCAAAGTAGTGAAGCACCTGACCGGAGACTCTGCATCCAGCCACGCGATATTTGAATTCACATTGCAGGCGCTGGAAGGTAATCCGAAAGGCGCGGCAGCAGGAAGCACATCCGCAACTGTGGAAGGAGCGGGACAGACCGCGTTTGCGCCGATCACATTTGCCAAAGCAGGAACCTACCAGTTTGACATCCGTGAGGCAGATGGCCACGAAGCCGGATACACCTACGATGAACATATCTGGAGACTGACGGTAGAAGTAGAAGACACAGATGGCGTTCTTACCATAGCCGATGTGAAATACGAGAAGATCGGCACCTTTAACAGCAATACCGACGCCGCGGAATTCACCAACGAATACAGCGCGGCGGCCGCGGTAAGCGGAAACGTAAAGACCGGAGATCCGGCAGATCTGCCAGGAGCACTGGCGGCGCTGAGCGTATCGGCATTGTTTATCCTGATCCTGATGGGCAGGAGACGGAAAGAAGAATAATTAAATTCCAGACGTTTAAATTCCAGACGTAGCCTTTTGCAAAAAGGCTACGTCTGGAATTGCAGACTGTAGACAAAGTCCCCGGTTTACACCGGAGCTTTTCTATTGTAGTTATCAACATTTCAATGATTCTTCCGGTTTTTATCAAGAAAAATCCCCTACTTATCAACTCGAAAGTTAAGCGGTGCGTTCTCTGCACATGGTATAATTATCCTATAAGGAGGGCCTGCTTATGATGACAAGAGATTCCGATAAAAAAAGAGAACAAATGATGCTGTTCAGCATGGATGACATGGTGCCAAAGGATCACATGCTCCGAAAGATTGACCGGGCAATTGACTGGAACTTTATTTACGATCTTGTAGAAGACAAGTATTGTGCAGATAACGGAAGGCCGAGCATGGATCCGGTGATGCTGATCAAAATCCCTTTTATCCAGTATCTCTATGGGATTAAAAGTATGCGCCAGACGATCAAAGAAATCGAAGTGAATGTAGCGTATCGTTGGTTTCTCGGTCTGGATATGCTGGATCCAGTTCCTCACTTTTCTACTTTTGGGAAAAACTATACCCGGCGTTTTAAGGATACGGAACTGTTTGAACAGATCTTTTCCCATATCCTCGAACAATGTATGAAGTTTCATCTGGTAGATACGTCTACCGTGTTTGTGGATTCTACCCATGTAAAAGCCTGTGCGAACAGCAAAAAGAGGCGAAAGAGGATTGCATCTCAAGAAGCTCTATGGTATGAGGAGGAGTTAAAAAAAGAAATCAATGAAGACCGCAAAAATCATGGAAAGAAACCTTTAAAAGAAAAAAAGGATGATTCAACTACACCGCCTGCAGCGGGTAGCGGCACTTCTGGTGAAAGCGGTTCTTCAGACGAGATCCCGGAAGGAGCCAAAACGCAAAAATGCAGTACTTCAGATCCGGAAAGCGGGTGGTTCCGAAAAGGCGAACATAAACATGTTTTTGCATACAGCATAGAGACTGCATGTGACAAGCACGGGTGGATCTTAGGTTATACTGTGCATCCAGGGAATGAACATGACAGCAGGACATGGAAGCCTTTGTACGACAAGTTGAAAGACCTGGATATGGAGATGATGGTATTGGATGCCGGATATAAGACTCCAGCAATCGCCCGAGAATTGTTAAAAGACGGGATACAGCCTCTGTTTCCGTATAAAAGGCCCATGACAAAAGATGGATTCTTCAAGAAATATGAGTATGTCTACGATGAGTACTATGACTGCTATATCTGTCCGGCGGATCAGATCCTTACTTATCGGACAACGAACCGGGAAGGGTACAAAGAATACAAGAGCGATAAAAGCATCTGTAAAAACTGCCCTTACCTTTCCAACTGTACAGAAAGCAAAGAGCATGAAAAAACGATCTCCCGCCACATTTGGGAAGAGTATCTGGAAACCAGTGAGGATATCCGCTATACTCTTGGGAACAAAGAGATCTATATGTTGAGAAAAGAAACCATTGAGAGATTGTTCGGAAGTGCAAAAGAACAGCATGGATTTCGATACACACAATATATCGGCAACGCCCGAATGAGAATGAAAGCGGGGCTGACCTTTGCGTGCATGAATCTGAAAAAGCTGGCAAAGATTCTGGATGTAAGGGAAAGGCAGGACAAAAAAACAGGATTCTTTTTTATCTTTTATAAAAAAATATGGGAGTTGGCATTTTGGCAAAAAGAGTGGTGCTGGAGCTAGGCTCCAGCACCAACTTTGTCTACAGTCTGAAATTCCAGACGTAGCCTTTTGCAAAAAGGCTACGTCTGGAATTGCATTTTGCCCTGTACCAAAATGACGAAAGGGGTGTACCCGAATGAAAAAGAACGGAATCCTAACCATCATAGGATTCCGTTCTTTTCTTGCAAAGCTGGAAATCGGACTTGAACCGACGACCCCTTCATTACGAGTGAAGTGCTCTACCGACTGAGCTATTCCAGCGCATTTACGCCCCGATCTTGTCAGGCCACAAAATATATTATATCGGATTTCTGGAGATTTGCAAGAACTTTTTTATGAAATGCGAAGAAATTGTTGAAAGACTTATTATCGAAAGAAAAATAAACTTTACGTGAAAATGGATATATTTTACAATGTGATATAGTCATAAGATTAGAGAGGGGGAACTCATCTATGGTTATTATTGACAAAGCTGCATGGCAGATTGATGGAGGAATTCCAGAGGATTTAGTGATTCGTCATTTTGATACGGTATTTACATGGCTTGCCGATCATAAGATGCTGTCGGCAGAAGGAAAAGAAGAACTCGAAGATGGGATAGACGATGGTAGCTCTTTAAATGAAGAGATGATCACAATAGAAGGATTGGCCTTTTTAGAGGCGTGTTATGATGAATATTTAAGAGTCATTGCAAAGGACAAATACGGTATTGATTTTAACGGAGAAGAGCTTGAGAAAATATATAAAAAATATAGAGAATTTGAAAATTTTATGGCGTGGGCAAAACAAGAATTTGGCTGCCTGATTCCGCAAGAGTATCTGAGTTTTTTGAAAAAGGGAGAGTTTGATTCGACGGTAAGAAAATATTATGTTATTGATGAAGAAAATACGTTAGAAATATCAGAATGGTTTACGCCTGATAAAATACCAGCAATATATAAAAATTGTTGTGAGGAAAAGATGACTGAGAAATATCACCTGCCCATTCTAGATAGTTGCGGCTGCGTAGCCGTACTGAACTGCGATTCCGGAGCAGATACTTATGGGCAGATTTGGTTAAGGACGCCTGCAGGATATTACGATGAGGACAGTCAAGAAAATATCTATGATGAATTGGAATTTGTTGCGGAGAAATTCATGGATATCATCAGTAATTTGAAGGACGCGGAACAACTGGAAGAAATAGGGATCTTTTAATTACCTGAAGCGGGAGGCTGAGAAAAGTGGCTGGGAGGAGTTCTGGGATGCTGCGGCCGAATGGTGTAAATACCTTGGAGGAAACTATGAAAAGCAATGAAAGAGAGCTTATTATAAATCTTATAAAATTATTGAAAGAACTGTACGATATTATTATTTCAAATCCTAACAACGATATCAATTATGGTAAGAGAACCATAAAGAATATGGTTCAATACCTTGATGTGGAATTAGCCAATGATACAATAAGATATGAAGAATTAGTCAGTGAGGCGGCAAGGCAATATAAAAGTATGTTTCCGCCGAGAGGAGGATTGAGTGAGTTTTATATATGGGACAATAGCTATGAGGTAAGATATCGGGCAAACCATGAATATGAACAAATTAAATCGCAAATAGAGGCGATTTTGAGAAAATGTAAGTAGTGTCATTAAGGAGAAAAAGTATGGATATTAATATTCCAGAAAATCCTGAGTTAGCAATGAAAATTCATGATTATATAGAGTCTTTTGCGGCATTCAGACTGAACTAGAACTATAGTACTTTTTTGTTCGCCTTAAACACAGCACTACACGCTATGCTTAAGGCGGGGGGTTGAACTGCTTGATTACTTTATCCATTGCTGCTGCCTGTTGCTGCCGCGCCAAAGAGAACATGCAGATTACATAGTACCGGATGGCGTGAGACAAATTTGGCATATCAAAATCTTTTCCTGCACAATTTTTCTATCAGCTCAATCGCCGCATACAGCACCATCGCCATGATGCATAAAAGGACGATGGACATCAGCAGCCAATCCATCTTGAATACCTGGCTGGAATAGATGATGAGATATCCAAGCCCATTCCGGGCGGCCAGGAATTCTCCGATGATCACTCCCACCAGACACAGCCCGATATTGACCTTCATGTTGCTGATTATGGCGGGGATAGAGCTTGGCAGTACTACTTTAGTCAAAGCTTGCAGCCGGGTTCCCTGAAAGGTGTAGATCAATTTGATCTTTCCGGGATCTACAGTGGTAAAGCTGGTATACAGGTTTAGGATGCTTCCGAAGATCGCAACGGACATTCCGGCCACGATTATGGTAGTCCGGTTGGCTCCCAGCCACACAATAAGAAGAGGCGCCAGGGCGGATTTGGGAAGACTGTTTAAGACAACCAGGTAAGGATCCAGGATTTTCGAAAGTTTCCCGGAGAACCAGAGAAGCACTGCCATCAGGATACTGATGGCAATGACAAGGAGGAAACTTAGGATAGTCTCATAAAGAGTGACGCCAATATGAAGAAAAATGCTTTGGTCCAGCACCATTTCCCAGAAGCATAAGGCTATTTTAGATGGGCTGCTGAAAATGAAAGAATCTATGATTCCTACATTTGCGGTGAACTCCCAGATAAAGAGGAAACTAAAGAAGATCAGGATCCGGGAGATGCGTATGATGCGCTGCCCTCTTCGATATGCGGTCAGATACTGTTTCTGACCGGTTGACAGTTCGCTCATTGGTTATTCAACTCCTTCCAGATAAGATTAAAATATGTTTTAAATTCCGGGGCTCCTCGGCGGTTCATGGGAGTATCCTCGGTCAGGTCGAAGATCAGAGGAATCGTCTGCCGGATAGAAGCGGGACGGCCGGAAAGGACAATGACACGATCTGCCAGAGAAATGGCTTCTGATAGATCGTGGGTCACCAAGAGCGCCGCTTTTTTCTCCCGCCGGATGATCTGACCAATATCGTCTCCTACGCCCAAACGAGTCTGATAGTCCAGGGAGGAAAATGGTTCATCCAAAAGGAGGATATCCGGCTCCAGGACCAGGGTGCGGATCAGGGCGGCTCTTTGGCGCATTCCGCCGGACAGCTCGGAAGGCCTGCTTGCGGAAAATTGTTTCAGCCCATAGATATCCAGAAGCTCATGCGCCCTTTCTCTTGTGCGGGCCGTCAGCATATGCTGGACTTCCAGGCCCAGGATCACGTTGTTGTAGATGGTCCTCCATTCAAAAAGCTCATCGTGCTGCAGCATGTATCCTACATTAGTGGTGCTTTCTTTTAAGTATTTTCCATTGATTTTGATCAGCCCCCGTTCTGGCGTAAGGAGTCCGGCGATGATGGATAGAAGCGTGGATTTCCCGCAGCCGGAAGGGCCTACGATAGCCACAAACTCCCCTTCCCCCAGAGCGAAGGAAATGTCTGTGAGAGTCGAAGTCTCTCCTTCCAGAGTATGGTAGGCATAGTAAATATGTTTTAGTTCCAGAACTCGTTCCATGGCAACCTCCAGTAACGACTATATCTTATTTTATGTGGAAGATAAAAGGAAGGTTACAGCCGCTGTATCAGCGGGAGATGGAGAGAAAATCCTTGTCAGAACAACTGGGAAAAGTTATAATTTTAGGAAGAGGTTTTACAAAAGGAGAAACAGGTTCATGAATTACCAAAAAGAGCTGGATAAACTGCTTGAGCGTCTGGCGCTGGAAGAACGGACGCCAAAGCTTCTGCTCCACAGCTGCTGTGCTCCATGCAGCAGTTATGTGCTGGAATATTTAAATAAATATTTTGAGATCACGGTATTTTACTACAATCCCAATATTTATCCTGAGAGCGAATACACCAAGAGGATTTGGGAACAGCAGGAATTGATCGGCAGGATGCCGTTTGTCCATCCTGTATCCTTTCTGGCAGGCCCTTATGATCAAGAAAAATTCTATGAGATGGCCAAGGGGCTTGAACAGGCGAAAGAAGGGGGAGAACGGTGCCTGAAGTGTTACGCGCTGAGGCTTGAGGAAGCGGCCCAGATGGCGGTAAAGACAGAGGCGGACTATTTTACCACGACCCTTAGCATCAGCCCTCTGAAAAACGCGGACCGGCTCAATGAGATCGGGACGCGGATGGGAGAGAAGTACGGCGTACCTTATCTGCAGTCAGATTTTAAAAAGAAGAACGGCTACAAACGTTCCATCGAGCTCTCAAAAGAATATGATCTGTATCGTCAGGACTACTGCGGCTGCGAGTTTTCATTGCGAGCCCGCCATTGACTTTAGAACAGAATATGTTAAAATCGATTACAGTATTTTATAAGGAAGGAAGAAGAAACTATGGCACAATTATGGGGCGGGCGTTTTACAAAAGAAACGGAACAGCTGGTTTATCAGTTCAACGCGTCAATTTCTTTTGATAAACGATTCTTTCGGCAGGATATCAAAGGCAGCATTGCCCACGTGACGATGCTGGAAAAGCAGAAGATCTTGACGGCGCGGGAAAAAGAGCAGATCATCGAGGGCCTGGAAGGAATCCTAAAGGATGTAGAAGAAGGAAAATTAAAGATCACAGAGGAATATGAAGACATCCACAGCTTTGTGGAAGCGATCCTGATCCAGCGGATCGGAGAGCCGGGAAAGAAACTGCATACCGGCAGGAGCCGCAACGATCAAGTGGCGCTGGATATGAAGCTGTATACCAGAGAAGAAGTTTGGAATCTGGATGGGCTTGTCAAAGAGCTGCTGGAAGCGATCCTTCAGATCATGGATGAAAATCTGGACACTTATATGCCGGGATTTACCCACCTGCAGAAGGCTCAGCCAGTGACGCTCTCCCATCATATGGGCGCTTATTTTGAAATGTTCTGGAGGGATCATGAGCGTCTGAAAGGACTGTATGCCAGGATGAATACCTGCCCTCTGGGGTCTGGAGCGCTGGCAGGGACCACCTATCCTTTAGACCGTGAATATACAGCGAAGCTTCTGGGTTTTGAAGGCCCTACATTAAACAGTATGGACGGCGTGTCCGACAGGGACTATCTGATAGAACTCTTGTCAGACCTGTCTCTGGTCATGATGCATCTGAGCCGGTTTTCAGAAGAAATCATCCTGTGGAATTCCAATGAATACCAATTTGTAGAGATTGACGATGGGTACAGCACAGGAAGCAGCATCATGCCCCAGAAGAAGAACCCGGATATCGCGGAACTGGTACGGGGAAAAACGGGAAGAGTATATGGAGCTCTGCAGGCCCTTCTGACGACCATGAAGGGAATTCCTCTGGCCTACAATAAAGATATGCAGGAAGATAAAGAGTGGGCTTTTGACGCCATCGACACGGCCAAAGGCTGCCTGACCCTTTTCGCCGGTATGCTCCGGACCATGGAATTTAAGAAAGACCGGATGGAACAAAGCGCGAAAAACGGATTTACCAACGCGACGGATGCGGCGGATTACCTGGTGAACCGGGGCGTGCCGTTCCGGGATGCCCACGGCATCGTAGGACGTCTGGTACTTCTTTGCATCGAGAAGGGGATTGCTTTAGACGAGCTTCCTCTTGAGGAATATCAGAAGATATCGCCAGAATTTCAGGCGGATATTTACGAAGCTATCAGCCTGAAGACCTGCGTAGACAAGCGGATTACCATCGGGGCGCCAGGACGTGAGGCAATGGAACAGGTTTTAGAGATTTACCATAAAGCCATGGAGGAGCATTAGGAAGGAGAGAAAAGGATGGAACGGAAATTAAGAGTCGGAATTTTAGGAGCTACAGGAATGGTGGGACAGAGATTTATCTCTCTTCTGGAAGATCATCCCTGGTTTGAAGTAGTAACGGTGGCGGCAAGCCCGCGGTCCGCGGGGAAAACCTATGAAGAAGCGGTGGGCGGCCGCTGGAAGATGACCTCCCCTATGCCGGAAGCGGTAAAAAAACTGGAAGTCGCAAATGTAAATGAAATAGAAAAAGTGGCCGCGGGCGTGGATTTTGTATTCAGCGCGGTGGATATGACGAAAGAGGAGATCCGTAAGATCGAGGAAGCGTACGCAAAGACGGAGACGCCGGTGGTCTCAAACAACAGCGCCCATCGTTGGACCCCGGATGTGCCCATGGTTATCCCGGAGGTCAATATCGATCATTTTGACGTGATCGCGGACCAGAGAAAACGTCTGGGAACAGCCAGAGGCTTTATCGCGGTCAAACCCAACTGTTCGATCCAAAGCTATGCGCCATGTCTCGCGGCTTGGAAAGAATTCGGTCCCAAAGAGGTGGTGGCTACCACATATCAGGCCATCTCCGGGGCGGGAAAGACATTCAAAGACTGGCCGGAGATGGTAGAAAACGTGATTCCCTATATTGGCGGGGAAGAAGAAAAAAGCGAGCAGGAGCCGCTGCGTGTGCTTGGCCGGGTAGAAAATGGACAGATTGTGAAGGCGGATCTTCCCAAGATCACCTGCCAGTGCGTCCGGGTGCCGGTCCTCAACGGCCACACAGCCGCGGTCTTCATTAATTTTGAGAAGAAGCCTTCTAAGGAAGAACTGATCCGGCGGCTGGAAAGCTACAAAGGATTCCCTCAGGAGGCTGACCTTCCAAGCGCGCCAAAACAGTTTATCCGATATCTGACAGAGGACGACCGCCCGCAGGTAAAACTGGACGTGGATTACGAGCGCGGCATGGGAGTTACGATTGGGCGTCTGAGAGAAGATACGATTTATGATTATAAATTCATTGGCCTTTCCCACAATACGGTCCGGGGCGCGGCCGGAGGCGCGGTGCTGTGCGCGGAAGCGCTGACGGCGAAGGGTTACATCCAGGCAAAATAAACGGAAATCTCTTTTACCTAGAATTAACCTGCTGTTAAACCAGCCGGGATAGAAAGAAGCCTATCGGAATGGTATGCTGGAGCATGATTATAAAAATGGCGGATTCTGTAATTTTTCAGGATCTGGAAGAAAAGAGAGGTCAGTACAGATGGAAAAAGAGATTTTGAATTATACTCAGAACAGAGAATTATCATGGCTGAAATTTAACCAGAGAGTGCTGGAAGAGGCAAGGGATATTACGGTGCCGCTTCTGGAACGGATGAAATTTGTAGCGATCTTTACCAGTAACTTAGATGAGTTTTTTATGATCCGCGTGGGAAGCTTGTTTGACATGGCCCATACGGATGCGGGAGCCAGAGACAGCCGTTCCGGGATGACGCCGGGGGAGCAGATCGAGAAGATCTTAGAGGCCGTAGCCCCGCTCTATAAAGAGCGGGATAAAACGTATGCGGATATTAAACGGCAGCTCCATCCATATGGGGTATGCGGTCTGGATTTTAAGGAATTGGAACAAAATGAAAAGAAATATGTAAAGAAATATTTTAAAGACCAGATCCTTCCGATCCTGTCACCCCAGATTGTGGACGCGAACCACCCCTTCCCCCATCTTCTGAATAAAGAGATCTATGTGACAGCCACACTGAAGATGAAGGAGAAAGATATGATCGGAATCGTACCGGTGCCGCAGTTTGTATCGGACATTCTGTATCTTCCGGGGCATGACATCCGTTATATCAGGATGGAAAAAGTAATCATGGAATACCTTTCTCTGGTATTCCCTCAGTATGAAGTGTCTGATCCGAATTATATCTGTGTCACCCGAAACGCGGATGTGGCGCCGGATGACGAGGCTTTGGAAGTGGAGGAAGATTTCCGGAAGCTGATGAAAAAGACGCTGCATAAAAGGCGCCGGATGGCGGTAGTGCGTCTGGAGGTAGCTGAAAAATTAAGCCCGGAAGCAGAGAGTTATTTCTGCGAAAAATTCAAGATCAAACCAAACCAGATCTTTCGGACGAAAATGCCTATGAAACTGGCCTATATGTTTGCGATTAGCGGCAATCTGCCGGAACCTATGAAACGGTCTTTGACTTATCCGCCTTTCTCACCGCAAAATTCAGCCCGCGTGCAGGAGAGTATCCCTATGATGCGGCAGATCAAGCGCAAGGATCTTCTTTTGTTCTATCCTTATGAGAGTATGAATCCATTTCTTCGTTTGATCAAAGAGGCGGCCGCGGATCCCTCTGTCATGACGATCAAGATCACCATCTACCGTCTGGCGAAAAAGGCCCGTCTGGTAGAGTATCTGTGCGCGGCGGCGGAGAATGGAAAGGAAGTAACGGTACTGATCGAGCTGCGGGCGCGGTTTGATGAGCAGAATAATATCGACTGGTCAGAACGGCTGGAGGAGGCTGGCTGCCGGGTGATCTACGGCTTTGAGGGGTATAAGGTGCACTCCAAAGTATGTCTTATCACCTACCGGAACAGGAATGAGATCCAGTACATCACCCAGATCGGAACAGGAAACTATAATGAGAAAACGGCGGCAATGTATACAGATCTGTCGCTTATGACAGGCAATCCGGAAATCGGCAAGGATGCTTCCGAATTCTTTAAAAATATGTCTATTGGAAATCTGGACGGCGTATATCAGCATCTGATCGTCGCTCCTACCAGTCTGAAGCAGAAGGTGCTCCAGCTGATGGATGAGGAAATAAGGAAAGGTTCTTCGGGCCGGATCATTATGAAGATGAATTCGCTGACAGACGTAGACTTTATCGAGAAGGTATCCGAAGCGTCACGGGCCGGCGTCAGAATCGACATCATTGTGCGCGGGATCTGCTGTATCCTTCCGGGGATTCCGGGATACACAGACAATCTGCGTGTTATGAGCGTGGTGGGAAGATATCTGGAACATCCCAGGATCTTTAGCTTTGGCGCGGGAGATGAGCAGAAGATCTATATCGGTTCCGCTGATATGATGACCCGGAATACGGAGAAGCGGGTGGAAGTGGCCTGTCCGATCCTGGATCCGGATATTAAGCGGCAGATCAATCATTATCTTAAGGTTATGCTCAGTGACAATATTAAGGCCAGAGTACTGCAAAGCGATGGGACTTACCGTAAGAGAGAACAGAAAGAGCCTTTCGTGGATTCACAGGCGGTATTTATGGAGGAAGCTCTGCAGAGAGCGAAAGAGCGGCCTGTAGAAGAGAAGAAGACTCTAATGGATAAGGTGAAAGGTCTCTTCTCGAAGAAATAGAGAAGGAGTTTGAATGATTTTATGGGGAAGTCACTCTATATTGCGGAGAAACCCAGTGTGGCACAGGAATTTGCCAAGGCGTTAAAATTGAAGACGAGGAGGCAGGATGGGTATCTGGAAGGAGAAGAAGCAGTGGTCACCTGGTGCGTCGGGCACCTGGTGACCATGAGTTATCCAGAGGCCTATGATCCTTCTCTGAAGCGCTGGAGCTTGGAGACTCTGCCTTTTATCCCGGAAGAATTCCGGTATGAGGTCATTCCCGCTGTCAAAAAGCAGTATCAGATTGTGGCGTCTCTCCTGAACCGGAAGGACGTGGATACCATCTATGTATGTACCGATTCGGGACGGGAGGGAGAGTATATCTATCGCCTTGTGGAACAGCAGGCAGGAGTCCGCGGAAAGGAAAGAAGACGAGTCTGGATCGACTCTCAGACGGAGGAAGAGATCCTGCGGGGGATCCGGGAGGCAAAGGATTTAAGAGAATATGATAATCTTTCCGAATCTGCTTATCTGAGAGCCAAAGAAGATTATCTGATGGGGATTAATTTTTCCCGACTCCTTACATTAAAATATGGAAATAGCATATCCAATTACCTGCATACCAGATACGCGGTGATCTCGGTGGGACGGGTTATGACCTGCGTACTTGGAATGGTGGTCCGCAGAGAGCGGGAGATCCGGGAATTTAAAGAGACACCTTTCTACCGTGTGATCGCCTCTATTGGAGAGGAAGGAAGCTCTTTTGAGGGAGAGTGGAGAGCCGCAGAAGGCTCCCGGTGGTTTGGGTCGAAAGATCTGTATAAGGAGAACGGGTTCCTGAAGGAAGACAAAGCGAGGGAGCTGATCGAGTGGCTGAAATCTCCGGAACCGCTGGAATGTCAGGTGCTTTCTGTGGAAAAGAAGAAGGAGAAGAAGAATCCGCCGCTCCTATTTAACCTGGCGGAGCTGCAGAATGAATGTTCAAAACGGTTTAAGATCAGCCCGGATGAGACGCTGCGCATCGTTCAGGAATTATACGAAAGAAAATTAGCTACTTACCCAAGAACGGATGCAAGAGTGCTTTCCTCAGCGGTAGCCAAAGAGATCCATAAGAATCTCAATGGACTTATGCAGTATCCGGCGGCGGTCCCATTTCTGAATAAGATTGCTTCTATGGGAAGCCACAAAGGAATCGAGAAGACCCGGTATGTCAACGACAGCCAGATCACAGATCACTACGCGATCATCCCTACAGGACAGGGAATCGCCGGCCTTCAGAAGCTTCCGGATATTTCCCGGAAAGTCTACGATCTGATCGTCCGCCGGTTCCTGAGCATCTTCTATCCGCCTGCGGTATACCAGAAAGTGGCTATCGTGACACAGAGAAAAGAAGAGAAATTTTTCTCCAATTTCAAAGTGCTGGCAGAGGAAGGCTATCTGGAAGTGGCCGGTGTGCCGGGACAGAAGAAGGATGCCGCGGAGGAAGGAAAGGAAGCGGAGAAGGATACGGATACGGATATCCATTTCTTTGAGAAGATTAAAGGGCTGAGAAAAGGGATGATCCTTAAGATCCGGTCTTTTGACATAAAAGAAGGGAAAACGTCTCCTCCTAAGCGCTATAATTCCGGATCGCTGATCCTGGCTATGGAAAACGCGGGACAGCTTATTGAGGATGAGGAGCTCCGTTCCCAGATCAAAGGCAGCGGTATAGGAACCAGCGCTACCAGAGGAGAAATCTTGAAGAAACTGTTCAATAATAAGTATCTGGCGCTGAATAAGAAGACGCAGATCGTGACACCCACCATGACGGGAGAAATGATCTATGACGTGGTAGATCATTCCATACGTTCACTGTTGAATCCGGAATTGACCGCGAGCTGGGAGAAAGGACTGACCTATGTGGCGGAGGGAGAGATCACTCCGGATGAATATATGGAGAAACTGGACCGGTTTATCACAAGCAGGACACAGGGCGTGAAAGAACTTAACAATCAAGGGCAGCTTCGGGCCTGTTATGACCGAGTGGCTCCATTTTACAGGAAAAAGGCGGCAATGCCCAAAAATATAAAATCTAAAAAGTCAGGAGAGATGTAAACATGAAAGAATTGACAGTTGCACAGTTGTACACGTTGGAAGAGACCATCGCCAAAGATATTTTCCAGGGAGTGACCTACCCTTGGGAAGTGCTTCCGAAGATCAGCGGTTTTATTAAAGAATTAGGGGAGACTCTTCCTGCCGATGAATATGACAAAGTGGGAGAGGACGTATGGATCGCGAAATCCGCGAAGGTATTTGAGACCGCTTATATCCACGGACCGGCCATTATCGGGAAGGAAGCGGAAGTGCGCCACTGCGCGTTTATCCGCGGAAACGCTATTGTAGGCGAGGGAGCCGTAGTCGGAAATTCCACAGAGTTGAAAAACGTGATCCTGTTCAACAAAGTACAGGTTCCGCATTACAATTATGTGGGAGATTCGATCCTGGGATACAAAGCTCATATGGGAGCAGGCTCTATCACTTCCAATGTCAAATCAGACAAAAAGCTGGTAGTGGTCAAGACGCCGGAAGAAAATATCGAGACAGGAATGAAAAAATTCGGGGCAATGCTGGGAGACGAAGTGGAGGTAGGCTGCGGTACTGTTTTGAATCCGGGAAGCGTTGTGGGAAAACACAGCAATATCTATCCCCTTTCCAGTGTAAGAGGCTATGTGCCGGCGGGAAGCATTTACAAAAAGCAGGGAGAAGTTGTAGAAAAGCAGTAGGAAAACAGAGAGAAGAAAGATTGAGTAAGGAGGGAAGCAGATGCTGGAAGATAATTATGTAACCTTTGAAATCGGAAAAACAAAGCATATCGCTTTGGTTGCCCATGATGGAAAGAAGAAGGAACTGGTAGAGTGGTGCGATAAGAACAAAGAAATCCTGAAAGGCCACTTCCTGTGCGGAACCGGGACCACAGCCCGGCTGATCGCTGAGAAAACCAGACTTCCTGTGAAAGGGTACAGCAGCGGCCCCTTAGGGGGCGACCAGCAGATCGGCGCCAAGATTGTAGAAGGCCAGATTGACTTTATGATCTTTTTGTGGGATCCATTAGAAGCCCAGCCCCATGACCCGGACGTAAAAGCGCTTCTTAGGATCGCCGTAGTCTATGATATTCCCATCGCAAACAACCTGGCAACGGCGGACTTCATGCTGCAGTCAAAATACATGGAAGAGCCTTACCAGAGAAAAGTAGAAAACTTTGATAAAACGATTCGCGACCGGGTAGAAAAGATGAAAAAGTGACAGGGCATTTTTAATTAGGGCCGGGGGATTTTTAAAAATCCCCCGGCCCTAATTGACAAAGTCCCTGAAATATGCTATTTTATTTTTTGTCAAAACTTTAATACTTTAAAGCGCAACGGTTTAAAGTAACAAACATCTTGAGGAATGAGGAGAGAAAAATGGGTATTAAACTGACAATGCTGATTTTATTTTTTGCTGTGATGGTGGCGGTCGGGGTCTATGCCAGGAAACACACGAACAGTGTGGATGGATTTGTGCTGGGAGGACGCTCGGTTGGGCCATGGCTGACAGCCTTCGCCTATGGGACTTCTTACTTTTCGGCTGTGGTGTTCGTGGGATATGCGGGGCAGTTTGGATGGAAATATGGACTGGCTTCCACATGGATCGGCCTGGGGAACGCGGTCATCGGCAGTTTGCTTGCCTGGGTGGTATTGGGAAGGCGGACTAAGGTCATGACCCAGCATTTGAAGTCAAAGACTATGCCGGATTTCTTTGGTGAGCGGTATGAAAGCAAGGCTTTAAAGCTGGCAGCTTCCGCGATCGTATTTGTGTTTTTGGTTCCATATACGGCATCGATTTATAATGGCCTGTCCCGGCTTTTTGAGATGGCCTTTCACGTGCCATATACTTGGTGTGTGATCGCCATGGCAGTATTCACTGGAATCTACGTGATCTTGGGAGGATATATGGCCACGGCCATCAATGATTTCATCCAAGGGATCATCATGCTGGGCGGGATCATAGCTGTGATCGCCGCTGTCTTGAGCGGGCAGGGAGGATTTATGGAAGCTGTCCGGAAGATGGCGGAGATTCCCAGTGATGTGGAAGTCACCTTGGGACAGCCGGGAGCGTTTACTTCCTTCTTTGGGCCGGATCCGCTGAATCTGCTTGGGGTGGTGATTCTAACCTCTCTTGGAACCTGGGGTCTGCCTCAGATGATCGGGAAATTTTATGCTATCAAGGATGAAAAATCAATCAATACGGGGACGGTGATCTCTACTATATTTGCGGTGATCATTTCAGGCGGCTGCTATTTCCTTGGAGGATTTGGAAGACTGTTTGACAGTCCCGCGGTTTATGATGAAGCGGGAAATGTGGTGTTTGACAGTATCATTCCCTATATGCTGTCCGGCTTATCGGACGTGCTGATCGGAATCGTGGTGGTGCTGGTATTGTCCGCGTCCATGTCCACCCTTGCCTCCCTAGTGCTGACTTCCAGCTCCACGTTAACCTTGGATTTCTTGAAAGGGAATCTGCTAAAACACGCGGATGACAAGAAACTCGTCCGTGCCATGCAGATGCTGATCGTATTCTTTATTGCGGTCTCTGTAGTACTGGCAGTCAACCCTCCCACTTTTATCGCTCAGTTGATGGGAATTTCCTGGGGCGCTCTCGCGGGCGCTTTTCTGGCTCCGTTTCTGTACGGACTGTATTGGAAACGAGTGACAAAGGCAGCTGTTTGGGCTAGCTTTATTATCGGCGTTGGGATCACCGTATCCAACATGTTTCTGCATTATATCGAATCCTCTATTAATGCGGGAGCGGCCGCTATGCTGGCAGGGCTTATCGTTGTTCCGGCGGTGAGCGTACTGACGCCGAAGCCGGATGCCCAACGGATGGAAGAGCTGTTTAGCTGCTATGAAGAAAAGGTGACGATTACTAAGAAACGATCTCTAGAAACGAAATAATAAAAATAATCAAGGAAAGTGATTAAAATTGTCACTTTCCTTTTTGATATTCCTGTGATAGGATAAGGGAGTGTAAAAAACGACAATAAAATTGATGATTATTATTAAGGAGTGTTTTTGGTAATGAAAAATTGCAGCAAGTATCAAAGAGGCTATTTTATGCCGCCGGAAGTTACCTATGACTGGGTGAAGAAAGAATATATCGATCATCCGCCGATCTGGTGCAGCGTAGATCTGCGGGATGGAAATCAGGCGCTGATCGAGCCTATGAGTCTGGAGGAAAAGCTGGAATATTTTCAGATGCTGGTAGATATCGGTTTTAAGGAGATTGAAGTGGGATTTCCCGCGGCTTCTGAAACAGAGTATAAATTTATGCGGACCTTGATCGAGAAAAATATGATTCCTGACGATGTGACGGTACAGGTATTGACTCAGGCCAGGGAGCATATCATCAAAAAGACCTTCGAAGCGGTAAAGGGAGCGCCGCACGCTGTGGTACATCTTTATAATTCTACCTCAGTAGCTCAGAGAGAGCAGGTGTTCCGCAAGAGCAAGGAAGAAATTAAGCAGATCGCGGTGGATGGGGCAGAACTTCTTTTGAAGCTGGCCTCTGAGACGGACGGCAACTTTACGTTCCAGTACAGCCCTGAGAGTTTCTCGGGAACAGAGGTAGACTATGCGGTGGAAGTATGCAACGCGGTTTTGGATGTTTGGAAGCCAACGGCGGACAATAAGGCCATCATCAATATTCCAACGACAGTGGAAAACGCGATGCCTCATGTCTTCGCCTGCCAGCTGGAGTATGTGGATAAGCATTTGAAATATAGAGACAATGTGATCCTCTGCCTGCATCCCCACAATGACAGAGGCTGCGGTGTGGCTACGGCAGAGCTTGGAATCCTGGCGGGAGCCCAGAGGATCGAGGGAACCTTATTCGGAAATGGAGAGCGGACCGGAAATGTGGATGTGGTGACCATGGGAATGAATATGTATTCCCACGGCGTAGATCCGGGACTGGACTTCTCTAATATGAAGAAGATCCGTGAGACCTATGAGCGGCTGACACGGATGCATGTAGACGCCCGTCAGCCTTATGCGGGCGACCTGGTATTTACGGCTTTTTCTGGTTCACATCAGGATGCGATTGCCAAGGGTATGAACTGGAGAGAAGAGAAGGACTGCAATACCTGGACGGTTCCATATCTTCCTATCGACCCGCAGGATGTGGGACGGAAATACGATTCCGATGTGATCCGGATCAACAGCCAGTCCGGAAAAGGAGGCGTCAACTATATCCTGAAGCAGAGCCACGGCATCAATCTGCCGCAGCAGATGAGAGAGGAAGTGGGATACCTTGTGAAAGACGTATCCGACAAAGCGCATAAAGAATTAACGCCAGACTGGGTATACCAGATCTTCTCTGATAACTACATCAATACCAAACCGGTATTCCATATTGACGAGTGCCATTTCAAACAGGCAGATGGGATCACGGCAGAGGCCTCTATCAATCACGGGGGCGAGACGCATACCATCACAGCGATGGGAAATGGTCGTTTGGATGCGGTCAGCAACGCTATAAAACAGTATTTCAATATCAGCTACGAGCTGACCTTCTACGAGGAACACTCTCAGACAAAGGGATCTTCTTCTAAAGCGGTGGCTTATGTGGGGATCATCTGCAAGGAAAAGACATTCTGGGGCGTAGGGATCGACGCGGATATCATCAAAGCTTCTATCGAAGCGTTGACTGTGGCCGTCAATAAGATCGAGGAGATTGGAAAAGCGGACGGCTGCAAGGACCCTCGGATGATCGAGATCATGAATTATATACAGGCAAACTATATCGATATCACCTTGGATGACCTGGCGAAGAAATTTTATCTTTCAAAGCCGTATCTTTCTAAATATATCAAAGAGAAATCAGGAATGACCTTTGGAGAATTTGTAAAGAAGATCCGGATGAAAAAAGCAAGAGCGCTGCTGAAAAGCAGTAATATGACGGTAGAAAACATCGCGCTGACCGTGGGATACCAAAATGTAGAACATTTTAACAGACTTTTCAAAAAGGCGTATCAAATGACTCCAATGCAGTTCCGGAATCAGAAATAAGCAATGGGGGCGTTGCAAAATAGATGAGTAATCATCTATGGAGCAACGCTCCTTTTTCATATCCAAAAACAGAAAACGGACCCCGAAGAGTCCATAATCCATGGTATAATTAGATATGCCTACTAACCAAAAATACCATAAAAATTATACCGAATTCGGCGAACCTTATCAACTGGTTTTGCCATTAAATTTGGAAGGTTTGGTTCCTGATGATGATTCTGTCCGACTGCTGAGCCACGAATTGGAGGGATTGGATTACAGCTTGCTGTATCAGGCTTACTCTGCCAAAGGCAGAAATCCGGCAGTGGATCCTAAGACCATGTTCAAGATCCTGACCTATGCGTATTCCCAGAACATTTATTCATCCAGAAAAATTGAAACCGCATGCAGACGAGATATCAACTTTATGTGGCTGCTCGCCGGGCAGAAAGCACCTGACCACAGCACGATCGCACGTTTCCGTACCGGATTCCTGGCGGATGCCTGTGAAGATCTCTTCTATCAAATGGTAAAGAGACTGAAAAATGCGGGCGAGCTGTCGAAGGAAACCGTTTTTATTGATGGGACAAAGCTGGAGGCATGCGCAAACAAATATACCTTTGTCTGGAAAAAATCCGTAGGGAAATGGGAAACAAAAATGTTCCAGAAAGTACAGGAAGCCGTAGCTCTTCTGAACCAGGAGTATCTACAGAGTTTTTCTGTAACGGAAGGAACAAGAACACAGGATCTTCAGAAGATCTGTCGGTTTCTGGAACAGAGCTGTAAAGAACAGCATACCGTTTTTGTCCATGGAAGAGGGAAACAGAAAAGCCGGAACCAGAAATATCTGGAACTGTTCCAACGTTTTCTGGAACGGCAGACCATCTACGACTGGCATACAGCCAGCTTCCGGGGACGGAATAATTATTGTAAGACGGATCCGGACGCCACATTCATGCATATGAAGGATGACCATATGCGGAATGCCCAGTTGAAGCCGGGATATAACGTACAGATCGCAGTGGACAGCGAATATATTGTCGCGACAGATATTTTTCAGGATCGGAATGATGTATGGACGCTGGTCCCTTTTTTAAAGAGAATGGAAGAAAAACTGGGATTCCGTTATCCAAGCGTGACGGCAGATTCAGGATATGAAAGTGAAGAAGGATACAGCTATCTGAGAGACCAGAAACAAAAGCCCTATATCAAACCGCAAACGTATGAGAAATGGAAAAAGAGGAGTTTTAAAAAGGATATCAGTAAACGTGAGAACATGGGTTATGATGAAAGGACAGATACCTATACGTGTCATGCCGGGAAGAAACTGCGGCCGATTTTCCTGAAAAAGCAGACAAGTAAAAGTGGCTATGAATCCGAAGTCACCGTCTACGAATGCGAAGATTGTACGGACTGTCCTTATAAAGAGAAATGTACAAAAGCAAAAGGGAACAAACGGCTGTATGTATCCAAAAGCTTTTTGGAGAAACGACAGGAATCCTATGAAAACATCCTGAGCGAAACCGGGATCCTATACCGGATGAACCGTTCGATCCAGGTGGAGGGAGCATTTGGAGTCCTGAAAAACGACTATGAATTTCAAAGATTTTTACTCCGTGGAAAAACCAAAGTAAAACTGGAGATTCTTTTATTGAGTATGGGCTATAATCTCAACAAACTTCACGCTAAAATACAAAATGACCGAACCGGAAACCATCTGTTTCCAGTGAAGGAATCTGCTTAATCAAACAGAAACTAAGCAGCTTTATTAAAGTATGCTCAAAAACGGAAGTAATCCACAGAACAAAGTGGAATCACTTCCGTTTTCCTTTAAATGGAGCGAGGGTATCGCTCCATCACCTAATTTGATGATTTTGCGACACCCCCATTGTGATATTGCCAATTAATTAACAATATTGCGAAATTAAATCAATGAGAGTATAATATAATTGGCAGAAATTTTTCTTTGCCTCACAATTGTTTTCAGTAAAAACCAACTAAAATATATGAGAAAATGGAGGGTTTACTATGGGCAACACGGCAACAGAACATGCGGCTTGCAGTCGGATCATGACTTTGCTTGACGCAGGCAGCTTTGTTGAAATCGGTGGAGCGGTGACAGCCAGAAACACAGATTTCAACCTGCAGGAACAAAAAACCCCGTCTGATGGAGTGATCACGGGATATGGAGTGATCGATGGCAATCTGGTTTATGTGTACAGCCAGGATGCCGCTGTATTGAACGGGGCGGTGGGCGAGATGCACGCCAAGAAGATCACGAATCTCTATGATATGGCGATGAAAATGGGCGCGCCGGTCATAGGTCTTGTGGACTGCGCCGGTTTAAGACTCCAGGAGGCGACTGACGCGCTGGAAGCGTTTGGAAGTCTGTATCGGAAGCAGGCGATGGCTTCCGGAGTGATTCCACAGATCACAGCGGTCTTTGGTTCTTGCGGAGGAGGTCTTTCTCTCATCCCGGCATTGACAGATTTTACTTTCATGGAGAAGGACAAGGGCAAAATCTTTGTAAACTCCCCCAATGCGATTTTAGGAAATACAGTGGAGAAATGTGATACTTCTTCTGCTGGTTTCCAAAGCGAGAATACGGGATTGATAGATGGAACAGGAACGGAAGAAGAGATTCTGGGAAATATCAGGACCTTGATCTGTATGCTGCCGTGCAACAATGAGGAAGATGTCTCTTATGAAGAGTGTACCGATGATCTGAACCGAGCCTGCGAGAATATGGAGGGAGCGGCGGCTGATGGAGCGGTGGCTCTTGCGGAAATCTCTGACAGCGGGATTTTCTTTGAAACGAAAAAGGAATTTGCGAAAGACATGGTGACTGGTTTTATCCGTTTAAATGGAATGACGGTAGGAGCGGTGGCAAACCGATGGAAGATCTTTGACGAAGAAGCGAGTGTGGCGGCTGAGTTCGATGGATCTCTATCTGCGGACGGCGCCCAGAAGGCCGCGGATTTTGTAAATTTCTGTGACGCTTTTAACATCCCGGTCCTGACATTGACAAATGTGTCCGGTTTCAAGGCCGCGGAATATGAGGAAAAGCACCTGGCAAGGGCGGCGGCCCGTCTTGCGGCTGCGTTTGCGGATGCCACCGTGCCAAAAGTCAATCTGATCACAGGGAAGGCCTACGGCAACGCTTACGTTGTCATGAACAGCAAATCTGTTGGCGCGGATATGGTCTATGCCTGGCCATCCGCTCAGATCGGCATGATGGAGCCGGCCCTGGCGGCCAAGATCATGTACGCCAAAGAAGACGCCGAGACACAGCGGGAGATGGCCGCCCAGTATGAGGAACTCCAGGCAAGTCCTCTGTCTGCTGCCAGAAGAGGCTATGTCGACACGATCATCCAGCCGGCGGACACGAGAAAATATGTGATCGGCGCGTTTGAGATGCTGTTTACAAAACGGGAGGACCGCCCCGCGAAAAAACATGGAACGGTTTAGAGAGGTGAGGCAGAAGTGAAAAAGAGAATCAGTGTATTAATCGTCGTCCTTGCGGCGTTTTTGGGCCTTGCCGGTTGTACTTCCAACAGCGAGACATTGGAATATGATGAAGAAACGATCCAGCAGGCTACAGAATTCCTGATCGAGTACTGTAACTCGGTGGACGAGGACACGATCGAAGAGTGGAACAGCAGGACAGATTTTGCTGTGGAGCAGGAACTGTATAACGCGGAACTTCCTTTTACCCCGGAGAGTTTCCTGGGAGCTATGGACAGTTGGCAGTCTGGCATAGATGAATGCGGGGATTATATTGAACATGGGGATTTTACCTTTGAAGCGACCGCGGACGAGCTTACAGTGACTGTTCCGGCGAGATTTGAAGAGCGGGAGGCCACTTTGGAATTTATTTATGACGAGAACCTGTATCTGGACAGCATGACGGTGAGCGGAATCTATTCTACGGGAGAGATCCTTGAGAAGGCCGGCCTGAACACTGTGCTGGGAATGGGTACCGTATTCGTGGTATTGATCTTTATTTCGATCGTGATCTGGCTGTTGAAATTCATTCCCGTGATCGAGCAGAAGCTTCGGGGAAAGAAAGCAGAACCAGTGAAGGCGGAAACAGGGAACGAGGAACTAGGACAGGCAGTTTCAGAGGAAGTTGATCTGACAGATGATATGGAATTGATCGCGGTGATCTCTGCGGCTGTTGCTGCCGCGGAAGGAACCGCTGCTGACGGATTTGTGGTGCGCAGCATTCGCCGCCGTCCGTCAAATAAATGGAAATCATAAAGAATGTAGGAGGATCTGAACATGAAAAATTATACCATTACAGTCAATGGAAATGTATATGATGTAACCGTAGAGGAAAAAGGAGCTGGAGCGGCCCCGGCTCCAAAAGCGGCGGCAGCGCCGAAAGCGGCTCCGGCGCCAAAGCCGGCGGCAAAAGCGGCGGCTGGAGCGATCGAGGTAAAGGCTGGAGCGGCTGGAAAAGTATTTAAAATTGAAGCGGGCGTAGGTACGAAAGTACAAAGAGGAGACGCAGTTGTGGTCATCGAGGCTATGAAAATGGAGATTCCAGTCGTGGCTCCGGAAGACGGAACAGTGGCCAGCATTGAGGTCGCTGTAGGTGAAGCGGTAGAAGCAGGCGCTGTCCTGGCTACCTTGAACTAATGTGAAACCTGTCAAGGGCTTTTGCCTTTGAAATGAACACGACTGGAGGTCTAAAAATGGAATATATCGTAACAACATTGGGAAATCTTGTGCGTCAGACCGCCTTTTTCAGTCTTACGTGGGGAAACCTTGTGATGATCGCGGTAGCATGTCTTTTCCTATATCTGGCAATCCGGCATGGATTTGAGCCGCTGCTTCTGGTCCCCATTGCTTTTGGTATGCTGTTGGTCAACATTTATCCAGATATCATGCTGCATATTGAGGATGCGGAGAACGGAACAGGCGGATTGCTATACTATTTCTATCTGCTTGACGAGTGGTCGATCCTGCCGTCGCTGATCTTCCTAGGGGTAGGCGCGATGACAGATTTTGGGCCGCTGATCGCGAATCCAAAGAGTTTCTTGATGGGAGCGGCGGCTCAGCTTGGAATTTTCGTGGCGTATCTGGGCGCGATGTGGATGGGCTTCTCCGATAAAGCGGCGGCGGCTATCTCCATCATTGGCGGGGCGGACGGCCCTACATCCATCTTCCTGGCGGGGAAATTGGAGCAGACGGCAATCTTAGGTCCGATCGCGGTGGCGGCATATTCATATATGTCGCTGGTTCCGATCATCCAGCCGCCGATCATGAAACTTCTGACTACAGAAAAGGAGCGAAAGATCAAGATGGAGCAGCTGCGTCCAGTGTCCAAACTGGAGCGGATTCTGTTCCCGATCATCGTAACGATCGTGGTCTGCGTGATCCTGCCTACCACGGCGCCCCTTGTGGGAATGTTGATGCTGGGAAATCTGTTCCGGGAATCAGGAGTGGTAAGACAGCTTGTGGATACCGCTTCCAACGCGCTGATGTATATTGTAGTCATTTTGCTTGGAACATCGGTAGGAGCTACCACAAGCGCGGAAGCGTTCCTGAATATGGATACCGTTAAGATCGTGATCCTGGGTCTGGTCGCCTTCGCTTTTGGTACGGCAGGCGGAGTCCTTCTTGGGAAACTGATGTGCGTCATTACCCATGGAAAAGTGAATCCATTGATCGGTTCCGCAGGTGTATCGGCGGTACCTATGGCTGCCAGAGTCTCGCAGAAGGTTGGGGCGGAGGCGGATCCGACGAACTTCCTGCTGATGCACGCCATGGGCCCCAATGTGGCCGGCGTGATCGGAACAGCGGTCGCCGCGGGAACATTTATGGCGATTTTTGGAGTGATGTAGAAGAATTAGGGAGGAAGAAATCATGGCGGAAATTGAGAAGAAACCAATTAAGATTACAGAAACGATTCTGCGGGATGCGCATCAGTCTCTGATCGCGACAAGGATGACAACAGAACAGATGCTTCCGATTATAGATAAAATGGACCAGGTAGGGTATCATTCTGTAGAGTGCTGGGGCGGCGCTACCTTCGATGCTTCCCTCAGATTCTTGAAGGAAGACCCATGGGATCGTCTTCGGAAATTCAGGGACGGCTTCAAGAACACCAAGCTTCAGATGCTGTTCCGGGGACAGAATATCTTGGGATACCGGCCGTACGCGGATGATGTGGTTGAATATTTTGTGCAGAAGTCTGCCGCGAATGGAATTGACATCATCCGGATCTTTGATTGCCTCAACGATCTGAGAAACCTTGAGACGGCGGTCAAGGCGGCAAATAAAGAGAAAGCGGAGGCTCAGGTGGCTCTCTCCTATACTCTGGGAGATGCCTACACGCTGGAATATTGGGTGGATATCGCAAAGCGGATTGAGGATATGGGAGCGAATTCCATCTGTATCAAAGATATGGCAGGACTTCTGCTGCCTTATACGGCCACAGAACTGGTAGGGGCATTGAAAGAAGCGGTGGATCTGCCGATCCAGCTTCACACCCATTATACTTCGGGAGTGGCGTCCATGACTTATCTGAAAGCAGTGGAAGCAGGAGTGGATGTGATCGATACCGCAATGTCGCCATTTGCTCTGGGAACATCACAGCCAGCCACGGAGGTTATGGTGGAAACCTTCCGGGGTACTCCATATGATACAGGATTTGACCAGAAACTGCTGTCAGAAATTGCCGATTACTTCCGGCCAATCCGGGATGAGGCTTTGGAGAGCGGACTGCTTAATCCAAAGAACTTGGGTGTGAATATTAAGACGCTGTTATATCAGGTGCCGGGCGGCATGCTCTCCAACCTGACCTCTCAGCTGAAAGAGCAGAATGCGGAGGATAAATATTACGAGGTGCTGGAAGAAGTGCCAAGAGTCCGCAAAGACTTGGGCGAGCCGCCTCTTGTCACACCGTCTTCCCAGATCGTGGGGACCCAGGCGGTCTTCAATGTGCTGATGGGTGAGCGTTATAAGATGGCTACTAAAGAGACCAAGGATATCCTGGCCGGAAAATACGGAGCTACTGTAAAGCCATTTAATGAGGAAGTCAAGAAGAAAGTTCTGGGAGATGACGCGGAAGTGATCACCTGCCGGCCGGCAGATCTGATCCCCGATGAATTGGACACCCTCAGGAAAGAGATGGAACAGTGGAGCCAGCAGGATGAGGATGTACTGACATACGCGCTGTTCCCCCAGGTGGCGGTAGAATTCTTTAAATACCGGGAGGCGCAGCAGACAAAAGTAGATCAGACGATAGCAGATACAGAGAATGGAAGTTATCCGGTTTAATCAATTGGGGCCGGGGGCTTTTTAAAAAGCCCCCGGCCCCAATTGAAAAAGCCCTGTCCCTTTTTGCGGAATCCGTCTCTTGAATATTTTGCTGGTTAGCTTTATAATAAGAACAATGTTAAGCAGATGTTAAGATAACGATCGAGAAGGTTAAAGATATGGGGAATAAAAATGATTTGTTGCAGAAAATAGAGGACGGCTATCAGAAGTTCAGTAAAGGCCAGAAGAAACTGGCTGATTTTATTCAGAAGGACTATGATAAGGCGGCCTTTTTAACGGCGGCGAAAATGGGTGAGGAAGTAGGCGTAAGCGAGTCTACGGTGGTCCGGTTTGCTATGGCCTTAGGATATGACGGCTATCCGGGATTCCAGAGGGCGTTGGGGGAATTGGTCCGCACCAAGCTGAATTCGATCCAGCGGATGGAAGTGACTTACGGACGTATCAGTCAGGGACAGATTCTTGCGTCAGTGCTGCAGTCAGATATTGAAAAGATTAAAATGACGATGGAGGTCATTGATCATGAATCTTTTGAGATGGCGGTAGATACGATCCAGAACGCCCATAGGATTTATGTGATCGGGATCAGGAGCTGCGCGCCCCTGGCCAGTTTCTTGAGTTTTTATTTGAACCTGATCTGTCCAAATGTAACGGCTGTAACGACAAATAGTTCCAGCGAGATTTTTGAACAATTGATCCGTATCGGTGAGGATGATGTGATTATTGGGATCAGTTTCCCAAGGTATTCTATGCGGACGCTGAAAGCCTTGGAATTCGCCAGCAATCGGAAAGCTAAGGTGATCACTTTGACAGACAGCGTCCATTCGCCAATGACTTTGTATTCGTCTTGTAATCTGATCGCCAGAAGCGACATGGCTTCTATCGTGGATTCACTGGTAGCGCCGCTAAGTGTGGTAAACGCTCTTGTGGTGGCCCTGTGTATGAAGAAACAGAAGGAAGTGATCTCCACCTTAGAAACCTTAGAACAGATTTGGGACGAGTATCAGGTCTACAGCAAGGATGAACTGAATTTGGTGGGAGATAAGGTGGAACTGTCAGGTCCGGCTTCCGCTCAAAAAGGTGAAAACGAAAGACAGGAACCAAAGGAAAAGGAGCCGAACGCATGAAAAAAGTACTGGTGATCGGAGGAGGCGCCGCCGGAATGCTGGCGGCGGCAGCGGCAGCCAGAAATGGCCATCAGGTGTGTCTCTATGAAAAAAACGAAAAGCTGGGGAAAAAATTGTTCATTACGGGCAAGGGCAGATGTAATCTGACGAATGCCTGTGACATTGACGTTCTGTTTGAATCCGTAGTTACTAATTCCAGATTTCTTTACAGCAGTTTCTACGGTTTTACCAATCAGGACGCCATTTCTTTTTTTGAAGAACTGGGTGTTCAGACAAAAATAGAGCGGGGAGGAAGAGTATTCCCGAAATCCGACCATTCTTCTGATGTGATTCGGGCTTTGGAGCAGGAACTCTACCGTCTCGGCGTGCAGATATTTCTGAGGGAGGAGGTCCGAAAGGTAGAGGCGGAATATGGCCGGTTCCGCAAAATTCTGCTGGCGGACGGAAGACAGGCGCAAGGAGATGCGTGTATCATTGCTACTGGTGGGATTTCCTACCCTTCTACAGGTTCTACCGGAGACGGCTACCGCTTCGCGAAAGAAACGGGCCACACGGTCAAAGAGTGCCGTCCATCCCTGGTTCCCATGGAGACGGAGGAAGCCTGGACCAAACAGCTCCAGGGGCTGAGCCTGCGCAACGTGACGGCGGAAATCCGCGATGGAAAGAAGAAATTGTATGAAGAATTCGGGGAGATGCTCTTTACCCATTATGGAGTCAGCGGCCCGCTGATGTTAAGCGCCAGCAGCTATGTTGGAGAACGGCTCGCGAAGAAAAAGCTGCAGCTTTATATTGATCTGAAACCCGCCCTTTCGGCGGACCAGCTGGATCAAAGGATCCTGCGGGATTTTGAGGAAAACAAAAACAGGCAGTTTAAAAATTCTCTGGGAAAGCTTTTCCCAGCCAAGCTGATACCGGTAATGATAGACCTCAGTCAGATCCCGCCGGAGAAAAAGGTCCATGAAATCTCCAGAGAAGAGAGAAGGAATTTCGCGGCGCTGGTCAAGAAGCTGCCTTTGACATTGACCCGGCTGCGGGGATTTGAGGAAGCGATCATCACCAAGGGAGGCGTGAATGTAAAGGAGATCGATCCTGGGACTATGGAATCAAAACTGGTGAAGGATCTTTATTTCGCGGGCGAAGTACTGGATCTGGACGGAGTTACCGGAGGCTTTAATCTGCAGATCGCCTGGTCAACGGCCTATGCTGCCGGAAATGGGATTTTGTAGAGCGGCAGGTGTGTCAAACGATCAAACGCCGCGGGCTTTTGCGAATATATTGACTTTACAGATCAACCTTTTCAAAGTGTTTTGCGGAAATCCGGTATGCCAGAGGGACAGTCCATCCAAACAAGCGCTGGAATATGGGCGGGGGCTTCTGACGCTGCCATAAGAAGCAGCATGGGAATTGCCGCGAGAACAAATGCTGTTCCTGCCTTGTAGCCGTTTTTATAGAATGCCGTTAGAAATACCAGATCGTACATCGCGTATAGAAGGAGCCCAAAACCATACCATGCGGCGGTCGCGTCTAAACCGACAGGGTTATTGGCGATATCCAGAGTATTTCGCAGAATCGCAAACGGGACAGAAAAAAGCAGTTGGAACAGCTGAAAGAAAACAACCAGCAGGCATTTTCCCAGAACAATTTCCCGCTTTGTCACCGGCAAAACAGCTGTGTACCAGACATCATTCGTCTCCCGCGCGTTCAAAAAAGTAAGGTAAGGCGCTAAACACCCAAACATAAAAATAACACTGTATGGATAAGCGGGCACCAGGACAAGGCAGCCCAAAAAGGCAAAAACAATCGAGGTTGGATGGGCTGCAAGCCTCATTTCTTTATACAGTAATGTCATCATCCCATTCACTCCTTTCTGTGCGAAGCATTATTTCTTCTAAAGTAAGCGGCCCTGTGTCGTCCGGAGTTTTCAAATGCTCAAAGGATCGCAGGAACGTATCTTTATCTGCGCTTTGTAATACCCGTCCATTTTGAATATAGGTAATATCATCTGCACATCTGTCCAAATCAGAAGTGATATGCGTGGAAAACAGAATAGAACAATTTTCATTTTTAACAATTTGCCGGAAAATATGAAGCAGTTCCTCGCGGGATACCGGGTCTAAACCAGAAGTCGGTTCATCCAAGATCAATAACTCGGCGTGGTGGGACAAGGCCAGCGCAAGCAGGTATTTTACTTTCATTCCATTTGAAAGTTCTTTGAATCTTTTGCTTTCATCCAAAGCAAAACGCTTGATATATTTTTGATACTGGGTCTGGTCCCAGTTTGCGTAAAATTTCCGAGTAACAGACGTGATGGCAGACAGCTTCTTCAGCGGATAAAAGTCAATCCCGCCAAACACAACGCCTATTCGCTGTTTACACTCCTTTTCATGCTGGCGGAAATTCTTTTGGAACATGGTGACACTGCCGCTTTCCGGAGACGCCATGTTGAGAACAGCCTTTAAGGCTGTACTTTTCCCAATCCAAAGCAGTTTTGAACAGCCGCGCAATGCCCAGGAAAAAATCTTCTTTCATCAGCGCGATTCCCGGATGTTCTGGATCTTCATCTCCTAAAACAACGAACATGTCTCCCGGCTTTATTTTGAACACATCTCTGGCCTGCTTGGGAAGTACGATCTGGCCGCGTTCACCTACGCGTACGGTTCCAAATATGTGCTTGCCCTTAGGCGGTATGCTCTCGCCGCTTGGCTTTTGGTCGTAATGGATCAGGTCGTCGAGTTCCACATCATACAGTTTTGCCAGCGCGTCACAATTTAGGATGTCTGGCAGAGACTGACCGGCCTCCCATTTTGCGACAGCCTGCCGTGAAACGCCGATCCGCTCTGCCACCTCTTCCTGGGAAAACTTGTGAAACTGCCGCAGGGTGATTAAATTGCGGGCAATATTATTTTTCTGCGTTTTCATACTTTTCACACCTCCTAAACTTATTATACTCACGGCTTTTTGAAAGTTCTACCAACTATGGCAAGCCAAAAATGTTATGTTTGGTTGCATAAGCTGTTGTCAAACAATAGATCCGGCGGCACAAGGCCGCAATAGTAGATAGAATGAACCGGCAATAAATGTCAAACATGTTAAATTAAAAACTATTATTGACAGACAATTATGGCGCGTGTATGATAGAAAAAAACAAAGAATCGGATGATGGATCCAAGAGAGTTTATTGCAGCTATCCCGCAGTAACGCCGAAGGGGCAAGAGTCACATCGAAACTCTCAGGCAAAGGGATTGGATCCGGACGAGACTCTGGAGATGGACAGGGAGATAGGAGGCTTATGCATATCCGGGCGGAGCAGGGCCATATCTCCTTATTTTTTGCAGAGAATCAGACAGGAGGGAATTAGTATGGAACGAAAAACCCCGCTTTACGAAGCCCATGTAAAAGCTGGCGGGAAGATGGTGCCTTTTGGAGGCTACCTCCTGCCGGTACAGTACCAGACCGGTGTGATCAAAGAACATATGGCGGTGCGCCAGGCGGCAGGGCTGTTTGACGTGTCTCACATGGGAGAAGTGCTGTGCGAAGGGAAGGATGCGCTGGCCAACCTGCAGATGCTTTTGACCAATGATTTTACCAATCTGACAGACGGCCAGGCCAGGTACAGCCCCATGTGCAATGAACAGGGGGGAACGGTGGATGATCTGATCGTGTACAAGCGATGCGAGGATCACTATCTGATCGTGGTCAACGCGGCCAACAAAGACAAGGATTTCCAGTGGATGTCAGACCATCAATTTGGGGAGGTGACCTTTACAGATGTGTCAGATTCCTATGCCCAGCTGGCGCTGCAGGGGCCAAAGGCTATGGAAATCCTTAGAAAACTGACCGCGGAGGAGAATATTCCCAAGAAATATTATCATGCCGTATTCGACGCGGAGGCGGCGGGAATTCCCTGTATCGTCTCCAAAACTGGATATACAGGCGAAGATGGAGTGGAGTTATACCTGGAAAGCCGGCGGGGGGAAGAGATGTGGAACTTTCTGCTGGAAGCGGGGACGGAAGAAGGGCTGATTCCCTGCGGACTGGGAGCCAGAGATACGCTTCGCATGGAAGCGGCGATGCCCCTCTACGGCCATGAGATGGACGAGGAAGTGACGCCCTTGGAGACTGGGCTTGGATTTGCCGTAAAGATGTCTAAAGAAGACTTTATCGGCAGGAAAGCTTTAAAAGAGATGGGAGAACCAAGGAGAAAAAGAGTAGGCCTGAAAGTTACGGGCCGGGGTATCATCCGGGAGGATCAGCCTGTTTATCTGGATGGGAAACCGATCGGCCGGACTACTTCCGGGACCCACTGCCCATATCTTGGATATCCGGCGGCAATGGCCCTGGTAGACGCTTCTTATGGAGAAGAAGGAGACCTGGTCAGCGTGGAGGTAAGAGGGCGTATGGTGGAAGCTCAGATAGTGCCCCTGCCATTTTATAAGCGAAGCAGATAAAATTTAAATTCAAGGGAAAAGAAAGGAGAAGCAGCTATGGAATTAAGAGAAGAACTGAGGTATTCAAAATCCCATGAATGGGTAAAAGAAGAGGGAGACGAAGTGATCATCGGGCTTACCGATTTCGCCCAGTCTGAGCTTGGGGATCTGGTGTTTGTCAATCTGCCGGAAGAGGGAGATGAAGTGACGGTGGGAGAGGCATTTGCGGATGTGGAATCTGTCAAAGCAGTGTCTGATGTGTATTCCCCGGTATCAGGAGTGATCAGCCAGATCAACGAGGAGCTTCTGGACGCGCCGGAATCTATTAATGAGATGCCCTATGACGCGTGGTTTGTGAAAGTAAAGGAGATCACAGAGATGGAGGAACTGTTAAGCGCCCAGGAATATCAGGCGTTTGTAGAGGAAGGCTAGACTCAGCGGAAAGGTGGTGACCTGCTATGGGCAGTTATGTACCAGGAACTAAAGAAGAACAGCAGGCAATGCTGGAAACCATCGGCCTTGCTTCAATAGAGGAACTTTTCCGCGATATTCCAGAGGAAGTCCGGTTTCAAAGGACATTGGATCTTCCGAAAGGAAAGTCGGAATTAGAAGTCCGGCGGATCATAGGGGAAATGGCGGCGAAAAATCATATTTTTCCCACCATTTTCCGGGGCGCCGGAGCCTATCGCCATTACATTCCGGCTATGGTGAAAAACGTGATTTCCAAAGAAGACCTGCAGACCGCGTATACACCGTATCAGGCAGAGATCAGCCAGGGAATCCTGCAGTCTATCTTTGAATATCAGACGATGATCTGTGAGCTGACGGGGATGGATGCTTCCAACGCCTCTGTCTACGATGGAGCCTCCGCGGCGGCGGAAGGAATCGCTATGTGCAGGGAGCGGAAAAGAAAGAAAGCATGGATCTCAGCGGCGGTACATCCGGGCGTATTAGAGACGGTGAAGACCTATTGCTTTGGAAATGAAATGGAAGTGGAAGTGATTCCGGAGAAAGAGGGGGTTACAGACCTTGCGTTTTTGGAAACCCATCTGGATGAAGAGACGGCCTGCGTCTACATTCAGCATCCCAATTATTATGGGAATCTGGAACCGGCTGGTGAGATCGGAGAGATCGTACATAAAGCGGGAGCGAAATACATCATGGGAGTGAATCCCATTTCCCTGGGCATTTTAAAGACGCCAAGGGAATACGGAGCGGACGTGGCGGTAGGAGAAGGCCAGCCCATGGGACTTCCGCTGGCTTTTGGAGGACCCTACCTTGGGTTCATGGCCTGCGTGGCCGCAATGACCCGGAAGCTGCCTGGTAGGATTGTGGGACAGACAGCGGACGCCAATGGCAAAATCGGATATGTATTGACGCTGCAGGCAAGAGAACAGCATATCCGCAGGGAGAAAGCTTCCAGCAATATCTGCTCCAACCAGGCGCTGTGCGCCCTGGCGGTAGGAACTTACCTGGCTTCCATGGGAAGCGGAGGATTAAAGGAAGCGGCGCGGCAGTGTATGTCCAAGGCCCATTATCTGGCTGAGGAACTTGACAAAGCCGGATTTCATGCAGTAAACCAGGGAGAATTCTTTCATGAATTTGTGACGGTGTCAGAGGTGCCTTCCGAAAAGGCGCTGTCCGCGCTGGAAGCGCAGAATATCCTAGGAGGCTTTCCTCTGGATGAACACAAGATCCTCTGGTGCTGTACGGAAATGAATACGAAACAGGAAATGGACCGGGCCGTCCAGATCTTAAAGGAGGTGTAAGCGATGTTGATATTTGAAAAGAGCAGACCAGGAAGACACTGCGACCTTCTGCCTCCCTGTGATGTGCCGGTCGTAAGTCTTAAGACCCAGGATGAGAGAAAACAGCCCTTACACCTGCCGGAGCTTTCCGAGGGAGAACTTAGCAGACATTACACAGAACTGGCGAAAAAAAGCCATGGCGTGAACGATGGTTTTTATCCTCTGGGCTCCTGCACAATGAAATATAATCCAAGGATCAATGAGGAAATGGCCAATCTTCCGGGCTTTGCAAAGATCCATCCGCTGCAGCCCCTCTCTGCGGTGCAGGGCTGTCTGGAAGTTTTGAAAAAGGCGGAAACATATCTTTGCGAGATCACAGGAATGGATGCTATGAGTTTTCAGCCGGCGGCAGGAGCTCACGGAGAGTTTGCGGGACTGCTGCTGATCAAGGCCTATCATAAGAGCAGGAAGGACGAGAAGCGTACCAAGATCCTGATTCCGGATTCCGCCCACGGCACCAACCCTGCCAGCGCGGTGATGGCAGGATTTACCGTAGTCAGTATCCCCTCAGGGGCCGACGGCTGTGTGGATCTGGAGAAACTAAGAGAGGCGGCCACGCCGGAGGTGGCCGGGCTTATGCTGACCAATCCGAATACGCTGGGGCTGTTTGATAAAAATATTCTTGAGATCACAGATATCATCCATGCCTGCGGGGGACTATGCTACTACGACGGCGCTAATCTGAACGCGGTCATGGGAATGGCCCGCCCCGGCGATATGGGATTTGACGTGGTCCATTTAAACCTTCACAAGACCTTTTCTACTCCTCATGGAGGCGGAGGACCGGGAAACGGTCCGGTAGGCTGCAAGAAGATCCTGGAAGATTTCCTGCCCTCCATACGCGTGACTGGGGAGACGGAATACGGAGTGGAAAAAGCGCCCCGAAGCATTGGAGAGATGAAAAGCTTCTATGGGAATTTCCTGGTGGTAGTGCGGGCGCTGACTTATATCCTGACCCTTGGAAGAGAAGGAATCCCCCAGGCAAGCCAGAACGCGGTGCTCAATGCAAATTATCTGATGAACGGTCTGAAAGACTTGTATCCCATGGCTTATGACACTCTCTGCATGCATGAATTTGTCATGAGTTTGAAAGAGCTGAAGAAAAAGGATGGAATTTCTGCCATGGATATTGCGAAAGGCCTTTTGGACCGGGGAATCCATCCTCCGACCATGTACTTCCCGCTGATCGTGGAGGAAGCGCTGATGGCGGAACCTACAGAAACGGAATCCAAAGACACTCTGGATGAGGCCATCCAAGTATTCCGGGAGCTGTACCAGGCAGCAGAGACAGATCCGGAGAGGCTCCATCAGGCGCCGGTCACAACGCCGGTAACCAGGCTGGATGAGGTAAATGCGGCAAGGCATCCGGTGCTTCGGTATATATTTAAAGAGACAGATCCTTTGGAGGAAGAAGCATGATCGTCCAGACGGCGTATCTGGAGAGCCATTCCTTTGACCCGTATGAGAATCTGGCGCTGGAAGAATATCTGCTGCGGCACTGCCGGAAAGGCCAGTGTATCCTCTACCTATGGCAGAATCAGAAAACGGTAGTGATCGGAAAGAACCAGAACGCATGGGCGGAGTGCAGGACAGAAGCGCTGGAAGAAGACGGAGGAAAGCTGGCGCGCCGGCTCTCCGGAGGCGGAGCCGTCTTCCATGATCTGGGGAATCTGAATTTTACCTTTCTGGTATGCAAAGAAGATTACAATATAAAGCGGCAGATGGAGGTGATCCTCCAGGCGGCGCGAAAGCTGGGCGTAAAGGCGGAGAAGTCCGGGCGCAATGACATTCTGGCGGAGGGGAAGAAGTTCTCTGGAAACGCGTTCTATGAACAGGGGGAACAGTGGTATCACCACGGGACCCTGATGGTGGACGTGGATTTGGATAATCTGACTCAGTACCTGACCGTATCCAAAGAGAAACTGCGTTCCAAAGGAGTCGCCTCCGTCAAGTCAAGAGTTGCGAACCTAAAGGAATTCGTGCCGGATCTGACCGTAGGAGAGTTGAAAAAGGCGCTTCGGGAGGCATTTGAAGAAGTCTATGGATATCCGGCCAGAGTGATTGGAGATGAGGACTTAGACCAGAAGGAGATAGAACGGGAGCGGGCAAAATATAGTTCCTGGGAGTGGAAATATGGGAAGAAACTAAGGTTTCAGTATGAACAGTCCCATCGGTTCCCCTGGGGATCGCTTCAGATACAGTTTCAGATCTGCGGCGGAAAGGTGGAGGATGCGGGCGTGTATTCCGACTCTCTGAAACCGGAACTGATCGAAGCCATCGGCCCGTGGCTTTGCGGACTTCGTTATGAGAAGCGGGAGCTCCTTCAGGCTCTTGGGACGCTTCCGGCGGCCGGCCCGGAGGAACAAAACATGGTGGAAGAGATCTGCGGATGGCTGCGGACAGTGGATTTATAGATGGAAAGTAAGGAGAAAAGATGGAACGGCATTATGATTGTATCATCATCGGCGCGGGCCCGGGAGGATATGTGGCGGCTATTGAGGCGGCAAAGCTGGGGCTTTCCGTTGCCGTGGTGGAAGAAGGAAAAGCAGGAGGCACCTGCCTGAACCGGGGGTGTATCCCGGCCAAGGCTATGATACACGCGGCGGGAGTTTACCAGGAGGCGAAAGCTTCCGAAAGATTCGGCATCCAGGTGCCGGAGGCGTCTTTTGATTATGAGAAGATCCTGGCCTATAAAGAGGAAACAACGGAAACTCTGGTACATGGGGTGGAACAGCTTTTGAAGGCCAATGGAGCCAAATGGATCTCCGGAAGAGGAACGCTGCTTCCGGGGAAACGAGTCCAGGTCCAGACCGGAGAAGGGAAAGAAACTTACGCCGGGGACCATATCATTCTGGCGACCGGCTCAAAGCCTTTGCTGCTGCCGCTTCCTGGCATGGACCTTCCGGGGGTTTTGACCAGTGATACCCTGCTCCAATTGAGAGAGCGGCCGGAAAGCCTGATCATTATCGGCGGCGGTGTGATCAGTGTGGAATTTGCCGCCGCCTTTGCGGGCTTGGGGACTCGGGTGACCATTTTGGAAGCTATGCCCCGGCTGGTGCCCAACATGGATAAAGAGATTTCCCAGAATCTGAAACTGATCTTGAAGAAGCGAGGCATCGATATCCATACCTCGGCGGCTGTTCAGGGGATAGAGGCCGGTGGATCGGGATACGCCTGCCGCTTTTTGGAAAAGGAAAAAGAGCAGTCTGTGTCCGCTCAATATGTGCTGTGCGCTGTGGGAAGGATTCCCAATACAGAAGGGCTTTTTGCGGAAGAGGCCAAGCCTGAGATGGAAAAGGGAAGAGTTCTGGTGGACCAGCGGTTTCGGACCAGCCTGGAAGGTGTCTATGCCATCGGAGACCTGACCTTTGGAGTCCAGCTGGCCCATAGGGCCAGCGCTCAAGGGATGGCTGTAGCAAAGCAAATTGCGGGAAAGGATCCGGCCATAGACCTGGATGTGGTACCATCCTGTGTCTACACCGATCCGGAGATCGCCTCTGTGGGACTGACGGAAGAAGGGGCCAAAGAACAGCAGATACCGGTTCGGACCGGAAAATTTATCATGAGCGCCAATGGAAGAAGCCTGATCTCAAAGGAAGACAGGGGATTTATAAAAATCGTGGCCAGGGAGGACACGGGTGTGATCCTGGGCGCCCATATGATGTGCGCCAGAGCCACCGATATGATCGGGGAATTTGTGACGGCAGTCGCGAATGGGCTTACCATCCATCAGATGGAAAAAGGGATGCGGGCTCATCCCACTTATAATGAAGGAATCGGAGAGGCGCTGGAAGAGCTGGAAGGCGGAGCGATCCATGTGATGCCGCGCGGGAAACGGTAGATTTCTAAAGAAAGGAGAGGAAAGAAATGGGATGGAAAAGTGATATCGAGATTGCCCAGGAAGCGCAGATGAGAGAGATCAATGAGATCGCGGGGGAACTTGGGATTCCAGAGCGATATGTAGAAAATTACGGAAGATATAAAGCGAAGATCGACTATCGGTATTACAAAGATGAATTATCATCCAGGCCGGATGCCAAGCTGATCCTGGTGACAGCCATCAATCCTACGCCGGCGGGAGAGGGCAAGACCACGACCACCATCGGAGTGGCCGACGCGATGAACCGGCTGGGGAAAAAGACCATGGTTGCTTTAAGGGAACCTTCTCTTGGGCCGGTGTTCGGAGTGAAAGGCGGGGCCGCGGGAGGCGGATATGCCCAGGTGGTTCCGATGGAAGATATTAACCTGCATTTTACCGGAGACCTTCACGCCATTGGGGCGGCCAATAACCTGATCGCCGCTATGCTGGACAACCACATCCATCAGGGCAACGCGCTGGATATTGACACCAACCGGGTCACCTGGCGGCGGTGCGTGGATATGAACGACAGACAGCTGCGCAGCATTGTGGATGGGCTGGGAGCCAAAGCAGACGGCGTGACTAGACAGGATGGGTTTGATATTACGGTGGCTTCTGAAATTATGGCGGTTTTTTGCCTGGCAAAAGATATTCTGGATCTCAAAGAGAGGGTATCTAAGATCATCGTCGCCTATTCCAGAAGCGGAAAACCGGTGACCGCAGGAGATCTCCATGCGGAAGGGGCCGCGGCGGCGCTCTTAAAAGACGCGTTAAAACCGAATCTAGTACAGACGCTGGAAGGAACCCCGGCTTTTATCCACGGCGGACCCTTTGCGAATATCGCCCATGGATGCAACAGCGTGATCGCTACAAAGATGGGTATGAAGCTGGCGGATTATATGGTGACGGAGGCTGGATTTGGAGCGGATCTGGGCGCGGAGAAATTCGTAGATATTAAGTGCAGGATGTCTGGGCTTAGACCAAACGCGGTGATTTTAGTTGCCACCATCAAAGCTTTGAAGTATAATGGGGGAGTTCCCAAGAACGAATTGCAGGAAGAAAATTTGGAGGCTCTGGAAAAAGGGATTCCAAATCTGTTGAAACATATTGAAAATATTACAAAGGTATATCACCTTCCGGCGGTGGTAGCGATCAACCAGTTTCCTACAGATACCCAGGCAGAGCTGGACTTTGTGCGGCAGAAATGCAAAGAATCAGGCGTCAACACGGCGCTCTCCCAGGTGTGGGGCAAAGGAGGCGCCGGGGGCGAGGAACTGGCCCGGGAAGTGATTCGTCTCTGCGAGGAAGAAAGCAGGATGGAATTCGTCTATGATACAGCCGCTCCGATCAAAGAGAAGATCGAAGCGATCGCTGTAAAAGTCTATGGTGCTGACGGGGTGGACTATACTGCCAAAGCCAACAAAGAGATTAAAAACTTAGAAGAGATCGGACTGGGAGGGCTTCCGATCTGTATGGCGAAGAATCAATATTCTCTGACGGATGACGCCAAGATGCTGGGGCGTCCGCGAGGATTCCGGATCACGATTCGGGATATTGCCGCTTCCGCGGGTGCCGGATTTCTGGTGGCGCTTACCGGAGACATTATGAAGATGCCTGGCCTTCCTAAAGTACCGGCGGCAGAGAAGATCGATGTGGATGCGGACGGTGTGATCTCAGGATTGTTCTAGGAGGAAGAGAGAAATGATGCTGGAAAAGAAAACGACGGAATTTTTGGAGGCGCTTTCTTCTAAGGAACCGGTGCCGGGCGGCGGCGGAGCCTCGGCGGCGGTAGGCGCGTTTGCCGGCGCTCTTGGCATGATGGTGGCCAATCTGACTATCGGCAAGAAAAGGTACGCGGATGTGGAAGAGGAGATCAAGGCCAGCCTTATAAAGCTGAAAGGGCTTCAGGAAGAACTGGTCCGCCTGACGGATGCGGACGCGAAGGCTTTTGAGCCGCTTTCCAAAGCTTATGGTCTGCCCAGAGAAACAAAAGAGCAGCAGGAGAAGAAAGAAGCGGTTATGGAAGAGGCGCTGTATGAGGCGAGCGTGGTTCCCATGGAAATCATGGAGACGATCCGGAAGGTTATGGAAGAACTGGAAGTTTTGGGAGAGAAAGGCAGCAGGATCGCCGTCAGCGATGTGGGGGTTGGGATCCTGTTTGCCCAGGCCGCTTTGGAAGGCGCTTCTCTGAATATCTTTATTAACACGAAACTGATGAAAAACCGGGAACGGGCCAAGGAGATGAACAGCAAGGCAGAGGCGATGATCCAGGAGGGAAGCCGCCAGAAAGAAAAGATCTACCAGGATGTGCTGGAGAAGATCCGCTGAGAAAGAGGGAGGAAAAGGACAATGAGTACAGTCATGATGGGGACAGATGTGGCAAAGTCTATGAAAGAGGATCTGATCCGGCGGACAGAAACGTTGAAAAGCCAGGGGATCCTGCCTATGCTTTGTATCCTCCGGGTGGGAAACCGCCCGGACGATCTGGCCTATGAGCGGGGCGCCAAGAAACGGATGGAACTGACAGGAATCGGCTGCCGGGTGGTGGAACTGCCGGAAGAGATCTCTCAGAAGGAATTCGAGGATGCGTTCCGGCAGGTGAATGAAGATCCAAACGTACATGGGATTCTATTATTCCGTCCTCTCCCAAGTCATTTGGATGAAGAACCGGTGAAGGCAATGATCGATCCCAGGAAAGATGTGGACTGTATGAGCGCCGTAAATATAGCGAAAGTATTTGCCGGCGATGAAACCGGGTATGCGCCCTGTACGGCGGAAGCGGTCATGACCATGCTGGATGCTTACGGCATTGACCCTAAGGGCAGGCGGACCGTAGTGGTGGGAAGAAGTATGGTGATCGGGAAACCGGCGGCCATGCTGCTTTTGAAAAGACATGCGACAGTCACAGTCTGCCACACCCGGACAGAGGATCTAAAAGGAGTCTGTAAGGAAGCGCAGATCCTGGTGGCCGCGGCAGGGAAAGCAAAGATGATCTCTGGGGATATGGTAGGAGAAGGGGCCGTTGTGATAGACGTGGGAATCAATGTGGATGAAGAAGGGAATCTCTGCGGGGATGTGGATTTTGAGGAGGCAAGCCGGAAAGCCTCCTATATCAGTCCGGTGCCAAAAGGCGTTGGCAGTGTGACCACCTCAGTTTTAGCCGGCCATGTGCTGCGGGCGGCCGGATATCTGCGGGGAATGTAAGAAGCCGCGTCAGCGGAGAGAGTCATTAGGAGGAACTATGAAGCGAATGGGAAGCATCTTCCTTCAGGCCGCGGGAGCGGGACTGGCAATTTCGATCGGAGGGACGGTCTATCTTTCTGTGGAACAGCCGATAGTGGGAAGCGTGCTCTTTGGGGTAGGATTGTATGCCATTGTTTTGAATGGCCTGTATCTGTATACAGGAAAGATCGGATATCTGGTCCAGCAGACGGAAGTGAAGCCTTACCTTGCGCTTTTGCTGGCTGCCTGGATCGGGAATCTGGCGGGAACAGCGCTGGGGGCAGGTCTTCTTGCCCAGACCAGGATTGGGGAAAATATCAGAGAGCGAGCGGTACAGCTTTGTCAGACGAAACTGTCAGACAGCCCGGCCAGTATTTTGATCCTGGCCTTTTTCTGCGGGATCTTGATGTATGTGGCGGTGGACGGTTTCCGTTCGACCGGCAATCCTCTGATTTTGATCTTCTGTGTCAGCGTGTTTATCTTATGCGGATTCGAGCATTGTATTGCCAACATGTTCTATATATCTTTGGCGGGGATGTGGTCGGTGAAAAGTTTGTCTTATCTATTTTTCATGACCATGGGAAACAGCCTTGGAGGCATGCTGATCCCTGCGCTTAAGCTTAAGAAAATACAGCCATAAATTGCATCTTGTCTCACGGTAAGATATGCGCTATACTGTTACAGTGGTCAGGATTTGAAAGCCCCTGAATCCGGGGCTTTTTTTATTTATAGAGAAAGGAAGGAGAACATGGGATATCAGGTTGCCATTGACGGTCCCGCGGGGGCCGGAAAGAGTACCATTGCCAAACGAGTAGCAAAAGAGAAGGGGTTTATCTATGTAGATACAGGAGCCATGTACCGGGCTCTGGCGCTCTATTTTCTGGAACAGGGAATTCGGGCGGATGAGACGGACCGGATGACAGAAGCTGTTTCCGGTGCTGAAGTGGGGATCCAGTATGAGAACGGGATCCAGCAGGTATATCTGAACGGGAGAAATGTGACCGGCAGACTCCGGGAGGAAGCAGTGGGGAATATGGCTTCCAAAAGCTCCGCTATTCCAGAGGTAAGACAGAAGCTGCTGGAGCTGCAAAGAGAATTGGCAAAGACAGAAGATGTGGTTATGGACGGCCGGGATATCGGCACCTGCGTACTTCCGGACGCGGATGTAAAAATCTTTCTGACAGCCAGTGTGGAAACGAGAGCCCGAAGGAGATATGAAGAGTTAAAGGAAAAAGGAATCCCCTGCAGCCTGGATGAGATCGCGAAAGACATCCAGGAACGGGACGAACGGGATATGACCCGTAAGACAGCGCCTCTTAAGCAGGCGGAAGACGCGGTCCTGGTAGACAGCTCCAATCTGACTGTCGAGGAAGTAACGGCTCGGATCATAGAGCTTTGCAGAGGGTAAGGAGAAAGCAGATGAAGATAGAACTGGCGAAGACGGCGGGATTTTGTTTTGGTGTCAGACGGGCGGTGGATACGGTATACCAGCAGGTGGGACAAGCCGGCGGGAAACCGATCTACACCTACGGACCCATCATCCATAATGACGAAGTGGTCAAAGATCTGGAGCAAAAGGGTGTAAAAGTCCTGGATTCAAAAGAAGAGCTGGCCGCGGTTGAAGAAGGCATAGTGATCATCCGATCCCACGGAGTTTCCAAAGAAATCTGCGGTTTGATGGAGCGGAAAGGGATCCGGTGTGTGGACGCCACCTGTCCTTTTGTAAAGAAGATCCATAAGATCGTAGAGGAAGAAAGCGGGAAAGGATCGCATATTGTGATCGTTGGAAATCCGGAGCATCCAGAGGTGGAAGGAATCAGCGGCTGGGCCGGAGGTCCGGTGACGATCATCCAGACCAAAGAGGAAGCGGAGTCGTTTACAATAAAAGACCCTTTACAGAAAGTCTGTATCGTTTCTCAGACGACATTTAATTACAATAAATTCAAAGAATTAGTTGAAATTATAGCTGAAAAGGGGTATGATATAATTGTTTTAAATACGATTTGCAGTGCCACAAAAGAGCGCCAGGAGGAGGCGCGTGATATTGCGAAACGAGTGGGAGCAATGATCGTGATCGGCGATAAAAAAAGCTCAAACACTCGGAAGTTATTTGAAATTTGCAGTAATGCGTGTGCGGATACGTACTATATACAGACACTTGACGATTTGGATATGAATCAATTAAGGTCCGTGGAAACAGTAGGTATTACAGCAGGGGCATCCACGCCCAACAAAATAATTGAGGAGGTTCAAAATAATGTCAGAAAAAACTTTTGAACAAATGTTGGAAGAATCATTTAAAACTATCAGAAATGGAGAGGTTGTTGATGGTACCGTCATCGATGTAAAACCGGACGAGATCATTTTAAATATCGGGTATAAAGCAGACGGGATCATCATGAGAAATGAGTATACCAACGAGCCCAATGTAGATCTGACAACAGTTGTGTCTGTAGGCGATAAAATGACGGTAAAGGTTCTGAAGGTAAACGATGGAGAAGGTCAAGTACTTCTTACTTATAAGAGACTGGCGGCTGAAAAAGGCAATGAGCGTCTCAGAGAAGCATATGAAAACCATGAGGTGCTGAAAGCCCCTGTAACACAGATTCTGGGCGGAGGTTTGAGCGTGGTGATCGACGAGGCGAGAGTGTTTATCCCCGCAAGCCTTGTTTCTGATACTTATGAAAAAGATCTGAGCAAATATCAGGATCAGGAGATCGAGTTTGTCATCAGCGAGTTTAATCCAAGAAGAAACCGGATCATCGGCGACCGCCGTCAGCTTCTGGTAGCGGAGAGAGCGGAGAGACAGAAAGAACTGTTCGCGAAACTCCAGGTGGGCGATACGGTAGAAGGAACCGTTAAGAATGTGACCGATTTCGGCGCGTTCATCGACCTTGGCGGTATTGACGGACTGCTCCATATCTCTGAGATGTCCTGGGGACGTGTGGAAAATCCGAAGAAAGTATTCCAGGTGGGAGAGACGATAAAAGTTCTGGTGAAAGATATCCATGACACGAAGATCGCGCTGAGCTTAAAGTTCCCGGAGACAAATCCGTGGGCTAACGCGGCGGAAGATTACGCGGTAGGTACCGTGATCGAGGGGAAAGTCGCCAGAATGACTGACTTTGGAGCTTTTGTGGAGCTGACGCCGGGAGTTGACGCTCTGCTCCATGTTTCCCAGATTTCCAGAGCTCATGTAGATAAACCATCAGACGTATTGTCTGTTGGACAGATGATCACAGCAAAGATCGTAGATCTGAATGTGGAAGAGAAGAAGATCAGCCTGAGCATGAAGGCGTTAGAAACAGCGGCAGAGACAGAAAGTGTGGATGACGGTGGTTCAGAGGAAGAATAATCGACAAAAATATAACACAGATTTTATAAGGATAGAGGCACCAGAGTCTCTATCCTTTGTCTGTTAAAAAAGCGTCAAGCTGTATTTGGAAATGTACAAGGAATTAGCCTTTTTTACTAGATAAAAAGGCCTTTTTCTTGTATAGTTATAAAGAGAGTAAAAAGGAAGGAAGGAAAAAGGATGGCATTGTTAACATTTAAGGGTGGAATCCACCCGGATGACGGCAAGGGACTGGCAAAAGGCTCGGAAATTGTCGAACTAAAGCCGAAGGGCAGCCTGGTCTATCCAGTTTCACAGCACATCGGTGCCCCGGCGGCGCCGGTCGTTAAAGTTGGGGATGTGGTTCTGAAAGGACAAAAGATCGCGGAAGCAGGCGGTTTTGTTTCCGCGCCTATTTATTCTTCCGTATCTGGGACAGTGAAGGCGATCGAGCCTCATCTGAATCCGACAGGGGGAATGGTGAACAGTATTGTGATTGAAAACGACGGGGAATACCGGGAAGTAGAATATCCTGAAGTAAAGCCCCTGGAGGAGATGAGCAAAGAGGAGATCTTAAACGCGATCGGCGAAGCTGGGGTCGTTGGTATGGGCGGAGCGGGTTTCCCGACGAAGGTAAAACTTTCTCCCAAAGAACCAGATAAAATCGACTATGTGATCGCGAACTGCGCGGAATGTGAACCTTACATCACCGCAGACTACCGGGCGATCCTGGAGATGCCGGAGAAACTGGTAGGCGGTATGAAGGCGGTGCTCCGGTTGTTTGACAACGCAAAAGGAATCTTTGGCGTTGAAGATAATAAGCCAGACTGTATCGCGAAATTAAAAGAGCTTACCAAGGACGAACCACGGATGGAGGTCCTTGCATTGAAGACAAAATACCCGCAGGGCGGCGAGCGTCAATTGATCTATGCTACCACCGGACGGGCGATTAATTCCGCTATGCTTCCGGCAGACGCGGGATGTGTAGTTGATAACGTGGCTACTATGATCAGCATCTATCAGGCGGTTGTAGAGGGAAGACCATCCATGGAGAGGATTGTTACGGTAAGCGGAGACGCGGTCAATGAACCGGGGAATTTCAAAGTTCCGTTCGGAATCAATCAGGCGGAGCTTGTGGAAGCGGCCGGCGGATTCAAGGAAGATCCGCAGAAATTGATCTCCGGCGGTCCGATGATGGGATTTGCTATGTTTACGCTGGATGTTCCGGTAACGAAAACTTCATCTGCGATTCTTGGATTTACCAAAGATGAGGCTTCTAAGTTTGAACCGACAGCCTGCATTAACTGCGGCCGGTGCGTGGAAGCCTGTCCAAGCCGTCTGATTCCGTCAAGACTGGCGGATTACGCGGAGAATCACAATGAAGAGGCGTTTACAAAACATGAAGGGCTGGAGTGTATGGAATGTGGTTCCTGCAGTTATGTATGCCCGGCAAAACGTCCGCTGAAACAGGCGATCGGTTCCATGAGAAAGATTGCGCTTGCAAACCGCAAGAAGAAATAATCAAAAGAATGTTGAGGAAGAGGTGAACAAACGTGAGTGAGAACAAATTAAAAGTGTCGTCTTCACCACATATACGTGACAGAGTTACCTCCGGCAATATTATGCTCATGGTAGTCATCGCGCTGCTGCCGGCATCTGCGTTCGGAGTTTATAACTTTGGCTTATCTGCGCTGATCATGCTGATCAGTACTACAGTATCATCCGTATTGACGGAGTTTATTTATGAGAAATTGATGCATAAAAAGGTGACGATCAACGATTTCAGCGCGGTCGTTACCGGACTTTTGCTCGGATTGAATATGCCGCCTACAGCCCCCTGGTGGATGGGCGTCTTGGGAGGTATCTTCGCGATCCTTGTAGTAAAACAGTTGTTTGGCGGTCTGGGACAGAACTTCATGAACCCGGCGCTGGGCGCGAGATGTTTCCTGATGATCTCCTTTGCCGGCCAGATGACCACATTTGTCTATGACGGCGTTACAGGACCGACTCCTCTTTCCTATGTGAAGGAAGGGGCTCTGGATCAGGTCAATACCATGGACATGCTGATCGGAACCATTCCAGGAACCATCGGAGAGACTTCTGTGATCGCGATCATCATCGGGGCAATCTTCTTGATCCTGATGGGTGTGATCGATCTTAGGATTCCTGGTACATATATTGTAACATTTGTGATCTTTGTCGGTATTTTTGGTCATGTGGCTCATCCAGAGATCGGATTCTTTGATCCTCAGTACATTACCGCTCATTTGTGCGGCGGAGGACTTATGCTGGGAGCCTGGTTTATGGCTACGGATTATGTGACTTCCCCGATCACTAAGAAGGGGCAGATCGTATATGGAATCATCCTTGGACTGCTGACCGGTCTGTTCCGTATTTTTGGCGGAAGCGCGGAAGGTGTTTCCTATGCGATCATTATCAGTAACCTTCTGGTTCCGTTGATCGAGAAGGTTACTCTTCCAAAACCATTTGGTAAAGGAGGAGAGAAATAATGAACAAGATTATCAAGAATACAATCATCCTGACTGTGATCACTTTAGTCTCCGGTCTTCTGCTGGGACTTGTATATGAAATCACGAAAGAACCGATCGCCAACGCCCAGGAGCAGGCGAAGAGGGAAGCGTGGCAGGCGGTATTCCCTGATGCGTCACAGGATGCGTTTGAACAGATAGACGTAGACGGGGATGTGGCCGCCCAGGTGATCAAAGATCTGGGAATGTCTGGAAGTATTGATGAGGTCTGCGCGGTAGACGGCGGTGATACAGGATATGTGATCACTGTAACAGATGGAGAGGGATACGGCGGCGACATCCAGATCACGGTAGGCATCACCGCGGACGGTACGGTGAGCGGTGTTTCCTTCCTTTCTATCAGCGAAACTGCCGGACTTGGTATGAAGGCGACGGAGAGCTCTTTCTATGAGCAGTATGTTGGTGTGCAGACAGAGAAGTTTTATGTATCCAAAGACGGCGGCGAGGGGGAACCAATCGATGCCATCAGCGGCGCTACCATTACTTCGAGAGCAGTAACCAGTGCGGTAAACGCGGCGCTTGGTTATTTCCAGAACGCGTTTTAGGAGGTAGTTGAGATGAATAGTTGTGGCGAAAGACTGAAAAATGGTCTGATAGATGAAAATCCTATATTTGTTCTGATGCTTGGTATGTGTCCGACGCTGGCGGTCACCACTTCTGCGATGAACGGTCTGGGCATGGGAGTATCTACTACAGCGGTGCTTGTTATGTCCAACATGCTGATTTCTATGCTGCGTAAAGTGATTCCGGATTCTGTCCGGATGCCTGCGTTTATCGTAGTTGTAGCATCTTTTGTAACTATCGTAGATTTCCTGATGGAAGGTTTTACGCCTTCTCTCTATGACGCGCTGGGACTTTATATTCCGCTGATCGTTGTAAACTGTATCATCCTGGGCCGCGCGGAGAGTTATGCTTCTAAAAATCCTGTCCTGCCGTCTATTTTCGATGGACTTGGCATGGGGCTTGGATTTACGGTGGCTCTGATCGCCATCGGAGCGGTCCGCGAGATCATTGGCGCTGGTCAGATCTTCGGCTATCAGCTTCTGCCGATCGCGGATGAGGCCGCTGGAACGGCAGGCTATGTGCCGGTCGCTATCTTTGTCCAGGCTCCGGGAGCCTTCCTGGTACTGGCTGTGCTGGCGGCGATCCAGAATAAGGTAAAGATCAACATGGAGAAGAAGGGCAAAGACGCGTCCAAGATCCAGTCCGGATGCGGCGCGGACTGTGCGACCTGCGGCGGTTGTGCTTCAGCCGCTGAGAACGGAAAGGAATAGGAGGGGTAAAAGATGGCAGATTTGATTTTGATCGCAGTTGGTTCTGCGCTTGTAAGTAACGTCGTACTCAGCCAGTTCCTTGGAATCTGTTCCTTCCTGGGCGTTTCCAAGAAGACGGAGACAGCCGTTGGAATGGGCGGAGCGGTAATCTTCGTTATTACGCTGGCATCATTTGTGGCGAGCCTGCTGTATGAATTTATTTTGAAACCATTGGGATTCGACTATCTGAACACGATCGTATTTATCCTGGTCATTGCGGCTTTGGTCCAGATCGTGGAAATGTTCTTAAAGAAGTTTGTGCCTTCTCTGTATAACGCGTTGGGTGTATACCTGCCGCTGATTACCACGAACTGCGCGGTGCTGGGCGTAGCCATCAACAATGTACAGGATGAATACAATCTTCTGGAAAGCGTGGTAAACGGTTTCGCGACGGGTGTCGGTTATCTGATCGCGATCGTTCTGCTGGCCGGTATCCGCGAGAAAATGGAATATAACGATATCCCGGAATCCTTTAAGGGAATGCCGATCGTACTTTTGACATCAACGTTGATGGCGATCGCCTTCTATGGATTCTCAGGATTGATATAGGAGGAAGATGGATATGAGTATAACAGGGATTATTTTGGCTGCAGTCATTGTAGGCGGTACTGGCTTATTCATCGGTATCTTCCTGGGACTTGCGGACAAAAAGTTTGCGGTAGAAGTTGATGAAAAAGAAGAGCAGGTTCTGGGAGTTCTTCCTGGAAATAACTGCGGCGGCTGCGGATATCCGGGATGTTCTGGTCTCGCCGCGGCGATCGCGGCCGGGGAAGCTCCGGTAAACGCCTGCCCGGTAGGTGGCGCTCCGGTGGCGGCCAAGATCGGAGAGATCATGGGAGTAGATGCCGGAGAACAGATTCATGAGGTGGCGTTTGTAAAATGTGCCGGAACCTGTGAGGCTGCGAAAACAAGCTACGATTACAATGGACTCCATGATTGCGTCATGATCAATATGATGCAAAATGGCGGACCAAAAGCCTGCGTTTATGGATGTATCGGTGAGGGTACCTGCGTAAAAGCCTGCCCCTTTGACGCGATCCATATTGTAGACGGAGTGGCTGTGGTGGATAAAGAAGCATGTAAGGCCTGCGGCAAGTGTGTGGCTGCGTGTCCGAGACATCTGATCGAACTTGTTCCGTATGAACAGAAACATCTGGTACAGTGCAGTTCCAAGGATAAAGGAAAAGATGTTATGAAAGCCTGCTCTGTGGGATGTATCGGCTGTAAGATGTGTGAGAAGGTATGCGAGGCAGAGGCAGTAAAAGTGGTAGATAATGTGGCATACATTGATACCTCAAAATGTACAAACTGCGGCGCGTGCGCAGAGAAATGTCCGAAGAAGATCATATTATAAGTTTTATTTTTCAATTTGGGCCGGGGGATTTTTAAAAATCCCCCGGCCCAAATGAAAAAAGGAGTAAATTTCTAATGAAGCGAACCGTGAAACAGACTGTCCATGACGGGTGGAAGATCTTAAAAGAGGATATTTGTCAGGCTAGATGGGCAATTGTGGCTTTGGCTTTGTATTTTCTTTTTTTTAAATATATCCTTCACAGTATGTGCCCTATGGTCTTGGCAACAGGCTATCCCTGCCCCGGATGCGGCATGACCCGCGCTGCTTTCTGTGTGCTCCGCCTGGATTTTGCCGGCGCATGGGAAACCCATCCGTTTATTTTCCCGATCATCGTGCTTGCGGCGGTATTCTGCTGGAACCGGTACGTAAGCGGGAAGAAGAGACAGCCGGTCTTGCGCAAGTGTGTGACAGTCCTGGCAGTAGCTATGATTTTGTTTTATTTTTGGAGGATGTGGCGGTTTTTCCCGGGACAGCCGCCTATGAGCTATTACAGCGGGAATCTGCTGTCTAGGATTCAAGGGGTTCTATTGCATTTGCGGTAACATCATGATAAAATGTTGTCAGTATGGTAAGGAGGGTTACGACTATGGAAAACAATTTTGACAATACACCTGAAAACAATGGCCAGAATCTGGACCAGCAGCCTGTATATACTGATCCTAACGCAGATGTGAACGTGCAGAAGACGGAATCTTCCGCTGATCAGCAGAGCCAGGATCAGACGGAGAATCAGAATCAGGGAGAGCAGTCTCAGACCCAATATCAGTATACCTATCAGCAGAATCAGACTCAAAATCAGGGCCAGGGAGATCAGCCCCAGTATCAGTATACTTATCAGCAGAATTCGGGACAGGCCCAGAATATGAACTATCAGCAGAATCCAGGACAGTCTCAGAATACTAATTATCAGCAGTATCAGGATAATTATGGGAATTATAATAACTATAACCAGAATTATACGAATGGATATAATAATTATAACGCCGCGAATCCTCAGGGTTATGGACAGAATTATACACAGCAGCCCCAGATGGACACCAGTCCGATGACGATGGGAGAATGGCTGTTAACGATTTTGGCGCTGCTTATCCCCTGCGCCGGTATTATCATTTATTTTGTATGGGCATTTGGTAAGAAGGGAAATATCAACCGGAGAAACTACTGTCGGGCGATGCTGATCATATACGGAGTGCTTCTTGTGATCTACATTATTTTCTTTGTGATTTTTGGAGCAATGATCGGCGCATCCACAACCTATTATTATTAAGATTGAAAAAAGGATCTGTTTTTGCAGATCCTTTTTTATAGTGCGCCTGGCGGCGCACGTTTCTTAAGGGTGCAAGTCCCAAATCCGCCCGGTAGTGGGAAGGATATAGCCGAAGGCAAGGGTGTCCACCGCAAGGTGGAATCTGAAGGAAGCCGGATGTGGGGAACCTACTAACCCATGGGCAAACCTCTGGTCTGACGGACAGAAATCGTATAGAAGGCTGTACATGAGGGTAAGTCTGCTATACAAGACGAAGCCCGATAGCTACACGGAATCATGTACAGTAAATGCGGCAGATAGATGGAGGGAAAGAAACGTGTGGTACCCAGGGAGGTCTGTGCGGAATGCTCTAAAAAGAGTAACCATTATCGAGAGGTAATGTTGAGCGTACAGAAGTCAGCAGAGGCCATAGTAGCCGGAAGTTTTTTCGGCGAAGGGCTAAATCAATAGGAGCCCTTAGTACGACAGGGAAAGGAGGAATGGGCAGATGGGTACAGAAAACGGAGAAAGCTGCTCACAAAGAGATAGCGCGGAACGCAAAGGGTATGTGAGAGCGCACCGCTCATTCAACCGGATATGGAAGGAAAGGGACAGTGCAGAGTCGGACATCTTGGGTAAGATTCTGGCGAAAGATAACCTGAACAGAGCTTACAAGAGAGTAAAAGCAAACAAGGGAGCGCCGGGAGTCGACGGAATGACCATCGAAGCGGCCCTGCCATGGTTAAAGGAGCACAACTACGAACTGACAGAGAGAATCCGAAAGGGGAAGTATACCCCGTCTCCTGTCAGACGGGTGGAAATCCCAAAGGCGGACGGAGGGGTGCGCAAGCTAGGCATCCCAACGGTCATTGACCGCATCATCCAACAGGCAATGCTCCAGCAGCTCATGCCAATCTACGAGCCGCTGTTTTCGGATGACAGCTTTGGCTATCGTCCGGGACATGGGGCAAAAGACGCCATACACAGGATAAAAGAGTACATGGAACGGGGTTATACAAGGGCGGTCGTCCTTGACCTGTCAAAGTACTTTGATACGCTGAACCATACAATCCTGCTAAACCTGTTGAGAAAACAGGTAAAAGATGAGAGGGTGATACAGATGGTAAAGCGATACCTGAAAAGCGGAGTGATGGAGAACGGAGTTGTAACAGAGACAAAGGAAGGGTCCCCACAGGGAGGAAATCTCTCTCCCCTTTTGGCAAACGTGTACCTGAACGAGTTCGACTGGGAATTCCAGAGACGGGGTGTGCCGTGTATCCGCTATGCAGATGACATTGTATTGTTGGCGAAGAGTGAGCGGGCGGCAGAACGACTGCTGGAATCCAGTACGAAGTATCTGGAGGGAACGCTGAAGCTGAAAGTGAATCGGGAAAAGAGCCGGACAGTCAGCGTGTTCTCAATCGGAAATTTTAAGTTCCTTGGCTTTTGTTTTGGGAAGAACGGAAAAGGAATCTACGTCCGTGTCCATGGAAAGTCGTGGAAGAAAGCCAAGGATAAACTGCGCAAGCTCACTTCCCGGAGCAGGTGCGGGAGTATTATCCGAACCATGGAGAAGATAAAAGTCTACATGAGAGGATGGCTGAACTACTATGGGATAGCGGACATGAAGAAGAATATCGAAAGCCTGAACGGATGGCTGTACCGCCGGATACGGATGTGTATCTGGAAACAGTGGAAACGGCCAAAGACCCGAAGAAGAAAACTGATGGGACTGGGCTTACCGGAATGGGCAGCCTGTGAGGGAGCATACAGTAGGAAATCCTACTGGAGGATGTCTAACACAGGCGTGGTCAAAAGAGCGCTAACTAAAGAAAGACTGATAAACTGGGGTTTCTATGATTTAACCACAGCTTATCAGTCTCTGCACGTCAACTATTGAAACCGCCGTGTACCGAACGGTATGCACGGTGGTGTGAGAGGACGGGAGTTAATCACTCCCTCCTACTCGATTGAGTTTTATTGTTTCTTTTGAAAATTAGATGAATAGTGAAGTTTCTGATCATCGGTAATAAACACAGCATCCACATTATCCAATTGATCGATCAGACGCATGCCCTCTTCATATCCCAGGAGAAAACAGGTGGTACTCAACGCATCTGCTGTGAGTGATGAATCTGTGATGATGGTAACGCTGTAAAGGTTATTTTTGCATGGGGCTCCTGTGGAAGGATCCAAAATATGGTGATAGAGAGTTCCGTCATCGGCCTCAAAATAGCGCTGGTAAATTCCGGTGGAAACTACCGATTGATTCGCTACTTTTACAGAGGTAATGGCGTCCCCGCTTTTTGCAAATGGTTTTTGAATCGCGATATTATAGTCGGTTCCGTCAGGTTTTGTCCCAATGGTCTGTACATTGCCCCCAAGATTGATGACCGCGTGTTTTACACCTTGATCCTCCAGATACTCCTTCACTCGGTCCGCGATATATCCTTTCGCGATAGCGCCTACATCGATGGCGGCTTTTGGGTCTCTTAGCATGACAGTATTGTCTTTTAAAATGATATTCTTATAGTTGACATGGGTTCTGGCCTCGGCAAGAGCGGCGCTGGAAGGTACTGCCGGCTCTTCGGAGCTGAAATCCCACAGAGAGGAAACCGCTCCGATCGAAATGTCGAAAGCCCCATCGGAAAGATCACCGTAATAGATGCCTCGTTTGATCAGATCAATAGTTTCTTCTGATACTTCCACAGCGGCTCCGCCTGCGTGATTGATCTTGTAGATGTCGCTGTCTTCGTTTGTATAAGAAAACATCGTGTCGTATTTCCTGCAGAGTTTTTCACAGCCTTTTAAGATATCGTCGCCGGCTGGATCTAAGATCTTGACGCTGATCACTGTGTCATAGAGTGTATCTGTATACACAAGATTTCTCTTTTCCGTGAGCCCGGAACATCCAGGAAGAAGAAGGATGGCCGCGGTAAGAAGAGCCGCGATTTTTTTATATCTCATAAAACACCTCATTACTTCATTTACTACCATATAGTATAACATGAAAAACGGGATATGCAATCGAACGTTTGGTTGCAGACCAGAAAATCTTATGATAGAATAAGGTGCAGAGAGGTAAGGTATATGAAAATCAAGTTGAAAAAGAAAGACTGGGCATTGATCGTGATCATCCTCTGCGTGGCAGCGCTGGCCTTCCTTCTTCACGAAGTGATCGGCGGAAGCGGCGCCGGCAAAGTGGTAGTTAAGGTAGCGGGAGAGATCGAAGGAACTTACGATCTTTCAGAAGACCAGGAGATAGAGATCAATGGCGGAACCAATATTCTTCAGATAAAGGGTGGGAAAGCGGACATGATAGAGGCTGACTGCCCGGATCAGTTGTGCGTGCATCAGAAAGACATATCAAGAAGCCATGAATCGATCATCTGCCTTCCTAATAAAGTTACGGTGGAAATCGAGAGCGCGGAGAGCAGCGAATATGATGCGGTAGTGCAGTAGGAGGTACTGATGAAGAATAAAGTTGCCTATTTTGGCGTGTTTACGGCACTGGCGCTCATCTTCAGTTACGTGGAGTCTCTGATCCCGTTTCAATTTGGAATTCCTGGGGTGAAGCTGGGGCTGGCCAATTTGATCATTGTTATCGCACTGTATAAAATGCGGCTATTTGAAGTGTTTTTGCTTTCAATAGTCCGTATTTTACTTTCCGGTTTTATTTTTGGAAATTATTTTAGTATCCTTTACAGCCTGGCTGGCGGGCTTTTGAGTCTGGCGGTGATGGCGCTTTTGAAAAAGCTGGGCGGGTTCAGCGTGATCGGGATCAGTGTGGCGGGCGGTGTATTCCACAACGTGGGCCAGCTTCTGACCGCAATGGTGGTGGTGGAAACCTTCAGTGTGATCTATTACGTGCCGGTACTTCTGGTGGCAGGAGTGATCACAGGGTTTTTGATCGGAATCGCGGCAGGGGAAATGCTGAAGCGTCTCGTGAATATCAATTTTTATTAGGAGGAAACATGATCGAATTTATAAAAGGGGAACTTGCCGCGGTGGAAGCGGACAAGGCAGTCATAGATGTGGGAGGGGTGGGATTTGCCCTCTTTATGTCCGGGCAGGCGCTTGGCAAGATGCCGCCGGCAGGACATCAAGTGAAGATCTATACTTATTTAAATGTGAAAGAAGACGCCATGCAGTTGTATGGGTTCTTGACCAAAGACGACCTGGAAGTGTTCCGCCTTCTGATCGGCGTCAGCGGCATCGGCCCGAAAGGCGCCCTTGGGATACTGTCCGGGCTGACGCCGGACGAACTGCGTTTCGCGGTCATGTCCAATGATGTAAAAGCAATCTCGGCAGCTCCTGGAATTGGAAAGAAGACAGCGGAGAAACTGATCCTGGAGTTAAAAGATAAACTAAAGATCGAGGATGTGCTGGAACATGCGGCCCAGGAAGGAAGCGGACAGGGAGAAACGAATTCCGGCGGCGGAGAAGTGGCAGGCGAGGCAGTGCAGGCTCTGATCGCTTTGGGATATGGAAACACGGAGGCTCTGCAGGCGGTGAAGAAGGCCTATGTTTCAGAAGATATGGAAGTAGAAGAGGTGCTGAAAGCGGCTCTGAAATTTGTTGCGTTCTGAGGAGAAGCGGTAGTATTATGAGCAGAAGAATCATTACAACAGAAAATCTGGAAGAAGATATTAAGATCGAGAATCATCTGCGCCCTCAGCTTCTGGAAGATTATATCGGCCAGGAAAAGGCCAAGGAAACACTGAAGGTTTATATTCAGGCGGCCAAGGAAAGAGGCGAGGCATTGGATCATGTCTTGTTCTATGGACCGCCGGGGCTTGGAAAGACCACGCTTGCGGGGATCATTGCCAATGAAATGGATGTGAATATCAAGATCACTTCCGGGCCGGCCATTGAGAAGCCGGGGGAAATGGCGGCGATCTTAAATAATCTGCAGGAGGGGGACGTACTGTTTGTGGATGAGATCCACCGATTGAACCGCCAGGTAGAAGAAGTCCTCTATCCCGCGATGGAGGACTATGCGATCGATATCATGATCGGGAAGGGGGCCACGGCCCGATCCATCCGCTTGGATCTTCCCAAATTCACTCTGGTAGGGGCGACTACCAGGGCAGGTATGCTGACGGCGCCTCTGCGGGATCGGTTTGGCGTGGTGCATCGGCTGGAGTTCTATACCATTGACGAATTAAAGGATATTATTTTAAGATCCGCAAAAGTCCTTGAGGTTGGAATCGATGAGGCGGGAGCGTATGCCCTTGCCCGCAGGTCAAGAGGAACGCCAAGGCTTGCCAACCGGCTCCTGAAGCGGGTGCGGGATTTCGCCCAGGTTCGCTACGATGGATATATTACGGCCCAGGTGGCAGATTCGGCTTTGGATCTTCTGGATGTGGACAAATCCGGACTGGACCAGACAGACCGGGAACTTTTGGAGACCATCATCTGCAAATTCCAGGGAGGTCCTGTGGGCCTTGATACTTTGGCGGCTGCCATCGGAGAAGATGCGGGAACTATCGAGGATGTATATGAACCCTATCTTTTGAAGAACGGATATTTGCAGCGCACGCCCAGAGGCAGGGTGGCAACGGCAAAAGCCTGCGGGCATTTGGGGATTTCCCTTGAAAATGAGAAAAAATAGTTGGTTTTTGTGTAAAACTGATTTATAATAGTGTAACAGATATTAGGAAAGGTCGGGGAGACTTCTATGGCATCATCAAAAAATTTTACAGAGGTATTGATCGGCGGTAAGGTATTTACCCTGAGTGGATTTGAGAGTGAAGAGTATCTGCAGAAGGTGTCTACCTATCTGAATCATAAAATTGAGGAGTGCAGCAGCAGCGAAGGCTACCGCAAACAGAATTCGGAGACGCGAAGCGTCCTGTTGGCGCTGAATATCGCGGACGACTATTTTAAAGCAAGGAAACAAGGAGCTTCTTTGGAAACAGACATTGAGGCGAAGGATAAAGATATGTATGATCTGAAACATGAATTGATTTCTGTCCAGATCAAGTTAGAGAACGCGGAAAAAGCCATGGACCGTCTGAAGGAAGAAAACAAGGAACTTCAGATGAAAATTGTGGAACTTGAAACAGAAATGAAAAATAAAAAGAAGTAGAGGCTGTCAGAAGACAGCCTTTTTTAAAGGGATTGGATCAGATGAAAAACAAACAGGTTGAAATACTGGCTCCGGCGGGTTCTTTCCGGAGCCTGGAAGCCGCGGTGTGCGCCGGGGCGGACGCGGTATATGTGGGCGGACAAAAATTTGGCGCCAGAGCTTTTGCGGCAAATTTTGACACAGAGGAACTTCTGAAGGCAATAGATTATGTCCATCTTCATGGAAGAAAGATTTATCTGACAGTCAACACACTTCTGAAAGAAGAAGAGCTGGAGGGACTTGTGGATTATCTTTCCCCTTTCTATTTGAATGGTTTAGACGCGGTGATCGTCCAGGATGTGGGGGTACTGGATTTGATCCGGAAGGTGTTTCCGGATCTGGCAGTCCACGTCAGCACGCAGATGACGGTGACAAGCGAGGCGGGAGCAAGATTTTTCCGGGAGAAGGGCGTTACGCGCATCGTGCCTGCCAGGGAACTGAGCCTGGAGGAAATCCGGAATATGAAAGAAAAGAGCGGCCTTGAGATCGAGTGTTTCGTCCATGGAGCCATGTGCTATTGTTATTCCGGCCAGTGCCTGATGAGCAGCATGATCGGAGGAAGAAGCGGAAACCGGGGCCAATGCGCCCAGCCCTGCCGTCTGTCTTACCGGATCGGAGAAGGGAAACCTCAGGATATCTTAAGTATGAAAGATCTGTGTACCGTGGAACTGATTCCAGATCTGATCGAAGCCGGGATTGATTCCTTTAAGATCGAAGGGCGGATGAAACAGCCGGATTATGTGTATCAGGTAACACAGATGTACCGAAAGTATACGGACAGATATTTTGAAACGGGAAAAGAAAGATTCCAGGTAGAAAAGAAGGATTTGGCCGAACTGGAAGGGATTTACCAGAGAAGGGGATACTTTCAGGGATATTACCGCAGCCAGAATGGCCGGCATATGATCTCCTTTCAGCGGCCCAAGGGGACCAAAGACCAGAAGGAAGAGCTGGCTCTGCCTAAAATGCAAGAAAAAATTAATGGGATGTTAATACTTTCTGTCGGAAATCATGCTAAACTAGAACTGGATTATCAGGGGATTTCCGTGGAAATAACAGGAGAAATCGTACAGCCCGCTAAGAACCAGCCCCTTACAAGAGAACGGGTAGAAAAGCAGATGAAAAAGACGGGAGAGGAGCCCTTCTGTTTTCAGGATTTACAGATCCAACTGGAGGGAGATGTGTTTCTTCCGATGCAGGCGCTGAACACTCTGCGAAGAGAAGGGCTTGGAAAACTGAAAGAAACCCTCCTGGACGAACAGCGAAGAAAGAAAGACCAGATCATCCCATTGCAGGACTGCCATCCGGATGCATCTTTACAGACACCAGCAAGAGAAGGATTCCTGGCGCGGGTGGAGAAAGAAGACCAGCTGGAAACCGTATGGAAAGATGAAAGAGTGGGAGAGATCATCCTGGATGGAGAACTTTTATATAAATCTGGAGAATTTCTCGGAAATCTAAGGGAAAGCGGCCAGAAGCTCCTTTTTGCCATGCCGTATATTTTTCGGGATGAAGCGAGGAAGGAATTTTCTTTGCTGTATGAAAAACTGGAAGAAAACTGCGACGGGGTTTTGATCCGAAACTGGGAAAGCCGCCAGTGGCTCTTAGACCAAGGGTTTGCAAAGGAGATTTATTCCGATTACAATTTGTATGAGTTTAACTCCTGGAGTAAGAGGTTCCTGTCGGAAAACGGAATCTGTACCGGCACGGCGCCTGTGGAATTAAACAGCAAGGAACTCTCCGGTTTGGGACTGGAAAAAACCATGCTGATCGTATATGGCTATCAACCGGTAATGATCACGGCTAACTGTATCCAAAAAAACGATCGGGGCTGTGAGAAAAAGGAAGGGATTCTCTATCTGGAAGACAGACAGAAAAAGAAATTTCCAGTAAAAAAACCGCTGCAGATACTGTTATAATATCATTTATAACTGCGCGCCGCTGGCTCTCCTGGGACAGGGGGAAGAGGTGCGCAGATTAAATCCCGCGGGACTGCGGATCGATTTTACTTTTGAGACGGGAAGACAAGCTGGGGAGATCTTGGACCTTTGCGGTCAGGCGTTTGCTAAGGGAACTCATGTCCCGCCTCTGGAGATGGAATATACCAAGGGGCATTTTAAAAGAGGCGTAAAGTAGGTGGAAATTTGGTAAATATTATTATTGAGCTGTCAAAATATATCATAATCATTATGATTACGATGTATACCTTTATGTGTTTCAGTATATTCGGGTTTCAGGATCCGGATAGAAAGAAAGGAATGCTTCGAAATCAGAATATTCTGATGTTTATGATACACATCATCGCGTTTCTGATCATGTATCTGGAGACAGATGATATCCGGCTGTTAGCGTTCTATCTTATGCAAGTAGTGCTGTTTGGAGCTACTATACTTTTGTATACATTTATCTATCCTAAAGTATCCAGGCTGGTCATCAATAATATGTGTATGCTTTTGTGTATTGGTATGATCATGCTGACCAGACTGGATTATTCCAGCGCGGTAAAGCAATTTATGATCGCCGCTGGCGCGATCGCTATCAGTCTGGTGGTCCCAGTCATCATACGGAAGTTTAAGAGATTCTCGGAGTGGAGGAATTTCTACGCAATTGTGGGAATCATATCTCTGGCGGCGGTAATTGTTGTAGGGCAAGTCAGCGGCGGCGCAATGCTGGGATTTACAGTGGCAGGGATCAACGTACAGCCCTCTGAGCTGGTTAAGATCGTATTTGTATTCTTTGTCGCTTCCAGCTTTAAGATATCGCTGGAATTTAAAAACATTGTGGCCACAACGGCGCTGGCGGCCTTCCATGTGCTGATCCTGGTAGCCTCCAGGGACCTGGGAGCGGCGCTGATCATCTTTGTGGTATATCTGGTCATGCTGTATGTGGCAACCCGTCAGCCCCTTTATATTCTGGCGGGACTTGGAGCGGGAAGTGCGGCCTCGGTGATCGCTTACTATTTATTCGATCATGTAAGGGTCCGGGTCTTGGTCTGGAAGGATCCATTTGCCACCTATGATTCGGGAGGATATCAGGTGGCCCAGTCTTTGTTCGCCATCGGGACAGGAAGCTGGTTTGGGATGGGCCTTTTCCAGGGAGAGCCGGACACGATTCCGGTAGTGGTCTCGGACTTTATCTTTTCAGCCATTGCGGAAGAACTGGGATTGATCTTTGCTCTTTGTATGCTCCTGATCTGCGTCAGCTGTTATGTAATGTTTTTGAATATCGCCATGCAGCTGCATACCATGTTTTATAAATTGATTGCTTTGGGACTTGGCACCTGTTATATTTTCCAGGTATTTCTCAATGTTGGCGGAGTGACAAAGTTCATCCCGTCTACGGGAGTCACGCTTCCGCTGGTAAGTTATGGAGGAAGCTCTCTTTTAAGCACGATCATTATGTTTGGAATCATTCAAGGACTTTATATCTTACGTGAAGACGAGGAGGAAAATCTTGAAAGAAAGAAGAAGGAACGGTTACGAGCAGCGGGAAGCCGAAAAACGGGTCAGAAGAGAACAGCAAAAGCGGGAAATGTCCCGCAAAGACCGCAAAGAACTAAAGCGCCGGGAAAAGCGGCTGGCAAAGAAAAAGCGCGCCCGAAACAAAGAATTCGCTAGAGTGACTTACCTGTTTGTAGCGTTGTTCCTGGTCATGATGGGATATATGGCCTATTTCAATGTGGCAGAGAGCCAGGACCTTATACGGAGTCCCTATAACAAAAGACAGGATTCCTTTGCGGACCGGGTGGTCCGCGGTAAGATCCTGGATAAGAATGGGAATATCTTGGCGGAAACTTCTGTAGCGGAAGATGGTACCGAGACAAGAGAATATCCCTATGGAAATATGTTCGCCCATGTGGTTGGCTATTCCGTCCAAGGGAAATCAGGCATCGAGTCTTTGGCCAATTTTGAGCTCCTGACTTCCAATGCTTTCTTCCTGGAAAAGATTCAGAAGGAATTCCAAGGGGAAAAGAATGTAGGGGATAACGTGGTCACCACTCTTGACGCGACTCTTCAGGAGGCGGCGTATGACGCTCTGGGGAATCAAAAAGGCGCAGTGGTAGTGATGGAGCCTTCTACCGGGAAAGTACTGGCGATGGTATCTAAACCAGATTTTTCGCCTGGAGATGTGGCGGAAAATTGGGAAAGTCTTAATTCTAATGAAGACAGCGTGCTTTTAAACCGCGCTACCCAAGGGCAGTATGCGCCCGGATCCAGTTTCAAAATTGTGACGGCGCTGGAATATATGAGAGAAAATTCGAATTATGATTCTTATTCTTATGACTGTAACGGCGAGATCCAGACAGGAGATACAACGATCCATTGTTATGGAGGGGCCGTCCACGGAGAAGTAGACCTAAGAGACAGTCTGGCTCATTCCTGCAACACCTCCTTTTCCAATATCGGGGTATCGCTGGATATTAATAGTTTCCGGAACACGGCGGAGGATCTTCTGTTCAACTCAGATCTTCCCTGTGATCTGCCATATAATAAGAGCAGCTTTACACTGACAGAGGAAGATGGAGATGCCGCGAGAATGATGACGGCTATGGGACAGGGTGAGACCCAGGTGAGTCCTTATCATATGGCGCTGATCACCTCCGCTATCGCCAATGGAGGAACCTTGATGAACCCTTATCTGATCGACTCTATTACAAACTACACAGGGACGGTGATCGAAGAGTATCAGCCGGAAGAGTACGGCCAACTGATGACTTCTGGGGAAGCGGCTCAGCTCAAAGACTACATGACCAGCGTGGTGGAATACGGAACAGCTTCTGTCTTAAGCGGGCAGAGTTATACGGCAGCCGGAAAAACAGGTACCGCGGAGTACAGTTCTGATAAAGAGAAGGATCACTCCTGGTTTGTAGGAATGTCTAATGTAGATGACCCGGATCTGGTAGTCAGCGTGATCATCGAATCTGCGGACGGACGGGCAAGGGCCGTGAATGTTGCTAAGGAAATCTTTGACGCCTATTATTGATCATGGTGAGAAAATTATGAGGTATTACCGACATCTATATCTGTCAGAAGGACTGGAAAAAAAGAAAGACAAAATTATCCGCCGGTTAGAAGAAGACCGCTTCCAGCCGGGGATTCATCTTGTGACTCTGGCGGAAGGAAAAGGAAAGCAGCTGGAAATCTTTTCCAGTCTGCTTTTTCTGCAGCCATCCTATCCAAAGAAATCGCTTTTTGTAGTAGGTCTTGCAAAAGACTATGAGGATGCGCTGGAATTAGTAGAAAAAATAGTCCGGGAAGTGTATAATGAGACAAAAGGTACGGATATCCGGTCCTATATCTTAGACAAGGAGCAGGAAGAATGAGATGCTGCATATTTTGTTGTTGATCTTAAAAATCATAGGTATCATAATCGCTGTCATACTGGGAATACTGGTATTACTGATCGGGATCATTCTTTTTGTTCCTATCCGATACGAAGCGTCCGCCCGATGCGAAGGGTCTGCGGATACACTGCGGGCCAAAGCGGCAGCCTCCTGGCTGTTTGGTCTGATCCGGGCAGACGGGTATTATAAAAATGGGGAAACAGTCTGGAGATTAAGAGCTGCCTGGAAAAAGGCTGGAAGCAAAGGAACAGAAAAGAAAAAGCAGGCCGATGGGAAGCCGGAAGAGAAAGTGAGGAAAGGGAATGAAGAGTTTAAAAAAAGCACGGAAGAAATTCAAGCGGTTAAAACAACTCAAGAGACTGAAACAGCTCAAGAAACTGAAACAGCTCAAAAAACTGAAACGGTCCAAAATACTCAGGAGTACAAGGAAGAAGCTGAAAAGAAAGCTGAGGACATGGAAGCGGCAAAGCCGGAACGGGAAGAAACTTCTGGCGAAAGGAAGCGTTCTTTTCCGGCAAAAATAAAAGCCTGGTTTTATAAGATCAAATGTACATTCTCAGGTTTTTGTGATAAGATAAAACTGCTGAGGGAGAAAAAGGACAAGGTTCTGGATTTTCTTCAAAATGAGGTCCATAAAGACGCGTTTGGACGGCTGAAGCGGGAAACCCTGAAGCTGTTGCGGGGACTTAAGCCAAGGAAAGCGTCTATACAAGTAGTCTATGGATTTGAGGATCCCTGCGCAACGGGGCAGGTTCTGGCGGCTTTAAGCATGATCTATCCTTTTATTGGCGGGTACACCAATATTATCCCGGATTTTGAGCGGAAAGTCCTGGAAGGCAAGGCATGGGTCAAAGGAAAGGCAAGGCTCTGGCATGCGGCGGCTTTTGCCTGGAAGCTGGCCTGGAGCCGGAATGTAAGAGAGACTTATCGGGATTTTAAAAATTTTGAGTGGTAGATACAGGAGGAATCGAACATATGGCAGACAATAATTTTAAGGGTACAGTGGAAGCGCTGTTTCACGGCATGGACGGCGTGATCACATCTAAAACGGTGGTTGGCGACGCGATCCATATTGATGATACGATCATCCTTCCTCTGGTTGACGTTTCTTTCGCTGTGGGCGCGGGAGCCTTTAATGGAGAACAGAAAGAACGGGGAGCGGGCGGTATTGGAGGAAAGATGACCCCCTGCGCGGTATTGGTGATCCAGAATGGCAAGACCCGTCTTGTGAATATTAAGAATCAGGATACGATGACGAAAATTTTGGATATGATTCCGGATGTGGTAGATAAATTTGGAACGAAAAAAGAAGATTCCATGACAGAGCAGGATGTAATGGATATTTTGGAGGAAGAATAAAGGAATCTTAAGAAAGAGCGGCGCATAGAATAGAGCGAAAAGATCTGCAGGGGGGCAGTTTGTGAGACGGATCATCGGATTTGCCCTGTTTTGGGTAGCTGTAGGGATCATTCTGGCGCTGATACTGCCAAATACATTCGTGGAGGTTCTATGCATTTTGCTGTGTGTATTGGCGGGCTATAATTTATTTTGCTGTAAATGATGATAAATTCTGAAATAACACTTGCATTTTTAAAATCGTTCTGTTAAAATAATCATTGTTGCGAGTCTGTAAAGGCTTATTATGAGCGTTAGGAGGTGTAGTCATGGCTAAATGTGCTATTTGTCAGAAGGGTGCTCATTTCGGAAATCATGTGAGCCATTCTCATAGAAGGACACCTAAGATGTGGAAATCAAATGTAAAATCTGTACGTGTAAAGACAGAGAACGGTGCTACAAAGAAGATGTATGTTTGCACTTCCTGCTTAAGATCCGGCAAAGTGGAGCGTGCATAGTCAAAAGACACAAAAGCAATTAAAAACTCAGATTTCAATTTTGGAATCTGGGTTTTTTGTGTCCTAGGAAATCTTGTAATATAAGAAGAAACGGGGTATAATAGTAACACTAAACTGGTATACGCAAAAAGATATCCTAGTTGAAGAAGTGGAGGGTTAGAATATGAAGGGTTGTATAAGCACTGACCTTGGTATCATTACGGTAGATCCTGAAGTAGTGGCAAAATATGCGGGAACCGTGGCAGTGGAGTGTTTTGGGATCGTCGGTATGGCCGCGGTAAATGTTAAAGACGGCCTGGTCCACCTGCTGAAGAGGGAGAGCCTTACCAGAGGAATCCAGGTCAGCATATCGGATGAAAATCATATCACATTGGATTTCCATATCATTGTCGCCTATGGAGTAAGTATTTCCGCGGTGACGGAGAATCTGATCAGCAACGTGAAATATAAGGTGGAAGAATTCTCCGGAATGCCGGTGGATAAGATCAATATCTATATCGAAGGCGTCAGGGTCATCGATTAGTTTAAGGAGGAACATAGGAAGTGGCTACAAAAACAATTAGTGTGGAAATGCTTGCGAAAATGTTTTTAGCGGGCGCACAGAATATTGAATCCAAGAAGGAATTTATCAATGAACTGAATGTCTTTCCGGTACCGGACGGCGATACAGGAACCAATATGTCGCTGACGATCATGTCTGCGGCAAAAGAAGTGACCGCATTGAAAGATTATACAATGAAAGATCTTGCCAAAGCGATCTCTTCCGGGTCTCTGCGGGGAGCCAGGGGGAACTCCGGTGTGATCTTGTCTCAGCTCCTTCGGGGATTTACCAAGTCCATACGCGAAGAAAAAGAGATTGATGCGGCAGGTCTGGCGGCCGCCTGCGCAAGAGCCAGGGATACGGCTTATAAGGCAGTCATGAAACCCAAGGAAGGGACAATCCTTACGGTCGCCAGCGGGATCGCGGAGAAAGCGGCAGAGATGGCTCTGGAAACGGATGATCTGGAAGTGTTTATTCCTGCAGTGATCGAACATGCTGAGGAAGTACTTGCTAAGACTCCAGAAATGCTTCCGGTACTGAAAGAAGCGGGCGTGGTAGATTCCGGCGGGCAGGGGCTTCTGGAAGTGATCCGGGGAGCCTATGATGCGTTCCTGGGTAAGGAGATCGATTACAGCGCCCTTTCATCCGGCGCGGCGGCAGGCGGCGTAAAAACGGCGGCGCCTCAGGAAACGGCGGATATCAAATTTGGATACTGTACAGAGTTTATCATTCTTACTGAGAAAGAATTTACAGAAAAAGACGAAAAAGAATTAAAATCATATCTGTCCTCCATAGGAGATTCTATTGTCTGCGTGGCGGATGAAGATGTTGTGAAGATCCATGTGCATACGAATCATCCAGGACTTGCCTTTGAAAAAGGTCTGACTTATGGACAGCTTTCCCGCATGAAAGTAGACAATATGAGGGAAGAACACCAGGAAAAGCTGATCCGGGAGGCGGAGAAGGTGGCTGCCCAGGAAGCTGCAAAGCAGAAGAAGGAAGAGCCCAGGAAGCCAATGGGATTCATTGTGGTATCCATTGGCGAGGGAATGAACGAGATCTTCCGGGAACTGGGAGCGGATCATATCATTGAAGGCGGCCAGACCATGAATCCCAGCACGGAAGATATGCTGAACGCGGTAGACCAGGTGAATGCGGATACCATTTTTATCCTTCCTAATAATAAGAATATCGTCCTTGCGGCAAACCAGGCAAAAGCCCTGGTAAAGGATAAGGAGATCATTGTGATCCCCACGAAGACAGTTCCACAGGGAATCACGGCGATCATCAACTTTATGCCGGAGTCTTCCGCCAAGGAAAACGAAGAGATCATGCTGGAAGAGATCCAGCACGTGAAGTCCGGTCAGGTGACTTACGCGGTGCGGGATACCTGTATCGATGATAAGGAGATCCATGAGGGAGATATTATGGGTATCGGAGATAAGGGCATTTTGTCTGTGGGAACCGAGATCGAAGAGACCGCGAAGGATATGCTTTCCCAGCTGGTAGATGAGGAGTCGGAATTGATCAGTCTGTATTACGGTGAGGAAGTAAAGGAAGAAGAGGCGGAAAAGTTCACGCAGGAGATAACAGAACTCTATCCGGATGTGGATGTGGACGTACACTGCGGTGGGCAGCCGATCTACTATTATATTCTGGCGGTTGAGTAATAGAGACTCCAGACATTGGACTGTAAGAACGAAAGAATTAAGGCCGGCAGGCAGAAGCGCCTGGCGGAATAGGATAAAAGAACATCAGGATGCCCCGGCAGTTAAATGACGCCGGGGCATCCGGCGGATATGGGCAGATAGAGACAGCAGTGAGGTGCGGATCATGACAGAAGGAACACCGATCCGGGAGATCAAAGGGATTGGGGAGAAAACAGAAAAGCTATTTGAAAAACTGAATATCCATACGGCCGGGGAGCTGCTCCGGTATTATCCCAGAGGTTATGATGTCTACGACGAGATCGTTCCTATCAGCCAGGCGGCGGAAGGAGAAGTGGTGACGGTTTCCGGGATGATCTACGGGAGGGTGCAGGTATCGGGGAACCGTCGATTACCCGTAACCAGCCTTTACGTGAAGGATCTGACCGGGACTATGAAAGCAGTCTGGTTCCGCATGCCATTTCTTAGGAATACATTGGCCGGCGGAGGACCTGTGACGCTTCGGGGACGGGCGGCAAGGAGAAGGAATGAGCTGGTCATGGAACAGCCGGAGATCTTTTATCCGCCGGAGAAATACGAAGAAAAATCAGGAACACTTCAGCCCCTCTATGGATTGACCAAAGGATTGACCAATAACACAGTTTCCAAGGCGGTGGGACAGGTTCTGAAAAACTTGGATCTTTCCAGAGAAGTCCTGCCGGAGAGATTGCGGCTGAAATACGGGCTTGCGGAATATAATTATGCCTTGAGAGGCATTCATTTTCCGGAGGATAAGGAAGTATATTTTCACGCCAGAAAGCGATTGGTGTTTGAAGAATTCTTGGCTTTTATCCTGTCTCTTCGCAGATTAAAGGACAGCAATGAGCGGATGAACAATGAATACGTGATGGACCGGGATCCGAGGGTGGAAAAACTGATCGGAGAGCTTCCTTACGCGTTGACGGGGGCGCAGAGAAAGGTCTGGGATGAGATCGCAGAAGATCTGGGCTCAGAGACAGCCATGTCCCGGCTGGTTCAGGGAGACGTAGGATCAGGGAAAACCATTGTTGCGGTACTGGCGCTTTTGAATACGGCTTTGCATGGGTATCAGGCGGCTATGATGGCCCCCACGGAAGTGCTGGCCAGACAGCATTATGAGTCCATTACCAAATTGTTCCAGGAGAACGGGATATCTGTGAAGGTGGAGCTTTTGACCGGATCCATGACGGTCAAAGAGAAGCGGAGAGCTTATGACCGGATCGAGTGCGGTTACGCCAAGATCATCATCGGCACTCATGCCCTGATCCAGGGAGCGGTCAATTACGATTGCCTGGCCCTGGTCATTACCGATGAGCAGCATCGGTTTGGGGTAAAACAGCGGGAGGCATTTGCGGGAAAGGGCGGTATGCCCCATGTGCTGGTCATGAGCGCTACGCCGATTCCCCGGACGCTGGCGATCATTTTGTATGGGGATCTGGATATTTCCGTGATCGACGAGCTTCCAGCCAACCGGCTGCCTATCAAAAATTGCGTGGTAGATACCAGTTACCGGAAGACGGCTTATGAATTTATGAAAAAAGAGATTAAAGCAGGGCGTCAGTGCTACGTGATCTGTCCAATGGTGGAAGAAAGCGAACAGATGGAGGCGGAAAATGTCCAGGACTATACCGCAATGCTCCGCGAGGAGATGGGGCCTGACATTCAGGTCGCCTGCCTGCATGGGAAAATGAAGCCGGCAGTGAAAGATGAGATTATGGATGCGTTTGGGCAAAACGAGACCCAGATCCTGGTTTCAACGACTGTGATCGAGGTAGGCATCGATGTGCCAAACGCTACGGTCATGATGATCGAAAACGCGGAACGGTTCGGCCTGGCTCAGCTCCACCAGCTCAGGGGCCGGGTGGGAAGAGGAAAACATCAGTCCTACTGTATTTTCATGAGCGGGTCAAAATCAAAAGAGACAAAGGAGCGTCTGAAGATCCTGCGGGATACCAATGACGGTTTCAAGATCGCCAGCGAAGACTTAAGACTTCGAGGACCGGGAGATCTGTTTGGAATCCGGCAGAGCGGCCTGCTGAATTTTCGGTTGGGAGACGTATTCCAGGACGCCAAGATCCTGCAAATGGCAAACGAGGCTGCAGATGAAATAATCAAAAACGATGAAACATGGGTGAAAAATCTTCCAGAATATGAAGGAACTGACAGTGTAATAATTTAAAACCTCCATATACTATGGTTGTAACACAAAGGGAAGAGTTGTTACAAAGATACAAGAAGGAGGAATATAACAATGGCAAGTCGTTCATCTAACAAGGCAGCCGTACCTGAAGCAAAAGGTGCATTAGACAAGTTCAAATACGAGGTTGCAAACGAGTTAGGAGTACCGTTGACAGAAGGTTATAACGGAGACCTGACATCCAGACAGAATGGTTCCGTTGGCGGTTATATGGTTAAGAAAATGATCGAACAGCAGGAAAAACAGATGGCTGGGAAATAATGAATGAAAAATGAAAAAGGGGACGTAGTAAATCGAAGCTTTACTACGTCCCCTTTTTCATTTTGCGGTGTACCAAACTGTAAAGAAGGGTGTACCAAAATGAACAGCGGGGTGTACCTAGTTGTTTTTTTCCTTGTTTTTCCAGGCCCCCAGAATATATAGAAGCGGGAAAATGAATTCTATGATCGTGATGATTTGAAGGACGATTCCGATGGAAGGGACGACGCTGCTTATAGTGGTAATTAGGTTGAGTGATTGAAGAATGTAGTTAGATAGAACGGAAATGATCTGCAATAGAAGCAGGAAAAATCCCCATTTTAAGCAGCAATTTGCTCTAGAACTATTGGAGCTGTAGAGCTTGGCACGGTCTCCTGCCAACAGATAGAGAATTCCGCCTGCAAGAGTAAACAATTGACAAAGGAAAAGCACGAGCTTTTCTCCAGACATTGTTTTCAAGACCCAGATTTCTCCGCCTGCAAGAGAACCGATGATTAGTCCTGCGACATTCAAAAAACTGATTAGAGCAAAGAACCCTCCAACGATGTGGTAATACCAACCGGAGATCCGCAATAGACGCCGGCCGGCGGGAAGCGAGATTTGACCGGAAGCCAGAAGCAGGTCATCGCAGAAAGAAAGAGGAGCTTTTCCCAGAGTTCCAGGAAAAGATTCTTGACGCATTTCTGCTTCCTCAGCCATCCCAATCAGATCTTGGCGAATTAATTCCACATGATATTCATCCAGTGGAAAAGTACGGATATAGCGGAACATTTTCTCAAGAATCCGCCGATTTTTAGCCGTGAGTCTAGATTGAAGAGAGAAATTTTCTGATTTCAATGTCTCTAGAGAAAGATTTGAATTTGTCATAATTCATTCCTCCATTTCAAAAATCTGATTGATCGAATTTACAACCTGGCGCCAACAGTGCTTAAATTCATCCAAATACAATCGGCCGTCTTTTGTGATTGAGTAATATTTTCTGCGCGGCCCTAAAGGAGAGGGACGGAATTCAGAAGAAATAATCCCCTTATTTTCTAGGCGCAGAAGAAGAGGATAAATTGTACCTTCGCGAACATCTTCAAAACCGTAGGACTGCAATTTAGATACGATCTCATATCCATACGTAGTATTAAGAGAAAGAATCTGCAGAATGCAGCCCTCCAAAGTCCCGCGCAGCAATTGAGATTTGTCGTACATTTAAAATCACCTACTTTGCACTACATAGTAGTAATCTTAACTATATTGTAACACAAAGTAGAAAGAAGTCAATTGAAAAAAGAAAAAAGGTACAGGGTAAAATGCAATTTGGTACACCCTGATTTACATTTGGGTACAGGGCAAAAGTTAATTTGAGACGTAGTAAATTGAAAAGATGCTACGTCCTCAATTGACTTTTTCCAGTCAAGTCCTTATAATAAACGCAAAATATCATATTTTACAAGGGGTTTTATGAGAGTTATTGCAGGTTCTGCCAGAAGATTACAATTGAAAACGTTGGATGGTTTTGAGACCAGGCCGACTACGGATCGGATCAAGGAGACGCTTTTTAATATGCTGACTCCTTATCTTTACGATTGCATTTTTCTGGATCTTTTTGCCGGAAGCGGGGGAATCGGAATCGAGGCTTTGAGCCGGGGAGCTATGAAGGCTTATTTTGTGGACAAGAATCCGAAGGCTATGGCTTGTATCAAAGAGAATCTTGCCCATACCAAGCTTGCCCATAAAGCGGAGACAATGCCGGTGGATGCCATGACGGCTCTTCGCAGGCTGGAAGGTAATCAGCAGTTTGATTTTATCTTTATGGACCCGCCCTACGGGAAAGAATTGGAGAGGGAAGCCCTGGAATACCTGGCCGGATCTGAGCTTTTGGCGGAGGAAGGCGTGATCATTGTGGAGGCGGCCAAGGAGACGAATTTTGATTATCTGGAAGATCTTGGTTTTGCCGTCATTAAAAATAAGATTTATAAAACCAATAAGCACGTATTTATTGAGCCAAGGGGGAGGCAGACAGTATGTTAAGAGGAATCTATCCGGGCAGCTTTGATCCGGTTACCTATGGACATCTGGATATTATTAAACGTTCCTGTCAGATGGTGGACGAATTAATTGTCGGAGTATTGTATAATAAGGCAAAAATGCCGTTGTTTTCGGTAGAGGAACGTGTTAGAATGTTAGAAGAAGCTACAAAAGACTTACCAAAAGTTAAAGTTGTTCCATTTGAGGGATTATTGGTGGAATTTGCCAGAAAAATGGAAGCCAGGATGGTGGTTAGAGGTCTGCGGGCGATCACAGATTTTGAGTATGAACTGCAGATGGCACAGACCAACCATAAACTGGAGCCGTCCATTGAGACGGTGTTCCTGACTACAAGACTGGAGTATTCATATTTAAGTTCCACCATTGTAAAAGAGGTGGCAGCTTTTGGAGGGGATATTTCTCAGTTCGTACCTGAAATTGTGGAAAAAAGGGTGCGGGAGAAAATAAGAGAAAAAGGAGAGTGTAAATGATGAGCAGCCGTATTGAACAGATCATCGAAGAAATTGAGGAGTATATTGACAGTTGTAAATTTCAGCCTTTGTCTACCACTAAGATTATTGTCAATAAGGATCAGATGGACGAGCTTCTGCGTGAACTGCGCATGAAGACGCCGGATGAGATCAAGAGATATCAGAAGATCATCGCAAATAAGGACGCTATCCTGGCAGACGCCCAGGCGAAAGCGGATAGTATGATCGAAGAAGCTCAGATTCAGACAAATGAGCTGGTCAGCGAGCATGAGATCATGCAGCAGGCTTACGCGCAGGCAAATGAGATTGTGACCGCGGCAACAGATCAGGCGCAGGAGATCTTGGACAACGCTACCAGGGATGCCAACGATATCCGTATTGGCGCTATGCAGTATACAGACGATCTTCTCGCGAATGCCGAGAGCATCATCGGACATACGCTGGACAGCTACACCACCAAATACGATGGATTGGTGAATTCTCTTCAGGAGTGTTATGACATGGTCCGCAATAATCGGTCGGAATTGGAGATCCCGGATCAGTCCTCACAGGGATTAGAGGCGGAATATGGAAATCCAGAGCCAGAAGACCAGGAAGAGGAGTTCGAGGTGGATGAGGAGGATCTTCTCTAAAGTGAATTAGGAAAGCAAATAGAGAATATATTTACGATCCCAGCGGGAAAAGTAAAAGATAGAAAAAAGCGATCAAGCTGGTCACCAACATGGTGACCAGCTTTTGTACGATATAAGAGGAAATAGATAGACCGCTTTCTTGGATCATGCATTGGGTCTGGGCGACAGAACACCATCCGCCGAAAGAAGCAAGAGACATACATAGGATGAATTTGGCGGGGAAGGAGAAGCCTGTATCGCTGATCAATACAATACCATTTGTGATCTCCAGAGATGACAGGATCATCTGGAAGAAAGGGGCGTCATGGAAAGGCAGAAGCCCGAAGAGCTCTATGCAGATGGAAAACAGCATAATATATCCCCCGATTTTTGTGATCGCCTCAAAACCATCCATGATGCAATTGTCTAAAAGGCTGGATTGTCTGGAAGCGTTGTGATCAGTCCGATCACCATCGGAAGAAGTAAGAGCAGGACAGAGAACGTCAGAAGAATGACGTTCGCGGAGATAGACTTTGCGCGCAAGATTCCCGCGGAAAAGGAAACTGCAGGCAATCGCCGAGATCCATAAGATTCCAAGAGCAGGCAGGGCAAGTGCAGGTCGTTTTAAATTCTGGGCGGCCACAAAACTTACTACAAACATAGGGCTTGTATTATTGCAGAAAGAAAGGAGATACGCTCCTTCTGCCTTTGTGATCCGTCCAGAGCGAATAAGGTCAGAGGCAGTCTTGCCTCCCATAGGATATCCGCAGAAAAATCCGGCTAAAACTGTATAGGCCCCATAGTCTGAGACTTGCAGGAATGGACGCAGAAAGAAGCCGGCGCCCCGGCTGACCGCATGGACTGCCTGGGTGTTGAGCAAAAGATTGGAAAGGATCAAAAAAGGAAGAAGGGTGGGGAGAACCGTGTTGAACCAGAGAAGCAGGCCATCCTTCGCGCCTTGGAAAACAGGTTGGGGGAACAGGAACATAAGAAGGAAAAAAAGAATCGGTGTCCACAGGTAAAAGAGCCGTTTCATAGAAGCCGCCGCCGGAAAGATTCTTGATTTATTCTATGGAAGCGGTTGAAATTTTATGATTCCAGTTTCATAATAGAGAATAGAAAATGAAACCAGCACTTAGGGGATAAATGCTGGAATCAAAAGAAAAGAGGTAAGGAAACATGGCAGTATTAAACCAGGTAAAACCAGAAAAAGTCTTCCATTTTTTCGAAGAGTTGTGTCAGATCCCTCACGGGACCTTTGATACAAAGCGGATCAGTGATTACTGTGTGGCGTTTGCGAAGGAACGGGGACTGGAAGTACAGCAGGATGAGGCGAATGATGTGATCATCAAGAAGCCTGGGACTAAAGGGTATGAAGACAGCGAGCCAGTGATCCTTCAAGGACATTTGGATATGGTCTGCGAGAAGACGCCGGATTCCGACCATGATTTTAAAACCGATGGACTGGACTTGTATGTGGAAGACGGATATGTGAAAGCCAAAGGGACCACGCTTGGCGGAGACGATGGCATCGCGATCGCGATGGCCATGGCGGTCCTGGACAGCAGCGACATTCCCCACCCACCGATCGAGGCCGTATTCACAGTAGATGAAGAAACCGGAATGGGCGGCGCGGAAGCCGTAGATCTGTCAGGTTTGAAGGGAAAGAAGCTTTTAAACATCGATTCCGAGGAAGAAGGCGTCCTGACTTCTGGATGCGCGGGAGGAATCGTGTTCGAGACGAAAATCCCGGTGGAAAGAGAGGACCGTACCGGAACCAAGATCCGAGTTAAAGTCCATGGACTTCTGGGCGGCCATTCAGGAAACGAGATCCACAGACAGCGCGGAAACGCCCATAAAATGATGGGAAGACTTCTGTACAGGATCCAGCAGGAGGTTCCGATCAGCTTGATCTCCATCAACGGAGGGTCCAAAGATAACGTGATCGCTTCGGAATCGGAAGCGGTATTTCTGGCGGAGCCGGAGAAGGAAGCCAGGATCTTGGAGATGATCGGCGAGATGAAGGAAATCTGGCTGCAGGAATTTATGGGAGAGGAACCCACTCTGGAAGTAACCTATGGAGCAGAGGGAACTGCAAGGGAAGCGGTTATGACAAAAGAAAGCGCGGAACATGTGATCATGTATTTGATGCTTTGTCCAGATGGGCTTCAGGAATACAGCAGGAAACTGAAGGGCCTGGCAGAGACTTCTTTAAATATCGGCGTGGCAGAGACCTCAGAGGATACCGTCCGGACGGTCCATCTGATCCGCAGTTCTGTAGAAAGCAGAAAACAGCAGCTTCGGGAACAATTGGAGCAGTGCGGCAAAGCCGCAGGCGGAACCACCCGGACCATCAGCCAGTATCCCGCATGGCAGTTTGATCCGGATTCTGAACTTCGGAAAGTCATGGTGGATATTTACACGAGAATGTTCGGAAAAGAGCCGGTGGTGTCGGCAGTTCACGCAGGATTGGAGTGCGGCCTGTTCCTTGGCAAACGCCCGGATCTGGACTGCGTATCCTTTGGCCCAAATATCCTGGATATCCACTCCTTTAACGAGAAGCTGGATATTGCTTCCACAGAGCGTACCTGGGAATTTTTGAAAGAAATCTTAAAAGAATTAAAATAGAAATGAAAAAGGAAAGGGACGAAAAGCCGTATCTATGGCTTTTCGTCCCTTTCTTCATTACATTCAGGAAGTTATTCCGCCAGGTCTTCCCACTGCTCATAGAGATCTGCCAGTTCTGCTTCGATTTGAGCTTTTTCCCCGGCCAGCTCCTGGCATTTGACAGAGTTGGTATAGACTTCTTCCTCCGTCATAAGCTGGTCGATGGCGGCGCTTCGTTCTTCCAATTCCTCGATCCGTGCTTCTGTACGTTTTAAGTCATTGGCGCGTTTGCGCTGTCTGGCTTGCGCTTCTTTTTGCTCCTGCCAGCTCTGCTTTGTACTGGAACCAGACATTTCCTGGGAAGCGGATGAATCCGATGAAGCAGTGGTGTACGCGGCCGTCAGTTCTTCCTTTTTCTCCAGATAATAATCGTAGTTTCCAATATAGTTGACAAACTGATGGTTGACCAGCTCCAAGATCCGCGTGGCGGTCTGGTTGATAAAATACCGGTCATGGGAGACATAGAGCACCGTTCCGGTATAGTCGTTTAAGGCCCGCTCCAAGATTTCCTTGGAGGTAATATCCAGGTGGTTGGTAGGCTCGTCCAGGATCAGGAAATTAGCCTCGGAAAGCATAAGTTTGGCAAGAGAGACCCGGCCCCGTTCCCCGCCGCTTAAATCCTGGATCCGCTTAAACACATCGTCTCCAGTAAAGAGGAACGCGGCCAGCATGTTGCGGATCTGAGTATTGGTAAGGGAAGGATAGTCATCGGAAATCTCTTCAAAGATCGTCTTTTCCATGTGCAGCACATGATGCTCCTGGTCATAATAGCCGATATGGACATTGGTCCCAAGAGAAAAACTTCCCGAATCCGGGGAGATCACCTGATTCAAAATCTTTAAAAGTGTAGTCTTTCCCGTGCCATTGTCGCCGATCACAGCCACATGTTCGCCGCGGCGGATCTGGAAGCTGACATCGTGAAATAAAGTCTGTGGGGGGAAAGATTTACTTAAGCGCTCTACAGAAAGTACATCGTTTCCGCTCTGACAGGAGGGTTCCAGCTTTAAGTGGATCTCCGTTTCCTGCGTGACTGGTTTCTCCACCAACTTGATCTTTTCCAACATTTTCTCCCGGCTCTCTGCCCGCTTGATGGATTTCTCCCGGTTAAAAGAGCGGAGTTTTTCAATGACAGCTTCCTGATGGCGGATTTCCTGCTGCTGATTCAGGTATTCTTTTAATTTCGCTTCCTGGATCTGTTTTTTCTTATTGGAATAATCGGTGTAATTGCCAAGATAAGTATTCAGTTCTCCGTGTTCGATCTCTACCACTTTCGTGACCACCCGGTTCAGGAAATACCGGTCGTGGGAGACGATCAGGACGGCTCCCGGATAATTTAAGAGATAGGTTTCCAGCCAGGTAATAGAATTCAGGTCTAAGTGGTTGGTAGGCTCGTCCAAAAGCAGGACGTCCGGCTTTTTTAAAAGGAGTTTTCCCAGTGAGACACGGGTTTTCTGGCCGCCGGAAAGGGTATCTACGGTTTTTGTAAACTCTGATTCCTGGAAACCAAGACCTTTCAAAACGCCTGTGATCTCACTTTCACAGGCATAACCGTTTTCTGCTTCAAAAAGAGTGGTCAGGCGGTGATAGGTTTCCATCTGTTCCTGAAGCCGTTCCCCCTGGAGGTGTGGCATCTCACGTTCGATCTCCCGGATGCGCCGTTCGATTTCAAAGATTTCCGCCTTGGCAGTCCGGACCTCTTCGTAGATGGTATGGGTACTGTTCATTTCCTGATGCTGGGCCAGATAACCAAGGGTTTTGTCCTTGGACAGCGTAACAGTTCCATTATCCGGGGCAAGTTCGCCGACGATCATTTTGAGCAAAGTCGTCTTGCCCGCCCCGTTTGGTCCTACCAGGGCGGTTTTTTCATGTTCTTCTATGTGAAAGGAGCCGTTTTTTACAATGATTTCTTCTCCAAATGCTTTTTCAATTGCGTGACATGCCAGTATCATAAGTTCCTCCAAATTTATAACATACGTCTTCATTATAGCGGAAATAGGACAAAAAACAACTAAAAGTTTGACTTTGCAGGCACAATTTTATATAATAATTTCTAGAATATAACAGGAAGGTGAAGAGAGTGGAAGGCAGAGAGATTTCGCAGGCGGTGATCCGCAGGCTTCCAAGATACTACAGATATTTAGGAGAGCTGCTGGAAAATGGTGTAGAACGAATTTCCTCCAATGACCTGAGTAAACGGATGAAAGTGACCGCATCTCAGATCAGGCAGGATTTGAATAATTTTGGCGGATTTGGACAGCAGGGCTATGGGTATAATGTCAAATATTTATATACGGAAATTGGGAAAATCCTGGGACTGGAAGAAGATCATAATATGATCATCATCGGAGCAGGAAATCTGGGACAGGCTCTTGCCAATTACGCGGCGTTTGAAAAACGGGGATTCATTCTGAAAGGGATCTTTGATGTGAATCCAAGACTGCAGGGAGTTTCTATCCGAGGAGTACCGATTCGCATGATGGATGAATTGAAAGAATTCGTTCAGAAGAATGAGGTAGATATCGCGGCCCTTACGATCCCAAAAGATAAAGCGATTGAAGTGGCGGATATGCTGGTGGAAAATGGCGTGCGCGCCATCTGGAATTTTGCCCATACGGATCTGAATCTTCCGGAAAATATCATTGTAGAGAATGTACATTTGTCTGAAAGTCTGATGCAGTTGTCTTATAATATCAGCAGGTACAATAAGGAACATAAATAAAATAGAAAACGGCGTGCGGCGGTGAGCGTGTTCTGGCAGGCTTATCTTCGCACGTTCTTTCTATATGAATAGAGGTGTGAAGAAATGGAATATCTGCCAGGCGGCGGCCAGATGAAAGAGGCTGACCAGTATACGATACAGACGCTGGGGATCCCCTCTTTGGAATTGATGGAACGGGCGGCCGGGGAATGTGTCTGTTTCATGGAAGAGAAAGGCCTGGATCTATCTTCTGTCTGCGTCGTGTGCGGCTCCGGCAACAATGGAGGAGATGGATTCGCTGTTGCCAGACTTCTCCTTGGAAAGGGAGAAAAGGTCACGGCAGTAATGATTGGAAACAGATCTTCTGCTACAAAGGAAACCGCGTTTCAGATGGAACAGTTTGAAAAAGCAGGGGGCGTTATCAGTGACGAATATAAAGCGGATGAATATAGTATCATAGTAGATGGTATTTTTGGAGTGGGGTTAAGCCGGAAGATCGAGGGCAGATACGCGGGAGTGATCGAGAAGATGAACCAATCTTCCGGTGTGAAAGTGGCCATCGACATCCCTTCCGGCGTATCCGCGGACACGGGCCGCGTCTTGGGCTGCGCGTTTCGAGCGGATTATACGGTGACTTTTCAGGCAAGAAAGATTGGACTTCTCTTATATCCAGGCAAGGAGTATGCGGGAAATGTGGAAAAAAGAGAGATTGGGATAAGCGAACTGCCATTGGAACAGAATCCACATACAGCTATTGCCTTGTCAGAGAAGGATTATGCCTCGCTGCTTCCAGAACGTCCTGGGGACTCTCACAAGGGGACTTACGGGAAACTGCTGGTGATCGCTGGAAGCAAAGGAATGAGCGGAGCCGCCTACCTTAACGCGTATGCGGCCTACACAGCAGGAGCGGGGCTGGTCCAGATCTATACGCCGGAAGAAAACCGGCCGATCCTGCAGCAGCTTCTGCCGGAAGCCATTATCCGGCCCTATGAAGTCTGCCGGGAAGAAGAGTTAAAAGAACTGCTTGGATGGGCGACGGTAGTGCTTGCCGGCTCCGGGCTTGGAAAGGGAGAAAACGCCAGGAAGATCATGGAGATCCTGCTCCGGGAAGGAAGGGTACCTACTGTAGTTGACGCGGATGGGCTGAACTTGATCGCGGAGCGGCCAGAATTGATGAAAAAAAGAAAGCATAAAGACTATATCTTTACCCCCCATATGAAAGAAATGGAGCGGCTTTGCGGCAAACCGGCAGCGGAGATCAAAGCCAACCGCCTCTTGGAGCTTGAAAAATATGTGGAAAAGGAAGACCTGACCTGTGTATTGAAGGATTCCAGGACAGCGGTCCAAAGCGGGAAAGGAAGAGCCTGCCTGAACCTGACGGGAAGCAGCGCCATGGCGAAGGCGGGAGCGGGAGACGTACTTGCGGGGATCATCGCCGGTCTTCTGGCCCAGGGGATGACTTGCGAGAACGCGGCCCGGCTGGGCGTGTATCTGCACGGAAGAGCTGGTGAAAAAGCTGGAGAAGAATTGGGAATCTACAGCGTACTGGCGCGGGATCTGATCCGTCAATTAGGTCCGGCGCTGAAAGAGATAGAGAAGATCAAGAAGATCAATCAGATAAAGTAAGGAGCGTGAGAGCATGAAGCAGTACAACAGAGTATGTGCAAGAATCGACCTGGACGCCATCGAGTACAATATGGAGATGATGAAAAAGAATATAAAGGAAGGGGTCTCCATGATCTCCGTGATCAAAACGGACGGATATGGCCATGGGTCGGTACAGATCGCCCGGATGCTGGAAACCAAGGATTATATCTGGGGCTATGCGGTGGCAACGCTGGACGAGGCGGCCCTCCTTCGCAAAGGCGGCATAGAAAAACCGATTCTGGTGCTTGGCTGCATCTTTCCGGACCAATGGGAGACGGCCATCCGGCAGGAAGTGCGGTTTACTGTATACACCAGAGAAATGGCTGAGGGGATCAGCGAAACGGCGCGGCGTCTGGACAAAACGGCCTACGTACATATCAAGCTGGATACAGGAATGTCGAGACTGGGATTTTTGATCCGGGAGGAAAGCGCGGATACCATTAAAGCCATCAGCTGTCTGCCCCGGCTTTCTTTAGAAGGGCTTTATACTCATTTCGCGAAAGCAGATGAAACCGACAAAACATTTACAGAAAAGCAGATCAGGGATTACCTTTGGATGAAGGAGAGGCTGGAAGGAAAAGGCGTTGTTTTCCAGTATTATCACTGCAGCAACAGCGCTGGGATCATTGATGTAAAAGAGGCAAACCTGGATCTTGTCCGGGCGGGGATCTCTACTTATGGCCTTTATCCTTCTGAGGAAGTGATCAAAGGAAATGTTCCGCTGAAACCTGCCCTGGAGTTGCTCAGCCATGTGGCGCATGTGAAGTGGGTGGAAGAGGGAACCCCTGTCAGTTACGGAAGCACCTATATTACAAAGAGGCGGACGAAGATCGCTACCATTCCGGTAGGGTACGGCGACGGTTACCCAAGGAGCCTGTCCAATAAAGGATATGTGCTGATCCATGGGAAAAAGGCGCCGATCTTGGGCCGGGTATGTATGGATCAGTTCATGGTGGATGCTACCGAGATCGAGGATGTGAAATTTGGAGATCCGGTGACCCTGGTGGGGACAAATGGAGAGGAACATCTGCCGGTTGAAGTCTTAAGCGACCTGTCAGGCCGATTCAACTATGAATTTGTATGCGACTTAGGAAAACGGATTCCCAGAGAGTTCATCCGTCACGGCGAAGTAGTGGAACAGATGGATTATTTTGGTTAAATAAACCAGGGGAAAAGCCTGTATCTGTATACATCCGAGAAAGATGGAAATACTAATCTTATCTTAGATGGAAGCGAGTGTGAATGAAGGTGCAGGTAAGGCGCGGCGATATTTTTTACGCGGATTTAAGTCCGGTAGTGGGATCGGAACAGGGCGGAGTGAGGCCGGTATTGATCATACAAAATGATGTGGGGAACAGACACAGCCCAACTGTGATCTGCGCGGCGATCACATCGCGGATGAACAAAGCCAAACTGCCCACCCATGTGGAGATTGACGCGAAAAGGTATCAGATCGTGAAGAATTCGGTCGTCCTGCTGGAACAGATCAGAACGATCGATAAACAGCGGCTGAAAGAGCAGGTCTGCCACTTGGACAAAGAAATCATGAGAAAAATTGATGAAGCCTTGAAGATCAGCTTCGAGCTTCATACATAGAAAAAGGAGTCGAAAGAAAATCACAATGGAAGAGGACAGTTTATTTCAAAGAATGAAGCGGGTATTCCAGGTGGAGGAAGAAATGGATGAGAGTACCCAAAAAGAGGCTGCCAGTCTGATCCAGAATATTTTCCGGTATCTGGATAAGGACGCGAGGGATATCATGACCCACCGGAAGAATATTGTAGCGATCGATGGGGAAGAGTCTTTAGAAGATGCGTTCAAATTCATGCTTGGGGAAAGTTTCTCCAGATTTCCCATCTATCATGAGGATATTGATGAGATCATCGGTTTTCTCCATCTTAGGGAGGCGGCTTCCTGTTATATACAGGAAGAGCTGCGCCAGGTTCCTGTGGAGCAATTGAAAGAATACATAAGACCAGTGACCTTTGTCCCCGAGACAAAGAGCATTGATGTACTGTTTAAAGAAATGCAGGCTCAGAAAAACCATGTGGTCATCGTCCTGGACGAATATGGACAGACCTCCGGCTTGGTGGCCATGGAAGACATCCTGGAGGAAATTGTAGGGAATATCCTGGACGAGCATGACCAGGAGGAAGAGATGATCCTGACGCTGGCGGACGGCAGCCTGAAAGTACAGGGAATGACGGATCTGGAAGATTTAGAAGAGGTGCTGCCTATCCAGTTTGAGACAGAGGAATATGAGACAGTCAATGGATTCCTCATCGATCAGCTGGACCGGATTCCTTCCGAAGAAGAGCACTGCGTGGTGGAATACGAAGGTTATCGCTTCACCGTCCTGTCTGTGGAGAACAATACGATCCAGTCGGTAAAGATTGAAAAACTGCCGGAAGAGTGCTAGAATAGAACACGTGCGACAGAAAAAGTAAAGGACAAGGAGAGAGAAGAGATGTCAGGACATTCAAAATTTGCCAATATCAAACATAAAAAAGAAAAAAATGACGCGGCAAAAGGAAAGATATTCACGAAGATCGGAAAAGAGCTGGCCGTAGCCGTGAAGGAAGGCGGAAGCGCGGATCCCGCGAACAACAGCCGTCTGCGGGATGTGATCGCAAAGGCAAAGGCTAATAACATGCCAAACGATACCATTGAAAGAAACATCAAGAAGGCGACCGGAGATGCCAATGCCGCCAATTATGAGCATATTACATACGAGGGATACGGCCCCAACGGGACGGCGATCATCGTGGAAACTCTGACGGACAACCGGAACCGTACGGCTACCAATGTGAAACATGCTTTCACCAAAGGAAATGGCAATGTGGGAACGCCGGGATGCGTTTCCTTTATGTTCGATCAGAAAGGCCAGATTGTGATCGATAAAGAAGAGTATGACGGAGATTCTGATGAATTGATGATGCTGGCTCTTGACGCCGGCGCGGAGGATTTCGTAGAGGAAGAGGACAGTTTCGAGATCCTGACAGCTCCGGAGGATTTTGGCGCCGTTCATGAGGCGCTGGAAGAAGCAGGCATTGGGATGGCCGCGGCAGAAGTGACTATGATCCCCCAGACATACGTAGAATTGACGGATGAAAAAGATATCGCCAACATCCAGAAGACATTAGATATGCTGGAAGAAGATGACGATGTCCAGAATGTATACCATAACTGGGATGAATAAGAAATGATCAAACAGGCAGATGGAGGACAGGGATGGAGAAGATCAGAACAGATATGATCCAGCTTTTTGATGAAATGCTGACAAAGGTCAAGGCGTTCCGCCGGAAAACCTACAATGGATTATTCGAAAAAGGATTCAAGCAATTCAAAGATGTGATCACAGAGATCACAAGTCTGTGTGAAGAAACCGAGGAAGAGAATCGGGAAGCCCTTTTGGAGGAGTTGGCAGGCATCATTCCGGAATACGCGGGAGAACTGATGATGAAACAGCCAAAACGGACACGAGAGCGGCTTGCTGTAGATTACAATATGAATATGGCGGTCTATGTAATGCCAATCCTTACTTATACAAAAGATGAGTTCTGTATAGAAATGTGTAAGCGGATGGTAGAAATATGGAATGACAAGAAGGTTACCACTCTGACCCTTTCCTATGCCACTTATGACGATATTTTCGCCGGGTTTAAGAGGAAATGGTGCTATATCACTACCGCGGTATGTGAAAGCCGTTCCCTTCCAGATGATTGCTATGAATTAGAGACACTCAGAGCCTATCGGGACGGCTACTTAATGAACAGCCAGGAAGGGCGGAATCTGGTGGAGGAATACTATGATCTGGCTCCGGTGATCGTATGGGCCATCAATATGCGTAAGGACAGACAAGAGATATATGAAGATTTGTACCAGTCCCGCCTGATTCCGTGTATCCAGTGTATTGAGAAAGGCGACAACGAAACATGCAAAGATCTGTATACCGATATGGTGATGGATCTGAAGAAAAAATATTTATATGCTTAGGAGGAAGTTCGATGAGTGATTATAAGATCGAGACAAAATGTATCCAGTCCGGCTATGAGCCTGGAAACGGAGAGCCAAGGGTTCTCCCCATCTATCAGAGCACCACATTTAAATACAGCACAAGCGAGCAGATGGGGCGTTTGTTCGATTTGGAGGAATCGGGTTATTTCTATACCCGTCTGCAGAATCCAACCAACGATGCGGTAGCTGCCAAAATCTGCGCTTTGGAAGGCGGAGTAGCGGCGATGCTCACTTCCTCCGGCCAGGCGGCAAATTTTTACGCGATCATGAATATTGTCCAGGCAGGGGACCACATTGTATGCGCATCCGCTCTTTATGGCGGTACTTATAACCTCTATGCCCATACCATTAAGAAAATGGGCGTGGATGCTACCTTTATCGATCCAGACTGTACAGAGGAAGAATTAAACGCCGCGTTTCAGGAAAATACCAAAGCGGTATTTGGAGAGACCATTGCCAATCCTGCTTTAGTTGTGCTGGATCTGGAGAAATTCGCGAAAGCGGCCCATGCGCACGGCGTACCGTTTATTGTGGACAATACCTTTGCCACACCGATCAACTGCCGGCCTTTTGAGTGGGGCGCTGACATTGTTACCCACTCTACCACAAAGTACATGGACGGCCACGCTTCCTGCGTTGGGGGAGCCATTGTAGACAGCGGCAATTTTGACTGGGACGCTTACAGCGACAAATTCCCGGGGCTTACCACACCAGACGAGACTTATCATGGAATCGTCTATACTCAGAAATTTGGGAAAATGGCATATATCACAAAAGCAACGGCGCAGTTGATGAGAGATCTGGGGTCGATCCAGTCTCCGCAGAACGCGTTCCTTTTGAATCTGGGACTGGAGACCCTCCATCTGAGAATGGAACGCCACTGCGAGAATGCTAAGAAGGCGGCCAAGTACCTGCAGAGCCACGAGAAGGTCGCCTGGGTGAGCACACCGGCCCTTCCGGGAGATAAGTACTATGATCTGGCTCAGAAATATCTTCCCAATGGCACCTGCGGCGTCATCACCTTTGGCCTGAAAGGCGGAAGAGACGCGGCGGTACGCATGATGGATGCCTTAAAGATGATCGCGATCGTGACCCATGTGGCAGATGCCAGAAGCTGTGTGCTCCATCCTGCCAGCCATACCCACCGGCAGATGAATGATAAAGAACTTCAGGAAGCCGGAGTACAGCCGGATCTGATCCGTTTCAGCGTAGGGATCGAGAATATTGAGGATATCATTGCTGATCTTAAGCAGGCCTTGGAACAGGTATAAAATACAGGGAACACCTCCATACTAATCAAAAAGGTATGGAGGTGTCTTTTTTATGGAAAATGAAAATCTGGAAGAGAAGCAGAACCAGGAGATCAAAGAGACGGGAAGTTTGGACCTGGAGGACGGGAAGAAAGGACACAGGATCAAACTTCTGACGATCATTGGTGAGATCGAGGGACATGAAGCGGTTTCCGGAAACACAAAGTCCACCAAGTATGAACATTTACTGCCTATGCTGGCGGAAGTGGAAGACAGCACAGAGATCGACGGCGTTCTGGTGCTTTTAAATACTCTTGGCGGAGATGTGGAGGCGGGGCTGTCTATTGCGGAGATGATCGCGTCTCTCAGCAAACCCACCGTATCCCTGGTCTTAGGGGGGAGCCATTCCATCGGCGGGCCTCTGGCGGTGTCCGCCAAGTATTCTTTTATCGTGCCGAGCGGGACCATGATCATCCATCCGGTCCGCTCCAACGGCATGTTCATCGGAGTCCCCCAGAGCCTGCGCAATATGGTCCGGACCAGGACCGGATCACCCGTTTCCTGGCGGATCATTCCAAAATGAGCAAAGAAAGGATCGAGGAACTGATGCTGAATCCCACAGAATTAGTAAAAGACGTAGGCACGCTTCTGGAGGGCGAAGAGGCGGTCAAAGAAGGCTTGATCGATGAAGTGGGCGGAATGAGCCAGGCCCTGAATAAATTGCACGAAATGATCCGGAAGGAGCGTGAGAAAAACTGGGAAAATAGGTAATGACAGCTTTTTTCAAAAATGCTATACTAATAATAGTATTGCCATAAGGTAATTAAGGGGGAATATCATGGCTGCAAAGTCAAGGAAAAAAAGGGGTACATCAACAAAGTCAAAGACAAAAGCAAAAAAGAAGAATACTGAGCAGAGCTTTGTAGGAGGCGAGATTTTGATCTGGGCCTCTCTTGCCGTGAGCCTTTTGATCTTGATCAGCAACTTTGGAATGGGCGGTTTTGTCGGGGAAGCCATTTCAGATTTCTTATTTGCGGCCCTTGGATGGGCGGCTTACGCAGTGCCTTTTTTGTTGTTTGGAATGGTCGCTTTTACGGTTTCCAATAAAGGGAACCCCAACGCTTATCTGAAAGTAGGGGCGGGGATCGTCCTGACGGTCCTTGCGTGTACGCTGTTTGAGCTGCTGGACGAGGCGGGCGGCCAGGTGGGCGGCCTTTTGACCAGAGTTCTGGTTCCGGCGGTGGGAACTGCCGGTACATATGTGATCGTCATTATCCTGGCGATCATCTGTATTGTGATCATTACGGGAAAATCCATCCTCCAGGGGGTGCAGGATAAAAGCAGCAAAGCTTATGGACGGGCGCGGGAAGACGCGGCCAGGCGGAGAGAGGAAGCCAGAGAACGGCGGAAGGAAAAGGAAGCCCTGCAGAAAACCAATCCCGGGAAACCCAGACGCAGCGACCGTCATGTAGAAGGCGTGTCATTTAATACCACACTTACTGAGGAACCAAAAGAGGCAAAACAGCAAGAACCTAAGAAGCCCCAGGAACCTCAATTCCATATCAACCGGGGAGAAGATACACCGCCTTGGACCATCTCAGAAGAACCGGCGCGGGAGGAACAGGCGGCATTGGAAAGCAGTCCCTCATCCGTCCAGCCGGAAGCCGCGGCAGGGCGGCCGGAGCCCTGGCAGGCAGGAGACAAAAAGAAAACGGGGGGAAAGACGTCGCGGCGGAGACTTCCGGAGTGGCGGCCTCGATCGCGGCAGATGCGGCCAAGCCCAGGAAAGCCTACCATTTTCCGCCCATGTCTCTGCTGAAAAAGGGAAGCAGACATACTGGTGATTCGGACGCCCATTTGCGGGAGACGGCCATGAAATTACAGCAGACGCTGGAGAACTTTGGAGTAAAGGTGACCGTTACCGATGTCAGCTGCGGACCTTCTGTGACCCGTTACGAACTTCAGCCGGAAATGGGAGTCAAAGTAAGCAAGATCGTTGGCCTTGCCGATGATATCAAGCTGAACCTGGCGGCGGCAGACATCAGGATTGAGGCCCCGATCCCAGGCAAAGCGGCAGTCGGGATCGAAGTGCCGAATAAAGAAAATTCTGTAGTCATGCTGCGGGATCTTCTGGAATCCGCGGAATTTAAGAATCACAGTTCCAAGATTGCTTTTGCGGCAGGAAAGGATATCGCGGGAAAGACGGTGGTGGCGGACATTGCCCGGATGCCCCATCTTTTGATCGCGGGAGCCACCGGTTCCGGAAAATCCGTATGCATCAATACACTGATCATGAGTGTTCTTTATAAGGCCGCCCCAGAGGAAGTACGGCTGATCATGATCGATCCAAAGGTGGTAGAGCTAAGTGTTTATAATGGTATTCCCCATCTTATGATCCCGGTGGTGACAGATCCGAAGAAAGCGGCTGGCGCCCTGAACTGGGCGGTTATGGAGATGAACCGAAGATACCAGGCTTTTGCGGAATATAATGTGCGGGATATCAAGGGATATAACAGCAAAGTGGCCGCGGAACCACAGACAGAAGGGGAAAAGCGGGAATTACTGCCTCAGATCGTGATCATCGTGGACGAGCTGGCGGATCTGATGATGGTGGCTCCCGGCGAGGTAGAGGAAGCCATCTGCCGTCTGGCCCAGCTTGCCAGAGCCGCGGGGATTCATCTGGTGCTGGCGACTCAGCGTCCTTCGGTAAATGTCATTACCGGACTGATCAAAGCCAATATGCCTTCCAGAATTGCCTTTTCCGTCTCTTCTGGCGTGGACTCCAGAACCATCATCGACATGAACGGAGCAGAGAAACTTCTGGGGAAAGGCGATATGCTGTTTTATCCTTCCGGATACCAGAAGCCGGCCAGAGTCCAGGGAGCTTTTGTAACGGATAAAGAAGTCCAAAGCGTGGTGGATTATCTAAAGACCCATAACGGGGATGCGGAGTATGACGCGGACATGGAAGACCAGGTGAATACCAACGCGGGGACAGGCATAGTCGGTATGCAGTCGAATGAAGGCGAGGAAAGGGACGTACATTTCGCGGATGCCGGACGGCTGATCATAGAGAAAGAAAAAGCTTCCATCGGCATGCTGCAAAGAAGCTTCAAGATCGGCTTTAACCGGGCCGCCAGGATCATGGACCAGCTTTGTGAGGCCGGCGTTGTAGGCGGCGAGGAAGGAACCAAGCCAAGAAAAATCTTGATGTCTATGGAAGAATTTGAAACATATCTTTCAGAAAACCGCTAAAGAAGAATAAATTAAGGAAGGGATGAAAAGGAAATGAAGACAGATATTGAAATCGCGCAGGAAGCAAAAATGGAACACATCTCAAAAGTTGCGGCCAAGATTGGGATCTCCGAAGACGAATTGGAATTCTACGGAAAGTACAAGGCGAAGCTTTCCGACGATGTCTGGGAGAAGATCAAAGATCGGCCGGACGGGAAATTGGTACTTGTGACAGCTATTAACCCAACGCCGGCAGGCGAAGGGAAGACCACTACCACAGTAGGACTGGGGCAGGCCATGGCCCAATTAGGGAAAAACGCGGTGATCGCGCTCAGAGAGCCATCTCTGGGTCCCTGCTTTGGAATCAAAGGCGGCGCCGCGGGAGGGGGCATGGCCCAGGTAGTTCCCATGGAAGATCTGAATCTTCATTTTACCGGGGATTTCCATGCCATCACTTCTGCCAACAATCTGCTGGCGGCAATGCTGGACAATCATATCCAACAGGGGAACTCGCTTAGGATCGACCCAAGACAGGTGATCTGGAAACGCTGCCTGGATATGAACGACCGCTGTCTGCGCAATATTGTGGTAGGACTTGGAAATAAAATGGACGGAATGGTCCGGGAGGATCATTTTGTGATCACGGTAGCTTCTGAGATCATGGCGATCTTGTGTCTGGCGGATGATATCCAGGATCTGAAGCGAAGACTTGGCAGGATCATTGTCGCGTATAATTTCGATGGGGAACCAGTGACCGCGGAAGACCTTCAGGCGACAGGGGCAATGACCGCGCTCTTAAAAGATGCCATCAAGCCAAATCTGATCCAGACGCTGGAACATACGCCGGCTTTGGTACATGGCGGTCCTTTCGCCAATATCGCCCATGGCTGCAACAGCGTAAGAGCAACGAAAATGGCGTTAAAACTTAGCGACATCACTATCACAGAAGCAGGATTCGGGCAGACTTAGGAGCAGAGAAATTCTTTGATATTAAGTGCAGAAAAGCAGGTTTTTGGCCGAATGCGGTTGTTTTAGTTGCAACTGTACGGGCTTTGAAGTATAATGGTGGAGTTGCGAAAAATGACCTGGCAAAGGAAAATTTGGAAGCGCTGAAAAAAGGCATTGTAAACCTGGAAAAACATATTGAAAATATTCAGAAATATGGAGTTCCTGTAATTGTAACATTGAATTCTTTTGTGTCAGATACTGAGGCGGAGAATCAGTTTATCCGTCAATTCTGTGAAGAGAAAGGCTGTGAATTCGCACTCTCCAGAGTCTGGGAGAAAGGCGGAGAAGGCGGGATCGATCTTGCCAAAAAGGTTCTGGAAACGTTGGAGAAAAAGGAAAGCAATTTCCATCCGTTATATGAAGACGATCTGTCTCTGAAAGAAAAAATCGAGACCATTTCTAAGGAGATTTATGGCGCGAGAGGCGTGATCTTTGAGCCGGCCGCCTTGAAGCAGCTGGACAAGATCGAGTCTATGGGATTTGGTGGTTTCCCAGTCTGCATGGCTAAAAATCAATACTCTTTATCTGACGACGCGAAAAAGCTGGGACGGCCTACAGATTTTGATATCCATATCAGGGAGGTTTATGTCAGCGCGGGGGCTGGATTCGTAGTGGCGCTTACCGGCGCGGTCATGACCATGCCCGGACTTCCTAAAGTTCCTGCCGCCAACGGAATTGATGTAGATGAGAATGGCTGTATTACAGGACTGTTCTAGATAGAGTGGTAAGTTAGGTAGGAGGTTAGAGCACCAGATGAAGTGCAGATATTGCGGACAGGAAATCCCGGAAGGGGTGTTATATTGCGAGAACTGCGGTCAAGAAGTACGCATTGTTCCTGACTATAATCCTTTGGATGATATGCTTGCCCAGCAAATTGTGGGATCGATCAATGGGGACGAGGAAGAGAAAGACTATTTTTCCTATGACGATTCGGAGACTGAAATGTCCGGACGGCCTGCTTCTGCACGCAGGAACACCGGGCGGACGAATACTGGCAGGGGAGCTGCCGGGCGGACGAATACTGACAGGGGAGCTGTCGGACGGACGGCTGCCGCCAGGAGAGGCGCTACAGGCCGGACTTTGGCCGGAAGAAATACGCAGGCCAGAAGGCCCCAGGAAGACCGGGAGATGAGAAGGCGCCAGGCAGAGCGGAGAAAGGCGAAAAAACGTAAGAAACGCAGGATTCTTCTGGCGGTCATGTTTTTGATCCTTGCCGCTTTGATCGGAATCATCGTGCTGATCTATCAGAATTCTTATACAGGGATTGTAAACGCGGGAAACGGGGCGCTGGAAGAGCAGAATTATAGTCAGGCCGAGAATAAATTCAAAAGAGCGATCAGTAAGAATGGCGAGAGACCGGAAGCGTATACCGGACTTTCAAAAGTCTATATCGCTCAGGATGATCTGGACGGGGCGGAAAACGTCTTCCTGAATGCCATCGATGAACAGGGCGGCAATGCTGATCTGTACAGCGCATGTATTGATTTCTATATAGATACTGATCAGCAGATGGAAATACCGGGACTGCTTGACGAGGCGTCGGACAATGTCCGGGAGATTCTGGCTGAATATATTGTAGACGTACCTAAATTCAGCCTGGATGCGGAAGAAACTTATGATGATGTCCAGCAGCTGAGTCTGACCGCCGGAAGCGGCATGAAAATTTATTATACTACAGACGGCTCGGACCCGACCACTGAAAGCACAGAATATACAGAGCCTATCCAGTTAGATGAGGGGGAGACAACGGTAACTGCCATTGCGGTCAATAAAAATGGGATTCCCAGTATGCCGGCATCCGAGGAATATGTGATCGAGTTCCCAATTGAAGACGCGCCGGCAGTGTCACCCTCCACCGGGCAGTACGAGACGGCTACCCAGATTGAGATCAAGATCCCGGACGGTTACGAAGCTTACTATACTATGGATGGTTCCGATCCGACGACGGCTTCTTCCAGATACAGCGGTCCGATCGATATGCCGGAGGGCGAGACGCTCTTTAAGGCGGTACTGGTTAATTCCAGCGGCCGTTTAAGCGGTATAACGACACGAAATTATGTTTTAGATATTCCTTCGGATTCTTCAGAAGAATAAAAGAGAAAACGCAGTCAGTGTATGGCAAAAAGTACAATTTTTTTCACTACACTGGTTGCGTTTTTTGTTATTCAGGACTATAATTATTGATAAATAATTAACAATCATAAACGTAAGAAAGGAGCAGGAGTCAATGAGCAGATTTACATTACCAAGGGACATTTATCATGGAAAGGGAAGCCTGGAGGAGTTGAAGAATCTGAAAGGCAGAAAGGCTATGCTGGTAGTCGGTGGCGGTTCTATGAAACGTCAGGGATTTCTGGACAAAGCAGCAGCTTACCTGAAAGAAGGCGGGATGGAAGTGGAAGTGTTTGAAGGCGTTGAGCCAGACCCTTCTGTAGATACAGTTATGAAGGGCGCGGAAGCTATGCGCGCCTTTGAGCCGGACTGGATCGTATCAATGGGCGGCGGTTCGCCAATCGATGCGGCAAAGGCAATGTGGGCCTTCTATGAGTATCCGGAGATTACCTTTGAAGATCTGATCACACCGTTCAGCTTCCCGGAACTGAGACAGAAAGCAAGATTCGCGGCGATTCCTTCCACCTCAGGAACCGCGACGGAAGTAACGGCTTTCTCAGTCATTACGGATTATAAGACGGGAGTAAAATATCCTCTTGCAGATTTTAATATTACACCGGATGTGGCGATCGTAGACCCGGACCTGGTGGCAGGACTTCCGGTTAAACAAGTGGCTTATACAGGAATGGATGCGCTGACCCATGCTATTGAAGCGTATGTTTCTACTTTGAACGGGCCGTTTACCGATCCGCTGGCTTTGCAGGCCATTGAGATGGTACTGGAATATCTGCCCGCTTCTTATAACTGCAATATGGAAGCCAGAGAGCAGATGCATTATGCGCAGTGTTTGGCAGGAATGGCATTTTCCAATGCGCTGCTCGGAATCGTACACTCCATGGCGCACAAGACGGGGGCTGCTTTTTCTACCGGCCACATTCCTCACGGATGCGCCAATGCCATCTATCTTCCTTATGTGATCAAATATAACGCGAAAGAGAAAGAGGCCGCGTCCCGGTATGCGGAGATCGCGCGCAGGATGGGACTGGAGGGTATTTCTGAGAAAGCTTTGATCAATAGTCTGTGCGAGAAGATCGATGCGTTTAATGTAAAATTAAATATTCCAAAAAGCCTGAAAGAATTTGGCATAGATGAGAAAGAATTCCAGGAGAAAGTGGCCAGGATCGCAGAACTGGCGGTAGGAGATGCCTGCACCGGCTCTAATCCAAGAACCATTGACCCAGAAACTATGGAAAAACTTCTGACCTGCGTTTATTATGGGACAGAAGTGGATTTCTGATGGCGGGAGAGCAAAAGCGGGTGTGTGACACTCGCTTTTTTGCTGCTGCGCGGTTATGGGGGAAAAGGTCATGGATGCGGGCAAGTTGTCCTTTCAATTCCTGAGTTGTCCCTTGATATTTTTACCCAGATACATTATCATAAAATAAGTATCACATGTTAGGAGGAAACAAGATGTACAAGATATTGAAGGCCAAGAAGCTGGCCGATATGATTTATCTTATGGACGTGGAAGCTCCCCGTGTAGCCAGACACTGTCAGCCGGGACAATTCGTGATCGTTAAGATGGACGAAAAAGGCGAGCGGATTCCGCTGACGATCTGTGATTATGACAGGGAAGCCGGGACCATTACCATTGTTTTTCAAACCGTCGGCGCTTCAACGACTAAAATGGCTGAACTGAAAGAAGGAGATTCTTTCCGGGATTTTACTGGGCCGCTGGGATGTCCGTCTGAATTTGTGAATGAAGACTTGGAAAGTCTGAAGAATAAGAAAATTTTGTTTGTAGGCGGAGGCGTTGGAGCCGCTCCGGTCTATCCGCAGGTAAAATGGATGAAAGAGCACGGCATCGATGTAGATGTGATCGTCGGTTCCAAGACGAAGGACCTCCTGATCCTGGAGGAAGAGATGCGCGCTGTGGCGGGGAATTACTATCCCTGTACAGATGATGGTACATATGGACATTCGGGAATGGTCACAACCAAGATCGAGAAGCTGGTGGAAGAAGGAAATCACTACGATCTGTGCGTTGCCATCGGACCTATGATCATGATGAAGTTTACTTGTCTTTTGACGAAGAAGCTGGAGATTCCGACTATTGTCAGCATGAACCCGATCATGGTAGACGGTACGGGGATGTGCGGAGCCTGTCGTCTTCACGTAGGCGATGAGATCAAGTTTGCCTGTGTAGACGGACCAGAATTCGACGGCCACCTTGTCAACTTCGACGAGGCAATGAAGAGACAGCAGATGTACAAGACAGAGGAAGGACGTGCAATGCTGAAATTACAAGAAGGCGACACCCATCATGGCGGATGTGGCCACTGCGGAGGTGACGAGTAATGGCGGATGTATTGAAGAGAGTCCCTGTCAGAGAACAGGAAGCGAAGGAAAGAGCGACAAATTTTGAAGAAGTATGTTACGGATATAATCAGGAAGAGGCTATGGAAGAGGCTTCCCGCTGCCTGAACTGCAAGAACGCCAAATGTATCCAGGGCTGTCCGGTATCCATCAATATCCCGGGATTTATTTCGAAAGTAAAAGAAGGGGATATTGAAGGAGCTTACAAAGTGATCGGAGAGTCCTCCGCGCTGCCGGCGATCTGCGGACGCGTCTGCCCGCAGGAGTCCCAGTGCGAATGTAAATGTATCCGGGGGATCAAAGGTGAACCGGTTTCCATTGGTAAACTGGAACGGTTCGTGGCGGATTACGCGCTGGAGCATGACATCAAGCCGGAGAAAGCCGAGGAGACCAATGGGCATAAGGTGGCCATCATCGGTTCCGGTCCTTCCGGCCTTACCTGCGCGGGTGATCTGGCTAAACTTGGGTATGAGGTAACGGTATTTGAAGCCCTTCATGAACTGGGCGGCGTACTGGTCTATGGAATCCCGGAGTTCCGTCTGCCTAAAGAGAAAGTTGTGAAAAAAGAGATTGAGAAAGTAAAAGAACTGGGCGTGAAATTCGAGACCAACGTGGTGATCGGCAAGTCCACGACCATCGATCAGCTTATGGAAGAAGAGGGATTTGAAGCAGTGTTCATCGGTTCCGGGGCAGGACTTCCCATGTTTATGGGAATACCTGGGGAAACAGCCAACGGCGTGTTCTCCGCCAATGAATATCTGACCAGAAGCAATCTGATGAAAGCCTTTGACGATTCCTACGACACCCCGATCGCGGCAGGAAAGAAAGTAGCCGTAGTAGGCGGCGGAAACGTCGCGATGGATGCGGCCAGGACAGCCCTTCGTCTGGGAGCGGAAGTACATGTGGTATATCGCAGAAGCGAGGCAGAACTTCCGGCCAGAGTAGAGGAGGTCCATCACGCAAAAGAAGAAGGCGTGATCTTCGACCTCCTGACCAATCCAAAAGAGATCCATGTAGATGAAAATGGATGGGTCAGCGGCATGAAAGTGATCAAAATGGAACTGGGAGAGCCAGACGCTTCCGGCCGCCGCCGTCCGGTGGAAATTCCAGGATCAGAGTACGACATCGAGCTGGATACCGTGATCATGGCGCTTGGAACATCACCAAACCCATTGATCGCATCCACCACCAAAGGACTGGATACCAACCGGAAGAAATGTATCGTGGCAGATGAAGAAAACGGACAGACCTCCAAGGCATATGTATTCGCCGGCGGAGACGCCGTAACCGGCGCGGCCACAGTAATCCTGGCCATGGGCGCAGGAAAAGCAGGCGCAAAGGGAATCCACGAAGCGCTGGCAGGAAAATAAATTTTACGTTAATTTGGGACGTAGCATTTTTTAAAAATGCTACGTCCCAAATTGCGTTTCGGGGTGTACCCAAATGCATTTTACCCTGTCCCCAAATGGGTTTTTGTGATATGATGATAGAAATGTTGATTTTACGGAGGTTTTTATATGACTGTTTTTTGGGGGCTGATCACTCCTTTTATTGGCACTTCATTGGGTGCCGCTTGTGTGTTTTTTATTAAGGGCGAATTAAAACCTTTGATCCAGAAGGCCCTTCTTGGATTCGCGGCAGGCGTCATGGTGGCGGCTTCCGTCTGGTCTCTCTTGATCCCTTCCATGGAGATGTCGGAAGGGATGGGGAAGCTTGCCTTTATACCTCCGGTCGCCGGCTTTTTCCTGGGAATCGGTTTTCTTCTTCTGCTGGATAAGATCATCCCACATCTCCATATTGGCTGTGACGAGGCGGAGGGACCTAAATGTGCGCTGAAACGTTCTACCATGCTGGTATTGGCTGTGGTGATGCATAACATTCCGGAAGGTGTCTCCAGCGGAGCGGTATTTGCCGGGCTTGCGTCAGACAGTTCCAATGTGACGCTTGCCGGAGCTTTTGCTCTGTCTCTTGGAATTGCGCTTCAGAATCTGCCGGAGGGGTTCATCGTTGCGCTGCCTGTCCGGGCGGAGGGAAGCAGCAGAGGGAAAGCCTTCTTTTACGGCGCCTTATCTGGTGTTGTAGAGCCTATCGCGGGAGGAATCACCTTGCTTCTGGCTTCCTATGTGACGCCGGTCCTTCCTTATCTGCTGGCCTTTGCCGCGGGAGCCATGATCTACGTGGTAGTGGAAGAACTGGTGCCTGAATCGGCCCAGGGATCCCACAGCAATATTGGAACCATCGGCTTTGCGATCGGCTTCGCCATTATGATGATCCTGGATGTGGTACTGGGATAAAGGAGGAAATATGGAATTTCATACAGAATCATCCAACACTGGATTATTTGGACAAATCCGAAAAAGACTGCTTGAGGGAGCAGATCAGAAATATCAGGAATTTCATCAATCTTTGGTGCCAGGCCAGGACATGGCGCCAATCTTAGGCTGCAGAGTACCTTTCTTACGCTCCCTTGGCAAAGAAATCGCGAAAAACAGCGGGCGCCAATATATCCAGGCGCTTCAGGAAGCGGGGCCGCTCTACTATGAAGAATTGGTGCTGTGGGGTGTGATCATTGGCTATCTGAAATGTAATCAGGACGAAAGAACTCAGCTTTTGGACAGTTTTGTTCCCCGCATCGAGAACTGGGCGGTCTGCGACGTTAGCTGCGCTACGTATAAGTTTATGGGAAAAGACCGGGATTTCTGGTTCTCCTATTTAAATAACTATTTGAAGAGCACCAGAGAATATGAGATCCGCTTTGCGTTGGTATGTCTTTTGGACTTTTTTGTGACAGAGCAATTCATCGACCGAATTTTGGATATACTCGTCCAGGTGGAGCACGAAGGTTATTATGTGAAAATGGCCGCGGCGTGGGCAATATCTGTCTGCTTTGTGAAGTTCCCAGAGAAAACAAGACCGCTTCTGGCTGCGGGGCAGCTTGACCCAAAGACGCGCCAGAAAGCGATTCAGAAAATCCGGGACTCTTACCGGGTCAGTAAGGAAGAAAAGGAGTGGCTGAAACAGCTATGAAAAATGACAGATTTTTCAACGGGACATGGTTTTTGGAGTTTGTGACAGAAAAGTTGAAACACTGTCTTGCGCAGGTAGAGCGTTCCCTGCGGAAAGGAAAAGAAGAGATTGCTTCCATGCATGAGTATTACTGGGAAAATTACGCGGAAATGGACCAGTATGGATATGAGGATTATGACAATCAGCAGGCACTGCTGCATCAGGTAAACGCCAATCAGGAAATCATTCAAAAGCGGCGCCGGTATCAGAAAATGTTAGAGTCTCCCTTTTTTGGACGGGTGGATTTCCGGTTTGAGGGAGAGGATGAAATCGAACCGCTTTATATCGGGATTGGAAACTTTGATGAAGGAAATGGCGAACCTCCTCTGATCTATGACTGGAGAGCGCCTGTCAGCAGTCTGTTTTACGACTATGATAAGGGACTTGTGTCCTATGAAGCCCCGGCGGGAACCGTAAGAGGTGAAATTTGCGCGAAATGGCAGTACAAAATCCGAAACGGTGAGATGCTCTACGGATTTGAAAGCGATACCAAGATCGATGATGAGATCTTAAAGCAGGAACTTGGAAATAACGGGGACGTTCAGCTGAAAAATATTGTACGTACCATCCAAAAGGAACAGAACCAGATCATCCGAAATACAAAAGATGAGATCCTGGTGATCCAGGGAGCCGCCGGAAGCGGAAAGACGTCTATCGCGCTTCACCGGATCGCCTATCTTCTTTATCACGACCGGAAGAATCTGGCTTCCTCCAACGTTCTGATCCTTTCGCCAAATGGAGTGTTTGCGGACTATATTTCCCATATTCTTCCCGAACTGGGAGAAGAAAGAATCCAGGAAATGAGTTTCGATTTGTTTGCTTACCATGAATTGCAAGATGTGGCCGCCGATTGTCAAGATAAATATGACTATCTGGAGCGGCGGATGAAGTATCCGAATTTAGAAGATAAGGAACGGTTTGACCATAAACAGTCTGCCGCATTTGTGGGAGAAATGGAAGGTTTCCTGGCGGTTTTAGAAGATCAGTTGATGGATTTCCATGAGATTACGTTTAAAGGGATGAAATTGACCGAGGAAGAACTGATCCGGATGTTTTATTCCAGGTTTCAGGAGACGCCGCTTTTGGAACGGGCCTTGGCAGTGATGGAACATTTCGCGGATGCCTATGAGACTCTGCATCAGCGTGATCTTTCGGAGGAAGAATGGGAATACCTGGAGAAGAAATTCAGCAGTCTCTACGTCTCTGCGGATTTATATGAAATCTATAATTGGCTTTTGGAAGAAACGGGTTTTCCGCAGCTTCCAGACCTTCCTTTGGAGAAGCGGCAGCTTCCTTATGAAGACGTTTATCCCATGCTGTACCTGAAATACCGTCTGAAGCGGAAGGCTTCTCATAAACGGATCAAACATTTGGTGATCGATGAAATGCAGGACTATTCTTATCTGCAGTATGTGATCATCCAGAACCTGTTTTCCTGCCGGATGACGATCTTAGGAGACAAGGCCCAGACTCTGGACGACACGCCCTGTGACGCAACCGCCTTCCTGCAGGGAATCTTTGGAAAGAAGATGCGTAAGATCGAGCTTTTGAAAAGCTACCGCAATACTGTGGAGATCGCAAGATATGCACAGAAGATCAGCAAAGAAGAAAATCTGGATCTTCTGGAACGGCATGGGAAAGCGGTAGAAGAGCAGCGGTTTTCCTCAGAAGACGCACTCTTAAAAGCAATCCGGGAACGGTTTTCCCTTGCGGAAGATAAGGAAAGGGATGGGGACAAAAAACGATATGAAACGGCGGCGGTGCTGACGCTGACGCAGGAAGAAGCCTATGATCTGTACCGCCTGTTGAAACAAGAGGGGATCCAGGTCTCCTATGTGGACCGGGACAGCTCTGTGTTCCAAAAAGGTCTTACAGTGACTACATTCTATCTGGCAAAAGGACTGGAATTCGATCAAGTATTCGCCTTGTGCTGGGATAAGAGGAATCCGCTGTGGAAACAGGCCCAGTATATCTGCGCCACCAGAGCCTTGCATGAGCTGTATGTATATGGAATAGAAGGAAATAATAGATAATGTCAGAAAGGAAAAAGACGTGAAGATTACGCTGATCGCAGTAGGTAAGCTGAAAGAAAAATATTTGAAGGAAGCCGTCAGCGAGTACAGCAAACGGCTGGGAAGATACTGTAAGTTAGAGATCATCGAAGTGTCAGACGAGAAGACGCCGGATCAGGCCAGCCAGACGGCAGAAGAGCAGATCCGGGAAAAGGAAGGGGAACGGATCTTAAAGCATATCAAGGATGATATGTATGTGATCGCTCTGGAGATCCAGGGAAAGATGCTTTCTTCAGAAGAACTGGCGGCCAAGATGGAAGATTTGGGAATCCAGGGAAAAGCCATATTGCTTTTGTGATCGGCGGGTCAATTGGCTTGGGGAAGGAAGTTCTTAAGCGGGCGGACGAATCCTTAAGTTTTTCCAAAATGACGTTTCCTCATCAGCTGATGCGGGTGATACTGCTGGAGCAGGTGTACCGGGGATATCGGATCATAAATGGGGAACCGTATCACAAGTAAGTGCGGTTTTTTCGCATTTAGGTATGGGATAGTGGGAAGCAATGAATCATGAAAAGTATTTGAAAGGGAGTGGACATATGATGTTCCGCTCTCTTTTCGTATGGTAAGGTTGGAGTAAAGAAATAGTCAGTTGACAAAAAATAAATGAAAAGAGTATTGGTTCCTTGAGGTATAATGATTTCGACGAAAAAAACAAAAACCGAAAGGAGTCCAATACTCATGGATATTATAACATTAATCAATACTCTTGTCAGTGGTTTACTTAATGCGGAAGAGAAATTTCTGGAACACCTGGATTCATTTACCACTTTTGAGGAAACGGTCAGCAGTCTGAGTAATCAGATGGCGGCAGATTTTATCGGTCTGGCACTGACGAATGCCGACCAGATGATCCGTGACAGCGGGATACGCAAGGACAATTATACTGTGCAGCGGAGCAGACAGAGGACATTGATCTCCATTGTAGGAGATATTACCTTTACGCATACCCTGTATAAAGACCAGACAGGAAAGATCCGGTGCCTCCTGGATGAACTGATGCACCTGCCGGATAGAGAAAGATTTACAGCAGCGGCAGAAGCAAAGCTTTTGAATGAAGCGGAAGTCCATTCTTACCAGCATGCCGCGGAATCAATAAAGACAAATGGGCAGACGATCACAAAGACGACGGTAATGAACAAAGTCCACTCCATCGAAAAAGAGATCCCGGAGATGGAAGAACCGCCAAAGGAAAAGAAGGCCTGCGAATACCTTTATATCGAAGCGGATGAGGATCATATCCATCGGCAGAAAGATGGATATGAACAGGGATGCTTTATCGGCAAGCTGGTCTATCTCTTTGAAGGAAAAGAAGAGATCTGCAATGGCAGGAGAAAGCTGATCTCACCGTTCTATTTTGGAGGACTTTATGCGGGATCGGATCAGAATGCCGCCCTGTGGGAATCTGTAGATGCTTATATCCGGCGGCACTATGATCTGGACGTACTGAAATGTGTTTATATCAACAGCGATGGCGGGAGCTGGATCCGTGCGGCTGCCAACTATGTAGGTAAAAGCAGACTCGTGGCAGACCGGTTTCATCTGATGAAATATATCAACCGGGTAGCCGGGTATATGCTGGATGAAGAAGGGGTCACAAAAGGACGGTTCTATAAGTATATTTATAAAAATAAGCTTCTGGCAGCCAAAAAGCTCCTGACCCGGATCCGGAACCATTGTGAAGGGAGCGACCGCGCGGTAGAAGACTGCAGGACGTATCTTGTTGGAAACTGGGAGTATATCCAGAGGGCATTCCATGATAAGCATGTGCTGGGATGCAGCGCGGAAGGACATGTGAGCAGCGTTTTATCTGAGCGGATGAGTTCAAGACCTATGGGATGGAGTGAGACGGGTTCAGACCGGATGTGCAAGCTGCGTTGTTTTATCCGTAATTATGGACGGGAAAAAGTGATTGACCTTGTGAATTACCGAAGGAGCGGGAGCTGGAAACATGCGCGGCAACAGGGACAGACGGAATGATCGATGAACCACAGAGGAAAAAGTATACAGCGAAACAGAGAGAGGTACAGCGGTATGCGGAGGCTTTGCATGGGACTCTGGCTGGAAATTCCACCGTACGTAAGATCCTTGCCATCCGGGAACAGATCGGGAATCTATAATCTTGAAAAAAAGAAACGCCAGTTGTATGATTAAGAAAACAAGTCTGAAGTCACATCATTTTGGAGACGATCTTTTTCATTTCAACTGACAATTCGTTTACTTCATCTATGGTAAGAAAGACAATGACAGGGAAATAAACGAATGGTATAATGAAGGAAAACTAGGTCGACAGATTGGAATTTGCGGAGGGGATATTGTATGTTGGATAGTAAAAGGATAAAGGAAATAATGTTTGCGCTAGGTGCAGATTTGTGTGGTATAGCAAGTATAGATAGGTTTGATAATGCACCGAAAGGCTATCATCCTTTAGATGCACTTCCGACTTGCAAATCGGTAATTTCTTTTGGTTGCAGATTTCCAGTAGGAACACTTAATTGCAAGTCTAATATTCCATATACAAGGGTAAGAAATTCTATCACGTCAAAAATGGATGCGATAGCTCTAGATTTTTGTATTGAAATGGAAAAGAACCAGATAGTATGTGTTCCTATTCCTACAAATGAAAGCCAATGGGATAAAAATACTAACAGATGGCGTTCTATTGTTTCGCAAAAACATATAGCTCAAGCGGCGGGTTTGGGAACAATAGGGAGGCATTCTTTGTTAATAACGCCAGAGTTTGGAAGTATGGTCTGGTTAGGAGCAGTGTTATGCGAACAGAATCTTGAGCCTGATAAAATGAAAGAACCTCTTTGTAATAATTGTAACTTATGTGTTGATATTTGTCCTGTAAATGCTTTAGAAAATCCAGAAATAAAACAGCAATCCTGTTGGGATTTTGCATTTGGAGATGATGAAGAAGAGCAGGTTTGGAGAATAGCTTGTCATAAGTGTAGAGATATTTGTCCGTATAATCTAGGCAGTCAAAATTCGATTTTAAGGAAGAATAACTAAAGAAAAAGAAAATTTATCGAGGAGTTGAGCGGTGCAAAATTGGAATTTATCTGTACACAATATGATGTCTAAGCTATAATAAAATTAATAGTATTTAGTATTTAAAAAGTGAGCTGTGAAGATGGAGGTATATGTATGCCGGAAATTGCTTTATTTTATGGAATAAGGATTACTATGTATTATGATGATCATAATCCACCTCACTTTCATGTGGAGTATAATGGAAAAAAAGCTTTGATCGATATAAACGATGCCTGTGTTTTGCAAGGGGCATTGCCGTCAAGACAACTGAAGCTTGTGTTGGCATGGTGTGTGATCCATCAGGATGAACTAATGCAGAACTGGGAACTTGCGAAGGATGGAAAACCATTAAACAAAATCAATCCGTTGGTTTAAATATGAAGGAGGCGCTGTAATGTTAGATTATATTCCGACTGTGGTCCAGGTAATACCGTATGAAGATTATACTGTGGATATATATTTCGATGATGGGAAAATTGTGTGCTGCCATGCAGAAAAGGATCTGTCACCTGGCATTTTTGATCGGATAAAGGCGTATCACATTTTTATGAATAAATGTATGGTTTTAAATGGTACATTAGCCTGGGATATAGCTGGAGGAAGAAATGTAAACGAGTGTATTGATATTGATCCTTTATATTTGCACGAATTAGAAAAAAGTAAAGAAAGAATAGCATGAATTATGTTTCGCTCCCTTTTGGCATGAGCGAGAAATAGAATGACAGTGTTGAGGATTATATGGCTGAACGAATTTCGAAAGAGGCTTTCTGGGAACTGGTTAAGTTTAAGTATCCTACACATCAGATTGTATTCTGTACAGAGAAGGCGTTACAGACTATCAAATTTGAAGGGAGTTATTCGTTATGACAAACAAATTTTTCCCGGAAGAGCAGATAACCGAGAACGATCTTTATTTTCTATGTTATATGATAGAACGTGTGGCGAGGAAATTACATCAGAAAAACAAATATGTTGTTAATTCTATAGCGAAAGATGAGTGGGTGTGTCTGATCAGCCTGGCTAATGTACTCCATTGCGAGAATCCTCTGAAAATTGAAGCTGAATGGATTGAAGAGTATAAGCTGGTAAAAGGGAATTTTGATATAACGGATGTGGATTTAGAACTGGTAGACGAGATCCCATCAGAAACACAGATGGGCAAGGTGTATACAAGGCTGATTCTGTCAACGTTACAGCCGGAGGAAGATTGTATTGATGGAATGATCCGGGTATATAACGATGAAATATGTGACACGATTGATAATTACAACAGCAGTGCATATTATGAACCGTCTTATGTGATTACAAGAGCTTATAATAATGGAGGATTTTAAAAAGTAGAAAACCGCACTTGCATACGTATGGAGAGCCGTATCATAAATAAGGACGGTTTTTCGTATTTGGGTATGGGATAGTGGGAAGCAATGAATCATGAAAAGTGTTTGGAAGGGAGTGGACAGATGATGTTCCGCTCTCTTTTTGTATGGGCAAGAAAGACAATGACAGGGAAATAAGCGAATGGTATAATGAAGTAAAACTAGGTCGACAGATTGGAAGTTGTCGAATTGGCAGATAGTGTCAATAGTTGATAGTGTCAATAGTTTTTCGCAAAATCAAAACCTAGCCGTTTAGCAGCCGGTAGTCAGCCGGCTATGATATCAGACAGCAGATCCTCTTCTGTTTTGAAAAGATGATCCATATTCATATAGCGTCTGGCTCCCCAACTGGTTGCTGCTACGTGACGCAGTCTGGCACATACGAGCATCAAGGCACTCTGCCCGTCAGGAAAAGCACCGATCGCTTTTGTACGCCGTTTAATCTCACGGTTGAGGCGCTCAATAGCGTTATTGGTTCGGATCCGGGTCCAATGCTGCGTAGGAAAATCCATATAGGTCAAGGTTTCTTCAATCCCGTCCTCTACCTTCTTGGCAGCTTTAGCAAGCTTCATGGCACGGAGTTTCTCCGCTACCTGGATTGCTTTTTCACGGGCGGCTTCCTTGCTTTCCTGCGCATGGATCGCCTTGAGCATAAGCGCTACCGTTTTCATCTTGTTACGGGGGGTAACAGAAAATATATTTCTGTAAAAATGAACCGTACAGCGCTGATATCTGGAATCCGGAAAGACTTCCGGAATGGTTTCAAGCATACGAGATTCTTATCGCCGATGATCAAACGTACACCAGTAAGCCCGCGTTCTTTCAACCATACGAAGAAAGAACGCCAGCTTTCACGATCCTCTTTCATCCCTTCCGCAGCACCAAGGATTTCCCGGCAGCCATCCTGACTGACGCCAATGGCAACGAGAACAGAAACGTTCTGGATCTCGCCGCCCCAGCTACGTTTCAGGTAAACACCATCTACGTAAACATAAGGATAGTTCCCGGAAAGCGGACGGGTACGCCAGGTTTCAATATGCTCATAAGCCTTTTTATTCAGGTTACTGATGGTTCCAGGGGATACTTTCGTTCCCCATAAGGCTTCGGTGATATCTTCCACGCGTCGGACAGAAACACCGGCCAGATACATCTCAATAAGAGCTTCTTCCACGGAAGATTCTCTGCGACGATATCTTTCGATAATGGCTGTCTCGAAAGGAACCCCTTTCAGTTTAGGAACCTTCAGTTCGACTTCCCCTGCGGTAGTGTGGAGATTTCGCTTATAATGGCCGGAACGATATCCCTGGCGGTCAGAGGAGCGCTCATACTTTTCAGCGTTGACTAATTCGTCGGCTTCCTTATCGAGCAGGGCGTTTAATGTTTCTTCGACACTGTTACGGACAAGATCCTTTAAATCATGCTTTATTAAGTCCTCATTTAGCTGTATAATCTTATCAGACATGGTTCTATAGCCTCCTTTGATAGATTTAGTTGTGGTGACTTGATTTTACCAAACGGCTATAGACCATGTCTATTTTTATGAAATTGATTTTGCGAAATTAATTATACGTTATCAATTGGCATTTATGGAGAATGATTATGTTTGATGATGGAAGAAGTAAAAAGGTTGTTTTTTCTATTTCCGATGGAACCGCTGTTTATCCAGCCGAGTTTAGGAATGTTATCGAACTTTTCGTGAAAGCCGATATTGGCATTGCTCAAATGCCTTGTCCAGAGCTTCGTTGTTTAGGTCTTGACCGAGGAAATATTATGGAGCAGAGGCTCCCATTGTGGTAGAGAATACTCGTATTCGTATAGAGATGAAGAAAGATATTCCAAATACTCAATTAGACCGATTGGCTGATTACGTAGTTTATGAAATATTAGAATATATTAGAATATATTAGATATGGATTTGAAATTGTTGGTATTATAGGTGCAAATCGTTCTCCAAATTGTGGCGTGGATACAACACAATTCCAATGATAGGATTAAAAGGAACTGATAATATTTCGGAGAAACTGAGTCCATTATTAAAAAGCGTGTAGAACAGATCCTAATTAGAAAGTCATAATTTTAGAGGTGTTTATTACGCTGCATAGGGTTTTGATAAAATTCTCCAAAAACCTTGAAAATAAAGGATTTATCGCAATCAGTCCACCCTATCCATTGATACGATTTCACACGACTTTACCCTTGCTCCGAACATAAGGGCAAAAGCAAGGGCAGGAAAAACTGATAACACGATAAACACAAGTGTGGCAATCGGGAAGCTGTAATGTATGTGCGAATATATGATTTTGGAGGACGACACAATGGAAAAATACATTGTATAAAGAGGAAAGACTTCTTATCTGCTCCAATAATGAGCATGTAACGCTTACAAACGCAAAAACGAGGGGTAAGGTACAAACACATGGAAGGACGGTCTGTTTCGATGAATGATTGCCGGTTTGACGCGGTCCGCCTTTCCTCAGAAAAAGATTGAAAACCGCCCGAATTTTATGGTATACTTTTATCTGTAAAATTATGCTCAGAAAAGGGTTGACAAGAGTGGCGGCAAGAGACAGACTGATGCATACATACCTCACCCTAACTTTGCCTTTTTTCCTGTCAAGCCCAAAACAGAAGAAATTATAAAGGCATAGCCTGCTCATTTTACAGTGGACGGGACGCGCTTTTTCGTTTGTTCTGAATTGCTAAAAATCATACGAAGGGACTGGAGAAAGATGAAGACAAAAAGAAGATTTTTTAGCCTGCTGCTGGCAATCTGTCTTGCGGCGGGGCTTGTTCCGGCGACGGCGTTTGCGGCAGAGCCGGAGAGCTTTGTGACAAGCGCGAACGCCAACCACTGGGGACGCAGCGACCTGCGCGCCTACCTGAATAATGCGGCAAAAACGGATGGTACGCTCCCGCTTGACACCAAGTCAGCGGGTAATGGCGCAAAATATCCCTTGTTTTTTTCGGAAGGGGAATACGCCCTGGTGCAGCCGTGGACCTACGGCACGGCCGTATATGATACGTCCGGAAATATTACAAGCGTCTATGAGACGACCGACCGCTTCACTCTGCCTGCTGCGGTAGGTAACAATGATCAGGTGCTCACATGGGGTGAAGGCTGCGACAACGATGCTTTGTCGGATAAGAACCGGGTCATCCCCATCTCTTATTGGAGCGGCGGGACAAGCAGCAATGCATGGCTTCGCTCGTCGCTCGGGAGTACCGAAAACACTGTGAACATATCCAAACGGGGAGATTCTGTAGCAAGTTCTTCTGTTGATGGCTCCTCAGGCGTAGCGCCCGTGTTTAAAATCAATCTCAGCTCCATAAGCTTTGCCGCGGCGGCCTCCGCCGCCCAAGTGGCAGGCGGATCGGACATTGGCGCTATGCCAATACAAATTGAAGGCTTCTCCGATTTTGGAAAAAGCACGGAGAGTTCTTTGCCGAGTTACGGCATGTACCTGAAGACCATGTCACAGGATGATTTTGATGTAATATCGGTAAATTTGAATTCTTTTACCCTGACGGTCAATTATACAGGCGGCGTTGCCGGTCAGTACGTCGTCGTGCAGGCATACAAGGAGGACAGCCTGACAGATGGGACGACGGTGTATGCCGCCGCAGGGAAAATCATACAAGAGAACAGCTCGGTTACCATAGACGCTACAAGTTGGGAAATTAGAAGCCTTGACGGATATACCATAAAGGTGTGGATGGAGGATGGGTCAGGCGCGAGACTCGCCGCCGCCACCAGGCCCGTCACCTTTGTAGGCGTAGACAGCGACATCATGCAGACGACCTCTGGGGCGGCAGAAAACCTGCGCGTGTTTGCGGAGAAAGATAAGCTTCAGACCTCTTGGGGCGATCTCTCCGCTTTGAGCGAAGCGGATTGGGAGAATGTCGCAAAAGGTCAACCAACATCGGCGGGCATCGTTGCGGGCGCAAACCCCACCAATCAGAAGATTTATTTCGGAGAGTACGATGGCAGCCCCCTCGAGTTCTGGATTGCGGGACGGGAAACTGCGGCTAACGGTGGAAGTATTGACTCAAACGGTGAGGTTCTGACACTGTATCAGGCAAGAACCATGGGGACAAAGCAGAAGTTCAACAGCTCTTCCTCAGGGTATTCCGTGGAAGGAAAAGGTGCGATTACTCTGCAGCTGACGGACGGCCTTACGGTCGACTCCGTCTCTGGGAATGCGGCTTCCTATCCGGCAGAAAGTATTACCCTGACTGGTCAGGACGGACTGGATAAGAGCAACTTACAGTTCCAGTATCGCAGCACAGGTGAGTCTGCATGGAGCGATGGGATGCCGACAGCGGTCGGCACCTATGAGCTTCGCTGTTATCTGCCAGGTACGGATAATTACGAGCGTACCTACAGCGCGCCAGTCACAGTGACCGTACACGAGCATAACTGGTCTAATACATGGAGCAGCGATGGCGGCTACCACTGGCATGAATGCACAGCAGAGGGCTGCCCGATTACGGATAACAGCCAGAAGGGCGGATACACGGAGCATACCTATGATCAGAAGGTTGTTTCTGATACCTATCTTGCATCAGCGGCTACCTGTACAGCCCCGGCGGAGTATTATTACTCCTGCGTATGCGGAGCGAAAGGGACACAAACCTTTACTTCCGGGACTGTAGCTAACCATACAGCTGGTTCGGAATGGAAGTCTGATGAGACAGGACATTGGAATGAATGTAATGTCTGCGGCGAGAAGGTTAACGAAGCTGATCACAGTTTTACATGGGTAGTAGACAAGGAAGCTACTGCAGCAGAGGTAGGCTCCAAGCATGAAGAATGCACAGTTTGCGGTTATAAAAAAGCAGCGGTAGAGATACCAGCTACGGGAACAACTGATACGCCTTCCAATACCAACCAGACAAGTAAAGACGATGCTTCTGCTGCTCCACAAACTGGCGATACCAACAACATCACCCTCTGGATAACGGTAGAGCTCCTGTCGGGCGCAGCCCTGACCGGCATAGCCCTGTATAGACGAAAGAGAAAATACAACAGATAATCCATAACAATTCTGCGCCTGTGGGATGAAACCACGGGGCGCAGTCTTTATGTACAGTATGCGGCTATGCGAAAGCCGCGGTGGAAATCCCAGCGAAGGAAACAGCGGACGGCCCCCAGACCGGTGACAGCGGCAATCTTGTCCTTTGGGCCGCAGTTATGCTGGCGGCGGGAGCAACGGTGATCGGCACCGTTCTTTACAGACAAAAGAAAAAAATCAGCAGATGATCCATAACGCCGCGCCCTGTGGAACAAGTAATCACAGGGCGCGGTTTTTATGTCTGGAAATCAGAAAATGGACTCCGAAGAATCCATGATCTATGATATAATTAATTAGAAAAATATTTAGTTTTGGAGACATAGTTTTGAGGAAGATGAACCATTTTGTATCAGAAATTTTCGCAGAGCCTGAGACATGGGGACTTCGCGGGGATCCCTTCCTGTGGGAATATTTAAAAAAATATTATGCGGATATAGAAGTTCCATACTCCATTGAACAATTTCATTCAGAAATACTTTTGACTTTTCAAGAGTTTACAGGAAGACCGCTTGAAAAAGGAGAGCAGTATATGGCTTCCGAATTTGCCAAAGTCCATGCAGGTATGTCAACTGGGCAGCTGGACGGTTCTTTTTGGATTGATAAGGCAATTCCTTTGCTTTTAAGCCGGCTGAAAAAATTAAATGATGAATCGGATTTTCCTTTTTATGATGCGCCGAATGTGGCTACGATAATCTGCTGCCATATTTTAGATGATAACAAACCTATTTTATATGTATCACATGATGAAGACGATGGAATGTGGCAGTTTTTGTGCGGTTCCGCACATACGGCAGCGGAAGCAAGGCTGGTATCTTTAAAATCCGTTTTCGATTTGGATCATTCCGTTGGTGTGCTTAAAGATATGCCATGTGGCTGCTATGCGGAAAGAAAAACACAAAAGGATAATTGGATCGTAAAAAAGCGGTAAATCCTTTTCTATAAATATTTAGGAGAGAATAAAGTGGGGAAAAAGAAAAATAAGAAAAAAAGTTCTTCATGGGGCGGGGTTATAAAATCCTATCTGAAAGAGTTTTTATTGGATTACGACATGGGGAGCTGGTATGACAGAGAGTCAGAAGATGCTGAAAACCTAACAAAAGAAGGAAGACGTAAAAAGAATCTGCTTGGGGCAGTTGCCTGGATCTTAGTAGGGGTGTGTTTGGGGGCATTACCGTTCATAAATTGGGAAATCTGCGCAGAACAACCGATTGCGGCAGTGATCGTAGAGAGTGCGGCCATCGGAACAGTGATACTTGGAATTTTCAAATTGAAAAAATGATTTGGCAGCGTGGAAGTTGAGAGGATATATAATTGATAAAATATAAAGTAAACGATAAAGGACTTAAAGCACATATTTTTATTTCATTTGTTAACAAGGTGTGGAAAGGTGACTATGAACTTGTTTTACCAGAATATCAACAGCACGGAATTGGAAGCAAACTTCTGCAGCTTGCAAAAGAAGTTTCCCCAACTATGCTGTATTTTGGTGCACAGCCAGGTGTTGAGTCATTTTATGAAAAAAATGGGTGTGAAAAAAGTTTACAATCATATATCATAGAAAAAGATAAATTCAACAAGAGTTAATTTGCAGGGAAAGAATATGATTCAGCGGCGAGATATACAAGAGACAATTTATAAGTATATTGCAAAACAAATGAATTGCGGTATACAGGATTTACATGCGGGTGAAACGATTTTTATCGAGGATGATAATAAACCGGAAAAGTATATAAAAATCCTAAGTGTTGAGGATACAAATATTATCACCCTGTCTTCAGATTTATTTTCTGACGGGATGAGACAGCTTTGCGGAAAAAGCCGGGATGAACTATATGAGAGCAATTATGTGTTTGGCCAGACCTTGCATTATGTTCCTGATATAAATCAGATGAAGCTATTGCCTTTTGCTGAAGGGTATACCTTCGAATTACTCATTGACGATGAAATCAGGAAACTATATGGGATCAGGGGATTTGACAATTCGTTATCATTTGATGAGAATGGCAGTACTTCAACATGCATTGTCCTTTACGCCAAAAAAGACGATGATATTATCGCGCTGGCAGGGGCCTCCTTTGTAAATCATGAACTGCGGGAAGTTGGAATTGATGTTAAGAAGGCGTTCCGAGGGAAAAAGCTGGCTTCTCTATTGGTACATAATCTGACGGTTGAAATATTGAAACAAGGGAAAATACCATTTTACAGTGCTTCTGTGACAAATATCGCATCCCAGGCAGTCGCGATACGAAGTGGTTATATGCCTTTATGGACGGATACCTTTGGCGTTCGCGAGATTGTATGATCCGGCGTATGAAGAGGCGAAGTTACTCTGCGTTGCTTGCCGCAACGGACGGATTTCCCTAGAATAGTGATAGCAATTGAAAGAAGGAGGCTGTCCTATGTTAAATGAAAACTTGAAAGCGATCCGAAAATCAAAAGGACTCTCACAAGAAGAACTTGCGGTCAAGCTGAATGTAGTGCGCCAAACCATCTCCAAATGGGAAAACGGATTGTCGGTCCCCGACTCTGATATGCTGATCGCCATATCGGAAGCGCTTGAAACTTCCGTAAGCACTCTGCTGGGAGAAACTGCCGCGGTACCGGAAGCCGGGGATCTAAAAGCAATTTCTGAGAAACTGGAGATTATAAACCTGCAGCTTGCGCAAAGGAAGGAGACAAGGCGAAAAATATTTCACTGGCTCTTTGTCTTTGTATGTGTAGTCATTGCGGCGGTTTTTGCGGCCTTGATCGTGTTAAACAGCCCCTATTTAGGCTGGGACTACAGCAATCCGGAAACGGCCGTTGCGGGAGTCGCTTCTCATGCGGTTGAATGGCTGTTTGTCAGACTGGCGCCGCTTATTCTTACAGGAGCGGCCTTGGGGATGTTTTTGACCAGAAAAAAAGTATAGACTGAGTGTGCTTTTGAGGGAACGAAAAGATGGTTATCACAGGAACAAAATCCTATGTACAGATTGAAGATGATGAAGGGAATATCGCAAGGTTCAGCGGGGAAACCTGCCTCGGGGGATTTTACGCGTATGCGGAGGATGTGTCCTGGATCCGGCATACGGGAGAAGCAGCCGATGAAGATAGGATTGACCTGATCTATAAAGCGACTCAATACGGGAAAAATAATGATATAGAAGTGCTTTTTTTCGAGAGCAATGGCAAAGTGATGTTTGAGACAGAGCTTAGACTGAAGACAGAAGTTTACCTGTGCAAAACCTATTTTGTCTTTATGGCGGCAGTGGTTTTGCCCCTGTTTTTTTCTGTTTTGTTTATAGTGATACTGGGTGTGGCAAGCCCCGCCTTTAATGCCGCTCTCAGCATCGGGGCTGCGCTGGCTGCCGCGCCCTTTCTTATCTATGGGGTTCTGGTGTGGCGGTTCCGGATTGTTGCTGAGGGAGAGTTTGTAACTGTCAGGCCTGGATTTGGAAGAAGATATGGCTTTCATGTGGATGAAATAACTAGGATCGTTCGAAAAACGAAGATGGATATGGGGTGGGAAGAGGTAAAAAAGATAAAGATATATGCAAAACATAAGCATGTGTCGCTGAATCGCAGTATGATAGGGATTGATGAAATGGATGCGTTTCTTATGCGGCATGTTGCCCCTATGAAATTTATAAATACCTGTGAGAAATCTTGAAAGGGCTGGCAAGGAGAAAGGAGAGGCGCTGCAAAATGACCAAAGAAGAATACAGGAAAAGGATGGACGAAGATAACGAATGGGCGCCGGGATGGGATGCCATCGAGGCGGAATTTGACCGGTTATATCCTGGGAAGGAACCCGCTCATTATGGTACGGAGATTCACGCGAGAGCAATATTTGGCGGGGATAATTATCTTGACGGATATTCCCTTTATGATTCGGGAGAAGGTTATCAGCATATAGTCACATTTGGAATGAGCGAACTTTATACCGATGAAGAAGCTTTTGGAGGCGAATACAGCAGATGGGGCTATGAGATGACGATAAAGCTGAAGGAAGAAAAAGCGGAAGACTGTCTCTGGGCGCTGGATATGCTGTCCAATCTTGCCCGGTATACTTATACAAGCGAGCGGTTCTTTGAAGCCGGAGAGTGTGTGCCAGGAAACGGGACGTCCCTTCATATCGGGACGGATTCCGCCATCACAGCGCTTATTACCGTGAACGATACTTCGGCCCAGACACTGGATACGGTACATGGACAGGTTGAATTTATCCAGTTTGTGGGAATAACGGAAACGGAACTGGATGCGATCCGGAAAGACCGGAACAATCTTTCGGTTCTGGTGGAAAGGATAAAGAAGGACAATCCGGAACTAATAACGGATATGAAGAGAAAATACTCATATTTTTAATTTGAAGTATAAGAGTTCTGCCGTCTTGCCATCCGGCAGCGGCTGTGATATACTGGGAAAAGCACGAAGAAAGGGAGGTGGCTTGATGACGGCTATTCGCTAATTATGAAGGACGATAATTTTTTTCTCATCTGAAAATGTTTATGATGAGTATTTTGTTGTACCTATTTGCGGATAGATTCATCAGGCTGGCTTTTTAAGGCGGTTTTATTTGTCTTGTTCTAAAAAGGAAGGGGCTTATTTTGTGCCGGAAAGAGTCCGGTTATCTGTTTTGGCGGACGGAAGCCTCTTGCGGGCAGATTTGATCATAAGCGGTAGGTATGCGGATTACTCAGAAGACTGGGTGATCCGTTTTTTGTTGTGTGGAATTATACACTTTGTTGTCGTCCGATCGAGAATTTTAATGAGAAATTTGATGAAAAGGAGAGAAAGAACATGAAAGAAGAGAAACAGCAGGAGAAATGTCTTTATTGCGGCTGGACTTCTGACATGGACGGCAGGAAAGGAGAATGGGAGCACTGTCCCAACTGCCTGGCGTCCATCCACAAAGAGAGAGCCGACGGCATCGAATGTGGGGGAATCTTAGAGGCGGTAGGCGTCTGGGTGAAAGGGGACGATAAGTGGGAGATCGTCCAAAGATGCCAGTTCTGCGGGGAAATGAAGACCACAAGAGTTACCGAATATGACAATCGGATCAAGCTGCTGTCCATTGCAGCAAAGCCCCTGTCCTCCCCGCCGTTTCCGATCGAAAAGATGGAGGAACTGACCCGGATCATGGGGGGACAGGGAAAAATAGGAGGAAGACACAATGAACAGAGAAAATAAAAAGAGAAAATATGATAAGAAATATTACCGGACCCATCCCTGCACAGACGCGTTTACCTGCAAAGTCTGCGGATGGCCGGTGGTCTCGGCGGGAGCGGGCAGCAGTCACAGGAACCACTGTCCTAACTGTCTGTACAGCATCCATCTGGACAACGAGCCGGGAGACCGCTCTTCCCAATGTCATGGCCGTATGGAACCCATCGGCGTCTGGGTCAGGAAAAATGGAGAGTGGGCCATCATCCACCGCTGCAGGACTTGTGGGAAGATCAGCTCAAACCGCATCGCGGCGGACGACAATCCGATGAAACTGATGGCCCTTGCCATGCGGCCATTTGGAAGTCCTATGATTTCCCAGTCAGATGTAAAATGCCTGACGCATACGATGGAGTAAGACTGAAAAAACCATAGATCCTACAGGATCTACTCCCAGTTGACAGATTGGGAAAGCCGCTGTAGACTGGGAGTATCGTAGTGTGGGAATATCCCATGAAAGACAGGAGGAAGTATGAAATGACAAGTAATCTGACCAGAGAAGAAGCATTGGAACTGTTGAAACAATATAACCAGGAGCCGTTCCACATTCAGCATGGCCTGACGGTAGAAAAGACCATGCGGTGGTTTGCCAATGAGCTGGGCTATGGAGATGAGGCGGATTACTGGTCGATCACAGGCCTTTTGCATGACATTGATTTTGAACAATATCCAGAAGAACATTGCCGGAAAGCGCCGGAGCTGCTGCAAAAGGCAGGCGTGGGCCAGGATATGATCCACTCCGTCTGCTCCCATGGATATGGGATCTGCTGCGACGTGGAACCGGAACATGAAATGGAGAAGGTGCTGTTTGCGGTAGATGAGCTGACCGGGCTGATCGGAGCCGCCGCTCTTATGCGTCCTTCTAAAAGTGTGATGGATATGGAAGTGTCCAGTATTAAGAAGAAGTTTAAAGATAAGCGGTTTGCGGCCGGCTGCTCCAGAGATACGATCCGCGAGGGAGCAGAACGGCTTGACTGGGAACTAAACGATCTGTTTGAAAAGACGCTCCGCGCTATGCAGTCCTGTGAGGAAGAGATCCGGGAAGAAATGGAGCAGGTCTCCCAGAGATAGAGGATAAGGAAGGGATACATAATCTATGAAAGCGGTTGTATATCAGGGAGAGGGGCGGATCGCCCTGGAAGAACGGCCAATCCCCAAGATCCAGGATGAAAAAGACGCAATTGTGGAAGTAACGCTGACAACCATCTGTTCCAGTGATATCCACATCAAGCACGGCGCGGTGCCAAAGGCTGTGCCGGGAACAATCCTTGGGCATGAATTTGTGGGGAAAGTGATCCAGACTGGAAGAGACGTCAAGAAAGTGAAACCGGGAGACCGGGTTTCTGTAAATGTAGAAACCTTCTGCGGAGAGTGTTTTTTCTGCAAGCGGGGATTTGTAAACAACTGTACGGACAAGCAGGGAGGATGGGCCTTAGGATGCCGCATCGACGGCGGCCAGGCAGAATATGCCAGGATTCCTTTTGCGGACAATGGACTTACGATCATTCCTGACAATGTGACAGACGAACAGGCGCTTTTCCAGGGGGATATCCTTTCTACCGGATTCTGGGCGGCCAAGATTGGAGAGATCCGTCCAGGCGATACCATAGCAGTTATAGGAGCAGGCCCAACAGGACTTTGCACCATGCTTTGCGCCCGCTTATATACGCCTGCCAGGATCATTGCCATAGACGTGGATCAAGACCGTCTGAGGCTGGCCAGGGAAAAAGGGCTGGCAGATATTACGCTGGTTCCGGGGAAGGATCCGATTCCGGAGAAGATCCTCTCACTTACCGGCGGAAGAGGGGCGGACGTAGTGTTTGAGGCGGCCGGCAGAAGGGATACCTTTCAGACGGCCTGGCAGATCGCGCGCGCCAATGCGGTTGTGGTGATCGTTGCCATGTACGAAGAGTCCCAGATCCTTCCGCTGCCCCAGATGTATGGAAAGAATCTCATTTTCAAGACCGGAGGCGTAGACGGCGGCTTCTGCCAGGAGATCATGGATCTTACAGCCTGCGGGCGGCTGGACGCCAGTTTCCTGATCACCCACCGCTGTGATCTGGAACATATCATGGAGGCTTATCAGGTTTTTGAAGAGAAAAAGGATCATGTGATCAAGTACGCTGTAATGCCCCATGGAGCAAAAAACGTTTAGAATCAAAGGAGGAATATGATGGACAAAGTAATCTTGGGAAAGACAGGGATTGAAGTAAATAAAAATGGATTCGGCGCGCTCCCGATCCAGAGGATCAGCAAAAAGGACGCCGTATATCTGCTGCAGAAGGCATTTTACCACGGAATCAATTATTTTGATACGGCAAGAGCGTATTCGGACAGTGAGGAGAAGCTGGGCGCCGCGTTTGCCTATATCCGGGAACGGATCATCATCAGCACAAAGACGGCGGCCTCAGATGCGGAAGGGTTCTGGAAAGACCTGGAGGAAAGCCTGCGGACTTTGGGGACGGATTATATCGACATCTATCAGTTCCATAACCCGGCGGTCTGTCCAAAACCGGGAGATGGTTCCGGTTTATATGAGGCAATGCTGGAAGCGAAGGAGCAGGGGAAGATCCGACACATCGGGATCACCAACCACCGGCTGGCTGCAGCGGAGGAAGCCATTCGTTCTGGGCTCTATGAAACCTTGCAGTTTCCTTTTTCTTACCTTGCCTCCGAGAATGACCGGAAATTAGCGGAAGCCTGCCATGAAGCAGGCATGGGATTTATCGCCATGAAGGGCCTGGCGGGAGGATTGATCCACAATTCTGCCTGCGCTTACGCCTATCTGTCACAGCCTTGTTTTGACTATGTGGAGCCTATCTGGGGAGTGCAGAAAGAGCAGGAACTGGATGAATTTCTGGCTTATCAGGAGAAACCGCCTGTATTGGATGAGGAACTGCTTGCGGAGATACGCAAAGACCAGGGGCAGTTATCCGGGGATTTCTGCCGGGGCTGTGGATACTGTATGCCTTGTCCCGCCGGAATCCGGATCAACGACTGCGCAAGAATGAGCCTGATGCTAAGAAGAGCGCCGCAGCAGGCCTGGCTTTCCGAGATGTGGCAGGAAGAAATGAAGAAGATCGAAGGCTGTCTCCACTGCGGACAGTGTAAGGAAAAATGTCCTTATGGGCTGGACACGCCGGAACTTCTGTCCAAAAACTATGAGGACTACAAGACATTTTTGAAATAGGCAGAATTTTTAAGCAGACGAAAAATCTCTGCCGTTCCCGAAGGAACGGCAGAGACCATCATAGTGCGCCTGGCGGCGCACGTTTCTTAAGGGTGCAAGTCCCAAATCCGCCCGGTAGTGGGAAGGATATAGCCGAAGGCAAGGGTGTCCACCGCAAGGTGGAATCTGAAGGAAGCCGGATGTGGGGAACCTACTAACCCATGGGCAAACCTCTGGTCTGACGGACAGAAATCGTATAGAAGGCTGTACATGAGGGTAAGTCTGCTATACAAGACGAAGCCCGATAGCTACACGGAATCATGTACAGTAAATGCGGCAGATAGATGGAGGGAAAGAAACGTGTGGTACCCAGGGAGGTCTGTGCGGAATGCTCTAAAAAGAGTAACCATTATCGAGAGGTAATGTTGAGCGTACAGAAGTCAGCAGAGGCCATAGTAGCCGGAAGTTTTTTCGGCGAAGGGCTAAATCAATAGGAGCCCTTAGTACGACAGGGAAAGGAGGAATGGGCAGATGGGTACAGAAAACGGAGAAAGCTGCTCACAAAGAGATAGCGCGGAACGCAAAGGGTATGTGAGAGCGCACCGCTCATTCAACCGGATATGGAAGGAAAGGGACAGTGCAGAGTCGGACATCTTGGGTAAGATTCTGGCGAAAGATAACCTGAACAGAGCTTACAAGAGAGTAAAAGCAAACAAGGGAGCGCCGGGAGTCGACGGAATGACCATCGAAGCGGCCCTGCCATGGTTAAAGGAGCACAACTACGAACTGACAGAGAGAATCCGAAAGGGGAAGTATACCCCGTCTCCTGTCAGACGGGTGGAAATCCCAAAGGCGGACGGAGGGGTGCGCAAGCTAGGCATCCCAACGGTCATTGACCGCATCATCCAACAGGCAATGCTCCAGCAGCTCATGCCAATCTACGAGCCGCTGTTTTCGGATGACAGCTTTGGCTATCGTCCGGGACATGGGGCAAAAGACGCCATACACAGGATAAAAGAGTACATGGAACGGGGTTATACAAGGGCGGTCGTCCTTGACCTGTCAAAGTACTTTGATACGCTGAACCATACAATCCTGCTAAACCTGTTGAGAAAACAGGTAAAAGATGAGAGGGTGATACAGATGGTAAAGCGATACCTGAAAAGCGGAGTGATGGAGAACGGAGTTGTAACAGAGACAAAGGAAGGGTCCCCACAGGGAGGAAATCTCTCTCCCCTTTTGGCAAACGTGTACCTGAACGAGTTCGACTGGGAATTCCAGAGACGGGGTGTGCCGTGTATCCGCTATGCAGATGACATTGTATTGTTGGCGAAGAGTGAGCGGGCGGCAGAACGACTGCTGGAATCCAGTACGAAGTATCTGGAGGGAACGCTGAAGCTGAAAGTGAATCGGGAAAAGAGCCGGACAGTCAGCGTGTTCTCAATCGGAAATTTTAAGTTCCTTGGCTTTTGTTTTGGGAAGAACGGAAAAGGAATCTACGTCCGTGTCCATGGAAAGTCGTGGAAGAAAGCCAAGGATAAACTGCGCAAGCTCACTTCCCGGAGCAGGTGCGGGAGTATTATCCGAACCATGGAGAAGATAAAAGTCTACATGAGAGGATGGCTGAACTACTATGGGATAGCGGACATGAAGAAGAATATCGAAAGCCTGAACGGATGGCTGTACCGCCGGATACGGATGTGTATCTGGAAACAGTGGAAACGGCCAAAGACCCGAAGAAGAAAACTGATGGGACTGGGCTTACCGGAATGGGCAGCCTGTGAGGGAGCATACAGTAGGAAATCCTACTGGAGGATGTCTAACACAGGCGTGGTCAAAAGAGCGCTAACTAAAGAAAGACTGATAAACTGGGGTTTCTATGATTTAACCACAGCTTATCAGTCTCTGCACGTCAACTATTGAAACCGCCGTGTACCGAACGGTATGCACGGTGGTGTGAGAGGACGGGAGTTAATCACTCCCTCCTACTCGATTTTTAAAATATCTGGAGTTTTTGTTTTGGAAACAATTCATCGGGGGATGAAATGTTTTTGCTTCCGCTTATAATATAACATGTCCAAAGTAAACTGCATATGTTTATAGCTGACAGAAATTTTCCAAAAAAATGTTCTAAGGGGTCAACAAAAGCAAAAGATCAGGAGAGGCAGAAATGGCAGTTGAGTTAAGCAAATTATACAGAGAGATTTATGCAGATTATGATGTGGAGCTTCTGACGTCAGGATGTTTTGGAAAAAAGATCAGTTGGGTGCATATCATGGAAAGACAGGATTTCGCTTATCTTCTCCATGGAGATGAGCTGATCTTCAACTCGGGCTTAAACTATGAGTCTGAAGAAGGGCTGCGGGAATTTATTGACGCGCTGCTCCAGGTCCATGCGGGAGGGCTTGTGGTTGCCAAGCAGGAGAAGCTTTTTACCAAAGAGATCATCCAATACTGCAATAAAATGCAGTTTCCTTTGTTCAGCGCAAGCTGGGAGACTTCCTATATCGATATCATGCACCGGTTTTCTGAGATCATCATCAGCGATGAGCGAAACGAGACAAACCTGATCGCCGCCTTAAAAAACGCCATCTATTACCCTGAAGATGATAAGCTGTATCAGAATCATTTTGAAAGGAACGGGTATTTTCAAAATATGCCCTATATCATAACGGTGTTTGGGTGCGGCAAAGGAAAAAAAAGCGAAGAAGACTGGAACCGGATGGAGAAATTTCTCCATAACATCTTTCCTAAGAGCCTGCTGTTCCAAGAACAGGACATGCAGGTCTTCCTGACGGCAGGATATGAACATGACCAGGTAGAGGAAGGGATCCGGCTACTGTTGGAGAAGGAAGGAGATATCTGCGCTGGAGAAGGAACGGTAGAACGGCAGCTCCAGGAAATCCACCATTCCTACGAGACGGCGGTTACCGCCTATGGGCTGGCTGGAACAGTGATCCCACAGGCTCTTGCTCGGTACGAAGAACTGGGCGTCTATCAGATCCTGGCTGATCGAAAAGAAGCTTGGATCTATCCGGAATTTGTGGAGAAAACCTTGGGTAAGCTGATCGAATATGACCGGGAAAATCATACCGGGTATATAGAATTGCTGGAGTCATTCTTTGACAATGAATGTAATATCGCCCGGACGGCCTCCGCCCTTTACTTTCACCGAAATACTTTGAAATATAAGCTGAGCGCCATCAAAGATATTCTGGGATACGAGATCACGGAAAACCGGCATCGGGTCAATATCATGCTGTCACTTGCGCTTCTGCGCATGCAGGCTGCAGAAACAGAGATGATCCGGATTCCAAGGCGGGAAGATTGCGGCAAAAACAGTTGACAATCCGGAGGAATGGTATCTATAATAAAATCGTTAAGGAAATATCGAAAAGCAATGGAGCTGTGGAATAATTTGATTCCCGGCTCCTTTTTTCGGTGAGACAGGAGGAATCACTTATGAAAAACGACTTTTGCTATCATCTGCCGGTTAATCTGATCTTTGGGCCGGGGAAGATAGAAACCCTGGGAAAAGAAGCCGCCAAATACGGCGATAAGGTGATGATCGTTACCGGACGCGGGAGCGCAAAACGGTCAGGGCTGCTGGATCGGGCGAAAAAACTCTTGCAGGCAGAAGGGCTGCAGGTTTTTGTCTTTGATGAAGCACAGTCCAATCCCTTAGCTTCCACAGCTATGCGCGGGGCGAAAAAAGCGCGGGAAGAAGGATGTCAGGCGGTCATCGGTCTGGGCGGCGGAAGTATTATGGACTGCAGTAAAGCAATTGCCTTTGGGGCCTGCAATGAAGGGCCGATTTTTGACTATATTTACGGGAAAAGGCAGGGGAACCGTGCGCTTCCCCTCATCCTGGCGCCCACTACATGTGGGACCGGCAGCGAAGGAAACAGTTTTGCCGTTCTTACTGAGGATGAGACGAAAGACAAGAAATCTCTCAGAAATCCGGCGGTGATCGCAAAAGCTTCCATTATTGACCCGGAGCTTATGACCACAATGCCTGCTTCTGTACTGGCTGCCGTTGGATTTGACGCGCTGTGTCACTGTATGGAAGCCTATTTGAGCAAGGCCTGCGATCCGATCACAGAGGCGTTGGCGCTGGAAGGAATACGCTTAGTCGGGGAATATCTTCCGCAGATTTACAGACGAAAAGAAGAGGACAGCGATACGCCTCCTGATCTGGAAGGATGGAGCGCTGTCACCTTAGCAAGTACCTATGGCGGAATGGTGATCTGCCAGGCAGGGGTGGCGGCGCCCCACGGTTTGGAACATCCGGCCAGCGGACTTCGCAATATTACACACGGGAGAGGACTTGCCGCGTTAACGCCTGTTGTTTATCGAAGAACGCTTCCGGAAGCGGCAGACAAATTTGCTGCGATCTCCCGCTGTCTTGGCGGAAGAGATGATTCTGACTGCGTAAATAAGATTGAGAATCTTCTGGACGTACTGAACCTTAAAACCAGCCTTTCCAGAGAAGGGATAGAGGCAGAAGATCTTGATTGGATGACAGAGAATGCTTTTAAAGTTTCGTTGGCAAGTCTCCAGAACCATCCTAAGACGTTTTCCAAAGAAGAGATAAGAGAAATTTACCAAGAAGCATTTTAAAGCAGGTACAGTTTTACCAGAATTTAAAGTTAGTCTAACAGAAGCGGAATATTTTCGTGCTATGGTCATATATAGAAGTATATTGACAGAAGGAGTTTTGCAGATGCGAAGAGAAAAACGAAGCCGGAAAGAAATTCGCCGGGATTTGGTACGGAATTATTCAACTATGGAATCAAAAGTAGATTCCAAAGCGAAAGAAATCTTTAAAAGAAAACCATACGCGACAGTAGGGACGGGGGATTTTTAAAAATCCCCCGTCCCAAATTGAAAAAGCCCTGTCCCTTTTTAAACTTTTCTTGGATAGGGTTTCTTTTCGTCTGTCAACCCTAGCAGATAATCTACGCTGACACCGTAGAAGCCAGAGAGCCGGATCAAGAAATCTGCCGGGATCTGGCGGGTCCCTTTTTCATATCTGCGGTATACTTCTCGCTGGCAGCCAAGATAAGCCGCGATCTCTGCCTGGGTTTTATCATGATCGATTCTTAAATCTTCTAACCGTTGAAACTGCATATGTCCACCTCGATTTTATGCTACCAAACAATTGCATTTTGGTTTTTGATATGCTACCATATAGTAGCTAAATGTAGATTTAAGACGACGATAAGGATGGTGGATGCACAATGTTCTTCTGGCTTTTTTTCTTCTTTCTTTTTCTGGAATTTTTTACCCGGATAGTTTCTTTTCTTCTGACTCTGCAAAGTTTGTAGAAATTTGCGATTTCTTTTGCTACATTTTGACAGCCAAATCCGTTACAATACAGATGAGAAAGGAAGGAATGGGATATGCAAAGGAAAGAGGAGAAGATCTGTATCTGGATTCATCATACAGCTACAATTCTTGGATGGCTGGCGGCGCTGGTGGGTCTGTTTGACAGCAAACAAAAACCAGGGGCGAAGTTTCTGCTTGGGGTTTTTGCCGCTTTACAGACGATTGCGGTGCTGAAAATCTTCAGGGATTTTTGTTCCAGAGAAAACCGTCTTGCAAAAACCTTTGAGAAAATCCGAGCGTCAAGCCTGACCCATAGGGGACAGCGGGCGGCGGCCTGGTCGGCAGCTTTCGCCTGCGTAGTGTTTAAGCTTGGGATCCCGGCGCTTTTGATCCGGCGTTAATTAAGAAAAATAAAAAGCGCGAAAGGGCCATGCATATTTTCCCCAAAACTCCCATAAATTATTGTAAAATCGATAAAATGGCGTTTTTATGAAAGCAAAAAAAAAGGAAGCAGAAGAAAAAGACCGGCCCCTGCGGGAGAAGATCCTAAGAGTCTCAGAGCTTCCCAAAGATGTGGTCATGGGAATGCCGGTCCTGAATGTTCTGGGCCAAAGTGAGCTCCATTTAGAGAATTACCGGGGAATTCTGGAATACACAGAAGAAACAGTGAGAATTCTGATAAAAGGCGGACAGATCAAAGTGACTGGAAGGAACCTCCAGGTTGTCTATTATACCAATGACGAGATGAAGATCAGCGGCTATATCAAATCCATTGAATATCATCGCTAAGGGAGGCAAATAGATTGCTGCCAAGGCTCATCCGCTATATAAAAGGGTATCTCCGGATCCGGGTCAAAGGAATCTATGCGGAGCGGTTCCTCAACGCCTGCGGCCGTAAGAATATTGTTCTCTGGGATATCAAGCCCTCCGGCGGTTCCTACGAAATGAACATCACCATCCGGGGATTCCGAGAATTAAAACCGATCATCAGGAAGACAGGAACAAAAGCAGTGATCGTGAAGCGGTTCGGTCTTCCTTTTTTTTTACAGAAATATCGCCGAAGGAAGGTCTTTTTCGTGGGAGCGCTCCTGTGTCTCTGCCTGATAGAACTGTTCTCCGGTTTCTTGTGGAATATTGAGATCCAGGGAAATCTATCCTACACAGATGAGGAACTGCTGGAGTTCCTGAAGTCCACAGACGTACAAAACGGCATGCTGGTGAAAGATATCGACTGCGGACAGATCGTAAAAGATATCAGAAGACAGTATAACAATATTATCTGGGTGTCCGCATCCATTGAGGGAACTCAGCTGCTGGTACAGGTTAAGGAAAATGAAACCGCCTCCCAGCAGGAAGAACAGGCGGAAGAACAGGCCGCAGATCTTGTGGCCCAGCAGGACTGCGTGATCACCAGCATGATCGTAAGGAAGGGAGTTCCGCAGGTAGCAGAAGGCAGCGTTGTCAAAAAAGGCGACATTCTTGTCTCTGGACAGGTGCCGGTCATGAATGATGAAAAAGAAATCACCGGATTCCAGTATCACGTCTCGGATGCGGATATTATCGGAAGGACAGAACTTTCCTATGAAGACGAGATGCCTTTGACCTACCAGGAAAAGACGGATCTTGGAATTGAAAAAAACGCAGTACTTCCTCAAGATTGGAGATCTGAGGATCTGCCTTGGGTCATTCCGGCACTCATACCAACAGTTTCGGGGAAGTTCCAGGCAGTATCAATGCCGTTTGTTTGGAAATTTTTATCTCCCTGTCTCATGGGGCGTAAGGACAATCCGGCCTTATGAGGGGACTGTCAAAAACTATTCTTCCGACCAGATCCGGGAGGAACTTACCGCCAGATTTTCCGACTATCGCGAAGATTTAGGGAAAAAGGGGGTAGAAATTATTGAGAATGATGTTAAAATATACACAGGGTCTGACACGGCCCAGGCAAAAGGAACGCTGACCGTCCTTATGCCGATTGGGGAAGAAACGCCTTCCAGGCTGATCCATCTTCCTCAGAAAGAACAGTCAGGAGAAGATGCAGATGGGAATGATGGAAGCAGTAATTGAAATTCCTGCTGAACATGAGAAAAATATATTTGGCCAGCTGGATGTATTCGCAAAGAAAATCGAGCGCGCTTTACATGTAACGCTGATCGCCAGGGATGAAAGCGTCAAGATCTTAGGGGAAGCGGCGCAGGTGGAGCGGGCGAAAAGTGTTCTCTCGCAGCTGGCTGAGCTGTCTAAAAGAGGGAATACGATCCAGGAACAGAATGTGGACTACACCCTGGCCCTTGCGATGGAAGGACAGGAGGATGAGGTCCTGGAGATCGACAGAGATATCATCTGTCATACACTTCAGGGAAAACCGATCAAGCCAAAGACCTTAGGGCAAAAGAAATATGTAGACGCGATCCGCAGACAGATGATCGTTTTTGGGCTGGGCCCTGCGGGAACCGGAAAGACTTATCTCGCCATGGCTATGGCAATAACCGCTTTCCGCAATAACGAGGTGGGAAGGATCATACTGACCAGGCCGGCCATCGAAGCCGGCGAGAAGCTGGGCTTTCTGCCGGGCGACCTGCAGAGCAAGATCGATCCATATCTCAGGCCCCTTTACGATGCTCTGTACCAGATCATGGGAGCAGAGGCTTTCCTGAAGAATTCAGAGAAAGGCCTGATCGAAGTGGCGCCTCTGGCATATATGAGGGGCCGCACCCTGGACAATGCCTTTATCATTCTGGACGAGGCCCAGAATACGACCCCGGCTCAGATGAAAATGTTCCTGACCAGGATCGGTTTTGGTTCTAAAGTGGTGATCACTGGAGATGAGACGCAAAAAGACCTTCCGGCAGGCCAGGTATCCGGCCTGGATGTTGCCGCCGCGGTGGTCCGTCAGATTGAAGATATCAGTATCTGCCATCTGACCAGCAAGGACGTGGTGCGCCATCCTTTGGTACAGAAGATCGTCAAAGCATATGAGGAATACGAGAGCCGGGCGGCAAAGACTAAAACCCGGGGCAGGAGGAGACGTTCATGACAGTATACCTGGAAGAAGAAGGAAGCCTGACGCTTCCGCTTCCCGCGCGCTCACTGGCGGCAGAGGCGGCAGAGGCGGCTTTAGATGAGATCGGATGTCCTTACGAAGCAGAAGTAAATCTGCTTCTTACTATGAATGAACAGATACGTGAAATGAATCGGGAATTCCGGAATATCGACCGGGCTACCGATGTGCTCTCCTTTCCGATGATCGAATATGAGGACGCGGGAGTCTTTGATTTCCTGGAAGACGAGCCGGACTGTTTTGATCCAGAAACAGGCCGGCTGCTGCTTGGAGACATTGTGATCTCAAAAGAGAAGGTGTTTTCCCAGGCAAAAGAGTACGGTCATACGCTAAAAAGGGAATTCGCCTTTCTGGTTGTCCACTCCATTTTGCATCTGTCCGGATACGATCACATGGAAGAGGAAGAACGAAAGACAATGGAAGCGCTTCAGGATAAGATTCTGGAAAAGCTGGATATTTTAAGATAGATTTACGATAGGATAGTATAAGCATGGCAAATAAGAAGCAATCAAGCGGAAAAAGTTTTCTAGTACAAGGCTCCATCCTTGCGATCGCCGGCGTTATCACCAAGATCATTGGCGCGGTCTACCGCGTCCCCCTGGTGAATATCATGGGAGATACAGGGATGGGTTACTATGGCGTGGCGTTCCAGATTTACGCCATCGCGCTTACACTGACTTCCTACAGTCTGCCTCTTGCGGTATCAAAGCTGGTATCGGCAAGAGTAGCCGTGGGACAATATAAGAACGCGTATAAAGTTTTCCGAGGAGCGTTGGCTTTCGCCATTATGGCAGGAGGCACGGCCGCCCTTATTATTTTCTTTGGGGCTGGTTTTATCGCCTCAGAGATCATGGCCATGAGTCTGAGTTCTTATGCTCTGCGCGTGCTGGCGCCCTGTATCTTAGTAGTCGCTCTCCTTGGAGTGTTCCGAGGGTTTTTCCAAGGCAATGGCTCTATGATCCCCACCGCCTTCTCTCAGGTGCTGGAACAGATCGTCAACGCGGTGGTCAGCGTCCTGGGCGCGTATCTGCTTTTGCGGGCGGGAAGGGCGGCCTCAGACGGCTCTCTGGGATACGCCTTCGCGGCGGCGGGCGGTACGCTTGGTACAGTGGCAGGCGCCGCGGCGGCTCTTTTGTTCCTGGTCTTTAGCTACGCTGTCTACCGTCGGGTACTGAAGCGGCAGATGCGCCGGGATCGGACCAAAAAACGGGAAAGTTATAAACGGATCTTTAAGATTCTCTTGATCACCATTGCCCCGGTCCTGATAAGTTCTACTGTATACAATCTGTGCGGAGTGGTGGATAATGCTATGTTCGGGTCCATCATGTCCGCTCAGGGCCATCAGGAAAGTGAGTATGCCGTCTATGTAGGAATCTTAAGCGGGAAATACGATACGGTCATCAATGTCCCGCTGGCTTTTTCCAACGCCCTGGCAACCTCACTGATTCCAAGCTTAGTAGCGGCAGTAAAAGCGGGCAATCGGAAACAAGTACATAGAAAAATCGCTCTTTTTGCTAAATTTGATATGATGATCGCTATTCCAAGCGCGGTGGGACTTTTAGTCTTAGCGAAGCCGGTCTTGGATCTGCTTTTCTTTACAGAAAATAATACGGAAGCGGCAAGGATTCTTCAGGTAGGGGCGCTTTCTGTGATTTTCTACTGTCTTTCTACCGTTACCAACGCAGTGCTCCAGGGACTGGACCGGATGATGATACCGGTCCGCAACGCGGCGATCGCCCTTGGCGTCCACATCGCCGCCCTGTTTATTATGATGGTAGTGTTTGAATGGGGTGTCTATGCGGTTGTGCTGAGCAAGATCGTATTTTCCGCGACCACCTGTATCCTGAATTCACATTCCCTGCGGGAAGAAGTGGGCTATGTGCAGGAACAGAAGAAGACCTTTATCATCCCGGCAGCGGCCTCGATCCTGATGGGAATCGCCGCCCTTCTGGTACATCTGTTATTTGAATTGTTTGTGGGAACACAGATCGCGACGATCGTAGCGCTTCTTGCGGCAGTCGCGGTGTACGGAGTGGCTCTGATCCTTTTTGGCGGCCTTACAGAATCAGAGCTGCGGGAAATTCCGAAAGGGACAAAACTAATCTCTGTCTGCAAGAAATTGCATCTTCTTCGTTAAAATCAAGAAATGTATATTTCCTGATAAAAAAGCCGATACTGTACTAAAAAAGGGGTTGTCCTTATGAAAAACAAGTACGGAATTGGCTTTTTTGCTGTCGCGATCATTGCGGTCCTGGTGATCACCTGCGCCTATCAGTTTACTTTCCACCGAGCGAAGGAACAGGCAGAGGCGCAGACAGAGCAGGAGATAGAAGAAACCGAGCAGGCCAAGACAGAGCAGGAGTCGGTCAGCGCAGATGGAGCGGCATTAAAAGAAGACTGCTATTATCTGATGGAAGTAAACGGGTATATCGTAGTCTATCTCAGCGACAAGAAAACACCGTATGAATATACGGACATTAGATTCGACGAGCTGCCGTCGTCTCTGCGGGAAGAAGTAAGGAATGGGAAATATGTGGAAGGCGAGGCGCAGCTGTACGGTTTTCTGGAAAATTATTCTAGTTAACGTAGACTTCTCTGAGAAGATGGTGTAAGATAGAGCAGAAGTTCCACCAAATAACATCAGGGAGGATCGTATCACATGGACGAAAAAAAGATCGCGCGGATCAACGAACTGTATCATAAATCAAAGGCGGAAGGTCTTACAGAGTCAGAACGAAAAGAACAGCAGATCCTAAGGAAAGAATATATTGAGGCCTTTAAACAGAGTCTGCGCAGTCAGTTAGATAATATTTCCATCCAGGAACCAGACGGAAGTATTACAGATCTGGGTGAAAAATATGGAAAGAAAAACAGAACTCAAAGAACACATTAGAAAAAATCTGAAGCGGCAGAGAGCAGCTTTGGAAGAACAAGGCTGGCAGGAGAGAACGGAAGCGGCTGTATCTATCCTGACCGGCCTGGATTGTTTTCGGAAGGCGCTTAAAATCTACTGTTATGTGGATATTGGAAGAGAAGTAGGAACCAGAAAGGTGATCTGGGAAGCGTGGAAGCTGGGAAAACAAGTTTTTGTCCCAAAGGTGAAAGGCCGTCAGATGCGTTTCTATGAATTGACAGATATGGGAAAACTTTCCCCAGGAGCTTGGGGAATTCCAGAACCGGAGGAAGGAAAGGAAGGGAATGGAGAAGAGGGCCTGATCGTCGTGCCTGGCGTTGCTTTTGACCAGCGGCTGAACCGCCTGGGATATGGAGGCGGATTCTACGACCGTTTTCTCTTGGCCCACCCGGGGCTTCTCAGTGTTGGGCTGGCCTTTGAATTCCAGGTTCTGGACCGTCTTCCTGCAGAGCCTTTTGACCAGCCGGTAAAGATCCTGGCAACAGAGAAAGGTGTTCGGACAGCGTCCCAAGATGGAATCATAACGCCTATTTTTAATATATGAACAAAAAGGAGGAAGGACTATGGATATGAAACTGCCCAAAGATCCGGCAATGCTGTTAAGCGTGGTAAACACAAAACTAAGAGACCAGTATGGTTCTCTGGAGGCTCTGTGTGAAGATATGCAGGCAGATCAGCAGGCTGTCACAGCGGCGCTGGAAGGAATTGGATACAGTTATGACATCTCGAGCAACAGGTTTGTTTAAAAAGAAAACGAAATTTTAGAGTGGATTCTATTTTTTAGTTGACAAACGAGGCCCTGAGGGTTAATATTTAAAACAATCAGGGATAAAAGAAATGAGATGTTTTGAAGGAGGAATTGTTATGAAAACAAAAAAGGCAGTAAGCCTTATCCTTGCCGCGACACTGGCGCTTTCTTCTCTGGCTGCCTGCGGCGGAAGTGAGGAAGAGCAGGCTTCTAACTCGGATACATTTAAGATCGGAGGCATCGGGCCTACGACAGGAGATGCGGCGGCCTATGGTACCGCTGTACAGAACGGCATACAGCTTGCGGTAGATGAGATCAACGCGGCCGGCGGAATCAACGGCAAGCAGATTGAGTTCCAGTTCGAGGATGACCAGAACGACTCTGAGAAATCTGTAAACGCTTATAATACGCTGAAAGACTGGGGAATGCAGATGCTGGTCGGAACGGTAACCTCCAACCCCTGCACCGCGGTTGTAAAAGAGTCCTATGAAGACAATATGTTCCAGCTGACGCCTTCCGCGACCGCTGTTGAGAGTATCCAGTTTGACAACGCGTTCCGTATCTGCTTCTCAGATCCTAGCCAGGGTACCGCGTCCGCGGACTACATCGCTGACAATCAGCTGGCTACAAAGGTAGCGGTTATCTATAACAGTTCAGACGTATATTCATCTGGTATCTACCAGAACTTTGCTACAGAAGCGGAAGCAAAGGGACTGGAAGTTGTCGCTGCTGAAGCGTTTACCGCTGACAGCAAGACAGACTTCTCCGTACAGCTCCAGAAAGCAAAGAGTTCAGGCGCAGAATTGGTATTCCTGCCGATCTACTATCAGGAAGCTTCCCTGATCCTGACCCAGGCAGATAAGATGGGATATGATCCGGAATTCTTTGGTTGCGACGGCCTGGACGGACTTCTGGATGTAGATGGTTTTGATACTTCTCTTGCTGAGGGCGTAATGCTTCTGACACCGTTCACCGCTGATGCCCAGGATGAGAAGACACAGACATTCGTATCCGCTTATGAAGAAGAGTTCGGAATTGCCCCGATCCAGTTCGCGGCTGATGCTTATGACTGCATCTACGCTATCAAAGCGGCGGCTGAACAGGCTGAGCTGACACCGGATATGAGCGTCTCTGATATGTGCGACGCAATGAAGACTGCAATGACAGAGATCACCATCGACGGTCTGACCGGAGCCGGGATCACCTGGTCCGCGGATGGAGAGCCGTCTAAGGAAGCAAAAGCGGTTATCATCACCAACGGCACTTACGAAGCAATGTAATAAAGATTACAGAAGAATAGGAGGGCTGCCTTTGGCAGCCCTTTATTTCAGAAAAGGATGAGAGGGTGTGTATATGGATTTTATTTCTTATTTGATCAACGGATTAAGTTTAGGAAGTGTCTATGCTATCATCGCTCTGGGATACACAATGGTATACGGCATCGCTAAGATGCTGAACTTTGCCCACGGTGACGTCATCATGATCGGCGCTTACGTGGCGCTCACCTGTATGACCAGCTCTGGAATGTCGCCGCTTATCAGCGTATTGGCGGCTGTTGTTGTATGTACCATTCTCGGAGTCGTGATCGAGCGTATTGCTTATAAACCTTTACGAAATGCTTCTTCACCTTTGGCGGTTTTGATCACGGCCATCGGTGTCAGCTATCTGCTGCAGAATCTGGCGCTTTTGATCTTTGGGCCAAACAACCAGTCCTTTCAGACGGTTGTGGGATGGTCCGGTCTTTCTTTAGCCGGAGGGAAATTAAATATTTCCGGCGAGACGATCGTTACGATCATCGTCTGTGTCATCATCATGATCGCGCTCATGCTTTTTATCCGAAAGTCCAAAGCCGGACAGGCGATGCGCGCTGTTTCCGAAGATAAAGGAGCCGCGCAGCTGATGGGGATCAATGTCAACGGAACGATCGCTCTTACATTTGCCATTGGTTCTGCTCTGGCGGCTATAGCGGGAGTTCTGTTATGTTCCGCTTATCCCAGCTTGTCGCCTTATACAGGGGCTATGCCTGGAATCAAAGCCTTCGTGGCGGCGGTATTTGGCGGAATCGGATCTATTCCAGGCGCTTTCCTGGGAGGAATCCTTCTGGGTGTGATCGAGATCCTGGCAAGAGCCTACATTTCGTCCCAGATGGCAGATGCCATCGTATTTGCTGTTCTGATCATTGTTCTTCTAGTGAAACCTACAGGAATCCTTGGCAAGAACATTCAAGAGAAAGTGTAGGTGGATTATGATGCTGAAAAATATGAAGAAGACAACAAAAAGTAATTTGATCACCTACGGGATGGTGATCGCCGCTTTCGTGATCGCCCAGATCATGATCACCTCAGGCAGTATGTCCAGTTTGATGGAAGGACTGATGGTACCTCTGTGCATGTACGCGATCATGGCGGTTTCTTTGAATCTGGTGGTTGGTTTCCTGGGAGAATTGAGTCTTGGTCATGCTGGATTTCTGTGTATCGGAGCCTTTTCCAGCGCATTCTTCTCTAAGTGCACTCAGGATGTGATCCAGGCCGCGCCGCTGCGGTTTTTCCTGGCGCTTTTGATCGGAGCTGTCTCAGCCGCTGTTTTTGGTATTATCATTGGTATACCGGCTCTCCGTCTAAAAGGAGACTATTTGGCCATCGTTACTCTGGCTTTTGGCGAGATCATCAAGAACCTGGTCAATGTCCTTTGGGTCGGAAAAGATTCCAATGGCTTCCATTTCTCTATGAAAGACGTAATGTCCCTCAATATGGAACCGGATGGTATGGTGATCATCAATGGCCCCCAGGGAATTACAGGGACGCCGCCGGATTCTACGTTTTTGAACGGGATCATCCTGCTGCTTCTTACGCTGTTTATCGTGACAAATTTAGTAAATTCCAGAGAAGGCCGGGCGATCATGGCAATCCGTGACAACCGGATCGCGGCAGAATCTGTGGGAATCAATGTAACAAAATATAAATTAATGGCATTTACTATTTCTGCGGCGCTGGCGGGTCTGGCCGGAGTGCTGTACGCGCACAACCTGTCCACACTGACTGCCAATACCAATAACTTTGGGTATAATATGTCTATTATGATCCTGGTATTTGTCGTGCTGGGAGGCATCGGGAATATCCGCGGTTCTATTATCGCCGCGGTAGTCCTGACCCTGATCCCGGAGCTGCTCCGAGATCTGTCCGATTACCGGATGTTGATCTATGCGATTGTATTGATCGTCATGATGCTGTTCAACTGGGCGCCTAAGGCGATCGAGTGGAGAGAAAAGCATCTGGCGTTCTTAAAGACCAGAAAAAAGGAGGTTAAATAGAATGGCTGCATTATTAGATGTGAAAAATCTGGGAATCTCCTTTGGCGGCCTGCGGGCGGTAGACAGTTTTGACCTTTCTATTGAGAAAGAGCAGCTTTACGGACTGATCGGTCCCAACGGCGCAGGCAAGACGACCGTATTCAACCTGCTTACAGGTGTATATAAACCGGATTCCGGGAAAGTGCTCCTGGATGGGAGAGATATCACCGGCAAAAAAACGATTGAGACCAACAGGAATGGGATCGCGAGGACATTTCAGAATATCCGTCTGTTTAAGGAATTATCTGTCCTGGATAATGTAAAAGTAGGGCTTCACAACCATCATCCATATTCCGCCCTGACAGGAATCCTGCGTCTGCCGCGGTACCGCAGAGTAGAGCGCGAGATGGATGAAAAGGGCATGGAACTCCTGAAAGTTTTCGGCTTGGAGGAAGAGGCGCAGATCAAGGCTTCCAACCTCCCTTACGGAAAACAGAGGAAGCTGGAGATCGCCAGAGCACTGGCTACAGAGCCCAAACTTCTGCTTTTGGATGAACCAGCCGCTGGCATGAATCCAAATGAGACAGGAGAATTGATGGATACGATCCGTTTCGTCCGGGAGAATTTCCATATGACGATCCTTCTGATCGAACATGACATGAAATTAGTAAGTGGAATCTGTGAGGAACTGACAGTCCTGAATTTTGGACAGATCCTGGCGCAGGGTGAAACCAGCTATGTGCTGAATTCCCCACAGGTGATCAACGCATATCTGGGAGAATAGGGGGAAAGGATTATGGCAATGCTTACGATCAAAGACCTGGAAGTCTACTATGGCGTGATCCAGGCAATCAAAGGGGTTTCCTTCGAGGTAAACCAGGGAGAAGTGATCGCTCTGATCGGCGCGAACGGCGCGGGTAAGACGACGATCCTCCATACTATTACCGGATTGATCGCTCCTAAAAACGGCTCCGTATTGTTCGAAGGAAAAGAATTGACTAAGACTCCGGCGCATAAGATCGTGTCTCTTGGCATGGCCCACGTGCCGGAAGGAAGAAGAGTTTTCGCGGATCTGAGCGTATACGAAAATCTGCGGATGGGCGCTTATACTAGAAAGGACAGGGCCGAGATCGAAGAAACCCTGGAAAAGGTTTATGAACGGTTCCCAAGATTGAAAGAAAGAAGAAATCAGATGGCAGGGACGTTAAGCGGCGGGGAGCAGCAGATGCTTGCCATGGGCCGGGCGCTGATGTCCAAGCCGAAGATTCTTTTGATGGACGAACCGTCTATGGGCCTGTCTCCGATCATGGTAAATGAAATCTTCTCTATCATCCAGGAAGTCAGCGACAGCGGAACCACCGTGCTTCTGGTGGAGCAGAACGCCAAAAAGGCTTTGGCCATCGCGGACAGAGGATATGTTCTGGAAACCGGGAATATTGTGCTGGAAGGGAAAGCTTCTGACCTGTTAAATAACGATTCCATCAAGAAAGCGTATTTAGGCGAATAGGGGGATATGTCTTATGGATAACATAGTAATTACGGTGGCCAGGCAGTACGGCAGCGGCGGAAAGACTATCGCTGCTATGCTGGCAAAGGATCTGGGAATCAACTGCTACAGCAGAGAGATTCTTAAAATGGCTTCTGAAGAAAGCGGTATTAATGAACGCTTATTTGGACAGGCGGATGAGCGTTTGAAGATCAGCAGCTGGTTCAAGGTATTGAAACGGCCTTATGAGGGAGAACTATTATCTCCTGAAAGCAGTGGATTCGTGTCTGACGAGAATCTGTTTAATTACCAGGCAAAGATCATCAAGGATCTGGCCCAGAAAGAGTCCTGTGTGATCGTAGGGCGCTGTGCTGATTATGTGCTGCGGGATTACCCCAATGTAATGAGCGTCTTTGTCCACGCGGATAAGGAGTTCTGTCTGGAGCGGTCTTTGGAACGCAACAGCATGACTCGGCCGGAGATGGAAAAGTTTATTGAGAAAACGGATAAATACCGGGGAGATTTCTATCGGTACTATACCGGACATCAATGGGAGGACGCAAGGAATTATGACCTCTGCCTGAACAGCGGAAAGCTGGGCTTTGAGAAATGTGTGGAAGCTATCAAAGGATATATGAAGGTACGCTTTGAATAAGCCCCTTAGAATAGGAACGAATAAAGTATGCTTGAACAGATACCTGTAACAGAACCAGAAAGACAATATTATTTTATAGAAAAAGCCAAAGAACTGGTAAAAGAAAGAGAGGAGACGCTTGGGCGTCCCCTTTCTTATGCGGTGGTCACCTTCGGCTGTCAGATGAATGCCAGAGACTCTGAGAAGCTTCGGGGCATCCTTAAGGCCGTGGGATACCAGGAGGCGCCGGAGGAACAGGCGGATTTCGTCATTTACAACACCTGTACCGTCCGGGAAAATGCCAATTCCAGGCTCTATGGAAGACTGGGGCAGCAAAAGCCCAGGAAGAAAAAGAACAAAGAAATGATGATCGCCCTTTGCGGCTGTATGATGCAGGAACCTCAGGTGGTCGAGAAATTAAAGAAAAGCTATTCCTTTGTAGATATTATCTTCGGAACTCACAATATCTACAAATTCGCGGAACTTCTGGCCACTCGCCTGCAGTCTGGAAGAATGGTGATCGATATCTGGAAAGATACGGATAAAATCGTGGAAGACCTTCCCAATCAGCGGAAATATCCTTTCAAATCCGGCATCAACATCATGTTTGGCTGCAATAATTTCTGCAGCTACTGCATCGTCCCTTATGTAAGAGGCCGCGAGAGAAGCCGGAAACCAGATGCGATCATAAAAGAGATCCGCCGGATGGCGGAAGACGGCGTGTCGGAGATCATGCTCCTTGGCCAGAACGTAAATTCTTATGGGAAGACATTGGATGAGCCAATTACGTTTGCGCGGCTTCTGGAGAAAGTGGAAGAGGTGGAAGGCATCCACAGGATCCGTTTCATGACTTCTCATCCCAAAGATTTATCCGATGAACTGATCCAGGTGATGGCCAAGTCTAAGAAAATCTGCCGTCATCTCCATCTGCCGGTCCAGTCGGGAAGCACCCGGATCCTGCGGAAGATGAACCGGCGCTATACCAAGGAACAGTATCTGGAACTGACAGAGAAGATCCGGGAGGCTATACCGGACATTTCACTGACTACGGATATTATCGTAGGATTTCCGGGAGAGACGGAAGAAGACTTTCAGGAAACCTTGGATGTAGTGCGCCAGGTCCGTTATGACAGCGCGTTTACCTTCCTTTATTCCAAGCGGACCGGAACGCCTGCCGCCGTAATGGAGGATCAGGTTCCGGAAGAGGCGGCGAAGGAACGTTTCAGCCGGCTTCTTGATGAAGTCCAGACCATTGCGGCCCAAACCTGCGCTGTCCACGAAGGGACGACCCAGGAAGTACTGGTAGAAGCAGTCAGCGACCATGACCCGGAGATGGTGACGGGAAGACTCAGCAACAATCTCCTGGTTCATTTCCGGGGGATCAAAACCTGATCGGCCAGTATGTGGACGTTGACTTAAAAGAATGCAAAGGCTTCTATTATCTGGGAGAAAAGAAGTAAATTCCACCTATATTCTAAACGCAAAACGCTCAAACTATGTAGTAAAACATATATAGTGAGGGCGTTTTTACATGAAAGAATACTGTAAAGGAAAGAAAATCAGTGAATATTTATTCCTATGGGCGGCTGGCGGCTGCCTCTACTATAATTTCGAATTGTTTTTCCGCGGATTTTCCCACTGGAGCATGTTTGTGCTCGGCGGGATCTGCTTTGTCTTTTTTTATGTCCAGGGAAAGATGCTGCGCTGGCAGGATCCTCTCTGGAGGCAGGTCCTGCGATGTGTAGTATTTGTAACTTCTCTGGAATTTATCACGGGGATCATCGTCAACAAATGGCTCCATCTGAATGTATGGGATTATACAGGGATGCCGTTTCAGATTCTGGGACAGATCTGTCTGCCGTTTATGATCATTTTCTCCGGGCTGAGCGCCATTGGAATCATCCTGAGCGGATATCTTTCTCATTGGATCTATGGAGAGCCGAAACCAGACCTCCATGTATTTTAAGGAGAGACGGCAAAGCGGCGCCTGAGAATTAATGCTTTCTTATTTTGAGGAAAAATGCTATAATGGAATGTAAAATCGCAATGGAATTTTCTACAGAAGAGGAGATCGAATGTGGCTGAACTGACACCAAATATAGAAGAACTGACGCCGATGATGCAGCAGTATATGAAAACGAAAGAAGAATACAAAGACTGTATCCTGTTCTATCGCCTGGGGGATTTCTACGAAATGTTTTTCCAGGATGCGGTGACCGTCTCAAAGGAACTGGAGCTGACCCTGACCGGAAAAAGCTGCGGCCTCAAAGAGCGGGCGCCCATGTGCGGCGTCCCTTATCACGCTGTAGACGGGTACCTCAACCGTCTGGTCTCCAAGGGCTATAAAGTGGCGATCTGCGAACAGATGGAAGACCCGGCGACAGCAAAAGGCCTGGTCAAACGAGAAGTGGTCCGTATCGTGACGCCGGGGACGAATCTTGACACCCAGGCGCTGGATGAGACCCGGAATAATTATATCCTGTGTGTAGCTTACATTGCCGACCGGTACGGCGTCTCTGTGGCGGATGTGACGACGGGGGATTACTTCATGACCGAGCTGGATACCGGTGAAAAGCTGTTTGACGAGATCTATAAATTCATGCCCTCAGAGCTGATCTGCAATGAGGCTTTTTATATGAGCGGCATGGATCTGGACGACTTAAAAGACCGGCTGGGGATCGCGGTCTATTCTCTGGACCCCTGGTATTTTGATGATGACGGCTGCCAGAAAGCCTTGAAAGAACACTTTCAAGTCAGCAGTATGGAGGCGCTGGGTATCGCTGGGTATGACTGCGGCATCATTGCCGCCGGCGCTCTTCTGGAATATCTCAAGGAGACTCAGAAGACGTCTCTTTCCCATATGTCCAGACTATCCTTCTATACCACAGGGAAATACATGATCCTGGATAGTTCTACCAGACGGAATCTGGAGCTTTGCGAAACCCTTCGGGAGAAGCAGAAAAAAGGTTCTCTTCTTTGGGTGCTGGATAAAACCAAAACGGCTATGGGCGCAAGGCTTCTGCGCAAGTACATAGAGCAGCCTTTGATCGACCGGGAAGCTATCGAACAAAGGCTAAACGCGGTAGAAGAATTAAAAGAAAACGCCATTTCCAGAGAAGAGATCCGGGAATATCTGTCTCCGGTGTATGATCTGGAACGGCTGGTAGGAAAGATTACATATCAGTCGGCGAATCCCAGGGATCTGAAAGCTTTTGAGACTTCTCTTTCCATGCTTCCCCATATCAAATACCTCCTTAGCGAGATGAAGAGTCCTTTTTTGCGGGAGATCTTCGAGGAAATGGACACTCTGGAGGACCTGTGCGGTCTGATCCAGTCGGCGATCAAAGAAGACCCTCCCATCGCCATGAAGGAGGGCGGGATCATCCGAGACGGATATGATGAAGAAGTGGATCGTCTGCGCAGCGCCAAATCAGACGGCAAAGAGTGGCTGGCTCAGCTGGAAGAGCAGGAACGGGAGAAAACAGGGATCAAAAATCTGCGCATCCGCTATAATAAAGTATTTGGATACTATCTGGAAGTGACCAATTCTTTTAAAAATCTGGTGCCGGACTATTATACCCGGAAACAGACCCTGGCCAACGCGGAACGATATATCATCCCGGAACTAAAAGAGCTGGAGGATACAATCCTTGGCGCGGAGGACAAGCTTTACGCCCTGGAATACCAGCTCTACTGTGAAGTGCGGGACCGTATCGCCGCGGAGGTGCTCCGGATACAGGCTTCTGCCAAAGCGGTGGCCAAGACAGATGTATTTGCTTCTCTTGCGCTGGTCGCCGAGCGGGGCGGTTATGTCCGGCCAAAGATCAACGAAAAAGGTGTGATCGATATCAAGGATGGCCGTCATCCGGTAGTGGAGAAAATGATCCCTGAGGATATGTTCATCGCCAACGACACCTATCTGGATGACAAGAAGAAGCGGATTTCCATTATCACAGGACCCAATATGGCGGGAAAATCTACATACATGAGGCAGACAGCCTTGATCGTGCTGATGGCTCAGATCGGGTCTTTTGTACCGGCTTCCCACGCCAACATCGGTCTGGTAGACCGGATTTTTACCCGGGTGGGCGCATCCGATGACCTGGCCTCCGGGCAGAGTACCTTTATGGTAGAAATGACAGAAGTGGCCAATATCCTTCGGAACGCTACCAGCAAAAGTCTCTTGATCCTGGATGAGATCGGCCGCGGGACCAGTACTTTTGACGGGCTGAGCATCGCCTGGGCCGTGATCGAGCATATCAGCGACAGCAGGCTTCTGGGGGCAAAGACGTTATTCGCCACCCACTACCACGAATTGACCGAGCTGGAGGGCAAGATCGACAATGTGAACAATTACTGCATCGCGGTTAAAGAAAAAGGGGACGATATCATCTTCCTCCGAAAGATCGTCAAAGGCGGAGCGGATAAAAGCTACGGCATCCAAGTGGCCAGGCTGGCCGGTGTGCCAGACTGTGTGATCAACCGCGCCAAAGAGATCGTGGAAGAATTGGTCCACGCCGATATTACTACGCGGATCAAGGATATTGCCGCTCACGGCCATGAGCCGAAGATCAAAACGAAAAAGTATGACGAGGTGGATCTGGCGCAGATGTCTCTTTTTGACACAGTCAGAGACGATGACATCATCCAGGAGATCAAGGATCTGGACCTTGGCAACCTGACTCCCATCGATGCTCTGAACACCTTATATCAGCTCCAGAACAAATTAAAAAACAGGTGGTAAAAGATGAACAAGATTCAAATACTGGATCCGATAACTATAGATAAGATCGCGGCTGGGGAAGTAATTGAGCGGCCGGCCTCTATTGTAAAAGAACTGGTGGAAAATTCCATTGATGCCGGAGCTACCGCCGTTACGGCAGAGATCAGAGAAGGCGGGATAGCTTATATCCGCATCGCTGACAACGGGAGCGGGATCGACAAATCTCAGGTCCCATCCGCCTTCCTGCGTCATTCCACCAGTAAGATCCGTACAGCGGAAGATTTGTCCCATATCGGGTCTTTAGGCTTCCGAGGCGAGGCTCTTTCCAGTATCGCCGCCGTTTCCCAGGTGGAATTGATCACCAAGACGGAAGAGGAAACCTTTGGAACCAGGTACCGGATCGCGGGAGGAAAAGAAGAAAGCCTTGAGGATACAGGCGCTAAAGACGGCACAACCTTTGTTGTCCGCCAGCTTTTCTACAATACGCCCGCAAGGCGCAAGTTTTTAAAGACAGCCATGACAGAAGCAGGGCACGTGGCAGATCTGATGACCCGCCTCGCCTTATCCCGCCCGGAGATTTCCTTCCAGTTTATCAACAATGGGCAGTCCAAACTCCACACCTCCGGGAATGGAAATCTAAAGGACGTGATCTACCATGTATACGGCCGAGAGATCACGGCAAATCTCTTGAAAGTAGAGTATGAAAAAAACGGCATCCGGATCAGCGGCTTCCTTGGAGCGCCTCTTATTTCCAGAGGGAACCGCAATTTTGAAACATATTTCATCAACGGCAGATACATCAAAAGCCAGGTGGTCTATAAGGCGATCGAAGATGGATATAAAGACTTTACCATGCAGCACAAGTATCCCTTTGTAGTACTGCATATAGAACTGGACGCAGAGACGGTGGATGTCAACGTCCATCCGGCCAAGATGGAACTGCGCTTTGGCAGCCAGCAGGAAGTCTACAACGCGGTGTTTGAGGCCGTAGACCAGACGCTTCACGGAAGAGAACTGATCCCGGAAGTGGGACTGGACGCGCCGGAAGAGCCCAAACCAGCTCCAGCGGTCCAACCAGCTCCTGCTGCCCAACCAGCATCCGGCGTTGACTTCCAAAGCAGCATTCAGAAGCAGCAGCCTTCCGGCGAGCGGGATCTGAACTATTTTATGGAAGAAATGAAGAAAAGAGTCCGTTCCTATCACCAGCAGAATTCTTCCGCTGAGGTGCGAAAACAGGGGGACCTCTATAAACCAGGCCGTCAGATGGACCGAATCCGTGAAGCGGCCGCATATGCGGCCGCGCGGCCGAAACAGACACAAGAGGCGGGAGATGACCCGGCGCCAAAAGCCGAAACCGCAAAAACAGTCGGCCAGGAAACAACGAGAGAGCCTCGGCAGATGGAACTATTCGAGGATCATCTGCTAAAAGGGCAGGAACGGCCGGGTTATCGTCTGGTAGGTCAGATTTTTGAAACCTACTGGATCGTGCAGCTGGGTGATAAGATGTACATTATCGACCAGCACGCGGCCCATGAGCGGGTACTGTATGAGCGGACTTTAAAAGGGATGCAGACACGGGAATTCACTTCGCAGATGATCAGTCCGCCTATCATCTTGAACCTGACTATGCAGGAAAGCGAACTGTTAAAGACTTACATGGACCAGTTTACCCGGATAGGATTCCAGTTTGAAGAATTCGGCCAGGAGTCTTACGCCGTCCGGGCAGTGCCTGGGAATCTCTTTGGGATCGCTAAAAAAGAACTGCTTTTGGAGATGTTGGACGGATTATCAGATGAGCTCGCGCGCCATCACCGGACAGATCTGATCGACGAAAAGATCGCTTCCATGTCCTGTAAGGCGGCGGTCAAAGGGAACATGCGTCTGTCCGCTCAGGAAGTGGATGCGCTCATAGGGGAACTCCTTACTTTGGAAAATCCTTATCACTGCCCCCATGGAAGGCCCACGATCATCTCCATGTCCAAGCGGGAACTGGAAAAGAAATTCAAGAGGATTGTATGATGATGAAAAAACCACTGATCGTGCTTACTGGTCCTACCGCCGCCGGAAAGACCAGACTTTCTCTCCGGCTGGCGAAAGCTTTGGGCGGAGAGATCATTTCCGCAGATTCCATGCAGGTCTACAGGCACATGGATATCGGAACGGCAAAGATTTCCCGAGAGGAAATGGATGGAATTCCCCATCATCTGATCGATGTGCTGGAACCTTCGGAAGAATTCAATGTGGTAAGATTCCAGGATATGGCCCGCCAGGCCATGGATCAGATCTATGAGGCCGGCCATATTCCCATCGTGACCGGGGGGACAGGATTCTATATCCAGGCTCTTCTCTATGATGTTGATTTTCACGAACACAAAGAAGAAAGCGGACTGCGCCGCAGTCTCGCTCATCTGGCGGAAACAGAAGGGAAAGAGGCTCTTCACCAAAGACTTTCTCTGGCAGACCCGGAGTCTGCCAAGAAGATTCATCCCAATAATGTCAAGCGGGTCATCCGGGCGCTGGAATTCTACGAAGAGACGGGGATTCCGATCTCCCGGCACAACGAGGAAGAACGAAAGAAATCTTCCCCCTACCGGTTTGCTTACTTTGTCCTGACAGATGAGCGCTCTCATCTCTACAGCCGGATCGACAGACGGGTGGATCAGATGATAGAAGACGGACTGGTGGAAGAAGTCCGCAGTCTGAGAAATAAGGGGTATACAAAAAATATGGTCTCGATGCAGGGCCTTGGATACAAAGAGATCCTCGCCTATCTGGAAGACGATTGTTCTTTGGAGGAAGCGGTCTACCGGATCAAACGGGATACCAGGCATTTTGCCAAACGCCAGATCACATGGTTTAAACGGGAGCGGGATGTGATCTGGATCAATCAGAAAGATTTCAATTACGATGAAGATTTGATCTTACAGAAAATATTAAACGAGTGGGAGGGAGTATAATGCTGCAAAAAATCTTTCGGAGAAATCAGTTTTTGAAAAAAATGAATACACTGCTGGAGTTATATTCCTACAGTCAGAACGCCAAGACTACATACCGGGAACTCCTGGCTCTGGAGCCTTTGATCCGCACAGAGGGAGAGCGGGCGCTTTTCAATCTGAATCGGGCCTCGCTCCTCTATGATATGCGGCGGTTTAAAGAAGCGGCGGATATTCTTCTGGATATCCCGCCTTTAAATCCGGAATTTGATTCCAGATGCGCCCAGATGAAAACAAAGGTTATGGAAGCGATGTAAGAAAGGAATAAAAGAACATGCCAGATACAATAGATTTATATAAACAGATCGGAATCAGTAAAAAGGTCCTTCTGTTTGCCGAAGAAATAGAGAAAACACTGCAGGAACGTTTCAATGCCATCGATGAGATGGCGGAATATAACCAGATAAAGGTGATCCGCGCCATGCAGGAAAACCGGGTGAACGAAGCCTGTTTTAACTATGCCAGCGGCTATGGATACAGTGACCAGGGCAGAGATATTTTGGAGAAAGTATATGCCTCCGTTTTCCATACGGAAAGCGCTCTTGTGCGTCCTCAGATCACCTGCGGGACGCATGCCTTGTCGATTGCTCTGGCGGCTAATTTAAGGCCGGGAGACGAACTTTACTCCCCAGCCGGGAAGCCTTATGACACGCTGGAAGAAGTGATCGGCATACGCCCGTCCACCGGGTCTTTAGCCGAATATGGAGTCACTTATCGGCAGACAGACCTTCTTCCAGACGGAACTTTCGACTATGAAACCATCCGCAAAGAAATCCATGACGGCACAAAACTGATAACGATCCAGCGATCCAAAGGATATCAGACCCGGTCCAGCTTCTCCGTTGCCCAGATCGGAGAATTGATCTCGTTCGTAAAAAAGATCAAACCCGACGTGATCTGTATGGTAGATAATTGCTACGGAGAATTTGTGGAAGAATTGGAACCCAGCGATGTGGGAGCGGATCTGGTGGTTGGATCGCTGATCAAGAACCCGGGAGGAGGCCTGGCCCCCATTGGCGGTTATATTGCCGGAAAAGAAGAACTGATCGAAGCCTGCGCCTATCGCTTGACCTCCCCCGGACTTGGCCGGGAAGTGGGGGCTTCTCTTGGCGTGATGCAGTCCTTCTACCAGGGATTGTTCCTGGCCCCGGTGGTGACGGCAAGCGCCTTGAAAGGGGCTGTCTTTGCCGCGAATATCTATGAACGCCTGGGATTCCCGGTAATCCCCGATGGAAAGGAAAGCCGGCATGATATCATCCAGGCAGTGGAGCTTGGAAGTCCGGAAGCAGTTATCGCCTTCTGCCGGGGCATCCAGGCGGCGGCGCCGGTAGATTCTTATGTAACGCCGGAGCCGTGGGCTATGCCTGGATATGACAGTGACGTGATCATGGCGGCAGGCGCTTTTGTGCAGGGATCCTCCATCGAGCTTTCCGCTGACGGACCGATCAAGCCGCCTTACGCCGTGTATTTCCAAGGAGGGCTTACCTGGCCTCACGCTAAGCTTGGAATCTTAATGTCTCTGGAATATCTGACAAGAGAAAGGCTTGTTGACTTATAGCTATTTCTTGTGCCATACACAGAAGAAAGACAGGAGAAGCATATGAAAAAAATCGCAGTCGTAGGAGCGGGCGCATCCGGGATGACGGCGGCTATAGAGGCCGCCAGAGAAGCGTCCAGACAGGAAACCTTCTGCCAGATTTTCCTGCTGGAACATAAGGATCTGCCAGGTAAGAAAATCCTTTCTACCGGCAACGGCAGATGCAATCTGACCAATCAATTCCTGGATGTTTCCTGTTTCCACAGCCAGAATCCAGAAATTGTTTCAGATGTCCTGAGGCAGTTCGGATTTCAGGAAACACAAGACTTTTTTGCCAGCCTCGGACTTTTGACAAAATCCAGGAATGGATACATTTATCCTCAGTCCGACCAGGCCTCTGCGGTCCGCTCTCTTTTAGAATCGGAATTAAAACGGTGGAAAATCCCAGTCCATACCGGCGTCCATGTGGATAAGATCCGCAGAGAAAAAGAAGGCTTCCGTCTGAATTGTTCTGGAAAGCATTTTTATGCGGACCGAGTGATCCTGTCTGCCGGCGGAAAGGCGTCTTCTGTATTGGGATCCGATGGAAGCGGTTATCAGCTTGCGGCTTCCCTGGGCCATTCCTGTCTTCCAGTGGTCCCGGCGCTGGTGCAGCTGAAGATCAAGTCTAATCCCTTTGCCAAAGCCTCAGGAGTACGGGTGGAAGGAAGCGTAACGGCGGTCTGCAGCGGAAAAGAAGCGGCGAAAGACCGAGGGGAACTGCAGATTACCGACTATGGGATCTCAGGGATCCCTGTTTTTCAAGTGAGCCGCCATCTATCCATGGCGCTCCAAAAAAGAGAACGGGCAGAGCTTTTCGTAGACCTCGCTCCCTGGATGGAATCACAGGAAGCCTTATATCAATTTTTGGAAGCGCGAAGGACCGGAAACGAGTCGACATCTGCGGGAGATTTTCTCATCGGTCTGTTCCATCAAAAGTTGATTCCCCGGATCCTGGATCTTGCCAAAATCCGTATGACTGCGGCGGTGGGGGACTTGTCCCGGGAAAACCTGCAAAGACTGGCGCGGTGCTGTAAATCAGTCCGCCTCACGGTGTCGGATACTACAGGATTTGAGCACGCGCAGGTCTGCGCCGGAGGGATTCCGCTGTGTGAGATCAACAGCCATACCATGGAATCCAACTATACAAAGGGCCTTTATCTGACCGGGGAACTGCTGGATGCGGACGGCATCTGCGGAGGGTATAATCTGCAGTGGGCCTGGGCAACCGGATTCCTGGCGGGGCGGGCGGCGCTTAGGTCCCTCTTGCGGCGGCGGTAAAAAAAACGGCTTCTGGATTACAGGGGCGGACGACAGGAGAGAACGGATGATACAGATACAGCAGATCAAACTGAAAATCCCGCATACGGAAGCGGACCTGGAGAAGAAATTCTGCAGGCTTCTTCGTGTTTCGGGAAGACAGATCCGCTCCTGGCGGATCTTGAAACGCTCCTTGGATGCCAGGCGGCGGCCAGATCTTTTTTATGTCTATACAGTAGAAGCAGAAGCAGAAGATGAGCCGGCGTTAAAGAAGCGGTTGATAAAACAGGCAAATATCTTGTTCCGCCCGCCGCTTCCCGCATATTCCTATCATCCTTCCGGCACCAGGACTCTTTCCCACCGGCCTGTGATCACAGGCACAGGTCCCGCCGGGCTGTTCTGCGGCTACGCCCTGGCGCGCATGGGTTATCGTCCCATCTTGCTGGAAAGAGGGGCAAGCGTAGAAGAACGACAGAAAGATGTGGAAGAATTCTGGAAGACAGGAAATCTAAATCCAGAATCCAATGTGCAATTCGGAGAAGGCGGGGCGGGCACTTTTTCTGACGGCAAGTTAAACACGCTGGTCCACGACCCTGACGGAAGAGGGCGGGAAGTGCTGCGTCTGTTTGCGTCCCACGGAGCGCCGGAAGAGATTCTTTATGACAGTAAGCCTCACATTGGCACGGATAAACTGATCCAGGTGGTCCGGGCCCTGCGGGAATCTATCCTGCAGATGGGAGGCGAGTTCCGGTTCCGCACCAAATTAACAAAGATCCAGATCACAAAGCCGGAAGACGGGCGAAGACAGGTTCAGTCTGTCGGTCTGGAACATATCGGAAAGAACAGGCGGGATATGGAAAGCCTGGATACGGATGTGCTGGTCCTGGCCATCGGCCACAGCGCCAGAGACACCTTTACGCTTCTGGAACAAGAGGAGCTTCCTATGGAACCAAAAGCCTTTGCGGTTGGAGTGCGCATGGAGCATCCCCAGGAGCAGATCGACAGACGGCAGTACGGACGGGAGCGGGGAAAACTTCCGGCAGCCTCCTACAAGCTGACGGCGAATTTAGAGAACGGCCGGGGTGTCTATACTTTCTGCATGTGCCCAGGCGGATATGTGGTCAACGCCTCCTCAGAGCCTGGACGCTGCGCGGTCAACGGAATGAGTTACAGCGGACGGGACGGTCAAAATGCCAACAGCGCGGTGATCGTTACCGTAAGTCCTGAAGATTACCCGGGGGACGGCGTTTTAGCAGGGGTGGAATTTCAGCGCCGCCTGGAGGAAGCGGCCTACCGCGCGGGCGCGGGCAGTATTCCGGTCCAGTTATTCCAGGATTTCTGTCAGGATCAGCCCTCCCAGGGACCAGGGGAGATTCTTCCTCAGATCAAAGGCTCTTACACCTGGACCAATGTTCGTTCCATTTTCCCTTCCTTTCTGGCAAAAGCGCTGGAAGAAGGCGTACTGGCTTTTGACCGGAAGATCCCAGGATTCGCAAGAGGGGATGCCCTGATGTCTGGAGTGGAGAGCCGCACTTCCTCACCGGTACGTATTCTGCGGGATTCGGAATCTCTGGAATCTGCTGTGGGCGGAGTCTATCCCTGCGGGGAAGGCGCCGGTTACGCGGGCGGGATCACATCCGCGGCAATGGACGGACTGAAAGTGGCCCGCGCCATCAGCCAAATGTACCGTCCGTTCGACAAAGACAGGCAGGTTTAAGAAATTTTTAATGGGATAAGGCTATACACTTTTTCTGAAATATGATAGAATGTATTGAGTTTTTTAAGAGGCATGAGACGAGGAGGAGTACATATGAAGGGAACAAAAGGGAAGAACTCCTGGGCGTTATTTCTGCTAATCCTGGCGGGAATTGTCCTGGGCGGTTTTATCAGTGTGCTTGCGCAAGGAACATCAGCTTTAAGCTGGCTTTCCTATGGACAGTCCTTTGGGCTGGACGAGCCTGTTGTCCTGAATCTTGGGCTTCTAGTGCTTACCTTCTGCCTTCAGGTAAAGATTACCGTCGCAAGTATCATTGGTGTCATCATTGCGGTATTTATTTACCGCTTCTTGTAATCTCCATCCGGAGTGTCGTTATGAATCTAAAGAGAAATGAGTCATTCAAATACCATAAAAGAGATTCCGAGCACAGAGCGTCCTTACGAGAAATGTAGGGAAAGAGGGGCGGCGCTCTTAAGTGATTCCGAACTGCTGGCGGTTCTTCTAAGGACTGGCACCCGCGGTGAAAACGCCCTTGAATTAGCCAGGCGAATCCTGTACCATACAGGAGAGAAGGGGATTCTTGGAATTCATCAGCTCACCATGGAACAGCTTCTTAAGATCAAGGGAGTAGGACAAGTCAAAGCGGTACAGATTCTATGTTTGTCAGAGTTTTCCAAACGGCTTGCCAAGGCCCGCGCGCAGGAGAATCTCTGTTTCGCCACACCTGGGGCGATCGCCAGCTATTATATGGAAGATCTGCGGCATCAGAAACAGGAGGTCGCTAAACTTCTGCTTTTGAACGGGAAGGCTAGATTGATCGGAGAGACGGATATTTCAAAAGGTACCGTCAACGCGTCTTTGATCACACCCAGAGAATTGTTCCTGGAAGCGCTTCGCAAAGAAGCCGTATCCATTATCCTGCTGCACAATCATCCCAGCGGCGATCCTTCTCCCAGCGGCGAAGATATTTTGGTCACTGAACGGATCTTAAAGGCAGGAGAACTGATCGGAATTGAACTGTTAGATCATATCATTATTGGCAATAATTGTTATATCAGCTTCCGGGAGTCGGAGCTTTTATTTAAGAAAGGATAAAATCAATGGCTAGAAACACTTATGGACTGGATCTTGGCTCCTACGAGATCAAAGTTTATGATAAAAAGAAAGATACGATCTGGAAAGAAAAAGATGTCATCGCCATACGCAATAAAAAAGAAATCTTTGCTGTAGGAGACGATGCCTATGAAATGTTTGAAAAAGCGCCCGGCAATATCGAAGTGGTCTTTCCAATGAAAGAAGGCGTGATCTCCCGCTTCAATGATATGCAGTTTCTGCTGCAGAATCTCTTGAAGAAGGACCGGCAGTTTGCCAGAGGTTCCGAGTATGTGATCGCCGTTCCGACAGATGTGACGGAAGTAGAGAAAAAGGCTTTCTTTGATCTGGTCATCCATTCTACAGCCAAAGCAAGAGAAGTCAATATCGTGGAGCGTTCTATCGCCGACGCGGTGGGACTGGATCTGGACGTGGAGAATACAAAGGGTATCTTTATCGCGAATTTTGGCGGAGAAACCACTGAACTTTCAGTTCTTGCAGGAGGCGGTATGGTTTTAAATCGTCTGGTGAAGATTGGCGGCGTTACCTTTGATCAATCCCTGGTGAACCTGATCCGCCACAGTCATGATTTTCTGATCGGAAGACTGACGGCAGAGGTCCTCCGCAAACGTTTCGGCGTTTTTACAGGCGAATCGGAGGCGTCTATGACGGTTGCCGGCCGGGATCTGATCACAGGCGTTCCCATGCAGAAATCCATCTCTCTGGGCATAGTAAGAGCTTCTCTTAGGGATCCGCTTTTGGAGTGTGTGCGCTCCATCCTGTCCCTTTTGGACCGGACGCCGCCGGAAGTACGAACAGCCATCTATTCCAACGGGATCTATCTTACCGGAGGAATCGCCAATATGCCTGGACTGGACACTTATATTGAGAAGGGGACCGGTATCACTACAAGAGTGGCAAAAGACCCGGACATCTGCGCGGTGACAGGACTGAAAAAAATCATTATGTCGAAGGAATTAAGGCAGCTTGCCTATTCAATGTTAGATGAGAACTACAGGTGGATGAGGTAATATGAAGATCAAAAACCAATCGTCATTTCAAAGTAAATACTGGCTTTTTATCCTGATCGCCGTCTGTGTGATCCTGCTTGGCATTGGAAGCGTGGTAGACAGCAGCGGTCCTTTGCGGTTTATCGCTAATTATACGGTGATCCCGTTTCAAAAGGGCATAAGCTATGCGGGACAATGGATGAGCGACGTCTCTGAAAACTTCCAGACAATGGAAGATATGAAAGCAGAAAACGAAAGCCTGCAAAGCAAAGTAGACGAACTTACCATCGACAACACCAGATTGAGACAAGAGCAGTATGAGCTTGAGCGTTTGCGAGAACTTTATAAACTGGATGAAAATTATTCGGATTATGAGAAGATCGGCGCCAGGGTCATTTCGAATAACGGCACGAACTGGTTCAGCGATTTTACCATCGATAAAGGGTCTAATGACGGAATCAAGGTTAACTGCAATGTGCTTGCCGGAAGCGGTCTTGTAGGGATTGTAACGGAAGTAGGGCCTGATTACGCAAGGGTCCGCTCCATTATCGATGATTCCAGCAATATCAGCGCTATGATGCTTTCTACATCTGATCTGTGTATCGTGGAAGGAGACTTAGAACTGATCTCAGACGGCAGGCTCCGTTTTGAGCGTCTGCCTAATAATGACAATGAGATCGAGGTGGGCGAGCAGGTAGTTACCTCCCATGTCAGCGACCGGTTTGTGCAGGGGCTGTTTATCGGATATGTCAGCGAGATCGAGGTGGATTCCAATAATCTGACCCGGTCAGGTTATATCACACCGGCTGTGGATTTCAGCAAACTCCAGGAGGTGCTGGTGATCACCACTACCAAGGACGACCTGGTAAACGCGCAGACAGACGGCGCCGCATCCGAAGACACCTCGTCTGAAGATGCCGCATCCGAAGATGCAGGCGGGGAAGGAGAGTAGGATATCATGAAGCGGAGAATCATTACGATCCTGATCGTCTTGATCTGTTTTTTCCTGCAGGGGAGCCTGTTTCAGCGGTTGACATTCGCCTCGATCCGGCCAAATCTAATGATCGTTGTCACTGCTTCTTTTGGATTTATGAGAGGCCAAAAGGAAGGATTGTTTGTGGGATTTCTTTCCGGACTCTTGGTGGATCTGTTCTGGGGCTATGCCCTGGGATTTAATATCTTGTTATTTGCCATCGTCGGTTACCTAAACGGTATGTTTGAGCGTCTGTTTTATGAAGACGATATCAAACTGCCTATTGGCCTGATCGGCGCCAGTGAATTGTTTTACGGGGTCGTTACGTATATCGGCATGTATATGCTTCGGGGAAATTTCGCGTTTGGAACTCATTTGATCCAGATCATACTTCCCGAACTTGTCTATACGATCCTGGTCACCTTAGTGCTCTATCAAATCATCTTACACATCAACAAACGGCTGGAAGCAGAAGAACAAAGGAGTGCAAGCAAATTTGTATAGTTTATGGGAACGAATCAAATCCGGTATCTATGAGATCGTTAAATCAAGAAATTTTGTAGTCATAATTATTTTCTGTATTACTTCCGCTATTTTAGTACAGAGAGTATTTTTCCTTCAGATCGTTAAGGGAGAAGAATACGCGGACAATTATGAGCTGCAGATCCAGAAGACGAGAGAGGTGGAGGGAACCCGCGGAAATATCTACGACCGCAACGGCAAACTCCTGGCTTATAATGAGCTGGCCTATTCTGTGACGATCGAGGATAACGGAGAGTATGATTCTCAGAAAGAAAAGAATAAAGAGCTCAACCAGGTGATCTCCACTGTCATTGATATGGTAGAGGCAAACGGCGATTCCATCATTAATGATTTCGGGATTATTCTGGATCAAAATAATAATTATATGTTTGTGGCAGAATCGGACACACAGCGCCTGCGCTTTATCGCCGATGTATATGGACAGGCTACCATTGATAAACTGACAGACAAACAGAAAGAACAGACGGCCGATGAGATCATCCATTATCTCTGTACCGATGAAACATACGGATATGGTATCGATCAGGAGGAACTCAGCAAAGCGGAGGTCTTAAAACTGGTCAATGTCCGTTACGCTATTTCATTAAATAGTTATCAAAAATATATTCCGACTACGATCGCGGAGGACGTCAGCGAAGAGACGATGGCCGCGGTATCAGAAAATTTGGATACTCTGCAGGGGGTCAGCATTGAAGAAGAGTCCCTTCGCCGTTATACGGACAGCAAATATTTTGCTAATATCATCGGCTATACGGGCCAGATTTCCACAGAAGAGTACAACTCTCTCAGTGAAGAAGAGCAACAAGAGTATGACCAGACGGATACCGTGGGAAAATCCGGACTGGAACAGACCCTTGATTCCACTTTGAAAGGAAAGAAAGGTGAGGTCAAACTCTATGTCAACAATGTAGGAAAAGTTATTGAAACCGTCCAGGAGACAGAACCAGAAGCCGGCAATGACGTATATCTGACTATCGATGCGGATCTGCAGAAAGCCGCGTATGATATTCTGGAACAGGAGCTTGCTGGAATCCTTTTGTCAAAGCTGACCAATCAATTGGATTTTGATCGTACCGGTGTAGAGGATGCAAGCGACATCCTGATTCCGATCGGAGATGTCTACAACGCGTTTATCTCTAATGAGATCCTGGATATGGAACATTTTGCCCAGGAAGATGCAGGGACTACAGAAAAAGAAGTCTACGCTTCTTTTACAGCCAGAAAAGAAGAGGTGCTCCAGGAAATCAGCAGTATTCTGGATGATTCAGAAGCTTCCCCGTATCAGGATATGTCCAAAGAAACGCAGGCATATTTGTCATATATCGTCAATGACCTGCTGATGAGCGGTACCGGAGTCCTGATGTCAGACGTTATCGACACAGAGGATGACACTTACCAGGCATGGCGGACAGAAGAATCCATCAATATCTATACATTTTTAAATTACGCCATCTCTCAGAACTGGGTGGACACTTCCGCCCTGACAGATTATATGGAAGGGTCGGAAGAGTATTCCAACGCCGATGAAACTTACGCGGCGCTGAAGACTTATATCCTGGAAGCTTTGCAGGAGAACAGCAGCTTTGACAAGCTGATCTATGAGTATATGATCAAAGCCGGATCTGTCACAGGCAGACAAATCTGCATGATGATCTACGAACAGGGCGTACTGGAATATGATGAAGATCAGTACAACCGTCTCGCATCCGGAAGTATAGGAGCCTATGATTTCCTTCGCGGCAAGATCCAGACGCTGGAAATCACGCCCGGACAGCTGGGACTGGAACCCTGCACCGGCTCTCTTGTTATGACAGATCCTAACAATGGAGATGTGCTGGCCTGCGTATCTTATCCAGGATACGACAATAACCGGCTGGCCAATACCATGGACTCTGAATATTACAACAAACTGGTGACCGATCAGTCCCGTCCGTTTTATAATAACGCGACTCAGGAGAAGACGGCGCCCGGTTCCACTTATAAACCTTTGGTAGCGGTGGCTGGTCTTTCAGAAGGAGTGATCGACTTAAGTTCCCAGATCACCTGCCGGGGTATTTATGAAAAAGTAGAGCCGAATCCCAGATGCTGGATCTATCCGCAGGCTCACGGAACTTTGGACGTGGAAGGCGGGATTCAGAACTCCTGCAACTGTTTCTTCTACGAAGTGGGGTATCGGCTGAGTTTAAAAGACAACGGCCTCGACCAGGTGAAATCCGGCGATTTGAAAGGAGAAGCCACCTCCAGTTATTATTCCAGTAATCTGGGCACCGACACATTGGCGAAATACGCCGCATTATTCGGCCTCAACACCACATCCGGTGTGGAGATCCCAGAGGCTGAGCCTCAGATTTCGGACGAGTCTTCCGTACCTTCCGCCATTGGCCAGGGTACAAATAACTATACGACCACTCAACTGGCCCGGTATATTACGGCCATTGCAAATAAAGGAACTGTGTATGACCTGACACTTCTGGATAAAGTAACTTCTGTAGACGGAGAAGTCCTGAAGGAATATGAACCGGAAGTCACCAATACGCTGTCGGACGTTCCGTCTTCCACCTGGACCGCGGTCCACAATGGTATGCGCAACGTGGTATTGGTCGCGCAGAGCAGAATTTTCACAGAGCTGAACCGGGGAGGAGTGGAAATATCCGGTAAGACCGGTACCGCACAGCAGAGTAAGACCCATCCGGACCACGGGCTTTTCGTCGGATTCGCAAGCAGCAGCGACCCAGAAGTCGCTTTCGCGATCCGAATCGCCAACGGCTATAGTTCCACCTATGCCGCAGAGGTTGGAAGGGATATCATGAAATACTATTATGAGACAGATCCAGTGGAGGAGATCATCACTGGCGAAGCAGCAGATATCAGTACTTCAACCAGCGGAGACTAGGGGGGGATGACAGTTTGTGAAGGATCCTGTTCTGATCAAGAGTAACCGTTACGGCCTCACGATCTGCTTTGATTCCGACCTGCCGTTCGCAAATCTGCTTACGGCGGCCGCGGAAAAGTTTGGCGCCTCTGCGGCGTTTTTTGACCACGCCAAGATGGCGGTCCAGTTTGAAGGCCGTACTTTTACCAAGGAAGAAGAGCAGTTGATGGCAGAAGCCATCGAAGATGCGGCGCAAATAGAAATCATGTGTCTTGTGGAAGAAAATACTCCCACAGAGCGCTTTCACAAAAAACTGCTGGAGGAAACCCTGGCCCCTCTCTCTGACAGAGACGGCCAGTTCTATCGAGGTACCCTGAGAGGAAAACAGATTCTTGAATCTGAAAAAAGTATTATAATCATCGGCGACATTGAAAGAGGAGCTGCCGTTATCTCTAAAGGCAGCGTAGTGGTTACCGGATCCATTTATGGGTCGGTAACTGCCGGAGCGGCCGGTGACAGCAGCGCTATTATCGCGGCGCTGGATATGAGACCGAAGCGGCTTCGCATCGGGTACAGGGAAGTAAAACCAGTGATAGGAGGAAGTTATTCATGGGCGAAGTTATTGTGATCACATCGGGAAAAGGCGGTGTAGGGAAGACCACCACCACCGCGAATCTGGGAGCCGGGCTGTCCGGATTTGATAAAAAAGTCGTGGTCGTGGACACAGACCTGGGACTGCGTAATCTGGATGTGGTAATGGGACTTGAGAATCTGATCGTCTATAATCTGGTAGATGTGATCGAGGGTACCTGCCGTTTAAAGCAGGCCCTGATCCGGGACAAGCGGTATGAGAATCTCTATCTGCTGCCGTCAGCCCAGACCAAAGACAAATCAGCCATCTCTCCCGGTCAGATGAAAAAGCTGACCTCACAGTTGAAAGAAGAGTTTGATTATGTGCTGCTAGACTGTCCGGCCGGTATCGAGCAGGGATTCCAGAACGCCATCGCAGGCGCGGACCGGGCTGTCGTAGTCACAACGCCGGAAGTTTCAGCGATTCGAGACGCAGACCGTATTATTGGTCTTCTTGAGAGCAATCATTTGAAGAAAATTTCATTGATCATCAATCGGATACGAATGGATATGGTGAGAAAAGGCGACATGATGTCTGTGGATGATGTAACGGAAATCTTGTCTATCCCATTGATCGGAGCAATTCCCGATGATGAGAGGGTCGTGATCGGGACCAATCAGGGAGAACCGATAGTCGGCAGTGATTCAAAAGCCGGACGGGCCTATCAGAATATCTGCAAACGGATTATGGGAGTAGACGTGCCGTTCCTGGATATAAGCCGGGAAGCCGGACTGTTTTCAAAGCTTTCACACCTTTTTAAAAAAGATTAAGGAGGTCTAAGGATGCTTAAGAAATCTTCTGTTTCTATCGCCAGAGACCGGCTGCGCACCCTGGTTATTTCCGATCGTGTCCAGTGCTCTCCCGACGCGGGCGGGGAACTATGCCAGGAGTTGTATAAAACCCTCTCAAAATACATGGAACTTACAGAAGATAACTTTCATGTGGAGATTACACGTACCTACATAAAAATAGACTTTTCAGGAGAAAAAACGTGAGATTACCTAGATTTACAAAACCTTATCGATTAAAAGATTATAAATTTACTCTGATCGTTCTGGTCCTTGCCCTTTCCATACTGGGAGTCCTGGTCGTGGGAAGCGCAAGAGAGATCTATCAGGGAAGACAGATCATCGGAGTGATCATCGGCCTGATCGCTATGGCTGTTGTTTCTTTGATGGATTATGAATGGGTCCTGAATTTTTACTGGCTCTTGTATGGATTTTCCGTGCTCTCTCTGGGCCTTGTGCTGGTCATCGGCCAGGAAGTCAATGGAGCCACCCGGTGGATCGATCTGGGATTTACTACATTCCAGCCATCAGAACTTGCAAAAATTCTATTGATCTTGTTTTTTGCAAAATTTATCATGCGTCACGAGGACGACTTAAATGATAAATGGACGATTCTGAAATATGCTGTGCTGTGCGCGATCCCGCTGGCTCTTATCATTATGGAACCGAATTTGTCGACCACCATCTGTACCGCCTTAGTACTATGTCTGATGATCTATGCGGGAGGCTTAAGCTATAAGTTTATCGCTAAAGTCTTTCTTGTGCTGATCCCGGTCGCGGTGATCTTTCTCTCCATCGTAGTCCAGCCCAATCAGCCATTCTTGGAAGAGTATCAGCAAAAACGGATCCTGGCGTTCCTGAATCCAGAAGAATATGCCAGCGATGAGGCTTATCAGCAGAACAACTCCGTTATGGCGATCGGTTCTGGTCAGCTGACCGGGAAAGGGCTAAATAACAACACGACTACCTCTGTAAAAAACGGAAATTTCATTTCTGAACCTCAGACAGACTTTATTTTCGCCATTGTCGGCGAAGAACTCGGATTCGTTGGAAGCTGTCTGGTTATTGCTTTATTGCTGTTGATTGTGATACAATGTATATTAATAGGGATACGGGCCCAGAACCTGGCAGGGAGGATCATCTGCTGCGGGGTGGGGGGCCTGATCGGCATACAGAGTTTTATCAATATTGCCGTGGCCACCAAATTGATCCCCAATACGGGAGTTCCCCTTCCCTTTGTAAGTTATGGCCTGACCTCTTTGGTCAGTCTGTATATTGGCATAGGATTTGTCCTAAATGTTGGGCTGCAGCCCAAAAAATATCAATAAGGAGTGAATAAATCCATGAATATCGGTCTGATCGCACATGATTCAAAGAAGGCCCTGATGCAGAATTTCTGCATTGCCTACCGGGGTATCTTAAATAAGCATCAGCTTTACGCGACAGGAACCACGGGCCGCCTGATCGAAGAGGTGACGAATTTAAATATCCACAAATATCTGGCCGGACCGCTGGGCGGAAGCCAGCAGCTTGGAGCGCAGATCGCCCAGAATGATATTGACGCGCTGATCTTTCTTCGGGATCCTACGGCGCCAAAACCAAATGAGCCGGATTTAAATGATGTCATCCGTCTTTGCGACACCTATAATATCCCTATGGCTACGAATCTGGCCACTGCGGAACTGATCGTTCTAGCAATTGATAGAGGAGATCTTGACTGGCGTGAAATGTACCGATAAATCTAGGAAAATGAAGAGAGCCCGGAGGGCGAGACGCCGGCTGATCGCGGGAATGACCCTCCTGTTTTTAGCTTTGTGCGTCATTCTGATAGGAGTTTTGGCCTTTCAGTTTTTCTTCCGCGAGGAACACCGGGCGGCTGAATTTGAATTAGAACATTATAATCAAGCTTATGATACCGTTCCGTTTACTTCAGCGGATCTGTGCGTCGCGGCTTCGGATATCGATCTTCCATCAGCTCCAGATGCTTCTGCCTTTAAGGCCGCGGCATTGTTTGATCTGAAAGATCTGCAGACGATTTACGCGAAGAATGTGCATGAGCGAGTGTATCCAGCCAGCACGACTAAGGTTATGACCGCTTTGGTCGCGCTTCAGAACGGAAACCTGGAAGACGTGGTCACAGTCAGCGCCAATGCGGCAAACCGGGCTTCTGATGAATCCGTCTGCGGCTTAAAAGAAGGAGATCAGCTTACTTTAGAAGATCTGCTGATCGGACTGCTGCTCCAGTCCGGCAATGACAACGCGGTCGCGATCGCCGAACATATTGCCGGCAGCGAAGAAGCTTTTGTGGAGATGATGAATGAGGAAGCGGCCCGGCTGATGGCTACCAACACCCATTTTGTCAGCCCCCACGGCCTGCAGGACGATGATCATTATACAACTGCTTATGATCTTTATCTGATTTTTAACGAGGCTATCAAGCAGGACAAATTCCTGGAGATCATCCAGATGGATTCCTACAATGCACATATCACCCATGCTGATGGCACAGAAGAAGATACGGCCTGGGAGGCCAGCAACTTCTATGCCAGAGGCGAGGCAGCGCTGCCAACGGCCGCGACCGTGATCGGCGGGAAGACCGGAACCACGCAGAAAGCCGGCAACTGCCTGATCCTTCTGGCGGAGGATGAAAAGGGAGATCAATATGTTTCTGTGATCATGGGAGCGGAGACAAAAGATCTCCTGTATACAGACATGACCGCTTTGATCGACGGAGGCGTTGCCCAGACAGATACGCAGACTGAAGACTCTGGATCACAAGACGGAAATTCTGAAACGCAGGACGAAAATACGGCGGAAGAATAAAAATAGAGGGGCAGGCGGGCAAAAAGCCGGCTTACCCCTCTTATTTATGAGCGGACCTCCGAGGTGTTCCGGATCCGTCCGTAAAGGCTGATCAGATAGAGTCCGCAAAGTCCTACCAGCGCATATATGACGCGGGACAGCCAGGATAGATTGCCAAATAGGAAAGCAACCAGATCAAAACGGAAGATCCCGACCAAGAGCCAGTTGACCGCGCCGATGATCACGAGTGTCAGCGCCGTGTTGTCAAACCATTTCATGAAACTTCCTCCTTTTCCTTCATGCTAGTCCTAGTATGTCACAAAGAAAAGGTTTTATACATGTCATAGAGAGGAAACTGATCGATGGAGAATGGACAGAAGCTTTATTACAGCTATTCTGAATATTTGAAAAAAAAATACGGCGAAAAGGTTTATAAACTTCCGGTCAATCTTCCGGTTTCCTGTCCCAACCGGGAACACGCGGGAGGCGGCTGTTCTTTCTGCGCTCCCTGCGGCACAGGATTTGAAGCTATGGACAGCCGTTTCTTAGTTTCTCAGCAGCTCTCGGAGAACCGAAAACGTATTGAAAATAAATATAACGCCCATAAATTCATCGCGTATTTCCAGAATTATACAAATACCTTTCTCCCTGTGCCTCAATTTCGCTCTTACATGGAGGAAGCGGCGAAAGCGCCGGATATCGTGGAGATTGCGGTGTCCACAAGACCGGACTGTATCTCTGGGAAATACCTGGACGTCCTGGAGCGTATCCGGCGCGGAAGGGATATCCAGATCACAGTCGAACTTGGGCTTCAGACAGCAAATTATCATACGCTTATATCCATAAACCGGGGACATACACTGGCAGAATTCATTGACAGTGTCCTTGCGATCCGCAGATACGGGTTTGAAGTCTGCGCCCATGTGATCTTAAATCTTCCGGGAGACGACATTTTGGATGCGGTGGAAACCGCCAAAATCCTGTCTTCTCTTGGAGTTCAGGTGGTAAAGGTCCATTCCCTTTATATTGCCAGGAACACCCGGTTGTGTGACGCCTATGAAAATGGTACAATAACAGTGTGCTCAAAGGAGGAATATTTTAGGCGCGCAGCCGCTTTTTTAGAACATCTTGATCCGTCTATCGCGGTGGAACGCCTTTTTGGCAGGGCGCCGAAAGACGAGGTCGTGTTCTGCAACTGGGGGACAAGCTGGTGGAAGCTGCGGGAAGAATTGGAGGAGCGGATGCGTTCCCAGGGACAGTTCCAGGGGCGCTGTTTTCATTATCTTGGAGGGGCGGCTTTGAAATTCTGATAAGGGGCATGATATATGGGTGAGAAAAAGAAACTGACAAATATTACCGTTTATCGTAAAAAAGGACATTTTAATATCGGTATCCTTGTTTTTGGAATCATCTTTATCTATCTGGCGGTCAGCGTACTGATGTATCTGACTTCCGGTCCGGTCTCTGTCTATGAGGTGCGGGAAGGGTCCATAGTCAATGATACCGCTTATACAGGCTTTGTGGTGCGCAGTGAATCCGTCATCGCAGCCCAGGAGGATGGTTATGTCAACTATTTTGTCACAGAGGGGGACAAGGTGGGTGCCAAGACCAGCGTTTACACTTCTTCTTCCGAAAAACTGGATTTCCAATCCGTTGACTCTGAATCCGCGGAGGATCTTACGGCAGAAGAGGAGGCTTCTCTTTTGACGGATATCCAATCCTTCAGTGATAATTTCAAGGAAGAAGATTTTCAGGATGTGTATTCTGTCAAGGACAGTATTACCGGCGTTCTGGACAGCCGTTCCAGCGCAAATCGGAAAGCCCAGCTAGACGAGATGCTTAAGACCCAGGGAGACAGCCTGAAAGTATATAATGCCAGCGGAGACGGGCTGATCATCTACTCTGTGGACGGATACGAGGGAACCACGATCAGCGATGTGACAGAAGAAATGATCTCCCAAAACGACCACGAAACGGTCAGTATGGAGAACAACACGAAAGTAAAAGCCGGAGATCCTGTCTACAAACTGATCACCTCTGATCAATGGACTGTGGTAATCGAATTAAGTGATGCCATGGCCCAAGAGCTTGCGGAGACAAAACAGGTCCGTGTCCGTTTCTCCAAGGATAATCAAACAGAGACCGCAGATTTTTCTATCTATAATACAGAAAACGCGAATCTGGGATTTCTTTCCTTCGATACCGGAATGGTCCGTTACGCCAAGGAACGCTATCTGGATATCGAATTGATCCTGGATGACGAATCAGGGCTTAAGATTCCCCGATCCTCAGTGGTGCAGAAGGATTTCTACACCGTACCGGAAGATTATCTGACCCAGGGAGGCAACAGCCAAAGTGACGGCGTTCTGGTCCAGACCGGCGGCGGAAGCGCCAAATTCCAGGAAGCACAAGTTTTCTACAGGGACAGTGAGACTGGCATGGTCTACTTAGATCCCGCGGATTTTGAGGAAGATACCGTTTTGATCAAACCGGATTCCAGCGAGACCTATGCCCTAAAAGAAACAAAAGAGCTGAACGGCGTCTACAATATAAACAAAGGATACGCTGTTTTTAAACAAATCCAGATTCTGTGTGAAAGCGATGAATATTATATCGTTGCTTCTGGAAGCGATTATGGGCTTTCTAATTACGACCATATTGCCTTAAATGGAAAGGACGTACAGGAAAATGACGTAGTATTCTAAAAAAGGAGCTGAATAGATATGTTAAAAGAAAATCTGGAGAAAGTAGAACATGAGATCCAAGAGGCATGCAGACGGAGCAAAAGGGACAGGAGCGAAGTGACTTTGATCGCCGTAAGCAAGACAAAGCCTGTGGAGACTCTCCAGGAGGCCTATGATCTTGGGGTGCGCGTCTTTGGCGAAAACAAAGTACAGGAAATGGCGGATAAATATGAAGCCCTGCCAGATGATATCCAATGGCATCTGATCGGCCATCTGCAGCGGAACAAAGTCAAATATATTATTGATAAGGCTGTTTTGATCCATTCCGTAGATTCTCTCCGTCTGGCCGAAACCATTGAGAAAGAAGCACAAAAACGTGATATCACGGCCCATATTCTGCTCGAAGTCAATGTAGCCAAAGAAGAGAGCAAATTTGGCGTATTTCCAGAAGATTTGGAAGAATTGGTAGATCAAATCGCAAAATTACCTCATATTCAGGTGGACGGTTTGATGACTATCGCTCCATTTGTAGCAGATCCAGAGGAAAATCGCCCGGTTTTCCGGGAATTACGCAAATTATCTGTTGACATTACTAAGAAAAAAGTTGATAATGTTACTATGAGCGTTCTTTCTATGGGTATGACGAATGATTACCAGGTGGCCATAGAAGAGGGAGCGACAATGGTCCGCGTCGGAACAGGGATTTTTGGCGCGAGAAATTACGCTCAAGTATAAACGCGAGATAGGAGAATTTATAATATGGGAGTATTAGATAAGTTCCTGGATATCATGAAATTAAGTGATGACGACGATTACGATGATGATGATTTCTTCGATGATGATGACTATGAAGATGATTTTGAAGAGAAGAAACCGCGGAGAAGCTTTTTCGGCAGCAAGAGAAAGAGCTATGAGGATGATGAAGATGATGATTTCGAAGAACTTCCGGCAAGGTCGTCCAGGGCTTCTCATTCCAGCAGTAATAAAGTAACCCCTATGCGTCAGCCTGCCAGAAGAAGCAGCGCAAACATGGAAGTCTGTGTGATCAAACCGAATTCTGTGGATGATGCCAGAGAAATCACAGAGACTCTTTTAAGCGGACGTACTGTGATCCTGAATCTGGAGGGATTGGATCTGGAAGTGGCACAGCGCATCATTGACTTTACTTCCGGCGCGACTTATGCCATCAGCGGCAATCTTCAGAAGATTTCCAATTATATATTCCTGGTAACGCCGACAAATGTAGATATCTCTGGAGACCTTCAAGATCTTCTGAACACATCTTTTGATGCTTCTTCTATGCGGTCAAGGTTTTAGATGCCGGTATGCCTTGGGGGATACATATGAATGAATAAAGAAGAAACTTTACTCAGAAAGCGCCTGGTGGAGCTTTCTGAGGTTGCCTATACAAAAGATATCGTAACTTTTTCGGATTTTTTGAATCTGAATGAACTAAATATCCTTCATACTACTCCAAAAGAGCTCTTTCCCGCAAGGTATGAGACCTATGGAGGCTATGACATGGCAGAGCGTCAGATGGTTGCATTTCTACCTGATGCTCTTTATTATGAATATCATTATCCCATGAAGGTGGTTCGCATACAGCCGGTCAATCCGCGTTTTGCCGAAGAGCTCACCCATAGAGATTATCTGGGCGCGCTGATGAACTTGGGCATCGAACGCGGTAAAATGGGGGATATCCTGCTCATGGATGGATATGCGGAAGTATTTGTCTGCCCCAGGATCGGGAAATATATCACAGAACAATTGACCAGGATCCGGCATACGGTGGTGACCGCCCAGATCACAGAACTGGATGAAATCTCTTATGAACCGCGCTTTGAAGAGATCAAGGGGACCGTTCCTTCTATCCGCTTGGACACGGTCCTTGCCACGGCCTATCCCCTTTCCCGGAGCAAAGTAACTTCCTATATTGAAGCGGGAAGAGTATTTGTCAATGGGAAATTGATCACCAGCAATGGATATCATCTAAAAGAGGGGGATATTATATCGGTAAGAGGTCTTGGCCGTATCCGCTATGATGGAATGTTGTCTGAGACGAAAAAGAAACGCTGTCTGATATCCCTTAGAAAATATATATAAAGGAGACTCGATATGAGAGAGAGAAGAGGGTTGCACTGCTTGATCGCGCTGGCGGGTGTCCTGGCAGGTGTATTCCTGGATCAGATCACCAAATTCTGGGCGATCGTATATTTGAAAGATCAGCCTCCGATCATTTTGATCGACGGAGTATTTCAACTGGAATATCTGGAAAACAGAGGCGCAGCCTTTGGCCTGTTTCAAGGGCAGAAAATGTTCTTTTTTCTGAGCGTGGCCGTTATATGCGCTGTTGTAGTCTGGTTTTATCTAAGAGTCCCGCTTTCCAAACGTTATCTGCCCCTTCGGATCCTTGCGGTTCTTATCGCCGCCGGCGCTCTGGGAAACTTTATTGACCGTCTCCGTCTGGGATATGTGGTGGATTTTTTTTATTTCAAGCTGATAGATTTCCCAATTTTTAACGTGGCGGATATCTATGTTACCGTCTCTACATTCGCCTTATTGATCTTTATATTCTTTTATTATAAGGAGGAAGATTTTGACCAAATTTTTCATAGAAGAGAAAGACAGCGGGCAGAGGATTGACCAATATCTTTCCTGTCGGATGGAAGATGTTTCCCGCTCTCAAATTCAGAAAATGATTCAGGAAAATTTGATAAAAGTCTCAGATAAGCCTGTAAAACCTAATTACAGGCTTATTTCCGGTGATTCTATCCAGGTAGATTTCAGAGAACCAGAAGTGTTAGATATATGCCCGGAAAACATTCCTCTGGATATTCTCTATGAGGATTCCGATCTTTTGATCTTAAACAAGCCAAAACAGATGGTCGTTCATCCGGCGCCCGGCCATCCCTCCGGAACACTTGTCAATGCGCTGATGTATCACTGCGGCGCGGAACTTTCTGGCATCAATGGAGTGATCCGTCCGGGAATCGTTCACCGGATCGATATGGATACCACCGGCTCTTTGATCGTGTGCAAAAGCGATCTGGCTCATCAAAAAATTGCGGAACAGCTAAAAGAACATTCCATTACCAGGGTTTATGAAGCTATCGTCCACGGGAACCTGAAAAACGATACAGGAACTATTAACGCTCCCATTGGACGGGACAGCAAAGACCGGAAGAAAATGAGCGTCCGCTCCAGAAACGGCCGCCCTGCCGTCACACATTATAAAGTATTGGAACGTTTTGGCCAGTTTACTTATATCCAATGCCGTCTGGAAACCGGTCGGACCCATCAGATCCGGGTCCATATGGCGAGTATCGGACATCCTATACTTGGAGACGGGGTGTATGGCCCCAGAAAATGTCCTTTCCCAGGCCTGCAGGGCCAGACTCTCCATGCAAGGACCATTGGGATCATCCATCCCCGCACAGGAGAGTATCTGGAAGTGGAAGCGCCTCTGCCTTCCTATTTTGAAGCCCTTTTAAAAAAGCTAAGGAGCTGATCTGATTTTTGTTTTATGAATAATTAACAAAAACTTTGTTAAAAAAAGTACACATTTAGTCAGAATTGTTGTATAATGGTTCGTATAGATAAAGAGGAGAGTGATCTATATGGCAAACACAAATACTATCATAACAATCGGAAGGGAATATGGAAGCGCAGGACGGGAGATCGGATATAAGGTAGCCGATTATTTTGGGATCAAACTTTATGATAAAGAAATGCTTTCCCGCGCGGCAAAGGAGAGCGGTATCTGTCAGGAGCTGTTTGAGACTCACGATGAAAAACCTACCAGCAGTTTTTTATATTCTCTCGTAATGGACACCTATTCTCTTGGATACTCTGCTGGAAGCTACGCAGACATGCCAATCAACCACAAGGTTTTCCTGGCTCAGTTTGATACGATCAAGAAGATCGCCAGTGAAGGACCCTGCATCCTGGTGGGGCGATGCGCTGATTATGCCCTGGAAGATTTTGATAATGTTTTGAGTGTGTTCATCCATGCGGATTTAAACGCAAGGATCCGACGGATCGCAAGGATTTATGATCTGACCGATGCGAAGGCAAAAGAACGGATCTTAAAAACGGACAAGGAGCGTTCCAGTTATTATAATTATTACAGCAATAAAAAGTGGAGCGACGCGGACAGCTATAACGTCTGCCTAGATAGTTCAATCCTTGGTATTGACGGTACTGCGGAAGCCATCGAACGTCTGGTGGAGATCAAAGAAAAGGATACTGATAAAAAGCTATAGCAGCAGCCAAAGGCTGGCCCTAATCATTTCGCGGGGGCCAGCCTTTGATATTTCCGTTTAATATAGCTGTGAACATCCGCTGTTTCGCTCCCGGATGTTCCTGATTCAATTGGCGTACCAGATCTTTGGCGTACTGCCGTTTGGTAAGGCCGTCAATGGGACAGCGGCTCTTTACAACCGGAAGGTCGTATTTGTTGCGGAAACCGATCACATCCGCCTCGTCTGCAAACATGATCGGACGGATCACTGTAAGATCCATACGATCCAGATAAGTCCTGGGAGAAAAGGAGTAAAAACGGCCCTCAAACAGAAGAGAGAGCAGCATAGTCTCTATGATATCATCTTTGTGATGGGCATAGGCAACTTTGTTGCACCCCATCTGTTTAACTGCCTGATTCAGCGCCCCCTTACGCATCTTAGCGCAGAGAGAACAAGGATTCGGTTCCTTGCGCTCTTCAAAAAGGATATGGGCAATATCTGTTTTTACGATTTCATATGGAACTTCCAATTCCTCACAGAGCCGAGCTACCGGCGTGAAATCGCATTTTTCATAGCCCAAATCCACGGTGACCGCGCTGAGTTCAAACTTTTTGGGGTAAAATCTCCGAAGTCCGTGAAGGGCATACAGAAGCGTTAGACTGTCTTTCCCTCCGGAAATCCCAACCGCAATATGATCTCCTTCCTGGATCATCCCGTATTCGTCTACTGCCTTTCGTGTATAACTCAATAGCTTTTGTAATTTCATTGGCTGTCAAAAATTCCTTTCTAATTTCTTAAGTGTACAGCAGACGCCGCTTGCCGGCGTCTGTCTTCATCGATAGCCGCATAGTGCTTTTTCGTCGTATTTACATCCTTATGTCCCAGGACATCCGCCACCAGATAAATGTCTCCGGTTTCTTTATAAAGAGCAGTGCCATAGGTGCTCCGCAGTTTATGAGGGGTGATCTTTTTACCCGGCGTTACCTGGCGGGCATATTTTTTCACCATATTCTCCACCGCCTGGACGCCCATGCGTTTTCTCTGGGTAGAGAGGAAAAGCGCGTTTTCATGGCCGGGCAGAGGAGCGGCAGCCTTGCGGCTTCCCTCGATATAATTGGAGAGGGCCTCTGCAACCTCGTCCCCAAAATAAACTACCATCTGATTTCCGCCTTTTCTGGTGACGGTGATCCCATTGTTTTTGAAGTCTACATCTGTAAGATCCAGACCCACGCACTCTGACACACGGATTCCCGTTCCCAGAAGCAGGGTTAAGATCGCCAGATCCCGTTCCTTGGTCTTCCGGTAATAGGTCAGCGCCTGTCCTGTAAGCGTACTCCCGGCAGACTCTACAAAATCCAGCAGCATGGCCACCTCATCCGCATCCAGACGGATAATGGCCTTGTCATGGAGTTTTGGCATATTTACAAGCAGCGTAGGATTCTTAGAGATGGCCTGACGCTTAAAATAGTAATTATAAAAGCTCCTGAGAGCCGACATCTTGCGGGACAGTCCTTTTTCACCATTGGTCAAAAGTTCCTGGTTATGCTGATAAACCTTCAGATATTCCATATATTCTTCAATATCTACCGGTTCCAAACGCTCCAAATCCTGGACCTGGAACTGATCCATCGTATAATTTTTATAGATCGGATTGTTTTCCATCAGAAAATGAAAGAAAATCCGTATATCATACGCATAGTTGATCCGTGTTCTGACAGATGATCTTGGCTCGATTGCGCGGAAATAGTCCTTCGCGAAAGAAGGCAATGTCTTTAAAACCTCCCGAAGCCGCAAAGTTTGATCGATCTGAAGCTGTTCATGATAACTTTTTATATCAGTCATTTCTAAAACACCCCTTATAAAACAATAAACCTTCTGCATGATCTGCAGAAAAACTCCCTCAACTGGAATAAGTATACCATGTACCGTTTTTTTTGTCTATATCTTTTGGAAAAATCGAGATTTGTCGTATAGATCTATTTCGCTCATACAATCAGGTTAACAGGAATATATGGAAATGGCGGCATGTATCTTCCATACAAATGCCGCCTGGGGTGAGTTTATCTCAAAGGGGATATCCCTATCCCGCTTCTGAGATCCTTGTAAATCTATATGATCTGTGGTATCAGTTATTGTTGTAGACAACCGTCAGATATTGTCCTTCCTGGATTTGATCGGTAACCAACCCATTGATGGCCATCAGATCGTCAATATAATCGTAGATGGATTCATATTCAGATGTCTTGTATTCCTCAGCGATCTCCCAGAGGGTGTCCCCATCCTGGATCTGGATACTTTTATAGAGGGACTCTCCCTGATGTCCGGATTCCTCGTGGGCGTCCGCCAGCTGGCCGATTCCCAGGATCCCGATCACCGCCGCGGTAAGAATTGCCGCAAAGCACAAAAACAGCTTGTTCAGATATACCTGCCGTCTTCTCTTACAGTCCCGGCTGCTCCTGCGAAATCCTCTGTAACTCTCTGCTGCATAATTCTTCATGATCTTGTTCCCCCTTAAACTTATTTATAATCCCCTTTGTTCGAATGTCTGTTCAGAACATTTGTTCTTTTTCATAATCCGATTATACTTCTCGAACAAACGTTTGTCAATGGGTTTTCTTCAAAAAATCGAACATATTTTCTAAACATTTGTTTGCTTTTTAAAATCTGCTGTGTTAAAATGAACTCAGCAATCAAGAAAAGAACGTTTCTAAGGAGGTTCAGTTATGGGACAGGGCAAGATCAGCGCCAAGCAGCAGGAAATATTAGATTATATCAAATCACAGATCCTGGAGCGGGGATTTCCGCCTGCCGTGCGTGATATCTGCGAAGCGGTCCATCTGAAGTCCACCTCTTCCGTCCACTCCCACCTGGAGACTCTGGAGAAGAACGGATATATTCGAAGAGACCCCACGAAGCCACGGGCCATTGAGATCCTGGACGACTCCTTCCAGATGCTGCGCCGGGAGACGGCCAATGTGCCCATTGTGGGCAGGGTGGCTGCCGGGGAGCCGCTCCTTGCAGAGCAGAATATTGAGGACTACTTCCCTATTCCTACAGAGTTTCTCCCCAATAACCAGACCTTTCTTCTGAAGGTACGGGGAGAAAGCATGATCAACGCCGGTATCCTGGACGGGGATTATGTGCTGGTGGAACAGAGACAGACGGCCAGCAACGGAGAGATGGTTGTGGCGCTCATTGAAGACGGGGCCACAGTTAAGACCTTTTATAAAGAGGAAGGCGTCATCCGCCTGCAGCCGGAGAACGACACCATGGATCCCATCATTGTGCAGGATGTGATGATCCTAGGGAAAGTGATCGGGGTCTTCCGCTTCTTTTAATATTTAACAATAATAATTTGCAGAGAACATCTTTGTATCTATATGATATGAAGATGTTTTTCTGAATTTCCGAAAGATTTCCGAAATCCTTATAAATCATTGCAAATCCTCCATAAGAAGGTATTCTTAAACAGAACGACTAACTGAATGGAGGAAACCTGTATGAACAGCAAGACAAAAAGAATTGTAACCATTGGTATGCTGTGTGCCATTACGTATCTTGTCATGGCAGTGGGGCGGATACCCGTTGTTCTGTTTTTGAAGTATGACCCATCTGATATTATCGTTGCTTTGGGTGGACTGATATGGGGGCCAATGACCTCCTGTGTTGTATCTGTCACGGTTGCGGTTATTGAGATGGTGACGGTAAGCAATACCGGCATTCTGGGATGTATTATGAATATTGTGCAGACGCTCTCCTTTGCCTGTACGGCCGCCCTTATCTTTCAAAAGAAACATACCCTGTCCGGCGCTGTTATCGGATTGGTGGCTGGTTGTATCACAAGTGTTATCGTAATGATACTGTGGAATTATCTTATAACGCCGATTTATATGGGATATCCGAGAGAAGCGGTTGCGGAGCTATTGCTTCCCGTCTTTCTCCCTTTTAATCTTTTTAAAGACGGATTAAACGCTGCCATCACATTTTTACTGTATAAACCTGTCGTTTCTGCACTAATGAAAAGCGGACATATAGAGGATCGCCATGAGAGAAAACTATAATTTAAAACCTGTTTATACAGCAACAGGAAGGGTTATACACGGCCGGGGAATTGGGAAACACGTGGGAACTCCTACCGCCAACATAGAAACAGGCAAAAATGCAGCTTTACCGGAAACAGGAGTATATACAGCAAAAATCCTGTTAGATCAACGGATCTATTACGGCGTTACCCATGTGGGAACAAGACCTACTCTCGATAACGACACGGATATATCTGTGGAAACTCATATTTTCAATTTCAATATGGATATATACGGACAAATAATAACCGTCAAATTATATAAAAAACTAAGGGAAATACAGAAATTTGATGAATTATCCTTCCTGATCGAACAGGTGACAAAGGACAAGCTTCTCGCAAAAAGTTTCTGGGGGATAGAGCAGGCGGATCCCGCTCTCCTTCTTGATATGAAAAAACACTGTGTACGAATTGACTCCCGGGAAATATATTTATCAGCAAATGAATTTAAGGTGCTTCATCTGCTATACCGATTTCCTGAAATCACATTCACAAAAAAAGACATTTATGAAAAAGTATGGAACGAACCTGCAAACAACCACTTACATGCAGTAGAAAACACAATTTTCCAAATACGCAAACGGCTGAAACCTTATTGTGAAGGACATGAATACATAAAAACAGTAATCGGGTATGGTTACAGATTTCATACCGAAAAATAGGATCCGCCGGAAACTGTGTTTCCAACGGATCCTTTTTTTACTCTTCTATTTCCACCGGAAGCGCATCGTTCCAGATCCGCTCCAGATCATAGAAGGGCCGGTTCTCTTTGTCAAAGATATGAACGATCACATCACCGTAATCCATCAGGATCCAGGACGAGCCGCCGTGTCCTTCCTGCTGTTTCAGGGAATAGCCGGCTTTGTGCATCTTCTCATCCACATTGTCTACCAGGGCATTTACCTGGCTGTCGCTTGTCCCGTTAGTGATGATGAAATAATCCGCCAGCACAGAGATCTTGGAGATATCCAGCACGCGGATATCCTGTCCCTTCTTCTCTTCCAGCGCCTGATAAGCAGTCCGCACCATTTTCATAGACTCTTCCATTCTATTCCTCCTTTCTCAGTTTTTCTTTATAATATAGATATGCCTTTTCCGTCATAGGGTCGATCGTCATATCTTTGCTTTTTAAATATACCAGAGAATCTTTCAGGATACGATAGAGACATTCTTCCAGATCCTGGAAAGCAAGTTTTCTCACCTCTGCCATATTGGGAAGTTCCTCCCTTCCCGGCTCCATATAGTCCGCGATATAGACAATCTTCTCTAAGATGGACATTCGTGGTCTTCCGGTAGTATGAAAGGAAATAGCGTTCAATATATCCTTATCCCGGACATGGTATTTCTTTGCCGCCAGAAACGCTCCTAATTTGGCGTGCAGCAGGCTGGGATTCTTCTGTTCCGTCTCGGATACATTCAGATGATACCGGCTGCAGAGCCGGATTTTCATCTCGCCGGGAATACACTTCGCGCAATCGTGAAGAAGCCCGGCAGTCAACGCCTGATCGATATCCGCCCCATGGCACATGGCCAGCGCCGCCGCTGTATACATTACTCCCAGCGTATGGGCATACCGGTCTTTATCCAGATGTGGTTTCAGTTTCTTTTGCATTTTCCGTATCTTTCGATTCATATAACCCTTCCCTCTTGATATAGGCTTCTACTTTCTTAGGCACGTATTCTGTAATGTTTCTGCCAAGACGGATCGCTTCCCGCAGTTCATGGGAAGAAACCGGCATAAGCGGAGACTGGAGCAGCCGGATCCTTGCCTTAGGATATTTCCCTTTCAAATACCGGATCTGTCCTTCCATTTTCGCCCTATTGTCATGGTCATCCCGACAGGCCGCCAGAATCGTACAGACAGGAAAGATCCGTTCCGGATGGACCCAAGTCTCGATAGAGAACAGAGAATCCGCGCCAACGATAAAATAGAACCTGTCCTTGGGATATTTTTGCTGAAAATATTCTAGTGTCTGATAGGAACAGGAAACTTCCCTGCGCCGGACTTCATACTCTTCCACCCGGTAGTCATCCCGACCTTCAATAGCCAGCGCAACCATGGCGCTTCGATGTCTGGCATCTGTGCCGATCGAACTTTCCTTCTTATGAGGCGGATTCCCATTGGGCAGGAACCAGACCTCATCCAGTTCAAACTGCCGATAAGCAGTATCTGCCAGCATAAGATGTCCGTTGTGGATGGGATCAAAGGTCCCGCCCATGATTCCAATCTTCATAGCTTCTCTCCCTGCCTGGTCAAAAAGACCCTGTTTCCTTATGGAAGCTGGATCTTTTTGTTCTTGTCTTTCCCCTCTTTATAAAGTACGATCTTCTTGCCGATCACCTGGACCACCTGGGAGCGGGTGCGCTCCGCAAACACCTGCGCCAGCTCTTTAGGATCATCCGCGCAGTTTTTCAAAACACTGAGCTTGATCAATTCTCTGGCCTCCAGGGCCTCTGATACCGCCCCTACAAGTTCCGGTGTAATGCTGTTTTTTCCCACCTGGAAAATCGGGTCCATGGTCATGGCCAGACTTTTCAGATAGGCTCTTTGCTTTGTCGTCATCTTAAAGCTCCTCTTCTACTTATAATAATCAAACTGCAGGCCGTACATCCGCACGGTATCCCCTTCCTGGATCCCAGCCTCTTCCAGCTCGTCCAGGATTCCTGTATCTTTCAAAAACCTCTGGAAAAAGGCGAATCCCTTTTCTGAATCCAGATTGGTATATCCCAGCATCTTGTCGATCTTGGGCCCTTCCACCACATAGACACCGTCTTCTTCCTTCTCCACCGTATACGGAAGGTCTGCCGTCACAAGCTCGTCCTCCGGGAAAAATTCCTGTTCAAAGACGATCGGCTTTGTATCCAGCTTCTCTAAACTTTCGGAGACGAAATACAAAAGAGACTCAATGCCTTCCCCGGTAGCCCCGGAGATCGGGAATACCCGGATGCCTTTTGGCTCGAACTCTTTTCTTAACCGCTCCACAGGATCTTCCCCGTCAGGATAGATCAGATCCGTCTTGTTAGCGGCGATTACCTGCGGACGGGAGGCAATCTCTTCGTTATATGCTTTCAGCTCTTCATTGATCTTATAGATATCATCCACCGGGTCCCGTCCCTCGCTTCCGGCCGCATCCACCACATGGATCATCATCCGGGTACGCTCGATATGACGCAGAAACTCGTGTCCCAATCCCACGCCTTCCGAAGCGCCCTCGATCAATCCAGGGATGTCCGCGATCACAAAGCCTTTGGCCCCTTTCATATCCACCACGCCCAGATTGGGGTTCAAAGTGGTGAAATGATAGTTGGCGATCTTCGGCTTTGCGTTGGTCACACGGGAAAGAAGGGTGGATTTTCCCACATTTGGGAAGCCGATCAATCCCACGTCCGCGATCACTTTCAGTTCCAGATTGACCCACAGTTCCTGGGCCGGCTGTCCTGGCTGGGCGTATTTGGGGATCTGCATGGTAGCGGTAGCAAAATGCTGGTTGCCAAGACCTCCCTTTCCACCTTTTAAGACTACCTGCCGACGATTATCTCCCGACATATCGGCAATGACTTTCCCAGATTCCGCTTCCTTGATGACGGTTCCTTCCGGGACTTTCAGGATAATATCATCTGCGTCGCCGCCATGACAGCGCCTTTTTCCTCCAGGTTCTCCGTCCTTTGCCGCGAATTTCTTCCGGTGACGGTAGTCCTGCAGCGTATTCAATCCTTCGTCTACTTCAAAGATCACGTCGCCGCCCCGGCCGCCGTCGCCGCCGTCAGGACCGCCGTTAGGTACATACAGTTCCCGGCGGAAGCTGACATGGCCGTCGCCGCCTTTTCCGGAGCGGATAAATATCTTTGCTCTGTCTGCAAACATCTGCGATTCCTTTCCTCAATCAATCTTTTTCATTGATGATAGTTTGAAAAGACCCAGACCATCAGGGTCTGGGTCATGTTTCGTTCCTTACTGTGCTGCCGGATAGATGGAAACCTGTTTCCGATCTCTTCCTTTTCTCTCAAATCTTACAACACCATCCACCAGGGCAAACAATGTATCGTCTCCACCACGTCCTACATTCACGCCTGGATGGATTTTGGTTCCCCGCTGTCTGTAAAGAATATTTCCGGCTTTTACGAACTGTCCGTCAGCTCTTTTCGCTCCCAGTCTCTTGGACTCGGAATCTCTGCCGTTCTTTGTAGAACCTACACCCTTTTTATGAGCGAAAAACTGAAGGTTTAATTTCATCATGGTATCACACCTCCTGGAATGTTAAATCAATATATTCTGCATAGTTCTCATCATCCGCCATTCCCTTAAGACCAAGAACAAGCGCTTCTAAAAGCAGGGAAGCCTCCTTGGAAGGAATCCCTTCGATCGAATAGAGAATATCGCCCTTCTCATCATCCGCGGTCATAGAAAACCGGTCTTCTGTCAGATGTTCAATGGCATTTACAGTGTTGATGGACAGCATAGAAACCGCCGCGCACACCACGTCTTCTCCCGCCTGTCCATATCCCGCGTGTCCGCTGATATGAAATCCTCTGACGCACTTCTTATGGTCTTTGAAAACAACTGCATGAATCATGGATCACTCCGATTAAGCGTTGATCTTTTCGATCTTCACTGCCGTATACTGCTGTCTGTGACCATTTTTCTTGTGGTATCCGGTTTTTCTCTTGTACTTGTAAACGACAACTTTCTTTGCTTTGCCGTTCTCAATAACAGAAGCTTCAACCGTCGCACCCTCAACTGTCGGTGTTCCAACCTTCAGTCCGTTGTCACTTACCGCAAGCACCTGGTCAAATGTATAAGTCTCTCCGGCTTCCACTCCAAGTTTCTCCACTTTAATGACATCGCCTTCAGATACTTTGTACTGTTTACCACCTGTTGCTATAACTGCGTACATATGGCACCTCCTATTAACATTACTCGCCAACTACGGTGTCCGTCCAAAGGACAGAGCTTTAAAACCTCATTGTGCGGCACACTAATGTAGTTTAGCATAGAATGTAGGAAAAATCAAGCACAAAACCACAACTTTGCTAATTTTGCAAAACGCGGAAATCATCTGCTTTATTTCTTCCCAGGCGCCGCCTGCAGCAGGATCAGGGCGGCTACCACCAGCAGGATCCCAACCAGGTTATAGACATTCAGCGTTTCCCCGTAGAGGACCGCGCCAAACAGGCTGGCCGCCGCTACCTCGAAGGATGCGATGATAGACGCTTTGCTGCTCTCCATATGCTTCAGCGCAATGGAATAGCAAAAATAGGGAAGGCCCAATGTAACAAAACTTCCCAGGACGATTAGCGGCATAGCTGATATATGTTCAGACACTTTTTCCATCATATCCACCGGATGGCTGATCACAAGCGTAGCCGCGGCGGCGATGAGAAAAGTATAGACCGTCACCGTGATCGATTCGTATTTCCCTACCAAAACCTTTCCAAAAATACTATAAAGGGAATACCCAAAGCCCGCGCACAGCCCAATCACAACCGTTCCCAGACCAACCGATTTCGCTTCCGCCCCGGACAAGCCTACGACCAGGATACAGCCTGTAAAGGAAAGCAGGAGCGCCACGACCTTTAGAAGGGTCAGTCTTTCATGGAAGAAAAGTATAGAGAAGATCATGACAAAAAAGGGAGCCGTGTAAAGAAGGACTACCGCAATCGAAAGGGAAGCCCTCTGTACCGTCTCCGCATAGGCCAGATTGTTGATAAACAGACTCCCCAGACCCGTGCCGAGAAGCCATTTCACATCTTGCTTTTCCACTTTAAATTTCTTCCGGTCGGAAAGAAACACGAGTAAAACCAGAACAGCCGCGGCCGAGCAGATCCGCACGGCGGCTGTCTGAACAGTCGTAAACCCAAAGGAAGCCACATAACGGGTAACAATCCCCATGGATCCCCACAATATAGAAGCTGTAAGCACCAGAAATAATGCCAGCTTTTTCATAGCAACCTCTTTATATACCCAGCAGTCTGCGGGCGTTTCCGCCTAAGATCTGCTCTTTCTCCTCTTCCGTCAGGGGCATCTGTTTCAGAAGCCGGATGAATTCCGTCTGATCCGCCCAAGGGGAGTCTGTGGCAAACAGGATTTTATCCGCCCCATGGTTTCGCGCTATGCGCAGGAACTGCTCTTCTGTCATGGTATCCAGAACAACGCCGGTGTCGAAATACACCGGTTTCCCCACAAGGTACGCTTCCACCTCGTCCCACAGCTGGTTTCCTCCCATATGAGCCAATACCAGCTTCTCCGGTTCAACCTCCCGGATCACTTCTGCCGCCATCTGGGGCGTACAATGTACATCCTCCGGGCATTTTGGATCTCTGCCCGCATGGACGCTGACGATCAGACCCAGCTCAGAAGCATAGGATATGACCCGCTTGCAGCGGATGTCGTTAAACCGGATCTCCTGATAATCGGGATGCAGCTTGATGCCTTTCATTCCCATCTCTTTGATCTGACGCAGTTGTTCCTTATAGTTTTCCTCTGCCGGATGGAGCCCTCCAAACGACAAGATCCTCCCTTCCTGGAAACCGGCGGCAAACCGGTTGATGGAGGCGAACTGGGAGAGCTTGGTCACGATCGGGAGCGCCACAGAAACGTCTACTCCCGCCGCCTCTCCTGAGGCCATTAATCCTTCGCTGGTCCCATCGGTATAAGGCTCTGTCTTGCATACAGATGCCAGAAAATCCAAGGTGCTTTTCGCGATTTTTCCTGGAAATATATGTGTATGAAAATCAATGATCATTCTTTTTCCCTGTCTTTCATCTTATTATAGCAGTACCCAATGATGTCTCTTCTGGTGATCATTCCGATAAAATGCTGCTGGTCGTCCACCACCGGAACAAAGTTTTGTTCCATGGCTTTTCCGATCAGGTCTTCCATGTTGGACTTGGCCGTCACACACTGATAATCCAACCGCCGGTCGATCTTCATGATGCTGACTTCTTCAGCTTCCTTGATATTCATGATGCCTTTTCGTTTTAATCCCCAGAGAAGATCGCCCTCTGTGATAGAGCCTACGTATTTTCCCTCTTTGTTCAGGATCGGCACGGAAGAATACTTATGGTATTCCATGATCTCCAGCGCCTGTCGGACTGTGTGGTAATCAAATATGTAAGCCAGCTCACTTTTGGGCTTTAAAAAAAACAGAATATTCATGTTTTCCTCCTGTGGTCTATTTACAGCTGAGTTGTAACAAAAATATCGTAGATTGCTTTGATGGCGGCTTCAAAGTCGTCGTTGCGCACGCCGATGATCACATTCAAACCGCTGGACCCCTGGTCGATCATCTTCACATTCACATTGGCATGGGCCAGAGCAGAGAATATCCGTCCTGAAGTCCCTCTTGTGGTACGCATCCCGCGTCCCACTACCGCGATCAGCGCCAGGTCCGATTCCAGTTCCAGAAGATCCGGCTCTACCTCCCGGTGGATCCCGGCGATCACCTTCTGTTCCATTTCTTTGAATTCATCCTGATGGACAAACACCGACATGGTATCGATGCCAGAAGGCATGTGCTCGATGGAAATGCCGTTTTTTTCAAAAACCTGCAGTACTTTTCGGCAGAATCCCACCTCTGTGTTCATCATAGCTTTTTCCACCGTAACAGCGGCAAAATCCTTCTTGCCCGCGATTCCTGTGATAATGAATCTGGGTTTCTGACAGGTGGCTTCCACGATCAGCGTTCCTTTATCCTCCGGCGCGTTGGTATTGCGGATATTGATGGGAATCCCTTCTTTGCGCACCGGGAAAATAGCGTCTTCATGGAGCACGGTAGCGCCCATGTAGGACAGCTCCCGAAGTTCCCGGTAAGTGATCACGTCAATTTCCTTGGGCCGTTCAATGATCCTTGGATCCGCCACAAGGAAACCGGATACGTCCGTCCAGTTCTCATACAGATCCGCGTGGACCGCCTGCGCCACAATAGAACCGGTGATATCCGAACCGCCCCTGGAAAATGTCTTGATCTTTCCGTCCGGCATGGACCCATAGAAGCCTGGGATCACCGCCCGTTCCGCCTGTGCCAGGCGTGCGGAAAGAACTTTCTGGGTCTTCTCTCCGTCAAAATTTCCCTTGTCGTCAAACAAGATCACTTCTGCCGCGTCGATAAATTCATAGCCCAGATATTCAGCCATGATCCGTCCGTTTAAATATTCTCCTCTGGAGGCCGCGTAATCCCGTCCCACCTTTTTTGTGAAATTTTCCCGAATGCTATGGAATTCTTCTTCCAGAGACAGCGCAAGCCCAAGTTCCTGGATGATAGAATCGTACCGTTTACGGATCTGTCCAAGAAGCAGCTCAAAACTTTCCTGGGTATCCTCTTCTTCCAGAAGCGCCTGTCCGTAGCAGGTATATAGCATGTCTGTTACTTTCGTATCTTCAGGGGTCCGTTTCCCCGGCGCGGAGGGAACCACATATCTTCTGGTCTCATCCTTCCTTATGATCCTGCCAGCTTTCTGAAACTGCCGGCCGTCCGCCAGAGAGCTTCCGCCAAATTTCACAACCTTTATCATATTTTTGTATTCCTTCAAAGTCACTTACTCCTATCCTTTTCGTTCTCTTATCCCTACTCTATCTTACCTCATTTTAGCAGGAACTGCAACGGGATATCCTGGGTGAACAAGATTCCTCGGATTCCCTCCCGGCAGGCCGCGTCTACATTTTCCTTCCTGTCATCGAAAAAAAACGCCTTCTTAGGATCGATCCCGTAACGCTCCAAAAGGACCCGATAGATCCTGGAATCTGGTTTCATACACTGCTCCTGCCAGGAGAAGACACCTCCGTCAAAAAGCTCCAGAAAAGAAAGCTGTTCTTTTGACTGCCGGTACATTTCTTCCGAATAGTTAGAAAGGAAATACAGTTTCATTCCCTGCTCTTTCAGCGTTTCGATCCAAGGACGGGTAAAGGTATAGGGAACGATAGAAGCTCCAAATCCTCCAAACACTTCCCGGATTTCCTTCTCATATTCCGGGGCGTTTTCCAGGAAAAGTTCCAGCCACTGTTCGGTGGTCACAAGGCCAGAGTCCCCAGCGTCCCAGTCCGGATTTTTGAACATCGCTTCCGTCACAGCCTCCCTGGTCTTCTCATCATAGGAAAAGGTATCTAAGTAAGATTCCCAGGCAAAATCAATCAGCACATTGCCAATATCAAAGATAATCACTTCCGTTCCGGCCAGATCAATTCTGTCACCCAGGATCTCCCTGCCAAAAGCTTCCAGCGGTTCCAGTTCTCCCGCATCGTTCTTCGCGTAAAGATCTGTCCTGTGATAATGGAACGGCGCCTTCTCAATTCCCATAAACTTCAAAAAGGTCTCCATCAAAAGATCCGGCTTTAAATTCGCTTCGCTTCCCGCCGCCAAAAGAAGGCAGAGTCTGTCTTCTTTCACTTCCATCTGATGGATCATGGGGCGGATATCCACTTCTTTCTCATTTCGTTTGGTTTTCTTCCACACCAGAATCTCTTTTTCACTAAGAAATGCTTTCGCTTTCTCTTTCCACGCTTCCGGAATGGGAAGCGTCTCTTCCATAGACTTGGCGGACTTTAAGAGGCGGACTTCATATCCAGCGGCAGCAGTTACGGTCATTCCGCTCTTTTTCTTGTCCTCTGGAATCTCCAGAAAACTTAACACGTCTATGCCTTCCACCATAACCTGGTTCAGCCGTTCCACAGCCTGCTGGGAAGAAATATGCCCGGCAAGCTCAATATCCAGATATTCCCCGTCGCTGGTAAGCCCTACCCCTAAGGGCTGGGCAAAGGACATGATCATATGAGGACTGTAGCCGCCCGTGAACGCAATGGGGATTCCCGCCCTCCGCATGGCTTTCTGAAAATATCTCATCACATCCAGATGTCCGATGAACCGCATGATGCCATATTTACGAAATTTAATTCTTGCTTTCAACACAGACACCTCCCCGATATCTTGCCGCGCCGCAGCCGGAACATCTCTCCCGGCAGTTGGGAGTCACCTCTCCCTCCATAGCGCGCTTCCACTCTCTCTTTAAGAACTCTTTTGTCACACCGATATCAATAAAATCCCAGGGGAAGATTTCGTCCAGGGAACGCTCCCGCTGGTTATAAAATTCAATCGCCAGCCCCTCTTCCCGGAAGGATTCCATCCATTTCTCATTGTCAAACATTTCGTTCCAGGCGTCGTAGAGACATCCTTTCCGGTAGGCCCTTTCGATCACCCGGCTGATGCTGCGGTCCCCTCTGGCGAAAACACCTTCCAACACCGTCACTTCCGCATCATGCCATTGGTAACGCAGGCTCTTGCGGTTTAGCTGCTGGCTAAATCCTCGTTTTACGATGGCCGCTCTGGAAATATATTCTTCATTAGAATACATCTTCGCCCACTGGAAAGGCGTAAACGGCTTGGGAATAAAGAACGAACTGCTGGCCGTGATCTGGCATTTCCCATTCCTCTCATCCTTGGGGATCTCATAATATTTCCGTGCGATCCGGTCGGCCAGCGCCGGAATTTCCAGCATGTCCTCTTCCGTCTCCGTAGGAAGCCCCAGCATAAAGTAAAGCTTCACCTTATTCCAGCCTCCGGCAAAAGCCTGAGAAGCCCCCTCCAGGATCTCTTCTTCTGTCAGCCCTTTATTGATCACATTGCGCAGTCTCTGAGATCCGGCCTCCGGCGCGAAAGTCAGGCTGCTTTTGCGGATATCCTGGACTTTCTCCATCACATCCAAGGAGAACGCATCGATCCGGAGAGAAGGAAGGGAAATATTGATCCCTTTCTCCTTGAATTCATCGATCAGGAAATTCACCAGTTCTTTCAACTGGCTGTAATCGCTGGAACTTAAGGAACTTAAGGAAATCTCTTCGTGGCCCGTGTTCTCCAGCATCTGGCGGGCATACTCTTTTAACATCTCCAGGTTCCGTTCCCTGGTAGGACGGTACAACATTCCCGCCTGGCAGAACCGGCATCCCCGGATACATCCCCGCTGGATCTCCAGCACCACCCTATCCTGGGTCACCTTGATAAAAGGAACAACCGGCGCTTTGGGATAACAGGTGTCCGTCACGTCTAAAACCATCTGTTTTTGGATCTTTTCTTTAGCGTTTGGGTTGATCGGCCAAAAAGAGGCAATGGTCCCATCCTCTTTGTATGCTACTTCATAGAAAGAAGGCACATAGATTCCTTCGATCTGAGCCGCTTTTTCTAAGTAGTCCTTTCTGGAACCACCATTCTTTTTCGTCTCTTTATAAGCATCTAAAAGATCATCGTAGACCGTCTCGCCCTCCCCGATATAAAAGAGATCAAAAAACGGGGCCAGCGGTTCTGGGTTATAGGTGCACGGTCCCCCGCCGATCACGATCGGATCATCCCAGGTGCGGTCCGCCGCGTGCAGAGGGATTCCAGCCAGATCCAGGATCTGAAGAATATTGGTGTAGCACATCTCATACTGAATAGTGATCCCCAGGAAATCAAACTCCCGGATGGGATCCTGGGATTCCAGCGCGAACAGCGGGATATTCTCCTCCCGCATGATCTTGTCCAGATCCGTCCATGGGGAATAGACTCTCTCACACCAGACGTCCTCCCTGCGGTTGAACATATCATAGAGGATCTGGATTCCCAGGTGGGACATACCGATCTCATACACATCCGGAAAACACATGGCAAACCGGATATCCACCTGATCCTTGTCCTTCATTACTGAATTGACCTCGCCTCCAATGTAGCGGGCCGGCTTCTCGATCTTCATTAAAACCTCATCATTCAGGGCTAATCTACGCATTGATCTACTCTCTTTTCTCCTTGTTTGGTTCCTTTGCAATAGAGGAAAATTTATTGTTTAAACTCGCATAAGTATACACTATTTTTGTTGATTTTACAAATCTTTTCGCAGGGACTCTGGCATAAATTGTTTAGCTCATCACCTTGACGTACAAAATATTGTACGCTATAATTTAAGTACAAAATATTGTACGTTTGGAGGCGATGTCATGTTAGCTGTTAATTATACTATGCTTCGTGAAAACATGAAAAGCTGTATGGATAAAGTAACGGATGATTATGAGACCATGATCGTGACCAGGAAAAACAACAAAAATGTAGTCATGATCTCAGAGGAAGCCTACAATAATATGATGGAAAATCTCCATCTTGTAGAAAATAAAACGAACTACGACTGGTTGATGGAATCAAAGAAGCAATTGACCGAGGGCCATTTTGCTGTCCATGATCTGGATGAGGGTTCCTCCGATGAATAAGGTATTTACCGATAACGGTTGGAAAGACTATGTATACTGGCAAACAGAAGATCGTAAAACACTTCGCAAAATTAATAAATTACTGGATGATATATCAAGAAATGGAAACGAAGGGATTGGAAAGCCGGAACCGCTGGTGGGAAATTTGTCAGGGTTCTGGAGCCGCAGGATCAATGAAACGGACAGATTGGTATACCGGATTGACAATGAAAACATTTATATTTTGTCCTGCAGGTACCATTATCAATAACAATCTCTATTAGAAAAAGGCGGGAAATCCCGCCTTTTTCTAATATTTTTTACAGATTCTGCCATACCTCCGCCACATCCAAGTCCGTAGTGATCTCTTCTGTGATCTGGGTGCTGTCCGCTTCCAGGATCTTTCCGCCTTGCTGATCCATAGCAACAAAAGCCGCAAACAAAAGGAAGCACAACAGCGCCCGAAGTCCAAAAGTTCCCGGCATCTCTTCCTGGTCCTCTTCTCTTTTGTACAGCTTTCCATAGGCTGCCCGGTATCTGGGATGGACCGCCGGAGGCGTGCGCCAGTCGCTGTAAAGGCTGCGGGTTTCCTCCAAAAGCTGTTTCCTGCGTTTCTCGGACTCGTTCATCGTCTCACCTCTCTGGTGAAATATATGCGGATGTTTCCGGCTATATTACAAGATTTCTTTCTTAGAAGACTGCCTCGTTCTACCGGTCGGCCAATTCTTTGATGATATCCTCCCAGGTGATGCCCCGTTCAACCATCAGGACCATTAAGTGATAGAGGAAATCAGAAACCTCATATTTAACCTCTTCCGGGTTGGGGTTTTTGGCGGCGATCACGATCTCTGTAGCCTCCTCCCCAACTTTTTTCAAGATCTTATCGATTCCTTTTTCAAACAGATAATTGGTATAGGATCCTTCCTTCGGGTGCTCGTGTCGGTCTACGATCGTATCATACACAGACTCAAAGACCTTCAGCGGATTTGTCTCATCGTAGTCGGTTCCCGCCAGCGGCTGGAAGAAGCAGCTTGGATTGCCCGTGTGGCAGGCAGGACCTATCTGTTCTACTTTAGCCAGCAGCGTATCCAGATCACAGTCGATGGTCAGAGATTTTACATATTGGAAATGGCCGCTGGTCTCTCCTTTCGTCCAAAGGCACTTCCGGCTCCTGCTGTAGTAAGTCATCTTCCCTGTCTTGATCGTCTGATAAAAGGCTTCTTCATTCATATAGGCCAGCATCAAGACTTCCTGGGATTTATAATGCTGGACTACCACTGGGATCAGACCTTGCTCATTGGTCTTAAACTGGGAAAATTCCATCATACTCTCAAAAGAAGTCATCTTGATATCCTCATCCCCGCATTTTTCCTTAAATGCTACGAAGTCCATATCTGTCTGACTTACATATTTCCCTGACAATCCCTTTACACCGGGACACTTTAAGATTTTAAAAAGTTCCGGCTCCTCTAGGGTATCCGTCACAATGACGCAGGGGACATCCGTCACATTCATCACCGAATTCAGATCCAATCGATGCATGAAGATGATCTCACTGGTATAATCTTCAATGATGTGCTGATGTTTAAACAGCGCGTCAAAGTCGTTCAGCGACACTGCGATCTTCTCTTTTCCGAAACGTTTTGCCGCATCCTCGATCATTTTTATACTCTCCGTCTTAGAGAAGTTCAGCATAGCTCGTTTCGCGCCCGCATAGAGGATCTTTTTGACATCTTCCTGCCGACGGATATTTCCTCCCGCCACCATCGGAATCCGGATGACACGATTCATCCGGCGCATAAGATTGATGGCCTCATCATGCTCGTCGTCCGCCTCAGACAAGTCGAAGACAAGAAGTTCATCCGCGCCGTGGTCACTGTAGTACTTTGCGAGACCTACCACATCATCAGAAAGTACTTCCCGGTCATTGAACCATTTTACTGCTTTTCCCTCCGCGATAAAAATGCAGGGGATCAATCTTTTATAACTCATAGAGATAAGCTTCCTTTCGTTGTCCAGGCGTCTTTGATCCTGGGTTCTTCCATTGTCGCCATATCCAGGGCCTTTCCAAAACTTTTGAACAATGCCTCTGCCATATGATGGCTGTTCCCTCCGTCTAAAATCTTAAGATGGAGATTCATCATGGCGCTGTAGGAGACGGCGTAAAAGAATTCTTTCACCATCTGCGTCTCCATCCCGCCCATCCGCTCTGTCGGAAAGGCAGCGTCGAATTTCAGATAGGGTCTGCCGGAAAGGTCTACCGCGCACAGCGCCAGCGTCTCATCCATCGGCAGGATCATATGGCCGTACCTGCGGATTCCCGCTTTATCTCCCACCGCTTCCCGGATCGCCTGCCCCAAGACGATTCCTGTATCTTCGATGGTGTGATGGCAGTCCACTTCCGTATCCCCGCTGACCGCAGCCGTCAGATCAAAAAGACCATGGCGGGCAAATCCATCCAACATATGGTCGAAAAATCCAATCCCTGTTGCAATGCTGGTTTTCCCAGTTCCATCCAGGCCAAGGGTCAGCTGGATCTGTGTCTCTTTTGTCCTTCTTTCACAAGTGGCTGTCCGTTTCATCTGTCTTCCTCCTGCTCTTCGAATCTGACATGGACTGAGTTGGCATGGGCTGTCAGCCCCTCCGCCCTGGCAAATGTCTCCACCTCTTTGTGGACTTTATCAAGCGCCTCTTTTGAATATGCGATGATACTGGATTTCTTAATAAAATCATCCACCGAAAGGGGCGAAAAGAATTTGGCAGTCCCGTTGGTGGGAAGCACATGATTGGGCCCTGCGAAATAATCTCCCAAGGGTTCGCTTGCGTAAGCGCCAAGGAAGATGGCCCCCGCGTTGCGGATCTTGGTCATCACCTCATAGGGATCTTTTGTCTGGATCTCCAGGTGTTCTGAGGCGATCTCATTTGCAATATCGATGGCTTCATCCATGGTATCCGCCACCAGGATATACCCGTAGTTATCCAGAGATTTGCGAATGATCTCCGCTCTGGATAAGACAGCCAGGAATCCATCCACTTCTTTCGAAACCTGTTCTGCCAGAGCCTGGCTGGTAGTCACTAAAATGGCGGAAGCCAGCTCGTCATGCTCTGCCTGGGAAAGCAGGTCCGCCGCCACGTATCTAGGATCAGCCGTTTCATCCGCGATCACTAGGATCTCACTGGGCCCCGCGATAGCGTCGATGCTCACATGGCCGTACACCGCCTTTTTAGCCAGAGCCACATAAATATTTCCAGGACCTACGATCTTATCTACTTTGGGGATGGACTGTGTCCCATAGGCCAAAGCGCCAATTGCCTGGGCGCCGCCAACTTTATAAATGGCCGCAGCGCCTGCTTCATGGGCCGCCACCAAAGTGGTAGGCGTTACTTTCCCGTCTTTGCCGGGGGGAGTTACCATCAGGATTTCCTCCACTCCCGCCACCTTGGCCGGAAGGATATTCATGAGAACAGAAGAAGGATACGCGGCTTTCCCGCCCGGAACATAGACGCCTACCCGCCGAAGAGGCGTCACCTTCTGCCCCAGGATGCTGCCATCCGGCTTACTGTCAAACCAACTGTATTGTTTCTGCTTGGCGTGATAGTCCTCAATGTTGCGCAGGGCTTTCCGGATCACATCCAGAAGCTCTTTTGGAACCTTCTCATAGGCTTCTTCGATCTCTTCTGGCGTGACCAGGATCGTTTCCCTGGTAAGTTCCGCCCCGTCGAATCTTTTGGTATAGGCAAACAGCGCTTCATCGCCGTTTTCCCTTACGTCTCTCAGGATTTTGGCCACCTGGTCTTCATAAGCGCCATACTGGTCAGGACTTCTCTTCAGAAGATCTGTCAGCAGACCTTCCCGCGCCGATGGATCTAAGCGTTGAATTCTCATGGCATCTCTCTCCTTTTTATATCTGTGTCCGCAGTTTCATCAAAAGCTGCTGGATCCGTTCACTTTCCATCCGCATACTGACTGGATTAACGATCATTCTGGCAGACAGCGGACACACCTCTTCCAGCACTTCCAAACCGTTCTCTTTTAATGTAGAACCGGTCTCCACAATATCCACGATCACCTCGGAAAGCCCCACGATGGGAGCAAGCTCAATAGAGCCGTTTAATTTGATGATCTCCACCGTCTGATGTTTGGTATTGTAGAAGTAGTCTTTGGCGATATTGGGATATTTGGTCGCCACCCGGATCAATTCATGGTGCTGCAAAAGCGGCGCCGCTTCCTTCTTGCCGCAGACACACATGGTACATTTCCCATAACCTAAGTCCAGGACCTCATGGACTTTCCGGCCTTCTTCCAGGATCGTATCCTTGCCCACGACCCCTATGTCCGCAGCGCCGTACTCCACATACGTGGGAACATCCGGCCCTTTGGCCAGGAAGAACCGAAGACCCAGTTCTTCGTTGGTAAAGATCAGCTTCCGGGAATCCGGCTCCTTCATCTCTTCGCAGGTGATCCCGATCTTCTCAAACAGTTCCAGCGTCTGTTTCGCCAGGCGCCCTTTCCCCAGTGCAAATGTCAGATATCTCATAATTCTACTCCGTTCTGTTGTTCTCGATCACTTTCTGCTCCCCGCTTACCAGGTTGATCATGGTGATCTCTCCCGACTTCTTGATATAGATCAGATTGCCGGCGTAATACTCTTTCCCATATTCTACATACTCTTCCAGAAGCCGGTCCTTTTCTTTGCGCAGCAGCTCCGTATTCTTGGCCTTATGCCGGAAATCCTTGGCCAACGCGATGGCGCTGGCTTCTCTTCCCTCATCATAGAGAATGATGTTGTTTTTCCTGGTATAGACGATCCGCAGTTTCTGCCGCATCATAGCGTTCATCAGCTCGTCGATCACGATGGCGAATCCGATAGAGGGTGATTTCTTCCCAAATTTCTCCAACAGGTGATCGTAACGGCCGCCTTTTACGATGGCGTCTCCGGTTCCGTAAGTATAGCCCCGGAAAATGATCCCTGTGTAATACCCGTAATTTCCCGTCATGCCCAGATCAAAGGTGACAAACTTCTCCACCCCGTAAAGCTTCAGGATGTTGTAGATTCGCTCCATCCGTTTGACCGCCATGATCCCGGAGGAATTGGGCGCGATATCCTTGGCGCGGGAAAGCACTTCCACGCCGCCTACCAGTTCCCCTAGAGAAACAAACGCTTCCCTGGAACTGCGTTTCACCTGGATGCTGTCCAGATATTCTTCTACTCCAAAATAATTCTTATTATTGATCAGCTCGATCACCCGCTCCTGAGCCTCTTCGTCCAGGCAGGCGTCCTCGATCAGGCTGCGGAAGAAATCTACATTTCCCACGCTCAGTTGGAATTCTTTCAAACCGATGGTCAGCATGGCCTCGATCACCAGCGCCAGCATCTCCGCATCCGCGTCCACAGAACCGTCGCCGATAAATTCCGCTCCCATCTGGGTCACTTCCCGAAGTCTTCCCTGGTAACTGGAGTGGTTGATAAAGGTATTCCCTGTATAGCACAGCCGGATGGGAAGCTGCTCATCGCCGAACAGCGTGGCTGCGGCCCTGGCTATGGACGGCGTGATATCCGGCCGCAGCGCCAGAGTATTTCCCTCTTTATCAAAGAATTTATAAAGATCTTTCGATGGAATGGTCCCGATCTCCTTGCGGAACACATCAAAATATTCAAACGTTGGGGTCTGGATATCGTGGTAGCCATAGAGATGGAAGGTTTTTTTGATCCTTCCCTCCAAAGCCAGTTTCTTTCCACATTCCACATTGTAGATATCCCGGACTCCCTCCGGAGTATGCAGTAATTTCTTCATAAGTCCTCCTGTTCGCAGATCCTCTGCGCTTTAGTATGGTAACACACAAAAGCATCTTGAATTATACGGATTTTTTTAGTCCTTGTCAAGTTCCCCTCGCAGCTCCAGATCCTGGTTTATCGCATCCAGATAGGGCACATAGCATCCCTTCTTTACTTCCATGAAAAACCTAGGGTCCAACTCCTCATACCGGAAGCTTTTCCGTCCTCCCGAAGCTCCTCTTTCCCAGAAAGACAAGACTTCCTGATAACGCATATAGTATAAGATATTGCGGGCCGAATAATAGATGATGAGGAAGGCGATCCCCCCCTGTTTCTCAAACCCGCCCATAAACCGCACCTGATGGGCATGGATATTCTGCAGCGGAAAGGTATCGGCCACACATTCTTTGGCATCAAAACAGACCGGCAGGCCCTGGACCGCCCCAATATAGTCTACCGTACTGCGCTGGTCAAAATAAGCCAGCGTAATATGGCGATGCTCCTTGTCGATCTTCACCGGAGTAATGGGGGTGGGGATCTTCTGGATCAGCGCCAGTCCCTTCTCCTGGTACCGCTCATTGGTCCGGTTGATCATATCTTCTAATGTAGAACCTCTAAGGCCTCTTGAATTCCACGTTCCCATTTTGTCTCCTTTATCAGTCTTGCAAATTCCTCCGGGACAGGCGCTGTCACTGTCTCTTGGGATAATCTTTCCAAAGGCCCTGTAAGTACCGGCATCTGGAGCTGGTAGGCGTGGAGAAGCTGGTCTTTGATCCCGTAAGCTTTTTTATATCCCTCATTCCACCTTCGGTCCCCATACTTATAGTCGCCCAGGATGGGGTGGCCTTCTCCCGCCAGATGGGCCCGGATCTGATGACTCCGCCCAGTGATCAAGTGTACCTTGAGAAGTGTCATTTCCCGACTTACCGCCAGCGGCGTGTACTCCGTCTCAATTGGAAGCGCTCCCTCCTGTTCTTTGGCCAGGATACGGACCTTATTGTTCCTCTCATCCTTGGTCAGGTACCCTCTGATATAGGCCTGTTTTGAAATAGAACCCTTCGCGAAACATAAGTAGTATTTTTTAATACTACGCTTTCTGAATAGTTCTGTCAACTCCTGGAGCCCAGCCAGAGTTTTCCCTGCTCCAATGATCCCGCTGGTATTGCGGTCCAGGCGGTTGCAGACGGCAGGCTGGAACGCCCGCAGCTCTTCCTCTCCCAACCGGCCGCTCTTACGAAGGTACCATCTCACAAATTCCACCGCCGACAGATCTTCTTTCCTGGCCCGCTGGGACAGCATTCCGGAAGGTTTGTTCACAAACAGGACATGGGCGTCTTCATAAAGGATCTCTGGATGTTTTCCCGGAAATCCTTCTTCTGCCGGAAGGGCTTCTGAAATTCCCCGGAATTTTTCCATCGTCTCTTGGGCCAGGAAGAATTTCACCTGGTCTCCAGTTTCCAGCTTCTCGCTTCCGGAGGCTTTCTTTCCATTCAGCACGATATTCTTTTTTCGCAGCATTTTATAGAGAAAACTTCCCGGAGCCTGAGACAGATATTTCTTTAGAAATTTATCCAGACGCTGTCCCGCTTCGTTTTCTTTGATCGTAATTTCTATCATAGGCTTACATCGATGTACTTAAGATCAGTCTTCTGATCTTGCGCTCTCTCTTGCGGTTCTCCGGCTGATCCACAGAGGCGATATTGTTCATTCCTTCCACCCTGGTAATAAAGGCTGTGTAATCGTGGAAGATCTTGACGGTTACTTTCTCACACTTATTTTTCTGAAGCATTTCCTTTACATATCTGGCCGCCTTCACCTCGTCCGTCTTAGGGCTTTTGGTATATCCGCAGACGGTGTGCCCGGAGATCACAAACGCATCCACCGGCATGACTTTATCGTTGCCGGTTAGGATCGTATCATAGACTTTGGTGAGCAGAGCGGCTTTTTCCTGGATCTCCTCGAATTTCTCCGGCTCTATACTTTGATTGGGCGCCATGGTGATAAACTCTACCAGCATCTTAGCCGCCGGCAGGCAGCACACCACCGCCGCTACCGTAAATAGATTCAGTTTTGACCCGGTCTGTATATATCCCAGCACTACGAGAGCGATCACGATAGCAAATTCTCCGATCGCCCAGATCAGGTACTTGGTCTTCTGTGATTTAATATATCCTGGCTGTCCTTTTTCAATCTTCATTCTTCTTTTGCTCCTGACTGATTTATGGTTTTTAAAAATGCCGCGCACAGCCGGCCCGGAACCAGTTTCGCCCCGATACGGGCCGCCTTCATCCAGACGCCGTAGGTGGAAACCGATTTCCTTCGGACTCCGTCCAAAAGCCCCTGTCTTACCACGTCTTCCGCCGCGGCTTTTGCCGCCTTTCGCAGGCTTCCGGGAAGAACGCCTGACCGGTCAAAAAATTCCGTATCTACCGGACCCGGACAAAGGACGGTAACGGAGATCCTCCGCTCTTTCAATTCTTCTCCAAGAGCCAGAGAAAGCCGGTAGACATAAGCCTTGGCGGCCGCATAGACGGCAAATCCAGGCTGAGGCGCGAATGCCGCCGCCGAGGCGATATTTAAGATCCGGCTTCCCTTCCCCTGATAAGGAAGGCAGATCTGGATCATCCGCGTCAATGCCCGGCAGTTTATATCGATCTGGCCCAGCTGTTCCCTGCGCTCTGCCTGAACCTTTTCTTCCCATCGGTCCTCTTTCTCCTGCCAGGCAGTTCCTGCCATGTCGCCTACTTTTCCGTATCCCGCCCCGTTGACCAGCATCCGGATATCCGGGGTATGCCTGGACAATTCTCTCTCGATCCGCTCATAGATATAATCCCTCTGCAGATCTCCATCGAAGATCCTCAAAGGAATCGAAACTTCTCCTTCCAGTTCTTTCAGCCTCTGGGTCCTTCTGGCCACCACCCACAGTTCATCCAGATTCCGGTAAAGCCGTGGAATCTGCCGGACAAACTCTCTGCCAAGCCCGGAGGAGGCTCCCGTAACAACTGCGATTCTCATGGTCATCATCTCCCCGCTTTCTTCTTATGGATATTTCGGATGGTCTTTTTCTTCCTATTTGGCTTCCTGTCTTTCCGGCTCTGCAAGAAGGCCTCCTTCCCCTGAATAGGTTCCTTCCCTTTGGGCCGGATCAGACAGCCTTTCCCATATCCGATCAGATCGGTCCGTCCTGCCTTCTCAAGGGCTTCCCGGACCAGCTCATAATTCTTCGGGTCCCGATACTGGATCAGCGCCCTCTGCATGGCTTTTTCATGAGGATTCTTTGGTACATAGACCGGTTTCATGTCCCTGGGATCTACCCCTGTATAATACATACAGGTGGAAAGGGTGGACGGCGTAGGATAAAAATCCTGCACCTGCTCCGGCATATACCCTAGATCTCTTAAGTATTCCGCCAGTTCTACCGCTTCTTTCAGGGTGGATCCGGGATGGGAGGACATCAGATAAGGCACCAGATACTGATCCTTGCCCAGCCTTTGATTCATCTTGCGGTAACGCCGCACAAACTCCTGATACACCCGGTTCTCCGGTTTCCCCATCCGGGTGAGCACCCGATCCGACACATGTTCCGGGGCGACTTTCAACTGGCCGCTGACATGATATTGGCACAGTTCTTTGAGAAAGGTATCTTCCGGGTCAGCCAATACATAGTCAAACCGGATGCCGGAACGTATAAATACTTTCTTTACATGGGGAAGTTTTCGAAGCTTCCGCAGAAGGGAAACATAGTCCCTGTGATCCGCCTTTAAATTCGGGCAGGGCTTCGGGAACAGACACTGCCGGTCCGGGCAGACCCCATGTTCCATCTGCTTCTTGCAAGAAGGATGCCTGAAATCGGCGGTCGGCCCTCCCACGTCATGGATATATCCTTTAAAATCCGGGTCCTTGGCAAATCCTTCCGCCTCTTCCAGCAAAGAAGCATGGCTTCTGGTCTGGATGATCCTTCCCTGATGGAAGGTCAGGGCACAGAAGCTGCATCCCCCAAAACATCCCCGGTTGCTGATCAAACTGAATTTTACTTCCGAGACAGCCGGAACGCCGCCCAGCGGTTCATAAGAAGGATGGTAAGTCCGCATATAGGGATAGCTGTAAACATCATCCATCTCCTGAGTCGTCAAAGGTTTGGCCGGGGGATTCTGCACCACATAGAGATGTTCTCCATATGGCTCCACCAGACGTTTCCCGGTAAATGGATCAGTATTTTTGTACTGGGTATAAAAACTTTTTGCATAGTTTAATTTGTCCGCCTGCAGATCCTCATAAGAAGGGAGAATCTGGGCATCGTAGACTCCGTCCAGACTTTTGGTCCGGTATACGGTTCCCGGCACAAACGTAATGTCCTTCACATCCAGTCCCGCATCCAGCGCCTCCGCGATCTCGGGGATCGAATGTTCTCCCATTCCATAGGATATCAGATCCGCCCCGGAATCTAAGAGCACGGACCGTTTCAGCCGGTCTGACCAGTAATCATAGTGGGCCAGACGCCGCAGGCTGGCCTCGATCCCGCCCAGGATCACCGGCACGTCCTTATAAGCCTGACGGATCAGGTTCCCATAGACCACCGCCGCGTAATCCGGCCGTTTTCCCATAGCCCCTCCCGGCGTGTAGGCATCCTTTTGCCGCCGCTTTTTGGACACGGTATAGTGATTGACCATAGAATCCATATTTCCGGCAGACACCAGGAATCCAAGCCGGGGCCTTCCATATTCCGTGATGCTCTCTGTTTTCCGCCAGTCCGGCTGGGAAAGGACCGCCACCCGGTAGCCCCTGGCTTCCAAAAGCCGGGTAATGATGGCCGTCCCAAAGGAAGGATGATCCACATAGGCATCCCCGCTTACATAGACAAAATCCGGCCGGTCCCATCCCCGCGCTTCCATATCAGCCCTGCACAGAGGCAAAAAGTCCTGTTTCATTTCAATACCTCGTAGGTTTCGTTGATAATATCTTCGTAATCCTGGATATAATAGTCAGCAAGTTCCCGTTTCTTCTTCTCCTGGGGTTTCGAGAAATCGTCTTCCACCGCGCAGACTTTCATACCCGCGTTTTTCCCTGCCAGGATCCCCATGGGAACGTCTTCAAAGACCAGGCAGCGCTCCGGCGCCACGCCCATATCTTTTGCAACCAGAAGATACACATCCGGCGCCGGCTTCCCAGAAGCCACTTCGCAGGCCGTTCTTACAGAGTCAAAAAGCTCCGTGATCTTCAGGGCTTCCAGCGTATCGTCTACCAGCCGCCGTCCATTGCTGGTGGCGATCCCGATTTTCTTCCCCATCTTACGCATCCTTTGGATAAATTCACCAGCACCTGTCTTCAGAGGAACCTGAGTCATGTACCGTTCATAAGCCATCTGGGTCCAATCCTCCATGATCTCCTCCCGCGTTCTTGGAAGAGAAGGAAAGGTATCCAGGAAATACTGGGCCACCTCCCGATAACTCATCCCCTCCATGGCCTGATGGAAATCCTCCGGCTGGGTCAGGTCATATCTCTCCAAATACACCTGGTCGATATCCGGCCAGATCCACATAGAGTCGATCAAAGTGCCGTCCATATCAAAGATTACCGCGTCCACATTTTCCAGCATATGTTTCATAGTTTCTCTATCTCCTCATCTGTAAGCCTCCGGTACTGTCCAGGCTCCAGCTTCTGATCCAACCGAAGGCCGCCCATTGACAGCCGCTTCAGATACACCACTTCTTTCCCCACTGCCAGAAACATCCGTTTGACCTGATGGAATTTTCCCTCCTGGATGGTCACAAGGACCTCCGATACAGGCTCCTCTTCTTCTGCCGCTTTCCCGGTCTCTTCCGCCTCCTGCGCGGATGGATGGATCACATTCAGGATCTCCAGTTTCGCGGGGCTTGCCCACTCCTCCTGCTTCTGTCCCTGTTTTCCTTTTTTGGGGGAAAGTCCGATACAGATTCCTTGCGCGAACCTCTCCACATCCTGGTCTGTCACTTCTCCCCGCACCCTGGCGTAATAGCACTTGTCCACGTGCTTGCGGGGCGATAATAACCGATGCCCCAAAGCGCCGTCATTGGTGATCAGAAGAAGTCCCTCCGTATCTTTGTCCAATCTTCCCACCGGAAACAGATCTGGACGGCGTTTCTCACCAAGCAGATCCAGCACCGTCTGTTCTCTGCCGTCTGCTGTAGCCGTGATCACGCCCGCCGGCTTGTTCAGCATATAATACTCATATTTCTGATAGAGAATCTCCCTGCCGTCCAGGGATACCTTTTGCTTTCCTTCATCAACTTTCGTCTCAGGCTTTTTCGCCAAAACTCCGTCGATCTCTACCCGGCCCTGGCGGATATACGCCTTCACCTGCTGGCGGCTTCCTTCTCCTGCTTCCGAAAGATATTTGTCCAGCCGCATCATCAGCACATCCTCCAGCCGGGAAGATATTTATTCTTCAACGTATCTCCTGCCAGTTTCCCCCATCCCAAGGGATACCCGTCTACGCAGACCAGATACCAGTTGTTTTCTTTTCCCTTCTTGGCTTTCCCGCTTTTCTTGCCTTTCTTGTTTTCTCTGCCTGGAGTCTGAGCCGGATCTTCCATCAAGTCTTCCACGTCCAGAGTCTCTCCCTTCAGATAGCGGAACACCCGCTCATCCTGAGACGAGAGATTGAGACTGCGGCTATATTCCTCCCGCTTCAGGCACATGGCCAGGGCCTGGCTTGGCTCAAACCGTTCTTTCTTCAGTTCGCCCATCAAAAGGCCTGTCCGCAGGAAACGGACGCCCCGCAGATCGGGCACGCCTTCCGGCATATAATAAACCCGCTCCTTGTTGATCTGGATTCTGGAAGGGTCCAGTTCCCAAGTGATCTCTCCCAGGAAATCCTCCAAAGGTTCCGGAAGGGATTTCCCTTTCCCCATGGTTTTTAGAGAAGTCTGGGCTGCTTGGGCCGCCTGTCCTTTTGCCCCTTTTCTTAGAAGGGCCAGATAGTGGCCTTCTCCCTGCATTTTGTGGGGGAAGATGCGCACCGTATCGCGCAGTTCCTCTGACTGGCTGATTCCAGAAGAAAAGCCCTGGTAAGACTCCATGGGAAGAATCTTAAATTCCGGGAAACGCTCCAGCAGATGGGCAATCACTTCTTCATTTTCCCTCTGGTCAAAGGTACAGGTAGAATACAGCATAAGACCTCCCGGCCGCAGCATCTGGGCTGCCTGCAGGATGATCCCTTTCTGGATCTTGCAGAAATACTCCGGTCCATGCTCTTCCCATGCTTTGATCATCTTCCGGTCTTTGCGGAACATTCCCTCGCCAGAGCAGGGGGCGTCGATCAGGATCTTATCAAAATATTCTTGAAAATGTGAAACCAAAGCGCCTGGCTCTTCACTTAAGACCAGCATATTTCCGATGCCGAACAATTCCAGATTTTTCAAAAGCCCTTTGGCGCGGGAGCTGCTCAGGTCATTGGCAGCCAAGAGGCCCCTTCCTCCCAATTTCGCTCCCAGCTCCGTGGCCTTTCCCCCAGGGGCCGCGCACACATCCAGCACCCGGTCTCCCGGCTCGATGGGCAATCGGGAAGCCGGCGTCATTGCGCTTGGCTCCTGCAGGTAATAAAGTCCCGCAAAATAATAGGGATGCTTAGAAGGGACTTCTTTTTCTCCGTCATAGTAGAACCCGTTGCTGATCCAGGGGATCGGGCGGATCGGAAAGGGACAGATTTTTTGAAACTCTTCCACGGAAATTTTGCTTGTATTGACCCGCAGCCCATAATATCTTGGGTTCTCAAAACAGTTTATATATTGTTCAAACTCGTCTCCAAGGAGACTGCACATTTTCTCTTCAAACGCCTGGGGCAGCTTCATCTATTTTTCCTCCAGCTTTTTTCTCTCTGTAATCAAACAGACTGAAATCAGTATACCATATTTGCCGAAAGAACTCTACCCGAAGGAGGTTATCCAGAGAATTCATATTTCAACCGGTGATCTTCCAGCCACCGCAGGACATAATAGGGATTCAGGCTGATCTCCTCCCCATCCAGATAGACGTAGATCCCAATGTGGAGATGTACGTCAAATTTCCCTGTCGTCCCTTCCGGCCCATATCCGGAATCTCCCATATAACCAAGGAGTTCGCCGGCCTTCACTTTATCGCCTTTCTGGATCTCTGTATAAGAATCTAGATGTGCGTAGTAATAATAAGTACCACTATCTCCTGTAATTCCGATCCGGTACCCTCCCTGCTCCAGCCAGCCCAGATTGGTGATCACTCCGTCCGTCATACTAAGGACCGGATACAATCCCCTTTGGTTCTTGAGCGCCATAATATCAATCCCCTCATGCCCCCGCTTTCCGCCATAATTGCGTTCGGACATCCACGTATTGACATATGAAGTTTTGAGTTTGGGATCCAGCGTGGATTCCGGCACCGGAAAATATTTTACTTCCTGTTTTACCGCTTCCAGAAGACGGCTGCTCTCCTGAGGCAATTGGTCCTTTCGTTTCCACAGCTTATCCGAGAAAAACTCTGCCCGGAAGCTTTCATTCTGGATCTCTGTCTTCTTCCAAGTATTGGTCCGGCCTGTTTCATACAGCTTATGTATGGCCAGTACTGAGAAAAAAGCCAGCAGAAAGACAAGGAGAAACCGTTTGCCCTGATCGTGCATATGCGCATATCCACCTGCTCACAAATGTCCTTTCTGCACTATATGCCAAAAAAGAAGTTTTATGTTTCCTTCCAGGGACGCTTTCGTCCCAGCCATCCACGTTCTGCCCAGTATCTTTGGTCTATGTCCTCTTTTTCTTTTCGTTTCTGAAAGATGCGCATGATGTAAAACAGCAGCTTTGCCCGCAGTGACGGCCGGACCTTCTGCGGATCTCGAATGATTTTGGAACTGATCTTATCCAGTTTTTCCTTCACCTGATCCTGCAAAGCCTGATCCGCCTCATCCCAGGATGAAACCGGAACCGCCGCGCCGCATTTATAAACTCTTGCCACGCCCCACCAGTAAAGACTGTCCGTAATATCTTTCAAAGCGCTTCTCATGCCCGCGCCCGCGGCCGTGGTCACGCAGACCGCCTGTTTCCTAAACATAGCCGCCGCCGGCCGGTGGACCATCCAGCGGTACCCATAATGATCCAAAAGCGCTTTCATCTGCCCGCTGGCATGAAACACAAATACCGGCGTGGTAAACACCAGAAGATCCGCCTCATCCATCATTTTCGTAATCCTTCTAAGGTAGATCAGATAATCCGGGCATTTGGTTTCCCCCTGCCGGATACAAAGCCCACAGCCTCTGCAGAACTCCGGCATATCTTTCGGTAGAAAAAGCTCATCCACCACATCCTCCTCTTTCGCGATCCGTTCGATCAGCATCCTGCCGAGAATATAAGATTTCCCCCTTCTCATAGTCCCATTAATCATCAGTATCTTCATACAAGCCTCCCCTTTTTGCGTCCTTCAAACTGATTTTCGTCGTTTGGGTACACCCCAAAAGTCAATTTGGGACGTAGCCTTTTTGCATTTTACTACGTCCCGAATTGAATCAACTACATTTTCTCCGCGATTGCTTTGATGAATTCCTCGCTGTTTAGCACTGTGGGATTCTCCAGTGTGGTGATCAGCGCCAGATCCTTGGTCATCTTTCCTCCTTCGATGGTTTCGATGGTGGCCTTTTCCAGACGATCCGCGAAATCCTGAAGTTCCTGATTGCCGTCCAGCTCGCCCCGCTTCCTGAGGGCTCCGCTCCAGGCAAAGATGGTTGCCACGGAGTTTGTGGAGGTCTCTTCTCCCTTCAGATGTTTATAATAGTGGCGCTGCACAGTTCCATGAGCGGCCTCATATTCGTAATATCCATCTGGAGACACCAGCACGGAGGTCATCATCGCCAGCGATCCAAAAGCGGAAGAGATCATATCGCTCATCACGTCTCCGTCATAGTTTTTGCAGGCCCAAATGTAACCGCCTTTGGACTTCATCACCCGCGCTACCGCATCATCGATCAAAGTGTAGAAATATTCAATTCCAGCGGCTTTGAACTTTTCATCAAATTCTGCCTCGTAGATTTCCTGGAAAATATCTTTAAAGGTATGGTCATATTTCTTGGAAATCGTATCTTTTGTAGCAAACCACAGATCCTGTTTCGTGTCCAGAGCGTAGGTAAAGCAGCTTCTGGCGAAGCTTTCAATGGAAGCGTTCAGATTATGCATTCCCTGGATGATCCCCGCGCCTTTGAACTCATGGATCAGCTCTCTTGTCTGAGTCCCGTCTTCTGCCGTGTAGACCAATTCCGCTTTTCCCGCTCCCGGGATCTTCATCTCCGTTCCCTTATAAACATCCCCGTAAGCATGTCTTGCGATGGTGATTGGTTTCTCCCAATTTTTCACGCAGGGCTCGATCCCTTTTACTACGATGGGCGCCCGGAAAACGGTTCCATCCAGGATTGCCCGGATCGTTCCGTTGGGGCTTTTCCACATTTCTTTCAGATCATACTCTTCCATCCTGGCCGCGTTTGGCGTAATGGTCGCGCATTTTACCGCAACCTTATGTTTCTTGGTGGCATTTGCTGAATCAACGGTTACCTGGTCATTGGTCTCGTTACGGTGTTCCAGTCCCAGATCGTAATATTCCGTATTCAATTCAATAAACGGCTCCAGCAGATTTTCTTTGATCATCCGCCAGAGGATCCTGGTCATTTCGTCTCCGTCCATCTCCACGATCGGGTTTGCCATTTTGATTTTCGCCATCGTTCCTTTTCCTCCTGTCTGTTCCGCTTAAGCGGGTGTTTCTTCTTCCATATGCAGATTTTCCATAACCTTCATGATATGCCGGTCTGCCAGCTGTTCTGCCCGGCCTGCGTCCTTTTGCTTGATAGCCTCCAGGATTTCCCGGTGCTCTTCCACGGAACGGACCGCCCGGTCCTGTTCACCTACGGACATGGTCCTTGCCATCTTTACATACTTATGAAAATCCGATAATACATGTTCCAGTATACGACTATTTGAAGCTTCATACAAGATTTTATGAAATTTTCCATCAAGTTCTGCTACTTGCCGCGCTTGTTCCTGTCCTTCTTTTTTCAAATAAAACTCGGACAGCAGGATTACCTCTTCCAGCGCTTCGATCTGTTTCTCCGTAATATGTTCGGTAGCCCATCTGGCGCAAAGTCCTTCCAGCAGGGAGCGGATCTTGTATATGTCGCACACGTCTTTGCGGGTGATTCCTGTCACGTAGGCCCCGCGATTAGGGACGAGAGCCACCAGTCCTTCTAACTCCAGCTGACGCAGCGCTTCCCTCACAGGGGTGCGGCTTACGCCCATTTCTTCTCCAATGGCCGCCTCCCGCAGCTCATCCCCGTCCTGGTACACACCGGACAAAATATCTTCTCTGAGTTTTTGAAATACTTTCCCTCTCAGCGATTGATCCTGATACGTTTCCATCGTCTTTCTCCTTTATCCCAGTTGGATTCCAAGCTTCCGGCAGGAATCCTGGATCACCTGGATCAGTTCTTCATCCGTCAGCACCGTCACCCGGCCCTCTTCATATTCCTGGTCCACCCATTCCTTCACCGTCTGCACCAGAGCAGAGTTCTTATCTACCTGGTCTTTCTCAGAAAGGCGATAGTAAGTATTGATCCAGTGGGCGATCCCCGCAAGACCGGAAGTATTGGAGACTGCTACCCGCGGCGGCTTGTTGAGAAATTTCTCCGTATCAAAAATGTTGTAGATCTCTTCATTTTTCAAAAGTCCGTCCGCATGGATGCCCGCCTTGGTCACATTGAAATTCGCGCCCACAAAAGGTGTGTTCGCGGGTATCTGGTAGTCCAGTTCCTTTTCATAATAATCCGCGATCTCTGTGATCACCGTCGTGTCCATACCATCCAGCGTTCCTCTAAGCTGGGCATACTCAAAGATCATAGCTTCCAGCGGCGTATTCCCGGTCCGCTCTCCAATGCCAAACAAGGAACAGTTTACGCCGGATGCGCCATAGAGCCAGGCTGTAGAAGAATTGCTGACCGCCTTATAGAAATCATTGTGCCCGTGGAATTCGATCAGTTCACTTGGAACTCCCGCATGAACCCGTAGCCCATAGATAATTCCCGGAATCGACCGCGGGATCACAGCGCCTGGATAGTTGACCCCGTACCCCATTGTGTCGCACACCCGGATTTTGATCGGGATCTTATATTCCTCCATCAGATGCATGAGTTCCATACAGAAAGGAATCACAAAGCCATAAATATCCGATCTTGTAATATCTTCCAGGTGGCATCTGGGACTGATCCCAGTCTCCAAACATTCCCGGATAACAGAAAGATACTGTTCAATAGCCTTGCGCCTTGTGGTCTTTAGCTTGTAAAAAATGTGATAATCTGAGCAGCTGACCAGAATTCCAGTTTCTTTCAGACCGATTTCTTTTACCAGCTCAAAATCTTTCTTGCTGGCCCGGATCCAACTGGTCACCTCAGGGAATTCATAGCCCCTCTCCAGACACTTGTATACCGCATCCCGGTCCTTCTTGCTGTATAAGAAAAATTCACTCTGCCTGATCTTCCCATTTGGACCGCCCAGACGGTGGAGAAAATCATACAAAGTCACAATCTGCTCCGTACTGTAAGGCGCCCGCGACTGCTGGCCGTCACGGAAAGTGGTATCCGTAATCCAGATCTCGTCCGGCATACAGTGGGGCACGATCCTGTCATTAAAGGCAATCTTCGGAACCTCGTCATAATGAAATAAATTCCGAAACACATTGGGCTGCTCCACATCCACCAGCGGATACATATGCTCTTCAAGCTGCAAAAGATTCGTATGACTGTCAAAATATACCTTCCTATTTTCCAAGTTCCTCGTCTCCTTCCTATTTCTCATGCTTCCTTCAAATCGCATTATAGTATAATTGTATACAATTATACGTTTTATGTCAACACAGAAAAATTTGAGAAACAACCAGGAAAATTCCAAAAATATCCTCCATTTGCAAATAAAAATGGCGAAAAGACAGAGTGACAATTTAGAAAACTCCATCAATTCGCCGTTCGGGTACACCCCAGATGCTAATTCCAGACGTATCACTTCTTCAAAAGGCTACGTCCTGGTATAAAATTAATACAATTTCGCTCCGATTTCTCTCGGACGCAGCCCCTCGTCTTCCAGCGCCTGCATGATCGCATGTTTATGCTCTGTGCCGAAGGCTTCAACGGTAAGCCGCAGTTCTACCGCCGCATTCCGATTTGTGCTTACGAACTGGTTATGTTCGATCTTGATAACGTTGCCCTGAGCGTCGGCAACGGTCTTCGCCGTGCGCACCAGCTCGCCCGGCTTATCCGGCAGCAGGACGGATACGGAGAAGATCCGGTCTCGCTGGATCAGTCCGTGCTGTACCACGGAGGACATAGTGATGATGTCCATATTTCCGCCGCTTAAGATAGACACTGCTTTCTTTCCTTTCAGATCTAACTGTTTCAGGGCCGCTACCGTCAGCAAGCCTGAATTTTCCACGATCATCTTATGATTTTCCACCATATCCAGGAAGGCGCCGATCAACTCGTCATCCTGCACAGTCAGGATCCGGTCGATATTCTCTTTCGCATAGGGGAAAATCTTCTCTCCCACTTTCTTCACTGCTGTACCATCGGCAATGGTATCCGCGCTGTCCAGCGCCACCGGGCCGTCTGCCTGGAACGCGGCTGTCATGCTTGCCGCCGCCGCAGGCTCAACGCCAATGACCTGGATCTTGGGATTCAGCATCTTTGCAAGAGTGGATACGCCTGTTACCAGGCCGCCGCCGCCGATGGGCGCCAGGATGTAATCTACAGTAGGCAGTTCCTGCACGATCTCCATTGCGATCGTCCCCTGTCCAGTCGCGATATCCAGATCGTCAAACGGGTGCACAAAGGCCGCCCCCGTCTCCTCCGCTAATTTCAGCGCATACGCGCAGGAATCATCATAAACATCTCCGTGAAGGACCACTTCCGCACCATAGCTTTTGGTACGGTTTACCTTGATCAGGGGCGTAACCGTAGGCATTACGATCGTCGCTTTGCATCCAAATTTCTGAGCCGCAAACGCTACTCCCTGGGCATGATTGCCGGCGGAAGCTGTTACCAGGCCTTTTTCCCGTTCTTCTTCTGACATGGTACTGATCTTATAATAAGCCCCTCTTACTTTGTAAGCGCCGGTATACTGCATATTTTCCGGCTTCAAGTAGATCCGGCCGCCTGTCTGCCGACTTAAATACTCGCTGTAGACCAGCTTAGTGGGAAGAGTCACATTTTTCACGATTTCGCTTGCCTGTTCAAATTTTTCTAACGTCAACATATCCATCCTCCTGTTCTTTTTACAAATTATCAGTCACCGATCCTATAAACTTACGCTTCCTCTGACGCTGTCTCTCCAGAAAACAATGCTTTCACAAAGGTATCGGAATCGAATTTCTGAAGATCATCTATCGTCTCGCCCACGCCGATATATTTTACCGGGATTCCCAGCTCCGCCTGGATCGCTACCGCGATCCCGCCTTTTGCCGTCCCGTCCATCTTTGTCAAAATAATGCCGGTAATGTCTGCCACTTCGCTAAACTCTTTTGCCTGCTGCAAAGCGTTCTGGCCAGTAGTCGCATCTAGAACCACTAATGTTTCTCTATAGGCTTCTCCATACTCCCGTTCGATGATCCGGTTCATCTTCTTCAGTTCTTCCATTAAGTTCTTTTTGTTATGGAGTCTTCCCGCCGTATCGACCAAAAGGACATCCGCGTGCCTTGCCTTAGCGGCCGCGACCGCATCGTAGACTACAGAAGCGGGATCCGCTCCCTCCTGTCCGCCGATCAGTTCTGCCTGTGAGCGCGCCGCCCATTCTTTCAGCTGCTCGCCGGCAGCCGCCCGGAAGGTATCCGCCGCCGCAAGGACTACTTTCTTATGCTGGGCTCTCAGTTTTCCAGCCAGCTTTCCGATCGTGGTCGTCTTGCCTACTCCATTTACACCGATCACCATAACTACAGAGGTTTTTTCCTCAAACTCATAGGCCGCTTCCCCCACATCCATCTGCTCCCGGATGCTTTCGATCAAAAGCTCCCTGCAGTCTTTCGGTTCCTTGATGTGCTGTTCCTTCACCTTGGCCCTTAAGTCCTCCAGGATTTCTTCCGTCGCCTGAACTCCCAGATCTCCCATGATCAGAACTTCTTCCAGTTCTTCATAGAAATCTTCGTCAATGTGAGAAAATCCGCTGAAAATACTGTCCATGCCGGATACTATATTGTCCCTGGTCTTTCCAAGCCCCGCCACCAGTCGTTTAAAAAAACCGCCTTTCTTTTCTTCCGCCATCGCTTTCCCTCCTTTATGCTGTCCTATTTGTCCAGTTCCCCTTCCAGAAGACTGACAGATACCAGTGTCGACACTCCCTTCTCCTGCATGGTGATCCCATACAGACGGTCTGCCGCCGTCATCGTCCCCCTTCTGTGGGTGATCACGATAAACTGGGTATTTTCCGTTAATTTGTGGAGATACTTCGCAAACCTTACCACATTGTTATCATCCAAGGCCGCCTCGATCTCATCCAGCAGGCAGAATGGCGATGGTTTCAGATTCTGGATCGCAAACAGCAGTGATATGGCCGTCAGCGCTTTTTCTCCGCCGGACAACTGCATCATATTCTGCAGCTTCTTTCCCGGCGGCTGGGCAATGATCCGAATCCCCGCCTCCAAAATATCCTCGTCTTCCATCAGTTCCAGAGTTCCTTTTCCGCCGCCGAATAATTCCTTGAACACCGCGTCGAATTCTTCAGAAATCCTGGCAAACTGTTCCTGGAATTGCTTGCGCATGGCGGCATCCAGCTCATCGATGATCTGAACCAGAGTCGCTTCCGCTTCCACCAGGTCGTCATGCTGCTTCTTCAGGAAATCATACCGCTCAAACAAGTTCTTGTAGTCTTCGATAGCATTTACATTTACATTCCCAAGGCCTTTGATCTCGCCTTTCAACTCCTGGATCTTGCGTTTCATTTTCGCAAGGTCCGTCAGCTTCTCATCCCGGATCTCCAGCGCCCGGTTGTAGGTAAGCTCATATTCTTCCCACATATAATCGATCTGTTTCTGGGAAGCCGCCCCATAGCTTTCTTTCTGGCTTTCCAAACGAAATACTTCTTTATCCAATTCCGCCATGTGATTGGAAAGTTCTTCTCTTTTTTGGAGAAATGTTTTGTGCTTTTGGGTAAGTTCTTCCCGCTCCACTTTGTATTTCTCGATTTCTGCCTGTATCTCAGCGAAAAGCTCTCCGGAATTCTCAATAGTCTGCTTAAGATCCTGGATCTGAGCTTCTTTTTCCTGGATTTCTTTCGATGTGCCTCCCTTGTTTTCCTCCAGTTCCGTTAATTCTTCCTGGAATTTCTCCATCTCTTCCTGGATACGGGTCACATTTTCCAGTACAAATTCATATTTTTGTTCCAGCCCCGCGCAGACCAGATGGACTTCTTCTGCCGTTTTCTGTCTGGCAGTTTCAATTTCATGCTCCTGATCCAGCGCCGCCTGATCTTCCTGGATACGGGCCGTCAGCTGGGTTTCCAGTTCTTCTGAAGTATCCAGCTCCACATTGATGGACTCCTGGTTATCCATAATATCTGTAATCTGCCGATCCAGATCCTGGCCTTCCTTCTGGATATCTTCCACCAGATCTCTGGCCGCTTTAGCTCTGGCTCCTGCCTGGTCCGCGTTCATTTTGGCCGTATTCTGCACAACATAAGCTTTTTGCAGTTCTTCCTTGATCTGCTCGATCTTTTCATAATATCCGGTCCGGACTTGGCGCAGTCTGTCTGATTCCGCCTCCAGCTCGTCCATTTCCTTTTTCAGCTGCAGGACCGTTTTCTCAAATTCTTCGATCTCCCGTCTTCTGCTCAGAAGATTGCTGGAATTCTTAAAGGCTCCGCCGGTCATCGATCCCCCCGGATTGATCAGTTCTCCTTCCAGGGTGACGATCCTGAGAGACTGCTGATATTTCCTGGCGATCCTGGTGCCCGTGTCGATGTGGTCTACTACCAAGGTCCTCCCGAGAAGAAAGCCTACCAATTCCCGATATGCCGGGTCTGTCTTCACCAGCGTGTCCGCAATCCCGATCGCTCCCGGCTCCTTTAACGCCTCTGGCCTTGCCAGACCGCCTCTGGCCTTCATACTTGTGAGAGGAAGGAAGGTTGCCCTTCCAAAACGATTCTGCTTTAAGAACTGGATCATCCGTTTCGCGGTCTCTTCATCGGCAGTGACAATATTCTGGATATTGCCGCCAAGCGCCGTCTCCACAGCGATCTCGTAATTCTTCTCTACTTTGATAAGATCCGCTACCACGCCCAGAAGCCCCGGCTCCCTCCCCTTGTGGTCCATGACTTTCCGGATACTGTTTCCGTACCCGTCATACCGCTCTGTAATATTTTTTAAAGACTCCAGACGGGACTGTTCTCTGTGATAAGCGGTCTGGCCAATCCGGAATTTCTCCGTTCTTCCAGCCAGATCCTTCTGGATCTTTTGGATCTTCTCCTCATACTGGCTGCTGTTTGCTGTCAGCTTGCGAATCTTGCCGGAAATCTCTTCTAACTCTTCCAGGTATCCGTTCTGCAGCCTTTCCTGGGCCGCCGCTTCCTCTTGGGTCTCCTTGCTCCGATGGTCCAACTGTTCTCTTCGCACCTGGATCTGCTCCAGCATGGTGTCGTATTTCTGGATCTTCGCTTTCGTGGAAGCCCGGTTGTTTAAAAGCTCCATGATATCGCTTTTATTCTTATCGATCGCGGCGGACAGGGTCGCGATCCTGGTCTGGACCGTGATCAATTCTTCCCTGGCCTTATTTTCCTCCGCCTTTTTCGCTTCCAGATCCCCCCGGATACTTTCCTGTTCCCGCCTTCGCTCCCGCAGCTGGCTGTCCCGCTCCATCAGTTCTGATTCAATGGTTTTGGCCCGCTGGTCGTAATGCTCATCATTCATATGGGCGCTGTGGATCTGTTCTTTCAAAAGGGCAATCTGGTTCTCCAGCTGCTGCTTGAGGATGGTAGTCTCGTTTAGCTGACTTTTGGCCTTCTCAATGGAAGCCTCGATGCCATCCACCTGTTCCTCTACCGACTCATATTCCTGCTTCATATCCGCGTAAGCGCTGCCGGATTCCTCCAATTCCTGACGGGCGGCCTCCAGTTTTCCTTCGATTCCCTGGATCTGCTCTTGGATCCTGGCCGTCTCAAGCAGAAACATATTGATATCATATCTTTTTAATTCTTCCTTTTTTCTGAGATATTCCCTGGCCGTCTCCGCCTGTTTCTCCAAGGGCTTGATCTGCTTTTCCAGCTCTGCCAGGATATCATTGACGCGAAGAAGATTCTGGCGTTCTTCTTCCAGCTTCTTCACCGATAGATTTTTTCGACGTTTGAATTTGACGATTCCCGCGGCCTCATCGAAGAGTTCCCGCCGTTCCTCCGGCTTACCGCTCAATATCTTGTCAATCTGCCCCTGTCCGATGATCGAATAACCCTCTTTTCCAATCCCGGTATCGTAGAACAACTCATTTACGTCCTTAAGTCTGCAGGGGCTCCCATTAATAAGATATTCACTTTCCCCGGAACGGTACAGCCTTCGGGCTACCGTCACCTCCTCAAACTCAATAGGAAGCTGGTGGTCAGAGTTATCAAGAGTAATAGCCACAGAAGCATAGCTCAAAGGCTTTCTATTTTCAGTTCCGGAGAAAATCACATCCTGCATACTTCCGCCGCGCAGCTGTTTTACTCTTTGTTCACCAAGCACCCAGCGCACCGCGTCCGCCACATTGCTCTTTCCGCTGCCGTTAGGTCCTACGATCCCGGTGATTCCATTATGAAAATCAAATTTGATCTTGTGGGCGAAGGATTTAAAACCTTGAACCTCGATACTTTTTAAATACATATTCCACCTACTTTATATCCCGCTTTTTCAAGGCAAGCAGGGCTTGATAAGCCGCTTCCTGCTCCGCCCGCTTTTTTGTGTGTCCCATGCCCGTTCCATAAGCTTCCTCTCCAATGTATACTGCCGTTTGGAAGGATTTGTCATGATCAGGGCCCTTTTCACCGATCAGGCGGTAAGAAATCTTCTCCCCTTTGAAATATCCCTGCACAACTTCCTGAAGGATAGTCTTGCTATCGAAAAAGAGTTTTTTCTTCTCAATATCATTCAGTACTACCCGGTGAATAAACTCTTTCGCATTAGTAAAACCACCGTCCATATAGATCGCGCCGATCAAAGCCTCCAGCGCATCCGATGTCAGAGATTCCCGCTTCCGGCCTCCCGTAGCCTCTTCTCCTTTTCCTAGCATAAGATAAGACCCAAGTCCCAATTCTCTTGCGCAGAACGCAAGCGCCGGTTCGCAGACGATACCCGCCCTCATCCGAGTCAGCTCTCCTTCCGGGTAATTCGCCTTATCCCGAAACAGATATTCGCTGGTCACAAGTTCCAACACCGCATCTCCCAGGAATTCCAGCCGTTCGTTGCACTCATATCTTTCCATCTGGGCCTCATTGATGTAGGACTTATGGGTCATCGCCCGTTCCAGAAGCCGGAAATCATGAAACTGATATCCCGTTTTTTTCTCCAATTCTCTCAAATCTTTTCCCATACTCTCTCCCATAAAACGAAAAAGCCCTACCGGGCTTTTTCGTCTCCTAAAACCATGCCTAGTTGTTTGTTGCCGCTTTGATCTGCTCTACGGCATCCCCTACTGTAGCGATCTTTTCCGCGTCTTCATTGTCGATTTCAATATCAAATGTCTCTTCGATCCCCATAATGATCTGGAAAATATCCAAAGAATCTGCTCCCAGGTCGTCCACAAATTTAGACTCCATTGTAATTTCCTGCGCCTCTACATTCAGCACATCTGAAATGATCTCCTGCAGTTTTTCAAATTCCATACTCTTTTCTCCTTTTCTAAACTGATAATTTATGACTCAGCCGCTTCCTCGCCGGCTTGAATACAATCTCTGATCTTTTCGTTGATCCTCTGCTGTTTAAACGTACAGCACTGCCAGATCGTGTTGCGAACTTCCTTAGCTTTCGCGCTTCCGTGAGTTTTGACCACAAGTCCTTTCAACCCCAGCAATGGCGCTCCGCCATATTCTGTCGCGTCAAACGTCTTCAGCGTCTCTTTCAGGGCAGGTTTGACCAGAAGTGCGCCGATCTTGCTTCTTAGAGATGTCATCATCCCCCCTTTGATCTTCTCCATCAATACAGACCCCAGTCCTTCGTAAAGCTTCAGAATCACATTTCCCGCGAACGCCTCGCAAACAACTACGTCTGCCTGTCCCCGCGGAATCTCTCTGGCCTCCACGCTTCCAATAAAATGAATCCCTTTTGTCTCCTTCAGCAGAGGAAACGTCTCTTTTACCAAGGCATTCCCTTTCTCTTCTTCCGCGCCGATATTGACAATTCCAACTTTAGGATTCCGGATGCCGACTACATGCTCCATATAGATCGATCCCATCTTCGCAAACTGAACCAGATGAGAAGGCCTTGCGTCCACATTGGCACCGCAGTCTACCAGAAGACTTACTCCAGACGCCGTTGGGATCAGAGGTGCCAGCGGCGGGCGCTCCACGCCTTTCAGCCTTCCAACGATCACCTGTCCTCCCACAAGGATCGCCCCTGAGCTTCCTGCCGACACAAAGGCATCTGCCTTTTCTTCCTTCACCATCTTCATTCCCACAACGATAGATGAATCCTTCTTCTTACGGATTGCGTTCACCGGCGGCTCAGCCGTCTCGATCACTTCCTGCGCCGGAACGATCTGGATCTGGTTTCCACTGTATCCATTCTTATCCAGCTCTTTCCTGATCACATCTTCCCGACCCACCAGACAGACTTGGATATCCCTCCGTTCTGCCACAGCCTCCACTGCGCCTTTGACGATCTCACCCGGAGCGTTGTCGCCGCCCATGGCATCCACGGCTACTGTTGTAATTTCAGTCATGATATATGATTCCTCCTAGCACTACTAGCATAATTCTACTAGACCTTTTTCCAAAAATCAATATTTTTATCCATATATATACAGATTTCGTGAAAACGAAAAAAAGAATCGGGAACAAACTCTCACCTGTTCCCGATTGCTTTTTCATCTTTTCACTCATTCCTAGTCCTGAGGAATGATCTCTTTTTTGTTGTAAGAGCCACAGGCTTTGCATACTCTGTGAGGCATCATCAATTCGCCGCACTTGCTGCATTTCACCAGGTTTGGTGCGCTCATCTTCCAGTTAGCTCTTCTCTTATCTCTTCTTGCCTTTGAAGATTTGTTCTTTGGACAGATCGACATGGGTTACACCTCCTTAAAATTCTTAAACACATCGCGGATAACTGACATTCTAGGGTCAAGACCTGTGTCTTCACAGTCACAAGTCCCCTCATTCAGGTTTTGACCACATACGCTGCAAATCCCCTTACAGTCTTCGCCGCACAGAATCTTAGTCGGCCATCCTATGAGAATCTCATTGCAGACCATCTGGTCTACATCGAGCGTATATCCGTCAATATAATTTGCTTCGTCAAAATCTTCCGTCTGGCTTCCATCCGGTTCGTCCAAATCTACATTTTTGGTAAAATCAAGCGTAAGCGGTGTCTCCACTGGTGCCAAACACCGATCACAGGCTGTTTCAAACAGAAGATCTGCTTTTCCTGTGATCCGAATCTTCCGCTCTTTCACATATTCCACCGTGATAGACAAAGGACTTTTCCTAATAATAGGGAAAGCTCCCTGTGAAAATTGAAATTTCTCTATCTCGATCGGCACGTCCCGTTCAATGGACTCATGCTGCTCAGACAGAACATTTGACAGGTCTAACAACATAGATAATTACTCCTATCCACACCTAAACTATTATATCACGAAAAATAAGTTTGTCAACCAAAACCCGCAAAATTACTGATTATTTCTCTTTCTTCAAAAGCAGCGTTCTACTTATACCAGGGCCACCGTCTCACGAGCAATAGCAAGTTCTTCGTTGGTAGGGATCACAGCAACCTTCACTTTGGAATCCGATGTAGAGATCACCTGGTCTTCTCCCCGCTTCTGATTTGCCTCTTCATCCACCGAAATTCCCAGATACCCAAGGTAGGAAAGGACCATCCTGCGGACTGTTCCTGAGTTTTCACCGATTCCGGCTGTAAACGCGATGGCGTCTACTCCATTCATGGCCGCCACATAAGAACCAATGTATTTCGCTACCCGGTAGCAGAACACTTCCATTGCCGCTTTCGCGTATTTATTCCCGTTATTCATGCCCTCTTCCAGATCCCGGAAGTCGCTGGATAAATTCTTGGAAAGGCCAAGCACGCCGGATTTTTTATTCAATACATTCATTACTCCCGCAATATCCAGATCTTCTTTCTTTGCGATATATTCCATAATGGCGGGATCCATGTCGCCGGAACGGGTTCCCATCACCAGACCTTCCAGAGGAGTCAGTCCCATAGAAGTATCTACACATTTTCCGTTCTCCACCGCGCTGATGGAAGCGCCGTTTCCAAGATGCGCCACAATGATCTTAGAATCATTCAGATCCAGTCCCAGGAATTCTGCCGCGTGTTTGGAGACAAAACTGTGGCTTGTCCCGTGGAAACCGTAGCGTCTTACCGCGTACTTCTCATAATACTCATAGGGAAGCCCGTAAAGATAAGCTTTCTCCGGCATGGTCTGATGGAAGGCCGTGTCAAATACAGCAACCATCGGTGTGCCAGGCATCAGTTTCTGACACGCGTTGATGCCGATCAGATTGGCAGGATTGTGAAGCGGCGCAAGGTCGTTGCATTCTTCGATGGCTTTCAGGACTTCGTCTGTGATCACAACAGAACTTGCAAACTTCTCTCCGCCATGTACCACGCGATGGCCCACCGCGCCGATCTCATCTAAGCTCTTTACAACGCCTGTCTTATCGTTGGTCAGGGCTTCGATCACGAACTGGATCGCCTCCGTATGGGTAGGCATAGCTTTGTCAGATACTTCCTTCTCTCCGCCTTCCGGCTGATAGGTGAGACGCCCGTCGATGCCGATCCGCTCACACAGACCTTTTGCCAGTACTTCCTCAGACTCTGAATTGATCAGCTGGAACTTCAATGATGAACTTCCGCAATTGATAACTAATACATTCATTTGTTTTCCCTCTCTTTTATATTACTTACTTTTCTTTATTCTTCTGCCATTGCCTGTACTGCCGTGATCGCTACCACACCTTCAATATCTTTGGCGCTGCAGCCGCGGGATAAGTCGTTGACCGGAGCCGCGATTCCCTGGGTCAGCGGACCGTAAGCCTCTGCTTTCGCCAGTCTCTGAGCCAGCTTGTAACCGATATTTCCCGCATCCAGATCTGGGAATACCAGTACGTTCGCTTTGCCCGCCACCGGACTTCCCGGTGCTTTTGAAGCGCCCACTTCTGGTACGATCGCCGCGTCAAGCTGGAACTCTCCATCCAGCTGAAGGCCTTCCGGCGCGTTCTCTTTCGCGATACGGGTTGCCTCTACCACTTTGTCCACATCCGGGTGTTTTGCGCTTCCCTTGGTGGAGTGTGACAGCATTGCCACGATCGGTTCCTTGCCTGTCAGGAGACGGAAAGAGTCCGCGGAAGAAAGGGCGATCGCCGCCAGCTTCTCCGGGTCCGGATTCTGCTCCAGTCCGGAATCCGCAAAGATAAAGGTTCCGTCAGCGCCCATGTCGCAGTCTGGAACTACGATCACGAAAAATGCGGATACCAGCTTTGTTCCTGGCTTTGTCTTCAGAATCTGGAGACAGGGGCGAAGGGTGTCTGCCGTAGAATGGCACGCTCCAGAAACCATTCCGTCCGCATCCTTCATCTTGACCATCATGACTCCGTAGTAAAGGTAATTCGTCAAAAGAAGCTCTCTTGCCTGTTCCTCAGTCATTCCTTTCTTCTGGCGCAGCTCTACTAATTTCGCGATATATCCTTCTGTTTTCTCAGAAGTCGCAGGATCTACGATAGTCGCTCCGCTGATATCAAAATCTCCTTTGTTTTTCGCGATCTCTTCTTCGCTTCCCACAAGGATCAGGTTCGCCGTCCCTTCCTTAAGAACGGCCTCTGCCGCCTCGTAAGTCCTGATATCCTCCGTCTCAGGAAGCACGATCGTCTTTTTACAGGTTTTCGCCTTTGCTTTGATTTCATCTATAAATCCCATGATTATAGACTCCTTTCCATTTTTTCTCAGTATTTTTATTATAATACAAAGAGACCTTGAAAAACAAGGTCTCTTCTTGGAATCTTATGTGCATTTTTCTGTACATCAGCGCCGCTCTCCCCTTGGCGTATAGATGGATTTCACTTCCAAAAATTCCTCAAATCCTTCCACGCCGCCTTCTCTTCCTAATCCTGACTGCTTGTACCCGCCAAAAGGCGCTCTGACATCCCACTCGCCATCGTTGACATAAATCGTTCCTGTCTTGATCCTCCTGGCCACCTTCTGTGCCAGCTCTTCCGGGCCAAACACCGCTCCGCCAAGTCCATAGATACTGTCGTTCGCCTTTTCTACGGCCTCATCCACTGTTTTGTAAGTCGATACGCATAGTACCGGGCCAAAGATCTCTTCCTTTTCAATCCTCATGTCCTGGGTTACGTCTGAAAATACCACCGGTTTTACATAGTAGCCTTCTGTCTGCCCGTCCGGAACCTCTCCGACGATCATTCTCGCCCCTTCCTTGACTCCAAGTTCAATATAACCTTTTACTTTGTCATATTGTTTCTGACTGGAAAGAGGTCCGATATCTACCGTCCAGTCGGTGGGATTTCCAACTGCATAGCCGGAAGACTGTCGGATGATAATATCCTCCACTGATTTTAGGTCCTCCTCCTGCACCAAAAGACGGGTCGTCGCATTGCAGGTCTGCCCGGAATTCAGAAACACTGTGTCAAGAGTGGCCTTCACGCCCAATTCATAGTCTCCTCCCGGCAATAAAACGGTCGCTGATTTCCCGCCAAGCTCCAACGCCAGCTTTTTGATGTTCGCAAGCCCCATTCTTGCGACCTCTCGTCCCGCGTCTGTCGAGCCTGTAAAAGAAATCATGTCCACTTCTGGATGAGAAGCCAGAACATTCCCCACTTCTGCTCCTTTCCCCGTGACCATATTGTATACGCCTGCCGGATATCCCGCCGCATCAATGAGTTCTGTCAGAATGTAAGCAGTCAGCGGTGTCATTTGACTTGGCTTGAGGATTACACAGTTCCCGGCAAGAAGTGCCGGAACTACTTTTTTTACAATCTGCTCCAGCGGGAAATTCCAGGGGGTAAGGCCTCCGACCACGCCCACCGGCTCCCTGCGGACCACAGAATTTTCTAACCGCTTTTCATACTCATAGTTTCTGGCTGTCAGGATATAGTTTTCCGCCTCCAGGATAAATGGATCCACATGCACGTCCCGCGACACTTTATAGGGGCTTCCGAGCTCTTTTGTCACCGTCTCGATCAATTCATCTCTGCGCGCCTTCAAGCCTTGAACAACGCTCTCCATCAGCCGGATTCTCTCTTCGACCGGCACCTCCTGCCAAGTCTCAAAAGCTTTCCTGGCGGCGCGCACCGCCCGTTCCACATCTTCTCGGTCTCCTCTTGGAACTTTTTCAATGATTTCTCTTGTATAAGGATTCTCAATCTCAATATATTGACCGGAGTTTCCATCCACAAATTCCCCGTTAATATATAATTTCTTGATCTCCATGACTTACTCCTTTCTAGCTTCTCAAATAATCCAACGCAGAACGTACATGCATTTCCACTCCAGTCTTCATCACCTCTTCGTCAACGTTAAACTTAGGATGGTGATGAGGATAACAAGTATCTTTTTCAACGTTTCCGCTTCCCAAAAAGTAGAACACCCCTGGAACCTTCCTGGTAAATTCTGCGAAATCCTCTCCTGCGATATACGAATATCGAACTACGTCCTTTGCTTCCACAACCCTCGCCGCAGTCTTCCGCAGATTTTCTGCCAACAACGCATCATTTATGACCGCCGGGCTGTCATCCCCGCTGTATTCAATCTGGTACTCTGTAGAAGAGGCCTGGCAGACTCCTTGTACAATCTTCTCGAATTTCTCCTTCAGCCGTTTCTTGCCACTTTCTTCATCTGCATACAAGAAACGCATCGTTCCCTCCAGTACAGCCTTATCCGGAATCACATTGCTAGCTGTTCCAGCCGCAAACCTTCCCACCATGATTACCGTAGGTTCCCTGGGGTCCATCTCCCTTGTCTGAATTTGCTGAACAGCCTGCACAATACTGCACCCTGCAATCACCGGATCAATGGCCGCATAAGGCGCTCCCGTATGTCCGCCTTTTCCATAAACGGTGACTTTAAATTCCTCCAAGGCCGCCATGACTGCCCCGTCTGAAATTCCGATTTTTCCGCTCTCTAACTGGGACCATATATGCATAGCAAACGCCGCATCCACCTTGGGATTCTCTAAAATCCCCTCCCGGATCGTATCTCTCGCCGCCGTTCCTTCCTCGTTTGGCTGAAAAAGGAACTTTATATTTCCAGAGATCTCCTCCTGCCGTTCCGCCAGAATCTTGGCCGCCACAAGAAGCATAGCCGTATGGGCATCGTGTCCACAGGCGTGCATCTTCCCCGCTTCCTCCGATCGGTAATCTACCGTTGTCTCTTCCTCCACTGGAAGCGCGTCCATATCGGCCCGAAGAAGAAGCGTTTTTCCAGGCCTGCCCCCTCGGATCAAAGCGGCCACGCCCGTCTTGCAGATTCTTTCCACCTCCAGACCGCAGGCTTCCAGGTATTTATACACAATATCGGAGGTCCGGTATTCCTCATACCCAAGCTCCGGATGGCGATGCAGGTCTCTTCTCAACGCGATCAATTCCGGCTCCAGCTCCAAAACTCTTGTCCTGATTTCCATGTCTCTTTCCTCCTTATCCGGCCGCCTGACTTTCTGACATCTCTGTCTCATATTTACTGTCCGGACATAGATGGCTCAACAAAATTCCACTGAGAATTGTTACCGCAAAAGACATAAACCGTGCGCTCACAATATTTTCTAAAGGTGTGATCATCCAGCCAATTGTAAAGATCGTCCCAATCAGAATTGACCATGCAATCCCCCTGGCTGAAGACTTCTTGTAAAACAATCCCAGCAGTACAATCGCCGAGAGAACACTTCCAACGCCTGCGTTCATCCAACTGGTAATGTAATAGATCAGTTTTCCTGACGTCATGGCCACAAAAAGTCCCAGAGCACCTGCGCATAAGATTACGATCCGAGACAAGCGGACAAGCTGATCGCTGGTCAAATTTTTCCCTAGGGCCTTATGAATAATATCTTCACTTAAAGTTCCTGATACTACCATAATCACAGAGGCGCAGGTTGACATCATGGCCGCGAAGATCCCCGCGATCAGAATCCCTGCAAGCGGAGCCGGGAAGAGATCCTGGATCATATAAGGCAGTAAGGTTTCCGGATCAGCCAAAGCATCGTAGCCATAAAGCGCCACACCCAAGATCCCGATGAAAAAGACTCCTGTGTAGCCGGCGGCAATCCATCCCACCGCCACATTCCTGCTCGTATTATATTCTTTCACACTCCTCATGGCCATCACACGGGAAGTCAGCTGCGGCTGGCCGCCATAAAAAGTAAAGCACCAGTTCAGATTAGCAAAGATCAAAAGGAAGGCCGCCATTCCGTTCACTCCGCCTGTCCAGGAGGAAATATTCGGGCCCGCTTCCAGCAAGGCGGCCGATATGTCAATCCCCTGAGCCTGTATTACAAAAAAGGCTGTAATTGGAACCACCACCAGTGTTCCCACCATAAGAATACTCTGAACTACATCTGCCCATACAATCGACATAAATCCCCCCATCGTAGTGTACAGGACTACTACGATTACCGTAATAAGCATACCATAGGCTGGTTTTAAGCCTGTAACAGTGAGCAGAGTTTTTCCGGCTCCCGAAAACTGTGCTCCCAGATAGAACATGAAAAAGATTCCTACGTTGATGCTGATAAACCATCGAATTAAGTTGGCCTTCGCCCCAAACTTCATGGCAATATATTCCGTCAATGTCAATGCTCCATATTTCTCATTGTCCTGCCGGATCTTCTTGCCAAAAAACAGCCAGAACCCCATTGTGCCCATAGCGGATCCGATCAGCACCCAAGCTCCCGACACGCCATTTGCATAGACAAACCCTGTCAGTCCCATCAGAAGATATACGGATTCACAAGCCGCTCTCTCGGAAAAAGCAAGCGCCCACCCGGGGAGTTTATTTCCGCCCAGCATAAATTCTTCCTGAGACAATTTTTTACGGCTGAAATAAACTCCAATCCCAATCATACAAATGCAGTATAATACGATTTCCGCAACGATGATCCAACTCATCCTCACCACTCCTTCCCTTTTCCGGCCACTTTACTTCACCAATAATTTTCGCTCGTAGGAGGTCATCTCCTCGCAGCCGTTCTCCGTCACACGGAACGTCTGGCTGATATCGACACCAAACTGATCCAGCCATATTCCCGGAATCATGTGGAAGACCATATTGGGCTTCAAAATAGTCTTGTCCCCAGGCCGCAGACTTGCGGTATGCTCTCCCCAATCCGGCGGGAAGTTCAATCCTGTTGGATAGCCGATTCGAGAATCCTTAATAAATCCGCTCTTAGCAATGCTCGCCGCCCACACCCGCTCTACTTCTTCACAGGTTACACCCGGCTTTACCGCCTCCAGTGCTTTGGCAATTCCTTCTGTAACCACCGCGCCCAGCTCCTTCACCCGCTCCGGAGCATTGCCCAGGATCATCGTTCTCGCCAATGGGCAATGATATCTTTTATAATTGCCAGCAAGCTCCAGGATCACGGTGTCGCCGTCTTTATAAACCTCGTCAGTCCAACTCAGGTGAGGTGTAGAGGTCCGCACACCCGCAGGCATCAAAGGAATAATCGAAGCATAGTCTCCGCCATACTCTTCGGTTCCTCTAATGAGAGCTCCATAAACTTCTGCCGCCGCATCGCACTGTCTGACACCAATATCTACCGTCTCGTATGCTTTTGCCATTCCTCGCTCTACGATTTTCCCCGCTTTGCGGATCAGTTCTATTTCTTTATCAGATTTTACCAACTTCACCCAGTTCACCAGGTTGTTTCCATCTGCAAATTTAGCATCCGGGAGGGAGGCCTCCAATCGCTCCTGGCATTTCGCCGTATAATAATAGGCATCCATCTCTGTTCCAATCACTTTTTTATCTGCCTTTTTCCCCCGAATCACATCAGCCACAAATTCCATAGGATGTTTGATCAAAGAGTGTACATAATCATCCGTATAAGCGTAAATATTTTCATCATCCAGCCAGGTCGTCAGTCTCGCAGAGTTGGCATCCTGTCCCCTTCCTATCCACACCGGCTGTTCTTCCGTATCAATGACTATGATACACTGATGTACATAAAAGGACCAGCCGTCAAACCCTGTCAAATAGCACATATTCGCAGGGTCTGTCACAATCAGGACTTCCATCCCTTTCTTTTGCATACTCTCTTTTACTTTTCGTAACCGCTCTTTAAATTCCGACACTTCAAAGTTTAACCATCTGTCTTTTATCTCTACCATCTGTTCTTCCTCCTTCTCAATTTTCAAAGCAATACCTTGGCTTATCGAAGTCTTTGACAAATTCTCCAACTTCCTTTGCCAAAATTTCGGTACTTTCTTTGTCTATAATGGCCCTTTTAAAGAATTTGGCAATTTCTTGCATTTCCGCCTCTTTCATTCCAAATCTGGTGACTTCTGGCGTTCCGATCCGGATCTGCGCACTCGCTCCGGAAAAATCATCAGAGCACAAAATCCCGGCCTTCTCCAGCAGTTTTCCCGGCGCAGTTTCCACCAGATCTTCCAAATCTACCAGAAGAAGATGGCTTTGCGTAAATCCCTTGGCTTCATCTCCAAGCACATGAAATCCGTATTTATGCAGCGCTTCCGCAAGGCTGCGCGCGTTCTTTACTATTTGCTTTGCGTAGTCTTCTCCAAATTCCTTCATTTCCAAAAGAGAAGCCGCAAAAGCAGGAAGCCGCACAATATGATGGCTGGTTACAAGGGACGGAGAAAGCGCGTCTCCAATCTGTTTCATCAATTCCGGTTTATTACTGATCACAAATCCCCCCTGTGGTCCCGGGAAAGATTTATGGGTGCTCCCAAATACTATATCCGCTCCATGCTCAATAGGATTCGGAAACTGCCTGCCCGCGATCAGCCCCGTCACATGAGAGGCATCATAGGCCACTACGATTCCCAGTTCCTCCGCCGTCTCCACAAACTGCTCTACCGGCTCTGGAAAGAGTGTCCCTGAGCCTCCAAAGATCACCAGCTTTGGCCGTTTCTCCCTTGCCATTTGAATCAATCCGTCTATATCCACTTCTCCATTTTGAAATGGCATATATTCCACACGTATCGTTTCCCCAAGCTGACTGATCTGGCACATCGGCCCCACCAGCCCATGCCCCCAATCCTCCAAAGACACTTCAATCACCAAATCATGCGGTTTTAAGATTCCAAGAACAACTGCCATCCCTGCCATGTGGCCGCTGATCGGCCGGAGATCCACATACGTTCCTCCAAAAATCTCTCTCACCAGCTCATGAGTTTCCAGTTCAAATTCATTGATGTACTTATTGCCTGTATACTCCCGTTCTTCTGGTTTCAATGTCGTATAACAGCCATATCTGTTATTAAAATCCGAACAAAGATACCCTCTTACTCTTTTACTTGCGTAATTCTCCGAAGCAATCAGATTCAGGCAATGATGTCTGTAGGTGTCATGCTTTTCCAATAAAGCGTCAATGTCTCCAAGCTTTTGTATCATAGCAGTTTTCCTCCTTTCTCCCTGTCTGCTTTGTACTTGTCTCGATTCTATAACGCCCCCATTGAGATTAACATAGAGAGAATTCCAAAGAATTTCTTTTCTTTTGTAGCACTGTAGGATTATTTGAAAACCCTGGTTCTTTTTGTAGCTTCTTACAAAATCCTTTTTCTTTGATCCGACAGAATATAAAAACAGCCGGATGATTTTCAGACATCTGAAAATCATCCGGCTGCATCGATTTTCGCTTTTGATTTTTGATTAAGCGTTTTTGTCGCAAAAAATTTCCAGCAGAATTTCCGCCTTCAATCTGGTAAACGGATCCTTGAGGCTTACTCCCAGGATTTCCTCTATCTTTTCGATCCGGTAGCGGATTGTGTTGTTATGAAGATACATCTTTTTCGCGGTTGCTGAAACAGAGGAACCACACCGCAAGTATTCTCTTAAGGTCAAAAGCAACTCTTTTCCATCCTTCTCCCGCAAGAATGGTTCCGCGAACTCTGCATACATCTTCGGCCCACGCTCCTTCATTCTTCTCAAATCAAATAATTGAAATGGACCCAGGTCTTCTTCTGAAAAGATCTCTTGCTCCGGGGCCAGCATCGTTCCCCGCTCTAAGCACCCTAAACTTTCCTCGTAAACGGCTCCAAGTTTTTCGATTCCTGTATATGTTTCTGAGATTCCAAACGCAAACCGTGCCCTTGGCATATCATCTTTCAAATCTTCTGCGATTCTCCCAAGAAGGGTCTTAAGCTGGAGTTCCCTGTTCTGACGATCCTGAGCTACAAGGAGCACCAGCTCATTGAAGTCCAAAATCCCAAGAAACACATCCTTTCTGTTTAAATGATGATAAATACATTCCTCAATCCGTTCCCTGCGCATAAACATATTCAGGTCTTCGGTAAATTGCCGAATCGCCACAATCGTAAAAGGACGCATCTTGTCTTTGCCAAAATATTTCATAAAATATACATCGTCAATATTCAATATCCCTTTGGCAATGTCCCGCAGAATCTCATCCCGGGTTTCGTTTTCTTTCTCGACCTCCTGATACACCAGCTTATATTCCGACACCACAAAAAGATACGTAATCTTAATGCTGTATAAGGAGTTATAATCTTTTTCCAGGCCTCCCGCTTCAATTGTCAGATATCCGAGCGTCTCCCCGCGCAGATGAATAGGCAGGATGATCCGCCTCGTCTCTTCTTCGTTGTCGCAGGACAAAAGATACATGGGAATTCTCTCCGCCAGATCCTTCTTTTGAAAATCTCCGGCAGGATTCCAGACAGATTCATACTGAGATGTCTCCACATTTCGCAGAATCCGTCCATCAGGCAGAAAAATCTTCCTGGAAAAGAGATCGTAAATCTTCACATCCCGCTCAAGATCGACAGAAAGAGAATGTATCGTTTTCGCCAGTTTCGCATCATGATCATTGCTTGTTTGGATATTAATGATGTCGTAAATATTCTGAACCTTTCTGTCAACGCATAAACTATCCACATTTCTTACGATATCCATATAATGTGCCTGTTTCGGAATACGGATCAATGGAAAATTGTTCTCCTCGCAGAACTTCCGGATTTCCGGATCAAACGGTTCCCCGTCCTCTTTTTGTACTCCCAGTCCGGAATATCCCCGTTCAATGATCTCCCGAACAAAATCCAGGGAAATTTCTTTTTGATGATAAGACATCTTGCATAAAAACACATAGCTGTTTTTATCACTCAATGCTTCCTCACAGGTAAGAACTAGGCCGATCTTTTTCTCCAGTCCCTTGGTTCCCGCCTCTACCCTAAATTTCCTAAAGTACCTTGTCCCCAGCAATTCCCTATATGTTACTGCCATGTCTCCTAGCCTCCTGCCAGAACATACTCTCTGCCTTCTTCTCAAATATATCTTTTCTCACAGATGGAATACATAGCTTACGATCGCGAAATATACGCTGATGGTGCTGATATCCACCAGGGTAGAGATCAGGGGAGTCGCCATGATCGCCGGATCCAATCCCACTCTCTTGGCGATCAAAGGCAGGGTACATCCCACCACTTTGGCGATCACTACCGTACAGGCCATGGTGATGCCGATCGTCAGGGCCATCAGCGCGTCTCCTTGTCCCATCACAACGATCCTCACACCGTTCACCACGGCCAGGACCACGCTGATACAGACAGCGATCCGTACTTCTTTCCAGATTACTTTCAAAAGATCCGCAAATTCAATCTCTCCAACCGCCAGTCCCCGGATCACCAGGGTGGAACTCTGGGAACCGCAGTTTCCTCCAGTTCCCGTCAGCATGGGGATAAATCCCGCAAGCTGCGGCATGACCGCAAGCGCCGCTTCGTAACTGTTCATGATCATCTGCGTCACCGTTGCGGACAGCATAAGGAATAACAGCCAGGGAAGACGGCTTTTCACATGTTCCAGGATCGTTGTTCCAAAGTAGGACTCTTCGCTAGGGCTGACACCGGCCATGATACTGATATCTTCCGTTGTTTCTTCCTGTAATACTGCCATGGCGTCGTCTACCGTTACGATTCCCACCATACAGAACTCATGATCTACAATCGGAAGAGCGATCAGTCCGTACTTATTAATAGTCTTTGCCACATCTTCCTGATCATCCGTAGTATGGGCGTACAGAAGATTGGTCTCCATAATCTCTTCGATAGTCTTAGACTCGCTGGTAGTCAGCAGTTCTTTCACATCAACCTGTCCGATCAGCTTCCGCTTCTCCGTCACATAACAGGTATAGATGGTCTCCTTATTAATTCCCACCTGCCGTATCTTCAGGATGGATTCCGCCACTGTCATCTCTTTCCTAAGCGCGATGTAATCCACATTCATCACGCTTCCGGCGCTGTCCTCCGGATACTGAAGCAGCTGATTGATCTGGGTCCTGGTCTCCTCATCTGTGGCAAGAAGCAGTCTGTCCACTACGTTTGCCGGCATCTCTTCCAAAACGTCTACCGTATCGTCCAGATACATTTCTTCCATGACTTCTTCCAGCTCGGAGTCCGTCAGGGCATTGATCAGAAGCTCTCTCATGTCGCTGTTCATGTAGGTAAAGGTTTCTGCCGCCTCTTCTTTCGCCAGAAGACGGAATACCATGACCAGGTGTTTTTGGTCAAATTCTTCCAGAATATCGGCCAGATCCACAGGATACATGTTATTCTCCAGCTCTTCTTTCAATTCCTTGTACTGCCGGTTTTCCAACATGTCCAGGATTCGTTCTTCTGTCAGTTCCGCGCGCTCCTCCGGATTCTCCCACGTCTGTTCGGGAACCACTTCTTGAGCTTCTGGTCCGTTGGTTCTTTTTTCGTCTCCCATGAATCTCCCTCCTTTCTGATATTTGCCTGGTCAGTCTTTCTATAGTATAATCAATTTGAAAAAGATATACAAGGAGATTCTTCATGAAAATTGTCGGATTGATCACAGAGTACAACCCTTTTCACAACGGTCATCTCTATCATTTAGAACAGGCGCTTGACATTGCCGGCGCAGATGCTGCCATCGCTGTTATGAGCGGAAACTATGTGCAGAGAGGAGCCCCAGCCATCATGCCTAAACGCCTTCGGACAAAGGTCGCTTTAGAGGCTGGAGTCTCCATTGTCCTGGAACTTCCCGTCTGCTGGGCCACTGGAAGCGCCGAGTATTTTGCCGTCGGCGCCGTCTCCTTGCTGGAACGCCTGGGCTGTGTGGACGCTATTTGTTTTGGGAGTGAGTGCGGGGATTTTTCCCTCCTGGATGAGATTGCCAAAGTTACGGCGGACGAGCCGCAGGAATACCAATTTTCACTCCAGGAAGGCCTTCGGAACGGTATGTCTTTTCCATTGGCCAGACAAATGGCACTTAAAGCTTATTTCAAAGATGATAGACTGGATCTGATCCTGGAACAGCCGAATAATATCCTTGGCATCGAGTACCTGAAAGCCCTTCATCGGAACAACAGTCCAATGAAAGCCTATACCATCCAGCGCAAGGTCTCCGGCTACCACGACACACAACTTTCTGAAAGCTGCAGCTCAGCCTCCGCCATACGAAGACTTTTGGAATTTGCCGGCAATTCTATTCATCTGGAATCTGACGGTCTTTTTGACGAGCCTACACTATCAGAGACAATGACAAGGCTGGAAGGCCAGGTTCCTCCTTCCTGCATCCGGCTTTTAGAAGAAAGTTACCGGAAACGCTATCCTGTCTACAGCGACGACTTTTCTTTACTTTTAAAATATCAGCTTATGAAGGAATCCAGAGACAGCCTGGTCAAATATCAGGATGTGTCAGAAGAGCTGGCAAATCGGATCATGAACTGCCGGAATGATTTCCTGCATTTTGATCAGTTCTGCGGTCTGCTGAAGACAAAAGAACTGACCTATTCCCGCATAAGCCGCAGTCTGTTCCACATCCTTCTCCATATTACCAGAGCGGACATGCTCTCGTATCAGGAGGAAGGCGGATGCCCTTACGCCAGGATCCTTGGTTTCCGGAAAGACTCGGCCCCATTTTTCTCCCAACTCAAGAGAAGCTCCCAGATCCCGCTGGTCACCAAGCTCTCTCAGACGGAAACTTTTACCGGAGCCGCCGCCCGCATGATCGAACAGGATATCTTCGCCGCCGACCTCTACGAAAGCGTGATCACAGACAAGTATAAGCTCCCCTTCATCAGCGAATACCAGCAGCAGATCGTCCGCTGCTGACCTTGCCTGTTCAATGGGAACCCTCTATTTTCCGCAAAATAAGCCCGCCTTTGGCGAGCTTATTTACTATCTTTGTTTCCATTGAACCCTTTTCTTCAAGTATATTGTCCCACAGATTACCATTCCTGATATCAAAAAGCCAAATAGATATCTGCCTGCTCTGACATCTCCTGTATCCGGCGTGTGATTCTCTTCGCTTGGATTTCCTTTTCCCGGATTGTTTGATCCCGCATCTCCAGAGTTCGTTTCATCCCCATTGGGGTCGTTTGAATCATCCTGTTTTCCAAAATCAGTCGCCTTTACAGCAACCGCTTCACCTGCTTTCAGATTATCGCCTCCCTGGCTGTTTTCTATCTTCAGCGGAAGCGCTTCATTCTCCACAAAGGATTCCAATTTCAGATCCTCTATATCATTTTCCGAATTAATCGTCACTGTCTCACCGGAAGTCTGGATTTTGATCGCTCCATCTCCTTTTACCGTACCGGAAACAGAAATAAGTCCGGTCTCATTTTCTGCGACCTTCTCGTCAGTGTCGATAACAGCCGTAAAAGAACCGCCCTTTTCCCCTTGAATCTCAATGCCTTCTCCCGGCGTCATCTTCGCGGATCTGATCCCAGTTCCGCGAAGCGACAGGTATCCCTTGTCATTGTAGAGGGAAATCCCGGCCTCTTCTCCCAGGTCAGAAATCTGGTAGGTCTCCTCATCCGGCACCGTAAATTTACACTCCAAAGACCCCTGCGCGTCATCTCCCAGGGTGGAATTGATCGTCTGAAGCTCTTCCACCTCCATGGTCGCTTCCACTTCCTGTTTTCCGTCACTTTTCAAGGTATTTCCCTTTGAATCCCGGATTGTAAAGCGGTCCATCGCATCGATCAGGATATCGGTCACATCCTCTTTGGGCTCCGCCATATGGCCCTGGTCCGTCTCAGAAGGCAGTAAAATGGAAAGCCATCCGAAGGTTTTTTCATTAAAGGGTTCCCCATCATGTGTGAAAAAGCCGGCGCAGCTAAACTTCATAAAATCCTTGCTTACCTTCCATTCATAAAGTTCACCTTCTGGATGTTCGCTGTTCACGCTGTTTTCATCATAAATCTGAAAAGTATAACCCTGGTTTGTTGTCTCATAACCCGTCACCAAAACAGTGTGGCTGGGACTGCGGAGGAGTAAAATCTTCCCTTCGTCCAGAGAAGATCTCATCGTATCAAAAAAATTCTCAAATTCCGCCGGAGAAGACATCTCTCCCGAATCTGTCCCTTTCAGAAAATCTAAAAGACTTCCTATCATACCGGGCCTTTTGTGATAAACCGAAGCCAGTTCATGAATCCCCGGATCATCCACATACTGCATCAACTGATAATAACTGATAGCAGACAGATACTCCTGATCCTCATAGGGCTGATCCAGATCATAAACGCAGGATCTTCCGCTGTCCGAAACCTCCGCGACCGTCATATCCTGGTTAAACACTCGCCCGATGACCGTGGCGATCCCATGGCAGGATCCTTTCCATTTCACATCGCCATTGATGTAGTTTCTCAAATAGTCGCGTACGCCATCCTCCATCTCATGGCGGAATAATTTCTGGTAATCCTCATCCGTCAGTTCAATCCCGTCTGTGCCCCAGAATCCGCTTTCCTTCGTTCCCACTCCCAAATGCTGGAAACTGTTATTATCGACTTTAAGCGTAAAGTCCCGTTTCTCATCTTCTCCGTCTTCTCCGATCGTCTCCCACTTGATCTGGTCGCTGAAAATAAAATTCTCCAGGTAATATTGATGGGCTGCCGAGCCTTCATAGCCTCTAAGTGTCAGCTCTGTATAGACGCTGTAGCCGTTTCCGGCCTGAAGAAACCCATTCAAGTTTATGACCGTCTCCGGAATCGTAAGATATTTCAGGTTCCGTACCGCCTCATCTTCCGTACCGCTTTGCGCGAAAGATCCCGAGGCCAGCCAGCTCACATCCTCTGGGATCGTGTAAGAGAGGTCTTCCTTCCCGATGGGATAAAATTCCAGCGTCCATGTGCCGTCAGAATTGTCGCTGAAAAGCACGCCGTCCCTGCTCTCGTATCTCTCGCTTGCCTCCGAGACCTCAAGGGACTCAAGGGCATATAGGCTTTGGAAAGCTTCTGCGCTCATTCCATAAGCATCAGCCGGAAGCTTAATTCTTTTCAGCGTCTCGCTCTTCCCAAAGCTTGAGAGAGTTTCCACAGAATCCGGAAAGATTACTTCTTCTAGGTTTGTCCCCTCAAACGCGCTGCTTCCAATTTCTTTTGTACCATCTTTGACCGTGTAGCTCCCCTCTCTCACAGGAGGAACATACCGCAGGATTCTGTCCTTTTGATCATAGAGCACGCCGTCCTCCGCCAGATATCGCCCGGAAGTCCCTGCTGTCTCGTAGCGGTAGGAAGCGGTCCAGAAATCCATATGGTCAACCGGATCTTGAATGGAATCCGGCAGAATCAGCGTATAGATCCCATAAACGTATGAATTGTCTTTCATCCCCCTCACTCCGTCCGGGAGGTATAGAATCTTGAAATTCTGAGCGAGTTCTGTGGCGATTTGATTTCCGTCTACATAGACACACTCGTTCCAATCATACTCTTTCGTCATGGTCAGTTGGCCTGCGGCGGCCGCCCCCCGGTAGTTAGGGATTGCATCCATATCGAACACATAAGTCTCTCCCGCCTTCAGCATATAGTATCCGGAGCCATTACCGCCGGCAAGAAGATTTTCTTCCCCGTCCGTCACATAGTACTCCAGTCCCAGTTCATAACCATTGATCTCGCCGTCATATTCCAGATAATATCCGCCGTCTTCCTGAGGGGTAAACTTAAAAATGTAAGAAGTCATAGTTTCTGCCGGACTAGAAATCTGATACGTCTGATCCGGTTCCATCTCCGTTGTGGATCCCGGCTCAACATCAACTGCCTCTTCCGTATCAGGCCCGGCCATTACAGGAACCGCCAAACACCAAAGCGCTGCGGTCAGCACAAAAATTCCCAGGCAGCCACGCCATTTTCTCCCTCTCATCATAATCTCTCTCCCTATAACATTTCCTAAATCTTTTTGCTGCAGGCAATGGCAATGGAGCCCGGCCCGATATGGCAGCTTACGCTCAGAGAAAGCTTGTCCATTACTACATCATATCCCGGGAACCTTTCTTCGATCTCCCGCTTCCATTCCATTGCTTCCTCCTCGGAACAGGTATAGGCTCCTTCCAGATGGACTTCCTTCCCGGCAAACCGTTCATGGATATCTTTATCCATGGCATCCAGCATCGTCTTCTTCGCCGACTTGATCCCCCGTACTTTAGCGAACGCATCCAGCTTTTCTCCCTGGATGGTGAGCACCGGCTTTAAATTCAGAACCGTGCCGATCGCCGCGGCGGCAGGTGTCACCCTTCCGCCTTTTTTCAGATATTTCAGAGTATCCACTGTGATATAGATACTGGCCTCCAGCTTCTCTTTCATCAGAACATCTACGATCTCTTCCGCGCCAAGGCCGGCGTCGCGCAGCTCCATAGCATCCAGTACGGATTGGCGCTGCGTGATCGAAATCCTCTGATTGTTCACCACATAAACCTTTCCCTCAAAATCCCGCGCCAGTCCCATAGCTGTCTCACAGGAGCTGGAAAGCCCGCTGGACATAGGGATATAGATCACTTTATCATACTCTTCCAGCAGCTCTTCCCAAAGGCCGATCACATCGGCAGGCGCCGGCTGAGAGGTAGAGATATCCGCGTCTTCCGCCAGCCTTTGATAAAACTCCTCCTGCGTCAGCGTAATATCTTCATAATACAGTTCCCCATTGATATAGAAAGGCATTGGCAAAACCCGTATCCCCAGTTCCTTTGCCCCTTCCTGCGTAATCCCGCTATTGCTGTCTGTTGCGATTGCGATTCGTTCCATTCCCACACCTCATTTTTCTTATAATGTAATGATTTTTGAAACACAGTCTCTTTTTGCTACCATCATAGGGATATCCTCTCCCTTGTAGGGATTGTCTCCCATGCTGACTTCCAGCTTCACCGTCTCATAGGCAAGCTCCTCATAATTATTCTCCTTGCTCAGATGGCCCAGCAGCACATACTGCAGGCCGTCATGCAGGATGTCGCAGAGCAGTCTCCCTGACCACTCATTGGAAAGATGGCCTTTGTCCCCCATGACCCTTTTTTTCAGCGGATATGGATAAGGCCCTACTTCCAGCATATGGATGTCATGATTGGCTTCCAATACCACAGCGTTCAAATCCTTCAAATTCTCCACTGTATAGGTATCGTACATCCCAAGATCCGTCGCCACCGCCACGGACTTCCTTTGATTCTCGATCCGGAAACCGGAAGGCTCATTGGCATCGTGAGAAATCGCAAATGGACGGACCTTCATTTCTCCCAGATCAAATCCCTCATCTAACTTTACCTCGTGCAGCAGTCCTTCCGGCAGCCTCCCCAGACTCCTGCAGTTTTTGATTCCTTCAATGGTTCCTTTTGTAGCGTAAATAGGGATCTCATACCTTCTGCTAAACACCCCCAGTCCCTGAATATGATCGATATGTTCATGGGTGATCAGGATACCATTCAGCTCATCCCCTTTAATATCCAGGGAAGAAAGCCCCTCTTCAATCCTTTTTTTACTGATTCCCGTATCCACCAGAAGGTGCGTATGATCGTCCCCCACATAGATACAGTTTCCGCTGCTTCCGCTGGCAATACTGCATAATCTCATATGTATGTCATCCATCCTTTATAATTCTTTGATAATATTGTCAAGCTGCAGCATCGTCTCCGCAAATACACCGCTGTTGTCGACCACCCTGTCACAATGTTTCAGGAACATATCCTTTGGCAGCTGCGCCCGCATGATATCCTCAATCTTTGCCGCGTCATAGCCTCTGGAATAAAACAGACGGTTCTTACGGATCGCTTCTTCCACATAAATGTACCACAACTCGTCGCAGATCTGATCATAGTGATCTTCGATCAAAAGAGCCGCCTCTATAATAAACAAATTCGTATTCCTGCGCTCTTCCTGGCGAATCTTCTTTAAGATTTCCTCTTTCACCGCCGGATGTACGATGCTGTTGAGCAGCGACAGCTGGGAACAGTCTGAAAATACGATCTCCCCCAGCCTGTCTCTGTTTAATTCTCCCTTTTCATCCAGGATCTCTTCTCCAAAATGTTCTACAATGGCGTCATAACACGCCCCGCCCTTTTTCTGAAGTTTCTTTGCCACATCATCCGCCTGGCATACGGTAGCCCCGTACCGATTATGCAGATATTCAAGAACCTGTGTTTTCCCGGCTCCTATGCCTCCTGTAATTCCAATAATCTTCATACGCTTCCACCTCTTACTTTGCTTCGTACCAGTTTTCTCCTGTATGCATATCTATCTCCAATGGCACATCCAGGGATGCCGCCTGTTCCATTTCTTCTTTCAAGATCTTCTCTACTTCTTCCAATTCCGGTCTGTGCGCCTCGATCAGAAGTTCGTCATGGACCTGCAATACCAGTCTGGACCGCATGTTCTGTTCTTTAAGCCTTCGTCCCACACCGATCATAGCGATCTTGATGATATCCGCCGCTGTTCCTTGGATCGGGGCGTTCATTGCCACCCGTTCGCCAAAAGAACGCTGCATATAATTGCTGGAAGAAAGTTCCGGCACAGGCCGGCGCCTTCCAAACAGCGTGACCACATATCCCTTTTCTTTTGCGTGAGCCACCGCATCATCCAAAAAGCGTTTGATTCCCGGATAGGTGCGGAAATAATCCTCAATATACTGAGCCGCTTCCTTCCGGGTAATGCTCAGATCCTGGCTCAGTCCAAAGGAACTGATCCCATAGACGATCCCAAAGTTAACGGCTTTCGCGTTCCTTCGCTGGAGAGGCGTTACTTCCTCGAAAGGCACATGGAACACCTGAGACGCCGTGATTCTATGGATATCTTTGGCTTCCCGGTATGCCTGGATCAACTGCTGGTCCCCGGAACAGTGAGCCAGCACTCTAAGCTCGATCTGCGAATAATCCGCATCCACAAAGACATAGCCGTCCTCTGGAATGAATACCTTTCGGATCAGTCTGCCCAGCTCCACCCGGACTGGGATATTCTGCAGATTTGGTTCTGTACTGCTGATCCTTCCAGTAGCTGTCACTGTTTGATGGAATTTCCCGTGGATCCTGCCATCCGGCCCGATATAGTTGGCAAGGCCGTCCGCATAAGTGGATTTTAATTTGGCAAGCTGCCGGTACTCCAGGATCTTAGCCACCAAAGGATAGTCCGGCGCCAGTTTGTCCAGCACATCCGCCGCGGTGGAATACCCGGTCTTCGTCTTCTTGGCGTGGGGCATATTCAGTTTTTCAAATAAGATCACCCCTAATTGTTTGGGCGAATTGATATTAAAGATCTCTCCCGCCAGGCCGTAGATCTCTTGTTCCAGATCCACAATCCGTTCTCCAAGCTGTTCCCCGTATGCTTTCAGAGCTTCTGCCTCTACCTTTACGCCCGCCGCTTCCATATCTCTCAAAGTAAATACCAGCGGCATCTCTATCTTGGCAAACAGCTGGTCCATTCCTGTCTCCTTCAGCTTTTCGAGAAGACGGGGATAAGCAGCCCAGGCAGTGTAAGCTTCATAACAAGACTTTTCTTTCACTTTCAGCTTCTCGTCGATCAGAAGATCCAACTGTTCTCTCGCCACATCTATATAATCATAATCACTTTTCAAAGGATTCAGAAGATACGCCGCAATGATCGGGTCAAAGCAGCTTTCTTCCCGAATGTCCGGAAGGCTCTCCAGATACCCTTTGAGTCCGCACACGGCAAATACTTTTACCTTCCCGGAAAGGACGGAAAGCTTTTTCAGCAGCTCATCCATACCAAGTTCTATGGAGCAGGGAATGGTAACTACCTGCTTTGGCCCATAGGCAATGGAAATCCTCCCATAACCGGAAGGGTGGGCAAAAAGAGGCAGCACCGCTTCCGGGTCCTCCGACACCGCGGCGCCTACCACATCCGCTTCGGCCGCCTCCGCCAGCACTCTTTCTATTTCTTCCGGATCCGTCACTTCCCGGAAATGTTCTTCCACCGCGTTGGCATCTGCCTGGACCTCAAAGCGCCCCAGCAGGTTCTTAAATTGGAGTCTCTGAAACAGTTCATAAGCCTCTTTCGTATAAAGCTCACCCTTTTGGGCCTGTTCTAATTCAAACGGAATATCCGCGTGGGTTTCAATGGTGGCAAGGACCTTGCTCATCTTGGCCTGCTCCCAATACTCTTTCAGATTCTTACTGGCTCTTGGAGGCTTAATCTCCTCCGCGTGGGCATAGGCATTCTCCAGCGAATGATATTCCTGGATGATCTTGGTAGCCGTCTTCTCCCCCACTCCCGGTACTCCGGGAATATTATCGGAAGAATCCCCCATCAAAGCTTTCACATCGATAAACTCAGCAGGGGTGACGCCATACCTCTCTTTCACCTGCTCCCTATTGTAATCCTCCACCTCGGTCCGTCCCTGTTTTGTCTTGGGGATCCGGATCTTCACATGATCCGTGGCAAGCTGGAGCGTATCCCGGTCCCCGGATATGATAGACACATCCAGCCCTTGCTCCTCGCACTGTCTGGAGATCGTTCCCAGCAGATCGTCCGCTTCCAGGCCCGCCTGTTCAATGATCTGGATTCCCATTGCTTTTAAGACATCCTTGATCACTGGAACCTGTTCCCGCAGCTCCACCGCCATAGGTTTCCTGGTCCCTTTGTAAGCTTCATACAGTTCATGCCGGAAAGTCGGGGCATGGACATCAAAGGTCACCGTCAGATATTCCGGCTGTTCTTCGTCCAGGATCTTGAACATAATATTTAAAAAGCCGTACACAGCATTGGTGTGAAGCCCCTCTGAATTCGTCAGGTCCGGCACGCCGTAGAAGGCCCGGTTTAAAATGCTGTGTCCGTCGATCAATACGATTTTTTCTCTCATATAAAAAGCTCTGCCTCCATTTATCGGCTGATAGATCCGCGCGTCTTTCGCGCTACCATTCAGTATACACTAAATTGGCATATTTTAAAAGCCAAAAGAAAGTATATAGAGAAAAAACCTTGAAAATACTGCACTGCCAGTACTTTCAAGGTTTTCCGTGCGGATGGTGGGACTTGAACCCACACGAGGTCGCCCCCGCAAGATTTTGAGTTTTACAAACCATTCAGAAGTATCTGGAACATACTGGTGTTGAATGGTACTGAAAAACCGGCGAAAACCGCATAAATTCAAGTCCTTTCAGCCATTGGCAACAAATAAACCTTACAGATAAAGGATAATTGAAAAAATGCGGTTTGGCAAGTAAATTTTCCCGTTGGAGGGATATTAGGAGGGATGTGGAGGGATATTCATTACTCCCCTCCCGGCAAGATACTTATAAATATATTTATAGAAGAAAAGCAGTCAGCACCTATCACTGACAATCTGATATAAGGAGCTGACGAAGAATGAGGAATAAAGAATATTACGAAGAACGATTTAAGGATTATCCAGACCTTGTGAATTTGGAACAGTTCAGAGAAATGCTGGGCGGCATAGGCGACACCACCGCAAGAAAGCTCATGCGGCAGAACAAAGTCAAACATTTTTATATCCGCTCTACCTATCTTATACCAAAAGCAAATGTGATTGATTATGTGCTGGGTGAACATTATGCGGAGTACAAGTATTCCTTAAAAGTTCAGATATGATTTTTTAGGACGTTCAGAAATGAGCGTCCTTTTTTGTACCCAAAATGAAAGGAGAAAACAATCCATATGAAAAAGATACTCAACCGGCTGCTGGCTGGTTTCCTTAGTCTGGCAGCTGTGTTTACCACTCTACCGGCTTCACAGGTTCATGCTGCCGAGACGCAATACTGGACAGAGTCAGCAGAACGAGCCGGTCATATTGAAAAGGTGATGAACGACGGCTCTATCGGTTCAACCTTTAATGAGGGCATTATGAAAGTGGAGGGCGAGACAGCCTACTGTATCGACATCAACACAGACTTCCGCAATGGATACAAGACCAGAGCGGACGCAAGCACACGCATGAGTGCAGACCAGATCGCTGACATTGCCCTCTCTCTGGAATACGTCAAACAGTATGCCGCCAGTCACAGTAGTCTGAATTATAAACAGGTCTACTTACTGGAACAGTGTGTGGTCTGGCAGCGTTTGAGCGTCCATCTTGGCTGGCAGTGCGATAATGTCCGTGCTTCCTATGATGAAATCTCAAAGGCAGTACAGGACGAAGTCTACAGCGGTGCGAAAACCTTTGTCAATGAGAATAAAGGACGGTATGAGTGCGGCGGCTATATCTACTCCGGCGAGGGGCAGGAATTAGGTCAGTTCTGGGCAAAGCTGGCTGTCGGAAATGCCACACTGAAAAAGACTTCCAGTAATACCAGCATTACAGACGGCAACGGGAATTATTCAATCGCCGGTGCGGTTTATGGTGTCTATTCTGATAAAGGCTGCACAGAGCAGCTTGCCACCCTTACAACGGATACCAGCGGAAATACAGAAACCGTGGAGGTCAAAGCTGGTACGGTCTATATCAAGGAGCTGTCCGCTCCGGCTGGCTACAAGCTGGACAAGACTGTGTATCCGTTATCCGTGGAAGCCGGAAAGACCGCCACTTTGAGCGTATCGGATACGCCAAAGGTCACAGATACCCTTATCGAACTGTTTAAGATTGATATGGAGACAGGAAAAGCTACCGCACAGGGTAACGCTTCCTTAGAGGGTGCAGAGTTCACATGGAATTTCTATGCCGGATATTATACGGCTGATAACCTCCCGGCAGAGCCTACAAGGACATGGACAACAAAGACACTCGCTAAAAAAGACAGCGACGGCACGGTTCACTATGTATCCCGGCTGGCTGATAAATATAAGGTATCCGGCGACGGCTTTTATACCCAGGACGGAACAGCCGTGCTTCCTCTGGGTACATTGACCGTGGAAGAAACAAAGTCTCCCTCCGGCTATCTGTTAGAGGGCGCATATATGCAGGCTGCCGGAAGTGAAGAACAGATTACCGGCTTGTATATCACACAGATTACCGAGGACGGGGAGCTGGCTGGCCTTACCGGCAGCAATCAATTTTCTGTATCCGACAAGGTCATTCGTGGCGGCGTGCAGATACAGAAACGGGATTTAGAGACAAAGGATACCAAAGCACAGGGCGGCGCAACACTGAAAGACGCTGCCTTTGAGATTATCACGCTCAATGACAATCCCGTGCTGGTAGACGGCAAGCTCTACAATAAGGGCGAAGTCGTTAAAACAATCCGTACCGGCATTGACGGTATCGCTTCTACTGCTGCGGACACACTGCCATACGGGAAATACCGTATCGAAGAAAGCGAAGCTCCCGACGGTTATCTGACCGAGGGCGCTAAAGCGGTAGAGTTTTCCATCACAGAGAACGGGAAAATCGTGGATTTGACCGGCGAGGATACGTCCATCTATAACCAGATTAAGCGTGGCGACATTGAGGGTGTGAAGATTGGTGCCGGAACACATCAGCGTCTTGCAAATGTTCCGTTTCGGATCATGAGCAAGACTACCGGCGAGAGTCACATCATTGTGACGGACGCAAACGGTCAGTTTTCCACTTCTTCTGCATGGGTATCCCACAAGCAGAACACAAACGAGGGCAAGAACAGCGAGGACGGTATCTGGTTCGGTACATCAGAGCCGGACGACTCCAAAGGTGCGCTCCTGTATGACACCTACGAGATTGAGGAACTCCGCTGCGACAGCAACAAAGGCTTTCAGCTTATTCCTGCATTTGAAATCGTAGTATCCAAAGATAAGACAGTCATTGACTTAGGAACACTGACGGACGAATACGAGAAAGAGCTTAGTATCCATACTACAGCCACAGGTGCGGACGGTGAGAAGTCCATCATTGCCGGTAAAGAGGTGACTATCGTGGATATCGTCACCTTAGATGGTCTGGAAGTCGGTACAAAGTACCAGCTCAAAGGCTGGCAGATGGTAAAAGATGAAAACGCCGAGCTGCTCATTGACGGCGAGCCGGTGCAGAGTGATTACACCTTTACCGCAAATAAAGAGCAGATGGAGGTTGAGGTATCCTTTACCTTTAATGCTTCTGCCCTTGCCGGGAAAAATCTGGTGACTTTTGAGGAACTCTACGACGTGACGAACCCGGACGAGCCGGTAAAGGTAGCGGAACATAAGGACATTGACGACGAGGGGCAGACCGTACTTATTACCGAGCGGATAATTGAAATTCACACAACGGCGACAGGTGCGGACGGTGAAAAGGAAATCACCGCCGGCAAAGAGGTGTCTATCGTGGATATGATCACTCTTAGCGGTCTGGAAGTTGGTACAGCTTACCAGCTCAAAGGCTGGCAGATGGTAAAAGACGAAAATGCGGAGCTGCTCATTGACGGCAAACGTGTGGAAAATGATTACACCTTTACGGCTGACAGTGAGGATATGGAAGTTGAGATTGTCTTTACTTTTGACGCTTCCTCTCTTGCCGGAAAGCAGCTTGTCACATTTGAGGAGCTTTACGACGTGACGAACCCGGACGAGCCGGTAAAAGTCACAGAGCATAAAGACATCACTGACGAGGGGCAGACTGTGACAATCACGGAAGTACCGGATGAACCAGAGCAGCCGGATACACCAGAAACTCCAGAGACACCCGACACGCCGGAGACTCCGACAAAATCAACGGACGCTCCTAAAACGGGCGATACTACGAATGTAGCCGCCTTTGCGGTCATGCTCGGACTGTCTGCGGCTGGTATTGCTTTTGCTGCATACAGGAAATTCCGCTCCTTAAAGCGTAAATAACCGGGTGGCTGCCTATGGAGCTGCATATCCGTTCACCGCCTCTGTCCTTATTCAGTCCTTGCGGCTGACAAGTTACCTAAATTCTGCTTGTTTGTTCTAAATCTTTCTGCATGGGGATTGTCAAGGGTGCGAAGCACAACGCCTGCCCTTGATTATCCACAGGCAGACAGATATTCTCTGCAAGGCAGAATGGAACTATTACATTCATAATTATAGAAAGAAAAGAGGTTAAAGAAATTTATGGAATTAAAACACGTTATCCCTAATATGGAAAAAACATTCGGAAATCTGGAATATGCCGGTGAGGGCAAGGTCGATCAGCGACGGATTAACGGACGTATGACCGTCGTTTCCCGGAGCTACAACCTGTACTCTAACGTGCAGCGTGCGGATGATATTGTGGTATTCCTCCCGGCTTCCGCTGGTGAGAAGAACTTTGAAATCGAGGAAAAGGTGAAGCTCATTAACCCTAAAATCACCGCTACCGGCTACAAAATCGGCAGCCGTGGATTTACCAATTACATTTTATCCGCTGATGATATGGTGAAAGCATAAGGAGGTACAGAACAGATGAGATTAGCAAACGGGATTATCATTGACAAAGAGAAAACTTTCGGGATTTTGAAATTTTCAGCCTTACGCCGTGAGGTACACGTCCAGAATGATGACGGTACGGTGTCCGAGGAAATCAAGGAGCGCACCTATGATTTGAAGTCCAGAGGACAGGGGCGCATGATACAGGTATCCATTCCGGCAAGCGTGCCTTTAAAAGAGTTTGACTATAACGCCGAGGTGGAGCTTATCAATCCGGTAGCCGACACTGTGGCGACAGCTACGTTTCAAGGGGCAGATGTGGACTGGTATATCAAGGCAGACGATATAGCTTTAAAAAATGCTGCCTCTAAACTTCCTTCTAATAAACCAAAATAATGTTCCTGGTAGAAAATGAAGTTTGAACACATATTCTAGGGAAAGGCTGGGCAAGGGATAATTTATTTACTTCCTCATGTATAGATGTCTGTTAAATATTGGATTGAATACGTCTTTTTAAGGTTGTATAATATAATTTAACTTTACATGTTGGGAGGAAAATGAATGAAAGATTTAAGCAGAAACGTAACCCTCTTCTGTAGCGTATGTGGAAACGATCAATTTTCTACTTTAGACGAGGGAATAGATGATTTAATGGAAGCTCCAGATGACACAAAAATAAAATGTTCAGATTGCGGTAGAGTTTTCACGAAAGCTGAACTAATTGAGGAAAATCAAGATGTGATTAATGCCAATATTGAGGATATTAAAAATGAGGCAATGAAAGAAATAGAAAAAGAATTATCAAAGGCATTAAAAAAATTGAGGTGATGAAATGAGTCCAGAAATCATGGAATACTGGAATGTATTTAAAGAAGTTATTAAAGATGTCGCTCTCTATATTATGCCTATTGCCGCTGTAATTATATCTCTTGTGGCATTAAAAAAGTCTAATGATACCGTGCAAGTCCGAGTCCAATTATCAGAGCTTGAACAAAAGATAAAAGAATATGAGCTTGCATTAAAGGAACATGAACTGGAAAAAATTAGGCAGCAAGAAAATCAAGAACAAAAGGCATGGATTGAAGCAAGAATTATAAATATATCTAAAAATAAATACAAAGCAAAAATATGGAACTCTGGCAATGCAACTGCATATAATATTTCTGTTTCAATACCACAAGAATATCAAATAATGTTAATAAAAGATAAAATGCCTTATGAATATCTTGAACCGGGTAATAGTTTTGAAGAACATGTAATAATCCATATGGGTTCTTCGCATAAATTCAAAATCACTTCACAATGGGAAAATGAACAAGGTGAAGTATTCACAAACGAACAATTAAGAAGTTATTAAAAGAGTTTCTATATTTACTATTATGAAAGCAGTTAGTCTTTAAAAGATTAGCTGCTTTTTTAATATAAGGAGATTTTATGAGATATTTTCAGAGAAAGGGCAACCGTATCCGAGCAAGCGACAGGACGCTTATATTCCGCACGGCAACCGGCTTTCTGCTTCTGGTGTTCCTTGTGGTGGTGCTGCTCTTAAATATCGGCACGCTGTTTCATACGGACTGGAAATCGGCTTCTCTGCTCCATGAGGGCAGCTTCCATCTGACCGTCACGCCATACATGATAGGCACTGTCATGGTGGCCGGTGCGGTGAGTGTGGCGGCTGCCTTTTTGTATCGGTATTTCCTGCCGGATAAAGTAAAGCAGCTTTCCCACCGGCAAAAGTTGGCACGCATGATATTAGAAAATGGGTGGTATGAGTCTGAAAAGACACAGGACGGCGGTTTCTTCAAAGACTTGCCGGACAGTCGTTCCAAAGAGAAAATCACCCACTTTCCCAAAGTGTACTATCGGCTGGAGCATGGACTTATCCATATACAAGCAGAGATCACACTGGGAAAGTATCAAGAGCAGCTCTTACATTTGGAGAAGAAGCTAGAAACCGGCTTATATTGCGAACTGGTATCCAAAGAGCTGAAAGACAGCTTTGTGGAGTATGTGCTGCTCTATGACACCATTGCGAACCGTATCACCATTGACGAGGTACAGGCGGCACACGGCAGCCTAAAGCTCATGGCTAACGTATCATGGGAGTATGACAAGCTCCCCCATATGCTCATAGCCGGTGGCACAGGTGGAGGAAAAACGTATTTTATCCTTACCATCATTGAAGCTCTGCTGCGTACTAACGCACAGGTGTATGTGCTTGACCCTAAGAACGCTGACCTTGCCGATTTGTCCGCTGTCATGCCGGAAGTCTATTACCGCAAGGAGGATATTACCTTCTGTATTGAGCGTTTCTATGACGGCATGATGGAGCGGAGCGAAACCATGAAGCGGATGGAGGGCTACAAGACCGGGGAGAACTACGCCTATCTCAACTTACCGCCCCACTTCCTTATTTTTGACGAGTATGTGGCATTTATGGAAATGCTGACGACAAAGGAAAACGCTGCGGTCTTGAACAAGCTGAAACAGATTGTCATGCTGGGTCGGCAAGCCGGATACTTCCTTATCCTTGCCTGTCAGCGTCCAGACGCAAAGTATCTCGGTGACGGTATCCGTGACCAGTTTAATTTCCGTGTGGCATTAGGGCGCATGAGCGAGCTGGGATACTCTATGATGTTCGGGGAAGTAGACAAGGACTTTTTTCTGAAGCAGATCAAAGGGCGTGGCTACGTTGACGTGGGAACAAGTGTCATATCGGAGTTTTACACTCCCCTAGTACCAAAAGGGCATGATTTTCTGAAAGAAATCGGGAGACTCATGCAGCAAAGGCAGGACGGACAGGCGGCGTGCGAAGCGAAAGCCGCTGGTACGGACTAGCCGTGTTGGTGTGGCGTACGCCACGCCAACCATTCGCCCCCGGTATCTAACAGGGGGGCACAATTACAACAGGAAACAGTCTCAAAAGTATGGAAAGTCCTTGTGTTTAAAGGACTTTTCGTGCTGATGGGCGTGTCAACTGGAACAGCTCTTAGTTGACACTGACAGTTAGGAGGAATTTGACTGAATGATACAGACTGGATAACCAGCTTTAAAAAAAAGCGGCTCTCTTACGGCGTTTCACAGAATAAAATCGCTGTAGCAGCCGGTATCACCCGGCAATATCTGAACAAGATCGAGTCCGGCAAGGCTGCTCCCGGCGAGGAAGTAAAAGAACATCTGCTGCAAGCACTGGAACGCTATAACCCGGAGTCACCGCTTACCATGCTGTTTGACTATGTGAGGATACGCTTCCCGACTACGGACGTACAGTTTGTGGTGAGCAAAATCCTTAGATTGAAGCTGGACTTTATGATACATGAGGATTACGGATTTTATAACTATCCAGAGCATTACTACATGGGGGATATTTTCGTTCTGGTGTCTCCCGACGTGGAAAAAGGCGTGCTGCTGGAACTGAAAGGAAAAGGCTGCCGACAGTTTGAAAATTTCCTGCTGGCACAGCATAGGAGCTGGTATGACTTCCTCATGGACGCACTGGTGGAGGGCGGCGTGATAAAGCGGCTTGACCTTGCCATCAACGATATGGTGGGGATACTGGACATTCCAGAACTGACAAAAAAGTGCCGGAATGAGGAATGTATCTCTGTCTTTCGGAGCTTTAAGTCTTACCGCTCCGGCGAGCTGGTACAAAGCCGTGAAGAAAATAAATCCAGCATGGGAAACACGCTGTATATCGGCTCTCTGAAATCAGAGGTTTACTTCTGTATCTACGAGAAAGATTATGAGCAGCTTGTAAAGTACGACATTCCCCTAGAGGAAACGCCTATCAAAAACCGCTTTGAAATCCGATTGAAAAATGAGCGAGCCTATTATGCGGTACGGGATTTGCTGACATACCATGACGCTGAACGTACCGCTTTTTCTATCATCAACCGCTATGTGCGCTTTGTCGATAAGGACGACACGAAACGCCGGAGCGAGTGGAAGACCAATGAGCGGTGGGCGTGGTTTCTTGGAAAAGACCGGGGGCGTTTGAAGCTGACGACACAGCCAGAACCCTATGACTTTAACCGCACGCTGAACTGGCTGGCACGACAGGTCGCACCTACTTTACAGGTAGCGGAAACGCTGGATAAGCAGAACGACACCACCATTATCCGGGATATGGTGAAAAACGCAAAGCTCACTGACCGGCTGAAAAAGGTCTTGCAGCAACTTTCGGTGAGTACGGAAGAAATGATTATGGAGAAATAGATATGTGGCATTTATTTTGTGACCTGCTGCTGGTGTCGGCAGGTATGGGTATCGGCGTGGTGCTGATGTGTATTTTACAGGTAGGCAAAGCAGCCGACGAAGAAATGAAAAATATTAAAGTAGAAAGGAATGAGGATAAATGAATTTCGGTCAGAACTTATACAACTGGTTTTTAAGCAATGCACAGAGCTTGGTGCTGATGGCGATTGTTGTAATCGGTATCTACTTAGGCTTTAAGCGTGAGTTTTCCAAACTTATCGGCTTTCTGGTAATTGCGCTCATTGCGGTAGGTCTGGTATTCAATGCCGGTGGCGTAAAAGATGTGCTGCTGGAGCTGTTCAACCGTATTATCGGAGCATGATTTGTATTGTAGCTTTGACCAAAAATTGGTATAATATTCTGTAAGATGTTTAGAGGAGGGATTTATTTGTCGGATATTTCTGTAAGTCAAGATTTTTCTACATTTTGTAAAAATCTTAGAATGAGTTCTTCTGTGGTAAATGATGTACAAACTCGTTATCATGCAATTACTAAAAGGATAAATAAAGATTTTTGGTCTACAGAGTCAGAGACAAATCATAGTTTTTATGTAGGGTCTTATGGAAGAGGAACCGCTATATATACCAGTGATATTGATATCGTTATAGAATTGCCATGGTCTGAATATACAAAATATAACAATTATACTGGAAACGGACAATCTGCTTTATTACAGGCGGTTAAATTGTCGCTTCAAAAAACGTATTCTTCTTCTCAAATAGGTGGTGATGGACAGGTAGTAGTTATTGACTTTTACAATGGCATTAAATTTGAAATAGTACCGTCCTTTAAGTTAGAGGATGGTTCTTATGTGTATCCAGACACTCATAATGGGGGCAGTTGGAAATACATGGATCCCAAACAGGAAATGAACTGTTTTAATGGACGTAATAGTCTTTCAAATAAAAATCTAAAGCGTTTATGTCGTATGGCAAGAGCATGGAACAACAATATGGGTGTATGTATGACTGGAGTTTTGATTGATACCATTGCTTACCGATTTATTCAAACTTATAAATACGCTGATAAATCATATTCTTACTATGATTGGCTGTCCAGAGACTTTTTTAAATATCTTTATGATAATGCTGACAAAGAATACTGGATAAAATTTGGTGATGGAAAACACGTCACAAAAAAATATTCTTTTAAAAGAGAAGCCAAACAAGCATATGATTTGTCCTTAGAAGCAATTTCTGCGTACAGCAACGGATATTATTATACATGGCATAGTAAATGGAGAGAAATATATGGTACAAAATTCCCAACATAGAGCCGGATTGTTAATACAATTAAAAGAAGCGTATGGTAGAGTAGTCTATACATACACAAGCCATTTAAAACAGGTCAACACCTTAGAGAATAGATTAAAATTAATAAAATATGCACAAATACTATTATCTGCTTTATCTACCGGCGGCTTCTTAGGCGCAGTAGTAACAAACGAAAATGTTTATACAATTATTGCCGGTTTCTTTTCGACGGTTTTGCTGGCGTTTAATCTGTTCTTCAAAAATTTTAATCTCGAAAGTGAAATGAAACAACATATTTTTGCGGCAGATGAACTATGGCTTATTCGGGAAAAATATGTTTCTCTAATGACTGACTTTGATGTATTAGACGATAATGCTATAGTATCCATGAGAGACAGTTTACTTAACGAAACTTACAGTATTTATAAGAAATCGCCAAAAACCAATTCTAGGAGCTATTCAAAAGCACAAAAAGCATTAAAGAATAATGAAGAGCAATTTTTTTCAAATGAAGAACTAAATCAAATGTTACCGTCACATTTAAGAACAAGCAGTAAATCTTAAAGATTTACTGCTTGTTCTTACACTAGACTAGATTGGAGGTTGATTACAGATATGCCGTTATTATTATGATATAGTGCAGTATAAATACAGTTTAAGGAGGATATAATCTATGTATACAATAATATATATATTATCCATTTCATTACAACTGGCAGGAGCATTATTATTAATGATTTTTGCTCTTTCTACTAAACGAGAAAAAATAATTCAACAATTTGCTGGTAAGGGATTAATTTATCGGGATAACAATACCGATAAATTAAGTTATAACGAAACGGTTTTTAGAGAAACATATAGAAATGCTTATCTTAACAAATGTGCTTTTGCATTTATAGGATTAGGTTATTTGAGTGGTATTTTTGGAGATATCGGCTTAAACAATAAGTTTTTAATTGCATTTTTTATTATCATATGTACTGCTATTCTTATGGGAACAACGTATATAATTGTGGAGTGTTTTACAAAACATTGCAAAATAGTAAATCAAAAAATAACATCTGATGAATTATTAGCGATTGGAATTGAACCTGATTTAGAAAATATATCTGATGATAAAATTAAAGAATTATTCAAAGATAAAAGCTAATAATTGTAATGGACTTATTAGCATAAAGGAGAGTTTGTAAATGCTGATATATGCTTTAAATAAAAGTTTTATGGAAATGGACTTGGCTATTAAGGCAGCAACACATAATTTGAATAGTGACGAACTGAAAAAAGATGTAAATTATAGAGTTGGAACATTTCTTCATTGGCTTCTTGATACATATGAATATTTACAAAGCATAGGAGAAAATCCATTATCTCAAAATGAAAAGGCTTTTTTCAGCGGCTTACGGTATGCAAATAATAAATTGAAACATGATGTAAATGTAATACAATTATATGAACGTAAAGGTGGTTTTTCATTTCCTATGCATTTTCCTTTTGCTTCAGAAATTATTACTTTTAGATGGACAGAAATTGAAGAAGGGGAAAATTCCCAGTGGAAAAAGCAGCACAAAAAATATCAAGACCATATAAGCCATGAAGAAATTATACCTACCGCTGAAAAGGCGTTATCCCTTTTAAAAAAATTTAAAAGTTCTTGTGTAAGCAGTAAATCCTAAAGATTTGCTGCTTTTTTCTTACCCTAAAGCAGATGGGAGGTTGATTGTGGACAAAGATATTTTCACCGACATACAGGATAGTGTCAATAGTTTTTCGCAAAATCAAAACCTAGCCGTTTAGCAGCCGGTAGTCAGCCGGCTATGATATCAGACAGCAGATCCTCTTCTGTTTTGAAAAGATGATCCATATTCATATAGCGTCTGGCTCCCCAACTGGTTGCTGCTACGTGACGCAGTCTGGCACATACGAGCATCAAGGCACTCTGCCCGTCAGGAAAAGCACCGATCGCTTTTGTACGCCGTTTAATCTCACGGTTGAGGCGCTCAATAGCGTTATTGGTTCGGATCCGGGTCCAATGCTGCGTAGGAAAATCCATATAGGTCAAGGTTTCTTCAATCCCGTCCTCTACCTTCTTGGCAGCTTTAGCAAGCTTCATGGCACGGAGTTTCTCCGCTACCTGGATTGCTTTTTCACGGGCGGCTTCCTTGCTTTCCTGCGCATGGATCGCCTTGAGCATAAGCGCTACCGTTTTCATCTTGTTACGGGGGGTAACAGAAAATATATTTCTGTAAAAATGAACCGTACAGCGCTGATATCTGGCATCCGGAAAGACTTCCGGAATGGTTTCAAGCATACCGAGATTCTTATCGCCGATGATCAAACGTACACCAGTAAGCCCGCGTTCTTTCAACCATACGAAGAAAGAACGCCAGCTTTCACGATCCTCTTTCATCCCTTCCGCAGCACCAAGGATTTCCCGGCAGCCATCCTGACTGACGCCAATGGCAACGAGAACAGAAACGTTCTGGATCTCGCCGCCCCAGCTACGTTTCAGGTAAACACCATCTACGTAAACATAAGGATAGTTCCCGGAAAGCGGACGGGTACGCCAGGTTTCAATATGCTCATAAGCCTTTTTATTCAGGTTACTGATGGTTCCAGGGGATACTTTCGTTCCCCATAAGGCTTCGGTGATATCTTCCACGCGTCGGACAGAAACACCGGCCAGATACATCTCAATAAGAGCTTCTTCCACGGAAGATTCTCTGCGACGATATCTTTCGATAATGGCTGTCTCGAAAGGAACCCCTTTCAGTTTAGGAACCTTCAGTTCGACTTCCCCTGCGGTAGTGTGGAGATTTCGCTTATAATGGCCGGAACGATATCCCTGGCGGTCAGAGGAGCGCTCATACTTTTCAGCGTTGACTAATTCGTCGGCTTCCTTATCGAGCAGGGCGTTTAATGTTTCTTCGACACTGTTACGGACAAGATCCTTTAAATCATGCTTTATTAAGTCCTCATTTAGCTGTATAATCTTATCAGACATGGTTCTATAGCCTCCTTTGATAGATTTAGTTGTGGTGACTTGATTTTACCAAACGGCTATAGACCATGTCTATTTTTATGAAATTGATTTTGCGAAATTAATTATACGTTATCACATACAGGCAAGGATCGGCTGCTCTTACATCTCGGACTTGGCCTACTACAAACGGGCAGTCTGGTTCGAGATGAAGCGGCTTCCCCTTGCCGATTATCCAAAACAGCAGCTAGAAGACTTTTCACGTTATGTATTCGGCGTGAAGTATGCTATCTTAACAGAAGTGATGGCACGTTTAGAAAGGACGTGATGAAAAAGCAATGTATGAAATGAGACTTTATATCCTCAACATCACAAAACCCTACTCGGAGGACGAGGACGGGTACGCCGGGGAATGGTTTGACTGCCCGGTGGATTTTGAGGAAGTAAAAGAAAAGCTCGGTGTCAAAGAGGTGGAGGAAATCGAGATTGCCGACTATGAGCTGCCCTTTGCCCTTACGCCCAGCATGAACCTGTGGGAAATCAACGGTATCTGCCGTCTGATACAGGAAATCGAGGGTACGCCTGTCGGAAAGGAATTACAGGCGATTGTCTATAAATGGTTTCAGAATATCGAAGATTTTCTCAACCACAAGGACGAGATACACCACTATGACGTGGCAGACCCTACCGCTTTATCGGAGTATCTCATTTTGGAGGAACACTGTTTCGGAGAGCTGCCGCCGGAGCTTACGGCACATATCGACTATGCTTCCTATGGGCGTGAGCTGGAACAAAGCGACAGATACCTGTTCACTTCTAGCGGTGTGTTCCGCTATCAATAAGGCGGTGTACCTATGGAGGAAATGCGTGTCTATATCGCCAATTTAGGCAAATACAATGAGGGCGAGCTGGTAGGCGCATGGTTTACACCGCCGGTGGACTACGACGAGATGGCAGAGCGTATCGGCTTGAATGGCAATTATGAAGAATACGCCATCCATGACTATGAGCTGCCGTTCCCTGTGGATGAATATACGCCGATTGAGGAAGTCAACCGACTGTGCGCCATGATTGAGGAACTGGATTATCCTATCAGTGAAGTGGTGGACGATTTACTCTGTCATTTTACGGGTGTGGAGGAACTCTACGAACATAAGGATGACATTATCCAGTATCCCGGCTGCGAGAACATGGTAGACGTTGCTTATTACCTCATTGACGAGTGCGGCTCTCTGGGCGAGATACCAGACCGTTTGAGAAATTACATTGACTATGAAGCATTTGCCCGTGACCTTGATATAGAGGGGTGCTTCGTGGAAACAAGATACGGGGTATTTGAAATCCCCTACTAGCTGTCAGATCTAACGCAAGTGTTCTTCTGGCAGTTTTTTTATTGCAGCAGTCTGTAAATACAGGCTGCTGTATTCATTTCAGAAGAAAGGAATGGTACGAGACTTTGAAAAAAATTAGAAGCTACACAAGTATCTGGAACGTGGAAAAGGTCATTTACGCTATCAATGATTTTCAGCTCCCGTTCCCGATTACCTTTACACAGATGGCATGGTTTGTTGTCTCCCTGTTTGTGGTTATCCTGTTCGGGGAGCTGCCGCCCTTTTCCCTCATTGACGGGGCGTTTCTTAAATATTTTGGTATCCCTGTCGCCCTTACATGGTTTATGAGTCAGAAAACTTTTGACGGCAAGAAGCCTTTCGGATTTTTGAAATCCAGTGTCAGTTATCTGGTGCGCCCTAAAGTGACCTATGCCGGGAAGCCGGTGAAGCTGGGGAAAGAAAAATTCGATACCGCCATTACAGCAGTTAGGAGTGATTTGTATGTTCCCGATTAAATATATCGAAAACAATCTGGTGTTCAACCACGACGGGGAGTGCTTCGCCTATTACGAGCTGCTCCCCTATAATTACTCGTTCCTATCGCCGGAAGAAAAATACCGGCTGCACGATAGCTTCCGTCAGCTTATCGCACAGAACCGTGACGGGAAGATACACGCCTTGCAGATAAGCACAGAGTCCAGTATCCGGCAGATACAGGAACGCCCCAAAGAGGAAGTGACCGGGCGGCTGCGTGAAATCGCCTGTGAGAAGATAGACGAGCAGACGGACGCTTTAGTGGATATGATTGGTGAAAATCAGATTGATTACCGTTTTTTTCTTGGCTTTAAGCTGCTGGTGAACGAGGAAGAAATCAGTCTGAAAGGCGCAAGGAAATCCCTGTCCATGACCTTTGCTGACTTCCTCTACGAAGTCAACCACAAGCTGATGGGTGACTTTGTCTCCATGAGCAATGATGAAATCAACCGCTTTATGAAGATGGAGAAACTTTTGGAGAATAAAATCGCTCGCCGGTTCAAGGTGCGCCGTCTGGAGAAAAAGGACTTCGGCTACCTTTTGGAGCATATCTACGGCAAGACCGGCGTTGCCTATGAGGACTATTTCTATGACTTTCCTGTAAAAAAGCTGAAACGGGAAACGCTGGTAAAACGGTATGACCTTATCCGTCCGACACGCTGCTTAGTGGAAGAAAATCAGCGATACCTCCGTCTGGAAAGTGAAGACCAGACGACGTATGCCGCCTACTTCACGATTAACAATATCGTAGGGGAGCTGGATTTTCCATCTTCGGAAATCTTCTACTACCAACAACAGCAGTTTACATTCCCGGTGTCCACCTCTATGAACGTGGAAATCGTCACCAACAAAAAAGCGCTGACGACGGTACGCAATAAAAAGAAAGAACTGAAAGATTTGGATAACCACGCATGGGAAGCTGGAAACGAAACCGGCAACAGTGTGGTGGAAGCTCTGGACTCGGTCAATGAGCTGGAAACCACCCTAGACCAGAGCAAGGAGTCCATGTATAAGCTCTCCTATGTGGTGCGTGTGTCTGCGGACAGTCTGGACGAGCTGAAACGCCGCTGCGACGAGGTCAAGGATTTTTACGACGACTTGAACGTAAAGCTGGTGCGCCCCTTTGGTGATATGCTCGGACTCCACAGCGAGTTCATTCCTGCCAGCAAGCGGTACATAAACGACTATATCCAGTATGTGACAAGTGATTTTCTGGCTGGTCTGGGTTTCGGTGCGACACAACAGCTAGGGGAAAAGGACGGTATCTATATCGGCTATAACCTCGATACCGGCAGGAACGTGTACCTAAAACCCAGCCTTGCGGCACAAGGAGTCGAAGGCTCCGTCACAAATGCGCTGGCGGCTGCCTTTCTCGGTTCTCTGGGCGGTGGGAAGTCATTCTGCAATAACCTCATTATCTATTATTCTGTGCTGTTCGGCGGTCATGCGGTGATTATTGACCCAAAATCAGAGCGTGGCAGATGGAAAGAGACACTCCCGGAGATTGCGGAGGAAATCAATATTGTAAACCTTACCAACAGCGAAGAAAACCGGGGTATGCTTGACCCGTATGTAATTATGAAAGACGTGCATGACGGGGAAAGCCTTGCCGTGGATATTCTGACCTTTCTGACAGGTATCCGATACCGTGACGGCGAAAAGTTTCCTGTCCTCATGGCGGCACTACAGGAAGTGACAAAGGGAGAAAAACACGGACTTCTCTGCGTGGTGGACGAGCTACGGAAAATCGGCACGCCCACGGCAAACAGTATCGCCAGCCATATCCAGAGTATTGCGGACTATGACTTTGCACATCTGCTCTTTTCCGACGGAACGGTGGAACATTCGATCAGTCTGGACAAACAGCTCAACATCATACAGGTGGCTGACCTTGTGCTGCCGGATTGTGACACGAAACTGGAGGACTACACCTCCACGGAGCTGCTCTCGGTTGCTATCCTTATGGACATCAGTACCTTTGCCTTAGATTTTATCCATTCTGACAGGAGTATTTTTAAAATCGTCGACTTAGACGAAGCGTGGACGTTCTTACAGGTGGCACAGGGGAAATCCCTCTCTAACAAACTTATCCGTGCCGGACGCTCCATGAACGCCGCTGTCTATTTCGTGACGCAAAATTCCAGCGACGTGGACGACGAGAAAATGAAGAACAATATCGGTCTGAAATTTGCGTTCCGCTCCACAGACAGCAAGGAAATCAAGGATACGCTGGAATTTTTCGGTGTGGATGGCGATGACGAGAACAACCAGAAGCGGCTCCGGGATTTGGAGAACGGACAATGCCTGTTTCAAGACCTCTACGGGCGTGTGGGCGTTGTCCAGATACACCCGGTCTTTGCGGATTTATTTGCCGCATTTGATACCAGACCGCCAAAACAGCGTGAAAAAACGAGGGAGAGCCTATGAGGAAACGAAACATCCTGCGCTATCTCGGTATCACCCTGTTGGTGGTGTTTGGTATTCTGGCGTTCCTCTCCATCACAGGAACGGTGGCTCATGCTGCCGGTCTGGTGGACGATACGGTGGACGCTGCCAATGAATACTCAAAATATCCGCTGGAAAACTATCAGCTTGACTTCTATGTAGACAGTTCGTGGGATTGGCTTCCGTGGAACTGGCTGGACGGCATTGGCAAGAGTATCCAGTATGGACTCTATGCGATTACCAACTTTGTCTGGACAGTGAGTATGTATATTTCCAACGCCACTGGCTATGTGGTGCAGGAAGCCTACAAGCTGGACTTTATTTCAGATACGGCAGACGCAATCGGGAAGAATATCCAGACTCTTGCCGGAGTGACGGAGAACGGCTTTTCCACACAGGGATTTTATGTAGGCTTCCTGCTTATCCTCATTCTGGTCGTGGGTATCTATGTAGCCTATGTGGGATTGCTAAAACGGGAAACGACAAAGGCGGTTCACGCCGTCCTTAACTTCCTTGTGGTCTTTCTCTTGTCAGCGTCCTTTATCGCCTATGCCCCTAACTACATTGCAAAAATCAATGATTTTTCCTCGGACATCAGTAGTGCGGCTCTGACGCTGGGTACAAAAATCACGCTGCCGGACTCCAGCAGTCAAGGAAAGGACAGCGTTGACCTTATCCGTGACAGCCTGTTTTCCATACAGGTAAAGCAGCCGTGGCTCTTATTGCAGTATGATACGACAGATGTAGACAGTCTCGGTGCTGATCGGGTGGAGAGCCTGCTGTCTACCAGTCCAGACACCGACGAAAGAGAGAATATCGTGATTGAGGAAATCGAGGACAGGGATAACGACAACATGAGCATTACTAAAACCATGAGCCGGTTAGGTACAGTGGTCTTTCTGTTTATATTCAATATCGGTATCTCTGTCTTTGTGTTTCTGCTTACCGGCATGATGATTTTCTCGCAAGTGCTGTTTATCATTTATGCCATGTTCCTGCCGGTGAGCTTTATCCTGTCAATGATACCGACGTATGAGGGCATGGGGAAACGGGCGGTCACAAAGCTGTTCAACACTATTATGCTGCGTGCCGGTATTACCCTTATCATCACCGCTGCCTTTAGCGTCAGCACAATGTTTTACTCTATTTCAGCCGGGTATCCGTTCTTTATGATAGCCTTTTTGCAGATTGTCACCTTTGCCGGTATCTATTTCAAGATGGGCGATTTAATGTCCATGTTCAGCCTACAGTCCAATGACACCCAACAGGTCGGCAGACGTATCCTGCGCCGCCCGTATCTGTTCCTCAACCGTGGAGCAAGGCGTTTGGAGCGTCGTATCGGCAGGACACTGACGGCTGGTACTGCCGGTGGCGTGGTAGGAGCTGCAGCGGCTTCCGGCTCTAAGTCAGATACTAAAAGAGCCGCTTCCCGTCCTAACCATGACAACGGGCAAAGTTCGGGCACTTCCTCCGGGAAACGTGCCGCTTCTGCTGTAGGTGCTACGGGAGAAAAACAGCGTACCGGTGACAGCAGTCGGAAGTCACAAACCGCAAAGGAACAGAACAGGAAAAATCCGTCTCAGTCTGGCTATGTGGCTTCCACAGAACAGACAACAAAAGTATCCGGCGTTCAGCGTGACGTTATAGAGAACCGCCATGCAAGGCGGCATGACCGGAGTGACCGGCAGGAGAACCGCCGTCCGTCTATCGCTCATAGGCGCATGGAAATGGAGAAAGCGAAACAGGCAGGATCAGCGGCAAAGGCTGCCCCTGTCCATGAGCGTCCAGCAACACAGCCAGTATTGGAAAAACCTACTTCCCCGGCGGCAGCTTCTAAGGTGCAGCACAGTGAACCTATGAAGAAAGAGCGTCCGGCGGTATCCCGTGAGAATATATCAAAATATCCTACACCCAAAGAGCCGGTGACAAAGACACAGGAAATCCGTACACAGGTGAAGAATGAGCCGGTGTCTCATGCACCGGGGGTAAAAAATCCTACTTCCCCGGAACGAAAGAACTCATCTTTGTCCGGGAATAAGGAAATCCGGCAGACTGCCACGAAACGGTCTGTCCAGAAAAATATCGAGCGTAACACCGTGAAGAAAACTACCACAAAGAAAGGGCGGAAACAATGAGGCTGCGCCATCTGCTGATATTTGGCTGGATTTTCACGGGAATTATCAGCTTGCTTTTGTTCCTTTTTATCGTCACTTCTGACGATGAGGAAAGCAGCGACGCACAGTTTGACTATTCGGGGTTGAACCTGTCAGCGGAGGTTTTGAAACATCAGCCTACTGTTGAAAAATACGCACGAAAGTACGGCATTGAGGACTATCTGAACTATCTGCTCGCCATCATGCAGGTGGAGTCCGGCGGCACAGGCGAGGACGTTATGCAGTCCAGTGAAAGTCTTGGTCTGCCGCCCAATTCCCTTAATACGGAGCAGTCTATTGAGCAGGGGTGCAAGTATTTTGCTTCCCTGCTTTCTTCAGCAGAAGCGAAAGGCTGCGATATAAATACCGTCGTCCAGAGTTACAATTATGGCGGCGGTTTTATCGACTATGTGGCTGCCCGTGGAAAGAAATACAGCTTTACACTGGCAGAGAGTTTCGCAAGGGAGAAATCCGGCGGCGTCAAGGTGGACTACAAGAATGAAATTTCCATCAAGCAGAACGGCGGCTGGCGGTATAAATACGGGAATATGTTCTATGTGCAGCTCGTCTCACAATATCTGGCTGTACCTCATTTCAGCGACGCAACCGCACAGGCAATATTCAATGAAGCCTTAAAATATCAAGGCTGGAACTATGTCTATGGCGGCAGCAATCCTAATACTTCCTTTGATTGCAGCGGTCTGATTCAGTGGTGCTATGGAAAAGCCGGTATCTCACTTCCGAGGACGGCACAGGCACAGTATGACGCTGTGCAGCATATCCCTCTGTCACAGTCAAAAGTCGGCGACTTGGTATTTTTCCACAGTACCTACAGTGCCGGAACGTATGTAACCCACGTCGGGATATATGCCGGAAATAACCGTATGTACCATGCCGGTGACCCAATTGGATATGCAGACCTCAATTCCTCGTACTGGCAGCAACACTTCATCTGCGCCGGACGTGTAAAATCCAACTAAGACAGAAAGGACAACATTTTTATGAAATGGAAGAAAAAAGAAAAAGAGACTAAACCTAATAAGGTGAAAAAAGTGCGTACTATGAAAGTCGGCACGCACAAGAAATCCGTGATTGCCCTGTGGCTGGTGCTGATTGCAAGTGTCAGCTTCGGGGTATATAAGAATTTCACGGCGATAGATATGCACACCGTCCATGAAAAGGAAATCATAGAACAGCGTATCGTGGACACCAATAAAATAGAAAATTTCGTCAAGGACTTTGCAAAAGCCTATTATACATGGAGCAATACCAAAGAAGCGATTGACGCACGGACAGCCGCCATCAGCGGCTACCTCACAGAGAGCTTGCAGGATTTGAACGTGGACACTGTCAGAAGCGATATTCCTACCAGCTCTGCGGTGGGAGAAGTCAAGATATGGAATATCGGGCAGACCGGCGAGGACGAGTACACCGTCCTCTACTCGGTAAATCAGACGGTGACGGAGGGCGAACAGGTGACAGAAAGCACCGCCGCTTATACGGTAACTGTCCATGCGGACAGCAACGGAGATATGGTTATCATCAAAAACCCGACTATCAGCAGCCTGCCGGGGAAATCCGGCTATACGCCAAAAGCACAGGAAGCGGACGGCTCGGTAGACGCTGCCACCACAACGGAAGTGACAGAGTTTTTGGAAACTTTCTTCAAGCTGTATCCCACCGCCACAGATAAAGAGCTTGCCTACTATGTGTCCGGCAATGCCCTTGAACCCGTGGGCGGCAATTATCTGTTCTCGGAGCTTATCAACCCGGTATTTGGTATGGACGGGGATAACGTCAAAGTATCTGTATCCGTGGCATACCTAGACCAGACTACAAAGGCGACACAGGTATCACAGTTTGATTTGACACTGGCTAAGGCTGATGGCAACTGGAAAATAATTTGCTAATGATTAGTATAGATGTTTCGATGATTGTACCATATAATAAAAGCTGATTTATTATCGCTTCTACTACAATCCCTGAAAAAGCCTTAATTTTCGCTTGTCAAAGATTATTTGCGTCACTTTTTCAAGGTATGTAAAGATAAGTTGCTAGCTTTTTTTAGCTGTGAAATCAATAATGTAACCAGAAGGAGGTCGCCAAATGAATATCGGTACAAAGATTATCGAAATAAGAAAACAAAGGAATATGACACAGGAAGATTTTGCAAAAATCTTCCATGTAACCAGACAAACTGTTTCTAATTGGGAAAATGAGAAAAGCTATCCCGATTTACAAACACTTGTTCAAATCAGCAACGAATTTAATGTTTCACTTGACACAATGCTAAAGGAGGATATGCTCATGGTGAAAAAAATTGACAGCTATAAGATTTACAAAAAAGTCTTTATAGGTTTGATAACGTGTTTTTTAGCTGTTGGGGTAATAGCCGGTATATATATAGGCGTATGTAAAGTTCAACATAACCATATGTATGACGAAGTTGAGAATGCCGGATTTACCAAAGAAATAACAGAGGATTTTATTGAAAGATATCAAGGATATTATGCCTTAACAGAAAATGGTGTTGATTATCTGGTAGAACCTAAAAGCATTGGAAAATATGAATTAGACACAGATAATTTTGTACTTACTGCCCGTAAAGGCTATACGGATATTACTATAAATATTGATAAGAACAGAAAACTATATTTAGCATTATATCCGGGAGATATTGAAATAGACGAACAGGGTAATGTAATCAATACATCTGAAAACTTAACAGATGTGCAAAAGGAACACTTGAACAATTTATTGACAGATCGGAAAGAGGAAATTCTTCCGATTATTGATAGAGCGTTAGAATTGTGGGATTCTATCAATAAATAAAATTATTTTTTCAAAGTGGAGGATTTAATTTTCCTCCACTTTCTTTGACTTGACGATACCATCAATGACGCTCTCTACAATGATAAGCTCTTGATCGGTAAGCTCGTCAAGTCCGGCTTCCACAGCTCTGCGCCGGGTACTTTTAATCCGGCGTTCACCGGCTGACAGAAAATGTTCGTCGAGAGATACGTCAAGCAAGGAGACAAGGTCATATAGCACCTGTAGGCTAGGATGCGCCCCTTTGTTTTCAATGTTTGTTAAATACCGTGGGTCAATCTCTATCGCTGCGCCTACCTGTTCACGGGTCAATCCCTGTCTTTTGCGTGCTTCTTTAATTGACTGTCCTACTGCTTTGAAATCGTATCTATCCTCTTTTTTACGCATATGTAATCACCTCACCACATTTTACTGTTCCTGTTGAATTAGCAACAGGTATAGAAAAACGTGTTGTAGGACTTTACAATTCCTATTAGGTGCATTTTTCAACTGTATATGCTGCATGGCGGCAAATAAAAAAACCGCCGTTGGCAGCAAGGCTTTTTTGCGCCTTTTTAAACGACGGTTTTACAGCCGCCGTTTTCTTTTTTCCAGACGGTCAAGGTTTTTGTTTTAGCGGCTTTAGGAGGTAGCCGCATGGAAATTCGTATCAGACCGCCACTGGTCTTTGGTAGACCGTCAAAAAAATCTCACTTCTTCCTGCGGCTCAAAGCACCCTAGAATGTGGTTTTTCACATCATATAGCAGGAATAATCTGCAAAGCACAAGATCAGTACGCTTGTATTGTCCTTGTGCTTTTTTGTTGCCAAAAACTTTTTGAAAAAGTTTTTGAAGTCGGGTATCAAATTCCACCTTCTCTGGCGAGTGTTAGTGCGGAAAGGGGTAAAAGCCTTTTTGCTTTAGCAACTTCCGACAGAAAGGAGGTGAGATTATGAAACCATCTTCTTTCGAGAGTGCTATCAGACTTCAATTTGACTGTCTGGCTCGTAAAGTTGTAGGCACTACAGTAAAAGACTACAACAGAGAGCTTGGCAGACGTGCAAAACGTGAAACTCCGTTCTGCGAGCTGTCCGAGATGGAAATAAACCATATCGGCGCTGTAGACGAATACTCGGTTGAATTTACAGCATTTGACGTATTCGGCAATGAAGTCCGTATCTATGATGAACGCTTATGTGAAGCAATCAAAAAATTAGCAGAAAGACGGCGTAACATTCTGCTTATGTCGTACTTTCTGGAGATGACCGACGCTGAAATAGCAGCGGTCATGGAAATGGAGCGTTACTCCGTTTGCCGCAACAGACTACGCACATTGAAGCTCATTAAGGATATGTACGAGGAGGATTAAAACATATGAAGTCTGTAAAAAAGTGTCCGTTGTTCTCAACCATCTGCTCTGCGGCAGACGGCGACGAAACGGCGATTGAAAAGATTTTGAACCACTATGACGCTTACATATCAAAAGCAAGCCTGCGCCCGTTCTATGACGAACACGGCAACATGTATATTGTGGTCGATATGGAACTGAAAGGCAGAATAAGGGCTGCGCTGATTGAAGCAATTCTTGGTTTTGAAGTCAAAGTGAAATAACCGCCTACAGGAGCGTGTACCACCTCATTCCAGCTCCTAATCTTGCTCTTTGAAAAGTGAATAAGGTAATCAGATACTTTAGATATATGACGAGCCTGTAGACAGATACGCCATGACCTCATACACATGAGCGAGCGGTTCATATCTGTGATCTGCAAGCGACTTGTGGAATGGTCGTGTGCCATGACTCATATATCCTACAATGATACTCCCGTATAGCCTTAGTTTGAGCGTTAGAAGCGTCGCACGCAAAGGGTATGGCTGCACCGTGTATGCAGGGGTGAGACTCCCGTGAGCCGCTAGGCTGTCTGATTATCTGTCTGTATCTTGCCCCGGAGGTGTTGTAATGGATAAAGAATATATGACAAATGATACCTACCGTGTAATGTTCAAGGATTATCCAGACGTAGTGACCGTAGAGCAAATGAGCAAAATGCTCGGTATCAGTATGAAAACAGCCTACATATTATTGAGGGAAAATAAAATCCTACATTTTAGGGTCGGAAGAACCTATAAGATACCAAAGCTCAATATCCTGCGGTACATGGAAATGCTGTAGAGGTTTACTGCGTCGCTTGTTGTCAGCAGCCATAGAACCTGTTATACTTGACATGGTCAGTGATAGGTGAATGGCTGCTGCTATTAGGAGGACAAACATGGTAGCAGGACATTTACGAAAACAAAACGGATATTTCCAGATGATTTTAAGCTATAAGGACAGCACTGGAAAAAGGCGTACAAAATCAATCAGTACAGGACTTCCCGTAAAGGGAAATCAGAAGCGTGCGGAAGCTATGCTTTTGGAAACGAGAAAGAATTTCACACCAGAGGACGCTATGACGGATAAAGAACTCCCGTTTGACAAGTCCCTCGACAAATGGCTGAAAGACCATCTCAACCTTAAGACCTTAGAAGCAGAAACATATGCCCTGTACTCTTACAATGTGAGAATGTATCTCACACCGTATTTTCAAAAAAAGACAATTCGTATCTGTGATTTGAGGACTACGGACATTGAGAACTATTACAATTATGAGAGGACAGAACATCACGCTTCAAAGGTGGTAATCTTACAGCTACATGAGATTATCAAAATTTCTCTTGATTATGCGGTCACGCTTGGCTGGATCGAGGACAATCCGGCAGACAGTATCAATCCGGCGACAAACGAGGTATCTATCTTGTTTACGGATTTTATGCTGGAATGGCTGGAAATGATGAAACAGTGTGTAGAAGAAACAACAATGGCTTCTTACACATGCTCTGTGAAAAAGCGTATTGTTCCCTACTTTTTAGAGAAACGATATACTTTGACAGAGATTGAGGAAAACCCTAAATACATTCAAGACTACTATCAGTCAGAATTGGATAAGGGGCTGTCTGCTAATACTGTTATTCACCGCCATGCCAATATCAGAAAGGCTCTGCAATATGCTTTTCAGATTGGACTCATCAAATCAAACCCGGCAGACCGTGTGGAAAGACCAAAGAAGAACAAATTTGTAGCTTCCTACTATAATAAAGAAGAACTTGACACTTTGTTCAAAGTTTCTAAAGGCGACCCTATGGAACTGGCGATTATCCTCGCTGCTTTCTATGGTCTGCGCCGGAGTGAAGTAATAGGTCTGAAATGGAGTGCGATTGATTTTGAGCGTAAAACTATCACAATCAAATACACTGTAACAGAAGTCAATCTGAATGACGGGCGTGGCAATGTGCTTATTGAGAAAGAGCGGACAAAGTCAAAGACCAGCCGCCGCACGCTGCCGCTTGTTAAGCCGTTTGAAGATTTACTTATCAAGATGTATCGGGAACAGAAACAGAACCGGCGATTGTGTGGTGACTGTTATTGCACGGATTATCTGGATTTTATCTATGTTAATGAAATCGGGGAAAGAATAAAACCCGGTTATCTGACACAACATTTTCCCTTGTTGCTGAAAAAACATAATCTGCGGAAAATCCGCTTTCACGATTTGAGGCATAGCTGTGCCAGTCTTCTATATGCAAATGGCGTGAGCTTGAAGCAGATACAGGAATGGCTCGGACACAGTGACATTTCTACAACATCTAATATCTATACGCATTTAGACTACAGCAGCAAGGTTTCATCTGCCAATGCCATATTATCCGTGTTCCCGTCACAGACGGCAGCGGAAATTGAAAAGGCAGTAGGTTAGAACTTTTGACAAGAAAAAAAGCTCTCTAGCCAAAGGCTAAAGAGCTGAATTTGCTGGTGCCGCTGGCCGGACTCGAACCGGCACGGATATTCTCCGTCTGATTTTGAGTCAGGTGTGTCTGCCAATTCCACCACAGCGGCTTATATTTCAAATCCCTTATTTCTTGTATATCCTTTCCGATTTTGGAGGGATATGCAGGAGGGATATTGAAAACGAAGCAAGTCATTAAGTTGTCACAAACCTTGAAAAATCAAGGAATTTAAAAGTTACCTATCAGCCGAGCGCATTGGATTTTGAGTCTTGTGCGTCTGCCATTCCGCCACATCCGCAAATCCCAGCTTTTTCAAGCCGAGATTTATTGTATCACAAACTTTCTGCAATTACAACATTTTTTTGAGAGAACTTCTATTTCCTATGCAGACGGGAACATAGCGCTGTCCAAAGCAGTGGTATCTTCCTCCGGTATTGAATACACATTGTCAGAATCAGCCGTTACACGCAGCGTCATCGTCTGGGCCTCTCCGTATTCCGGGTTCGCTACTTTTTCGCTCAGCAGGTCGTACATTTTCTGCATCGTCATCTCATTAAGTTCTTCCTCCGATGGGATCTCCGTGACAGAAGCCAAATCCGCCATCAAAGCATCGGTCAGCTCTGTTTCCAGGTTGCTCATGCCAGTAAAGGGTTCTACCGTCACTTCGATCTCATAGCCGTTCTCGATCTCACTTACATCTCCCAGACTATATTTCGCCTGTTTTGCCATGTCTAAAAACAGCTGACGGTAGTTCGCCTGCATCTCTTCTGAGACTCCCAGCTCTTCAAAGCCCACCACTTCCATGGTGGTGTCAACATTTCCCTCATACATTTCTCTGGCTTCTTCCTCCGTAGAATCCGTCAGTTCCATGTACGAATCAAACTCACCTTTGTAGCTTGCATCCAGCACTGCCTGAGCATATTCCTTCGCGTCGTCAGCCGTCATGCCTCCTCCGCATCCGGTCAATACCGCCATAGAAACCGCCGCTAACAGCGCAAGGATTCCACATTTCATCCGTTTCATTTCTTTTCCCTCCTCATTTTTATATTTTTTATTTCTTAGTCGATCAGTTTTTTCCCAATCTCAAAGCAATCAAAGGTGGCAAAATAATCTGCCGGCGTCTCTGCTCTGCGGATCAGCTCCGTGTTCCCGTCCTCCCTCAGAAGCACTTCGGCAGATCTTAATTTCCCATTATAATTATATCCCATAGAGAATCCATGGGCCCCTGTGTCATGAATCACCAAAAGATCGCCTTTTTCAATCTTTGGCAGCATTCGGTCGATGGCAAACTTATCGTTATTCTCACAAAGAGAACCTGTGATATCATACTTGTGGTCGCAGGGGAGATTTTCTTTTCCCATAACAGTGATATGATGATAAGCTCCATACATAGCCGGACGCATCAAGTTTACCGCGCACGCGTCCACACCCACATACTCCTTGTATGTATGCTTTTCATGGATCGCTCTGGTCACCAGACAGCCGTATGGTCCCAGCATAAACCGTCCCAGCTCCGTATAGAGAGCTACATCTCCCATTCCCGCCGGCTCCAGAACTTCCTCATAAACTCTGCGCACACCATTTCCAATAATGCGGATATCATTTGGTTCCTGATCCGGCCGGTAAGGAATCCCGATACCGCCAGATAAGTTGATGAATTTGATATGAGCTCCCGTCTCCTTTTGGAGTTCTACCGCTACCTCAAATAAAATCTTCGCCAGCATAGGATAGTATTCATTGGTCACTGTGTTGCTGGCCAGGAACGCGTGTATGCCAAACTCTTTGGCCCCTTTCTGCTTCAAGATCTTGAAGGCTTCAAAAAGCTGCTCTTTCGTCATTCCGTATTTGGCGTCTCCCGGATTGTCCATAATGTCATTGCTGATCTTAAAAAGACCGCCCGGATTGAATCGACAGCTGATAGTCTCCGGGATCTTTCCTATAGCTTTCTCCAGGAAGTCAATATGGGTGATATCATCCAGGTTAATGATCGCGCCCAGTTTATCCGCATAGACAAATTCTTCCGCCGGCGTATCATTGGAGGAAAACATGATGTCTTCCCCTACCGCCCCGATCGCTTCAGAAAGCATAAGCTCTGTATAGGAAGAACAGTCACAGCCGCAGCCATATTCCCGCAAAATATTGATCAAAAACGGATTGGGCGTTGCCTTTACCGCAAAATATTCCTTATATCCCGGATTCCACGCGAAAGCATCCCTCAGAGCTTCCATATTCCTGCGGATCCCTTTCTCATCATAGAGATGGAACGGCGTCGGGTATTCTTTAACAATTTCTTCTAACCGTGTCTTGGTAACAAATGGCTCTTTTTTCATGGTCGTTTGTCTTCCTCCTGTATTGCTAAAAGTTTTATCTCATTGGCCAGAGCTCGCTTATAGAGTTCTACAAAATTCTTCTGTCCGGAATACAGGCAGGTGTTGATGCTTCCCTCCCCATATTCTCCCGTCAGCACATATTTGGAATCTGTAATGATCCCAATTTCTCTTCCCCTGGGTCCTCCCACGTATACGCGGGTATTCTTAAAACTAACCGGCTGGTCCGTTACGATCACCACTTTTTTTCTGGCGTCTGTCAGTTTTTCCAACTCTTCCACCAGAAGGAGAAGGTAATTCCTGGTACAGGAAATGTAGGCCCTCTCTTCTACCTTTCCCAGAAGGTTTTTGGCTTTGTTCAGGATATTCGCGTCTCCCTCGATCGTAATATATCCTTCTACATGGGCTTTCTCTGTAGGTTTATGCTTCAGAAGCCACCCCCTGGAATTCTCCAGGCCGCGGATACAGTTGCGGCAGAATTCTTCCAGCGGCACGGGAACATATTTCCTCGTGCTGCCTTCTTCCACCAGATAAGCCGCTCCCTTCTCCGTCATGCTGGCCAAAGAGCCATAGGCGTTAGATCTGGAGATGCCGATCTGCTTTGCCACTTCATAACCTGTGGTCTTCCCTTCCGTGAGAAGACATTGGTAGATGCATGCCTCCTGGCGGGTCAGCCCGAATTCTGTTAATCGTTCCGCGAATGCGTTGCTTTCCATTTTACAGTCCTCTTTCGCTCTGTTAGTAGTTCTTTACAGAAACACTATAAATCAACCAATTCTTTCTGTCAATACATCAGGCGGGAAAAGATCAATCCACCACGGCAATCCGCATCATATTGCTGAAGCCTGATCCCTGTCCGCTTACATGCGGCGAAGGGATTCCCGCTGTCAGCACTACAACGTCTCCGGCTTCTGCCAGTTGTTTCGCGCAGACCAATTCGATTGCGCTGTTGCAGATATCTTCCGTTGTATATACCTGTACAGATTTCAGCGGCCGCACGCCCCAATAGATCTGCATCCTGCGCAGCGTCCTTTCATTGGGGCTGACGCCGATGATCTCCGTCTTTGGTTTGAATTTCGATACAACTCTTGCCGTAGCCCCTGACATAGAAGGCGCAATGATACATTTCGCCCGCAGATTGCCGGCAGTGGACACTGTGGCATGGGCCAGCGCGCTGGATACGCTCTTCATCCGATGTTCCTCTGCCTGTTTCAGGATGAGATCATAATCCAAATGCTTTTCTGTATTTTCCACAATGTGGACCATCATCTGCAGCGCCTCCACCGGATATTTCCCCTGAGCGGTCTCGCCGGAAAGCATGACTGCATCCGTTCCGTCATATACCGCGTTGGCCACATCTGTCACCTCCGCGCGGGTAGGACGAGGATTGCGGATCATAGAATCCAGCATCTGGGTGGCCGTGATCACCGGTTTATAATTATCATTGCAGCGCTGGATGATCATTTTCTGAAGATAGGGAACTTCCTCCGCCGGAATCTCTACCCCCAGATCGCCTCTGGCAACCATGATTCCGTCCGCGCAGCGGATGATCTCATCGATGTTCTTGATCCCCTCCGCGTTCTCAATCTTGGCAATGATCGGTATATAGGGGGCCCCGCACTCTTTTAAGAACGCTTTGATCTCCAGGATACATTCTGCGTTTCTTACAAAGGAAGCCGCAATAAAATCAATTCCCTGTTCTACGCCAAACCGCAGGTCTTCCCGGTCTTTTTCCGTGATCGCCGGAAGCCGCACCGGAACATTGGGCACGTTGACGCCTTTGCGCTCCCCAAGTTCCCCTCCGTTGACTACCTGGCAGACGATCTCATCCTCCCATTTCGCTTTTACTTTAAGGCCGATCAGTCCATCGTCCACCAGGATAATGGTTCCCACTTGGACATCCTCTACCAGCCCCTCATAGGTGATTGAAACTTTCTTCTCGTCTCCTTCGATCTTCTGAGTGGTCAGGACAAATTCATCTCCTGTCTGCAGATTGACTTTTTTCCCATCTTTCAGCACTCCCGTACGGATCTCCGGCCCTTTCGTGTCCAAAAGGATCGCGATGGGTTTCTTTTCTTCCTCCCGGATCCGTTTCAGCATATCCATACGGTTTTTTTGTTCCTCATGGTCTCCATGGGAGAAGTTGAACCGGGCCACGTCCATTCCTTCCCTGACCAGCGCCCTCATGATATCTTCGTCGTCACTTCTTGGTCCCATAGTACATACAATTTTTGTTTTCTTCATTTTTTCTCCTCTCACTTTACATGTGTATGTGTAAACAAATGATCTTGACAATATTCATAATTTCCATTGCATTTCGAGCAATACCTGAATTCCAGATTTGGATCATCCAATTCCGTCCTCCCGCATACGGCGCAGCGATGTTTCGCCCCATTAGGATATGAATTAACGGGGCGGGACGCCCTTTGGACATTCTTCTGAAATTCTCTTTTACGCCGCATCTGTTTGGGCGAATAAGCCTTCCCTGTCCTGGACCCGAAGAAAAAGATCACAAAGTTCAGCAGAGAAACCGCGGCCGCAAGAGCATTCGCCTGATAGTAGGCGCCGTATACGCCTCCTCCGTAGGCCGGCAGAAACGCCTGCAGGATCCCATAGAGGAAAAAGATCACATCCAGCCAGGCCAGCCATTTCGCCTTCACAGGGATAAAGAAATACAGCAAAAACTGCACGTCTGGATACAGGGCCGCGAACACCAGGAACAGCGACATATTCAGGTACGTGGTCCCCAGATGGAGGCTCACTCCCGTCACAAGATAAGCCAGGATCGCCGCAAGAGCATGGAATATAATCCCCGCGAATAAATACAGGTTGAACCGAAAGGCACCCCAGGCCATTTCCAGCTGTTTTCCAATGAAATAATAGAGGTATAAAGCCAGCAGAAGCCAGATCAGATTGCCGGAAGGCGGCTGGATGATAAAGGTAACGATCCGCCAGATCTGTCCATGCAGGATCGCCTGGGCATCCAGGCTGAGATAAGCCGAATAAAACGTCGGATTGATCATATCCAAGACAAATCCGACTCCGTATAAGATCACAATATAGGTCATCAGATTGGGTATGGCGTATCTGCCAAATTTACGTTCCAGTTTACTTAGCCAGTTCATAGATTCACTCCCTGATTTTTTGTAATGTAGCACTGTAGTCATTCTACCGTTTCAGGCTATGTTTGTCAATTCAGCCGCTCCTTTTTTCTTCTCAGCCATCTTAACAATTTCTTTATGCTTTTTTATATTTTGTGAATTGTCATTTCTTTTTTTTTGTCGTATAATGTTACGTGTTGCAAAAACGCGGCATACATTTAATAAGAAGAGATTCATAGATTTATTGTATAAGGAGTTTCAGTTATGATTCAAAAAGAACTATATACCCTGGGAATTGATATTGGCTCCACCACGGTTAAAATCGCCATTTTAGATAATGAAAACGAGGTGGTGTTTTCCGATTATGAAAGACATTTTGCCAATATCCAGGAAACTTTGTCCGACCTTCTTGGCCGGGCAATCTATAAATTAGGCGCGATCCATGTATCTCCGGTCATTACCGGTTCGGGAGGCCTTACCTTGGCCAAACACTTAGGCGTTCCTTTCGTGCAGGAGGTCATTGCCGTATCCACCGCCCTCCAGGATTACGCGCCTCAGACTGATGTTGCCATTGAGCTTGGAGGCGAAGATGCCAAGATCATCTACTTTGAAGGCGGCAATGTAGAACAGCGGATGAACGGCGTGTGCGCCGGAGGAACCGGTTCTTTCATCGATCAGATGGCCTCTCTGCTCCAGACCGATGCTTCTGGTCTGAACGAATATGCCAAGAATTATAAGGCCCTTTATTCTATCGCCGCCCGCTGCGGCGTGTTCGCCAAATCTGACATCCAGCCCCTGATCAACGATGGAGCCGCCAAAGAAGACTTGGCCGCCTCCATCTTCCAGGCAGTTGTCAACCAGACCATCAGCGGTCTGGCCTGCGGGAAGCCGATTCGGGGCCATGTGGCGTTTTTGGGAGGACCTCTTCATTTCCTTTCCGAGCTTCGCGAGGCCTTTGTCCGCACTCTGAAATTAGACGACGAGCATACCATTGCTCCCAATCATTCCCATTTGTTTGCGGCCATTGGTTCTGCTTTAAATTCCGAGAAAACTCTGGATGTGGCTCTTCAGGAGATGCAGCAGCGTCTGGAAGGGCGGATCAAAATGGAATTTGAAGTGGACCGTATGGAACCTCTTTTCGCCAGCGAGGCGGAATATCAGGAATTCAAAGAAAGACATGACCAGCATCAGGTTCCGATCAAGGATCTTGCCACCTATAAGGGAAAAGCATTTCTGGGGATCGATGCCGGTTCTACCACCACCAAAGCCGCTCTGGTAGGCGAAGACGGCACCCTGCTGTACTCCTTCTATCAAAATAACGAAGGAGATCCGCTGGGCACCACTATTTCCGCCATCAAAGACATATACAGCAGACTGCCTGAGGATGTGGAGATCGTTCATTCCTGCTCCACCGGATACGGTGAGGCTCTTATCAAGGCCGCCCTGCTTCTGGATGAAGGAGAAGTAGAGACGATCGCCCACTATTACGCCGCGTCCTTCTTTGACCCGGACGTGGACTGCATCCTGGATATCGGCGGCCAGGATATGAAATGCATCAAGATCAAAAATCATACGGTAGACAGTGTCCAGCTCAACGAGGCCTGCTCTTCCGGCTGCGGTTCTTTTATCGAGACTTTCGCTAAGTCCCTGAATTATTCAGTAGAGGACTTTGCCCATGAAGCGCTGTTTGCCGGGAATCCTATTGACCTGGGGACCCGCTGTACCGTATTTATGAATTCCAAGGTGAAACAGGCGCAGAAAGAGGGAGCGTCTGTGGCGGACATTTCCGCCGGGCTTGCCTACTCTGTCATTAAAAACGCCTTGTTTAAGGTCATCAAAGTATCAGACGCCTCTGAACTTGGCCGGCATATTGTTGTCCAGGGAGGGACCTTCTACAACAACGCGGTTCTCCGAAGCTTTGAAAAAATCGCTGACTGCCAGGCTATCCGACCGGATATCGCCGGTATCATGGGGGCTTTTGGCGCCGCTTTGATCGCAAGGGAGCGGTATACAGAATGCGAAGGCACCACCATGCTTTCCATTGAAGATATCGAAGCCTTAGAGTACTCTACCACCATGACCAAATGTAAAGGGTGTACCAACAACTGCCGTCTGACCATCAATCATTTCAGCGGCGGGCGTCGTTTTATCACCGGCAACCGCTGCGAACGGGGCCTTGGCAAAGAAAAGACCGAAAATAAACTGCCGAACCTGTTTGCGTATAAACTAAAACGGTATTTTGACTACACGCCTTTGACTGAAGAAGAAGCCGCCAGAGGAGCCATCGGGCTTCCCCGTGTTCTGAACATGTATGAGAACTATCCTTTCTGGTTTACCTTCTTCACAAAGCTTGGATTCTCTGTGGTCCTTTCTCCGGCTTCCACAAGGAAGATCTACGAGCTTGGCATAGAGTCCATCCCCAGTGAATCTGAGTGTTATCCGGCGAAGCTGGCTCACGGACATGTCCAGTGGCTGATCGACCAGGGCGTCAAGCATATTTTCTATCCAAGTATTCCTTACGAGAGGAATGAATTCGCGGATGCGAACAACCACTACAACTGCCCGATCGTCACCTCCTACCCGGAGAACATTAAGAACAACATTGACGCCATCGTCAATGGAGAGGTGGATTTCATCCATCCGTTCCTTTCTTTCGCCAGCGAGGAGACCATCGCCTACCGGTTAGTGGAAGAACTTTCCCAGAAGTTCTCTCTTTCCGCCGGCGAGATCAAGGCCGCGGTCCACGATGCCTGGGCAGAATTGGAATCCTGCCGCCAGGATATGCGGACGAAAGGGGAAGAAACACTGAAATATCTGGATGAGACCGGCAACCGGGGAATCGTCCTGGCCGGACGTCCCTATCACATCGACCCGGAGGTCAACCATGGGCTCCCGGAACTGGTCAACTCCTACAACGTAGCGGTCTTGACAGAGGATTCCATCTCTCACCTCCATCCGGTAGAGCGGCCGCTAAACGTCATGGACCAGTGGATGTACCATTCCCGGCTTTATGCCGCCGCTAACTTTGTGAAAACCAGGGAAAATCTAGATCTGATCCAGCTCAATTCCTTTGGCTGTGGACTGGACGCCGTTACTACAGATCAGGTGGCTGAGATTTTGAATAACTCAGACAAGATCTACACCTCCCTGAAGATCGATGAGGTAAACAACCTGGGCGCCGCCAGGATTCGGGTACGCTCTCTTCTGGCCGCCATCCGTGTCAGGGACCAGCGCAAGGAAAAGAGAGAGATCCACTCTTCCGCCATCACAAAGGTGCCTTTTACCAAAGAGATGCGCAGGGAATATACGATCCTATGTCCCCAGATGTCGCCGATCCATTTCGAGCTTTTAGAGCCTGCTTTCAACGCTTCCGGCTATCATGTGGAGGTACTGCCGAATGACAATAAGCAGGCCGTAGATGTAGGATTGAAATATGTAAATAATGACGCCTGCTATCCTTCCCTTATGGTAGTCGGCCAGATCATGGAGGCTATCCTGTCCGGGAAATACGACACCGACAAGATTGCCGTTATCATCAGCCAGACTGGCGGCGGCTGCCGGGCTTCCAACTACATAGGATTCATCCGCCGGGCTTTGAAGAAAGCCGGCTATGGACATATTCCAGTCATCTCCATCAACTTGAGCGGACTGGAAGGCAATCCGGGCTTTAAGATCACTCCGTCTCTCGTCTTGCGCGGACTGTACGCGGCGGTATTCGGAGATATTTTCATGAAGTGCGTTTACCGTCTGCGTCCTTATGAAGCAGTTCCTGGTTCCGTCAACGCCATGCACGAGAAATGGAAGAAGGTATGCAAGGAATTTGTCGCTTCTCCCCATCCCTCCAGGCGCAGATTCAAGAAGATCTGCCAGGACATTATCGCTGATTTTGACAATAACATTGAACTGTTGGATGTGAAGAAACCAAGGGTAGGCGTAGTAGGAGAGATTTTGGTCAAATTCCTGCCCGCCGCCAATAACTATCTGGTAGAACTGCTGGAAAGCGAAGGGGCGGAAGCTGTAGTGCCGGATCTTCTGGATTTCCTGCTCTATTGCTTCTACAATCAGAACTTTAAAGTCTCCCACCTGGGAATGAAGAAATCCAAAGCTTTTATCGGCAATTTGGGCATCAAGGCCGTTGAATGGTTCCGGGCTCCCGCCACAAAGGCGTTCAAAGCCAGCCGTCATTTCGACCCGCCGGCGGATATCCGGGAATTGGGCCGAATAGCTTCCGACATCGTTTCTCTGGGCAACCAGACGGGTGAAGGATGGTTTTTGACCGGGGAAATGCTGGAACTGATCCACAGCGGCGCTCCCAATATTGTTTGTACCCAGCCTTTTGCATGTCTGCCCAACCATGTGGTAGGAAAAGGCGTGATCAAGGAGCTGCGCAGGCTCTACCCTGAGTCTAATATCGTAGCCATAGACTTTGATCCGGGCGCCAGCGAAGTCAACCAGCTGAACCGCTTGAAATTAATGCTTTCTACCGCCAATAAGAATCTGAAGGCACAGCAAAAAGCCGATTCCGCGCATGAGACTGACAGAACCAAAGCCGACAGCGGCAAGACCGACAGATATTTGGCGGGCGGCGAGTCCAAGAAGGAAGGAAAAACGGAGAAAACCGCATAAAATCTTACGAATAAACGCATACATAGAAAAGATATCGCAGAAAGAAAAAAAGGAGGCGCACCGCTCATGGGTACGCCTTCTTTTCTTTCGCTTACTCATTCTCTATCTGAATCTGGCACATCTTCATAGCCTCCAAAGCATTCCTATGGCTTTGGGGCGTTACCCCCGCGCAGCAGGCGGCATCCACGATGACCGGAACCTCCGGCAGAAACGCCTTAAGAAGGATTGCGTTGGAGATTACACAGATGTCTGTACACAGCCCTACTAAAGTGACGGAATCCACCACTTCTCCTCTCGCCATCGCTTCCTCATCCAACAGTTCTTCATTGATCGTATAACATAGATCCACACTTCCAAAAGAAGGTTTATCAATAATCCGATCCTCTTCTGCCGTTTTCTGGATCTGAGGCGCAAGCTGCCACCCCTCACTTCCCCGGATGCAATGCGTCACTGGCAGCTGTTTTCCCTCTTGGGTATCCAGATAATTTCCTTCATGGGTATCCCTGGTATAAAGGATCACTCCATCGAAATCTTCAATCTTCTTGGCTACCTTAGGGACAATCGCTTTCGCTTCTTCCGTACCAAGCGCTCCGTCAATAAAATCATTCTGCATGTCTACTACTACCAGCACATTCATAGGGCCACCTCCGCTATATTCTAGATCTTACTCCATGTTTCCCGGAAACTTCGGAAGCCCGTCAAATCCTTTCCGCAGATCTTCATCGGAAGGAATATAGTCTTCCATTTTTCCATCATGGAACTTCTCATAAGCTACCATATCAAAATACCCGGTTCCCGTCAACCCAAATACAATGGTCTTTTCTTCTCCTGTCTCTTTGCACTTCATGGCCTCGTCCATGGCCACTTTGATGGCATGGCTGCTCTCCGGCGCCGGAAGGATCCCTTCGATCCTGGCAAACTGCTCCGCGGCTTTGAAAACTGCTGTCTGTTCTACAGAACGGGCTTCCATATATCCATCCGCGTAAAGCTGGGACAGGATCGGGCTCATTCCGTGATAGCGAAGGCCTCCCGCATGATTTGGCGATGGAATGAATCCGCTTCCCAAAGTATACATTTTAGCCAGCGGACATACCATTCCCGTATCGCAGAAATCATAGGCATAAACTCCCCTGGTCATACTGGGGCAGGAAGCCGGCTCTACTGCGATAAAACGATAATCCTTCTCGCCTCTTAACTTTTCTCCCATAAATGGAGAAATCAGTCCTCCAAGATTGGATCCTCCTCCCGCGCAGCCGATAATAATATCCGGCGTTACTCCGTATTTATCAAGAGCCAATTTTGTCTCCATTCCAATAACGGATTGATGAAGGACCACTTGATTCAGCACACTTCCCAATACGTACCGATATCCCTCGTTTCCAAGTGCCGTCTCTACCGCTTCTGAGATAGCGCAGCCCAGACTCCCTGACGTTCCGGGATGCTGTTCCAGAATTTTTCTCCCCACTTCTGTTTCCATAGAAGGAGATGGGGTGACACTGGCTCCATAGGTGCGCATCACTTCCCGGCGGAACGGTTTCTGTTCGTAGGAACATTTTACCATAAATACCTTGCAGTCCAATTCCAGGTAGGCGCAGGCCATAGCCAGAGCGGTTCCCCACTGGCCTGCCCCAGTCTCTGTCGTCACGCCTTTCAGCCCCTGCTTCTTAGCGTAGTAGGCCTGGGCAATAGCCGAGTTTAATTTGTGGCTGCCGCTGGTATTGTTGCCTTCAAATTTGTAGTAGATCTTAGCAGGGGTCTGCAGCCGCTCTTCCAGACAGTAAGCTCTCACCAAAGGCGCCGGGCGATACATCTTATAGAAGTCCTGTATTTCTTTTGGAATCTCAATATAACGATTTTCATTATCCAGTTCCTGCTCCACCAGATCTTTGCAGAACACAGCGGAAAGCTCTTCTTCTGTCATGGGCTTATGGGTCCCAGGATTTAACAACGGCGCCGGCTTATTCTTCATATCTGCCCGCACATTGTACCATGTCTTTGGCATCTCGCTCTCATCCAGGTAGATTTTGTAAGGAATTTTCTGTTCGTTCATTTTTGTTTCTCCTTTCTTTGATCTGGTCTTCAGGGAAAGGGTACTTCCATGAACTCAATAAAAAATACCCTTATCCCACACAATAACAATTGCAGGGACAAGAGTATCAAAATCTACTCCTGCGGTGCCACCCAGCTTGATATACTTATCATATATCCACTCATACGTACCATCATACGCTGGTTTTGATAACGGAGCTCCGCTCCGGCCCGCCTACTTGGGGAGTCCCCTTTCAGTTCGCCCTCGGAAGTCCATTCTCCATCGTCTCATCCACCGCAATCCCACCATCTGCGGCTCTCTGTCTGGTTCCAACGATAGATACTCACTCTTCCTCACCGGTTTACAGCTACTTTATCACTCTAACGTGGCATTGTCAAGATATTTAAGCTAATTTTTCTTTGGCTGTCTGTGCCAGTGTCGCAAATCCCTCCGCGTCATTTACAGCCATCTCAGCCAGCATCTTACGGTTCATATCAACGTTCGCCAGCTTCAGGCCGTGCATAAATTTGCTGTAGGACAAACCATTCAGTCTGGCAGCCGCGTTGATACGCGCGATCCACAGCTGACGCATCTGACGCTTCCGCTGTTTTCTTCCGGCATATGCGGAAGTCAGGGCGCGCATTACGGACTGTTTTGCCACACGATACTGTTTAGAGCGTGCGCCTCTGTATCCTTTCGCCAGTTTTAATACTCTATTATGTTTCTTTTTAGCGTTCATTCCGCCTTTGATTCTTGCCATCTCTTATTCCTCCTTCAAATATTCTGCCAGATTTTATAAATATGGCATCGCTTTCTTCATGTTCTTTACATTTGTCGCATCTGTAATAGTTGCTTTTCTCAAGTTTCTCTTTCTCTTTGCGGATTTCTTTGTTAAGATATGGCTTTTGTAAGCTTTATTTCTTTTTAACTTTCCTGTACCTGTCTTCTTAAAGCGCTTTGCAGCAGCCCGATTCGTTTTCATTTTTGGCATGATCAATTCCTCCTTGATTTTGGTAAATATATTTTTAACGTTTTTCAGTTAAAACCATACTCATATTTCTGCCTTCCAATTTCGCAGGCTTTTCCACGACCGCCAGATCCTCAAGCAGCTTTGCGAAATCATCCAGGATATGTTTGCTCTGCTGAACATGAGCCATCTCGCGTCCTCTGAAACGCAGGGTCACTTTTACCTTATTTCCTTTGCTGATAAACTTTCTGGCGTTATTTACCTTCGTATTCAGGTCGTTGGTATCAATGTTTGGTGAAAGACGCACTTCTTTTATTTCCACCGTCTTTTGTTTTTTCTTGGCCTCTTTTTCCTTTCTGGCCTGTTCATAGCGGTATTTCCCGTAGTCAATGATCTTACATACCGGAGGCTGAGCCTTCGGCGCGATCTTCACCAGATCCAGTTCCGCTTCCAACGCCAGTTTTTGAGCTTCACGGGCCGACATAATGCCCAACTGCTGTCCGTCACTGCCAATGACCCGGACTTCTTTATCCCGGATCTGTTCGTTAATCATTAAATCGCTAATTTCCCTGCACCCCCATTGATCAAATTAAAAAAAGTGAACAGTTTCGCGACTATCCACTTTCATACATCTACATAGAAAACATAGAGAACTTTTCTATCTCTTCTGCTCTTCCTGTACAATATCAAACCGATAGTCACCCGCTTGTGCTATGGTGAGAGTGGATACTCTGCTTTCTTTTTTGCTTCACGCAACTATTAATCTATCACAGTCTCTTCCTGCTGTCAAGATTTTTCTTTACTTCTTTTCCTTCTATTCCGCGATCCATGCTTCTATCTCTTTTGCGTCCGCGTAAGTTTCCAGGTATTTCTTTCCATTTTCCAAAGCCTTCTCCAGATCCTGGTTGTCGGAAAAGGAATAAATAAGTGTCAGGACTTCTTCTGCCTCTTCTGTGATCATGGCTCTTTCAGAATCGCTGGTAGAGCTTCCGATGGCTCCCTTATCATCCGCCAGCACCGGAAGAGCATCGATTTTGATCTCCTCTTTCCCAATCCCCTTGTATGTCTCTCCTTCTCTTCCGATACGGAAAATAAGATCCTGTCCGATCTTGGACGCGTCATAGGACCCCACAGAGAACCCCGACTCGATCGAGATCAAGTTGTTCACATCTACCACTGTATTGACCTCATACAGCCCTTTTCCCTGGCCGATCCGGCGGACCAGAGCTTCGGAAGACACCCGGTAGCGGCTGGGGTCTTTGCCAAAGGCCTTGTACGCGGCTCTGGACTCTTTGATATTAGGGATCTCCCCTGTTCCATAATCGAAGATCGCATCTTTGGTCTTCTTAAATACTTCTTTCTTCAGATAAGACCAAAGTTCCGGATTCTTTTCCTCTACTTTGACCTGATATTGAAGACAGCCTACTCTTACAGACGGCCAGATCCTTTTCATCTGGCCGTCGATCACAAGATTCTTTTTCATCCGTTCTCCATCCTATCGTTTGTTTCCCATACAGAAGACAGCTACAACTCCCGGTCCAGTATGGCTTCCGATCACCGTTCCGATGTTATTGATCAGGATATTGTCGATTCCCATTTTTTCCCGTACCAGTTCCGCCACATATTCCGCATCTTCCTGACAGTCTCCATGGGTGATCATAATAATATCATTCTGCCAGCCTTTCGACTGTTCTGCCGCCATATCCACGATTTTATTGAGGGATTTTTTCCTTCCCCGTTCCTTTCCGATCACCTGCAGAGTTCCGTTGTCATCCATGTGGATGATCGGCTTGATCTGGATCATGGTTCCAAAGATAGCCGTTGTCTTGGAAACTCTTCCGCCTCTCTGCAGATGGTTCAGATCATCCACAGTCACATCGTGGCATACATGCAGCTTGTTTTCTTCTGCCCATTGCGCCACTTCCTCAATGGTCTTCCCTTCATTTTTTAATTTGAGGGCATAATACAAAAGCAGCGCTTCTCCCAGGCACGCGCACAAGGTGTCGATCACGATCACCTTCCGATCCGGATAGGCTTCTCTTAATTCTTCCCCCGCGATCATCATGCTGTTGCAGGTTCCAGAAAGGCCTGAGGAAAACCCAAGGTGGAGCACATCCTTTCCCTCTTTCAGAAATGGTTCCAGCGCCGCTCTGGCTTCCTCTGGATTCACCTGAGAAGTGACCGCCATTTTGCCTTCTCGGATTTTCTTAAAAAACTCTTTGGCGGACAAACCGTTCATATCTTCATATGTCTCGCCATCTATCGTATACTTTAATGGAACTACTGGTACGTTCCTTTCCTCCAGCCATTCCTTTGGAACATCTACCGTACTGTTTACCGTAATTACATAGTCGCTCATTACGTTTCCCCTCCTTTACCGCAAGTTTCTCTATTTATCATATCACTTTTGCCCATATTACGCAAAATATTTTTCACCGTAATCATGAATACAATGCTGGTAGTAAGGACAGATAAAATATCCGCGATTGGCTCTGCCCGGTAGATCCCGGTCACTCCCATAAACCTTGGCAGAATGACCGCCAGAGGGATCAGGAGGATCACTTTTCGCAGGAGGGCGATAAATACAGAGACTTTTGCCTGTCCAAGGGCCACGAAGGTAGACTGGCATGCCGATTGAAGGCCGAAGATCGTCATTCCCAGGAAATAGACGGGCATATACCTGCAGGTCATCTCGATCAGTTCCTGGTCCGGCGTAAAAATACGGACGTATACCTGGGGAAAGAAAACGGCGATCCCTCCAAGGATCATCGTCCCGGTCAGACAGATGGCGATCAGGCGCAGGAAGGTTCCCTTCACCCGTTCTTTATTGCCTGCTCCGTAATTGTAGCTGGTAATCGGCTGCACTCCCTGGGTCAGCCCCTGGATCGGTATGGTGATCACCTGCATCACGCTGGTCATGATCGACATAGTTCCCACATACAGGTCTCCGCCGTATTTCTGGAGTCCGTAATTCAAAGTCACGCTTACCAGGCTCTCCGTACTCTGCATGATAAATGGGGAGATCCCCAGGCTTCCGATCCGTTTTACCACCGCCGGGCGAAGCTTCATATGCCGTCTTCTCAGTCGGATGACACTTTTATCAGAAGTCAGGAAGCGGACTACCCACAGGGCGCTGACCGCCTGAGATAAAATGGTCGCCAAAGCCGCGCCTTTGACCCCCATCCCGAATAAAAAGATAAAGATCGGATCCAGGATAATATTAATGACTGCTCCGATCAGCACGGACAGCATTGCTGTCAGCGCGTTCCCCTGGCCGCTGATAAAGGTATTTAAGCCAACGGAAAACTGGACGAAGATGGTTCCGATCAGATAAATGCCAATATAGTCTTCCGCATATCTGATGGTTGCGTCACTGGCCCCAAAAGCATAGAGCACCGGTGTTTTGAAAATAGAAAACCCTACCGTCAGCACAATAGAAAACAGGATCAAAAGGGCGGCGGAATTCCCCAGAATCTCTTCTGCCTTTTCTCTGTCGCGGCGGCCAAGCTGAATGGAGGCAAGAGGCGCCCCGCCCATGCCGGCAAAAGCGCTGAAGGCGGAAACCAGCATAAGAATCGGGAAGGTAACGCCGACCCCTGTCAGCGCCACATCCCCGTATCCTTGAATATGCCCGATATAAATCCGGTCCACAATATTGTAAAGCACATTGATCAGCTGGGCCGTCACTGACGGCACCGCCATAGACAGGATCAGCCTGCCCAGCGGCTGACTTCCCAGCTTTTCATCACTCGTTGTTTTCATTTTTCTCAATTCCTTTTCTCATCTGTATTTTTCTCTTAATATCATAACATTTTCGTTTTCTCTTGTATATCCGTATTCTTAATTCAGTTTTACATTCAGATAATTCTTGCCGGATAGAGTCTTGTTAAAGCATAAACTGATCACCACGATTCCGCAGCCGATCGCGAATCCCGCCCAGTTAAAGACGGCTGTCAGGATCAACAGCTGCAGCCGCATGAACTTCAAAGCATATCCCAGCTCAAAATTAGGCTGAGTATAATTAGCCACGGCAACAAACGCCATGTACAGCATGACTTCCGCATTAAACCACCCCGACTTGACCGAGAACTCTCCCATCACCAGACCGGCGATCACACTCAAAGGCGTACTGAGCATACTGGGGGTATTCAAAGCTGCAAGGCGGAGTCCATCGATCGCGATCTCCAACATCAAAAGCTGGAAGATCAGAGGTATATTTACAGTATCTTTTACTGCCACAAAAGCGAAAATCTCCGGAAGCCAGTTTAGATTCTGCATGAAAAGCAGAAATACCGGCGTCAGAAAGATGGTCATAAAGTTGATCAGCGCTCTGGCAATCTTCAAATAGGCCCTGGTCAGAGTAGGAAAATAATAGTCGTTGGCTTCCTCGATCATATCGTAGACCGAAGTAGGCAGGATAAGCGCTGACGGCGAGTTATCCACCAAAATCGCCACTTTCCCTTCCAAGATACAGGCGGCCGCGGTATCTGGTCTTTCTGTAAACTTAAACTTAGGAAAGGGATTGTACCATTTACGGTGAAACAGACACTCTGCCAGGCTCTGCTGGTTCATACGAAGATCTCCTGTCTTGATGCTGTCAATCCTCTCTTCGATCCGTTTCAGAAGCTCCTTGTCCACCCGGTCTTTCATATAACAGATCGTTACATCTGTCCGAGAGCTGTCTCCTACTTCTTTCATTTCCATGATCAGATGCGGATCACGGATCCTGCGCCTTAACATGGCTGTATTAAAGACTACCGTCTCCACAAACCCGTCTCTCGATCCTCTGAGGGACTTGTCCTTATCCGGCTCCTCCACACTTCGCATCGGATATGTCCGGCAGTCTATGGCGATACAGGCTTCATATCCATCAATAAAAAGACAGGTTACCCCTGACAAAATATTTTTCAGCACCTGATCGAAATCCCCCAGTACATCTACCTCTACATAAGGAACAAACATTCTGGAAAATTGCGTGGCGTCCGGCGGCATCTCTTCTTCTTTCACCTTAAAAAAAGAATCCATGATCTTAAGCATCACTTCATCCTTTGTGAAGCCATCGATAAAGTAGAAGGAGGCCATCCGGCCGCCGATCAGCATATCTCTTTGGATCAGATCAAAACTCTCCTTGATCGGAAGGACTTGATTTAAGTAATCCGCATTCGCTTCTCTTGAAGCTGTTACTTTCTTTATATCAGACATGATCATTCCTCCGCCATTTGCGCTTTTCTGGGATTATCATGTCCGAAAAGATTTCTGATTATGCAGTTTGGGCCGGGGGATTTTTAAAAATCCCCCGGCCCAAACTGCGTTTGAAAAAAGAACGGCGCATACCCCACCGTTCTTTTCCGGCCTTTGGCCTTATCTATCTGTAGTACTCCCAAGTCCGCCATTTCGGACTGTTGATACCTCGTCGTCCATTGTAATTCCATACTCTACAAAGATTCCCTGCATAAATCCGGTTCCCGCTTCAATCTCTACCGTCTTCTCTTCATTCGTGTCATTGGTGATCTTCGCGAAAATATGCCCTTCATTATCTGAATAGAAGTAGTCGCTGTCGATAATACCTACCGTATTGTTCAGCTGCAGCCGGTATTTGAATCCAAGTCCGCTTCTTGGATAACATTTCAGCACCCAATTCTCCTGCATTTCCACGCGGACTCCGGTTGGCACCTTCACCGTCTTTCCCGGCGCGATCACCAGCGGCACCGGGGCAAAAAAGTCATACCCCGCCGATCCTTTTGTCGCTCTTTTGGGCAGCCGTATATCCTCATAAATCTCTCGGATCTCTTCTTCATCTGTCTTTCCAAAGCAATCTGCAAATCCTTCTTTAAATTGTTCAAAGCTTACTTTATGAAACTGCGCGATCCTTTTAGCCATTCAACCTGTACCTCTTTCCCATATTTAGTATTTTTCTTCTCATCTTTCACTACATTCTGTATTTCGTATCTATATTATCATCCGAAATCAATATCGTCAATGCCTGTCAGGCAAAAATAAAGCCCATCCCGGCATTTCTGCCGGGATGGGCCTTTGCTAGCTCTTTCTTATTCTGTCCAAGCTAAGTACATGTTCAAATATTTTATCTGTATCTTTTCTTTACTGACCGCTCTTGATCACAGGGATCGGAGTTTCATCTTTCTTATCCAGATCGTTGATATACTCCTTGGTCTCCTTCACGATCACATTCGACAAGAGCAGTACCGCGATCAAGTTTGGAATCGCCATAAACGCGTTCAGCGTATCCGCGATCAGCCACACAAGATCAAGGGCTACAACAGGAGCGATCGCCGCAACCGCTATATAAAGGACACGATATCCGATCAAAACTCCTTTGCCGGCTTTTCCCGCAAAATATTCTACACACCGCTCTCCATAGTAAGCCCATCCGAGGATCGTGGAATAAGCGAAGGTGATGATACCAAGTGTCAGGATCAACGGCCCAAGAACAGGAATCTGGCCAAATGCCAAGGATGTCAGCACGCCTCCATCTTCCACTTCATCCGCATTGATATTAGGGTTCTTCATAATCGTTGTTACCAGTACAAGGCCAGTCATCAGACAAACAACAACGGTATCCCAGAAAGTACCGGTAGAGGATACAAGCGCCTGACGAACGGGGTTCCTGGTCTGAGCAGCCGCCGCCGCGATCGGGGCGGAACCCATACCAGATTCATTAGAGAAAAGTCCTCTGGCAATACCAAACCGCATCGCCATCAGGATACCAGTACCAACAAGGCCTCCGGCTGCCGCGCCAGGTGTAAAGGCCAGCCTGCATATTGTAGCGATTGCTGGAATAATATAATCATAGTTCATTCCCAGAATGATCAAACATCCAAGCACATAAAAGATTGCCATAAACGGAACCAGTTTCTCACATACATTTGCGATTGATTTGATTCCGCCAAAGATTACAAACGCTGTCAGCGCCGCGATCACAATTCCTACTGGAAGCGGAGGAATATTAAAGTTCTCTTCCGCAACTGTCGCGATCGCGTTTACCTGGGTCGCGCATCCAATACCAAAAGAGGCAAATCCGGCAAGAATCGCAAACAGCATTCCCAGCCATTTCATATTCAATCCTCTTTCCAGCGCATAGAAAGCGCCGCCCTGCATACGTCCATCTTCCGTTTTTACCCGGTATTTAACAGCGATCAAAGACTCTGAATATTTTGTCGCTATTCCAAATACGCCGCTCAGCCAGATCCACAGGACCGCTCCCGGACCTCCCATAGCGATTGCTGTACCAACACCGATAATATTTCCTGTACCAATCGTTGCCGCCAAAGCTGTTGTCAGCGCGCCAAACTGTGATACTTCACCTTCCGCCTCCGGATCTCTTGTCACCGAAAGCCGGATTCCTTTTCCGATGGAATGCCTTTGGATAAATCCTGTACGGAATGTCATAAAAATATGAGTTCCAAGAAGCAGGATGATCATCGGCCAGCCCCATACAACACCATTCACAGCAGTCACAACTGAATTAATAGCGTCAAACATAAATGCAATTCCCCCTTTTTCTTTTCTTTTTGTTTCCCTTCCTTCTCACATGTACTTTTTACTTTCGTTCATTGTACCTTAAAATTTTCTTAACAGCAAGATTTTTCGTATAATTTCATAATTTTTGTGTATTTTTACCATCAAAAAAGATTGTTAAATATACATCTATCTTTTTTGTACGAATTTTCTAACGCTTTTTCGCAAATTTTTAGCAATCTCTTAGCGGCGCAAAACCGGAGGCTCCGCCTTCAGTTTCACCAGTTTCTCAGCTTCTCTCTGCAGGTTTTCCCTGTATCCCTCCTGCCGGTACCGCCGGATCTGGACCCCAGTCACTCCAAGACGGCTGGCAGTCTGCTCTTCGTCCGCTCCATAAGCAAACAATGTAAAAGCACAGGAATTGCGGATACTTTGAGCGCTGTAAGATGGAATCCCAGCCTTCCTCTCGTATCTTTTCAACAGCCGGCTGATCATCATGAGATTTAACTGGTTGCCCCGGCTGCTGAGAAATAGGAACGGTTGGCCTGGCCGCTCTAAAAGATATTGTTCCAGTACCCCAAACACATCCTCCGGCAGATAGCAAAGTTCCCGGCGTCCTTTGACCGATGCGTATGCTCCGTCCTGATAGAGGATCAGATCCTGGGGGCGCAGCCAGGTAATCTCTGTCGAAGTCAGCCCTGCCCGATATAAAAGCAGGATGATCCCATACGCTGTCAGATCCTCCTGGGCTGCTTCAAGCAGTCGGTCAAGATGCTCCGGCGGTACTGATTTAGCGTAAGGCGCCTGCTTTTCCAATAATCTCAGATAAGGCCGGTAATAATCCTGGTATTCCTTCCCGATCCTGTATTGTTTCTTTCGTCCGCAGGCAAATTGCGCGAATGAATGTAATTCCCGGATTTTTTTTGCCATCGTTCCAGGACTCAAATCCCCCTGTTTCACTTTATTCTCCAGCCAGCGATAATATACTTCTACCTCAGCTTCCCGGATCAGCCAGAAATCTTTCTGAAAATAGTCCATGATCTCCTGGATATCTGAAGCATAGGAGCCGGCTGTCGTAGGACTCCTGAAATGCTCCGAAAAATCGGGCCATATTTTTTCTTTTGTTAATTTTGATGCGTAAATATTATCCAAATTTGCCTCTCCCCGCTTGTCTGTTCCGCGCAAAGCGCGGGTTCCCTTGAATGTTATTTGTATATTCATACTATAACATTTTCCTTATAATCCGTAAAGCAAAACAATTCATCCTTTTAAAGAAATGGTTGTCTTTATTTTCACAATTCTCTTGTAACCCCTTTATTTATTGATTATTATGATATCATAATCAGAATTTTCTATAAGAAGGAGGGATCACCCATGAAACTGGAACTTGGGAACATTTTCATCGAGGATGTCCAGTTCGCGGACCATACCTATGTGGAAAACAAAACCTTATATGTCTGCAAACAGGAGATCATCGATCTTGTGCTGGAGGATGACCGTCTCGTCCGCGCCGATGTGGAACTGGCCCGCCCCGGCGAGTCTGTCCGCATCGCTCCCGTCAAAGACGTGATCGAACCCAGGGTCAAAGTCAGCGGCGGCGGCGGTATCTTCCCCGGCGTCATCAATAAAGTAGGACAGGTGGGGCAGGGGCGCACCCACGCCCTCAAAGGCACTGTCGTTGTCACTTCCGGACGCATCGTCGGCTTCCAGGAAGGCATTATCGACATGTCCGGCGAAACCGCCAAATACACTCCCTTTTCAAAGACCAACAACGTCTGTGTCCTCTTCTACGCCAAGGACGGTATCTCCGCCCATGAACATGAAGCGGCCGGCAGGCTGGCAGGGCTTAAGGTGGCCGCTTATATCGGGGAAGCGGCAAGAGATCTGACTCCCGATGAGATCATCACCTATGAGACCAAACCCTACCTGGAACAGGCTGCCCAGTATCCGGACCTTCCAAAGGTCGGCTATATCCATATGCTCCAGTCCCAGGGACTGCTCCATGACACCTACTACTACGGCGTGGACGCCAAGAAGTTTATCCCCACATTCATGTATCCTACCGAGATCCTGGATGGGGCTATCGTAAGCGGAAACTGTGTGGCTCCCTGTGACAAAGTCACCACCTTCCATCACCTGAACAATCCGGTGATCGAAGACCTTTACCGCCACCATGGCAAGGATCTAAATTTCATGGGTGTGATCCTGACCAATGAAAATGTCTTCCTGGCAGACAAGGAACGGGCTTCCGATATGGTGGGCAAACTGGTGGAATTCCTTGGCCTGGACGGCGTCATCATCACTGAGGAGGGCTACGGAAACCCGGATACCGACCTGATGATGAACTGTAAGAAAGCTACAAAGGCCGGCGCGAAAGTCGTCCTTATCACCGATGAATTTCCTGGAAGGGACGGGAAATCCCAGTCCCTGGCTGACGCGGTCCCAGAAGCGGATACCTTAGTCTCCTGCGGCAACGGGAATGTGATCGTACATTTCCCGCCTATGGACCATGTCATCGGCACACTGGATTATGTAGAGACCATGATCGGCGGGTATGAGGGCAGCCTCCACCCAGACGGGAGCATCGATGCGGAACTGCAGATCATCATCGCGTCCACCATCGCCAATGGTTACAACCATCTGGCCGCGCGGACCTATTAGGAAGGGGGTTTTTTCCAATGTCTAAGAAAAAGATCGTTCATTATATCAATAACTTCTTTTCCGGCGCCGGCGGAGAAGAGGCGGCAGGCATGGGGCCGGAATTCCATGAGGGTCCTATGGGGCCTGGCCTCGCTCTCGCCCAGGCGTTTGGCGAAGATTATGAGATCACCGGCACCGTTGTCTGCGGCGACAACTATTTTGGAGAACATACAGAGGAGGCGACCGGGGAGATCCTCAAAATGATCGAGCCCCTGAAACCAGACCTGTTCATCGCTGGTCCCGCCTTTAACGCCGGCCGCTACGGCGTGGCCTGCGGTACGGTGGCAAAAGCTGTGGAAGTCGCGTTCCAGATCCCGGTATTGACTGGGATGTATGAGGAAAATCCTGGTGTGGATATGTTCCGCAAGGATCTGATCATCGTAAAGACCAAGAATTCTGCCGCCGGCATGAGGAGCGCGGTCCCAGTCATCAAAGCCCTGGGAGAAAAGCTGGTAAACGGCGAAGAGATCCTGGGACCGGAGGAAGAAGGCTATCTGGAACGCGGGATCCGGGTAAACTACTTCCATGAGAAACGTGGTTCCGAGCGGGCTGTGGAACTCCTGGTCCGCAAGATGAAAGGGGAAGCATGTGTGACCGAATATCCAATGCCTACCTTTGACCGGGTAGAGCCTGCCGCGCCGGTGGCGGATCTGAGCAAGGCCAAACTGGCTATCGTCACTTCCGGCGGCATCGTCCCACAGGGGAACCCGGACCATATCGAGTCCTCCAGCGCTACTAAATATGGCATCTACAGCATCAAAGGCATGGACCATATGGACAAGGCAGATTTCATGACCATCCACGGCGGATATGACCGGGCGTTTGTCACAGAAGATCCGGATCTGGTTGTGCCTCTGGATGTCCTGCGGGAGCTGGAACAGGAAGGAAAGATCGGCGAACTTGCGGATTACTTTATCACCACCACAGGGACCGGGACTTCCACCGGCAACGCCAAAGGCTTTGGGAAAGACTTTGTCAAGAAGCTTTTGGAGGATCATGTGGACGCTGTCATCCTCACATCCACCTGAGGCACCTGCACTCGTTGCGGCGCAACGATGGTAAAAGAGATCGAGCGTGTGGGAATCCCGGTGGTACACATTGCCACGGTCGTTCCCATCTCTCTCACGATCGGTGCCAACCGGATCGTACCGGCTGTCGGTATCCCCTATCCGCTGGGCGATCCCAACCTCTCGGACGAAGCCAGCAAGAAGATCCGGCGGGAACTGGTAGAACGGGCTCTGAAAGCCTTGACTACACCGGTTGCGGAACAGACGGTATTCGAAAAATAGACGAACCGTTCATACGAATAAGAATCCCTCCAGCAGAGTTCCTCTCTGTTTTGGGGGGATTTCTTGGTTGACGCGCATTTTCCCGCGGGGTATAATAATTTTAATTGCGAAATAACAAAGGAGGAAGGTAACGTATGCCTATTCGAGTACAAAACGATCTTCCGGTCAAGGAAATCCTGGAAAAAGAAAATATCTTTGTCATGGATGAACACCGGGCGACCCATCAGGACATCCGCCCTATCAAGATTGGTCTTTTGAACCTGATGCCGCTAAAGGAGGATACGGAGCTGCAGATCCTTCGTTCTCTCTCCAACACTCCCCTCCAGGTAGATGTAGTATTTGTCACGGTTTCCAGCCATCAGTCTAAAAATACGCCCACCAGTCATTTAAATAAATTTTATCAGAAATTCTGTGAGATCAAGGAGCAGAAGTTTGACGGGTTTATCATTACCGGGGCGCCTGTAGAACAGATGCCTTTCGAGGAGGTAGACTACTGGGAGGAGCTGCGGGAGATCATGGAATGGAGCAAGACCCACGTTACTTCTACCCTTCACTTGTGCTGGGGAGCTCAGGCCGGTATGTACTATCATTACGGCATTGACAAAGTACAGCTGGATCAAAAAGTATTTGGCGTATTCTGGCACAAAGTCCTGAACCGGAAGATCCCGTTGGTACGGGGATTCGACGACGTCTTTCTGGCGCCTCATTCCCGGCATACGGAGATTCCTTTGGAGGCGGTAAGAAAAGATCCCCGGCTGACGATCCTGGCGGAATCTAAAGATGCCGGCCTTTTTCTGGCCATGGCGGAAAACGGCAGACAGATTTTTGTCATGGGGCATCCAGAATATGACCGGATCACTCTGGATACGGAATACAAGAGAGATCTTTCAAAAGGACTTCCTATCAAAATGCCGAAAAACTATTACCCGGAAAACGACCCTGAGAACAAGCCCCTCCTCACCTGGCGGGCCGCGGCCAATAATCTGTATACCAACTGGCTCAACTACTACGTTTATCAAGTGACACCGTACGATATGATAGGAACTCCATTTTAATATCGTATTTCATGGATTTATCAAAAAAGGGAGACATTGCTCCACAGATTTTCATCTGTTTCGCAATGTCTCCCTTTTCTTGGATCCTTCCGGGATCTTATTGATCTTTTCAGCAGCGGAAAGTAGCACACTCCGTCTGCTCGCAACAGCAGGCGCTTCCGCCCTCTACACTGATCTTTCCCGCGTGACAGGCGCAATTTTCGTTGTACATACACTCTGTTGCCTTACATTCAATGCCGCAGGTCGCAGAAGCATTTCCCATCTGATTAGAATAAGAACCTTCTTTCTTCTCTGTAAAGCTGTCGCAGCAAGTATCCGCCGCCTGCCTGGCGCTGTCTCCTCCCACTACGATCTTATCCAGATTACAGTAGAAATCCTGGTTATGGGCACAAGTCTGCACCGTACATCTTAATTCTGGCATAATATCCCTCCTTTACTCGCCAATGGCTGTATCAAGGATATTATGCCCGATTTTCTTATTTTTACCCTGCTTTATGCCTCTTTTTCTACTTCCACTTCCCGGATTGTCTTCTCCTGGATTTCTTTCTCAATGTCCTGGATGAATGAAGCCAGGTCTTTCTGTCCTTCATCTCCAGCGAAGCGGCTCCTTACAGAAACCTTTCCTGTTTCTTCCTCTTTCGCTCCTACCACAAGCATATAAGGAATCTTATGCATCTGGGCTTCTCGGATCTTATAGCCGATTTTTTCTGCCCTGGTATCGATCTCAGAACGGATTCCGGCTTTTTCCAGATCCTCGTATACTTTCTGCGCGTAATCCATATACTTATCCGAAATCGGAAGTACTTTTACCTGAACCGGAGCCAGCCAGGTCGGGAACGCGCCGGCAAAATGTTCGATCAGGATTCCGATAAACCGCTCAATGGAACCAAAGGCAACTCTATGGATCATGATCGGGCGATGCTTCTCTCCATCTGCTCCTGTATATTCTAAGTCAAACCGCTGAGGCATCTGCATATCAAGCTGGATCGTCCCGCACTGCCAGGTCCTTCCAATGGAATCTTCCAGATGGAAGTCGATCTTGGGACCATAGAAAGCGCCGTCTCCTTCGTTCACGATATAATCCGCGCCCATATCGTCCAAAGCGCCTTTTAAGCCCTCTGTCGCCAGTTCCCAGTCCTCATCGCTGCCCATACTGTCCTCCGGACGGGTGGAAAGCTCTACATGATATTTGAATCCAAACAGGCTGTAAACCTCATCGATCAGCTGAGCCACTCCCTTGATCTCATCCCGGATCTGTTCTGGAGTCATAAAGATATGGGCATCATCCTGCGTAAAGCATCTCACACGCATAAGTCCATGGAGCTGACCGGATTTTTCATGCCGGTGGACGATTCCCAGCTCTCCCATACGGATCGGCAGATCTTTGTAGGAGCGGGGTTCTGACTTATAGACCAGCATTCCTCCTGGACAGTTCATTGGTTTTACCGCGTAATCTTCCTCATCGATCACGGTCGTATACATATTGTTCTTGTAGTGGTCCCAATGTCCGGAATTTTCCCAGAGATGACGGCTCAAAATGATGGGCGTTGACACCTCCACATAACCTTTCTCCCGGTGCAGCTTTCTCCAGTAATCCAGAAGTGTATTCTTTAACTGCATTCCTTTGGGGAGGAAGAATGGGAAGCCCGGCCCCTCATCGCTCATCATAAACAGGCCCAATTCTCTTCCCAATTTTCTGTGATCCCGCTTCTTTGCCTCTTCCATCATATGCAGATACTCATCCAGCTCACTCTTTTTGGGATAAGCCACGCCATAGATCCGGGTCAGCATTTTATTCTTCTCATCTCCTCGCCAGTATGCGCCCGCCAAGCTGGTCAGCTTAAAGGCTTTTACAGGTTTTGTGGACATCAGATGCGGGCCGGCGCACAGATCGGTAAACTCTCCCTGGCTGTAAAAGCTGATTTCCTCTCCTTCTGGGAGATCTTCCACCAATTCTACTTTATAGGGTTCGCCCTTTTCTTTAAAATATGCCACCGCTTCTTCTCTGGATTTGGAAGATCTTTCCAGCTTCAGGTCTTCTTTTACGATCTTCTTCATCTCCGCCTCAATCTTCTCCAGGTCCTCCGTTGTAAATGGAGTCTCCCGATCCAGATCATAGTAGAACCCATTTGCGATGGATGGACCGATCGCCAGCTTTGTTTCTGGATACAGCCGTTTTACAGCCTGAGCCATAATGTGAGAAGCCGTGTGGTTAAACGCTCCCTTTCCTTCTTCAGAATCAAAGGTCAGAATCTCCAGATCACAGTCTCTGTCAATCACTGTACGAAGATCTTCTATCTCTCCATCTACCTTTGCGCAGGTTGCCGCTCTGGCCAATCCCTCGCTTAAGTCTCTGGCAATATCAATGACTGCCATACTTTGTCCATACTCTTTTACCGATCCGTCTTTCAGTGTGATTTTCATAATTTTTGTTTCCTTTCTTTTATTTATATGATTTGTTTTAGGATTTCTTTTTATGGTCTTCCAGTTCTCCCGCGAACATCTGATGGATCTCCAGACATGCGTGTTTGAGAGATAAAGGCTTTCCTTCCCGGTTGATAAAACAATGCTTTGAAGTGCCTCGGCAGTGGACCATCCCTGTCTTATCGTCAATAACCTCATAACCTACCGTAAGCTTGATCCCATTGTATTCCTTAATATATGCCTCAATCGTCACCGTATCCCCAAAATGGACCATCCTCAGATAGTCTGCTTCCACAGACAGCACTGGGCTTAAAATCCCTCTTGCTTCCATTTCATCATATCCCAGCCCCATCTGTTCCATAAGATCTGTCCGCGCCTCCTCAAACCAGCGGATATAATTGGAATGATGGACGATCCCCATCTGGTCTGTTTCGTAATACTGTACTTTATGGCTGTAAGCTCTTTTGCCGCTCATTCTTTCACCTTCCTCGTCTGTCGTATCTCTTCTGCCTGATTTTCTCTTGTATATGATCTATTCCCTGACTCTCTCACTGTCCGGATGCTCCCCGGACCATCCATCTGGAGCCATACTTCCGATCCGGTACATGTCTTCCTTCGTAAGCGCGAAATCAAAAATCTCCTGGTTTTCCTTCATCCGCTCAAGCGAAGATGCCTTTGGAAGCGGAACCACTCCTCGCTGCAGGGCGTACCGCAGGCAGATCTGCGCGGTACTTACCTGATACTTCTGCGCCATTCTTCTAAGAAGCGGATTTTCCAACGCCTTCCTTCTCCCCAGCGGACTCCACGCCTGCACCAAGATCCCCCTTTTCTGGCAGTATTCCACTGTCATTTCCTGGGTATATCCTGGATGGAATTCTATCTGGTCTACCGCCGGAGACACCTTTGCGTGTTCTAATAGATTCTCCAAATGATGCGGCAGGAAATTACTGACTCCGATCGCCCGAACCCGGCCGTCCTGGTATAGCTCCTCCATGGCCTTCCAGGTATCCAGATCCAGCGCCTTCCAATCTTCATAATCCGGATTCGGAAGGGGCCAATGGATCAAATACAGATCCAGATAATCCGTCTTCAGCTTTTCCAGAGATTCCTCAAAAGCCTTTTTTACTTCCCGGCATCCCATCTGAGTCTTCCATGCCTTAGAAGCCAAAAACAATTCTTCCCGTTTGATTTCAGCCTCCCCGAATACCTTTCCCATAACTTCTTCATTCTGATAGAAGGAAGCCGTATCAAAGTACCGATATCCGGCATCCAAAGCCATGCGGAGCACCTGACCGCCGCCGTCTTCCGCGGCCTTATAAGTGCCAAATCCAAGACAAGGTACTCTTACCCCATTATTTAATTCATAGCAGTCATATATGGATGTCATTCCTCTGTTTCCACCTTTCTATCCGCCTTCTGGATTCCGCGTCCAACAATTCCGCCAATATAAAAACCCCTGCAGCAAATCTGCTACAGGGGACGAGTCTTTCCCGTGGTTCCACCCCAATTGAACCGGACCTATTCCGGAACCTCTTGATCTAGACGATAACGGAGTCACCGGGCTGGTTTGCAGCCGCTCAGAGGTGGTCTTCGGACAGTTCCCGGATAAGAAGCTCTCAGCCGTCCGCTTCTCTCTCTTTTATCCCTTTCCTGTCTTACTCTTCTCTTCAACGCATTATCATATATGGATTTATTATAGCATCCCGGCTTTTTTTGTCAAGACTGGTTTTGCATTTTGCGTTATTATATGTGGCGAATAGAAGGAATCCTCCATCCTTTAGATAAATGTTAAAAATCTTTTGCAAATTCTTTTCTCAGATTTTCAAGAACAATTTCTATGTTTTTTCTTGGGCAGGCAAGATTAAATCTTGCAAATCCTCTTCCCTCTCTCCCGAAAAATTCTCCCTCGTTTATCAGTACATGGCATCTCTCCTTAAGATAATCCTTGAGATTTTCCGGCGAGACTGTTGTCTTTCTGAAGTCAACCCAGACCAGATAAGTTCCTTCAGGCTTTCGAGTTTGTAGCAATGGGATATTTTTTTGTATATATTCAACAAAATAGCAAATGTTCTCTTCTACATATGCATTCATTTCATTCAACCATGCGGCAGATTCTTTGTACGCGCCAATTAAAGCCTGCTCTGCAAACGCGTTACATTCATCAACATGATGGATTCTCAGAAGTCTTTGGAATTTCTTTCTAATCACGGCATTTTCAATAATAAAGTTAGCCACATGTATGCCCGCAAGATTAAATGGTTTTGAAGGGGATGTGGCAGTTATACAGTTTCCCTTCTTGGCTTTGCATATTTCCGCGATCATAGTATGTTTCATATTTCTTGAAACAATATCACTATGTATATCATCTGAAATAATACAAATATTATTTTGCACACAAATTTGAACCAGTTTCTCTAGTTCTTTTCGCTTCCATACTCTTCCGGATGGATTATGCGGATTACAAAAAAGAAGAACTTTGGTTCTCTTTGTTATCTTTCTCTCAAGGTCCTCAAAATCGATTGTATAATATCCATTTTGGCATTTTAGTGGATTTTCAACAAGTTTTCGTTCGCTTTCCTCTACCACCCTATAAAAAGGTCCATATACAGGCGTCTGTATGATTACCTCGTCTTCTTTTTGCGACACTGCCTGAAGCGCCAGAAATAATCCCAGCACAACGTTGGGAACATAGCATATCCATTCTTTTTTTACCTGATAGTCATGTCTTTCTCGCAAGAAATCGATAATTGCATTATAATAATCATCCGATAAGAACTGGTATCCAAATGCTCCCTGTTCTGCTGTTTTCACAAGTCTTCTGGTAATATTCGGCGCAATTTCAAAATCCATATCCGCAACCCACATCGGTATTACATTTTCACCTACAAACGGCGCATCCCACTTTTCGCAATTTGTTTTTTTTCGTTCCACTCCAGTTTCAAAACAAAACATTTTATCACCATTCCAACTTCATAATTTCAGATTCACAGCCATTATGGAATCTTGGACAGCTCAGACAGTCTGAAATTGGCGGAGCAGACTCCCTTGGGAGAACTACAAAGCCAAGCTTCTTGTAAAATTCCGGAATCTTCGCATTTAACAAAATCCTTCCGGCATCCCAACTCTTTGCTTCTTCAATCACATATTCCACTAATTTTCGTCCAAGTCCTTGGCCCTGGTATTTCTTTTCTATGGCCACCGTTCGAATTACAAATTCGCCATATGTCCTGGCAAGAGAAGCGCCTCCTATTCGATGTCCTGTACTATTATCAATCATTTCAAAACATGCGATCAACCCTTGAGGTGGTTTTGAATCCGGTTTAAACTCAAGTCCGGCTTCAATAAACATTGGAAGCATCTCCTCAAAATTCATAGACTTGATAATTCGATACGTCCCATTGACACTCTTATTTTCCACATTTGACAGCTTAAGAAACGCCCGCGTCCTTTCCTGCAATGGATTCTCAAGAACCTGCTTGGGAGAACCCTCTTCTATAATCTTGCCTTCGTCCATAAAAATCACCCTGTCCGCCACTTCTTTCGCAAACTGCATCTCATGTGTGACTATTATCATTGTATAATCTTCTTTGGCAAGATTTCGTATGACTTCCAAAACCTCCTGAACCCATTCTGGATCAAGCGCTGACGTTGGTTCATCAAAAAGCAAAACATTGGGTTTTATTGCCATAGAACGCGCAATAGCAACTCTTTGTTGCTGCCCTCCCGATAAAGTAATCGGATATTGCCTGATCTTATCCTTCATTCCGACTTTTTCTAAATAGACCATCGCCTGGGCTCTGGCCTCTTCCTTTTTCATTTTCTGTACGGTTACCAATGGTTCCATTACATTGTGAAGCACATCTTTATTTGAAAACAAATTATAATTCTGAAAGATCATAGCAGAATGTTTTCTTAATTCATGGATTTCCTTTTTTGATGTTTCTCCAGCTGTAACAGTAACATTCCCGATCGTAATAGAGCCGGAATCCGGAACCTCAAGGTAGTTCATACAACGCAGCAGTGTAGACTTACCTGTCCCAGAAGAACCGATAATCGCAACAACTTCTCCCTTCTGGATTTCCAAATCAATTCCTTTTAACACCTCAAGCTTTCCAAAACGCTTATGCAAATTTTGTATTTTTATCATTTGTCATCTGCTCCTTTTCGTCATCTTATATATCCTGCTTCAAGGTGTTTCTCTACAATGGCTTCCATCCGTTCAAGTATCAAAATAATTCCCCAGTACAACAGCATTAAAACCATATAAGCTTCAAAATAGTTAAAAGTAACTGACGCTCTCAGATTTGCCGTTGCCGTTATCTCGATAACTCCAATTGTAAACGCCATTGATGTCCCTTTTACAATATCTACCAAGTTATTAAACAGCGATGGAACCGCTACCCGTGTTGCCTGCGGAAGCACTATTCTAAACATTGTCTGCATAGAAGTCATCCCATGCGCAAGCGCCGCTTCTTTTTGTCCTTCAGATACAGAAAGAAGCGCTCCCCGCACTACTTCTTTCATATACGCAGCCGAGTTCAATGTCAATCCAATTACGCACACTGTAAATGCCGGGACACTCCTAAGCGATGGAATAAACGTAGGAATACCAAAATACAAAAGAAATAATTGGGGAATCAGCGGAGTCCCCCTGAAAAAGGAAACATATACTTCACAAATCTGCCTGATAACCGGCACACGAAAATAATCAATTACCGCAATTAAAATCGCCAGTATCAATGAAGCGACAAAAGATAAAACCGTCAATGATATTGTTACCGGGAGCACTTCTATCATTGCCTGCAATGTACCAAGACAAAATTCCAAATTCAACTTGCCAACACCTGTTAAGAAGTGATTCCCTGATGAAACATCAAGAAATCACTTCTTTCCCTTTCTCTTAAAAATCAAAAATATGTAGCATATGCTATTTTGCACTTTCCGGCTGCTCACTGATGTCCATGCCAAACCACTTTTCCGATAGTTCTTTTATTGTCCCATCTTCCTGCATTTCCTTAATTGCCTCTGAAGCAATCTCCGCCAGTTGTTCGCCTCTTTCCGTTTTAGAAAATGGATATGCGTTTGTTTCTACAACACTTGTTTTTCCAACAATTTTAAGATTATCCATTTCTTCTAATGTCGCGTTGCATCCCGTTTCGGCCCTTGGCCACAGATCACATCTCCCCAATGCCACATCCTGAACGGACATTCCGTCATAAAATGTCGGCTCTAACTCAATTCCATAATCTTTATTAATCGCATTTAAAATAATTTCATCGCTGGTATTTGTCTCGCACGCAATCGTCATACCGGACTTCAGATCATCCATAGATTGGATCTCTTCATTATCTTTTGCCGCCATTAAGCAGTAGATATTGTATGCGTAAGGCTCTGTAAAGACATATTTTGCTTCTCTTTCTTCCGTCACTGAAATTTGATTTCCAACCGTATCCAAACGTCCGCTCTCAAGCATTGACCATAGCGCGTCCCATTCCATGATCTGATAATCTATCTCGTAGCCTGTCCGCTTCCCAATTTCCTGCCACATATCATAATCAAAACCTGCAAGTTCTCCTTCATCATCCGTTTGGATCCAGCCTGGAGTTGCGGCATCTCCGCCTACATGAAAGACTTTCTCATTTTCCTCTACGTTTTCCGTTTCTGCCGTATCACTTGATGCTTCTCCATTTTTCTCAGAAGCACTGTCACCACAGCCGGCCAGCATCCCCACTGTTAATAATATACATAAAAGAACTCCCACTAACCTTTTTTTCATTTTTTTCCTCCATTCAGTATTTTTTCTTTATTTAGATTTAGTATAAAAACTTTCCCGCTTTAAGGCAAATTGATGTTTTACATATATTTATCTGCTTTTTCTATAAATCACATCTTCTTTCTGTCGATGTTCTTACGTTTACTAGATGAGCCTTTTGTTTGTGGAAATCCTCCTGATCTTTGGCGTTTCTGCAATGCCTTCTCTCTAATTTTCCATGTATTATTTTCTTCTGAATTTCGGTGCAAAAACAAATGCTGCTTACGATCCTATTTTGTATGATGGCAGGATGCTTTCCTACAAAAAGAGGGTATCATCAAATCATCCAAACAACTGATCTGATGATACCCAAACTCTTCAAAACCATTCTCCCTTTTATCATAGAGGGATTGTGTTGCCTCCGCCTCCTACGCTTTTACCCCAAGATCCAAAGCTTCCACACCGCGAATCCTTCCCGTACCATATAGTTTATAAACAACACGGGATGACAGCCTGCGCACAGGCGGTATGGGCTCTGATACCCAGCTTTCTTTGCGTACCTGCAGGCCCGGTACATATGGAAATTATTGGTCACGATCCCAATAGGTCGGCGGATGTCTTCCAGATAACCCGCGGAAAACTGCAGATTTTCTTTTGTCGTCGCAGAACGATCCTCACAGAAGATCCTCTCCGGTCTGATTCCCTGGCTGACCAGATATTTCCTCATCGCCTCCGCCTCTGTAATATCCTCACCGTGTCCTTTCCCGCCTGACACAACGACCCGTGTCCCGGGATATTTCTTAAGATACTCTGCTGCCCGGTCCAGCCGCCGTTTCAAGGAATCTGTCACCTTTACCCCCGCCACATGAGCTCCCAGCACCACCAGATAATCCAGTTCTCTTTCCCGGCAGGAAAACATACCTGTCAGGATCGCCGCTTCCCCAATGAGGAATATTGTCAGCAAAATACCGGCCGCTCCGCGGATCACCAGCGGGACGGGTTCTTCCAGATTCTGTCCTGCGCCAAGAAACAGCAGTAGGATTCCCAGCAGGGGCCAAAATTTAGCGAAAGTGGAATTCCATCTTCTAAGCGTCAGGCCGATCACCGCGTAATAAGCCGCGCAGAGAACCCCCGCGGTACAAAAAACTATCTGCCACAGCATTTTTTATATTTCTTGCCGGAACCGCATGGACATGGATCGTTGCGCCCGATCTTCTTTTCCTTGCGGATCGTTCCGGATTCCTTCTGCTCCTTATACATCTTCTTTAATTCTTCTTCCGAATAAATTTCTTTCCACTGAGGAAGTTCATAGAGCCAGTCCGCTTTTGCCGCGACCATGTTTTTATAAAGTTTCTCCTTATCAAAAGCAAGGCTTACTTCCGTATCCTCATCCATGGTCTCGATCGGATTCGGTTCCTTTAAGCTTTCATTGATGCCGTCCAGGAATCCTACCATGGTCAGCACTTCCTGTCCGTATTTCTCCGCCAGCTCTTTCACGGTCCCTTTGACCTCTTCCTCCGGATTGTCCAAAAGCTTTTCATAAATCTCCTTCTCGATCTGGAAGTAAGATCCCCAGAATCTCTGGAGCTGTCCTCTGTCTGCCTTTTCATTATATGCGATGCTCTGCCACTGTTCTAATAATGTACGACTCATATTCCTAACTCCTTTGTATTTGTTTCATTTGCAATTTTTTTCTGCTATCTATATAATATACTAAAGACTCCCTGAGATGTAAAGGAGGATTCTCATGAAAAAGACAAAACGTATCCTGGCGGGACTGGGGGCTGTCCTGCTTTTTGCTATGTATGGGGCCACTCTCGTCTTTGCGCTGATAGATCATCCGGCCTCGGCAGATCTCCTGATGGCTTCCATCGCCTGCACGATCCTGTTCCCTGTGCTTTTATATGCCTATATCCTGGTATACCGGCTTCTCAAAGGCCCAAAAGACGACAACGAGGATCAGACATAAGTCCGATCCCCGCATAATTTTGGCGGCTTTTCCCCGCTTGATTTTTATCCATACATTCCGGCAAGATACAGCACTTTCATGTCTCTCTTTAGCCGCTCCTGCCCTTTTCTTTTCTCTTGTTCTCTGATTTTTTTTCTTTTTGTAAGGTATTCTTCCATCGAAAGCACTTCCAGATAGCCATCCTCATTTCTCTGCTGCATAGTAATACCTCCATTTCTGTTTTTCAAGCGGATATTCTTTTGCTTTTGCAAACCCCTTATTCCCCGCTTTACTATTATATTGATACACATTGTAAGATATGCCTTCTTTTTGTACCATTCCCTTTGTACATCTACATTCTACCGAAAAAATGTGTACAGCCTGTGGCTGAAATATAAAAATAGAATAAGAGAATTCTTAAGACAGGTTAAGAAACAAAAAAATCCCCACAGAAAGGAGATCGAAAAGGCGCTATGCCCCGACTCTTTCCTGTGGGAATTTTAAACTCTTATTTCCGATATATGATATCATCTCTTCCCGGTCCATTGGAGATCATGGTGATCGGATAACCGATCTGTTCTTCTACAAACTCTACATACCTGCGGCAGTTCTCCGGCAGATCTTCGTAACGCTTGATTCCACGGATATCACAATTCCACCCCGGCAGCTTTTTCAGCACAGGTTTCGCCTTCTCAAGAAGATGGGTAGGCGGGAACTGATCCGTTTCTTTCCCGTCAATCTCATAAGCAACGCACACCGGAATCTCTTCCAGGTATCCCAATACATCCAGAACGGTAAAGGCCACGTCTGTGGTCCCCTGCATCCGGCAGCCATACCGGGAGGCTACACAGTCAAACCACCCCATTCTCCTTGGACGGCCAGTGGTAGCGCCAAATTCGCCGCCGTCACCGCCCCGGCGTCTCAGCTCATCCGCCTCATCGCCAAAGATCTCGCTGACAAAGGCCCCGGCTCCTACCGCGCTGGAATATGCTTTGCAGACAGTAATGATCTGCTGGATCTCCTGAGGCGGGACACCGGCTCCTACCGCGCCGTAACCGGCAAGTGTCGAAGATGAGGTTACCATGGGATAAATCCCGTGGTCCGGATCTTTCAAAGAACCCAACTGTCCTTCCAACAGCACACTCTTTCCTTCCTGGAGCGCGTTGTGGATGAAAAGGGCGGTATCGCACACATAAGGTTCAACCATTTCCTTATAGCTTTTCAGTTCCTGATACAGATCTTCCGGATCGATCAGCGGTTTGTGATAAAGATGCTCCAGCAGTACATTCTTCTGCTGCGCGACCCGCTCTACCTTCTCTCTCAAGAGAGCATCGTCAAACAGCTCGCTGACCTGGAAGCCTATCTTAGCAAATTTATCCGAATAAAACGGCGCAATCCCTGACTTGGTGGAACCAAAGGATTTTCCGGCCAGCCGTTCTTCCTCGTAAGCGTCAAAGTTTTTGTGATAAGACATCACGATCTGGGCCCGGTCGGAAACCAGAAGTTTTGGTTTGGGCACTCCCTGATCCACGATAGACTGGACTTCTTTAAACAATACTGGAATGTCCAAAGCCACACCATTTCCGATCACGCTGGTGGTGTGACCATAAAAGACCCCTGACGGCAATGTATGGAGCGCAAACTTTCCATAATTATTGACGATCGTATGCCCGGCATTGGCGCCTCCTTGGAAACGCACTACAATATCGGCTTCCCTGGCAAGCATGTCGGTAATCTTTCCCTTGCCTTCATCTCCCCAGTTGGCTCCCACTACTGCTTTTACCATATTCATTCCTCCTAAAGTCATTGGCTTTCGCCTTGAAACAATCACCTTAAGCATTATACTATATTTTTTCCTGCCTGTAAAACAAAATTTATTGCATCTTGTTTTGTTCCGCAGACCGGCCTCTTTTACATCAGCGGAGCCAAAAGCCGCAGCACTTGACCGGAGATCTTCGTCAGGATGGTCCTGTTTTTCACTTCCAGCAGGCTGATCTTATGACATCTGGTGAGTGTCTTCTGAAAATCCCGCTCAATCCTGTCGATCTCTGAGTTATTGTAGATAAATGTGCCGCATTCAAAATGCAGATACAAACTGCGGTAATCCAGATTGATGGTCCCCACCGCGGCCGTATCGTTATCCGACACGAAAACTTTGGCATGGACAAACCCTGGGGTATATTCATAAATCTGCACTCCCCCCTCGATCAGCTCTTTGTAATAGGTTTTTGCCACTACAAAAGCATACCATTTATCCGGGATATGAGGCATGATAATGATTACTTCGATTCCGCTTTTGGCCGCTCTGGTCAGTGTGGTGAGCATCTCGTTGTCCAGGATCAGATAGGGAGTCATGATGTGCACATATTTTTTTGCGTGGTTCAAAATATGGAAATAAACTTCCTCGCCTACATTCTCATTATCAAAGGGACTGTCCGCGTACGGGATCACATATCCAAGTTCTCTTCTCAGCCCGCTCCGCTTCTTCGTCAGATAACGCTCATAATTTTCCGGTTTCCGTTCTTCTACATTCCACATCTGCAGGAAGATCATCGTCAGGCTCTGCACGGCGTCTCCCTTCAGCATGACCGCCGTATCTTTCCAATGACCGAATCGAACTTTCCGGTTGATATACTCATCTCCCAGATTGATTCCTCCGGTGTAGCCAACTTTTCCATCGATCACGCAGATCTTCCTATGATCTCGGTTATTCTGAATGGTAGACAAAAAGGGTTTGACCGCATTGGACATCTTGCACTGGATCCCGAATTTCCGCAGCTGTTCCGGATAATTATAAGGAAGCATAGAAATCGCGCACATTCCATCATACATGAAGCGCACCTCTACTCCTTCTTTCACTTTTTTACGCAGGATCTTCAGGATCGTGTCCCACATATATCCTTCTTCTACGATAAAGTATTCCATAAAAATAAACTTACGGGCTTTCTCCAGCTCCTCCACCATTGACCGGAATTTGTATTCGCCTAATGGGAAATAAGTCACTTCCGTATTCCGGTAAGTCGGGAATCCAAGGCCGGACAGATAATAAGACAGCTGGGCGTTGGCGGATCTGCTGGCCCAGACAGCCTCTACCACTTCCCGCTCCTGCTGCATGTAAGGGTCTGTCTCCACTTTGAGAACGGCCTGTCTCTCCCGCATGAAATGAGTCCCCGGCTGTACTTTTGTAAAAATATAAAAAAGCGTTCCAAACCCAGGGATCGCCATGACAAACAGCATCCAGGTCATCTTAAATGCCGGATTGCCTTCCGAGTTGATGATATAGATCAAAACAACAACGCCAAGAATCGTCAATGCTCCGTATACGTAAGCAATGTACTCTTCCAGATAGAAACTTGTCTCTACTAAGAACCAGACCTGTAAAAGGAGCATCAAAAGAATGATCCCCGTCCTGCTGAAAACAATTCGGAACAGTCCTCTTTTCGCTGTTCCAGGTGCTTCATTGCTGCTCATAACTCTCTCCTTCCAGTAAATAAAAAGCCACGGATACAGTGTACCATACTTTTGCCGGCCGCTCAACCAGGAGCTGTCAAAGGTTTTTTCTCAATCTTTTGCCTTCCCCTTTTCTTTTTCCTCAAAAAGTATTACAATACACCTATTAGGGGGAACGTCCCTTACGAAAGGAGATATAAGGGTATGGCAAAATGGCTGAAAAAACTGCTTGGGCTGGCTGCTGTAGCAGGAACTGCCGCAGGGATTCTCTATTATTTGAAAAAGCGGGATGCCGCGGACACAGAAGACTTGGAGGACGCCTTTGAGGATGAGGATTTTGATCTGGACAATGACTTAAAGTCTGCCGCCGACCGAGAGTACGTACCGCTGAACACAGGGAGCGCGCAGACTGAAGATGGAGCCGGCTTCGCTGACTCCACTGAGACAAACGAGCAGACAGAGACCAAAGCCCCAGACCAGAAAGAGGCTGACGGAAAAGAAACAAAAGAAGACGAAACCAAATAAATAGGCCAAAAAGGCGGCGGTCATTCTATGACTGCCGCTTTTTATATGTTCTTCCATAGTGTAACCAGTGTCCCTGCCGCCTCCCGAATCTGTTCTTCCGTAAGATTCGCGTAACCAAGCAGAATGGTGGGCCAATCCTTTTCTGATCTTTGGATCCGATAATCAGAAAGTCCATATACCCGGATATCCTCATCGGCAGCCGCCCGGATCAGCTCCTGCTCAGTGATCTTCTTCTGAAAAGTCAAAAGAAGATGGACTCCCGCGTGTTCGCCTGAGATCCGGCAGATATCAAGAAGGGGGCGCAGCTCCTCGATCAGCGCGTCATGGCGCCCTTTATACAAGGCTCTCGTCTTGTTCAAGTGCCTCTCATAATAACCTTCTTCAATAAATTTCTGTACGATCAGCTGATCTACTTTAGATACTGTAGAGTTGATAAACCGATGTTTTTTCTGGTACTTTTCCAAAAGGGGATCCGGCAGTACCATATAGCTTAGCCGGATCGCCGGAGCGATGGATTTGGAGAAAGTTCCCAGATAAATGACTTTATCCCTGCTGTCATATCCTTGAAGAGCCGGAATCGGTTTCCCTTTGTAGCGGAACTCACTGTCATAGTCGTCTTCTATAATATAGCGCCCCGGTCTTTCACCCGCCCATTTCAGCAGTTCCATCCTGCGCCGCACAGGCATGACGATACCGGTCGGATACTGATGGGAAGGCGTTACATAGGCAATATCCGCCGCGGTTTCCGCCAGAGCCGCTACCCTCATTCCATCTTTGTCCACCGGAACAGGAACCGTAGAGAATCCCAAGTCTTTCGCCAGACGGAATGCCTGCATATACGTGGGATCCTCAAAGGCCGCCGTATGATCTGTTCCCAGAATGATAGACAGAAGCATTAAGATATAGTCGCTTCCCGCTCCGATCACCACCTGTTCCGGAGTACAGTTGACCCCCCTGGCCTGATAGAGATACTGGGCTACTGCCCGGCGGAATCCATATTCTCCCTGAGAGTCTCCCGACCGGAAAAGTTCAGTCCTGTCGTCTATTAAAATCTCTCTGGACAGTTTCCGCCACACATGGTAGGGAAAGCTCTTTAAATCTACTCCATGGGGTGTAAAATCATACCGATAAGCTTTGCTTTCCTCTTTGGCCTCTTCTGGCTGCTCCTTTGCCTGAGTCAGCCGGTACAGCCCTTCCAGCCTGGACGCGAAGAATCCCCTGCAAGGCTGGGATTCAATATAGCCTTCCGAGAGGAGCTGCTCATAGGCCAGTTCCACAGTGCTGCGGCTTACGTCCAAATAACGGGACAAGGCCCTGGTAGACGGCAGTTTCTCGCCGCAGGCGATCCTGCCTTCCTGGATATTCTCTTTGATATAATTGTAAATCTGCTCGTAAAGAGGAGTTTTCGAATGAGGGTTTAGATTGATCGTCAATTCATTCATGGCACATACTCCATTGGGGCCGGGGGATTTTTAAAAATCCCCCGGCCCCAATTCATTTATTTTGGTAACTTAAATGAACTTTTCAGTGACACGATCCGGTTAAAGACCAGATGTTCCGGATCAGAATCTCTAAGATCCAGACAAAAATAGCCATTGCGCACAAACTGGAAGCTGTCTCCTGGTTTAGACTCTCCAAAACTGTCTTCTACCATACATTCCTGCAAGACAGTCAAGGAATTGGGATTTAAATTCAAGGAACCGTCTTCCTTATTATAGACGCCTTTCTCTTCATCCACCAGATTTTCATACAGTCTGACCTCCGCCTGCTTAGCATAGGGAGCCGCTACCCAGTGGATCGTTCCTTTTACCTTTCTCCCGGTAAATCCTGTCCCTGCTTTTGTCTCCGGATCATAGGTCACATGAATGGCGGTTACATTGCCGTCCTGGTCTGTCTCATAGCTTTCGCATTTGACAAAATAGGCGTTCATCAGCCGCACTTCATTGCCCGGAAACAGCCGGAAATATTTCTTGGGAGGCTCGATCATAAAGTCTTCCCGCTCAATATACAGCTCCCGGCAGAAAGGAACTTTCCGCTTTCCAAGCTCTGGGTTTTCCAGGTTATTATCCGCTTCCAGATATTCCGTCTCTCCTTCCGGATAGTTGTCGATGATCAGCTTGATCGGATCCAACACCGCCATCATCCTCGGACGCTTCAGCTTCAGGTCTTCCCGTATACAGTATTCCAGCATAGCATAATCCACAGAACTCTGGCTTTTGGACACTCCGCACAGATCAACAAACATCTGTATCGACTCCGGCGTAAAGCCTCTCCTTCTGAGCGCCGCGATGGAAACCAGCCGCGGATCATCCCAGCCATCCACGATTCCTTCTTGTACCAGCTTTTTGATATATCGTTTTCCTGTGACCACATTGGTCAGATATAGTTTTGCGAACTCAATCTGCCGTGGAGCCGGATCAAATTCACACTCCCGCACCACCCAGTCATACAGGGGGCGGTGATCTTCAAATTCCAGCGTACAGATGGAATGGGTGATCTTCTCCACCGCATCCTCGATCGGATGGGCAAAATCATACATGGGATAAATGCACCATTTGTCCCCGGTATTATGGTGGGAGATATGGGCCACCCGATAGATCACCGGATCCCGCATATTGATATTAGGGGACGCCATGTCGATCTTAGCCCGGAGCACCTTCTCCCCGTCCTTATACTTTCCTTCCCGCATTTCTTCAAAAAGCCGCAGGTTTTCTTCCACAGACCTGTCCCGATAGGGGCTGTTCTTTCCGGCCTGTGTCAGCGTTCCCCGGTATTCCCGGATCTCCTCCGCTGAAAGATCGCAGACATAAGCCTTTCCTTTCCGGATCAGCTTCAAGGCGCACTCGTACATTACGTCAAAATAGTCCGAAGCGAAATAAAGATGGTCCTTCCAGTCCGCTCCCAGCCATTTCACATCTTCTTTGATGGATTCCACAAATTCTGTATCCTCTTTAGTAGGATTGGTATCATCAAAGCGCAGGTGAAAGGTTCCGTTATATTTTTTTGCCAATCCTGAATTCAAAAGAATGGATTTCGCGTGTCCTATATGAAGATACCCGTTTGGTTCCGGCGGAAACCGGGTACAGACCTCCGTGTATATTCCTTCTGCCAGGTCTTTATCTATTTCCTGTTCGATAAAATTCTTGGAAACTGTCTCTTCTCCCATGTTCTTCCTCCTTGCTGGGCCGATATTTTCTGCCCCTTATCTTATCATAAAACCACAGGGGAAACAAGCCCGCTTCTTTCCGTTATACTCCGTCTTATTCCTGATTCCTTTCCTGTATGCGTTCCCTGTAATAATCAGCAGGCATCCACTTCCCTTTCCAGGCATACAAAAGGATCATTATCGCTCCCGCCAGCCAGGATGCCGGATACGCCGCCATCAGCCAGAACATTTCATGGGAAATGGATAAGCATATCCCAATCCATGCCACCCGGAAGATACAAAGAGAAAACAGGAATACCAGCATGGTCTGCAAGGTCTTTCCAGTTCCCCGGATCGTTCCGGCAAGCACCTGCAAGATCCCAAGCATCCAGTAAAAGGGGCAGAAAAATTTCATAATATACACACCGCAGGCCACCACATCCTGTTCGCTGGAGAAGACCCTGATCACCTGCGGCGCGAATAAGAGCAGCAAAATCCCCGTCACAATGGTATAAGCCACTCCCATCCCTACAGACACATACATTCCTCTCTTGACCCTGTCATATTTCCCTGCGCCTACGTTCTGTCCGGCAAAGGTAGTAGCAGCCATCCCAATACTTAAGACCGGAAGGATATTAAAACCATCGATCTTGATATAAGCCGCGAATCCGGCCATGGCCACGGCCCCAAAGCTGTTGACGCTGGACTGGACGATCACGTTGGAAAAGGAGATCACGATATTCTGGATTCCCGTAGGAAGGCCGATCTTTACGATCCTGGAAAACAAATGATCATAAAGACGGATGTCTCTAAGACGGACCTGATAAATCCTGTCGGTCTTCATCAGGAATCTCAGGATAAAAATGCAGGATAAAAGCTGGCTGATATCAGTCGCCAGAGCCGCTCCCACAATTCCCATCCGAAACACCACCACAAACAAAAGATCCAGGAAAATATTGGATACCGCAGCGATCATCAGATAGACCAGGGAACGTTTGGAATTTCCCACCGCGTTCAAGATTCCGGCGGACATATTATAAATCACAGAAAAAACGATTCCGCCAAAATACACCTGCAGATATTGGGCCGCCTGATCAAACACATCCGCAGGCGTTCCCATCATCCGCAATATCCAGGGCGTCAAGATGATCCCCGCTATCGTCAGGATCACTCCCGCCCCCATAGCAATGGCCTCTGTGGTATGGACCGCTTTGCGGACTCCCTCTTTATCCTGTGCTCCGAAAAACTGAGAAATGACTACGCCAGCTCCCGCGGAGGCGCCAATGCAGAATCCGATCAGAAGATTGATGATGGAAGAACTGGCTCCTACAGCCGCCAGGGCCTCACTTCCGATAAAATTTCCCACGATAATGGAGTCTACCGTATTATACAGCTGCTGAAACAGATTCCCAAGAATCAGGGGAATGGCAAAATACACCATTTTCCGCCAAATGGATCCCTCTGTCATGAGTGTATTATTTTTCTTTTCCATGGGTACATCCTTCCTTTTCAACAAGAGTCGTATGATCTAAGATCTGCGTAAAATCTGTAAAGATGGGCGAAAAAAATTACTCCCTGAACTGGGAGTAATGAAGCTGCCGAGCGGAATCGAACCGCCGACCTCCGCCTTACCAAGGCGACGCTCTACCGACTGAGCCACGGCAGCGCATATCATTGATTGCAACAGTGATACTATACACTATAATCCATAGATTTGTCAATGATATTTTTCCAAAATCTTCTCTGTTTTTCCTTTTATTCTCTGAAGGGCGTTATCCACCGTCTTAGGGCTCTTGTCTAAAAGACGGGCGATGGTCTTATAATCTGTGCCTAAAAGGTGAAGGTACAAGACCCTGCTTTCCAAATCGCTTAACTGCTCCTCCAGCTCGCTCTCCAGAAGACGGGCGTATTCCCGGCTCACCAGAATCTCTTCTGGATTATTTTCCCGCTCCGCTTCCACCGTCTCGATCAGCGCTTCCTTTTCATCATTTTTATCATACAGTGATACATAAGAATTCAGCGGCCCGTGCTTCTTTCTCTTAGACGCCTCGATGGCGGAATAAAGCTGCCGGGCGATGCAAAGCCGGGCAAAGCTGTAAAACGAAGCTTCCTGCTTTGGATCATAGTCTTGGACCGCTTTAAAAAGGCCGATCATGCCTTCTTGGATCAGGTCATCATTTTCCCCTCCCAGAAGATACATGGCATTGGCCTCCTTGCGCACCAGGTTCTTATATTTTTCCATGATGTAATCCATGATCTTTTTATCTCCGTCCCGCAGTTTTCCGATCAGCTGCTCGTCGGTCATCCGGTCATAGGCACTCATAAGGCCGCCTCCTTTTCCCTTATGTTTGGCTAAAAGATTCCTGCATGTACCTCATATGACTGCTACTGCTGCCGCTGGCGCAGGATCTCATAAGCCAGGACTCCTGCCGCCACCGATGCGTTCAGCGAATCAATCTCTCCCTTCATAGGAATCGCCGCTGTAAAATCACAGGTTTCCTTCACCAGCCTTCCTACGCCCTCGCCCTCATTACCGATCACCAGACCGATGGGGCCTTTTAGGTTTAGCCGATACATCGATTCTCCGTCCATGTCCGCGCAGACAAACCACAGTCCTTTCTCTTTCAGCTCTTCCATGGTCTTGACAAGATTAGTCACTCTGGCCACCGGCGTATAATTCAAGGCTCCGGCAGAGGTCTTTGCCACCGTTGCGGTCAGACCGACCGCTCTGCGCTTCGGTATAATGACTCCATGGGCTCCCGCCAGATTGGCCGTCCGAATGATGGCCCCCAGATTATGAGGATCCTCAATATTGTCCAGCAGGAAAAGGAAGGGATCTTCTCCCCGTTTTTGGGCTAATTCCAGCATATCCTCCACCTGGGCGTAGGCGTAGGCCGCCGCATCCGCGATCACGCCTTGATGCTTTCCGGTCACGGAAAGCCGGGCAAGTCTTGCTTTATCCGCAAACTGCACTTGGATTCCCCGCTTTTTTGCCTCTCTTAAAATGGTGCGGATGGGCCCGTCCTGGCAGCCTTCCTGCACATACAGCCGGTCAATGGTACGGTCCGCCCTCAGGGCTTCCAGCACAGCGTTTCTTCCCTCGATCCGGTTTTCCTTCTGGTTTTCCTCCTTAAGAGCCTCCTGTCCGGCCCTTTCCTTTCTTCCTTCCCCTTGATACTTCTGCATATCTGCTCCTTTTCTTCCCCTACCGATTTTCACAGTTCTTTCCGCCTATCTGGCCGGCTCTTCCAAATGATCAAGCCCTGTCTTTACCAAGTCCAGCATACGCTCCCATTCCCGGTTCAGATAGAGATATCCCATCAGCGCCTCGAATCCGGTAGCCCGGTGATAATCTTTCAAAGACTGGTTCTTGGCCGGCGAAAAGCTCTTCGAATTACGGCCTCTGCGGTAGACTCCGGCTTCTTCTTCTGACAGCAGGGGCTCAATGGCCTCCATCATCCGGGACTGGGCGGATGCCTGCACCATGCGGCTGGTCTCTTTGTGAAGTTTGTTTACCTGGCGGTTCCCCTGGCTGACCACAATGGTACGGATGATCAGATCATAGATACAATCCCCGATATAGGCCAGCACCAGAGGCGAATATCCCTTCGCCTGCCTGTCAGGAAGCTGGAAAGCCTCCCGCAGGCAGGCGTCAAACTGCCATTCTACGCTTTTTTCCATTTTACACCCTCTCTGGTATCCTCCAGAATGATGCCCTTTTGCGCCAGTTCATCCCGGATGGCATCGGCTTTGGCAAAATCTTTGGCTTTCCTTGCCGCCTGACGCTCCTGGATCAGATTCTCGATCTCCTCATCCAGCAGTTCTTCCTTCTTATCCACGATCAGTCCCAGTACATCCGTCAGCTTTTTCAAAAGCTTAAGAAGATTCTCCAAATATGCTTTAGAACTGTTCTCACCGGCGCTGGTGTTGATGAATTTCACCAGGTCGAAAACAGCCGCCAGAGCATCCGCCGTATTAAAGTCATCATCCATGGCCTTTTCAAAAGCGGCCACGAATCCATCGGTCTGGGCGAAGGCTTTTTCTTCCTCTTCCGTCAGCTTCTCTGTCTGGGCGTTCTTCAGATAGAACTTCAGATTTTCCGCCGCGTTTACGATCCGCTCCAATCCATTTTTGGACGCTTCCATCAGCTCTGCGCTGAAATTTAACGGACTTCTGTAATGGGCGCTCAGCATAAAGAACCGCAGCACCTGCAGATCGTACTGTTCGCTGATCTCCCGTACCGTACGGAAATTCCCCAGAGATTTACTCATTTTCCGGTTATCGATATTTAAAAACGCATTGTGCATCCAGTAGCGGGCAAATTCTTTCCCATTAGCGGCCTCGCTCTGAGCGATCTCATTTTCATGATGAGGAAATACCAGGTCCTCGCCGCCGGCGTGGATGTCGATCTGGTCGCCCAGATATTTCTTGGACATAACAGAGCACTCAATATGCCACCCCGGACGGCCGTCGCTCCATGGTGACTCCCAGGCGGGCTCCCCTTCTTTCTTCGGTTTCCACAGTACGAAATCCAGAGGATCTTCCTTTTCATCCTCGCCGGTCACCAAAAGAGAACGTTCGCCGGAGCGAAGATCGTCCAGATTCTTGTGGGACAATTTGCCATAGTCCTTAAACTGGCGGGTGCGGAAGTAAACCGTACCGTTTTTCTCATAAGCGTACCCTTTATCGATCAGGGTCTGGATCATCTCCACCATTCCGCAGATCTCCTGAGTGGCCAGAGGATGGGTTGTGGCCGGTTTCACGTTCATGCCTTCCATATCTTTCTTGCACTCGGCAATGTACCGCTCGGAAATCTCCTGGGCGGAAACTCCTTCCTCGATCGCTTTGTTGATGATCTTGTCGTCCACATCAGTAAAATTGGAAACATAGTTCACATCGTATCCCTTGTACTCAAAATATCTTCTTACCGTATCAAAGACGATCATCGGCCTGGCGTTTCCAATGTGGATGAAATTGTATACGGTAGGCCCGCACACATACATTTTCACCTTTCCCTCTTCCAGTGGGACAAATTCTTCTTTCTGCTTTGTCAGTGTGTTATACAGCTTCATGGTTTCGTTCTTCCTCCTCATCTAAGATCTTGATGTTTTGCTCCTGCATACATCTCATATGCTTCTCCATTTCCAGGATCCTGCTGTGCAGCCTCAGGTTATCTGCCTGCAGCTCCCGGATATCGTTGCTGATAGGGTCCGGCAGATGGATCTGGTCCATATCCATCCGGGGGATCCTCTGGTCTCCCATTTTGACCACCCGGCCGGGTACGCCTACCACGGTACAATTGGGCGGCACTTCCTTTAGGACCACAGAACCGGCGCCGATCTTGGAATTTTCCCCGATGGTAAAGGAACCTAAGACCTTGGCTCCCGCGCTCACCATTACATTATCCTTCAGGGTAGGGTGGCGCTTGCCCTGTTCCTTTCCGGTCCCTCCTAAAGTCACTCCTTGATATAAGGTGATGTTATCCCCCAGCTCCGCCGTCTCTCCTATGATCACGCCGCTGCCGTGGTCGATAAACAGTCCCTTTCCAATAGTGGCTCCCGGATGGATCTCAATTCCCGTCTTGCGGGCTGCCCTCTGGGAAATCCACCGGGCCAGAAAATAGTGTTTCTTCAAATACAGCTTATGGGCCATCCGGTAGCGCAGGATCGCCTTAAAGCTGGGGTAGAGGAACACCTCCATATTCGACTTGATGGCAGGATCCCGTTCCCGGATCACCTGAATCTCTTCCCTGATATAAGATATCATACCCATGATGTCCAATCTCCTTCATTGATGTAAAAAATATCTCTGCGGCAGATTGCAGCCAAACAAAAAACTCCGTCTCTGATACATAGCCGTATCCAAGAGACGAAGTCAAGCTCCGCGGTTCCACTCTTATAGAAAATCCCTGCCAAACAAGAATTCTCCACTCGAAACACGTAACGTGTGTAACCCGTGCCCGGCTACTGGAAAAACTCGTTCGCCAGGCAGACTCCCGGATGCACTTCACGGCGGTATCCCTTAAAACTGCTTTCAGCCGGTGACAGTTTCTCTCTTTTAGATCCATCCTCCGCTACTCTTTCCGTTCAGCGTCTTTGCCTTATATAGGATATATCATATGTGAAATCAGGAGATTTGTCAATTGTTAAATTGTTAACTGGGGACGTAGTCTTTTTGCATTTTACTACGTCCCAAATTGACAATTACCCTGTACCTTTTTGTGTCACACGGTCTCGTTCAGATAGAGTCTGGTCAATGGCTGGATTTTTTTTAGTTCGTTTTTCATCCGCTCTGTCATTTCTACTCCTTCTTCCCGGCAGAGCTCTTCCGCGCTCACGGCGCCAAAGAGGAAGCTTCCCAGCGCCGCGATCGGGATGGTTCCTTCGCTGTTTTCTTTGGGGGATTCCATCAGCATGATACCGGAGAATTCGGTCCCTGTAAGGGTCAGGCACCGATTGTTTTCCGGGATGATAGGATCCTCTATACAGAAGCATACGGCCATCAGGCTTTTCAGCCGCAGGGACATCAGCATCCGGCGAGCGTCCACGATCCGGATCATGATCTTAGGCTTTTCTTTCCCGTTTTCACCAGGCATATAAGGCCGGCAGTCTACGATCTGCCCTTCTTTCCGATATACCATCAGACGGCCGCCGTCACTTTCGTATTCTTTCATCAGTCTCCGGTAATAACCCGCATCCCGGAGAGCATACACCTGATAATTTCGCTCCAGCCAGGTATTCGCCGCCAAAGAAAGAGACTCCAGATCCTCTTCTTTGGCCTGAGATATGGAAATCTCCGGAGTCTCTGAGGTTTCTTCATAAAATTTCCGTTCCTGCTCATACACCGTCCGGAAGTCGTGAGGCAGGTAGATCGCTTCTGCCGCCGGCATGAGAAATGTAAAGATTTCCCCCGCCCTGTACATGTCCCGCAGAGACCGTTCAAGAAGCCTCGCCATGTAGCGCCTTCCTCGATATTCTTTCTGCGTTGCCACCGCAACGATATAGTTTGCCTCTTTTCTGACTCCGTTGACCATCAGCGTGTAGGGATTCAAATGGAGCATGGCGCGGATCCCTCCATCTTCTTCCGCGACATAAATCTGATTGTCTCTTGTCTTTTCTGTATAGTAGTAATCTACAAAGCTCTTACTGTCTTCTGTAAAAACAGTTTCATACAGAGGACGTGTATTTCCATGTTCCTGCCTTTCCAGCTTTCTGATCTTCATTTTCTGCCATCTCCTTACATTTTCAAAAGAAAGAAAGCCCCTCCTGGAGCTTTCTCTTGCAACATTTTTACGCTTCCTGCCCGCGGGACCCCTGACAGCCGCCGCACCTTCCGCAGTCTGGTCCCACCGGATAGCTGTAATTTTTAACTGCTTCCAGACAGGCTACCGCCTGAGAAGATATTCCTTCCCCAGTCCCGGTAAATCCAAGGCCCTCTTCTGTGGTCGCCTTTACGTTGACCTGGTCTGGGTCCAAATGGAGGGCGGATGCGATATTCTGCCTCATTTCCTGGATATAAGGCGCCATCTTGGGTCTTTGCGCAATGATCGTCGCATCAATATTCTCGATCACATACAATTTTTCTTCGATCAGTTTCCCCACTTGCTCCAGCAGCCTCATACTGGACGCGCCTTTATATTGGGGATCCGTATCTGGAAAATGTTTTCCAATGTCTCCCAAAGCGGCTGCTCCCAGCAGGGCATCCATCACCGCATGAATGAGCACGTCTGCGTCCGAATGTCCCAAGAGTCCTTTCTCATAAGGAATCTTCACTCCCCCCAGGATCAAATCTCTGTCTTCCGTCAGTCTGTGTACATCATAGCCCATTCCAACCCGCATACTCTATTCCTCTTTTCCTGCCTGAGTTTCTGCTGTATCTTCTGCCATTTCATCTGCCGTGGATTTTTCTTCCGCCGCAGCCTCGTCTTTTAATACAGGCTCTTCTTCCGCCGTTTCTTCCTCTATCGCCGGGCCTTCTCCCAATCCATCGTCATAGTCATGCCGCGCGAACCGAATAAGCGCGCTTGCGCACCAGGCAACCCCTACGATCAGGAATAAGATTCCGATCACTGTATATAAAACATAGTTCTCCGGCCGATCAGACATGGCGTTTCCTACCAGGGAAAAACCTGTATAGGCCAGATATCCGCCTACGATCACTCTAAAAACCACACGACTTCTGCTCATGCGACATCCTCCTTTGTCCTTCTGCTGTCAGCTTTGGCGGCCCTCCCTGGGTCCGCCCTATATTCTCAAGCTATTATATCATAGGGAAAAAAAGCGAACAAGCCATATTTAGCACTTCTTCAACGATCTCGCAGATCAGCATTTCTCAGCGATCTCGCAGATCAGCTTCCTGGTATCTTCCCATCCAATACAGGGGTCTGTGATCGACTGGCCATATACCAGATTTTCAGAAATCTCCTGTCTTCCTTCCACCAAATAGCTTTCGATCATAACACCTTTTACCAGTTTCTTCAGTCTTGGGTCATAGTTTCTGCTGTGGAGCACTTCACTGACAATGCGGATCTGTTCCCGGAACTGTTTGCCGGAATTAGAGTGGTTTACGTCCACGATCACCGCCGGATTTTGCAGCTGTCTTTCCTCATACATCTGAGCCAGCCGGGCCAGATCCTCATAGTGGTAGTTTGGAATATTTTTGCCGTACTTATCCACGCCGCCCCGTAAAATAGTATGAGCCAGCGCGTTTCCATCTGTCTCCACATCGTATCCCCGGTAAATAAAACGATGGGGCCGCTGAGCCGCCGTCACAGAATTAAGCATCACGGAAAGATCTCCGCTGGTAGGATTCTTCATTCCCACCGGGATATCCATGCCGCTTGCCGTCAGTCTATGCTGCTGGTCCTCCACCGACCGGGCGCCCACTGCTTCATAAGACAATACATCATCCAGATAACTCCGGTTCTCCGGATACAACATTTCATCCGCCGTAGAGAGCCCTGTCTCTTCCATGACCCGGATATGCAGCTTGCGGATCGCGATGATTCCAGCCAGAAGATCCGGTTCCCGTTCCGGGTCGGGCTGATGCAGCATTCCCTTGTATCCTTCCCCGGTAGTCCTAGGTTTATTGGTGTAGACCCTGGGAATGATCATCAATCTGTCCGAGACCTGGTCCGCCACCTCTTTGAGCCGGCCGGCATATTCACAGACAGACTCGGCGTTATCCGCGGAGCAAGGCCCGATCAGCAGAATAAATTTATCCGACTTCCCGGTAAAAATATCCCGGATTTCCTCATCTCTTTTCTCTTTGATCTTTCTGATCTTCTCTGAGAGAGGATATTTTTCTTTCAACACTTCCGGCAACGGAAGTTCATGGTTGATTCTCATCGACATTTTCCTTTTCCTCCAAACATATGCTGCTAACTCTTTGGTCCAATGCCCCGGACCATTCGCCGCGGCCCCAGAATCAAAAAAATAAGCGGCAGAACATTCTCTGCCGCTTATTCTCCAAAGTAGCGGAAACTGGATTTGAACCAGCGACACCACGGGTATGAACCGTGTGCTCTAGCCAACTGAGCTATTCCGCCGCATAGATATGGGGCCTATAGGGCTCGAACCTATGACCCTCTGCTTGTAAGGCAGATGCTCTCCCAGCTGAGCTAAGACCCCATATACTTACGGGCCCTTATCTCGAACCCGCTTTGCTATTATACTATTTACCGACAAGAATTGTCAATACCTTTTTTTACATTTTTTAATTAGGGCCGGGGGATTTTTAAAAATCCCCCGGCCCTAATTAAAAATCAACATAATCTTATACGATTCCCTGCGCTTCCATAGCGTTTACTACTTTCTCAAATCCGGCGATATTCGCGCCCGCAACGTAGTTTCCTGCCATTCCGTAACGCTCCGCCGCATCTGCCATATTGTGACAGATATTCACCATGATCCTCTTTAAACGCGCATCTACTTCTTCAAAGGTCCAGCTTAAACGCTCGCTGTTCTGAGACATCTCCAGCGCGGAAGTTGCCACGCCGCCGGCGTTAGCCGCTTTTCCAGGCGCAAACAGGACTCCTTTTTCCTGCAGATATTCGGTAGCTTCCAATGTGGTCGGCATATTAGCTCCTTCTGCTACCGCAAAGCAGCCGTTCTCAACCAGCATCTTCGCGTCTTCCAGGTGCAGTTCATTCTGGGTTGCGCATGGAAGGGCGATATCTACTTTCACAGACCATACGCCTCTTCCCTCATGGTACTCAGAGTTTGGACGGTATTTCTTGTACTCGGTCAGTCTTGCGCGATTGACCTCTTTGATCTCTTTCAGCGCCGCAACATCGATTCCTTCCGGATCATAAACCCATCCGGTAGAATCGCTGGCTGTCACTACCTTAGCTCCCAGCTCCTGCGCTTTTTCTGTCGCGTAGATAGCAACATTTCCGGAACCGGAAATCGCAACCGTCTTGCCTTTGATATCCTTGCCATTGATCTTCAGCATTTCTTCTGTCAGATACAAAAGGCCATATCCGGTAGCTTCCGTTCTTGCCAGAGATCCGCCGTAAGTCAGGCCTTTTCCGGTCAGTACGCCCTCATACAGCCCCTTGATTCTCTTATACTGGCCAAAGAGATATCCAATCTCTCTTGCCCCTGTACCAATATCACCTGCCGGCACATCGGTATCCGCGCCGATATATTTACAAAGTTCTGTCATAAAGCTCTGGCAGAATGCCATTACTTCTCTGTCTGATTTGCCCTTTGGATCAAAGTCGGAACCGCCTTTTCCGCCGCCGATCGGCAGGCCTGTCAAAGAGTTTTTAAATACCTGCTCAAATCCAAGGAATTTGATGATTCCAAGATTTACAGACGGATGAAGACGAAGGCCTCCCTTGTATGGACCGATCGCGCTGTTAAACTGTACACGGTAACCGGTATTTACCTGTACCTGTCCCGCATCGTCCACCCACGGCACCCGGAACTTGATCTGCCGCTCCGGCTCCACAAGACGCTCCAGGAGCGCTTCTTTCCTGTACTTATCCTCGTTTGCCTCGATCACTACCCGGAGAGATTCCAATACTTCTTTGACTGCCTGGTGGAACTCCGGTTCCGCTGGATTTTTCGCCACTACCTTTTCCAGGACTTCATCAACATATGACATACGCTTTCTACCTCCTAAAACTTGATTCCTTCCGGCACTTTGGCCCTTTACTATTGTAAAGGATTTCCCTCTGGAACACAAGTTTTTTTTTGCAATTTTCTGCAACTTCTCTGCAATTTCCTTCTTCCATTCCTGCATTTGAGAAAAAAATTGCGGAGAATTCTTGGCCCGTCGGAACTCCGCCTGCAACAATTCTCCGCAAATGTTTCATTTTTTACATTTCTCCTTTACAGATACAAACCCGTCTATTTAAAGTAAGCCACACCAGACTCAAAGATCTTCATGTCCTGCTCCCCATAAATATTCACAGCCACAGACCTTCCCCGCCGTTCCGCGTGGGCCATTTTCCCAAACACACGGCCGTCCGGGCTGGTAATACCCTCAATAGCCAGATAGGAACCGTTCACATTCCATTCTTCGTCACCGACACAGATATTTCCTTCCGGGTCACAGTATCTGGTAGCCACCTGTCCATTGGCAAATAATTGAGCGATCGCCTCCTTCGGCGCTACAAAGCGGCCTTCTCCGTGGGAAGCCGGATTTACATAAACACCGCCAAGCTCAGCCTGGGAAAGCCATGGGGATTTATTTGTCACTACTTTTGTATAGACCATCTTTGAAATGTGACGTCCAATGGTATTGTAGGTCAAAGTGGGGGAATTTTCCATCTGGCCTGTGATCTTGCCGGACGGCACCAGTCCCAGTTTGATCAAAGCCTGGAATCCGTTGCAGATTCCAAGAGCAAGTCCGTCTCTTTCATTCAGCAGCCGCTCCACCGCTTCTTTTAGCTTTGCGTTCTGGAAAGCGGTGGCAAAGAATTTTGCGGAACCGTCCGGTTCGTCTCCCGCGCTGAATCCGCCTGGGAACATGATGATCTGGGCCTCGTTAATAGCTTTCTCAAACACCTGCACAGAATCTACAATGTCTGCCGCATCCAGATTGCGGAACACTTTCACCACCGTCTTTGCCCCTGCCCGTTCAAAGGCTTTGGCGCTGTCAAATTCACAGTTGGTTCCAGGAAATACTGGAATAAACACGGTAGGCTGCCCGATCTTATGGCCGCACACATAGACTTTTGAAGCCTCGAAGCAGCCGTCTTCCCGCAGTCTGCCTTCTGTTTCCTTCCCGGCGATCTTTGTCAGGAAGACTGCTTCCGGCTCTTCCTCTGCTCCGGAGCGGGTAGGAAATACCTTCTCTAAGGTTCCTGTCCAAGCCTCCTCGGCCTCGCAGAGCGGAATCTCCACATTTCCATAGGAGAAACGTCCGTCATCGGTCACTTCACCGATCACCGTATAGCTCACCGCAAGTTCTCCGACTTTGCCCTCCGGCACTTCCGCCACGATTTCACCAAAAGCCGGCGCAAACAGATCTCTTGGATCCATAGAATGTTCGATCTTCACACCCATTCCATTTCCAAAAGCCATCTTGCTGACTGCCGCGATCACTCCATGACGGTCTGTTACATAGGCGGACAAAATCCTTCCGGCCCGCATATCTTCCGTCAGTTTCCCGTATTGTTCCATCACCTTCTCATAGACAGGAATATCGTACTCGTCTTTCTCAATGCCGATCCGGATCAGCTTGCTTCCCGCTTTCTTCAATTCCGGTGTGATCACGTCCTTTTCTTTTGCCACGTCTACCGCGAAAGAAACCAATGTCGGCGGTACGTCGATCTCTTCAAAAGTCCCTGACATACTGTCTTTTCCGCCGATAGAAGGAAGGCCAAAGCCAAGCTGGGCGCTGTAAGCTCCTAAAAGAGCCGCGAAAGGCTGGCTCCATCTATGAGGATCTTCTGTCATCCTCCGGAAGTATTCCTGGAAGGTGAATCGGATCTTCCGGAAGTCGCCGCCAGAAGCCACGATCTTCGCCACTGATTCTGTCACTGCGTAAATGGCGCCATGATATGGGCTCCAGGATGACAGATAAGGGTCAAATCCATAACTCATCATCGTTACAGTATCGCAGTCTCCATTCAGCACCGGCAGTTTGGCTACCATGGTCTGGGTCTCCGTCATCTGGTACTTCCCGCCATGGGGCATCAGGACAGAACCAGCTCCGATAGAACCGTCGAACATTTCTACCAGGCCTTTCTGGGAGCAGACATTCAAATCCTTTAAAGTTTCCAGCCATTTTGTCCGTACATCCTCTACTTCCGGTCTTCCCAGGATACTGTCCGCCCGGTTTGGAATATCTACCGCCACACGGGTCTCTTGATGCGCCCCGTTGGTATCCAGGAATGCTCTTGCGATATTTACGATCTCCCGGCCTCTCCAAACCAGCACCAGCCTCGGCTCTTCTGTTACCACCGCAACCTTTGTGGCTTCCAGGTTTTCTTCCTTGGCATATGCAAGAAACGCATCCACATCTTTGGGATCCACGACCACGGCCATCCGTTCCTGAGACTCTGAAATAGCGATCTCTGTTCCGTCTAAGCCCGCGTATTTCTTCGGCACTTTATCCAGATCCACCCGGAGCCCATCAGCCAGTTCGCCGATCGCGACGGATACGCCGCCGGCCCCGAAGTCGTTGCATTTCTTGATCAGGCGGCTGACTTCCTCTCTGCGGAACAGACGCTGGATCTTACGCTCGGTAGGCGGATTTCCCTTCTGCACTTCCGCTCCGCAGGTCTCGATCGATTCTTCTGTATGAACTTTGGAAGATCCCGTGGCTCCGCCGCAGCCGTCCCGTCCGGTCCTTCCGCCCAGAAGAATGATAATATCTCCCGGATCTGAAGTCTCTCGGATCACGGCCCGTCTGGGAGCCGCGCCCAGTACTGCCCCAATCTCCATCCGTTTCGCCACATAATCAGGGTGATAGATTTCTTTGACCGCCCCTGTAACAAGTCCGATCTGGTTGCCGTAGGAACTGTATCCGTGAGCCGCTTCCCTCACCAGCTTTTTCTGAGGCAGTTTCCCCTTCATGGTATCTCCCATAGAAACTGTCGGGTCCGCGGCGCCCGTCACACGCATAGCCTGGTACACATAGGTCCTTCCTGACAGGGGATCCCGGATCGCGCCTCCCAGGCAGGTGGCCGCTCCTCCGAAAGGTTCGATCTCGGTCGGATGGTTGTGGGTCTCATTCTTGAAATTCACCAGCCATTCTTCCTCCACCCCGTCTACTTCTACAGGGACCACAATGCTGCAGGCGTTGATCTCTTCCGACTCTTCCTGGTCCTCTAACTTTCCTTCCTTTTTCAGCTTACGCATCGCCATCAGCGCAAGATCCATCAGGCAGACGAACTTATCCTCTCTGCCGCGGAAGATCTCGCTGTGATCTTTCAGATACTGGCGGTAGGTCTCCTCCATAGGCTCCCGGTAGTCTCCGTCTCCGAAGGAAACGTCTGTAAGCTCGGTGGAGAAGGTGGTATGCCGGCAGTGATCCGACCAATAGGTGTCCAGCACCCGGATCTCTGTCATGGAAGGATCTCTTTTTTCTTCTCCTTTAAAATAATTCTGAATATGGAGGAAATCTTTAAACGTCATAGCAAGTCCCAGGGAATCATACAATCCCTTCAGTTCCTGCTCTCCCATATCTTGGAAGCCCTGGAAGACGATCACGTCTTTTGGCTCATCAAAATTCACTACAAGAGTTTCCGGCTTCTCTTCTCCAGCTTCCCTGGAATCCACCGGATTGATGCAGTGGTTTCGAATGGCCGCAAATTCCTCGTCTGTGATCTCTCCCTGGATCACATAGGTAGTGGCGGTACGGATCACCGGCATTTCATCCTCGCGGATAAACTGTACGCACTGGACCGCGGAATCTGCTCTTTGATCAAACTGTCCCGGCAGGTATTCTACAGAGAAAACACGGTCCTGTGCCTCTTTTGGAAATTCCTCCAGATAAAGATTGTCCACCGGAGGTTCCGCGAAAATCCCCTGGCAGGCCTTCTCAAAGGTTTCTGACCTAAGATCTTCTACATCATAGCGGATCAGTACCCGCACGCCAGTCACCTGCTTAATTCCAAGATAACTTTGGATCTCATGCCGCAGTTCTTCCGCCTGCACAGCGAATCCCGGCTTTTTCTCCACGTACACTCGTCTTACCTTACTCATAGTTTTTCCTCCATCTGATTTATGATGTCAGGGGCAATTTCTTCCCCATGAAGCCACGGATTTCTCCGACTTCTTTTATTATAACATGGTTCCTTTTGATCCGCACAGCGAATCTCATGATTTTTCCGGATTCTCCTTTTTCCACGCGATCCGACGCCAGATAAAAAATACCACAAACAGCGCCGCCAGGATCCCAAGGAAGATTCCTCCGATCCGGGCCACCATATCCGCAAAAAAACCCTCCGACAGCATCCGGATCATATAATCTGTGGCCGGATCAAAGATCCATAGGTCATTGGTAAAAAAAATCTCATGGAAAATGGTGAAACATCGGGTAAAATCAATGGCAAACGCGGCGGCAAGAAACGCCGCTGCCGCCAGGAAAATCCCAAACGCCCGGAAATAGCAGCCTGGCAGGAAACGTTTTAAATCCGCCTTTCTGACTGCCAGGACCAGGATCAGGAGAGCCGCCAGTATCAGACAGATGGTCCGAACTTTTAGGCCGCCCAAGAACAGATCCTTCACATCCGCCATATGGATGCGGTCCTGTTCGTTGAAGAAATCCTGTTCCTCTCCATCTACATGAGTGACGATGGACAATTCTTCCTCCGCTCCAATGAGATAGGCCATCATGTGGTCTGTCACCTCCATCACGTCCCTCATCCCCATTCCAAGCGCATCCGTCACCTGATATTTCTCATATTCCGTCTCGTAGAATCCATACTGCGGATCTCCATAGATGCCAATCTGAAAACTGGTGATCAAAAGAGCCAGGATCAAAAGAAACATGGCCAGCGTCCCAAGGAACTTCTGGGCTTTACTCATTGGGCAGCACCTCCCCGCACAGCGCCCGGATCTCTTCCTTGGTTCCTGCCTTAACAGAGCCCTGGACCATCTCCGGCTTTCCGCCGCCTCTTCCATCCAGCGCCTCATTCAGCTTCCGGCACAGCGGACGCACATCCTTTGTATGGCTCCCGATCACATACCGGAATCCCTCTTGATTATCCGCAAACACCGCGCATACCCCGGCTCCTTTTTCCAGGAGCAGGTTCATCAGTTCACGGGGCGCATCCCCGGCAAGCTCTTCCTCAAACACTGTCACGACCGGATCCTCCACATTGATCTCCTCCGCCAGATATCTGAGGAACTTCTTCTGAAGGGAACTGTTTTTCCGCTTCAGATTCGCCTGTTCTTCCTTTAAATGCTCCACCGCCTGGGCGATCTCCGGCTCCTTCGCGCACAATAGAGCTGAAATCGCCTTTGCGTTCGCCTCCTTTTCCTCATAATCCTTCAAAGCCCTCATTCCGGCCAGGAGCGTAATACGTTCTCCCCCTTTGTAGTTGACCATGCTGACCAGCTTGATCAGGCCGATCTCCCCGGTGGTATCCATATGGGGGGCGCAGCAGGCGCACAGATCACAGCCGGGGATCGAGATCAGGCGCACCTGGCCTTGGATCTCGATCTTACTGCGGTAATCCAGATCCTCCAGCTCTTCCTTGGAAGGATAGAGAACGGTCACCGGAAGATCAGCGAATACCGCCTGGTTGGCTTCCCGCTCGATCTCTTTTAACTGTTCCTTGGTGATCGGACCGTTAAAATCCATCGTACAGTAATCTTCTCCCAAGTGGAATCCCACATTATCATAACCAAATTTCTGGTGTACCAGACCAGACACAATGTGTTCTCCGGTATGCTGCTGCATCCGGTCGAACCGCTGCTCCCAGTCAATACAGCCCCGCACCTTAGTTCCCGGAGTCAGCGGCTTCTCCGTCTTATGCCAGATCTGGCCGTCCCGTTCTTTTACATCCAGCACTCGGACACCCCCAATCTTTCCCGTATCCGCGTACTGTCCACCCCCTTCCGGGAAAAACGCCGTCTTGTCCAATATTACTTTGAAAAAATCTCCTTCCGGCTCGCACAGCAGCACTTCTGCCTCAAATTCTCTGGTATGGCTGTCCTTATAATACAAACGTTCCGTCATTTCTTACATCCTCTCCGGGGCCTCAAAGCCCAGCATATCGATACAAGCTTCCAGTACCCGTTTGGTCAGCACCAGAAGGGCGATATAGCTTTCTTTCTTCTTCGGATCTTCCTCCGCCAGAATCCGGGTCTCATGATAGAACCGGTTGAAATCATTTGCCAGGTCATAGATATAGGCGCAGATCTTATGGGGCGCCAGCTCAGCGAACGCTCCCTCGATCACTTCATTATACCGGGCGCAGGACAGCATGAGCGTCTTGGTCAGCCCCTCTTTCGTCTCTGTGATCACCGTCTCTTCCGGGTTCTTTCCTTCCGCCTCATATTTGCTCAAGATAGACTTGATCCGCACGATCGTGTAAAGGATATAAGGCCCCGTATTGCCCTCAAAAGAGGTAAACCTGTCTACGTCAAACACATAATCCTTGGATGCCTGGTTGGAAAGGTCGCCGTATTTGATGGCGGAAAGCCCTACGATCTTCGCCGTCTCGCTGGCCTCCTCTTCGTCTACCGTCCGGTTTTCGGCGATCTTCTTATACATTTCCTCCTGGATCTCCGAGATCAGCATTTCCAGCCGCATAACCCCGCCTTCTCTGGTCTTGAAAGGCTTTCCATCCTTCCCGTTCATGGTTCCGAATCCCAGGAAACGCAGACGGGTCTCTTCCGGCACGATCCCTGTTTTCCTGGCCGCCCGGAACACCTGGACGAAATGCAGTTCCTGCCGCTTATCCACCACATAAATAATCTGGTCCGGGTGATAGTCTCTCTCCCGCTGTACTAACGTGGCAAGATCGGTGGTCCCGTAAAGAGAAGCCCCGTCCGACTTCTGGATCATACAGGGAGGGATTTCCTTTGTGTCCGATTCCTCCTGGACATCGATCACCAGGGCGCCTTCATCCAGATGGGCATAACCATCCCTTTTCATCTCCTCGATCATCTCCGGGATGTCCGCCTGGGCGTCCGACTCCCCTTTCCACAGATCAAACTCTACATTCAGATTGGCGTAATTCTTTTTCAGATCCGCCACAGATACATTCATGATATGCTTCCACACCGCCCTGCAACCTCTGTCTCCATTCTGCAGAAGATAGGTGGCATGGAGCGCTTTCTCCCGGTAAGTCTCGTCTTCCTTGGCTCTCGCGCTAGCGGCTGGATAGATCTCCTCCAGCTCTCCGATGGTGAACGGAGCTTCTGCGGGATATTCCCCCTCATAATCCTTCTGGAAATAAGGAAGATCCGGCTGGCGTTCCTCCAGTTCCGTAATGATCAGCCCCATCTGGTAGCCCCAGTCTCCAAGATGGATATCTCCCAGCACTTTATGTCCCATCTTCCTGGCGATCCGCTTCACGCTCTCCCCGATAATGGCTGAGCGAAGATGTCCTACATGAAGCGGTTTTGCCACATTAGGGCCGCCGTAATCGATCAGGATCGTCTCCGGCTTGTCCGTCTTCTCCAGGCCCAGCAGCGGGTCATTCTTCATAGCGTTTAGATATTCTGCCGCCTTAGCCGTATTTACGTGGATATTGATGAAGCCCGGCTTTACCACTTCCACCTGCTCCATCCATTCTCTCTTTTCAAGATTAGCGATCACGTCTTCCGCGATCATAAACGGCGCCTTATGATAGGCTTTCGCGCCAGCCATGGCCCCATTGCACTGATACTCACAAAGATCGGGCCGGTCTGAGCGGGTCACCTTCGCGTAAGACGCATCATATCCAGATTGATCAAAAGCCTTTGCCAGCTCCTGTCCGATCAGATCCACCATTTTTTCCATGCTGCTTCCTCCTTCATTTATCCATCAAACCATTCTGAATTGTTCTTTTCATACTAAGTCATTCTATCATAAGAAAATCCTGCCAACAACTATATCTTTAAACTCTCTTGTAAAATCCGTCCTCTTATGATAATATAATGATAACTATTACTATTTTTCCAAAGGAGGCTTCTTATGAATACCAATGTTTTTCGCAATCTTTCTTATGGTGTTTACGTGATCTCTTCCCTGGACGGGAAACGCAATACCGGCTGCATCGCCAACAGCATCATGCAGATCACGTCTTCTCCCGCCACCATAGCCCTCAGTATGAATCACGACAACTTTACCAATTCTTGTATCGCAAAGTCTGGCAGATTCGCTATCTCCATCCTGTCCGAGAATTCAGATCCTTCTCTCATCGGAACTTTCGGCTTCCAGTCCGGAAGAGACGTGAATAAATTCGATGGAGTCGATCACCGGATGGAAAGCGGCCTTCCCATTGTCAATGATTCCTGCGGCTATATTGTCTGCCGGGTCATCGATCAGATGGAGACTTCCACCCATACCGTCTTCTTGGGCGAGGTCGTGGACGGGGACGTAAACAGCGCCGATCCAGCTATGACCTACGCTTACTATCACAAAGTCGTCAAGGGCAAGAGCCCCAAGAACGCTCCCACTTATCTTCCAGAAGAAGATGAGCCGTCAGGAAGGGCCGTTTGGAAATGCAGCGTATGCGGCTACGTATATGATGGAGAAACTCCCTTTGAAGAGCTTCCCGACACTTATACCTGCCCGATCTGCCGGCAGCCAAAAGAAAAATTCCAGAAAGTCAATTGATCCATTGGGGCCGGGGGATTTTTAAAAATCCCCCGGCCCCAATGGATCAAAACGTCCCGATCAGCCACTTCAGCAAAACCGGATTCACATAACATTCCAGTATGAGCCCTACAGCCGTAAGCAAGAGAAAGCACACTGTTTTCATCCGATTCCATTCCACTTTCGGATACTGAAAATAATACCAAAGAAGGATCACATAGGCCGCCCCATAAAAGAGAAAGTGGGGGAATAAAGCCATCAGGCACAAAGCGATCCCCTTGATCCCAATCTGCAGCACCGCGGAGGTCATTAGGAAGCCGCTGGAAAAGCCTGTCCAAAGCAGGAAAACCACCACTACCCATTTCCGCAGCTTTGTGCTTCCCAAGGCGCATGCCAAGATCAAGGGGATACTTCTCGCCCGCAGAATATACCACAGGAATTCTCCCGTATCAATGTCCATCTGCTGATACTGGCTTAAGAAATAGTTGCTGAAGCTTCCCGCGCTGGCGATATAGTCTTTCGACAAAAGATTGGTATACAAGATCCCAGCCAGAAATCCCAGCATAAAAAACAAAATGAAGTATCTTTTACTTTCCCGTATCTTCACAGACCGGCCTCCCTATCGTCAAGATACTTCATATATATGCCCAAAATCCTTAGATATGCTTATCGCTTCTTCAAATACTTCGCCTCATAGGCTAAGATCGCCCCGATGGTTTTTGCGTCCTCAATCCGGCCGGAGAATATCTGTTCCTTTAATTCTTCCAGAGAACACGCCTCCACTGCTACGTATTCATCCTCATCCAGATTCTGTCTGGAAGGGATCAGATTTCTTGCTACAAAAATCTCGATCTTTTCATCACAATAGGCGATGGTAGGCCTTAAAGTCAAAAGCCACTCCAAATGCTCACAGCGGTAACCTGTCTCTTCTTCTAATTCTCTTCCCGCGCAGACTTCTCCCGCTTCTTTTGGCCCGTCTAGTTTCCCAGCCGGGATCTCCAGCGCTTCCCGTCCAAGAGCGCTTCGGTACTGCCGCACCATCAAGATCCGGCCGTCTTCCAACACCGGAACCACTGCCGCGGCTCCATCATGATGGATATAATCCCAGTCCGCCCGGTTTCCATTGGCAAACTCCATGTGATCCTGATAAACTTCAATGATCGCGCCCCGATAGATCAGATCTCGCCCGATACGCCGAACTTCTTCACTCATTCTTTTTCCTCCTTTACTCTGCTTTTCTAAAACACAAAATGAAACAAAACAGGACCGGCGATGACACCGGTCCTGCTCTACATTTATCTTCTACTTGGCATAGTCAACCACACGGGATTCCCGAATGACGTTGACTTTGATCTGTCCAGGATATTCTAGCTCGTACTCGATCTGCTTCGCGATATCTCTGGCCATCAATACCATGTCTGCATCAGATACATGCTCTGGAACTACCATAACACGAATCTCTCTACCTGCCTGAATTGCAAAAGATTTGTCCACACCTTTAAACTGATTGGTGATATCCTCTAACTGTTTTAACCTGTTGGTATATGTTTCCAAAGTCTCTCTTCTCGCGCCCGGTCTTGCTGCGGATATCGTATCCGCGGCCTGTACCACGCAGGCGATCAGAGTCTGCGGCTCTACGTCGCCGTGATGTGCTTCCACTGCGTTAATAACGGTTGCCGATTCTTTGTACTTCCGACAAAGATCGACGCCGATCTGAATATGTGATCCTTCCACGTCATGGTCAATGGATTTCCCGATGTCATGAAGAAGTCCGGCCCGTTTTGCTACTCTGACATCCAGACCGATCTCTCCCGCGAGAAGTCCGGCAAGCTGCGCAACCTCAATAGAATGTTTCAGGGCATTCTGACCATAGCTGGTTCTGAATTTCATTCTTCCAAGAAGCTTAATAAGCTCTGGATGAATTCCATGAACGCCAACTTCAAGGGCTGCCGCCTCTCCTTCTTCACGGATCATTGCATCGACTTCTTTCTGCGCTTTTTCCACCATCTCTTCAATCCTTGCCGGATGGATCCTTCCATCCACGATCAGTTTCTCAAGCGCGATTCTTGCGACTTCTCTTCTGATAGGATCAAAACCAGAGAGCACTACAGCCTCTGGTGTATCATCAATGATCAATTCAACACCGGTCATCGTCTCAAGAGTACGGATATTCCGTCCCTCTCTTCCGATGATCCTTCCTTTCATTTCATCATTTGGAAGCTGGACTACAGAGATCGTCGTCTCCGCCACATGGTCGGCGGCGCATCTTTGGATCGCGTTGACAACATATTCCTTTGCCTTCTTATCCGCTTCTTCTTTCGCCTGCGCTTCCATCTCCTTGATCATTTTAGCAGTGTCATGTTTCACATCGTCTTCAACAGTTTTTAATAAATACTCTTTTGCTTGTTCGGAGGTAAGTCCTGAGATTCTTTCTAGTTCCTGTACTCGTTGCTTACTCAGCTCTTCCACTTTCGCTTCCCGCTGTTTCAGCTGCTCTTCTTTTGCTGCAAAGCTCGCTTCCCGCCTCTCGATCGCATCGGACTTCTTTTCTAAAGCCTCTTCCTTGGAAAGAACGCGTTTCTCGTAGCGCTGTAACTCCGCCCGGCGTTCTTTTGTCTCTTTTTCAAGTTCATTTTTATTCTTGATAGACTCTTCCTTAATTTCCAAGAGAGACTCCTTCTTCTTTGCCTCAGCCGTTTTCACCGCATCATCGATGATCTCTCTTGCCTTACTTTCCGCGTTTCCAATCTTGGATTCCGCGTTTTTCTTCAGACTGGAGATCGTGGCGAAGCGGCTGATGACTGCCGTTGCCAGGATCAGCACCACTGCCGCAGCAATTATGATTCCAATCGGCACAGGAGCACCTCCTTATTTAGTTTTCATTGTACGATTACAACACTTAAATTTTATACTGTTTTCACAAAGATGTCAAGCATTCCAGTCAGAAACCTGTATCACTTGACGGATATCATCATAAGAAAAGCCTTTCCTGGTCAAGAATCCGAGCATTTTCTGCCGGTCCTTATCATCCATTTCCCCCGGTATCCAGCCCTTTTTCTCTAAGATTTCCCGAATCGCTTCTCTGGAGTCTTCCTCTGAATAACACTCTTCCAAAGCCTGGTCGATCTCTTCTTTTTCAATCCCTTTCTCGCACAGTTTCGCGTAGATTTCTCTCCTGCTTTTCTTCCCCTTGCGGGTCTCGATAAAATTCCTGGCATAAGCGCCATCGTTGATATAACCAAAAGACCGGACATAATCAAGGGTCTCCCGAACAATGTCTTCCGGATAATGGTTCTGCTTCAGTTTCTGACGGAGCTGTTCCTCGGTTCTTCCCATATCATTCAGCAGATGGAGCGCCCGCAGCTTGGCGCGTTTTAAGACAACTTCCCTGCGGATCTGGCGGAAGGTCTCTACTTCTATATCGCTGCCCTTTGCCAGATGATATCTGGAAAGCTCGCCCTTATATAAGAGAAAGGCGAATTTCCCATCGATAAAAATCTTGTATCTTGCTCTGGATACCGCCTCAATCTCTGTAATGACCATTTACTTCTCCTTTGCCGGCTCTTTTGCGCTTCCCGCTGTTTTGGCGCCGGACTCTCCGCCGCCTTCCCCCTCGTCAGTTCCGCCTTCGAAGCGATAGTGTTCCCGGATCTTCTTCTCCAGTTCTTCCATGATTTCTTTGTGCTCTGCCAGGTACAATTTAGCGTTTTCTCTGCCCTGTCCGATCTTCTCTCCATTATATGAAAACCAGGCGCCGCTTTTATTTACCAGCCCTACCGTCACCGCCAGATCCAGGATGTCTCCCTCCTTGGAGATCCCTTTGCCAAACATGATGTCAAACTCAGCCTCTTTAAACGGCGGAGCGATCTTATTCTTCACGATCTTCACACGAGTCCGGTTTCCGACCATCTCTCCGCCCTGCTTCAAGGTCTCTGTCCTGCGCACATCCATCCGGATAGAGGAATAGAATTTCAGCGCCCGGCCGCCTGTAGTCGTCTCCGGATTTCCAAACATAACGCCCACTTTCTCTCTCAACTGGTTGATAAAGATCACTACACAGTTGGACTTGCTGATCACCGGCGTCAGTTTCCGAAGAGCCTGGGACATCAGTCTGGCCTGAAGTCCCACATGGGAATCTCCCATATCGCCCTCGATCTCCTGGCGGGGCACCAGCGCCGCCACCGAGTCAATGACGATAATATCCATCGCGCCGGAACGGACCATCGTCTCCGCGATCTCCAGCGCCTGGTCACCGCTGTCCGGCTGAGAGATGTACAGCTCGTCAATATCCACGCCGATATTTCCTGCATAGACCGGGTCCAGCGCATGTTCCGCATCGATAAATCCCGCGATGCCGCCTCTCTTTTGCACTTCCGCGATCATATGGAGAGCCACCGTAGTCTTACCGCTGGATTCCGGTCCATAGATCTCCACGATACGGCCTTTGGGGACCCCTCCAAGACCCAGGGCGATATCCAAGCTTAACGACCCTGTAGGCACCGTCTCTACGGCCACCCTTGCGGCCGGATCTCCCAGCTTCATGACCGTACCCTTTCCAAAATCCTTCTCCAACTTCGCGATCGCGGCGTCCAACGCCTTCTTCTTATCTTCATTACCTGCCATGATAAATTCTCCTTCTCGTTTCGAACTTATGTTCGCTTCTGGTTAATATAGTAGTATACTCGAAACAAAATGTCAACTAAAAAAACGGAATTTTCCAGCGGAAACCGCCAAGATAAAACTGTAGATCTTCCTCAAAGATAGGTTCACTATAGCACAGTTTTTCCCGGCGGTCAATCGCAAACAAACCCTGCCGCTTACAAAAAAGGACTGTGCTCAGCACAGTCCCATAAGCTGCTCATATTCTTCCTTTTTCTTCTCCCAATACTCCCGGTCTTCCTGGGTGATCTCCCGCAGGATGCGGCAGGGATTCCCTACGGCGATCACATTGTCTGGGATATCCTTTGTCACCACGGAACCAGAACCAATGACCACATTGTCCCCGATCGTCACTCCTGGATTGATCACCGCGCTTCCGCCGATCCACACGTTATTTCCGATGGTGACAGGCGCCCCAAATTCCAGGCCTTCGTTCCGCACTCCGGCGTCGATGGGATGCCCCGCTGTGTAGATCCCTACCTTGGGAGCCAGCATTACATTGTCTCCTATGCGCACATCGCACACATCGATGATCACACAATCGTAGTTGGCGTAGAAATCCTCTCCCACATAGATATTGCTGCCATAATCGCAATGGAAGGTCTGTTCTACATGGACCCGTTCTCCCGTACTTCCAAAGAGTTCCTTGATGACCTCTGCCCGCTTGTCCATCTCGTCTTCTGTCAGAGAATTGAAGATCCTTGTCAGCCTTCTGGCTCTCATGAAATCTTCTTTCAGCCGCGGATCTCCTAAAGGATTATACAATTTCCCTTTCAGCATCAGTTCTTTATCTGTCATACCAGTCTCCTGTTTTCCTATTTTATTTCTCCTTCACCCGCAAGACCACCGCTTCACAGGGCCGGAGCTTTAAATGGTCTCCGTCAAGCTGCGGAAGATCCTGGTTGAAAAGAAGCACCTCTTCTACCTGTTCCTCCAGCTTTAATTCCACCGCTTCTTCGCCAAAATTCGCCAGGATCAGCGCCTGCCGGTCCTGACCGGTCCGACGGAAGCCAAAGAGATTCTCTTCTTCCTGATAGGCCGGCTGGAAACTGCCGTATACAAACGTTTCCTTCCAGTCCTCACGTTTACGCAGGGCGATCAGCCTGCGGTAATAAGACAATACCGATTTTTCATCCTGCTCTTGTCTGGCCACATTCACCGTCTCATAATTGTCGTTGACCCGAAGCCACGGGGTTCCTGTGGTAAATCCCGCGTTCGCGCCAGCGTTCCACTGCATAGGCGTTCTGGCGTTATCCCGGCTGTTGCGGTAACAGATCTCCATCGCTTCTTCTTCCGTGTATCCCTGTGCCTTGGCAAGACGGTACTGATTCTTTGTCTCCAGATCGTCATACTCTTTGATATCCTTCATCCTGCAGTTGGTCATGCCGATCTCCTGCCCCTGGTAGATAAAAGGGATCCCTCTAAGAAGCACGCTGACGGTTCCCAGCATTTTTGCCCCATCCGCGTTTCTGGCATGAGGCGGCAGATACCTGGTGGCTCCCCTTGGCTCATCATGATTCTCAATGATATTGGAAAGGAACACCTTCCCCTGGCCATCCATCTGGGAATGAAAGATGGTATCCCTCCATGTTCCAAACGCGACTTCCGGAGCATCGTACCACCCATGTTCTCCCTGAGACAGAATATGGGGTCCAAAATCAAACATACTGCAGAAATACCCGTTTTCTCCTACAAACTCTTCCAGTTCATCCTCTTCCACGTTAAAGACTTCTCCCACCGTAAACGCCTGATGGGGCGCGAACGTACGGTCCCGCAGCTCTCCCAGGAATTCTCCGATCCCTTCCGCCTGCTCGATCATTTTCGTCACCGTGCTCAGTCCGTCCGGTCCATCCGGCTCAAATTCCGGGAAACTTAGATCCTTCTTGATATTGATGATCGCATCGATGCGGAATCCCGCGATCCCCTTGTCCAGCCACCAGTTGACCATCTCGTAGATCTTCTCCCGGACGACAGGATTTTCCCAGTTCAGATCCGGCTGCTCCTTCGCAAACACATGCAGATAATATTTATCCGATCCCGGTATTTTCTCCCAGGTGCTTCCGCCGAAATAAGAACGGTAATTGGTAGGCGCTTTTCCATCCTTTCCCTTTCTGAAGTAGAAATAATCCGCATATTCCCCTTCCGGATCCGCCAGCGCCTTCTGGAACCACTCATGCTGGTCGGAACAGTGATTTACCACCAGGTCCATCACGATCCCGATGCCCCGCTTCTTCGCTTCCTCAAGAAGAAGATCAAACTCTTCCATGGTGCCAAATTCTTCCGCGATCTTATAATAGTCAGAAATATCATATCCCTGATCTACAAAGGGGGACTGATAGATAGGAGAAAGCCAGATCAGATCGATCCCCAGATCTTTCAGATAGTCCAGTTTCTCAATGATCCCTTTTAAGTCTCCAATTCCATCGCCGTTTCCATCGTTAAAACTTTTTGGATAAATCTGATAAACAACCTTATCCTGCCACCATTTTCTCTCCATGGCAAACCCTCCTGTAATCCGTTTCTTTTTCAAAACTTATTACAGTATACATACTCTTTTTTGAAATTTCTTCTGTTATTTAATGCTATCACTACACTATTTTGACTTTTTCATCCATTCCCGGTACTCAGAAGGCGTCATTCCCTTGCAGCGGCGGAACCGGTTGATAAAGTACCCCGCGTTTTCATAACCGCACTGGACCGCAATATTCAAGATCTTATCCTGGGTCTGGGCAAGCAGCCGCGCCGCCTGGCTCACCCGCACATCATTTACATACTCCGTCAACGTCCTGCCCGTATGCTTCTTAAAATACCGGCAGAAATACTGAGTGTTCATCCCCGCCACATCCGCGATCTCATCTGCCGTGATCCTGCGGCTGTAATTTTGGCGGACAAATCCCAGCACCTTCTTCAAAGGCTCTATCCGCTCTGGGTCCTCTTCCTTCCCATGGTCTATGCGGATCATTCGCTCTTGTTCATAAAGGCTGGCCAAAAGCCGGAACAATCCCGCCTTCAGCCTTAAGTATGAGCCGATCTCTTTCTCTTTTGCCGCCTGCCAGATCTCCCGGTACAAACAGAGCGTTTCTGCCCACATCGCATCTCCTGGAGCCAGGAAAGATGAGACCTTTAATTTTCCTTCCATCCAAGGCGTGAGAATGGTATGCTGAATACTGTCGTAGGAAGCGGATTCCAGTATTTGAGGGGAAAATACTACCGCCGTTTCCACCGTTCCGCGCTCCATACGCAGAGAATGGATCTCCCCGCTCCCCACAAAGAACATGGCCGGCGCCTCTCCGCTGTATTGTTCCGCGTTGACCGTCACTTTATAACGGCCCTCTTTCATGAAAATAATCTCCGCCTCTTTATGCCAATGCAGCGGCACCTGGAAGTCCTCCTTCCCATCGAAGGAATATTCCGCGTAAGGATAATTCTGCGTTCCGTGGACCGCGTTTTCTTTTAACGTGTTCTTTTCCATTGGATTACCGCTCTTTGCACACATCGACCCAGCCTTTCGACCGGCTGTATGTTTCCAATTCCTCTATGGTAAGCTCGATCATGCTGTTAGAGCTTCCCGCCGCCGGAAACACCGTTTCAAACCGTTTCATGGAAACATCCAGGTACACGTCCACTCCTTCGTTGACCGCAAAAGGACAGACTCCTCCTACGCCGTGGCCCACCAAAGGCTCCACTTCCTCGAATTTTAACATCTGGGCTTTGCATCCAAACTGCTGCCGGTATTTCTTATTGTCGATCTTCTGGTCTCCAGCGGTCACCACCAACACCGCCCTATCTCCCTGGTGAAAGGAAAGGGTTTTCGCGATCCGCTCCGGCCCGCAGCCTAATGTAGCCGCCGCTTCCTCAACTGTCGCGCTGGAGGTTGCCTCCTCCCGCACTCTTTCTTCCATGCCGTACTGACGAAAATATGCTTTTACCTTATCGATTGCCATCTCTTGTATCTCCTTTTCACGTTCTGTGCTCTATTATAGGACCAGGAAGATGGAAAAGCAAGTAAAGAAAAGCCTCTCACAGCGCCCATCTCTTAACGATCTCTTCCAGGCACCACCCGAAGCTTCGCTCCCCGGATGCTTCAAGCGTCACCACTTCATACTCCCGGATCTTTTCTCCATCCAGCATGCACAGCACTTTTCCTGCCGTCTCGCCCGTTTCTACGGGAGCCTGCAAAGATCGGCGGTATTCTTCCCGGATCTCTACCTGTTCCTGCTTCCCAAGAAGGATCTGGAAGCTTTCCGGCTGTGGCAGGCCCGCCTTCACCCACGCCTCTTTCGCAAAGGGCGCTTCCTGGTCTGCTCCGCCATCTACCGGGATCTCCCGGATCTCCGGATCTACCTGAATCTCTTGATACTCATAATTTGCCAGTCCGTACTCCATCAGCCTGCGGGTATCCGACCACTTATAACTCTTGTTATTAGGCCATCCACAGGCCAGAAGAGCCACAATGAATGTCCGGTCTCCCTGCGCAAGGGCCCCCACATAGCAGTATCCCGCCTCAGCGGTAAAACCCGTCTTTCCGCTCAGCGCCCCTTCCATCATATCCAAAAAGGCATTGTGGTTGGTACAGGTAAAGCTGCGTTTCCCCGAACAGTCTGTAAATTGGTACGTCTTCGTTCGGGTGATCTGAAGAAACTCCTCCTTCTTTGGCGACTGGCTGATGCAATAACGCATGATCCTTGCAAGATCCGCGGCCGTAGTGGCGTGTACGCCTCCTTCGTCTTCTCCGTCCAGACCGTTGGGCGTCACAAAATGAGTATCCTTACACCCCAATTCCCTGGCCTTTTCATTCATCAGCCCGGCAAATTCCTCCACGCTCCCACTGATGCCTTCCGCGATCACAACCGCGCTGTCATTGTACGATTCCAGCATCAGGGCATAGAGAAGATCCCAGATGGCATACTCTTCTTTTCCTTTCACCCCAAGCCGAACCTTTGGCTGACTGGCGGCGTAGTCCGATACGACAGCTGTCTGGCCCTCTTCCATCTGTTCCAGCGCCAGGATACAGGTCATGATCTTAGTGGTACTGGCCATGGGCCGAACCTGAGTCTCATTTTTCCCAAATAAAATACGCCCGCTGCCGCCGTCCATCAGGACTGCGCACTGGGCGTAAAGATTTGAAGGCTCGTCTTGGCTTTCCCTGGCATATGCCGGAATACAGACTGGCTGCGCGGGCGCAAAAACCTGCGCGGCCGCAAGGCATATCAAAAGCACTCCGATCCCTATCGCTTTTTTTATTCGATCCGCCATAAACCATCCCGTCATTTCATCCCGTTCAGTTCAGTGTATGACCCAGGCGGTCCGTCTATGCTTTTTCCTTTCGTCAGATATCCAATTTCAATTGGACTTCTTCCTCCGCTTCCGTCTTGAAACTCTCCATCTGTTCCGGGTTCAGGCCCGGCAGATCATCAATGGAATGGATGCTGAATCTTCGCAGAAATTCTTCCGTCGTCTGAAATAAAAGCGGACGTCCCGGCGCATCCAGCCTTCCGGCCTCACAGACCAGATTATATTCCACCAGCTTATTGACCGCATGATCTGATTTCACTCCCCGGATCTTCTCGACTTCCAGCTTTGTTACCGGCTGTTTGTAAGCAATGATCGACAAAGTTTCCAGAAGCACGTCTGTCAGAACATATTTCCGCGGCTGTTTGGCTACCCGGATCAGATATTCGTACATTTCCGTCTTGGTGCACATTTGGAAAGAATCTTCCAATTCTACGATCCGTATTCCCCTGTCCTCCGCCTCATACTTGTCCATCATCTGATGGATGATCTTTCGTACCGTGTTCTCATCATGCTCCACGGCGGCGGCAATCTTGCTCAGTTCTACTGAATCTCCCATGGTAAAAAGGATCGCTTCGATCGCGCCTTCCAGTTTTTTAATCTCCACTCTATCCATACAACCTTTCCTAAATCTCTAATCCGCCGCCTTCCATGTGATTAAAATATCATCAAAAGGCTGTTCCTGCCGGGTTTGCATCGCCCCTTCTTTCATGAGCTGCAGAATCGCCAGAAATGTAACTACGATCTGCGTTCTGGAGCTTTGGCTGCTCAAAAGCTGCCGAAAACGAAAAGTCTTGCTCTTACGGGCGAATTCTCGGATATCTTCCATCTTCTGAGAGAGTGTTACCGTCTCCTTTTCGATCCTGCCAAACTTACTGCGCACTGGATCGATCTTATCCGCCTGTCTGCGGATCACATCCTGAAAAATATGATTTAACCGGCTCAGCGTCAGATCCCCCAGCAGCGCATCCATATCTATCGGTTCCACATATTCCTGCACCTCTTCCGGAATGGAAGGCGCCCGGTACAAGGCTCTTTGTCCGTCCACTTCCCGATCCCGCAGCTCGTAAGACATATACTTATACATCTTGTATTCCAAGAGCTGTTCCACCAGCTCCTGCCTTGGATCCTCTTCCTCTCCGTCCTCTTTGACCTCCTTGGGAAGGAGCATCCGGCACTTAATATCCAGCAGGGTGGCCGCCATGACCAGGAACTCACTCATCACATTCAGATCTTCCTTCTCCATGGCCCGGATATACTCCATATATTGGTTGGTGATCTCCACGATCGGGATGTCATAGATATCAATTTTATTCTTATCGATCAAATGCAGAAGAAGATCCAGCGGACCTTCAAACACCTGCAGTTTTACCGGAATTCCCATCTGTCTTCCTCATACTTTCCTAATGGCAACTTTATTATTATACAGGATTTTCTCCTTTTGCACAAGTATTCCCGGAAGCTTTCCCGTCACAATCCCGGGATGTTCCTCTCAGCCGGAGCAAAACAGCTTCCGCCGGATTGCCCAAACGAATGTGAAACGTATGGGTTCCTAGGCCCCTGCTCACAATGATCTCCTGATTTCCTTCCCGATATCTGCCGCCGGAATACGGAGGGAATAATTGAAAGCTGGGGGACAGTACCGCGCCGATTCCTGGCAGCCGCACCAGTCCTCCGTGAAAATGCCCGGACAAGATAAGATCCGCTCCCCACCGCGCATATTCCTCTATATAAGATGGATTATGGGCCAGCAGGATAGAAAATTCTTTTGTGTCACAGGCTCCGATCCGCTCTTTGATCTCGCTTTGTTCCAATTCCCTCTTATGAAAACGTGTATAGCCGTCCATCGGGATTTCCAATCCCGTAAGGCGAAGGCCGGCTCCTTTCAAAGGGCACTCCACCGTCTGATTCTCCAGAAATACTGCCCCGGCATCTTCTAACGCTTCCTTATACTCAAAATAAGATTCCTCATACCTGTCTGGATGCTCCTTCATCCGCTGTTCATGATTCCCATTGGCATAATAGACCGGGGCAATGGAAGGAAGTTTTTTCACAAATTCCAGAGCAGGTCCAACAGGATGTCCATTTTTCCCTACCAGCATATCCCCGCCGATCAAGATCAGATCTGGCGCTGTCTTTCTGACTGCCGCCAGCAGCCATTCATTTTCCTTTCCATATCTATGATTGTGCAGATCGCTTAAAAACAAAATCTTTGCTTCTTCCTTCAGATCCGCCAGCTTTTCTGAGGCAATCGCGTACTCTGTGACCTGAAATCCATGAAGTTCCCGGAGATTCTCAAAAAAGGCCAGCAAAGCTAAGCTCCCCGCCAATATTTTAAACCGTTTCATGTATTCCTCCTTCATTCCCTCGCCTTAGAATTCTCAAGTTCCGCGCGAAAAGCTTCATATAATTCCCGAATGTTCCGGTAAATATAGTCGGGCTGATAGGAAGTCTTGGCAAGATCTTCTGCTTTTGCCTCTCCTGTATATACCAGAGCAGTCTCCACTCCAGCGTTGATCCCACAGGCAATATCCGTATACAGACGGTCTCCCGCAACCAATATTTCCCGCTTATCCGCCCCCACTTGTTCCATGCACATAAAAACAATTTCTTTATTAGGCTTCCCAATATATAAAGGCTCCCGGTCTGTGGTCACATTCAGCATCTGACAGATTCCGCCGCAGTCCGGCATAAAACCATAAGCAGTGGGACAGCGCAGGTCCGGATTGGTCCCGATGTAGTCTACTTCCGGCCGGAACAAAAGCTGGCAGGCCTTCTCCACCTTTGGATAATCCAGCGTACTGTCAAAACCCACTACCACACAGGCCACATCCTCTTCCGCCTGATCAGTCACTTTCAAGCCAAAGCTTTTTACTTCCTCCACAAAAGAAGGCGTTCCCAAAACGAAAAGCTTCTTCCCTTGGTAATTCTGGGCCAGATATCGGCACGCGGCATAAGATGCCGTCATAAACTGGCTCTCCTCTGTCTCGATCCCCCACCTGGCAAATTTCTTCACATAATCTTTTCTGCTTTTCATAGAATTGTTGGTAATATAAAAAGACTTGCCTCCGACCGCATTGATATACTCGATCAATTCTCTGCTTCCGTCAAACAAAGTATCATCCACCGCCAAAGTGCCGTCTATATCAAACAAAAAATATTTCTTTTCCTGAAGCACTGCTTTTCTCCTTCTCCTACCGTCTTCCATCCAGTATAACAGATATCTTCTATTCTTTTCTACAGGAATCTGATAAAATCCATGTTAGGACTCTATATACATCTTTCTGATTTCTCTTGACATTCTTATTTTAACGTATTATTGTATTATATAGATAATACAAAACCCGGAAGCGAGGTGAAATCGATGCCATGGGATTTATCAAACGACCGACCGATCTATCTGCAGCTTATGGAAAGGATCCAACAGGATATCATCTCCGGTGCATATAAACCCGGAGACCGGCTGCCGTCCGTACGGGAACTGGCTCTTGACGCCGCTGTCAATCCCAACACCATGCAGAAAGCGCTCTCCGAGCTGGAACGGAGCGGTCTTGTATATTCACAGCGGACCAGCGGGAGATTTATTACGGAGGATAAACATATGCTAAAGGAATTAAAAAACCGGCTTGCGCAGGAACATGTCCGTGATTTTTTTGAGAAAATGAGACAGCTTGGTTTCCCAAAGGAGGAAACTCTTGCGCTGATCCAGGAAGCAATAAAGGAGGAACAATAACATGAATCCGATTTTAGAATGTCAGGGGCTTTCCAAACAGTATCATAGTTCATATTATGCCCTGAACAATCTGAATCTGACTCTTGAGCGGGGGCAGATCGTAGGACTTCTGGGGCCAAACGGAAGCGGAAAAACAACTTTGATCAAGATGATCAACGACCTTTTGGCGCCTACCAGCGGAAGGATCTTGATCGATGGAAAGGAACCCGGTACGGAGACAAAAAAGATCGTTTCCTATCTTCCAGAACGTACGTATCTGGATGATTCTATGAAAATCCAGGAGATCATTCGACTTTTTGCGGATTTTTATGAGGATTTTTCTACCGACCGGGCCAATGCGATGTTAAAAGATCTGGGAATCGAACCAAATGTCCGTCTGAAGACCCTCTCCAAAGGAAGCCGGGAGAAGGTACAGCTTGTGTTGGTCATGAGTCGGGACGCCAAGCTTTACATCCTGGATGAACCCATCGGCGGAGTAGACCCTGCCGCCAGAGATTATATTCTGCGTACGATCCTTGCAAATTACAACGATGAAGCAACCGTCCTTCTCTCTACCCATCTCATTTACGATGTAGAAAACATTCTGGACCGGGTTCTCTTCATCCGGCAGGGACAGATCGTGCTCAACGCGGAAGTAGACGAGATCCGCACCGAGCAGGGAAAATCGGTAGATGCAATGTTCCGGGAGGTGTTCAGATGTTAGGGAAACTGATCAAATATGACTTAAAATCCACAAGCAAGGTGCTGATTCTGGTCCATGCTTTCTTGCTGCTTTCCGCTTTTCTGATGCGGATATTTATGACTGGCCAGATTCAATTAGAGGATGTAGAAGACAGTTCCAATATCCTTATGGCTCTTACCATCCTTCTTTATTCCTTGATCGTAATGGGGGCAAGCTTTGCCACCTCCATCATCGTTGCGGTCCGGTTTTACAAGAATCTTTTCTCAGATGAAGGATATCTGACCAACACCCTGCCGGTGAGCCGGGGAATCCTTCTTCTGGCCAAAACCATTTCCGGCGGTATCTGGACCGCCGTGGATATGGCTCTTTTGCTTCTTTCCATCTACATTGTGGCGTTTCCGCCAAATGTAATGGAGCTTTTCCAGGATAATAAGGAGGCTGTAATGGAAGCCATGGGATTTACAGGATCTTACACCCTTCCTTCTGTTCCGGCTATCGTTGGTTTCCTGCTGATCTTGAGTCTTCTCTCAGGCTTTTCTTCGGTAGCCATGATCTATGCGTCTGTTGTCCTGGGACAGCTTTTTTCCAGTCACCGTGTAATCGGGGCAGTGGCGTGCTATTTTGCCATTTCCACGATATTTTCCATGATCTCCTATGCCATCATGCTGGTCATTGGATTATCTTCCCAGGCACTGGTGCCTTCAGACGGCTCTTCTTCTATGTATCTGGGCGAATACCTGGGGAAAACAATTCAATTTTCAGTCGTATGGTCGGTCATTACAGGGATCATCCTATATCTTATCACTTGGAAAATCTTCAGCCGGAAAATAAATCTTTCCTAGAAAGACCAAAGCGGAGCCTGACCAACGGGCTCCGCTTTTCTATATACCGTTCAAAATCCAGATCCACGCACAGGATCAAGTCTCCCAAAACTCTCTTAACTTCTCTTTCACGCCGGACAGACTGCAGGGAACAATCTTCTCCCACTCTCTCGGAAAGGTCTCCTGATATCTCGCATCTCCAAACCGGTCGTCCAAAAGCAGGATCACTCCCCGGTCTTCGTCGGTACGGATCACTCTGCCCGCGGACTGGAGCACCTTGTTCATTCCCGGATACAGATAAGCATAATCGAACCCTCTCTGCCCTTTTCCCTCAAAGTAAGTTTTCAAAAGTTCTCTCTCTCGGCAGACTTGGGGCAGTCCCGTTCCTACAATGACCGCCCCGATCAATCGGTCTTCTGTAAGATCGATGCCTTCCGCGAAGATGCCTCCCATCACACAGAATCCCATCAGACTCCTGTCCCGTTCTTCCTCAAAATTCTCCAGGAAGATCTCCCTGGCTTCTTCGGTCATATGCTGCGACTGCATCACGCAGTCAATCTGGCGCTCTCCTGTTCCGCCCTCTCTTAATTCTTCCAAAAGTTTCTGAAATTCCTCATAGACCGCTTCCATAAACCGGTAGGAAGGGAAGAACGCGATATAATTTCCCTGCTTTCCTTCCGCCGCGGCCAGAAGATATCTGGCATATCTGCGATACATCCCTTCTCCTCTGCGGGTATATCTGGTGCTGACGTCTTTCCCCAAAAGCAGCAGTCGATTCGCCGGATCAAAGGGAGACTCTGCATAGATGGCGTACACCTCTTCTTCTGTACTCAAAAGGTTCTTATAATAACGGATTGGAAGCAGAGTGGCGGAAAAAAAGACCGCGCTGCTTCCCTTTTCCAAGAAACTCTGCAGATTTCTGGAAGGATTGACGCAGAAAAGTCTTATCAGAAATCTTCCCGATTCTTCCAGTTCAGAATAGATCAGATAGTTTTCGTCCAGCCGGTCATAAGTGTTGATGAACCGGCACACCTCAAAATAAAATTCCAGCACTTCTTCTCTTTTCTCATCTGGCTTTTTGTGTTCCTCCAAATATCTCTCCAGTTCTCCTGTCAGATTCAAAAGCTTAAGATACAGGGAAGATACGCTTTCCAGGATCTGACATCCCTCGCACTCCCGTTTAAGAGACAGCATCTGACGGTTGCAGTCTTCCAGTCTTTTCGCCAGTTTCCCGTCTTCTTCTTTCACCGTCCGTTTGATCTTCAGCACATCTTCCTTGTAAATCCCGGCGCTGTACATCTCCCTTCCGCGCTCTACCAGATTATGGGCCTCATCAATGAGAAACAGATACTCCCCTTTCATTCCATCTCCAAAGAAACGCCGAAGATGGGCATTGGGATCAAATACGTAATTATAGTCACAAATGACCGCATCCACCCACTCGGCCACATCCAAGCTCATCTCATGCGGGCAGACTTTCCATTTCCTTGCCTGCTCTTCTACAATCTCCCGACTCATCTCATCAGAGGAAGTCAACAACTCATAGACCGCGTCATTGACCCGGTCAAAATGTCCCTTAGCATACGGGCATGCCTCTGGATTACACTCTTGTTTTTCACAAAAGCAGATCTTCTCCTTAGCAGTCAGCACCAGTACTTTCATCCGCAATGCCTGTTCCTTCAAGATCTCAAAAGCCTGCCATGCCACCGTGCGGGTGATGGTCTTTGCCGTCAGATAGAAGATCTTCTCTCCCAGCCCTTCTCCTACTGCACGCACCGCCGGGAAAACACAAGCCATAGTCTTTCCTACTCCTGTAGGCGCTTGGATGAATAATTCCTTTTTCTGCTGGATCGTGCGGTAAACAGAAGCGACCAGTTTGCGCTGGCCTTCCCGGTATGGGAAAGGAAACTCCACCTTCTGGATAGACTGATTCCGCTTCTTCTCCCATTGAATTCGGTACCGGGCCCATTTTTCATACTTCCCCGCCAACTCATAAAACCAGGTCTTCAGCTCCTGTATGGCGTACACGCTTTGAAACCGTTTCAATTCCTCAGTCTCCAAATGACAGTAGGTCATCTGAACGCCGATCTCCGACAAACCATTCTGCTGAGCATAGATATACGCATAACATCGGGCCTGGGCTAAATGGACCTCCACCGGTTCTTCCAAAAGGGAAAGTTCTTTGAAGCTCCCTTTGATTTCATCGATCACCACTCCTTTTGGGGTTTTCCATACGCCATCTGCCCTGCCTTCGATCTCCAGCACAAATTCCTTACAGGGAACCTCAAATCGCAGAGAGACTTCCGGGTGATATCCTGCTCCCATACTCCTTTGGATCTTTCGGTGCAGCTTTGCTCCCAGCAGCATGGCCTCTTTATCCATTCCGCCCATTCGATTGTCGATATCACCGCCGCGCAGGATAAATTCTACCAGTGCGCGCACGGATATTCTTACATGTGGCTGTTCCATGTCTATCGTTTTCCTCTCCCCGCGGTTTCTGCGGCTCCGTCTCTTCCGCTCCTTCGTTCTGCAGATCATGATACCACATTATACACCCGGACGCCAAAAGGCACAAGAAACCTTCCGTCACCGCCTTTCAAACTCTGTCATATAGGGCCGGAACCTTAGAGGCAGATTATGAAGCTGGCACTTGGGATTCTCTCTGGAAGCAATAGAAATTGCCTGACAAAAATCCTTCCACAGTCTGGCGTATTTCTCCTCCTCTCCGGACAGAACGCTCAGTTTCTCCTCTTCCATTTCCTGATCCCATACCAGCACCCATTGCTTTCCCGCTTCATGAACAGCCAGCATCTGATAATTCAGATCGCGGATCATCCAGTTCTCTTTTGGAAGCCGGTCGGCAAAATGAGGCGCCAGGCAGGACAGCACTTGTGATCTGGGCGCGATCTCCCCGTAAAGAATCCCGTTATCCAACTCACGGAACCGGAGAAACCCCTTCAGATGATGGGCTTCGCATCCCACCTGACGGCTCATCTCAAAAACCTGTCCTACCCATGGATTGCTCAAATGCTCCATGATCCTGCCGCTGTCTGGAAGCTTCCTTGCCTCCAGCATAGTCTGGAGGATCGCGTCTCCTTTCCGCCCGTCATAGGACAGGACCGCCTGGGAAATCTCCTGATAAGCGGTACTTCCCAGATGGCATCGGATCAATCTGGCCACGGCTTCCGCCTTATGAGCGGTCTCCTCTACCTCTGTATATTCGCAAAACAGACAGGCTTCCACCTGCCCATTCAGCGCAATCCCACATTCCTGTCCCTTTCTTGCGGGATTCCAGGCATCGTAGACAGCGGAAAAAATACCCGTTACCGTGTCTGTACATATATAAACCGTCTTCATGAAATTCCTCCCAAAAACCGTACATCGTCAAAAAGCGAAAGCTGCCGGTACCCCATTTCCCTCACTTCTCTGGGAAGTTTTTCTCCTGCCGAAAGGAGATTCCGAGTGATGCTGTCCTCTTCCATCTTCACCGGATAAAGCATCCGGCCTGCGCAGGTAATGAAATACTGCGCTCTTTTCAACACAACTCCCATCTTCTTAATATCCGGGAAATCCAAATTCCCAAGCCGCCTTGCTTTCACAATGCGCTGGGCCGACTTATATCCGATGCCTGGGACCCGCAGCAGCGTCCGGTAATCCGCCCGGTTGACTTCCACCGGGAAACAGTCCAAATGCTTTAAGGCCCAGTTGCACTTTGGATCAAACAGGACGTTGAAATTAGGGGTCTCTTCCGAGAGCAGTTCTTCCGCCTGAAAATGATAATAACGCAGCAGCCAATCCGCCTGATACAGCCTGTGCTCCCTCAGGAGAGGAGGGCCTCCATCTGTCCTGGCGGGAAGGTCTTTATCCTCATTGACATGGATAAAGGCGGAGTAAAAAACCCGCTTTAATTCAAATTTCTTATAAAGGCTCTCCGCCACCTGGATGATCTGATAATCCGTCTCCGGTGTAGCCCCGATGATCATCTGAGTGCTCTGCCCCGCCGGAACAAACCGAGGCGCGCTGCGGTAAATCTGCAGTTCTTGCTTATTTTCCCGGCTGCGGTCCTGAATGAGACGCATTGGGGTCAAAATCTTCTCTCTGGTCTTGTGGGGCGCCAGCAGCCGCAGGCCCTCCGCCGTAGGCAGTTCTAAATTGACGCTCATCCGGTCCGCCAGGAACCCAGTCCTCTGGATCAGCTCCTGGCTGGCTCCAGGGATTGCCTTCACATGGATATATCCTTGGAAATGGTATTCTTTCCGCAGTTTATACAAAGCGGCATAGATCAGTTCCATTGTATAATCAGGACTTATCAGGACTCCGGAACTTAAGAATAAGCCTTCAATATAATTTCTCCGGTAGAATTCCATGGTGAGCCGGCAGATTTCATCCGGTGTGAAAGAAACCCGCTCCACATCATTGGTCCTGCGGTTAATGCAGTATTTGCAGTCATAGATACACTCATTCGTAAATAAAATCTTAAGAAGGGAAATACAGCGTCCATCTGCTGAAAAGCTGTGGCAGATGCCCGCCTGCTCACAATTTCCCATACCTGTTCCGTCTCCTTTTCTGGAAGTGCCGCTGGAGGTGCAGGCCACATCGTATTTGGCAGCATCCGTCAGGATCGTCAATTTTTCATATAAGGTCTTTTCTTTCTGGATCCGCATACTCTTCCCCTTCCCAGTATCACAGAATATTTCCAACTAAATTTCCACTAAAAAAGAACATATGTTCGATATAATCATTATACAAACATACGTTCTCTTCGTCAATCTTTTTTTACGTTCCTGTTTCTAACCACTCCGGAAACATCATGCACTCTGCGAAAATCCTCTCATATCCTGGGAGCTCCGCTAATTCCTGATATTCCATTGTCTTAGCCAATTCTTCCATATCCGTCTTGGCCTTCTGCGACAAAAGCGCCATATAAGCCCCGTTTTTCGAAGAGTTTCCTACATAAACAATCTTCTCCCGCACTTCCCGCGGCAGAATCCCTGTGCCTGCCAGAGACTCTGCCGGAAGATGGGCGCCGAACTGACCAGCCACCAGCACCAGATCTAGCTCTTCCATTCGAAGGCCCGCCTGGTCGAGCAAAGCTGTGAAACCAGACAGGATCGCTCCCTTCGCAAGCTGGACCTGCCGGATATCCCTCTGAGTCACAACAAGTTCCGGCTCTTGGCAAAGAACAAATTCTCGCTTTGTTCCTTTCGCCCGCAGCAGTTTTTTTTCGGCAGTCCTCTTCTGGAACACTCTCCATCTTTATGAAAACTCCTGACTTTTTTACCAAGCCAGTCCTAAGAAGTTCACGCAGCACCGCCAATATCCCGCTGCCGCAGATCCCTCTTGGGGAAGCGTTCCCAATGGTCGTAAGCCGGACGCCAGCTTCTGTAATTTCCACTTCTTCAACAGCGCCTTCCTCCGCCCGCATCCCGGCGCTGATATTCATCCCTTCCAATGCGGGACCGGCCGCGCAGGAACAGCACAAAAGCCTGCCCCCGCTGGCCAGGACTATTTCCCCGTTTGTGCCGATATCGATAAACAGCACATTGCCGGAGGCCTTGGAAAGCTGACAGACATAAGCTCCCGCTACGATATCCGCGCCAATATAGGCGGAAACCTGGGGCAGACAATAGAGAACTGTATCTTTCCCAGCTTTCAGGCCGATATCGGCAGCCTTCAGGGTCTTTGCATCCAGGAACCCGGGCTGATACGGCGCTCGCCCAATGGATCTTGCATCCACTCCCAGAAGCATGTGCATCATCGTACAGTTAGCGCTGATATCAATCTCCCGGATCTGCGCCGGGGTGATCGCCGCCTTCCGGCACATCTCCAGGATCATTTCATTCAATGCTCCTACAATGGCGTTCTGTAAGTCTTGGATTCCCGCCTCCCCGTGTTCCTGTTCATAAGTGATCCTGGTAAGCACATCCAATCCATACTGCTTTTGCGCATTGATCCGGGAAGCGGTTCCGATTTCCTCTCCCGTCTTCAAATCTATCAGAGATGTTACCACGGTAGTTGTTCCAATATCTACCGCCATCCCGTATCCTTCTTCGACCCTGTCCCGATGAAATTCCGGCAGAAAGCCTTGATCCAGGATGTGACAGTCCCTCTCCTGACGGACCAGTTCCACCTCCAGGTCTCCAAAGATCTGGGTCATGCAGGAGAGGCGGATGCCTCCCTCTCTCTCCTCCTTGCCGATATGCTCCATCTCTGTCTGTGTGCAGGGGGAAACTCTTCCTTCTGATATCTTTACTTTACATTTTCCGCAAATCCCCTTACCGTTGCACGGATTATCTACAAAAACCCCCGCCCCAAGAAGGACTTCCATAAGGTTCTCCCCCTCCCGGCAGAAAATGGTCTGTTCGCTTTGCGCGATCCTGATCTTGGCCATGGTTCAAACTCCCTTCTGTTCCAGGGCCGCCAGAATCGCCTTCACATTAGCGAGGGGTGAGCGCATTCCCAGCCCGCAGGCTGGTGAAAGGATATCAGATCCGGCCTCGATACAGCTTTTTGTCAATATTCCCACCCGTTCCGGCGTTCCAAACTCTAAGGCGTAAGTACTTACATTTCCCATCAGCACACGGCCCGGAAGCCTTTTCTTTGCCTCTTTCATGGATACGATAGAATCAAAACTCAGAGCATTGCTTCGAATCTTATCTACTTCCCGATATACCGGCTGCATCTGACCGCAGATATGGACGATCGTCCCCATTTTCTCTTTTGGAAGTCCTTCCAGCAGGCGATTAATATACGTCACCGCAAATTCCTCAAAATACTTCGGGCCCAGGATCTCTCCTGTTCCGCTTGGGTCAGAGATCGCGATCACATCCGCCCCGGCCGCCACCTGCGCTCTTCCAAAAGAAATAAGCTGGTCTGTGACAAAAGAAAGAAACGCATGGGCCTCTTCCCGCTTTTTCCTCAGTTCTTTATAAAAGACCACTGGCTCCATCAAAGAACTGGCAACACTGATCGGTCCGGTCAGGTTGCCAACAATGGGCACATCCGTTGTCTCCTTTTTCAAAATACGGATTGCCTCCAGCGCCACTTTAACTCTTCCCTTATGAAGATTTATCGGCTTCAGCCTTTTATAATCGCTGACGGTGCTCATGATATAGCCAATCACGTGCGGCTCATGGATTTGGGACCCCAGATCCACTCTGGCGCCCATCTCTTCCGCCTCTACCGTCATGCAAAATGGCACTCCGCAGTTTTCAAAACAGCCTTCCTCAAACACTGCTTTAGCCAGATCCGCCATCTTCCGGGCATCGGTGTGAGCTTCTGGCAGATAGGTCCTGACTGCTTCCATCAGATCAGTCGTAACCATGTTCATCATACCGCCAGGACAGATACAGGCGGGACGATCTGCCTTTTCTCCCGCAACTATCCGGCTCAGTCGTTCTTTTGGTGTCAACATTTTTCTTCTCCTATCTATGACTGATCAGGCGATATCCAGAAGACTTTTTGCCAGCTTCACCGCTTCAGCGGCGTTCTGGGAATAACCGTCCGCTCCGATCTTATCCGCGTATTTCTGAGAAATAGGCCCTCCTCCGATCATCACCTTTACCTGATCCCGGATTCCGGCTTCCTCCAGCAGACGGATCACCGTCTCCATTCCCCCCATCGTAGTGGTCATCAGTGTAGACAAACACACCAGTTTCGCCTTCTCCTCTCTGGCTGTATCAACAAATTTCTGCAAAGGCACGTCCCTGCCCAGGTCGATCATCTCAAATCCTGCCGTCTCCATCATGATCTTTACCAAATTCTTTCCAATATCGTGGGTATCTCCTTCCACTACGCCAATGACTCCTTTGATCTTTTGATCCCCTGAATGATCCGGCAGGTATGGTTTTAAAATCTCCAGGCCGGCATACATCGCATCCGAACACAACAGCAGGTCGGTGACAAAGTATTCCTCCTCTTCATAAAGCTGACCTGCCCGATCCATTCCATCCACCAGACCTTCCATGATCGCGTCCAGAGCCGGATATCCTGCTTCCAGATATTCTCTGGCCGCTTCCGCCACATCCTCTTCTTCCATTTCCAACACATCATCGGAAAGGCGCTTCAGTAATTCTTCTTTTTGGGTTCCCATTTTCTCCTCTTTCCTTTCTCTTTTGCCCGATCATGCTCCTTCGATCAGTTTTACTTCTTTAAAGACCGCATTTTCCAATCGGTATCCGATATTTTTGATGCACATCTGGCCTGCCATAGCCGATTTCCCAAGCATCTCGATGCATCCTTCTCCATAGCTCATTGGACCGCTCAAAAGCCGATCCACAAATTTGCCTCTCCCTGTGCCAAGAAGGGCTAATGTAGTCTTTGGGCACAAAAGGATCATCGTCCGTTCGTCAGCAAGCTTTTCTGCCTCTTTGAGGAAACCATAAGTAAATGCCTCCATTACCTGGGCTGTCATTTTAGGCCCCAGAATCGAGACTCCCCCGGCGGAATCCGCATAGCTGATAAATTCCACTCCGTGCCCTTTTGCCTCCTCCATAAATCTTAAGCACTCCCCTCCAAGCTTCCAAAAGATTTCTTTCATAAGCTCCGGTTCTTTTCTCCATCCCTTAAATACATATTTCGCATCCAACAGTCCATTTAAAATCGTAAACGGACCGGACACCTGCAGCACCACATGCTCTCCCTGGCCGCTCAGTTCCCTGCAGGCCAGCAGGACCTCGCGGATCCTTCCCTGAGTCAGATCCATGGAAGGCAGTTTCAGAACTTCTTCCAAAGAATTACAGATATATGCTCCGGCTCTTGGCCCAGTTTTCTCATCACCGTAATTCACGATCCCTCCCAGTGCCTCCGCCTCAACGGTATGGCAGAAAGGCAGTTCGCAGAACACCGCCTTATCATGGGCTTTTAACGCCTTTGAAAGCCGGGCCATCGTCTCATGGCGCAGATAGGCGTCCGGGAAAGTCAGGCCAAGCCCCGTTGTCACATCCCCGTTGATTCCGGCTGAATTGTCATAGGTACAATGAAAATCTTTGATCTCTCCCATTTTAATTCCTTTCTCTGTCTTTCTCTTCCCATCTCCCGTAGATCCTTGCCGCCTCCATGAACCAATCTACTTTCTGCGGATCAGTTCCATAAGGGATTTCACAGCCCGAACACAGTACATATCCCTTTTTCATCTGCCTTCCTATCGCAAAACATTGTTTAACAGACTCAAAAATATCCTCTTTGTCTCCGCACATAATCACATCCACAGGAGGGACATTCCCTGCGATGCGGAGCACATCTGAAAGCTCGTCTCTTGCTCTGGACAGGTCGATCAGATTGTCCAGGCTTATACTATCAATCTGGAACTGACGGAAATATTCCCAGATACGATAAGTTTTCCCACACATGTGGAGTGTTGGCTTCCTACCGCTTACTTCATAAGCGTAATCCGTCAGTTCTTTCATATAAGGAAAGGCAAATTCTTTATAATATCTCGGCCCCAGAAGTTCTGGGTTAGCGACAGGATCCGCAAAAGCAGTCCCCAGTCCATATTCTGCCATCGCGCGAATACTGCTCTTTTCTGTTTCCGTAACTACACGCAGAAGATGATGGACTTCTTTCGGCGCTTTGTAACAATCCCGAAGCAATGCCTCTACTCCACGCAGATATGATGCGATTGTCATAGGACCTCCAGCACTTGCAACGACAGGTACGACTGAAACCGCTTCTTTTTCTAATATCGCGGCCGCTTGAAAAAACATCTGGATACGCGGATGTTTTCGCAGATCCACTGGCTCCAATGCGCGAACCTTGTCCAAAGTATCCAAGGAAGGCCGCTGAATATAAGGGAGCTGCTGAAGCGGATATTTCACCTCAGCGCCGAGAGCATCAGCAATGCCGTAGGAGTTTGGGCCTATCATCAGTTGATCATGTCCAAAACGCTGAAAAGCGGCCAGCTCCATCGTGGCTAACTTTTCAGAATCGTGCCACATATCATAGATAGAAACATGGCTGATCTGTGTTTTAAATTCGCCCATAGCTGGAATACAGGGGAACCGATCGAAAGGTTTCCCGCTTTGGATAGCTTTTCTTCGCTCTACAGGCGTCATTTCGTCTAATAGATGCTTTTCTATCATACTTTTTTATCCTTTCATGCCGGTTAATACAACGCCTTCTTTGAACTTACTCTGAAGCAGAATATAGAAGATAAAAGGCGGCAGAAAGTTGACCGCGGCACACGCCATCGTCAGACCAATATTAGGTTCAAACTGTGTCTTCGTCGTGCTTAAGATCAAAGGAAGCGTCATCATCTCACTTTCTGTGCTTACTACCAAAGGCCATAAGAAATTATTCCACGCGCCCACAAATGTAAATATGGAAAGAGTCAAAATAGACGGTTTGATCAATGGAATAATGATTTTCCAGAGTATTCTGGTATTGGAACAGCCTTCTATCTTCGCGGCATCCAATAGTTCATTAGGCACTGCGAGAATCGCCTGCCGCATAATAAAAGTCCCAAGCGCTGTAGGCAGCGGAAGTATCAATGCCTGATAGGTATTCAGCCAATCCAGATTCTTCATGATCAGATACAGCGGAACAATGATAACTTCCGAGGGAATAATCAGCGTCATGATCAACAAGAAAAAAATCAGATCATTCCCCGGAAACTTTAGCTTTGCAAAAGCATAGCCCGCAAGACAGCTTACAACAACAGCCAGCACAACCCCGGCCAGTGCTACAAATGCACTGTTAAAAAAATAGCGACCAAATTCTGCCGTATGAAAAATTTTTACATAATTTTCTGGGGTCAGCCCATCTAGATTAAAGTTATATGCGCTCAATGTATCCTTAAAAGACATAATGAGCATATAAATAAATGGCAGGATGCTGACTGCGATCACAATCAGGAGGATCAAGCCTCCGACATACTTTTCTACATATTTCATCCCATTTTCCTCCTATATTTCTGAAACATCCCGCCGCATAAATCTTCTTTGTGCGATGACCGTAATCAGGATCAGCAAAAACAGCATATTTGAGACTGTCATAGCATATCCGGCTCTTGCAGACTTATAACAAAGATCATAAGCATAAAAAACCAGCGTTGTCGTTCCCATGGCTGGTCCGCCGCCGGTCAGATTATAAATGATATCGAAACACTGCAGGGAAGATGTAACCCCAAGGAACACAACCAGGATAGTAGTTGGTTTGAGCATCGGAAGCGTGATGTAGAAAAAACGGGCCAGCCGGCCAGCCCCGTCAACCTTTGCCGCCTCATAATAGTTATCCGGGATACTGATCAAAGCCGATATATATAATACGGAATAATATCCTAAAGATTTCCAGACAGACACCATAGCGACCGTAAGAAGCGCGCTGTCCGCATCACCTAGGAGCATAGAGCAGTTAATTCCAAAAAAAGAAAACAAATTTTCTACCGCCTCTACATGTCCGTTTAAAATAGCTTTCCATATTGTGCCCACCACCGCGTTCGAAGACAATACGGGGATAAAGATTACAATATTTGCCAGTTTTCCAAGAAAAGTATGTCTTCTGGAAGTAATCACAGCGGAGACCACCAACGCCAACACCGTCTGGAGCGGGACGATATATACCAAAAGCTTTAATGTATTGGTCAAGGCTGTCAAAAACTTTTGATCTGTAAGCAGGCGATGATAATTTTCTATTCCGTTAAATTCTGGGGGAAGCAAAATATTGTATTTCGAAAAGCTCAACACCACAGATAATATTAAGGATATCCCGACAAACACGATCAGGATGATCGAGATCGGCGCAATATATCCATATGCTGCGGGTGAATATTTGGTTTTCTTTCCTGCCATCGTTACCTCCTGGATTACGCAAAGACGCCTGCGGTATCCCACAGGCACCTTTGCTATGATATTCTATTCCTTGTCAGCCCAGTATTCATCCAAAAGATCATTTGCATAATCCGCCGCCTCATCCATAGCGGTCTGGGCATCTTTATCACCGCCCATAACAGCCTGCAGCTGGGAGGTAAGATTCAAAAGGATATCAGAGCCACAGGGGCCGGCCTGCAGAGGACGCCATTTATCGCGGTCTTCTGTCAGAATCCGCTCCAGTTTTTCATCCCCTTGATATGGCTCATCTACAGTCGTAGGCGCCCCAAAATGAATCTTATGATATTCGCTCATAACCTCCGTGCCTGCCATATAACGAATCAAATCCATGGCCAGTTCTTTGTTCTCGCAGGACGACATCAGTGTTAAACAGTCCGCAGCTCCAAAGGTCCCATACTGCTTATTTTTCAAAGAAGTTACATAATTCCAGTGCAGATCTGGATAAGTCTCCTCAAAAGATTCTGTCTGCGCCTGCATCGCCCGTGCGCAGGCAAAAGCAGCATGTCCGCCGCCAAACACACTAGAGAACGCATCGGTCGCGGCAAGTGACATATAGTCTTCCGGCATATAAGGTGTCAGACTCTGCAGAAACTCTACTGCTTCTACACCCGCTTCATCATTAAATCGCACAGATTTCAGGTCATCATTGTAAATATCTGTTCCATTCTGCCAGATAAGACTATAATAATAAGAGTTCAAAAGATATAAAGGACTCATATCTCCATTATTAAATCCTGCCGCATATCCATATTGATCGATCTTACCATCTCCATCGGTGTCCTGAGTCGCTTTCTCACAGATTCGTTTGAAGTCCTCCCAGGTTTCCGGCGGCTCTTCGCCAAGACTCTCAAGAATATCTTCATTATAATACAGGATAAAAGGATTTCCGGTACTAAATGGGAAACCGTAGGTACCTCCCATCATCTGTCCCTTCTCCAAATAAATATATTTCTCATAATCCTCTTCTGTCAGATATTCTTCCATATCCACAACTGCTCCGGAATCAATATATGTAGGAAACATTTCTACATACATATATCCAACATCAGGCCCTTTATCCGCGTTGATCGCTGTCATATATTTTTCCTCATACGTATCCCAGGGAATGATCTGGAATTCTAATTCACAGTTGTTTTCTTCCTCAAACTTGTCAAGAAGAGGAACATAGTTTTTCTCCGTTTCATCATCCAATGGCGGAATCCATACGGATAAGGTTTCTTTCCCTCCATTTTCCTCCTCATCACCGCCGCTCCCACAGCCAGCAGCCATCCCGGCAACCAAAGCGGCGCAAAGGAGGGCGCTAATCAATTTCTTTTTCATACTTTTTCTCCTTTATTTAGTAAAAATTCACGAATCTAGCTTATTATAGTATGCGAGATAGAAAAAGGGCAAATCGAAAATATTCATAAATAGATATGGCTTATACAAAATGTCTATAAATTTTTTTGAAACAAATCAAACTTTCGACAAAAAAAGTGTGTAAGTTTTTGAATTACTAACCTACACACTTTTCCAATCTTTTATGAAAAGATTATATTAAAAAACATTTCCTACAATTTATTCACTGCCGCCGCAAGATACTCATTGCTGATTTCGTAAAAACGCTCTTGTTCTACAGCCTCCGCAAGCTTTGTATCAATAGGCATCTTTCCAAGCACTGGAAGATCCAGTTCTTTCGCCGCCTCTTCAATGTGGCTTTCTCCAAAAACAGAAATCTTCTTTCCACAGTCAGGACAGATCAGATAACTGTAATTTTCTACCACGCCTAATACCGGAATGTTCATCTGTTTCGCCATATTATAGGCTTTCTTAACAATCATCTGTACCAGATCCTGTGGAGATGTAACAATCACCACGCCGTCTACCGGAAGAGACTGGAACACCGTCAACGGTACATCTCCGGTTCCTGGAGGCATATCTACAAACAGATAGTCTAATTCTCCCCACATTACATCGGTCCAGAACTGCGTTACTACGTTTGCGATAATAGGACCTCTCCAGATCACCGGATCGGATTCATGAGGAAGCAGAAGGTTCACCGACATGATCTTGGTGCCGTCTTTTGCCTCGCTTGGAAAAATGCCGTCCTCCGTCCCCTGCGCGGTCTCATGAATACCATACATCTTGGGGATGGAAGGTCCAGTGATATCCGCGTCCAGGATTCCTACGGAGAATCCCTGTTCCCGCATCATCCTTGCCAGAGAAGCGGTTACCATAGATTTTCCAACACCGCCCTTCCCGCTGACCACTGCGATCACCTTATTGATATGAGAAAACGCGTTCGCCGGTTTCCTAAGGTCCTGGGGCTTGCTGCTGCAGGTATCCGCATGGGCGCACCCGGCACAGTCGGAGGGTGAGCACCCGTTTTGCTGCTCTGCCATATTTCTTACCTCTTTTCTGTCTATAGCCGGAGCATCTCCGGCCCCTATTTCTTCTCTTACTCTTCCGCCGCCGCGATCACTTCGATCTCACAGAGCGCGTTTTTCGGAAGTGTTTTTACTGCCACACAGCTTCTGGCTGGCTTTGAAGTAAAATATTTTGCGTACACTTCATTAAATGCCGCAAAATCTCCCATGTCCGCCAGGAAGCAGGTGGTCTTTACAACCTTGTCAAAGGATGTCCCTGCTGCCTCCAGCACAGCTCCCACATTCCGGCATGCCTGGTCCGCCTGACCTTCGATGCCTTCCGCCAGATTTCCGGTGGCCGGATCTGCTCCAAGCTGTCCCGCGCTATAGAAAACTCCTCCGCTTACATATCCCTGTGAGTAAGGGCCAAGTGCTGCCGGCGCTTTTTCTGTCGCTACTACTTTCATGATCTACCTCTCCTTTGCTTGATTTAATAAAATTTGCGCGATACAGATATCAAAAAGACCCATCCCTACAGATTTAAAATAGGTAGTCTCTTTGGCGGCTTCTTCTATTGTTTCCCCTGACGCCAGATAATCGCTCATCAATACCACCTGCTCCTTCCGAAGCCTTCCCTCTTTCAGAGGCTGACTTAAGTCTCCGCTTTCCTCACAGGCGTAAGGAAGCTCCACATAGACCCGGTCTACCAGGTCCCACACCGCATCCGGGATTTCCCGCATATCCGGCGTATAGGAACCAATGGCAATGATGCATTTTCCTCTTAGAAGCTCCCGGTCATTAGGGAGCACTGGCGCAGCGGAAGGGGTGGTCGTGCAGATAATATCGCTGTTTGCCGCTAACTCTTCCGCTGTACTACATTGTACTACCTTTACCTTGGGATCCGCAATAGCTTTTTCCAATCTGTCCATATATTCCGTCAGATCTCTGCCGCTGTGGCTGAATAAGTAAACAGTATGGATCTCTCTGGCCGCGCAGGCATAAAGAGCCTGATAGAACCCCTGCACCCCGGCTCCCACAATTCCTACCGTATGACAGTCTTTGCGGGCAAGATGCCGGATTCCCACGCCTCCTACCGCTCCGGTTCTCCAGGCCGTCACCGCCTGACCGTCTAAAATCGCCTGCGGCGCCCCAGTCACTGGGTCATTCAGCAATACTACCCCATCAATAGAAGGGAGCCCTAGCTTCGCGTTATCCGGGAAAATAGTCAGGATCTTGGTCCCAATGGCCTCTTTCGTATAACAGGGCATATACATCAGGGTCTTGTTCTCGTGTTCCACGGTAGGCCGGTTGGGGACATAGTATTCTCCACTCCGAATGATCTGATAGGCATGTTCGATCTCATCCATCATCTGATTCCGGTCCGCCAGTTTTTCAATTTCTTCTTTTCCAAGTAAAATCATGAGTCTTTCTTCCTTTCTCTGATTCTTTTTTTACATACGTCCTTCTTATCCGGCCGCTTCCTGCGCAGGAGCTGCTTGCTAGTGGTTAGCAGCCTGGTAAATCTCGAACATCTCCCGGGCTCCCAGCTTTTTGAAGCAGCCCAGCTTCACAGTATCGCCTTTGGTCGCGCTGTCCGCCAGTTTCCGCAGCACTTCTTCCGGCTGTACGCCAATGGACAGTTCTCCTATGGATACCGGCATGGCTAATTCTCGGAAAAACTCTTCCGTACACCTGATCGCCTCCTTGGCCGCCATTTCCTCATCCTCCTGCGTAATGCCCCATACCATTCTGCCGTACCGCGCAAACCGGGGCACGTCCAGCTGATACACATACTTGGCCCAGCTTCCCCATACAGCGGAAAGCGTAGCGCCGTGGGCCTCGTCAAACATACCGCTGATCTCATGGCCCAGCTTGTGGCAGGCGAAATCCTTGGGCCTTCCTAATCCGGTGAGTCCATTATGAGACAGACTCCCGCACCACATCAATTCACTCATAGCCTGATAATCCATCTGGTTTTCATACGCTTTTCTCCCGTTTCGAATCACCGTGCGCATCAGCCCCTCCGCGATCTCATCAGTCAGTTCATTTCCTGTGACCGGAGTAAAATACCGCTCCAGCGTATGCATCAGAATATCTGTAATGCCGCAGGCAAGCTGGTATTTGGGCAGTGTATAAGTCAATTCTGGATTCATCAGCGCAAACTTTGGCCGCACCAGATCACTATTGACTCCCGCCTTTTTCCCTGTTTCCTGATTGGTGATCACCGCCGAATCACTGGTTTCACTTCCTGCCGCTGAAATGGTCAGCACAGCTCCCACCGGTAAAGCTCCCACCAAAGGCACTTTCCCCATCCAAATATCCCAGATGTCTGTTCCCGGCACGTATGCCCCAACCGCGATCGCTTTGGCCGTATCGATCACACTTCCTCCGCCTACCGCCAGGATCAAATCCGCCTGGAACGCGATTGCTTTCTCTACTCCTTCTCTGGCAAGAGATAAACGTGGATTCGGTTTTACCCCTCCAAGCTCGTCATAGGCAATCTCTTCCGCCGCAAGCAATTCTTCAATCTCTTTCAACAGTCCGCTTTTTACAGCGCTCCCGCCTCCGTAGACCAGAAGCGCTCGGCTGGCTCCCCATTTTTTCGCCATCTTTCCCGCTTCCTTTTGAGCTTCTCTGCCAAATACGATCTCCGTTGGGCTATACTGTGTAAAACTCTGCATTTTATAACACTCCTTTGCTTTGTATCAATAAATCTTCTCTCCGGTCAGCACCACCACAGAGCGGGGCCCCATCAAAAGTCCCGTTTCGGATAGTTCAGCCGGTTCCTGGTAGCATCCGCTTCCCTCTGCGCCAGTATTAACGGCAATCTTCCATCGAAATCCTTCCGGAAGCCCTGGAAGTTCACATCCCAGCGCCTCCCAGTATACATTCACTCCCAGGTAGACAATATCGTCTTTCCCCTTTTTCTCATCATATCCAGCAAATAGTACGCCGATCATCCGGGTTCCGTCATCGTAAGCCGCCTCCCAGGCTCTCTGCGAATGAAGACTTACTTCCGGCAGCCCGCACTTGGCGGGGCCGCATAAGCCCATAATAGCGGGATGTCTCTTCCGGAAATGAATGAGATATCGGAAAAATCCGTGGATATCCTCGTATTTTTTAAGGTTTTCCCAATCCAGCCAGGAGATTTCATTGTCCTGACAATATGCATTGTTATTTCCAAACTGGGTATTGCAGAATTCATCTCCAGATAAAAACATCGGGGTTCCCCGGCTGGTCAGAAGGACCGCGCAGGCGTTCTTGATCATCCGGCGCCGAAGAGAAAGAACCTCTGGATCCTTCGTCTCTCCTTCTGCCCCGCAGTTCCAGCTGTGATTGTCATTGCTTCCATCCGTATTATTCCATCCGTTTGCTTCATTATGCTTTTCATTATAGGCGTACAGATCATACAGCGTAAATCCATCGTGACAGGTAAGGAAATTAACAGAAGCATCCTTTCCCCGTATATCTGTATCATAAATGTCAGGAGATCCAATGATCCGCTGGGCCGCCGCAGACGCCGCCCACAGGCCTCCTTTTAAAAACTCCCGCAGATCATCCCGGTAGCGGCCATTCCATTCACTCCAGCGCCGGAACGCCGGGAAATTCCCTACCTGATACAATCCGCCCGCATCCCAGGCTTCCGCGATAAGCTTGGTATCTCCCAGGATAGGGTCTTGGGCGATCGCCCGCAAAAGCGGCGGATTCTGCATAGGAGAACCATCGTCATTTCTTCCCAGGATCGATGCCAGGTCAAACCGGAAGCCGTCCACCCTGTAGGTGGTGACCCAATACCTCAGACAGTCCAGGATCAACTGCTGTACTACCGGATGATTGCAGTTCATCGTGTTGCCGCAGCCGCTGAAATTATAGTAATGGCCATCTGGGGTCAGGAGATAGTAAATGTTGTTATCAAATCCTTTAAACGAGATGAAAGGGCCTTTCTCGTTCCCTTCCGCCGTATGGTTGAAGACCACGTCCAAGATCACTTCTATATCATTTTCATGGAGAGACTTGACAAGCTGCTTAAACTCCATTCCTTCCCGGTTATATTCTGCCGCCGATGCATAGCTGGTATTAGGAGCAAAGAAGCTGACCGTATTATATCCCCAGTAGTTTACCAGTTCTCTCCCTCCCACCTCGCGGCGGCCGCTCAATTCGTCAAATTCAAAGATGGGCATAAGTTCAATGGCGTTAATCCCCAGATCCTTAAGATATGGGATCTTTTCCCGGATTCCTTTAAATGTTCCAGGAGCTGTTGTCTGCCGGGACAGTTTTGTAAATCCCCGGACATGCATCTCATAGATGACCAGTTCCTCCATGGGTATTTTCGGCTGAGGTTCCGTACCCCAATAGAAATTGTTCCTCACCACTCTGGCCCGGTAGCCTTCTTCACGCACCTTCCTCCCCCATACGCTCTGACCAGTAACTGCTTTCGCGTAAGGATCCAACAGCACGTGACTTTTATCAAACAAAAGGCCCTTCTCTGGGTCCCAGGGACCGTCCAGCCGGTAAGCATACTCAAATTCCTCCACATTCAGCCCAAACACGATCATAGAATACACATCCCCGATCCGGTAATTTTCCGGAAATGGCAGGACTGCGTAAGGTTCCGCCGCCTCTCTGTGATAGAGCAGTAGTTCACAGGACACAGCGCCTTTAGACTGTACTGTAAAATTCACGCCTTTGGGGATTGGTGTGGCGCCTAAAAACATATAAAAACCCGGGCGCACGTCAAACCCATTCACCCGGTCCAAAGGCTCCATATGCTGGATCTGGGTGCCAAACAGACTGGCTGTGGTCAGTTCTTCTGGCATATTCTTTGATTCCTGCGGCATAGACATCCCTCCCTAAGATCAGTCATAGACATGCGGCAAACAAAATGTTATCTCTGCAATAAATATTATCAAATTTATGACTTCTGGGCAATAGTAATCGGGGCCGGGGGATTTTTAAAAATCCCTCGGCCCCGATGAAAAATGCCCTGTCCCTTTTGATTACAGCATCTCGATGAACGCCGCGATCCTGGTGTTCAACTGTCCGATATCTGCCTGAGAATAGTCTGTCTCTACGCTGATATATGGTATTCCTTTTTCTTCATTTACGAATTTGCGGATTCCGAATGCTTCTACATTATAAGTATGACAAGCCTGCAAGGTCATCTCTACCACTCCGTCCACCTTGTACTCGTCGATCAGTCTCCCTAAAAGCTCCAAACGATTAGGATTCGGTGTCATGACAGAACAGCCGATGTTGAGATATCGGCGCGCCAGAGCGCTGTAGACATCCGGATCATCCTCGTCTACCAGTTTATCGATTGCTTTGGCTCCTGCGCAGTTTTCATAGGTCACAACAATCCCGCCATTATCTTCTACCGCCCGGATCACTTTTTCTGTAGCTCCGCCGATAGGACAGCCTGTGATCAGGATTCTTGGCTTTTTCTCCTGCATCTTTCCTGCCGCGTACTCTTCTTTGATCTTCTCCACCAAAGCGTCCACCTCGCCGGGAATCTCTTTGCGGTCAAGCTTGAAAGTACTGCCGTACAGGACTTTGAAGAGTTCCTGCCCGGTAATGGGCGCCGGGTCATTTTGCATAACTTCATACAAATGTTTCAAAGACCTTCTTCCCGCGTTATTGATGCGGATAGCCTCCCTGATATCCTCCTCTGTGATGGTCACTTCAAACTTCTTTTCCAAGTACTCTTTGAAACGGATGATCTCACTCTTCCACAGTTTCAGCGCTTCTTCTCCCTGAGTATTGGGAAGCTCCAGAATAAATACATCCTTAAAATTCCCCATATACTCGTACATTTTCTTCTTCCCATCGCAGGTAGTCTCTCCCACCACCACATCAGAAAAATAGAAAAACGGACATTTATCCGTCCGGGCAAATCCATAACTGGATTTGATCAGAGGACATAAGTTCTTAGGAAGTTCCCGCTCGGCATCCGCGATCGTCTCATCTGACGTAGAACACAGGCTGACACTGGCGGCTCCCATAGCCATAGCTAATTCCTGCGGGAAATAGGTACAATAAGATCCGATCACCGGGATCCCCTGCTCCTTTACTTTCTTGATCCCCAGGAAAGAATTCTTCCTTTGCTCCGCAAATTCTTCAAATACCTCCGGCAAATCTTTGATCAGTTCCATAAATACACCTCATTTTTTATTTCTTTCTTCTTGTTTTCTCTTCTGCCAAAATAGCAGCCCCCAGCGCTCCCGCATATCTTCCGTAATCTGTGGGCGTCACTGTCTGGCCTAATTTCTCAGACAGAATTCCTGAAAAATATCTGCTGTGGCTTAACCCTCCTGTTAAGATCACCTGGGAGGGAAGATTCTTCCGATTGGCTAACTGGGCCACTTTTGCCGCAACAGAATCCACCACGCCGGCAGCGATATCTTCTCGTTTTCTTCCTTCTCCGATATAATTGATGACCTCTGATTCCGCGAACACGGTGCAAAGAGAGCTGATTGGAAGGACAGTCCCTTTTCCCGCCAATTCAAACAACTCCTGCAGGGTAACGCCCAGCCGGTTTGCCATAACTTCCAGGAATTTGCCGGTTCCCGCGGAACACTTGTCATTCATCAGGAAGTCCTGCACCATTCCCTGCTGGACCAGGATCACCTTTGTGTCCTGTCCGCCCACATCGATGATGGCGCAGTCGTCACTTCCCAATTCTCTGCCACCCCTGGCATGGCAGGTAATCTCCGTGATCACGTAATCCGCAAAATCTACCGCGATCCGTCCATAACCTGTAGCCACCACCTTCGTAGATTCGTCCAGAACATCGATGCCCTGTTCCTTCAGCCTTTCCTGGATTGTAAGGGTGGTCTCCCTGCTGTTCCATCCAGTCGGCAGCACAAATTCCAGCCCTATATCTCCTCTGGCTACAACCTTAGAAGCAGTAGAGCCAATATCGATTCCTACATAATTCATGTTTTCTTTTTCCTCTCTTACGTCATTTCCTCCGCCCAAAGCAGATTGGCGGTCAAAGACCGGAACTGGAGCCAGGCGCTCTTTCCCCCTGACAGCTGCTCCAGCTTTTTATTGACCGCTGGATGGTATTCTCTCCCTTCTTTCCGCTCCTTCGTCCCGTACTCACACGCCTGCCGAAGCCAGTCTGGATCGGCAAGTCTTTTTTCTAACGGGATTTCCTGGAAGAACAAACGCTTTTCTCCTGCTCTTTCTCCCATCCAACGTCCAGACAGCCGCGCCGGTCTTTGCCGGAACAGATATCCGTCACAGCGGTCCCGTTCATGGCCGATCACCTGGATGCCCGCTTCTTTCATCGTCTCTACAGTTTCCGTCAAATCAAACATATCCTTCGGGGCAGTAGCTAAAAGAGCGGTATGCGTACATATGAGCGCCTCCAGATCATGACAGCTTTTAAATCCCTCCCGCTCATTCAGACCGCCGATTCCTCCGCTGACTGTCAAGGGAATCCCAAGCTTCTCACAGGCTTTCATAGTCCCAGAAGCAGTAAAGGCGCCTGTTTTTCTTTCTATCACAGCCCGCTCAAAATTCCGGAAATGAATCCGTTCTTTCAAGATACCGGTCTTTCTGATCTGGCAAAATTCCTCCAATATCCCCGTCATGATACTGCCCTTCCACATCCATGCGATCCGTCCGTTAGATGCTGGCCAGGAGGCCAGCATCTCCTGTTCTGTAATGCTTCCCAGGCCCTGAGACAATAAGGCCGACTCTACGAGATAATCTGCCATATCTCTTCCGCCTGACGGCCGAGATCCATTTGATTTTCTCTCTCCAGAATCTCCTGGTAACCTTTCCGGATGCTGCCGGCCCCATTCCAAGTTCCTGCAACCGCCCCAATAATGCTTGCGATCGCGCTGGTCTCATCCCCAATATTTACTCCGTCAAAAATGCTTTCCATAGTATCGCCCTGCTCTGCTACCAGGATCCCGAAAGCAGCCGGCACAGTCTCCGCGATCGCCGGACCGCTGCCGATACGGCTTCCAAGTTCCACAGCAATATCCGTCCCGCTCCCGCCATGAAGGGCGATTGAAACTGCCATCTCCATACGCTTTGTCACAGAAGGGCCCGGATAAGTCCAGATATCCTTCCGTTCTCTGGCCAGCTTTTCACCCCACACGCTTCCGTACTGGGCGGCCCTGACCACCTCATAAAGAGAAACGTTCTCTCCCAGACCGCGGCTTACCGCGGCCGCAACAGCGCAGGCGCCAGAAATGCTGTAAGGGTCATCATGAGAAGCCATGGTCAGTTCCAGTGTGTCTTGGATTGCCTTGTCCACATCTCCTTTACTGAACAATCCTGCCGGATATGCCTTACTGGCCGCCCCATTTGAGGAAAGCGCATAATAGTGGCTCTTATAGAGTTTTGTCCCTAATCTTCCCGCATATGCCCAAGTCCCCATCGTGTCATCTGCCTTCAGACGTTTTACTACGTTCCGTGTCGTCATCCCGGCAAAGGGCTCGAAATATTCGGTCTCTCCCCATTCCAGCAGAGCTCTTTCCGCCAGTTCTTTCGAAGCCTTTCCTTCTGCCGCGATCAAATGCTGCGTCAGGATATACGGAATACTAAAAGCATCTGTCACTTGTCCCGCTCTTCTTCCTCTTGCCAAAGTATCCATCGGCGGTTCCCGGAATTCTTCTACCCGTCCCCCGAATGTCTCTCGAATCTGCCTTGGTGATTTGGTCTCTGTGGCCGCTCCCATGGCGTCTCCTGCAGCGGCCCCCAGAAGGCAGCCTAAAATCTTCTCTTTCATTTTATGCTCTGCCCTCCTTTTTTGCCCATCTTTCTTCTACGACTTTCCGGATCCCTTCTGCCAGTTCCTGAATATTCAGGCCATTCGCTTTCTCCAAGGTGGGAAGAAAATGTTCTGGATAGGCTTTGCCCCCTTTAAGCGCTCCTGCCAGCGCGCCCGACATGGTGGCAATGGTATCTGTGTCATATCCTACATTTACCGCTCCCACGATAGAACCAAGCGCATCGCCTTCATTTGCCGCGAAAAATCCAAAGGCACAAGGAATCGCCTCTGACACGTGCAGGCCGGCGCCGATGCGGTGTCCCAGCTCTATCATTTTCTCCCAGGGCGTTCCTGATCCCAGGCCAATGTCGATCGCCATCTCCATACGCTTTACCACTGACGGGCCTGCCACGTCCCGGGCAACCTCCCGTCCGATCCGTTCTCCTTCTCTCGCTCCATAAAGCCCTGCCTGCAGAACCCGATAGACATCTGCTCCCTCCGAGGCAGCCTCACTGACCGCCGCCGCTACCGCGCAGGCTCCGGAAAGCGCCAGATAATTGTCGTGGGTCACCATGGTCACTGTCACCGCTTCCTGGATGGCCCGGTCCACATCTCCCACATTAAAAAGCCCGATCGGAGAAATCTTCATGGCCGCCCCATTTGTGGCCTGCCGAGTCACCAATTCCACCCCGCCGGAACGCTCGATCTTCTCGCCTTTATATCTGCGGATCGCAAGGCGTGTAGTAGGGCCGGCGAACCGATCGAAGAACACCGGGTGCTCCGACCAGTCGATCAATGCCTGCTGGATGATCTTCTCACTGACTTCCCCTTCATGTTCCAGAATATGTTTTGCCACAAAATAAGCAGAACTGAAATCATCGGTCAACTGTCCCGGCACATTTCCCGCTCCGAAAGTATCCATAGGCGGTGTCTCAAAATCCGTCACTTGATGCCCAAAATATTCCAAGATCTGTTCTGTTGTCCGTGCCTCTGTTGCCGCTCCCATCGCATCTCCGGCTCCAGCGCCGATCAGTCCGCCAAGGATTCTGTCATACAGATCATACATTGGTTTTTCCCTCCATTAACGCCAATCAGACATCTGATCTACATTGTCCGCATCTACTACCACCATCGGAGTTCCATCTCCTACTTCAGACACATCCTGACCTTCCAGCGCTTTCAGCATAATGATGACTCCTTCTCTTCCCATCAGATAAGGACTCATAGCCACCGTAGCGTCATAAGTACCCTCTTCGATCGCTGCTTTCGCTTCTTCTGTAAAGTCTACGCCCACTACCATCACCTGGTCTTTAACGCCTTTTTCTTCCAGTGCCCGCACTACACCCAGAGCCATATCATCATTTCCACAAGTAATGCCCACCAGATCCGGATTTGCTTCAATCAGGGCAGACGCCGCGTCATAAGCCTTCTGCGCGTCAAAATCACACTGTTCTACAGAAACTACTTCCATACCGGCCGCCTCAAAGGTCTCTTTGGCGCCGTCTCTTCTGGCATCTGACTGAGTTGCCCCTTCATTTCCGGCAATGATGGCCACCTTGCCCTCTCCGCCGGTCTGATCGATGATATACTGCGCTCCCAGTACACCTTGATTATGGAAATCCACTGTGATCTTCGCATCCAGATAGCCGCCTGCTTCCTCCAGCGCTTCTTCATTCACTTCATTTCCAGTGGTAATAACCTTGATATCACTTTGATTCGCCGCCACAATGCCGGAGATCAGACAATCCTCTGTCAGCGGGGATACCGCGATCGCCTCATAGTCCTTCACCAGCATATTATTCATGATATCTAATTGTCCCGCCGTATCTGTGTCTGAATCTGTAGCCTGAATGTCGATCGTCACTCCGAATTCCTCTGCGGCATCTTCATATCCTTCCTGCATAGTCACCCAAAAGGAATTAGAAAGAGTGCTCTCGATCGCCGCCAGTTTCTTTCCGGTATCTTTCTCTGGAAGAGGAGCCAGGTCCTCATCAACCTGGGCCAAAGCCTGGCCGAACATAGTATCCTCTGACACTGCTTCTGTCTTAGAACTGCCGCTTTCTTTCTCGTCTTTGCTTTCTTGAGTATCTTCCTGTGAACCTCCACAGCCTGCCGCCATCGCCGCCACCATTGCCGCGCAGAGTAATACGCTCACTAATTTCTTTTTCATGATACATCCTCCTTCTTGTACATCCATCATTATTTTGTCTATTAAAAATTCCTTTTAGCGGAATCTTTAAACTTACGGATCTCGCTTACGCCCGCTCTGCTCCTGGGGCCCGGCTGAGTGCATTTTACCGCCGCGCACGCATTGGCAAAAGCAAGCGCCTCTTCTTTTTCCTGACATTCTGAAAAATAAGCGTATAATAAACCGCCCAGGAAACAATCCCCGGCGCCTGTTGTATCCACAGGGGTAATGTGAAAAGCCGGAGCTGTGTATTCCTTGTCCGCCAGCCATACCGCCCCCTCACTGCCTGCTGTACAGATTACCCCTTCCGGGGCCTGATATCTTTCCTGCACGATCCGCATCGCTCTGCGGTAATCCTTTTCTCCCGTCATCTCATAATATCCATCCCTTCCGCTGACAAAGACCGTGCAAAGTCTCATCATTTCTTCGATATCTGCTGCCGAGGTCCCGCACTGTTCCATAAAAGAAGGAGTACACTGCATATTATAGAGAACCGGTTTCCCCTGTTCCCTGGCCTGCTTTGCCAGAAACAAAGCGGCTCTTGGGGAAAACATATCATTATAGAAAATGTCCATTCTATCCATCAGATTTTCAGGAAGTTCTTCCGGCGTCAATGTGCATACTGCATCCCCTACATTTGCGTAAATACAGTGGCGGCCTTCCGGCGCCGTCAAGATATAAGTATGGAGTGTCGTACCGTTTTCCTTCGTCACCACATAACGCCCATCTACTCCATCTTCTTCCAGGGTCCTTAGAAATTCCCTGCCCATATTGTCATCTCCGATCTTTCCGGTCTGATATGCCGCAAGGCCCAGATGCGCAGCGCAGACTGACACATTGGATGCGCTTCCTCCCGGAAGCATCTGTTCCTGATGGATGAAAGAAAATCCATCGTCTTTTGGAAGTTCATGACTGTTGATCACCATATCCATTGCGATCGCGCCAAGTGATAATAGGTTTTTTCTCAATTTTTATACCTCCCTTTTCTTCCGGTCTTTACTCTCCGAGATCAGTACAGAAAGCAAAAGGATCATGCCGGTTAAAATCTCTTGGTAATGGGAAGAAATAGCCAGCAAAGTCAGCCCGTTCTTTAATACATTCAGAATCAGGCAGGCAATGACCGTTCCGATCAAGGAGCCTTTCCCTCCCTGCATACTCGTTCCTCCCAGGATTGTGGCAGCGATGGCATCCATCTCATATCCTTGCCCAGCCAGCGGTTCCGCAGAGTTGAGCCGAGCCGTTACGACCAGTCCCGCTGCTCCGGCGCAGAGACCGCAGAGCGAAAATATGATCAACTTATACTTTTTCACGTTTACTCCGCTGCGATGAAGCGCAATCTCATTGGAGCCGAGAAACAGACAGTAATTCCCGAATTTGGTCTTATGAAGGAGCACCGCCCCGGCCGCCGCCGTTGCAAGCGAGATAAGGATCGGCATGTTCACCGGCCCTATGCTGCCGCTTCCGATAAAGGTAAACACTGGACCAAATCCAAATACGGAGCTGGAATTGGTCAGGATCAATACGATCCCGCGTAAGATTGTCATGGTACTCAAGGTTACAATAAAAGAATTAATCTTCCCATAAGCGACAAAAATGCCATTTACCAGTCCGACCGCCGCTGAGATCAAAAGTCCTGTCAAGATCGCGGCGCCCGCTGGCAGGCCCGCGTGATAGAAAAGTCCCATGCTCACTCCCGCGAATCCGATCACCGCTCCCACAGAAAGATCAATCTGTCCCGCGCAGATAACAAAGGTCATACCCACAGATAAAATCAGATAAATAGCCGACTGGTTCAAAATATTTCTGCAGTTCTTCCAGGAAAAAAAGTAGGGAGAAGCCACTGCCATCAATACTGTCAATGCGGCCAGTACCGCCAGTAAGATCAGAAGATAGGAATAATCCTGTAAGCTTTTTCGTTTCATGCGATCCCTCCCTCCGATTCTCTTGCCGCGCCTGTGATCAGCGCCACAATCTCATCCATAGATGTTTCTTCCCGTTTCAGCTGTGCCACTGCCTTTCCCTGCCGCATCACGCAGATTCGGTCCGCTATATGGAAAATTTGAGGAAGATTATGGCTGATCACAATTACCGTCAGCCCATCCGCCGCCAGTCTTCGGATCAGTTTCAGTACAGCGGTTGACTCATTCAGCCCCATAGCCGCTGTCGGTTCATCGAAGATCAATAGTTTCCCGCCCCTATGGACCAGTCTTGCTACCGCTACACCCTGGCGCTGACCTCCGCTCAAATTCCCGACCGGTACCGTTACGTCAGGAATCTGGATATCCAGATCTCTCAGGAGACGTCTTGCTTCCTCATCCATTTTTCGTTTCTTTAAAAAGCCTGCTTTCGTCTTTTCCTGCCCCAGAAAAAGATTTGCCGTTACATCCATGGTATTTCCCAGGGCAAGATCCTGATACACCGTAGACACTCCAAGCTCTGCCGCCTTTTTGGGCGTCAGCTTCTGATATACATTTTCACCAATCTGAATGGAACCACTGTCTGGGCAGAGCACCCCTGACAGGATCTTGATCAAGGTAGACTTTCCCGCCCCGTTGTCGCCCACCACCGCCAGCACCTCGCCGGCAAATGCCTGGACAGACACTCCACGGAGCGCCTGGACATGATTAAAATTCTTATGTAGATCTTCCGTCCTTAAAAACGGAATTTTTTCTGCCGCCATGCAAACATCTCCATCCTGCTGTTTTGATACGTCTTTGACATATCCATGTTAGCACCGCACAGAAAAGAAAGGAAATTGATAATCCTTATATAGCTATAGATGGTTTCTATGAGCAAAAAGGTACAGGGTAAAACGCAATTTGGGACGTAGTATTTTTACATTTTACTACGTCCCAAATTGAAGATTAATCCTCCAGCACTTCTTTCATTTTATCCATAAACCCTTTTTTCTTTTTTCCGCCTTTTGCGCCGCTTCCGCTTTTTCCAGCCGCGCCTTCTGGCGTCCCCAGGGTATTTCCCGCCAGTTCATCAAACCGGCGCAGCGCTTCCTTGGCTTCCGGGCTCAGCCGTTCCGGTGTCTGGATCACTAGAGTCACGTAGTGATCGCCCCGCACTTGTGGATTCCGCACAGAAGGAACGCCTTTCCCTTTCAGCCGTACCTTGGTATCCGTTTTGGTTCCCGGTTTTACTGTATAAATCACTTCGCCGTCTACCGTTTTAATCCGGATATCAGCTCCCAGCGCCGCCTGAGCAAAAGAAATCGGCACGGTAGAGAAAATGTGCATATCCTGTCTCTGGAAAATCGGATGCCTGGAAACAGACACTTCCACCAACAGATCGCCTCTTGGACCACCGTTTACTCCCGGCTCTCCTTTCTCCCGGATACGCACACTCTGACCGTTGTCAATTCCCGCCGGAATAGATACGGAAATAGTCTTCCGGCTGGATACATAGCCGGTCCCTCCACAGTCCGCGCACTTCTCTTTGATGATCTTTCCCGTACCATGGCAATCCGGACAAGTCTGCACATTCTGAACAGTTCCAAAGAAGGACTGCTGGGTAAATACGACCTGCCCCTTTCCGCCGCATTTCGGACAAGTCACCGGCGAAGTCCCCGGTTTTGCCCCGGTACCGCCGCATTTCGGACATGGATCTTTCAGGACCACATCCAGTTCTTTTTCGCATCCGAATACCGCTTCTTCAAAGGTGATGCGCACGCTCTTGCGGATGTTCATTCCCTTCATTGGTTCCTGGCTTCCGCGGCCTCTTCTTCCGCCGCCAAACAGATCGCCAAAAATATCACCGAAAATATCACTGAAATCCGCTCCACTGAAGTCAAAGCCGCCAAAGCCGCCAGCACCACCGGCGCCGCCTTCAAAAGCGGCGTGTCCGAACTGGTCATATTGACGGCGTTTCTCCGGATCACTCAAAACCGCATATGCCTCTGAAGCCTCTTTGAATTTCTTCTCCGCCTCCGCATCTCCCGGATTCATATCTGGATGGTATTTCTTCGCGACCTGACGATATGCTTTCTTTAATGTCGCCTCATCCGCATCTTTGCTGACGCCGAGGACCTCATAGTAATCTCTCTTTGATTCCGCCATCGCAACTGTTCCTTTCTCTCTCCAAAAAGCGTTTTACACAAGGAAGTTCCGGGAAATTCCGGCAGAGGGGTATCCCTTTGCCGATTCCCCGGAACAGTCCTGATTTCAACTGCTCTTAAACTTCTTTATAATCTCCGTCTACCACATCGTCTCCCTGGAATCCGTCTGGCGCCGGGCCTGCTCCTTGATCTGCTCCTGGATTTGAGCCTGCTCCCTGGTTCGCTCCAGCGGCCGCTCCTGCCTGTTCATACATTTTCGTAAACAGCTTCTGGGCGCTCTCCATCAGCTTTTCTTTCCCAGCTTTGATCTCCGCGACCTGAGCATCCGTCATATTATCCATGTCAACTTTTTCAAGAACTTCCTTCAAAGCCTTGCAGTCTGCTTCCACAGAAGCTTTATCAGCAGCGTCAATCTTATCGCCCACTTCACTTAAAGCTTTCTCTGTCTGGAATACTAAGGCATCCGCGTCATTCTTCGCGTCAATACCCTCTTTGCGCTTCTTATCCTGAGCTTCAAATTCAGCTGCTTCTTTGACTGCCTTGTCAATATCTTCATCCGACATATTGGAGCCGGCGGTAATGGTGATATGCTGCTCTTTTCCCGTTCCAAGATCTTTCGCGGAAACATTTACGATACCGTTTGCATCGATATCGAACGTAACCTCGATCTGCGGTACTCCACGCGGAGCCGGCGGGATTCCATCCAGTCTGAACTGGCCCAGAGACTTATTGTCTCTCGCGAACTGCCGTTCACCCTGTACTACGTTGATGTCTACCGCGGTCTGGTTATCCGCCGCTGTAGAGAAGATCTGGCTCTTCTTCGTAGGAATAGTCGTATTTCTCTCGATCAGCCTGGTCGCTACACCGCCCATAGTCTCAATGGACAGAGACAGTGGAGTTACATCCAGAAGAAGTACGTCCCCTGCGCCCGCGTCTCCTGCCAGTTTTCCTCCCTGAACGGAAGCTCCAAGAGCAACACATTCATCTGGATTCAGTGATTTGCTTGGTTCTTTGCCGGTCAGACGTTTTACCTCTTCCTGCACTGCCGGGATACGGGTAGATCCTCCTACCAGAAGTACCTGGCCTAAATCAGAAGCTGTGATCCCCGCATCGGAAAGGGCTCTTTTCACCGGTTCTGAGGTTTTTTCTACAAGGTCATGGGTCAATTCATCGAATTTTGCCCTTGTCAAATTCATATCGAAATGTTTTGGTCCTTCGGATGTTGCTGTAATGAATGGAAGGTTGATATTGGTTGTCGTTGCGGAAGACAGCTCTTTCTTCGCTTTCTCCGCGGCTTCCTTCAGTCTCTGAAGAGCCATTTTATCTGTGGACAGATCCACTCCTTCCTGTTTCTTAAACTCAGCGATCATGTAATCGGTGATCTTCTGGTCAAAGTCATCACCGCCCAGACGGTTATTTCCGGCTGTGGACAGTACTTCGATCACGCCGTCTCCAATCTCGATCACAGACACATCAAATGTACCGCCTCCCAAGTCGTAAACCATGATCTTCTGCTCTTTTTCATTGTCCAGCCCATAAGCAAGGGCAGCGGCTGTAGGTTCGTTGATGATACGTTTTACATCCAGTCCGGCGATCTTTCCGGCATCTTTGGTGGCCTGACGCTGTGCATCATTGAAGTAAGCAGGAACGGTAATGACTGCTTCTGTTACTTTCTCTCCCAGATATCCTTCCGCATCCGCTTTCAGCTTCTGCAGGATCATTGCGGAAATCTCCTGTGGAGAATACTTCTTTCCATCGATAGTCACTCTGTAATCAGAGCCCATCTCTCTTTTAATAGAAGAAATGGTCCGCTCTGCGTTGGTCACTGCCTGACGCTTTGCCGGCTCTCCTACCAGACGTTCCCCTGTTTTTGTAAATGCTACTACAGACGGTGTAGTCCTGGCGCCTTCTGTATTCGCGATAACGGTGGGCTGCCCGCCTTCCATAACAGCGACACAGCTGTTGGTTGTTCCTAAGTCAATTCCTATGATTTTGCCCATAATGCTCTTCCTCCTATTTTCTTTCTACTATCTTGATAGATATACTGCGTTTTAAATAAATAATGGTTAGTTAGCTACTTTTACCATGCTGTGTCTTACAACAGAGTCACGGTACATATAACCTTTCTGGAACTCTTCCGCGATAATATTCTCACCCAGTTCCTCATCCTCCACATGCATGACCGCATTGTGGAAATCCGGATTGAATTCTTTGCCGACCGCTTCGATCGGTTTCACTCCAATCCCTTCCAGTGTCGTCATTAACTGCTTATACACCTTCTCCATTCCCTGTACAAAGGGACTTTGCTTTTCTTCTTCCGTCACTGCTTCAAGTCCACGCTCAAAGTTGTCAACGATCGGAAGAATCTTATCTATGATATCTTTCGCTCCAATCTCGTACATTTGGGACTTCTCCTTATCTGTACGTTTGCGGAAGTTATCAAACTCAGCCATCTGGCGGGTAAGTTTATCCGTCAGTTCCTCGATTTTTTCATCCTTTTTATCCTTTTTGTTCTTCTTGCCAAACAACTTCTTTCCGGATGATTTTTCACCGCAATTTTCTTCTTCCTGTTCAGGATCTTCTTTTTCTTTGGTTTCTTCCTGCGGTCCCGCTGCGCTGTCTTCCACTTGGGATTCTGCTCCAGCTTCTTTCTCATCGGCAGGCGGTTCCGTTTGGCTCTCCGCCGTATCCCCAGCTGCCGCTTTCGCTTCCTCCACCGCTTCCTTTACCATTTCTTCCTGGCTTTTTTCCTGTTTATTTTCCAAGGGTCATTCCACCTTTCCTACTCTTTTTTGTGAAACATCTGATCCAACTCGCTTTGCAGCCGTTTCATGGATTTCAGGACATGTTCGTAATCCATCCGCTTGGGACCGATAATACCTATGGTTCCCTTCATCCCTTCTCCCAATTCATAAGTGGCGGTCACCACACTGCAGTCCTTCATCGTCTGCACCGGGGTCTCATCTCCAATGTAAACCTGAATCCCGGTATTGTCATCACGGGACAAGGTCTGTGTCACAAGTTCCGTCAGCTGCTGTTTTTCTTCAAAAGCGCTGATGATCTCCTGGGCGCTCTGCTTATCACTGAGTTCCGGATACTTAAAAATGTTGGTGGCGCCGCTGGTATAGATCTGCATATCCTCATCAATCTGGATCGCGTCTGCCACGGCATCCAGCACGTTTCCGATCACAACGCTGTGGATTCCCGCCTGCTCTTTCAGCCTTGCGATCAATCCAAGGTTGATCTCCTCGATGGACATTCCATTTAAAGTTGTATTCAGGAGCATATTCAGCTTCAGCAGATTCTCATTGCTGATCGGTTCATCAATGGGAATGATCTTATTCTTGATCACGTTGCCCCCCAGCACGATCACCGCGATCACCTGCTCCGGGTCCACCATGGATAATTGGATGAACTTTAGTTTATTGGCATTATTCATAGGGGTAGAAACCATGGTAGCATAGTTCGTGTTATTTGCCAGAACCCTTGCCGCCTGTTTCAGAAGCTGATCCATCTTATCTGCCTTATCAAGCATCTGCTCCCGCAGCTCATTCAGCTCCTGCTCTTTCTGCTCCATCAACATATCTACATATAATCTGTAACCCTTATCTGAAGGAATCCGTCCCGCAGAAGTATGAGGCTGAATAATATACCCCATTTCTTCCAGATCCGCCATCTCGTTACGGATCGTAGCAGAACTTAAGTTCATATCCGTATATTTGGAAATAGTCCTGGATCCTACCGGCTCTCCTGTCTCCAGATAAGTCTGAATGATCGCATGGAGAATTTTAAGCTTCCGGTCGCTTAACCCATGATCTGCTACCACAACGGCGTCCTCCTTCCTGATTATAGTTTTAGGTCTGTTAGCACTCATTAGTTTCGAGTGCTAATTCCTTCGACTATTAATTTAGCACTCCCCATTTTGTTTGTCAACAGTATTTATGGAAATTTATGAAAAAGTAAATTGGGGACGTAGCTTTTTTACATTTTACTACGTCCCAAATTCACTTTTGCCCTGTACCAAAACGCCGGCAGCCCTGTACCAAAATGAACGGGTACAGGGCTGCCGGTTCTTGCTTCTCTAGCTTAATTCTACTTTGACTGCCTCTTCCGGTTTGAATTCATTCTCCAAATCGTAAATGTTATGTCCGGTGGATTCGCTCAACACCCTGCCTTCCAGGGAATAGCAGCGAATGAATCTTCTGCCGTCTACGCTGGACCAGTGTTCCACATCCCAGCTCATGTATCCATCGGCGTCAGTCTTCTTCTCGCTCAGGTACAGATCCACCTGGCGACCTTCCTTCATTTTCTCGATCAGGCCTTTGGTGCCGTCTACTTCTACTTCGGTTTTGTTTACGGAATCATAGATTTTCATGATAAGTTCCTCCTGGTATTGCTTGATATGGCTTCATTATACGCTCTGATGTCCGAAAACTCAAGCGGCGCCCGCTCTTTCTTTCTCCAAAGGAGTCAAAATGGCGCTCCTGGCCGCTTTATTCTTTACAAAACCCAGAATTCATTTTTCCGAAACTCTATGATCCCCTCCCGCTTTAATTTTCCTAATTCCGCAGACATCGCGCTTCTGTCCACGCACAGATAGTCTGCCAGTTCCTGTCTGCTGAAGGGTATCTGAAAATGTTTCCGTCCGGTCTTTTTTATCTCATCCGCCAGGTAAGCCAGCAGTTTTTCTCTGGTGCTTCTTTTGGAGATGTGCTGGATCTTCTCACTGAGCGCTACATTTTTCCTTGCCAGCAGATACACCAGATTCTGGATGACCTGCTGATGGCAGGGGCAGGCATTGGGGCACACATGCATCACTTTCTCTATTTTGATCTGAAGGATCCGGACTGGGGTGACCGCCACGACGCTGACCGGGCTTTTCTTTATGCCCGCGCAGGCAAAGGCGGCGCCGTACAATCCTCCCTCCTCGATCTGTTCCAGAATACTTCGGTTCCCCCACACGTCTTCTTCCACCACCTGCACGCAGCCTTCCAGCACAATCCCTATGTGTCCCGCCGGCTCCTCCTCTCTCAGCAGGATCTCCTGTTTCCCACATTCCTTTTCTATCCCTTCCATACAAACCAGCAGCTGTTCCTGCTCTTCTTTTCCAATTCCCTGAAATAAGAAACACTGGGCCAGCCCCGACAGATCCTGGTTCTTTTTCATGCCTTTCTCCTTTTCTATGACAAAATATGATTTTTGTTGGAAAAACAACATATTTTTTCTTATCATTGTAGTAGAATATGTCCTGTAAATCAACCATAGATCAAGGAGGAAGGAAAATGATCCGAAAAATTATTCACATAGACCAGGAGAAATGCAACGGCTGCGGCGCCTGCGCAAAAGCCTGCCACGAAGGCGCGATCCAGATGATCGAGGGCAAAGCCCAGCTTATCCGTGAGGATTACTGCGACGGACTGGGGGACTGCCTTCCTGCCTGTCCCACCGGAGCCATCACTTTTGAAGAGCGGGAGGCGGCCGCCTACGACCACGCCGCCGTACAAAAACATTTAGCCTCTCTTGGAAACGCTGGCCATACCCGCAGCGGCGCTCCGGCCGGCGGCTGTCCAGGCCAAAAAGCACAGGCCATTCAGCCGTCCGCAGATCAAACATCTGCCAGCCAGCTTTCCCAGTGGCCGGTACAGATCAAGCTGGCTCCGGTGACCGCGCCCTATTTTGACAATGCTCATCTGCTTATCGCCGCGGACTGCACCGCTTACGCCTATGCCCCTTTCCACCAGGATTTCATCCAGGGACGGATCACATTGATCGGCTGCCCTAAGCTGGACAGTATAAACTATACAGAAAAGCTGACCCAGATCTTAACCCAGAACCAGATCATGAGCGTAACCGTCGCACGGATGGAAGTCCCCTGCTGCGGCGGTATAGAACACGCGGTCACAGAAGCCTTAAAGGCCAGCGGGCGCTCCATCCCTCTGCAGGTAGTCACCATCGGCATCCAGGGCCGGATCCTGAATGCATCTGACGAGCAAAAAACACCTTATATATAGAAAGCAGGGGAGTTTTTACTCCCCTTTCAAAAATTTCATCCATTCTTTGATCTCTTTTTCTTTCCCGTTATCTCCCGGTTCGTAAAATCTGGTTCCCAGGATCTCATCCGGAAGATACTGCTGCCGGACATAGTGATTGGGATAATCGTGGGCATACTGATATCCGATGCTGCGGCCCAGCTTTTTTGCCCCCTGGTAATGCCCGTCCCGCAAATGAGCAGGCACCGTGGTTTTATGATCCTTCACAGTTTCCATGGCGGCGCTGATGGCCTTTACCGCGGAATTACTCTTTGGCGCCGCAGCCACATAGAGTACCGCCTGGGATAGAATGATCTGGGCCTCCGGCATTCCTACCCGCTCTACGGCCTGGGCCGCCGATACCGCCACCGTAAGGGCCTGAGGATCTGCGTTTCCCACATCCTCAGAAGCGCAGATCATGATCCTGCGGGCAATAAATTTAATATCCTCTCCAGCATACAGCATCTTGGCCAGATAATAGACTGCCGCATCCGGGTCGGACCCCCGCATGCTCTTGATAAACGCGGAAATGGTATCGTAATGCTCATCTCCCCCCTTATCGTACCGCACGACCCGCTTCTGGATACACTCAGAAGCCACATCCAACGTGATATGGATTCGCCCGTCCGCGGAAGGCGCTGTTGTCAAAACTGCCAATTCCACCGCGTTCAGCGCGTTTCTCGCGTCCCCGCCCGCCAGATCCGCCAGGAAATCTGCCGCCTCCTCATCAATCTGGGCCTGATAGCTTCCCATTCCCTTTTTCTCATCATAGACCGCCCGGCGGATCAGTTCCTTAATGTCTTCCTTCTGCAGGGGAAACAGCTCAAAGATCACCGACCGGGACAAAAGCGCCCCGTTCACCTCAAAATAGGGATTTTCTGTGGTGGCCCCGATCAGGATAACGGTGCCGTCCTCCACAAACGGAAGCAGATAATCCTGCTGTCCTTTATTAAACCGATGGATCTCATCCACAAAAAGGATCGTCTTCCTCTGGTACATGCCCAAAGTCTCTTTCGCCTTTTCCACCACTGCCTCCATGTCTTTCTTGCCGGCCACCGTGGCATTGATCTGGGTAAACTCCGCGCTGGTCGTGTTGGCGATCACTTTGGCCAAAGTCGTCTTGCCGGTCCCCGGAGGCCCATAGAAAATGACAGAACTTAATTTATCCGCCTTGATGGCCCGGTACAGCAGCTTGTCCTTCCCAATGATGTGCCGCTGCCCCACCATTTCCTCCAAAGTCTCCGGCCGCATCCGGGAGGCCAAGGGCGATTCCCGGTCTCTATTTTTCTCCCTCGCGTATTCAAACAGGTCCATATGTATCTCCTCCATTTTCTCTATTGCTTCCGGTTTCCAATACCTTTTTCTCTCCTATTTCTCTCCCAAAGCGATCAGATCCCGGATCACTTCCCCGGCGATCAGAAGTCCCGCTACCGGCGGCACAAAGGAAATACTCCCCGGCGCGATCCGGCGGCCCTGCTCTTCTTCCTGCCGTTTTGGCGGAATCGGCTTTTCTTTTGAATACAGCACCTTCAAATGTTCAATCCCTCTTGCCCGCAGCTCCCGGCGCATCACCCGGCACAGAGGACACACGGAAGTTTCACTTAGATCCGCGATCTCAAAAAGTTCCCCGTGCAGCTTATTTCCTGTTCCCATGCTGCTGATGATCGGAATCCCCTCTGCCGCCGCCTTTTCCGCCACCGCGATCTTGGCCGAGACCGTGTCGATAGCGTCCACGATATAATCCGGCCGCTGGTCAAACAAGGCTTCTACATTCTCCGGGAGCACAAAGATCTTCCTGCAGTCCACCTGGATCTGGGGGCTGATATCCTGTATCTTTTCCTTCATTACTTCTGTCTTATCCCTTCCTACGGTACTGTGAAAGGCAATGGACTGGCGGTTAATATTAGACAGCGCGACCTGGTCCCCATCTACCAGGGTCAGTTTCCCCACTCCGCTCCTTGCCAGGGCCTCGATACAGTGGGAGCCCACGCCTCCCACTCCCAGCACCATCACGGAAGATCTCCGCAGGATCTGAAAGGTTTCTTCCCCCAGGAGCTGTATTGTTCTGGAAAATTCACTGTTCATGCTTTTATCTCCTACTCTATGATCAATTCATCCACTCTTACGAATTCGAATCCTTCCCCCTGCAGGATATCTATGATCCGCAGGGCCGCTTCCACGGAGGATTCGTAGCAATCGTGCAATAGAATAATATCATTTTCCCCCGCCTGCGTCACTACCCGATCTACAATTTCATCTATGTTTTCTGTCGTCCAGTCCAGAGGATCAATGGTCCACATAGCCGGAAGCACTTCGTAATCCAGCTCCAGGTCCTCTTCCCACGCCCCAAAAGGAGGCCGTATATACGCGGTATGTTTCCCGGTCAGTTCATATACCGCACGATCGGTTTTCTCAATCTCTTCTTTAGCCTCCCCGGCAGGCAGCCCTTTGATCTGCACATGGTTATAGGTGTGATTCCCGATCAGGTGTCCTTCCCTGTCGATCCTCCTGACCACTTCCGGATATTCCTCCGCCGACCTGCCAATGAGGAAAAATGCGGCTTTGACTTCCCTTTCTTTCAGTCCGTCCAGAAGCTGTTCCGTATACACACTGGGACCATCGTCAAAGGTCATGGCGATCTTGAGCATTTCTTTCCCGCTATTCTCTCCCCGCGCCTCCGTCCTGCTTCCATCCGCCGTTTCCTCCGCTGTTCCCTTTTCTGAAAGTTCCGTCATCCTTGCGCTTCCCGTTAGGCAGATCAGATACAGGAACATACATACAATTCCGATTTTTCTATTTCTTTTTGTCATTCTGCTGTACTCTTTGACTTTTTTCACTTTTATCATATGAAAGAACAGAAAACAGTATGTAATTCCATTGTAATCCTGGCCCGTCAATGTTATAATAGCCCTTGCGCTTATAGGAGGTTTCACTTATGACAAATACAGAAGAACAAAAGATACCCGCACAAGAAAATAAGATGGGGGTTATGCCCATCTCCCGGCTTTTGATCACCATGTCGCTTCCCATGATGCTGTCCATGCTGGTCCAGGCTCTCTATAATATCGTGGACAGCATGTTTGTGGCCCAGCTGAATGAAGAAGCGCTGACCGCCGTATCTTTGGCATTCCCAATCCAGACTTTGATGATCGCTGTGGCGGCCGGAACCGGAGTCGGCATCAATGCCCTGCTCTCCAGAAACTTGGGGGAAAAAGACTTTGAAGGGGCCAATAATGCTGCTAAAAACGGCATTTTCCTTGCTATTATGAGCTGCATTGTCTTTGCCGTTTTAGGCGCCGCAGGCTCTCGGCTTTTTTTTGAACTCCAAACGGAAGATCCTGTCATCTTGGAGTACGGTACCCAGTATCTTTCTATCATTACCATATTTTCTGTGGGTATTTTCCTGCAGATCACTTTTGAACGGCTCCTGCAGTCTACCGGAAGGACCATCTACAATATGATTACCCAAGGCACCGGCGCCATCATCAACATCATCCTGGATCCGATCATGATCTTTGGGCTTTTTGGTTTTCCAAGACTGGAGGTAGCGGGAGCTGCTATCGCCACTGTAGTCGGCCAGATCGTGGCGGTAATCATGTCCTTTTTCTTTAACCACTTTAAAAATGAGGAGATCAACCTGAGTCTGCGTGGATTCCGTCCCCACGGCCGGACCATCGCCTTCATTTATAAGGTAGGCATCCCTTCCATCATCATGCAGTCCATCGGCTCTGTCATGACCTTTGGAATGAATAAGATCCTTCTGATGTTTTCTTCCACAGCCGCGGCTGTATTTGGGGTGTATTACAAACTGCAAAGTTTCATTTTCATGCCGGTATTCGGATTAAACAACGGGATGATCCCGATCATCGCGTACAACTACGGGGCGCAGAACAAAAAGCGGATCATAGAGACAGCCAAGAAAAGTATCTTGATCGCGGTGTGCATCATGATCATAGGATTCCTGCTCTTCCAGATCTTTCCCGCCTTTTTCCTGACCACGCTTTTTGACGCTTCCTCAAATATGCTCTCCATTGGGGTTCCCGCCCTTCGGATCATCAGCTTAAGCTTCCTGCTTGCGGGGTACTGTATCATTGTAGGTTCCATTTTCCAGGCTCTTGGAAATGGGGTGTACAGTCTGATTGTTTCCGCGGCCCGCCAGCTGGTCGTGATCCTGCCTGTTGCCTATCTGTTTGCCCGCCTTTTTGGTCTTTCCATGGTATGGTGGGCCATCCCGATCGCGGAATTAGTATCGGTGACTCTTTCCACACTGCTGCTCAGACGGATCTACCGCAAGATCATCAAACCGCTTCCGGGCTAATGTCCGATCCGAATAGAAAGAAACGCTTTCCGTGAACTAAAAAAGCTGTGAGACGCGGCCCATATCAATTCGGCGCCCCGCTCACAGCTTTCTTATTTCTTTATTTTCCGCTTTTTCTTTACGCTCCATCCAAACCTGCCCAATGATTTTCCCATCGAGAAATATTCCCCATGAGAATAAGTAATGAGCCCGCTGTCGTTCAGCTGAAACTTGCCGCTCTCTTCCATGTATCTGTCGTCCACCTGCACTGCGGATACTTCCGCCAGAAACATATGATGAGAGCCCAGTTCCAGGATTTCTTTCACTTTACACTCAATATTTACCGGGCTTTCCTGGATCAGAGGCGCATAATCCAGCGTCTCCGCCTTTCCTCTGGTCAGTTTCATTTCTTTCCATTTATCTACATCTCTTCCAGAGCGCACTCCGCACCAGTCGGCCGCCCGCGCCAGCCGTTCGTTGGTCAGATTGACCACAAATTCTCCGCTTTCACAGATCATTGGATAAGAATACCGCTCTGGACGGACAGAAATAGAAAGCATTGCCGGATTGGTACACACTGTTCCCGCCCATGCCACCGTCAGGATATTATCGTTCCCTTTCTTGTCAGCGGTACTTACCATGACCGCTGGAAGAGGATAGAGCATATTCCCCGGTTTCCAGATTTGTTTCCCCATGATCCTCCTCCTACTGCTGCAGCGCGGCCACCAGCGTTGGAATCAACTGTTTCTTCCTGGACACTACGCCTTTTAACACGATCTTTCCGGTATCCGCAGGGAGATCAAACGCATCCAGGATATACTCTCTTGCTCCTTTTCCATAGCACAAAAGCTCCGTGGATTCATCCAGGATATCGGTCAGCATAAAATAGACCATCTGAAGCTGGTTCTGCTCCATGGCTTTTGGCAGATAGTCTTCCAGCAGTTCCCGCATCTCCTGAAGTTCTTCTTGGTTCATTGAATTGATCTGGCCCACGCCAAATACACTTTCGTTGACGGTAAACTGCTTGAAATCCTGGAAGCAGATTTCTTCCGCCGTCTTTCCCTTTAAGCTGCTTCCCGCATTGAACATCTCGCGCGCCATCTCTTCCAGATTGATCTGGGCAATCTTGGACAGCTTCCTGGCCGCTTTCTCGTCAATAGCCGTGCAGGTGGGAGATCGGAATAATAAGGTGTCTGAAATGATAGCGGAACAAAGAAGTCCCGCGATCACCGGATTGATCTTGACTCCCGCCTCCTCATACATCTGCCAGATAATGGTAGCGGTACAGCCCACCGGCTGGTTTCGGAAAAATACCGGTCCCATGGTCTCAATATTCCCAAGTCTATGGTGGTCGATGATCTCAATGATATCCGCTTCCTCGATGCCGTCCACCGCTTGAGATTTCTCGTTATGATCCACCAGGATGACCCTCTTTTTGCTCACATCCATGAACCGCCGTCTGGAAATAAATCCTTTGAATCTTCCATGCCGGTCCAGAATCGGGAAATCTCTGAATTTTTTCTTGGTCATCACATCTTTGATATCTTCCACATAATCTGTCATTCGGAAAGTCGTCAGCGGCCCTTTGCTCATAAAATGCTTTACTGGGATACTCTGATTGATCAGCCTGGCCACCGTAAATGTATCGTGAGGCGTCTGGATGATCACGATGCTCTGCTCTTCCGCCTTCTTTAGCAGTTCCGGCGGCACTTCCGCATTTTGACAAAGGATCAGACAGCTGGCATCGATATCCACCGCGCAGGCCTGCGCCTCATACCGATTTCCCAAGATCACCAGATCATCCTTCTCAATGAATTCTTCCATCATGTCCGGATTGGAAGCGCCGATGGCAACTTTCCCTTTTGTAAAGTATCCGTGCTCATTTCCCGTTATCAGTTTCCCATCCAGCGTTTTAATGATATTCTTGTATTGTGTCCGGGCTGTCGAAAGAATCCTGCTGTCATATACCCCCATATAAGAAGTGGCGATATCTCCCGTAGAAATCACTCCTACCAGCTCATCATCTTTTAACACTGGTACTGTTTTGATATTTTCTTCCTTCATCTTCGCCCAAGTATCTCTGATGGACACATTGGGCGCCACTCCTTCTATCTTATGGATGTCGATATCCTTGACCTGCAGTTTTACATTCTGTAAGAGAGACGGCGCCTCCACGCCAAATTTCTTCAGCACATAATGAGTTTCTTCATTGATCTGCCCGGCTCTCCTGGCTGTATATTCATCTCCTGTGATCTTCTTTTTTAATTCCGCATAGGCGATCGCGGAACAAATGGAGTCCGTATCTGGATTTTTATGTCCTACCACATAAATCTTCCCTGTTTTCTTTCCCATGATTTCACTCCCTCGTTTCTAGTCCTGCAACTAGCTTGCCATCTTTTTCCCGTTTCGTCAACCATATTTTTTCTTCCCCCGCATATTTTCTTTGAACAAACCGGATGTTTTATGCTATACTGGAAGAAGCATACAAAATGTATGGATGGCATCAGGATACACTGACGCCGCGAGTATCGAAGAAGGGATGTTTTATACTATGAACGAAGAATTATTGCAGGAAGAAACGAAAAACACAGAAGCCGCTGCGGAAGATGCCGTCGAAGCAGCCAATCCTCCAGCAGACGAGCCTCAGACCATGGCAGATCTGGAAGCGCATTTTGACGACGCCAATCCATGGAATGTAGTATCCTCTTACATGGAAAAAGGAACGGTTCTTCCCGTTAAGGTAGAGGGAATCGTAAATGGCGGAGCCATCGCTATGGTGGAAGGAATCCGTGGATTTATCCCGGCCTCCAAACTTTCTTTATCTTATATTGAAGATTTGGAAACCTATCTGTTGAAAGATATCGAAGTGCAGGTCATTGACGTGGATCAGGCAAATAACCGTCTGGTTCTATCCGCCCGGGAAATCTTAAAAGAGAAAGAGAAAAAAGCCAGAGAAGAAAAAATCGCTAATCTGAAGGTGGGGACCGTCCTGACAGGCAAGGTTGAGAGTCTTCAGAACTACGGAGCATTCGTACGCTTCGAAGACGGCCTTTCCGGTCTGGTCCATGTATCTCAGATCAGCCAGAAACGGGTCAAACTTCCTAAAGACGTACTGAGCGTAGGAGATGAAGTGAATGTCAAAGTCATTGGAATCAAAGACGGCAAGATCAGTCTGAGCATGAAGGCTTTGGAAGAGGTAAAAGAAGAGCCTGAAGAAAAGGTAGAAATTCCCAAGTCTGAGAGCATCGGGACCAGCCTTGGCGATCTGTTCAAAAACATCAAATTGTAAAAAGGGACAGGGCATTTTTCATTAGGGCCGGGGGATTTTTAAAAATCCCCCGGCCCTAATAGTTCATCTGTCAGCTCTGCCGCAGTCTCTACGCACCGTACGCAGCAGTCCAGCGGCTGAGGTCCTTCTTCTGTTTTCAGGTCTCTGCAGTACAGGGAGCCGAGCCGCTCCCGGAACGCTTCCGCCGCTTTCAGGAATTTGGCATAGGTATCCATCTTTGTCGCGTAAGGGTCTTCCAGATCTCCCGCGCTATTGGCCAGGCTGATCGTCAGAAACATTCCCATCACCGCGCCGCAGGTATCTTTCAGTCCTCCCATTCCCGATCCAAAGCCTTCCGTCATGCGGAACATATCGCGCTCACTGACTCCCAGAGCCTCGCAGTATGCGCAGGCTACCGCCTGACAGCAGTTATAATTTTTCCGAAAATTCTCTACCGCCTGTTCTTTTTTTGCTTCCATCCTCTTCTCTCCCTTCCCGCGGAACGCATCTTTTTCCATTCTCTCATGCCGCGTTATTTCGCGACAGCCTTCTCAAGCTCTTATCCTTCTTCCAAATCTGCCAGCCACAGATCCGCGCAGGCATCGCTTGGCATCCGCCAATCTCCTCTCGGCGACAGGGCCACCGTTCCCACCTTCGGGCCGTCTGGCAGACAGGAACGCTTAAACTGCTGGGTAAAAAAGCGCCGGATGAATGTTTTGAGCCACTTTAGGATAGTTTCATCAGCATACTCGCCGGCAAATGCCCGTCTGGCGATCCGGTAGATCTTTCTGGGAGGGTATCCAAAGCGAAGCAGATAATACAGGAAAAAGTCATGCAGCTCATATGGTCCTACCAGATCTTCTGTCCTCTGAGCGATCTCCCCATCCTTTGGAGGAAGGAGTTCCGGGCTTACCGGTGTGTCCAGCACATCATACAGCACCTCTTTTAATGTATCGTCACCGCAGGTGTCCGCGTAATAATGGACCAGATGGCGCACCAGCGTCTTTGGCACAGAAGCGTTCACCCCATACATAGACATGTGGTCCCCATTATAAGTAGCCCATCCCAACGCCAGTTCCGACATATCTCCAGTGCCAATGACCATTCCCCCGTTTTCATTGGCAATATCCATCAGCACTTGAGTCCTCTCCCTGGCCTGGGCATTCTCATAGGTCACACTGTGATCTTCCGGGTCGTGGCCAATATCTTTAAAATGCTGTTCCACCGATTTGGCGATCGGCACTTCTCTCAATGCCGCTCCCAGTTTTCTGGCCATCTGGCAGGCATTCTGATAAGTCCGGTCTGTAGTCCCAAAACAGGGCATTGTAACTGCCGTAATCTGATTCCTGTCCAATCCCAGCGCATCGAAAGCCTTTGCCGTCACCAGAAGAGCAAGGGTTGAGTCCAGCCCGCCAGAAATCCCCACGACCGCGCTTTTCGCATGGGTATGAGCCAGCCTTTTTTTCAGCCCCATCGCCTGGATCGTCAAGATTTCCTCACAACGCTGACTGCGCTCCGTCTCTTCCGAGGGGACAAACGGGCGTGAATCAAAGAACCGGGTCAATTTTGTCTCCCCATATCCCGCGGCAAATGGAATTCTAGGCAGCGTATGTCCTTTTGAATTCTGGAATGTGGTATTCTTCCGCCGCTCACTTTCCAGTCTCTGGATATCAATTTCTGTATAAATTACGCCTCCCTGGAAACGCTCTGCTTCCTTCAGAACGGCTCCGTTTTCCGCAATGATATTATGTCCTCCAAACACCAGGTCTGTTGTAGACTCTCCCTCTCCCGCATTGGCGTACACATAGCCGCAGATCAGCCGGGCAGACTGGCCCGCGATAAGGCTTCTGCGGTAAGCCGCTTTCCCAATGGTCTCATCACTGGCAGAACAGTTGACAATGATCAAAGCCCCTTCTCTTGCGGCCTGGATGCTGGGCGGCACCGGAGACCATACATCCTCGCAGATCTCCGCCGACACGATCAGAGACGGCAGATCTTCCGCCTGGTAGAGAAGTCCTGGCCCAAACGGAATCTTCTCCCCCTCAAATAATACCGCCTCCGCTTGGGAAGGTCCCTGACGGAACTGACGCATCTCATAGAATTCGCCATAATTAGGAAGAAAGCTTTTGGTAGTCATTCCAAGAACTTTTCCTCGATGCAAAGCCGCCGCCACATTATAAAGTTCTCCGTCTTTCTCAAAAGGAAGTCCTACAAAAATCAAAGCTTCTTTCTCTCTCGTCGCTTCCGCCAGCCTGCCAAGAGCGTTCTTTGCCTGTCTTAGCAAAATCTCCTGGGTAAACAAGTCACCGCAGGTATAACCGGTAATACAAAGTTCTGGAAATACAATGATCTTTGCTCCTTCCTCTGCCGCTTCCTCGATCATGCTCCGGATCTGCTCCGTATTGTAGGCCACATTCGCCACCTGGATCTGCGGAGTCGCGGCCGCCACTTTGATAAATCCATCTTTCATAATCTGATCTCCCTCTATCTGCTCTGTTTTATGATCCGTTTCAGATCCTCTACCGTATACTGATAGGCAGTATTACAGAAATGACATTTCACTTCTATATCCTTTCCTTCTTCGATCATTTCCTGGATCTCTTTCTTTCCAATGCTTGCTACCGCCCGTTCTACACGCTCCTTAGAGCAGCTGCAGTAAAATCTTGCAGGAAGCCGGTCCGTGATCTCCAATCCCACATTCCCAAGCAAAGTCTCTAACAATTCTTCCGGCGTTCCTCCTTCCTTTAAGAAGGCGGTCACAGAAGTCACATTCTTGAGATTCTCTTCAATCTGCCGGATGGTCTCTTCCGTCGCAAAAGGCATCATCTGGATGATAAATCCACCCGCGCAGCGCACGGTATTGTCCTTCTCCATCAGGACTCCAAGTCCTACAGAGGAAGGAACCTGCTCAGAATTAGCGAAATAATAAGTCAGATCTTCCGCGATCTCGCTGGTCACCAGAATCGTCTGCCCACTGTATGGCTCTTTCAGTCCCATATCCTTGATCACCTGCAAAAGGCCGATCCCAACGGCTCCGCCCACATCCAGCTTTCCATTCTTAGGCGGCAGCATCACATCTGGATTCCCCACATAACCTTTGACATTAGCTTTGCTGTCCGCCGTTACCGTGATCCCGTTGATCGGGCCGTCTCCACGGATCTGCAGGGTCAACAAATCTGTCTCGTTCTTCATCATACTGCCCATCATGGCTCCGGCCGTCAAAAGGCGCCCCAGCGCAGCTGTGGCTACTGGGCTTGTTCCATGATGGACTCTTGCCTCTTCCACCGTCTTGGTTGTCAAAGCGGCAAAGGCCCTCACCTGACCCTGTGCCGCCGTAGCTCTTACTATATAATCTTCCATCGATTCCTCCTTATATCTCTTTTATGTTCTATTTTCCACATTCCTGGGCCACCACCAGAATCCTCTCACTGGTATAAGTTGGCGCCCGGTCGGTATAACCGTCAAACGCCTGTACATATTTCATGCCGGAGCGCTGGATCATCTGTTTGATCCTCTCCAATGTATAGGCCCGCTGAAAATGTGTCTCCTGGTATCTGCGGTAAAGCATAGGATCATCCTGCTCCTGGACGAACAGAGTCAGTTCATACTCGTTGATCTTTTCTTCCGGAGCATAATAATTCTCCCAGATAAAACTGCAGGTCTCCCGCTCTTCCGCAAAGGTATTGTCCCCCAAAATCTCACGATACTTGTATTCTGTATTGAAATCAAAGAGAAAAATACCTTCCGGGTCCAGATAATTATTGGCCAGCCGGAAGACTTCCAAAAGCTCCTCTTCCTCGACCATATAATTTACGGAATCACACACGCTCACAATAGCCCCCACAGTGCCGTAAAGCTCAAACTCCTGCATATTCTGCAGCAGATAGAGAATATCATGGCCGCTCTTTAGGCGCTTCTCCATGGCAAGCTCCAGCATATCTTCCGAATTGTCCACACCGATCATATCGTATCCAGCAGTTGCCAGAAGCTCTGTCATTTTCCCGGTACCGCAGCCCAGATCCAGAGCAAGGCCGCTGGTAATATCATACTGTTTGAGAATAGACTGGATTCGCGCGGACCAGTCCTCATATGGGACATTATCCATAAAAGTGTCGTAAACTTGGGCAAAACTGGTATATGGCTGCATGGTGTCTCCTTTCATAAAAAATATACTGGGGATATTATAGCACAGAGCTGAGGATTAGGGTATTGAAAAATAGATGGGAAACTGGAAAAGGCAATCGCCGTCCCCAGCATACAAAACCCGAACCATCTTTTCAATTCACGCCAAAACCGGACAAGAGGGGCAAAGCCCCTCTTGACTCCCCGCTGAGACGGCCGCGGACACGGAATCTTTACAGGATGATCTTCCTACATGCGCAAAATACGTCGCCTACTTTACAGAACCGACGAAGCGTTTCTTTTAACGCAGCATGAAAATTATAAAAAAATTACGGGTGCAAGTGTGAAAGGAGGTACAGAAAAATGTACAGAACAACATTACAGCAGAAAGGACATTCTATGGATAAGGGATACCTAGAAACAGCAATTACCCTTGCCCGTATGTACGGGATAGCGGAAACACTCCACCCGTGGGAGTATCTGGACAACGAAAAATTCCTCTGCAAAATCCAGAATTGGACAGCAGATTTTCTTGAAACCGGAGATACAGATATTGTGAAATTTTTTGAATCCAAAATAATTGAATAAAGAAGAAACAGGGTATTTCTCCATACATAGGGGAATTACCCTGTCCTTAAATATCTTCCGGCGGAATGTATTCTAAAATATCTTCTACCCGGCACTCCAAAATACTGCACAGCGTATCAAGTGTAGTTGTAGTAATCGGCTTCCCGTGTTTCATCCGATGAATCGTATTCGCCGGAATCCCATGTTTAAAAATCAAAGCATATTCTGTAATCCCACGCCGGAAAAGAGTCTCATAAAACGGTTGGTATGAAATCATGTCCGAATCCCTCTTTTCTTTTCCACATGATATCATCCCCAATTCCTTGACTATGACTAATATATTGAGTATAATTTTAGTCGAAAAATCTGTTCATTTATCAACAGAAAAAAACACAAAAGGAGTGAAAAAGAAAAATGAGAAGAAAAATCCTTACGATCCTGCTTATATCATGCATCACTGGCACAATGGCTGCCGGTTGTGGAATGATACCTGCATCTGACAGCGGAAACGATACGGAAGAGACCCAGGAGTCGCAAGAGCAGGAAACCGATTCTGCGCCCGTACAGGAAGACACCGCAAATGAAGCAGAAGAAATCGACACCCAGTCCAGTACGGCAGAAGAAGGATCCGAACCGAAACAGGAAGAAACAACCGCGGAAATCGAACCCGCAGAGAATATGTCCGACGCTCCAGACCTTCCCTTAAATACCAAAGTGGAAAATGAGATTTACAGCGATCAGACACATTGGTATTCTTTCACGACCGGTGAAGAATCCGGTGTAGATTACGGCGTTATATTTGTCAATACCACGCCGGGAGACGAGCCGGGAGACCATACGGTAGAGGGTATGGTCAGAAATGAGTTTGGCGAGGAAGTTGGCGGCGGCTATCATTTCGTGGATGCCGGCGGCTCCGCAATAACAATCACTATCGAGAGAGCAGAAGCCAATACTACCTATTATTTGGGCGTAAAATTGGCATCTTTCAGAAAGGATTCTGGATATACACTTGTTGTAAAGGAAAAATAAAGCAGCGGATGAAATCATCAGATACCGTTCCCCTAACTGACGAAAACAAAAAGACACCGTTTCAAAATACGGGCAGTAAATCTTACTAAAGAATTCAGCGGCGCTAAGGCCGCTGAATTATCTTTTCGTGTTCCATTTTTCTCCTCCATCACTGCCTGCTCTCTACAATTCCAGGTATGATACTTTGCCGCTTTTTATCTCCGATTTCATAAGAGACGCCCGTTTCACCGTCATCTCCGCTTTTGGCAGATGGACCTGGTATGGCTTTTTAGCGGAAACCTTACGGATCAGAGTGATATGAGGGACAAAGGAATCCTCACTGAAAGGGATTCCGGCAGCTTTCAAAGCCTTTCTTAATTCTCTTACGTAAGTTTTCAGTTTCTGGTTTCCTTTTACTCCTGCCCATAGGATATTTCCGAAATTCCCCTTTTCCGAGAGCGCCAGTCTGAAAGACGGAAGAGGGACTGTTTCCAGCACTTGTTTTACTTCTCCCGGATCTTTGTATTCTCCAATAAAGGCCAGCGTCAAATGCAGGTTCTGGGCCGGGACATAGTTGCCCTCCACCCCCTGTTTTTTCAGATCATGCATACAAGTGACCAGCGCTTTCCTCATCTCATCAGAAAGCCGGATCGCAATAAACAGCCTCATTTTCCACACCTTCCTTTTCCCGCCTGACCGCCCATACTGCCGCCCGCAGTGCCAGGATCATAGGGATTCCTACTCGGAAGCGGTTCTTCTTTGATCCTCCATTATCCCAGCAGCGCCCGGACCATTTCCGCGTCAAAGGCCACTGATTTTACATGGTCTACTTCAATCTGGTATAAAGCATTGGCCGCAAGATGTTCAGCCGCCTGCTCCAGGTCCCGGATGCCGCTGGTATCTTTATGCAGTTCAATGACCGCGTTAAGCCCGTCTGGCGTCAGCGTACACTCCTGTTCCTGTATGCCGATCCTTCTGCGGACTTTCGGCAGGGCGTACTCAGCGAAGATCACTTTCTTTTCCTCCGGGGTATAATCCGGGATTTCGATCACCGCAAACCGGGACATGAGCGGCGCGCTGATCTGATCCTTATCATTCGCCGTGGCAATAGGGTAAACGCCTGATGTAGGGATCATACACTCGATATAGTTGTCGGTAAATCCAAGGTTGTCCAAAAGGGTCAGCAGAACATCCGCGGGATTGCCGTTTCCCTTTCCCGCCGCCGCCTTATCTAATTCATTGATGATGAAGACCAGGTTGGATTCTCCCGCCATGGAGAAAGCTTCCATAATGATCCCAGGCTTGGCGTTGGCATAGATCCGGGAACTTCCGGTCAGCTGCTCCGGGTCATTGATGGAACTCATATCCAAAGTAGTCCAGGGCAGTTTCAAAATTCTCGCAACCGCGTAAGCAATCTGAGACTTTCCGGTTCCAGCCGGCCCGATCAGCAGGATTCCATAGGCTGGCAGCGTATGGGTCCGGTTGATCTGGATGATCGTCTCGATGATCCGCTGTTTCACCTGCTCCATCCCATAGAGTTCTTCATCCAGGATCCGCCGCGCCTCCACCGGATCTATGGATGGGAAATAATTATTCTTCCACTGGATGTTCATCATGATCGAGAGGGCGCGCTGGGCGTGGCGCCGCTCTTCCGCGGATACTTCATTGGAACGGGCCACTGCCAGATTCCTTCTGGCCCAGAGGCGGATATTATCCGGCAGGGTCTTTCCCGCGCAGTTCATAAAGTCCGTGATGCTCTGGATGCTGGTCAGCTTCATACTGTCCCCAGTCTCCTCCGCATCCTCGTCTGGGATCTCCTGGGATGGGGCGTCACTGGACAAAAGCCGCTCGATCATAAACTGAAGGAAACCGTCTTCCGCTGAAAGCTTGCCTCCCCAGCCAAAAGAGATCTCCCGGATCTTATAGACCGCGTAACCGCCTTCTGTATCTGCCCCGGAGAGCCGCACATTGATATGATTCTCTCCCAGCCATTTCAAAAGACTTACAAAGCGGGCATCGATCCGAAGGATATCCACACTGATCATACTGCCCTCTCCTTCTTTAAATTCAAAGGCCGTCTTCCGCATAGGATTGGTAAAGACCCCCGCGGAATGATGCTTTAATTTCCCCTCGCTGTTATCCAGCACCAGCATGGGATGCTCCGGGGATGCCTCCGGCTCGCTGGAATAATAGATTTCATAGGTACACTCTGGCTCCTTCGATGTTTCCGGCGTGTTTTTAAAATCAAATACTGGCATACAATACTCCTTCTTCCTAACAACAGTTTTCCTTATTCTACCATAAAAAGGGACGGAGGAAAAGAAATCCTCCGTCCCAAAAGCTTCTCTCATTAATCGTCATCCCGATCGTCATCCCGGTCATCGTCCCGGTCATCGTCCCAGTCATCATCTCGATCATCGTCCCGATCGTCATCTCGATCATCGTCCCGGTCATCATCTCGGTCATCGTCCCGGTCATCGTCCCGGTTGTCATCCTGTCCGGCTTCCGGCACGCCGCCCCAGTCATCGTTATGATCATAATCCGCTTCCAACACTTTGCCATTTACCGCGTTTACTTCAAATTCATACTCCACTCCGTCTGCTGTAAACTCCAGCTCATAGATTCCGTCATCCAATTCATATTCTTTGTCCGCGAACTCCGCGGAATCCAGATGCAGCTGGGCAAGCACGATCTCCTGCGCTTTTTCTAAAGTGATGTATCCATTTTCACCATAATCATCGCTGTCTACCGTCATCGGCGAAGATGCGATCCCACAGTGTTCCGCCGTAACCTTTACTTCATCGGCCATTTCTGTGATGAAATCATCATCTGGATATCTGGAGCCTTCTTCCAATTTTAAAACAACATTTTTCGTATTCCCTCCTACAGTCTCCGTGAAATATCCGGATTCGTAAATAGATTCTACCAGCTCGCCTACAACTTCTTTACAGTCTTTTCCCTCATAGTCATCATAAGTTTCCAAAATCGCCGTTCCTTCCTCATTGGCCCCCTCGACTGTTTTTACCTTTCCTTCTCCATCGTAAGCGATCTCTACTTCTGGATTTACGCTGAGAAGAACTGTCCCCATAATCTCATCCGCCTTTTGGAGATTGGCCTCTTCTCCATTTTCCGCCGTCTCCTGCGCGCCGCATCCGGCAAAGAGCATCATTCCACATACCGCCATCGCTGCTGCTTTTCCTTTGAATAAATTTTTCTTCATCATATCCTTTTCTCCTTTTTGTTTTTTAAGGTTGTATTGATAGAATACGAAAGGGTATTTCCCAAACCGGGGTCGATGGATCATTTTTTTATTTTTATCTATGCTCTTTAGTCGTCGCCGTCATCATCGCCGTCATCGCCGTCATCGCCATCGTCGTCATCATCGCTGTCATCGTCATCATCGCTGTCATCGCCATCGTCATCATCGCCGTCATCGTCACCATTGCTGTCATCATCTCCGCTGCTGACATTCTTTCCCTGGCCGCCATCTCCCGCGCTGCCGCCGTCCTCATCTGGAGCTGCGCTGGTCCGTCCTCCGCCGTCATGCTCTGTCTCCCTGTCATCCATATCCTCATAAGTCCGGATCTCGATCTGGGAATCAAAATGAATCGTCAGCTCTGTGATCAGCATATCTTCCGTAGCGGTTTTCCAGTTTTCATGCTCCGATTCCACCGTCAAAGTAATCCTGTCCCCGTCTTCCAGGAATCCCCGGTCCGCCGCCAGATCTGCCAGTTCATCAGACACCTGGTCTACCTTTTTCCCTATAAAATGATAGTCTTCTGTAAGTTCCTCGCCGTCCTCATTGATTCCTTCCACGTCTATGACATAATCCCAGCGGTTGACGGAGATCATTACATCTGGGTTGATCTGCATCCGGACAGTCCCATACGGGGAGAGAAGAAATTGGAAAGCGCCAAGGAGGACCAGACAAAAGCAGGCGGCCGCGGCCAGGATCGAGATAACTTTACGCCCTTTTCTTACTTTCCCGCGTTCCTCTTTAAAAGGAATCACATCTTCCACCAGCTGGCCCACATCATATCCCAGATTCGCCACTTTCAGAAATTTCCCCTGCTGGTCCAGCACAACGGCATAGCTGATCCCACATTCCATCACAAGATATTTCATCTTCTCCCGCCTCCTTTCCCTGAAGAAATCTGACACAAATGTCCCCGGATGATCTCATATCCATTGGTATACGCCAGCAGCAGCGCCGCCATATATTTTCTGTGCCGCTCCAATGTCTTCTTCGCTGTCCCAGACAATTTCGACAACTCTGTGAGAGGGAGTTTCCCTATCGTCAGGAATCTCTCCAACAGTTCTTGATTGCTTTTCGCGCAGGAAAGAGCGTTGTGGCAGGCTTCCAGTGTCCGTTCCTGCTTTGGACAGTTATCCGCCACATCGGAAAGAGAAAGGCCCAATGCGCGAAGCTGTCTTGCGTACTCTTCGATTTCTTCTTTCGCCGCCAGCCGGATCTGCCGTTCTTCGATATTGCTCGTTCCGCCGCCCAGTGTCTCCAGTATCGTCCTGTCCTCATCCTGAGAATCCGGCATGTGCAGAGAGATCACATTCCCATGCCTGCTTTCCTTCCGGTAATGATCGATCAGCCGGTTGTGGATTCCTCTGGCGGCAAATGGAAAAAACGCGCCTTTTGCTTTCTCATAATTCAATACTGCTTCATAGAAGGCGAACATAGCGATACTAAGTTCGTCATCCTGTCCCTCCACCGGCGGGCGATGGAGAAACTTCGCCGTCTCCGCCTTGATAAATGGAAGATAATCCCGGACCAGCCGGTCCGCCGCCTCTGTATTCGTTTTTGCCTCAGCGATCCGCCTCACGATCTCATGTTCCTGATTCATAGGGGCACTCCTGTCTATCTGTAGTTTACGTATGTCTTTTGATGCTTTCGGGGTCTGATAGAGAAAATTTTAGATAGTTTGGCAAATTTTATCATGGGATTGTTAAATCTATGTATATTTTGTTTTAAATCCTCGAAAAACATATTGATAAACAGTATATAACACTTGACATCAGTTCTGCACTGTTATATACTGTTTATATCAAGGAGGGAGAACCTATGAAGATCATCATAAACACTTCCCTGATGGTTCCCATCTATGAGCAGATCGTGGATCAGATCAAAACGCTCATCCGCGGCGGGGAGCTGAAGGAAAATGACAGTCTGCCGTCCGTCCGGGCTTTATCCAGGGAATTGAAGATCAGCGCCTTAACTGTCAAAAAGGCGTATGACACGCTGGAAGCCGAAGGCTTCACAGTGACCGTCCATGGAAAAGGCAGCTATGTGGCGGCGGCAAATCCCCAGCTTCTTCTGGAAGAACAGAAGAAAGACCTGGAAGCCGATCTGGAACTGGCCATCCAGAAAGGCAGACGTTACGGAATCTCCGATGAGGACATCCGAAAATTATTTGAATTGATCATGGAGGGCTGACACATGTTGAACATTGAGCATCTGCAAAAACACTATCCAAACTTCTCTCTGGACTGCTCCCTAAACGTCCGTCCCGGATGTGTGACTGGCCTGATCGGCCAGAACGGCGCCGGAAAAAGCACTGCCTTTAAAGCGGTCTTGGGACTGATCTCAAGAGACGGCGGTGATATCTCCATCCTGGGAAAGGATTTCCATGATTTCACCCCGAAAGATAAAGAAAAACTGGGCGTAGTCCTGTCAGATTCTGGTTTTAGCGGATATCTGACCATCCAGGATATCCTGCCCGTCCTTAAGAGCTTCTACCCCACCTTTGACCAGGCTTTTTTTCTGGAGCGGGCAAGTCGCTTCCAGCTTCCTCTCCATAAGCGGATCAAAGATTTCTCCACCGGCATGAGGGCGAAGCTGAAAGTATTATCCGCGGTCAGCCATGATTCCAGGCTTCTGATCCTGGATGAGCCTACCGCCGGCCTGGACGTGATCGCCAGGGATGAACTTTTAGACATCCTGCGGGAATATATGGAAACCGATGAAGAGCGGTCCATCCTCATCAGCTCTCACATATCCAGCGATCTGGAGACGCTATGCGATGACCTTTATATGATCCATGAAGGAAGGATCATCCTGCACGAGGACACGGACGTACTGCTCAGCGATTACGCTGTTTTGAAAATGGACGACAGACAATATCAGACTCTGGATAAACAGTTCCTTCTGCGGGTCAGGAAAGAAGCTTACGGCTATAGCTGTCTCACCAGCCAGAAACGGTATTATCTGGAGAATTTTCCGAAGATCGCCGTTGAAAGAGGCGGCATCGACCAAGTGATCACCATGATGGTAAGGGGGAACGAGTTATGAAAGGCTTATTGATCAAAGATTTTAAACTCTTGAAAATGCAGAAAAACTTTTTTGTGGTCATGATCGTCATCAGCGTGGGGCTCGCGCTGTTTTCCGAGGATCTGTCCTTCCCGATCGGATTTTCCACATTTGTATTTTCCTTGTTCTCCTTAAGCTCCATCAGCTATGACGAGTTCGACAACGGAAGTCCGTTCCTGTTCTCTCTTCCGATCACAAGGGCGGATTATGCGGCAGAAAAATACGCGTTTGGACTGATCCTGGCTTTTGGCGCCTGGCTGTGCTCCACCCTTCTGGTCCTGATCGCCGCAGCCGCCAGAGGGAGCGTGCCCCTTACGGATCTTCTCCTGACCGCCCTATTGATCCTGCCCTTTTTGTTCCTGCTCTTATCCATCATGCTGCCCATCCAGTTGAAGTTTGGCGGCGAAAAAGGACGGATCGCGCTGATCGGCGCCATTGGCGCCATCTTCCTGGCAGCCTTCCTGGTCATTCAGATCGCCCAGGCCTGCGGCATCGACCTGCTCCTGCTGCTCAACCGGCTGCCTGCGCCAAGTGTGGGCGCTGTGGCCGCCGTTTCCATCTTAATCACATTTCTTCTCCTTTTGCTGTCCTTAAGGATCAGCATCGGTATCGTGAACCGGAAAGAATTTTAGGAGGTGTCCGAATGATAAACAGTATAATCTGTATTCTTTCTCTGATCGTATTTGCCTACTGGCTCTTTATAAAACGGAATAAAAAATAGAACAATCAAGAAGGGACGGCGTTCATAGATTTAAAACGCTGTCCCTTCAACTTTTTTATAAGCAGGCAGGAGTAATCTCTCCAGCCGTGCCCTTATATATGTTTTATAAAATCGATTCTGCAACTCGGAAAGATATGGCACGGTATCTATAAAATCTTGGATTTCTTTTATATTGATCCTTGGTACGATCCGCAGAAGCGCTTTGTTACATTCTGGGTATTCTCCGGCCATTAAGAAGTCATAATAACAAATTTTTCTTCCATGTTCCCGGATTGCTGATGCCGGAAACTGAAAAATCCGCGCGTTAAGTTCGTCCTCATTTTTCAGAACCTTGTCCATAACCTTGTCATCTGCCTGCGGGAGCAGACAACTTCCACAGTCGAAAACAGGCGCGATTTCCGCCGTTTGCAAACTATGATCCACAAGGAATCCCCAGTTTCCATTATGCCGGTCAAAATTTCCAAGCAGGGCATCGACTACGAACATATCCCAAAAATATATTTCCAGTTCTTTCGGATTTACAAACTCCTGTTTTTCAAAGGTTTCTATCAAATCTGAAAGTTCTGTTCCCGTACCTCCATGCTCAGAATCAATCACTGTATTTTTGATGGAACAAAAATCATACAACACTTTTCCTCCATCCGTAAAATCCAGGCAGGCACCGACGACTTTCTCCTTTCCCGCCACCCGAAAGGTTCCAAGCATCGTCTTCTGCGCCGGAATTTCTAACAGCCCAAAAACGCTGCTTGCAATATGTTCGCTGATACAGCTACTCGTGTACGAAAGTTCAGTCTGCTTTCCCTCTGCGGAAGGTGGAAATTTTAACATATAAACCCTTCCATTGTATTCTACCGCAATCTTCTTCCCATTGGCTCCATTATAAGCCCTTCCAAAGATTTTCCCGCAGTCTGTAAAATCAATCTTCTTCATTGCCGCCCCTTCCCCACAGGAATTTTTCTCTGAGATAATCCGCGTGCTCCGGAGTGATCGCGCCATCGTTAATCTGCGCCACATTAATACTTCCGTATAGTTCTCCCCATAGGCAATCCAGCAGACCAGAACCGTTTTTCAAACCATTTTTATATGCATCCAGGTCCTGCTGGAGATACTCTGGAAGACCGTATTCATAGGAACGTTCTCTGTCCCTTTTTGTTGATTCCTCTTCTTTTCTTCTCATACTGCCTTAAGACACTCCTTTTCTGCCTCCGATTCTAATTGTTTTTATTATATCAACACAGAAAAACAGCGTCAAGCAAAGCGCCAGATAGCGCTTCTCTTCCGAATGACGTAGAATTTATACCCCCCGCCGGCCATGCGGAAACGGAGCGTGAAGAACCGAAAAGCCCTGAAATACTCTATACTTTTAGAGACGGAACCCACCGCAGTAATCCTCCCAGGGGTCACCCATTTTGGGGGTCAAAATGGGTGATAGTATTTCTTCTTTTTTTCCTGTATAATAGAGGCATAATCATAGGACCGCCTCCCAGATAGGAGGCAAAGTATACCGTAGAATGCAGGGAGAAAAAGATGGAGCTGATTTGCAAAAAAGTGTTGACAAACATGCTTGAAAACTGCTACGCTCTCGACAGACAGACAGACAGACAGACAGACAGACAGACAGACAGACAGACAGACAGACAGACAGACAGACAGACAGACAGACAGATAAGGTAAGGTAAGTCTGTCCTTTTTTCCTGCATACAATTTTACAACGCCATTCAAGGGGCGCGCCGCGTCCACGGTCATTCCGTGGGACGGCGCGCTCCTTTTTTGCGCAACAAGAAACTACGCTCCGGCACGGGAAATCCGGCAGCTCTCGGAGCACATAAGGAGGAAACGAGATGAAAAAACGAATTTTAAGCCTGTGTATGATCTTGGCCCTGTGCCTAGGGCTGCTGCCCGCCACGGCGCTGGCGGCCGCGCCGAGCGGAATGATTATCTATGTGGGCACACAGATAATTTCTGGTGACAGCTACTGGACGACGGACAACGATGGAAATGTCACCGCGTATTCAGAGGCAGGGACACCGACAGACAACTATATCCATTATGACGAAAGCAGCAACACCCTGACACTGCACAACGCCACCATCAAAACTTCTAATAATGACACTAATGTTAGCGGCGCTGCTATTGGCGTGGTCAATCAGAGTGGGGATACGGAATTGACCATCCAATTAGAGGGCCAAAACACATTGTCGGAGACCTCCACAGGGATTTATGTTTATTCTTCTGCCGGTGTCGCCAGCCTGACCATTGAGGGTGCAGGCCGTCTGAATGTCAGCGGTATTTCTAATGGAGTCTGCGTTGTGAGCATAAGTAGCAATGCCGCCCTGACCATCCAGAATGCTGAGGTCACTGCAACCACTGCCTACGGCGATGGCGTCTTCGTGCAGGCCAGAGAAACTTCGTCCGCCTCTCTGACTGTGGATGGCGGCGGTCTGACTGCGGCTGCCGGAAGAAGTTCTGGTGTGGGGATACGGTTTAGTTTTGGCGGCGATACCGTTACCGGAACGCCTGGCCTGACCGTCAGCAATAACGCCTTGGTAGACGCAAGAGACGGCGGGATTCGGGCCGGAGACGGCAGTTATGCCCAGGAAGTAACCTCTGCTAGTGGCAGCACCGGCATCGTCTTTGACGGCAAAACGGGCACCGTGTACGGCAGTGTGGAATTACAGGAGAATTTGACTATCGACAACGGTGAGAGCCTGGATATACCCAATGGCGCGAGCCTGACAATCCCCAGTGGCGCAAGATTGACCAATGAGGGACCGTGACCAACAGCGGCGCACTGACCAACAACGGCACACTGACCAACAGCGGCACACTGACCAACAACGGTACCATCAATAACTCTGGCACTTTGGACAATACTAACGGTACGGTGACAGGCGCCGGCGTCTTTGCCAATCACGGCACCGTCAACAAGGGCAATCAGGGCGCGCCCGCCGCGCCCACGCAGAGCGGAACGGCCACAGCGGACACCATCACACTGGCCGCGATCACAACCACCGGCTATGGTGATGTTCAGTACGGCTACACCGTAGGCGCGGAAACTTCCGTGCCGGAAGATCGCTGGCAGACCAGCCCTGAATTCACTGGACTGCAGTCCGGCACAAACTATACCTTTTACGCACGCTATGCCGGGAACGACTTCTATCACCCATCCAGTCCCAGCGATGGCGCCGCCATCTCCACCGTCCCCAGTGTGATCGACAGCGGCTTTGAACCGGCCATTATCGCCGGAGCCGGCGGCATCTGGCAGAAAGGCACAGAAGACGGTCTTTCCTTTACATCCAACGCGGCATTCGCGGATTTTGTGAAGGTACAGGTGGACGGCAGAGACCTTGCCGCTTCCGATTATGAAGTCAGAGAAGGCAGTACAATTGTCACCTTAAAGGCTTCCTATCTGGAGACCCTTTCCGTTGGGAAACACACGCTTGCCATCGTCTCCAACACGGGTACGGCCACAACGGAGTTTACGATCCAGGCGGCTTCCGCCGCTGATGGCGATACACCGTCTCCGCAGACGAGTGACAACAACCCTATCGCCCTGTGGATCGTTCTGCTGCTGATTTCCGGCGCCGGTCTGTCCATGACCGCGTTCTACCGCGAAAAGCGACACACCCCTCATTGACAAAGCCTTGCGAAAACGGTACACTTTTTTTAAGAAAACCGATGCTATTTTCAGCGTAAAGAAAGGGGGCCGCCTATGAAGCGCGATGAGAATTGGGATTCTATGAAGCCAACGGCGTTCAGTTATTCCTTTACACCAAAACAATTCTTCCATTTCCTGTTTAAGAAGCCGAAATGCCCCAGATGTGGGGAGAAGCTGATCCGCAGGAAAGAAGCTTTTTACACAAAGGGTCAGCTCCCCGGAACTTTTACCATGGATCTGGCAAATGTAGATGACACAAAGGTAAAATACTACTATTACACCTATACATGTCCACGGTGCCAAGCGAAATACACTCTGGATGAGCTGGCCAGATAGGATTTTCATATCTTTGCGGACTGTTAAGGCGGCAGTCACATCCATGGACATAAGATTTCGAGAGATTATAACAGGAGACAGGAGGAAACCATGAAGATCACAGATGTTAAAATGGAGAAATTCTCCATCGAACTGGAAGAGCCATTCAACGTGGCATTTGCGGAAATCACACACACCGTCAGCATTATCGTAAAAATCGAGACGGATGAAGGATATACCGGCTATGGAGAGGCGGCGCCCTTCGCCCCTGTCACAGGGGAGACGGTGGAGGGCTGTCTGGAGATCCTCCGGCTCTTCCGCCAGGGTCTGATCGGCATGGACCCTCTGGATATTGAGAAGGCCCACGCCATGATGGATGGAGTGGCCCACGGAAACGGCTCCGCCAAATGCGCCATCGACATTGCCCTCTATGACCTAAAGGGCAAGTTTATGGGACAGCCCCTGTACCGGGTGCTGGGCGGCTATGACGATGAGGTGCAGAACGATATTACCGTTGTCATCAATCCGCCTGAGAAAATGGCGGCCCAGGCGGAACATTTCGTCAAGGATCTGGGCTATCACATTCTTAAGGTCAAGACCGGGATCTGCCCGGAAGATGACCTGCTGGCCCTCTCTCTCATCCGCGAGGCAGTCGGCCCGGATATCCGGCTGCGGATCGACGCGAACCAGGGCTATGACTACAGCCAGGCTCTTTTCATGCTGGAAGAAATGAAGAAATACAAAGTGGAGGCCGCGGAACAATGCCTGCCCGACTGGGATCTGGACGGAGCGGCCAGACTCCGCAGACAGTCCAATGGCATAAAGCTCATGTTAGACGAATCCCTGCATACTATCCGGGACGCGGCCAAGATCTGCAAAGCGGAGGCCGCGGATATCATGAATATCAAGCTTATGAAATGCGGCGGGCTCTACCGGGCGTCCCAGATCAACGCCATCGGCGAGAGTTTTGGCGTTCCCTGCATGGTCGGCTGCATGATCGAGACCAAGATCTCCATCACAGCGGGCTTAAGTCTGGTAGCCGCGAAGAAAAACATTACAGAATCTGACTGTGACACCTTCCTGTTCTATAAGGACGGGGATACAGGAATGCCGGGAGGCTTTGAGATACACGGGGACCGGTTCCGTCTCCTGGACAGACCAGGACTTGGTCTTGACATCTCTTTCTGATTTTAAAAGCGGACGCCGCAGAGGATCATCCCCCCGCGGCGCCCGCTTTTTCTGTATCGTCTTTAGCACACCTTATGAATCCATCCTTCCGGCGCTTCAATATGGCCCATCTGGATGCCTGTCAATGTGTCATATAACTTCTTGGTGATCGGTCCCATCTCATCCATTCCGCTTGGGAAGCAGATCTCCTTTCCGTGGTCTACCACCTTTCCTACCGGAGAGATGACCGCTGCCGTTCCGCACAGACCACACTCCGCGAAATCTTTCACTTCGTCAAAGTAGATCTCCCGCTCTTCTACTTCCAGTCCAAGGTATTTCTCAGCCACATACATAAGAGAACGTCTGGTGATGGAGGGAAGGATAGTGCTGGACTTTGGCGTTACAACCTTGCCGTCCTTTGTCACGAAAATAAAGTTGGCGCCTCCGGTCTCTTCCACTTTTGTCCTGGTAGCCGCATCCAGATACATATTTTCATCGTATCCCTGAGCATGCGCCTCGACAATGGCATAAAGGCTCATAGCATAATTCAATCCCGCCTTTACATGACCTGTTCCGTGCGGGGCTGCTCGGTCATAATCACATACCCGGATGGTGATCGGTTTTGCGCCGCCTTTAAAATAAGGACCTACCGGTGTGGTAAACACCCGGAACTGATACTCATCCGCTGGTTTTACGCCGATGACCGCGTTAGAGCCAAACATATAGGGGCGCACGTACAGGGTAGCGCCTGATCCATAGGGCGGAACATAAGCCGCGTTCGCCTCCACCGTCTTATGCACTGCTTCTACAAACCGCTCTTCCGGGAACACCGGCATTTCCAAACGCTTGGCTGTCTCTGCCATACGAGCCGCGTTTAAGTCCGGCCGGAACATCACAATGCTCCCATCCTCCGCTGTATAAGCCTTTAGTCCCTCGAAGCAGGTCTGCGCGTACTGAAGGACACAGGCACATTCGTTGATCACAACATTTGAGTCAGCCGTCATAGTTCCCGCATCCCAGGCCCCATTTTTATAATTGGAAACATATCTCTGATCCGTTTCCACATAATCAAAGCCTAGATTTGCCCAGTCAATATTTTTCTTCTCCATCTTAACTCCTCCATTCGTAATGGCTTTCCATGAGTCTCATTATAATACGTTCATATTGAAAATTCAAGAGTGCGCTCTGTTTTTACAAAAGCAATGGCGATGAGCTCTTCTTTATCGTTCCATCATACTAATGGATTCGATTCCTACGCTTCCGCCCCGGACTACCTCTATACTCTTGAATTCTTCCTTCATCAGTTTGATCACCGCATCGTTTTTGGTGGCCGTCTGGACAAACTCCAAAAGCAGACTGTCCTTCCCGTAATCGATCACCTTCGCCTTGAAGGTTTCTGCGATCTGGAACAGTTCTACCTTGTCTTCCGGCGTACATCTGCGCACTTTCACATATAAGATCTCCTTCATCCTTACAAAAATATCGGTAAAATCGATCACTTTGATCACTTCAACCAGACGGTTCAGCTGCTTCTTGATCTGCTCAAAAGTCTCGTCGTCGCTGACGGTGGCGATGGTCATCCGGGATACCGTTGGATCTTCTGTGGTTCCTACCGTCAGACTGTCCATGTTATAAGATTTTCCAGCAAAAAGCCCGGAGATCTTCGACAGAACTCCCACCTGATTTTCTACATACAGTGATATCCATCGTTTCTTCATTCCATTTCCGTTCATTTCCTTTTTCTCCTTTCCCTAGCAGTCCATGATCATATCTTTTAAAGTTCCGCCTGGTTCGATCATCGGATAGACCAGATCTTCTGGATCAATGGTAAATTCCAGGATATAGGGAGTCTTTTTGCTCGCCATAGCCTCCCGGAAGGCCGGCTCGATCTCTTCTTTCTTCGTGATCCTTAATCCTTTTGCCCCATAACTCTCCGCCAGTTTCACAAAATCCGGCGTATACTTGGGACATTCCACCTCGCCGCATTTGCCTCTGCAGGCCGCCCCGGACCGGAGGCAGGTCATGGAGTAGCGCTTGCCATAAAATAATTTCTGCCACTGACGGACCATTCCCAGATTGCTGTTATTAAAGATACAGGATATAATGGGGAGCTCTTCCAGCACCGCTGTCGCAAGTTCCTGGATATTCATCTGCATCCCGCCGTCCCCGGAAATGGAGATGACAGGTGTGTCCGGATTTCCGATCTTCGCGCCAATGGCTCCCGGAAGGCCGTATCCCATTGTTCCAAGGCCTCCCGACATAAACAGCCGCTTCTTTTCATTGACCTCCAGGAACTGAGCTGTAAACATCTGATGCTGCCCTACATCCGTGATCACGATCGCTCGGTCGAAAATCCGGTTGATCACTTCCAGGATGTCCTGGGGCGTCATGATCGGGCGGGGTTTCATCCGCAGAGGATGCGCTTCTTTCCATGCCTCCACCTGTCCTCTCCACTCTTTTGTATCACAAGGGGTCACATATTCCAGCATCTTGGCGACTGCCTCTTTCGCATCCGCCACGATCGGCACATCTACCTGGACATTTTTGGAAATTGCCGCCGTATCAATATCGATATGGACAATCTGAGCTTTTGAGGCAAAGGAATGCAGTTTCCCTGTGATCCGGTCATTGAACCGGGTACCAATGGAGAACAGAAGATCACAGTTGTCTACCGCCATATTCGAGGCGTAGGCGCCGTGCATCCCTAGATTTCCGATATACAGCGGATGATCTGTCGGGATCGCTCCCCGTCCCATGACCGTTGTAACAACAGGAACTCCCGTTTTCTCTGCCAGTTCTGTAAACTCGCTTCCCGCATGGGAAATATTCACTCCGCCGCCTGCCAAAAACAAGGGTCTCTTCGCTTTTCCAAGCATCTTAATGGCTCTTTTCAGCTGTCCGATATGTACATGAGTATTCGGCTTATAGCCGCGGATATTGACTTCCTTCGGATACTCCCCATCCCCTAGTTCCGCCATTACATCTTTGGGAAGATCGATCAGTACCGGACCGGGCCTTCCTGTCCGGGCAATATAAAACGCTTCTTTTAGAATCCTTCCCAGATCCTCTCTTCTGCGCACCGTTACGCCATACTTGGTAATGCTCCGGGTGATTCCCACGATGTCTACTTCCTGGAACGCATCATTCCCGATCAGATGTCTTGCCACCTGTCCAGTAAAGCAGACCAGAGGAACACTGTCATAGTAGGCGGTGGCGAGCCCTGTCACCAGATTCGTAGCCCCAGGTCCGCTGGTCACCAGACATACCCCCGTCTTTCCCGTCGAACGGGCATAAGCGTCTGCCTCATGGACCAGAGCGATCTCCTGTCTGGGAAGGATCACTTGGATCTGATCCTGTTTATAAAGTTCATCACTGATATCGATCGTACAGGCCCCCGGATAGCCAAATACGGTATCTACTCCTTCCTCTTTCAGCGCTTTTACCAATAACTTGTTTCCACTGATCTTTTTCATTGTTTCAACCTCCTATACCTATTCCCCATCTGCGGCAAAGAAAACGCCCCAAGCCTTCCGGCTTAGGGCGAATGCTGCATCCGTGTTACCACCTAATTTCAGAGAACTCTCTCTGCGCTCTGCCGGTACGGGAAGATCTTCTTATCATCTCCGATACCGTTCCCTTCTAACGCTGGGACACACGTTGAAGTCTACTTAGACAATCTCGTCCGTTCGATTCACTGCTCAAGGGCTACTTCCATAAATCTTTCACGAAGATTCCCACCGGCCATCTTCTCTCTTTGCTTCCAGAATCTATGTACTCCTCCCTGTCATAGCATTTCTCTGATAAATTATTCTTATTATAGTGGAAGGCTGATCCCTTTGTCAACCGATCTTTTTTAACATCCTTGACCTTTCTTTGTCAAATCTTTTGCTTTGTCCGCCTCAGCGGAGTCTAAAACACTTCTGCCAATGGCTTCCCAGGAAATGCCGCTGACATCTGCGGCCGCCTTCTCTGATCCGCCGCTTTTCTTCTTTTCTATACTTTCTTTCAATGCTTCCGCAAGCCGCTCCTCAAAATCTGGAAGGTCCTCCTCCAAAGGTTCATCCGTATCCCGCATCCGAGGCGGCTCCACATACCGCACGTCGCCTCCCGGCGCATGTGTTTCCAGCCATTCCCGGATTCCCGGAAGATCCGTCATCACAACCCGGTCCCGACAGGCAAGCGCCTCAATGACGGTAAGCGGAAGACCGTCGAAAAAGGATGGCAGCACAAAAACATCACAGAAGTTGTATACTTCAGCCAGCTTTTTCTGAGGAAGCCTCCCCAGGAATTCCACCGGATAAGGACAGGCTTTTGCCGCTTCCCGGATTTCCTGATACTCTTCTTCATTTCCCGCGCCGCCCGCAAGGAAAAGAGAAAGGGATTCTGCCGGCAGTTTCAGATGAGACAGAGCGCTGAGAAGACTCATGACTCCTTTTTTCTTTGCGATCTTTCCCGCATAGACTATCCGGGTGACTCCGTCTTCCGCCTCTCTTCTATTGGGACAGAAGATATGGTGGTTGTATCCCACTCCCACTTCCTGGATCTTCCCTGGATCCGCCTGATAAATCTCTATTACTTTGTCTCGCTGGGCCTTCTGAGGGACAAAGATGCGGTCCAGCGCCCGAATCTGTCCGGCAATATAATCCCGCCTTAGATCCGTTTTTTCCATCTGTCGGATATCCGTATTATGACAGAATCCGTAGATCCTCTGTTCTGGAAACTGTTCCCGGACAAAAGCGGTCAAAAGGTACAGATGATGGCAAAGGATCAGATCCGGGTCCAGTTCTTCTACCGCCTGAGTGATCACTTCCAGAAAAGACTTTCTGAACGCTTCTGCCATTTCTTCTGTCATATCACAGTAGCGGGTACTTCTATATGGCATCTCATCCGACATTCCCGCAATGGGCCAGGGCAGTTTTTTTGACTCAAAATAGACGGGAAAAAAGCGGACTCCCGAAGGCAGTTCCACCTGATCCTCCTGATAGATCCCGGCCACAACCGCCTGTTCTTCTCCTATATTCCAGAAGCTCTTCACCAGTTCTGTCAGATAGACTCCGCTTCCGGTGCTGCTTGGTTTCTGGGCTGTGATACTTAAAATCTTCATGCTATCCTCTCATACACCGCGAAGACATATTCCAGATCAAAATAGGTCTCTTCTTCGCTGACTTTCGTCATCCGCCACTTGGGATCTTTGTCCAAATCCGGGAAATACGTATCCGCATCAAACGCGCGATCCACCTTCGTTACATAAGCCTTCCGGCACAGAGGCAGAAGCTCCCGGTAGATCTGTCCTCCTCCGATCACAAACACATCCTCCGGCTCATATTTCGTTAATTCTTCCTTCAGTTCTTCCACAGAATGGACGACTGCCGCTCCCGCCGCCTGGTAGTTCTGGTCTCTGGTCAGTACAATATTTACCCGGTCCGGCAATGGCTTGCTCTCCGGGAAGCTCTCCAGCGTCTTTCGCCCCATAACCACTACGTGTCCTTTGGTCATGGCACGAAAGTATTTCATATCCTGGGGAATCCGTACCAACAGCTTGTTTCCATGGCCGATGGCCCAGTTTTTATCTACATTTACGATCAGATTCATTTTCCTCCTCCTTATATGGCTACCGGGATATCCCGGATCTGCTCGTGGGTCTCATAGTCGATCAATTTCACATCATCCGGCGTAAACTGGTAGAAATCCTTCACCTCTGGATTCAGCCAGAACTTCGGCGCCGGAAGCGGTTCTCTTGAGATCAGTTCTTCGATCATCGGGATGTGCCGATCATAAATATGGGCATCCGCGATCACATGGACAAATTCTCCCACCTCCATATCACACACTTGAGCCAGCATATGCAGGAGTACCGCATACTGGCACACATTCCAGTTATTTGCGGCCAGTACATCATTGGATCTCTGGTTCAGGATCCCGTTTAACGTCAGTTTCTCACTGCCTGGCCGTTTCGTCACGTTAAAAGTCATGCTGTAGGCGCAGGGATACAGATTCATCTCATGAAGATCCTGATGCACATAGAGATTGGTCAGGATTCTCCTGCTGTAAGGATTATTCTTTAGATCGTAGATCACCCTGTCTGCCTGATCAAACATTCCTTCTTTATACTGATGTTTTACCCCCATCTGATAACCATAAGCTTTGCCGATGGAACCGTCCTCATCCGCCCAGCTGTCCCAGATATGAGGCTTTAGATCATGGATATTATTGGATTTCCTCTGCCAGATCCAGAGAAGTTCATCGGTACAGCTTTTAATAGCTGTCCGCCGCAGCGTCAGTGCCGGAAATTCTTTCGACAGATCGTACCGGTTTACTACCCCGAACTTTTTTACCGTATAGGCCGGCGTTCCATCCTCCCATATCGGCCGGACTTTTTCCCCCTTGGTGTCCGTCCCGTTGTCTATAATGTCTCTGCACATGGCTATAAAAACTTGATCTGCATAACTCATGTTTGCTACCTCCGTATGTTCACTTCTCCCATTGTATCACGAAACAGGCCGAAAAAAAAGAATCCAGATGCAATTTAGAAGCCTCTGGATTCTTCCGGCCTTTCTTTTTAACAGCAGCAATCTTTTAATACACTGTCAAGCGCGTTGGCGCTGCTGCTGTGAGCCCGCTCTACGCGGATATTGTGACGTTCCGCCTCTCTCAAAGCGCAGTGGACCATTTTGTGTGCCACCGTAGAGGTAAATAGAATGATCAGATCCGGCTGGCCGATTTTTGTCTTCAGATTTCCTGACATCCGGGTAAATACCTTTGCCTTGCAGCGATAGCGTTTGCAGATCTCTTTATACTGCTGTTCCATCCGCTCGTTTCCGCCTATGATCACAACACTCATGTTCTTAACCTCCTGCCAGTTTCTTTCCCGCCTCTCTGCATTTTTCCAATTCTGTCTCTCCGGGTGATTCGTTGGCGATCACACCATCCGCTTCTGTCAGCACCGCTCCCATATCCGCCATCCGCTGACACCATGTCCGCATCCATTCGCCGTCTCCCCATCCATAGGAACCGAAAAGCAGAATCCTTTTCCCGGATATTTTTCCCTCCAGCGCCTGTACAAAAGGCTCCATCTCGGTCTCCTCCAGTTCTTCCGCTCCCATAGATGGGCAGCCAAGGGCAAATGCGCTTTCCGCAGCCAACGCATCCGCATCGGCCTGATCTACGCTCCTGACCTCCGCTCCGGCGCCAGCTTCCTCGATCCCTTCCGCCACCGCACCAGCCATCGCCTTTGTGTTTCCGGTCCCGCTCCAATAAACAACTGAGATACTCATGGTCTGCTCCTCCTTTTTATGCTGTTCTTCCAGCAATGTCTTGTATTGTCCTCCCGGCCAGGAATTCATTGACCGCGCTGTATCTGGCCTTATCATAGGCCAAAAATGTCATCCGCGCCTGTTCCGGGTTATGGTATACTTTCCAGTACCCGGTCAGAAGACTGTGCTTTCCTCCCATCTGGATAAAGCTTGTCACATCCTCCAGCGGATAATCCAGGAACACTCCGATTTCATGGGGAAACCCTATTCCCTCGCAGGAGTGCTGCCGGACGCGCAGCGCCAGATGGGCGAGAAGCTCCTCAAATCTTCCGCTCTTATAATCATAACCCTCCAAAAATTCCAGAATATCCGGCCTGTTGAGGTGCTCCTCCATTTCCCGCCTGCGGTAAAAAAGGATCAGGTATTTTCCCTTATGGGCCGCCAGCACTCGAAACGCGATTCCAGTTCCTGCCAGGATCTTCCAGAGTTCTTTCAGATCCTGTCTTTCAATATTCGTGATACTTCCTTTTTTCATCCCTTTCAAGAAGGGGCCGCATTGCAGAGCTAATTGAAACTGCAGCCTTCTGCTTGCGTTTCTTTCAGCCATCATGTAAGATATCACTTCAACCGGCATATCTTTCTCCCTTCTTTTTTGATTATGATTATCATTTGCATTTAAAATATATCATACATCCGTTTAGAAAGCAAGTTGATAAATGATAGGATTTTCTCAATTGAGTCTGATTATTCTAATTGGGGCCGGGGGATTTTTAAAAATCCCCCGGCCCCAATTAAAAAAGCCGAGCTCTATGGCTCGGCTATGTTATACAATACCTTATCCAGCATCCGTTCCAGTGCTGCGGTTTCTTTCTTTGAAAGGCCCAAGGTCAGCAGTTTGTCCAGCTTCTTTCGGTCTGCCTCCATCCTCCGCTGGATATCATAGGCTTTCTCTGTGGGATAGATATTCTTGCAGCGCTTGTCTTTGTTGCTGGGCACAGACAGGATGAACCCTTTCTCATCCAACCGCTTGAGCAGCCCTGTTACAGTAGGATTCCGGAGATTTAAGGCTTTCTCAATATCACGCTGGGTCACTTCTTCTTTACTGCAGCCAAGAAGATAGTCCAGCACCTCACATTGAGAGGCTGTGATCCCAAGCGTTTTCAGGCGCTTATTAAATTCCTTTTCGTATCCGTTGTTGATCTGTTTGATCCGGAATCCAATAGTCCTTCTTTTCTGCATAGATTCTCCTTTGTCCGCACACTCTCCCACATTCCAGCCTTAACCGGCTGTTTTCTTGATCATTTCCAAAACATTCGCTTTCCCAAGAATCCTGGCCACTGTATAGAACAGGATCACATCGATGGGGAGCATAAGCGCCTGTTTCACCGCTCTGGCTGGGAGCATGGCCAGAAACGCGTTCCCATACAGGACACTCATCCAATACGTGTTCAGCAAAAGGTTGACAAAAACTGTGACCAGCACGTTGGCCAGGATCACTCGCTTCAATGTCAAAGGCCTCCGGTAAAGCACAACTCCGTAGATCACGCCGGCGAGCATGGCGCTCAGAGTCAAGCCTGGGAAAAACGCCCCCACCGGCTTAAGGATAAAGGAAATAAGGTCTGCCAGCCCCGCCACCACACAGGCAGCCACTGGTCCAAACAGCATTCCCGTCAGTTCCTTTGCCAGAGAGTCGAATCCGATCCTCAGATAATCTGTGATCTGCAGCCGATAGAACCCCAGTATCACAGTGATCGCCAGCAGCATGGATACTGCCGCCAGATTTCTTACGTTCTTCAATTCCTGGAAGGAATCTGTAAATGATGTTCTCCATCGTTTCATAAAAAATACCTCCTTCGCAGTAGTCCTTAAAGCTACGCATAAGCAGGTAGTTTTTATCTGTCTATGTGTAGCAGCGGGATGCGGAACATATACCGCGGAAGGCTTTTCCGGCTCTTCCTTCGTCCATGCGGCAACTCCCCGTCCGCACGGCACTTAACGCACATATTCCTACTCTGCTTCTTCTTGATCTCTGGCAGGAGCAGATTTCTTTTCAGCTCCCGCCTGTGTCCCATTCTAGCATACTTCTCGCCAAAAGACAATTACTTTTCATATTCCCGGATCACGCTGCTGATCTCCCGGATCGTCTCCATCTCCTCCAAATGCCGCAGGGCATCCTTCATATGGAATTCCTTCACCGCTTCCGTCACAATGACCAGCTCTGCCACGCCGTCTGCGGTAATGTTCTGGACGACTCTGGAAATGCTTACCTTGTGAACGCCAAATACGCTGGCGATCGAAGCCAGGACCCCAGGTTTATTTTCCACCTGCATCCGCAGGAAGAATGGATTCTTCACCTGGTCAAAAGCTTTCACCGGAGTCTGCCGGTAACAGGTACAGTTGATCCTTCCGGTACAGTGGAACTGGATGTTCCGCACCACGTCGATCACGTCCCCCATAACTGCGCTCGCCGTAGGCATCTGCCCCGCCCCTCTTCCATAGAACATGGCATCGTCCACTGCGTCTCCGTGTACAAACACCGCGTTAAAAGAATCTCTTACCGCGGCCAGCGGGTGCTGTTTGGGAAGAAGCATAGGGTACACCGCCGCCTCGATGCCTTCCGGAGTATTCCTGGCTGCCGCAAGCAGTTTGATCGCGTATCCCAGCTCCTTTGCGTATGTAATGTCTTTCGACGTGATCTTAGTGATCCCTTCTGTATAGACATCGGAAAACACCACTCTGGAATGAAACGCGATGGAAGCCAGGATGGCAATCTTGCGCCCCGCATCCAGTCCTTCAATATCTGCCGTAGGATCTGCCTCCGCATATCCAAGCTCCGTGGCTTTGGCCAGGGCTTCTTCAAAATCCATTCCCTCTTCCGCCATCTTCGTCAGGATATAATTGGTCGTGCCATTGACAATGCCCACTACCTCATCGATCTCATTGGCAGCCAGACATTGCTTCAGAGGACGGATGATGGGGATTCCTCCCCCTACCGCTGCTTCAAACAAGAAATCTACTCCGTTATTGTCTGCCGCATCCAAGAGTCCGCCGCCATACTCCGCCACCAGGTCTTTGTTGGCAGTCACTACACTTTTGCCGGAATTCAAGGCTTCCAGGATCATCGTCTTCGCCGGTTCGATGCCGCCCATCACTTCGATCACGATTTCAATCTCTTCATTATTGATGATATCTTCCCAGCGGTCTGTCAAGAGGGCCGGATCGATCCCTTCCCTCTTCTTATGGATATCATGGACCAGGACTGCCTCTATTTCTATGGGCGCTCCCGCCTTATTGGCCATCTCTTCCTGCTGCTCCTGAATCAATTTATACACGCCGCTTCCCACAGTCCCAAGACCAAGAAGGGCTGCTTTTACCACTTTCGCCATAGGTTTCCTCCTGTCTGCCTTTTCCGTTTACTTTCTACATCCAGTTCCTTTATTAAGTCAACATTGTAACACAGACCGCTTACATTTTTCCATATCTTTTTACAGCGCCTCAAGCGGGGCTCGTTCATTTACTCTTTCTTTAAAGCCTCTTTTAACATTATAATTCCTCTGCTTCCAATAAAAACAGCAAAACATTCGCATATCGCGACGATGAATATCTTTCCCGCCAACACATCCGAAACAATCATGTTCCAAGCTTTCAGAAGACTTTCTCTCTTTTTATACCGCGGACTCTTCTTAACCATGTTACCCTCATCTCCATAAAATTGGATTTTATGATATTATAGCACGACACCCTAATATCGTCATTTCTTTTGTTTTTTTGAAAAGTTATTATTAGGATAAGCAGACTGTATTTATGGGGATATTCCCAATCTTTATCTGTTTTCAAAAAAAGAAAAATAGTTGTTGACAAATCTTTTTCCGTATAGTATATTATTTATTGTGCTGAGGAGCACAAGACAAATAAATGCGACAGTGGCTCAGTTGGTAGAGTACGACCTTGCCAAGGTCGGGGTCGCGGGTTCGAGCCCCGTCTGTCGCTCTTAAAAACCGGAAGCGTTTTGCTTCCGGTTTTATTTTATCGTCTAGACAAATATAAAAGCCCGCGGGGAATTCTTCCCTGCGGGCTTTTATTCTTATTCTTCAGCGCTTTCTTCTTCTACTACCGTGATCCCCAGTTCATCCAACTGCTCTTTGGTGACTCTGGCCGGCGCCTCGGTCATTAAGTCGGAGGCATCTTTTACCTTCGGGAAGGCGATCACGTCCCGGATGCTGTCCTCCTTGGCCATCAGCATGACCAGACGGTCCAGTCCGTAAGCCAATCCCGCGTGAGGCGGCACTCCGTATTTGAATGCGGTCAAAAGGAAGCCAAACTGAGCCTGGGCCTGCTCTTCTGTAAATCCAAGGACCTCAAACATCTTATTCTGTACCTCCGGATTGAAGATCCTGACGCTTCCGCCTCCGATCTCATTTCCATTCAGCACGATATCGTAGGCCTTTGCCCGGACTCTTCCCGGATCACTGTCGATATACTGCAGATCTTCCTCCATAGGCATGGTAAATGGATGATGCATAGCTGTAAACCGGTTCTGTTCCTCGCTCCACTCAAGAAGCGGGAATTCTGTGATCCACAGGAACTTATACTCGCTCTTGTCCAAAAGCTCCATCTGGCGCGCCAGCTCCAGACGCAGGGCGCCCAGTGAATCCCAGACGATCTTTTTCTTATCCGCCGCAAACAGGAGAAGGTCTCCGCTCTCTCCTTCCATAGCCTGGATCAGAGCGCTCATTTCTTCCTCTTTCATGAATTTCGCAAAAGAGGATTTCACCGTCCCGTCTTCCTGGATGGCAATATAAGCCAGCCCCTTTGCCCCGTAATCCTTCACAAAGCTTACCAGCTTATCGATTTTCTTTCTTGGCATCCCGCCCTGTCCTTTGGCGTTGATGCCCCGTACAGTTCCGCCGTCCTCAATGGCGCCTTTAAATACCCCGAACTCACAGTCTCTTACCACTTCTGTCACATCGCGCAGTTCCATGCCAAACCGGATATCCGGTTTATCAGATCCAAACCGGTCCATGGCCTCCTGCCATGTCATCCGGGGAATAGGAAGTTCCACCTTCACACCCAGCACTTTCTCAAAAAGATATGCCAGAAGCCGCTCATTGACATCGATCACATCGTCCACGTCTACGAAAGACATCTCCATATCGATCTGGGTAAACTCCGGCTGACGGTCCGCTCTCAAATCTTCGTCCCGGAAACATTTGGCAAGCTGAAAATACCGGTCGCATCCGGAACACATCAGAAGCTGCTTAAAAATCTGGGGCGACTGGGGCAGGGCATAGAAACTTCCCTGATGGATCCGGCTGGGTACCAGATAATCCCTGGCTCCTTCCGGAGTACTTCCAATGAGTATCGGAGTCTCGATTTCCAGGAACCCTTCCTCTGCCAGGAACTGCCGGGTCAGGGTAGCAACCTGGCTGCGCATCAGGAGATTGCGCTGAAGATCCGGTCTCCTCAGATCCAGATAGCGGTATTTCAAGCGCACTTCCTCTTTCGTCTTAGAGTTCTCCTCAATCGGAAAAGGAGGTGTCTCTGATTCAGAAAGAACCCTCAGTTCTTCCGGGATCACCTCGATCTCTCCCGTTTTCAGATTCTCATTGACAGCGCCGGAACGTTTCTCCACAGTTCCGACAACCGCCACCACATATTCTGCTCTTAATCTTGCCGCCTTCTCAATGAGCGCCGCGTCTGTCTTTCCTTCTTCGCACACCACCTGGATGATACCGGAGCGGTCCCGCACATCGGTAAACACCAGTCCGCCTTTATTTCTGTTCTTCTGGACCCATCCCATGATGGTCACAGTCTTTCCGATATCGCCGCTTCCCAGTTCTCCGCAGCGGTGTGTCCGTTTTAATCCTTGCATTGACTCTGCCATATCTTTATTCCTCTCTCTTTCCCTTCTCTATGGTCTCACCGACTCTTTGCTATATTCTGTCCACAGAATCGCTGTAACAGTCTGTGATCTCCTCATAGCCTTCCTCCAGCAGCTGCTCCTTCTGGAATTTCTTATTCTTCTTCATCTTGGCGATCAGCACCTGATATCCCTGCTCCCGCTCTTCTTTGGCCTTCGCCAGCACCTTCAGCAGGCCCTCTGACGGCAGGTTTTTATCCAGCAGATAGGCTTTCTTAGGCCGTTTCTTTGGAACCTGGTAGCCTTGTTCCAGCAAAAGCATGACAATCCGCTCAAATCCGATAGAGAAACCGCAGGCCGGCGTATCCTGTCCGGTAAACTTTCCGATCATCTTATCGTAGCGCCCGCCTCCTGCTACAGAACCCCCAAAATCATCCATCACCACTTCAAAGATCGTCCCCGTATAATAGGACTGGCCCCGCACCAGGGTAGGCGTAAATTTCAGCCGGAACTCACACTCCTTGGCCGCCTCCACACAGGACATAATGCGCTCCAGGCTATTCGCCACCTCATCCGGCAGGCAGTCTCCCAGGATCTCCTTGAGGCTCTTCACGCCGTTTACATCTTCCGCCACCTGGTCGAACAATCCCAGATAAGTATCTACCTGTTCCGCCGTATATCCCAATTCCTGCATTTCTGCCGCCACGCCGTCTTTGCCAATCTTGTCCATCTTGTCCAGACATACAAAGACCTCATCATAATCTTCCTCCTGGAAGCCGCTGTAAGCCGCCATGGCTCTCAAGATCCCCCGGTCGTTGATACACACGGTAAAATTCTTGAAGTCCAGTTTGCCCAGCATAGCGGTAGTGGCCAGGATCAGTTCAATCTCTGCCAGTTCCCCAGGTTCTCCCAAAATGTCGATATCACACTGGGTAAACTGGCGGAACCTTCCCCTCTGGGGACGGTCTGCCCGCCACACACTGCCGATCTGCATCGCTTTAAAAGGAGCCGGCAGCTCATTGGCATGGCCCGCGTAGTATCGGGCCAGAGGAACCGTCAGATCATACCGGAGGCCAGAGTCCGCCAGATCGTTCTCCTCTTTGGCTTCCTGGATCTTCAGCTTTTCTCCCCGCTTCATGATCTTAAAGATCAGCTTTTCATTGTCTCCCCCCTGCTTGCTGCACAGATTCTCGATATGCTCCACACAGGGAGTCTCCATAGATTGAAACCCGTAAGTTTTGTAAGTATCTTTGATCAGTCCGATCACGTAATCCCGGATTTCCATTTCTTCCGGCATAATATCCTTCATCCCTGTGACCGGCTTCTTTTTCAGCGCCATAACCATTCTCCTTTTCGTTCTATCATCTCCCTCACCCGCCGGATATAGGCATCAATGGCCTTCACATTCTCCAGGCGGATCAGGTTCGTCTTCTTTTGCTTCTTTCCCTCCGGATTTACTACAGGCTCCTTGAATACCAGTTTCGTAGAAGCCCCTGCTCCGGCGGCAATGATGGATTGCTTTTCCTCCATAATAAGTATATTGTATATTCCCGCTTTGTCAACCTTTGCATAGCCCGTGTTCTCAAAATTCCCGGCAATATTCTTCTGCCGGTAGAGGTAATAGGGCGTCATCCCCATCCTGCCGGCGCTTTTTTCTGCCGCTTCCAGCATAGCTGAGATCTCCGCCGGTCCCGCGTCCTGGCTTTCCCTGCCGGGAACGTAACCGTCCTGCCCCATCTTGGCCGCCCGCTTCACCGCGAGAGAATGGACCGTCAGGCTGTCCGGGCCAAGCGCTTCCAGCTTCGCCAGAGTATCCTCCATATCCGCCAGCCTCTCTCCAGGCAGTCCGGCGATCACGTCCATGTTGATATTGTCAAATCCTTCTTCCCGCGCCATATGATATGCAGAAAGGATCTCCTCCACCTGATGGCGCCTTCCGATCCGATCCAGAGTCTTTTGCTGCATGCTCTGAGGATTGATCGAAATCCGGGTCACTCCATGGCTCCGTATCACTCTGAGTTTCTCTTTTGTAATGCTGTCCGGCCGTCCCGCCTCTACCGTATATTCCAGCAGATGGTCCCTGGGAAAGATTTCATCGATCCAGGACAGCAGCCGCTCCAACTGATCTTCATTCAGGCTGGTGGGCGTGCCTCCCCCAAAATAAATGGTATTCAGCTTCTTTCCATCTGAAGCGCTCCCAATAAATTCCAATTCCCTGCGGAGCGCTTCCAGATAAGGTTCCACAAAGTTTCCCCACTGATCCAGAGAACCGGAACTAAAAGAGCAGTAAGTACAAACGGTGGGACAAAATGGAATCCCCACATACAGACTGTACCCGTCCTGATAATCCAGCCGGTCCAGCAGTTCCTTTTCCCGCCGGACAATATCCCAGGATACTTCCGCCTTCTTTCTGCTCACCAGGTATTCCCCTGTGAACCAGGACAGAAAATCCTGGCGTTCCATGCCTTCCTCCAGTTTTCCCATCGCCAGCTTTGTAGGCCGCACTCCCGTCAATATGCCCCAGGCCAGCGTCCTTCCCGTCTCCGCCGATAATACTCTGTAAAGCCGCTGGTCCATCAGGTGTTTCTGGGTTTTTCGATCCAAGAACCGCTCCTGTTCTTCCTGATCCAGTTCCAGCCTTTTCCCCGACGGCAGAAAAAGGATAACATAATGAGAGGCTTTTTCCTCTACCGAAGCTTCGACCGTCTCCGATGGATAAAAAGCCTTCCCTATATGATACGCGTTATAAACATAAGTCTCTTTCCGACAAAGGATCTTAAACATAGGCTCCCCCTACAGATATGGATTATGATCCCGCTCATAGCCAATGGTAGTCTCTCCCATATGCCCTGGATATACCACCGTCTCATCGGGAAGCGGCAGCAATTTCTCCCGGATGGAACGGAGCAGATCCAGCGTACTGCTGTTTGGGAAGTCCGTCCTTCCCACAGAAGCCTGGAACAGGGTGTCTCCGCTGAACAACACCTGTTCGGACGCCGCGTAATAGCAGCATCCGCCTCTGGTGTGACCCGGAGTATGGAGCACCTGAAACTGAAAGCCGGCCAAAGACAGGATCTGTCCGTCTTCTACACTCTGAGCGTCTGAGAAAGTAAAGCCCGCCGTATATGCAGAAGACAGATTCAATTTCGGATCTGTCAGGATCTCCTGGTCTTCTTCCTCCACATATACCGGAACATCCCACAGCTTTAACAGCGCATCCAGCCCCATCGTATGGTCGAAATGCCCATGGGTAAGGAGCACTGCCTCCACGGTAAGGCCGTCTCTTTCCACCGCTTCTGTCAGCGCCTTTGGGACCGCGGCCGGATCTACGATCACAGCTTGATGGGTTTCTACATTGCTCACCAGGTAACAGTTGGTGCTGATGATTCCTGTCACAAATTTCTCGATCTTCATTGTCTTTCCCATAATCTCTCCTTTATCCCGTTGTCCGGGTAATATCGATCACGCCTTCCAGCTGCCGGAGTTTTTTCACTACCCGGCCCAGTTCTTCTCTGTTATGGACGATGAAACCGGTCTCGATCGTGGCCGTCCCCTGCTTACTGGTGCGTACATTCATAGACTTCACGTCTACATCCGCCTCTGTAAAGATACGGGACATTTCCATCAGAAGCCCCTGCCGGTCATTGGCGTACATTTTGATCTCCGCCAGGTACTGGCCTCCTGATTCTTCCGCCACTTCGCTCTCCCACTCCGCATCGATCAGCCTGGCCCTTTCCGCCTCTGTCAGGTGCAGCATGTTCACACAATCCGTCCGATGGATAGACAGTCCCCGGCCTCTGGTGACAAAACCTACGATCTCATCTCCCGGTACCGGGTTGCAGCACCGTGAGAAGCGTACCGCCATATCATCGATGCCCTTGACCACGATACCGCTCTTGGACTTGGCAATGTGGACCTTGTGCTTGGAAGCTTCCGCTACTCGCTCCAATACTACCTCATCGGTGATCTCCTGTTTATGTTCCTTGCCGTACTCTTCCACCAGACGGTTGACCACCTGGCCTTCCTTCAATCCGCCGTGGCCGACCGCGGCAAGGACAGAATCCCAGTCCCGAAAACCATATTTCTTCTGGACGATCTCCTGATATCTCGTCTGCAGGATATCCGAGGCGTTGATTCCTTTGGCTTTGCAATAAGCGCCGATCAGTTCTTTTCCTTTTACAATATTACTTTCTTTAAATTCCTTTTTAAACCACTGGTTGATCTTGTTTTTTGCCTGGGTACTTTTCACGATCCCAAGCCAGTCCCTGCTTGGTCCTCTGGAATTCTGGGACGTCAGGATCTCAATGCGGTCTCCGTTCTGGATCTTGTAGTCGATATTGACCAGTTTCCCATTGACTCTGGCTCCCACCATTTTATTTCCCACCGCGCTGTGGATGGCATAGGCAAAGTCGATCGGGGTAGAGCCGTTGGGCAGGTTCTTCACATCGCCCTGCGGGGTAAAGCAATACACGTCTTCTGCGAAAAGATCTAAATCTCCTTTGATCAGGTTAAGAAATTCCCGGTTGTCCGACATGTCTCTCTGCCACTCCAGAATCTGCCTGAGCCAGCTTAGTTTTTCTTCTTCCTGAGCCTCCACGCTCTTCTTGCCGTCATTGGATTCCTTATATTTCCAGTGGGCCGCGATACCATATTCCGCGGTTTTATGCATCTCCTGCGTCCGGATCTGGATTTCAAAAGGCTGTCCCACGGAGCTCATCAATGTGGTGTGCAGCGACTGGTACATATTGGGTTTCGGCATAGCGATATAATCCTTGAACCGCCCCGGGATCGGGGTATAGAGCTCATGGATAACGCCCAACGCCGCGTAGCAGTCCTTTACCGAATCCACAATGATCCGCACCGCAAACAGATCATAGATCTGATCTACCGTTTTATCCTGATTCACCATCTTCCGATAGATGCTGAAAAAGTGTTTGACCCGTCCGTTGACTTCCGCCTTAATATTGGCGTTTTTCATATGATCGGATACTTCTTTGACGATCTGTTCGACAAACTCCTCTCTCTCCGTCTTCCGCGCGTTGATCTGCCGTACCAGATCAAAGAACACCTCTGGCTGGGAGTATTTCAAAGCCAGATCGTCCAGTTCCGTTTTGATTTTAGAGATACCAAGCCTCTGGGCGATAGGCGCATAGATATCCATTGTCTCTTTCGCTTTTTCTTTCTGCTTCTCCGGCGTCATAAACTGCAAAGTCCGCATATTATGGAGCCGGTCTGCCAGTTTGATGATGATGACCCGGATATCTTTGGCCATGGCCAGGAACATCTTCCTTAGATTCTCCGCCTGCACTTCCAGCTTATCAGAGGAATAGGACAGCCTGCCCAGTTTTGTAACGCCATCTACCAAAAGCGCCACTTCTTCTCCGAATACTTCTTTGATCTCCTCTTCACTTACCTGGGTATCTTCCACCACATCGTGGAGCATCCCCGCGGCAATGGTCTCTTTATCCATCTCCAGATCAGCCAGGATGATCGCTACCCATAAAGGATGGATGATATATGGCTCTCCCGATTTCCTGCACTGATCCCCGTGGGCCTTCTTTGCCGTCTCATACGCCTTTTTGATCATGCTGACGTCAGTGGACGGATGGTATTTCCGAATACGGGCGATTAACATGTCATAAAGCTGGTCTGGATCTTCATAATCGCCTGGCGCTTTTACCGCGTGTCCGTCCACGATCTCAAGTCCTTCTGACATGTCTTTCATCACGGATTCCGGCGCGATGCGGTCATCCAGAGATTCATAAGTCGTGATTCTCCCTGACATATTAATGCCTCCTTTCTTCTTTCATGACTTTCCCTGCCGCTTCCGGCACAACAACACTTTCCCGGAATTGACAGGAGACTATTTCCCAGGATAAATGATCACAGAGTCCACGTCATATCCCTGCAGTCTCTTTCTTCCTTCCAACCCCGCAAGTTCCATCAGGAACACGGTCTTTACTACTTTTCCTCCCAGTCCCTCGATCAGTTTGATCATTGCCTCATTGGTACCGCCTGTAGCGATAAGATCATCAATGATCACTACTTTCTGACCTTCTTTCACAGAGTCTCTGTGCATCTCCAGCTCTGCTGTCCCATACTCCAGATCATACTGGATAGATACGGTCTCGCACGGCAGTTTGCCCTTCTTGCGGATCGGAATAAACGGTTTATGCAGATTATAGGCGATAGGCACGCCAAAGATAAATCCTCTGGACTCCGGCCCTACGATCAAATCAAAATCTACTCCTTCCAGCTTTTTCTGCATCAGGTCGATGGCCAGGCGCAGTCCGTCCGCATCCTGGAGCACACTGGTAACATCCCGGAAAATAATCCCCGGCTCCGGGAAATCCGGGATACTTCTTACATATTCCTCGATTGATTTCATGGTATCCTCTCCAATTTTCTCTCCATAATCCTAAATACCGGGGCAAAAAAGCTATTTTACCCACATGATACCTTTTAGTATAACATTTATAGCGCTTACTGACAATGGGTGATCACGATCTGCAGGCTTTTCCTCCCCATATATTCATTGATTCCCGGATAATAAGCGATCATCATCCTGGCTTCCGGTTCTTTTCCATCCAGGAATCTCTCAGCAAAGCCATGCCCGTATTTTTCCTCCAGGCATGTTTTAAATTTCTCAATACCGCCGAAATATAGCGCGTCTATTTTTACGCCCCCGCCATCTTCCGCCTGCATTTTCAGCACATTCCTGTTTTTCCCCAGTATCCTCAGCTTGGAAAGCGCCGCCTCTCTTATGGCAAACACTGGTTTTGTATTCCCTTTCCCAAAGGGTTCCAGAATTTTCAATTCTTCAATAAACTTCTCCGTCACACAGGAAAGGGGAAGTTCCATATCGATAACAACTTTTTCCATCAGATCCGCCTCTTCCAGAGTACAATTACTATTCAGCGCCTGGCGGAGCCGACCTGCGTTTTCCTTTTTCAGGGACAGGCCCGCCGCCAGTCTGTGGCCTCCGTACCGTTCCAAAAGATCCCCGCAGCGGTTCAGCTCTTCATACATGGAATACGCTTCGATGGAACGTCCCGATCCTTTTACTCCTTCTTCCCCGTCTGTCAGCACAAACACCGGACGCCAATACCTCTCCCGCAGTCTTCCCGCCACGATTCCCGCCAGGCTCTCATGGCAGTCCGGCAGATAGACCACCAGCACTTTATCTTTCAAAAGGTCCGTATCTTCAATCTGACGGCAGGCTTCCTCAACCGCCTTTTCCGTCATCTCTTTCCGGCTGTCATTAAGAGCCTTCAGGTCTCCCGCCAAGATCGCGGCCTCTTTGCGGGTTTTGGCTCTAAGAAGCGCCAAAGACCGTTTGGCCGTATCCAGCCGGCCTCCTGCGTTCAGGCAGGGACCCAGCACAAATCCAATATGATAGGCGCTGATATGCTTCTTATCCAGTCCTGTACATTCGATCAGAGCATTCAATCCCGGATTCTGAGTCCTGCCAAGCATGGCTAGTCCTTCTTTGACAAAGATCCGGTTCTCATCTGTCAGATCCATCACATCTCCCACGGTAGCGATGGCCACATTGACGATCAGGTCGTCCAGGTCTTCCGAATCCCTGCCGGAAGCCTCGTATAAGGCTTCCATCAGCTTATAGGCCACTGCCGCGCCGCAAAGTCCCTGAAAGGGATATCCGCAGTCTTCCCGTTTCGGGTCAATGACCGCGTCTCCCGGAGGAAGACGGTACTGCTTCTCCCCGTCTATTTCCTCATAAGGGACCTCATGATGGTCGGTTACCAGCATTGTCATGCCAAGCCGTTTTCCATAAGCGATCTCTTCCGCGGCAGCGATGCCGTTATCACAGGTCAAGACCGTATCCACCCCTTCCTGATAAGCCCGCTCCACCAGTTCTATATTTAATCCGTAGCCGTCTCTGATCCGGTCCGGAATGTCGCTGTCCACGTCCGCTCCCATTCTTTCCAGGCCTTCCAGAAGGATATACGCGGCGTTCACCCCATCAATATCATAATCTCCTATGATCCGGATCTTCTTTCCTTCTTCTATCTTCTCCCGCAGGATATCTACCGCCCGGTCCATATCCCGCATCAGCATCCCATCATGCAGATCTAGGAGAGATCCGTTCAGATACTGTTCTATCTGATCCTCTCCCTGTACTTCCCGGTTCCGGATCAGACAGGCCAGTCTGGGACTGATCTGAAATTTTTCACTCGCGGCCTGGAAATCCCCGCCTTTTCTAAGCAGAACCCATCGTTCCATTTTCTTCCTCCATCAGACTTTTCCCTGCTCCTACACTGTTTTTCCATTCTTGCATCAGAAAACAGCCATGGCCGGAAAATGGCTGTGGCTGCTTTCTTCTTAGCCTGTGATTATTTCTGTTTCCTCTTATCCGCCCGTGTCCGCATCACATACCACAAAGCTCCCGTAATGCAGACAGATGAGTATGCGCCGACTACGATTCCCACCATCAGCGGCAGGGCGAATTCTTTGATCGAGCTGACGCCCAGGACATAGAGCACAGCGATCGAAATAAAGGTAGTAAGAGAAGTGTAGATACTTCTGGTCAGCGTCTGGGTGATACTCTTATTGACAATATACGCAAGGTCCGTAGTCTTGGTCCGGTAATGCAGTTCTTCCCTGATCCGGTCGAAGATCACAATGGTGGCGTTAATAGAATAACCCACAAGGGTCAGCATACACGCGATAAAGGTACTGCCCACCGCGATCCTGGAAACCGCGTAGAATCCCAGCACCACCAGCACGTCATGGAGCAGAGCCGCAACCGCGCTGGTAGCGAACCGGATATCTTTAAACCGGAACCAAATATACAGCAGCATGAAGATACTTGCCACGATCACCGCAATCACCGCATCCTGACGCATTTCATTACTTACCGTAGAGCTGATATTCTCTGCTGTGATCTTGCTCTCATCCACGCCAAAGTTATCCACCAAAGCCTGGTTAAGAGCCTCTCTCTGATCCAGATCAAGCGTGACCGTCTTGATGATCACCTGGTTGGTGCCATCTACTTTCTGGGTCTGTACATTAGCGTCTCCGGTCACCTCTTCTACCACCGGCACGATCTCCTGATCAATTTCATTGATGGTATAATCTTCATTAAAGGTAACATTGGTAGAAGTTCCTCCCTGGAAATCCAGGCTGTAGGAGAAAGCTCCCGCGCCTCTGCCCCCATTGACTCCCATGATCACGAATCCAAGCAGGATCACTCCAATGGAAGCGGAAAAGAACCATTTCCTTTTACCCAGGAAATTGATAGGTTCACGCTCTTTCTTAGGGCGGTAATAAACCTTAGGATTGCGGATTCCCACTTCATAGAAAGCGAACACGATCATCCGGGTGATCACAAGCGCCGTAAACATCGAAACCACAATACCGATCGCCAGCGTCTGAGCGAATCCCTTTACCGTTCCAGAACCAAGGAACCACAGGACTGCCGCCGCAATAAGGGTCGTCACGTTTCCGTCTACGATCGCGGAAAGAGCTTTATCAAATCCCGCTTTCAGGGAATTGCGCACGCTTTTTCCTTTGGACATCTCTTCTTTTACTCTGGCAAAAATGATCACGTTGGCATCTACCGCCATTCCAATACTCAGAATGATACCCGCGATTCCCTGCAGAGTCAGCGTCACATCAAAAGCATTTAAGATCAGCAGAACGATCTCTGTATAGATGATCAGCGCAAGGCTGGAAGCCAACCCCGGCAGATAATAAACGAAGATCATAAAAATGAAAATGATCAAAAGCCCGATCACTCCGGCCATCAGGCTGGTACTGATGGCTTCCTCTCCAAGCTGGGCGCCGACTACATTTGACCGCAGTTCTTCCAGCTCAAGCTGCAATCCTCCGATCCGGATAGTGGAAGCCAGCGTGTCCGCTTCGTCATAAGTCATATTTCCCGTAATCTGAGCCTCTCCATTTTCGATAGCGTTGTTCACGTTGGGTACGCTCACAAAGGTCCCATCGTAGTAGATCGCGATGCTCTCCCCATTTTCATAGGCTTTTTCCGTGGCCGCGGCAAATTTTTCCGTTCCTTCATCCGTAAAGGTCAAAGATACAACGTTTTCATCCCGCTGTGTCGTCTGATTTTCCACCACGCCGGCCCGCGCGTCCTGAACTTCATCACCGGTAACGACGATGGATCCGTCTGCTTCCAGTTCTTCAATAGTTTTATTCAGCTGGTAGTCCTGGGCCGGATCACCAGTATTGTTGATCATCGAATAGTTTTCTGATCCATCGCTTCCAGTCTGGGCAATGAAATAAAGAGAACCCGGCTGACCAAGTTCCTCCAGAATCTGATTGGCGTCAGATACTCCGGGGATCTCGATATTGATCCGGTCGTCTCCCTCCTGGTATACTACCGCCTCTGTACTGTACTCTTCCACACGTCTTTGAAGCTTGTAGATCGTATCCGCCATGTCTTCGCTGGATGGATTGTCATCTTTGACCTGGTAGGTGATACTCACGCCTCCCGCCAGATCCAGACCCAGCTTGATGTTCTTCGCCGAACCGGTTCCGCCTTCTCCAAACCCCCAAATGGCAGTGTAACCCAGCAGCACAATGAGCACCGCCGTCACCAAAAGGCTTATGATGCCTCTGCTTTTCTTCATGTTCAACTTCCTTTCCGCGCTCTCATCCTTCGACTTTAGGACAACGCCGCTTTTATCATGATTGCACATTCCACCCGTTTGCGTTCCATCTCGCATCCAACATCATAGGTATCGTGGATGGTTCCATGGAAATGGTGTGAATTGGCCATACATCCTCCGCTGCAGTAGAATTTCGCAAAACACTTCCTGCACTTTTCTTTGGAGTAAACGCTGCAGCTGCGGAATTCATCCGCGATCTGCGGCCGTGTGACCCCCTCCTCAACGGTCCCCATCTTGAACTCTTCCTGTCCCACGAACTGATGGCAGGGATAGAGATCTCCCCAGGGCGTTACCGCCAGGTATTCGGTACCCGAACCACAGCCTGACAAGCGCTTCGCCACACAAGGACCACCGTCTAAGTCTATCATAAAATGGAAGAAATTAAAACCTTTTCCCTCTTTTTCTCTTTGGATCATAATCTTCGCCAGCTTGTCATACTCTTCTAAGATCACCGGCAGGTCTTCTTCCCGGATGGCGTAGGGATCTGTCTCATCTCCCACCACCGGTTCTACTGAAACCTGTTTAAATCCCAGATCCGCAAAATGGAGGATATCCTTCGAAAAGTCCAGATTATTCCGGGTAAAGGTTCCCCGTACATAGTATTTCTCCTGGTTCCGGCTTTCCGCCAGTTTCTGGAATTTTGGCACGATCAGGTCGTAGCTCCCCTTCCCGCTGCGGAATGGACGCATCGCATCGTTGACTTCTTTCCGGCCATCCAGGCTGAGCACCACATTGTCCATCTCCCGGTTAATGAATTCCTGGATCTCGTCATTTAAGAGCACTCCGTTGGTGGTCACGGTAAAACGGAAATGTTTATTATAGAGCTTCTCCTGCTCCCTTCCGTAAGCCACCAGGTCTTTGACCACCTGCCAGTTCATCAGAGGTTCTCCTCCAAAGAAATCCACTTCCAGGTTCCGCCGGTTCCCGGAATTCTGGATCAGGAAATCCAGCGCCTTTTTCCCTACCTCAAAGCTCATCAAGGCTCTTCTTCCATGGTACTCTCCTTCCTCGGCAAAACAGTACCTGCAGGCAAGGTTGCAGTCATGGGCAATGTGGAGGCACAGAGCTTTTACCACCGTTTTCCTCTGCTTCACTTCTCCGATCAGGCTCTCATATGTATCTTCTGTAAATAACTGTCCGGCTTCTGTAAGCTCCTGTATATCGGCAAGCCCTTCCCGAATCTCTTCTTCTTTATATTTTCCGCTCAACGCCTGGACGGCGGACTGCCCCAGCTCGTCTTCTCCAAGCTCCTGGGCGGTATAGGACTCTTTCTGCTGCGTCAGCCATGCGATCAGATCATAGCACAGCTCGTCTACAACGTGGACCGCGCCGCTGTAAACATCCAGCACAATGCGGTATCCATTGTTCTGATACTGGTGAATCAAGGTTTGATACCCCTTTCTTTTTCTCTTTTATACGACAAGAAACAGCGACCTTTAAGACCGCTGTCCCCGGTATTTCCTATCCACAAATAAAACTTGTTTACTTCCTGTTCTCGCAGGTCTGGTTTCCTACTGTACAGGATGTCTTGCAGGCAGACTGGCAGGATGTCTGACATTCTCCGCATCCGCCTTTTTTTACTGTGTTGTTCAGTGTCTGTGTATTTAAGGTTTTTACATGTTTCATCGGTTTCTCCTCCTTAGTTTCGCTTAACTTATGCTATTATACCATCCTGTCAGGGTTTTCGCAATCCTTTTATCACGAAATCATTCCTCCGGCCATTCCTCCTCCCGCGCAAAGGATCAAAGTTGTCACCAGGTTCACCCCGTCTGTATTCAGCGTGTGGTATACCCCCAGAGTGATCGCCATCAAAAGAGCGAAATACAGGATTCCCAGTCCGATCCCCCATAGAAATCTTTTGCGTTTTGCCATCTTTCCAATGGCGATCCCTCCGATCAGTGTAGAGATCACATAAACCGCCACGATAGCCGCTGACACCGCCTTTTCATTTAATTCCAGTTTATACAGAAGCACCGTCAAAAGAGCCAGGAGCGCTCCTGTAATGATATAGGAAGCCAGCAGCGCTTTTAAGATCCACATAACCGGTGAGTCTCTGCGGATTTGTCTTTCCATCTCATCCCTCCTTGTCTACTACCACAAGGTATGAGCGCAAAGACGCAAATATTCCTGTTATCCTACTGTTCCATCTGCCTTCCCAGGAAGGCGGCCGCGCAGGAGGCCATTTTCTGTTCCAGTTCGCTGAATTTCTTCCTGCCTTCTTTCGTAAGAAGAATCACTCCTCCTATCACGTCTCCTTCACAGAGAATGGGACTGATCACCTCATATGCGTATTCTTCTTCCTGGTCTTTTATTACTGGGGTATACTTTTTGTCTCCAGCGGCGGCCAGCAGGGAATTCCTTTCTCCCAGAATTTTCTCCATCTGTCTGCTGATCAGCCGGTCCTGCAGTTCCTTTTTGCCGGAACCGGAAGCCGCGATCACCTGATCCATATCGCAGACACACACCAGGCAGCCCATGGTCTGGGACAGACTTTCCGCATACTGTTTTGCAAATGTAGACAATTCGCCGATAGGAGAATACTTCTTCAGTATGATCTCTCCTTCCCGGTCCGTAAAGATTTCCAAAGGATCTCCTTCCCGAATCCTGAGTGTCCTTCTGATTTCTTTTGGGATCACAACCCTTCCAAGGTCGTCGATCCTCCTGACGATTCCCGTTGCTTTCATAGATCATTTCCTCCATTTGTCATATTTGGCAGACTAAGTATATTATCTGTGAAAGAAGGGAAATTTATACAGTATTGAAAATACCTTCTTGTTCTGTTAAACTTTAAACAGGAAAATCGAATGGGAGGGATACCATCATGAGTAAAATCGAAGAAGTAAGAAGCGATATGGTCAAAGCCATGAAAGCCGGCGAAAAAGAGCGGAAAGAAACCTTGTCTATGCTCCTTGCCGCTCTGAAGAATAAAGCCATTGACAAGCGTTCTGATCTGACAGAAGAAGAGGAAGTACAAGTAGTATTAAAGGAAATCAAACAGACCAAAGAAACTCTGGAAATGACCCCCGCGGATCGGACTGAGATCATCGAGGAATGCAGCCGCCGTCTGGCTGTTTTGGAGCAGTACGCCCCTAAAATGATGAATGAGGAAGAGATCAAAGCAGTGATCACCACCACCTTGAACGAACTTGGCATCGCCGCTCCGACTCCTAAGGATAAAGGCAAGATCATGAAAGTCCTGATGCCAAAAGTAAAAGGGAAAGCAGACGGGAAGCTGGTCAGCGAGACGCTGGGAACCTTCTTTCAATAGAGAGTTCCAATGTAGATTTTAGCTTAAAAGCCGCATACCAAAAGGGAACGTGCTCCGCCACGTTCCCTTTTTATACTGCTTCTGTTTTATTCCTGCTCCACCTGATCGTCTGTCTGAACCTCGTCCGCGTAAGGTTCTTCGGAAGACTGTTTGATCGTAACGCTTAGATTATCAAAATCAATCTTCTTCCACACACCGTCATGATCGTCAATGTCCGCCTCATCCCGCCATTCCTGGCAGGTGTCTTCATAGAGTTTTGTCTGACGCTCTTCTACGATCTGCTGTTTCTTAGTCTCCGTAGCCTCTTCATCAAAGAGGCTGGTCACCTTGGCTACGTAGCAGCCCGCATCCGTCTCGATCACTCCGGTATTCTCTCCTTCATCCAGTTTATCCGCCTCAGCAACAACCTCTTCTGAAGGCACATTGGATTCAGAATCAAACGTATCTTCTGTTAGTTCACCGCTGTATTCTTCCGCCGCTTCCACAAAATCCGCTCCATCTGCCACACTTTGAACAAAAGCTTCCGCATTTGCTTTCGCCGTCTCCTTCTCCTCATCGGAAAGATCCTGGACAGCTCCGCTTTCATCCGTGGTGGTATAAGCAAAATATACATACTGCATCGCTTTCTGCGCGGCCTCATCGTCAGAAACTTCCGTATCTGCCTGAGCCTCGATCGCTGTCTGCACCTTATTCTGAACTGCCATCAGCGTCAATAACCGTTCTACCGTATCCGCGTTTCCAGATACCTTCTCTTTATCTTCCAAAGAATTGGCTTCCGAAAATTCTTTCGCCAACTTACTGATCTCTTCTTTCTCCCCATCGCTTAAGGATACATCATAATCGCTCATATGCTCCTCACACAGCAGCATAACCTCCAGAGATTCCCTGGCCGCGTTCTTTACAGACTCCTCATAAGTCTCTCCTTCTTCCGCTTCTGTATTCCACATATCCTCTCCCAGATATGCTCCGTAATAGGTCTCATACTCTGCCTGCATATACCTGGCATAGAAATTCGCTACGTCTGCCGTCAGTTCATTTCCATTTACACTGACCGCCACCGCATCTTCATTTAGCGAACCGCAGCCCGCCAGACTTCCAGCTGCCAGTACAGCCGACATAAGCAGTATTACCGCTTTCCTTTTCATAATAATATAAAACCTCCTTAGTACCCTGCTAACCTGTTTATTATAGCCTGTTTTCAGCGGGCAATCAATCCTTTTATCCCAATTAACACATTTTTCACGATTTCCAGACTGCCCGCTTCCTTCTCCCGGCCGCTCTTGCGTTTTCTCTGATAACAGAAGACAGGATGCTCCGCGTCCGCCTTGAAAGACAATTCCCCTTTGAACGACTCGATCAGCGCCGGAATCCGCTGCGGGGCCGCCTTGGCTTTCTCATACATGGCAAAGGTGTAGACGTCTCCCTTTTGTTCCACCTCTGTCACATACGCGGCATGGGCCAGGGCTTTCAGCCCGGAGATCTCCAGCAGTGTTTCCACCTTCTTGGGGACGTCTCCAAACCGGTCTAAAAGTTCATCCCTCATATCTTCGATCTCATCCTGGGACTCGATGGCGGCGATCCGTTTGTAGATATCCAGCTTCTGATATTCATTGGGAATATAAGAATCCGGAATATACGCGTCTACATCCAGATCAATAGTGGTGGCGTAGGTTTCCTCTTCCATCTCGCCTTTTAAATGCTTGACCGCTTCGTTTAACATCTTGCAGTACAGATCATATCCTACCGCTTCCATATGTCCGTGCTGCTCCGCCCCAAGAAGATTGCCCGCTCCCCGGATCTCCAGATCCCGCATGGCGATCTTAAATCCAGAACCCAGATCGGTAAATTCCCGAATGGCGGCAAGGCGCTTTTCCGCCACTTCCCGCAGCAGCTTATCTCTCCGGTACAACAGGAACGCATACGCCATCCGCCCGGAACGCCCTACCCGCCCTCTCAGCTGATAGAGCTGGGACAGGCCTAAGCGGTCCGCGTCATGGATGATCATGGTATTCACATTGGAAATATCCAGTCCTGTCTCAATAATAGTAGTGGATACCAGCACATCGATCTCACCGCCGATAAAATCATACATGATCCGCTCCAGCTCATGCTCTTTCATCTGACCATGGGCAAAAGCTACCGTATATTCCGGCACCAGTTTCTGGATATTAGCCGTCACCTCATCAATATCCTCTACCCGATTGTATACATAATACACTTGTCCCTGCCTTGCGCACTCTCTCTCAATAGCCTCCCGGACCATCTCCGGATTGTACTCCATTACATAGGTCTGGATCGGGAGCCGGTCCTCGGGCGCTTCTTCCAGCACGCTCATATCCCGGATTCCGATCAGACTCATATGGAGTGTCCTTGGAATAGGCGTGGCAGTCAGCGTCATCACGTCTATATTTTCTTTTAATTTCTTGATCTTTTCTTTATGCTGCACTCCAAATCGCTGTTCTTCATCGATCACCAGCAGCCCCAGATCTTTAAATTTCACATCATTGCTTAAAACCCGGTGGGTACCGATAACGATATCCACAAGCCCCCTCTTTAGATCTTCAATGGTCTTCTTCTGCTGAGCGCTGGTCCGGAACCGGCACAGAAGATCCACCCGGACCGGAAAATCTTTCATCCGCTGAAGGAACGTATTATAATGCTGCTGAGCCAAAATAGTGGTGGGGACCAGATAGACCACCTGCTTATTCTCCTGGACCGCCTTGAAAGCGGCCCGGATGGCGATCTCCGTCTTTCCGTATCCCACGTCTCCGCATATCAGCCGGTCCATGATCCGATGGCTCTGCATGTCCCGTTTCACCGCTTCAATAGCCAACAGCTGATCTTCAGTCTCCTCAAATGGAAACATTTCCTCAAATTCTTTCTGCCAGACGGTGTCCTCTCCGTAAGCGTACCCTTCCTGATTCTGCCGCGCCGCATAGAGTTCCACCAAGTCTTTGGCGATCTCCCGGACCGCCCCGCGGACCCGGCTTTTGGTCTTGGTCCACTCCTGAGTCCCCAGCCGGTTCAGCCTGGGCTTCTTCGCGTCAGATCCGGCGTATTTCTGGATCAAGTCTAACTGGGTAGCGGGAATATACAGATTCCCGCCCTGCGCGTAGGAGATCTTCATGTAGTCTTTTGCTACTTTATCTACCTGGATCTTCTCAATCCCCTGATAGATTCCAAGACCATGATTCTCGTGGACCACATAGTCTCCCGGCTTTAGCTGGGCAAAATCTTGGATTTTCCGCCCTTCATAAATTTTCCGCTTCCGCTTCTTCTTAACTTTTCCGAAAATGTCCGTCTCTGAGATCACCGTAAATTTAAGCAGAGGATACTCATACCCTTCCCCTACATGTCCATAGGCCGTCATGATCTCACCTGGAAGGACCTGACGTTCCATATCGTCGCTGTAAAAACTGCTTAGATTATAATCTCTTAAGTCTTCCGCCAGACGTCTGGCCCTGGTCCGGGAACCGGACAGCAGCACTACCCGGTATCCATTCCGCTTCAGCCTCTTTAAATCCCTGGTCAGAAGGTCGAAGCTGCTGTTATAGGGATTCACACTTTTAGCCTGTATCAAATAAGAATCCCGCTGGGCAAGGCCTTTTGCCTTCATATCCAACGCGCACATCCCTATGCTGCTGTAACCGTTGATCTTCTCTGTCAGTTCTTTGGTCGTATACAGCCTGGCTTCCTCGTTGGAAACCTCCATTCCATTTTCCACCCGTCGTTTTTGGGCCTCTATAAACTCTTCCTCTACACCCTGCCCCTTTTCCAAAAGCCGAGCCGGCTCATCTAGGAAAAGCAGGGTTTCTTCCACAGGAAAATAATCCAGGAAGGACACTCCCCGCTCCCCTTCTTCTGGGAATTCTCTGGCCGGATAGATCCAGACTTCCTGGAGATTCTCAATAGACCGCTGAGTCTCCACATCAAAAGAGCGGATGGAATCCACTTCATCGCCCCACAATTCAATACGCACAGGAAGTTCTTCTGTCAGGGGATAGATATCCAGGATCCCTCCCCGCACGGCAAACTGTCCAGAACCCTCGATCTGACTCTCCCGGTCGTAGCCGATCCTGGACAATTCCCGCTCCAATTCTTCCATGTCCACCACGCTCTCCGCCCCGATGTACACTGCCTGGCCTGCCAGCACTTCTCTTGGGAGCAGCACATCCATGAAAGCGTCAAAACTGGTCACCACCGTCAAAGACTTCCGGGTCAAGACTGCCTGAAGCACTTCCATCCGCTGTTTTACCAACGCTTTATTCCTTAAGTCTGCCTGATAAAACAGAAGGTCCTTCGCCGGATACAGCCAGGTATCTCCATCTACAAACCGATATTCTTCGTAGACCTGCTTTGCCTTTGACTCACTGGAACAAGCGATGACTTTATAAGGACAGCCATCGCTAAGCGCATACATCATATGAGTCTTTTGAGACGGGACACAGCCAGTAATGCGCAGCATTCCGGCTCCCTCTCTTTTCTTTTTTTCAATCTCTTCAAATTCCGCCAGTTCCCTAAGCGGCCCGGTCAAGGCCTGCATATCAATTCTCCCCCGGTTTTACTTTTCTATTATATTCATTCATCGCCGCCTCGATTTCTCCCTGCAGGATCATCTCCACCGCGTTTACCGCCTTTTCATACCCTTCTTCCATCTGCGCCCGTTCCTCCTTCGAGAAACGGCTCAGCACATAGTCCGCCAGATCAAATTCTTTGGGCTTTTCTCCCACTCCCATCTTGATCCGAGGGAATATTTGGGTTCCCAGATGGGCAATGATATTCTTGATCCCATTATGGCCGCCCGCGCTCCCCTTCTTCCGGATCCTGAGCTGACCAGGCGCCAGGCTGATATCATCGTAGATCACGAGAAGCTGCTGCTCTGCGTCGATCTTATAATAATCCACCAGCCCCCGGATACTCTCTCCGCTTAAATTCATATAAGTCTGGGGTTTTGCCAGGATCACCTTGCTTCCTCCAATGATTCCCTTTCCAATATAGGCTCTTGCTTTTCTTCCGTCTACAGAAATATTATATTTGTCCGCAAGAACATCTATGACATCAAATCCCGCGTTATGCCGGGTTCCTTCATACTTAAGGGTGGGATTGCCAAGTCCCGCTATTATAAACATATCTCTCACCTTTCATTTTTTCTCTTATACATTCTACAGGAACCGCTCCCATTTGTCACGCAAAAACCTGTATGAATAATTTTCATCCTTTTCTCATACATTATAGAAAGCGAACTTGGATTCCAGGATATTATTAGGACATAGGAGGTCTTTATGAGTTCCAAAACCAAAATCATCGTACTTCATATGAAAGAAATCATTTACACCGCAGTATTTGCCGTCCTGGCGGTCTTGCTGATCTTACTGCTTTTGTTTATGTTTCTTCCAAAGAATAAAGGGGCCCAGACGGAAGAAGCAAAATACGCGCCTGGCGTCTACACTTCCACCGTATCGCTGAATAACACAGCGCTCGAGGTGGAAGTCACCGTGGATGAATCTCATATCAACTCCATCCGGTTTTCCAACCTGGATGAAACGGTGGCCGCCATGTATCCTCTGATCCAGCCGGAGATTGAAAACATCGCGGAACAAGTCTACGAAAATCAATCTTTGGAAGGAGTCCAGCTTTCCCAGGAAAATCCCTACACCTCCCAAGTGATCGTCAACGCCATCGCAGAAGCGCTGGAAAAGGGAAAGATTCAAGAATAAGAACAAGAAAGGAGGCCTGCGTCCTGCCTGCAACCGGCGGCCGCGCCTCCTTTTTCTTCCTTCGGCCTTGTCTTCTCAGCCTTCCACGATCAGATATCTTCCGTCCGACAGCGCAAACACTTCCGCCGCATCTTCGATTTCTTCCGGAGACATTCCTTCTGTGTCCAATCCTTCCTCTTCAAAAAACTGACAGACCTCTTCCAGGCTGTCTGCCACCACCGCCATACAGTCCTCAAGGAAAGCTTCCGCTTCCTCCGGCGTCTCTGCCACCGGCTCATCGAAGAGCTGGGACTGAAGCCTCAGAAACGTATTCAGACACTCCTCATCATATTCATACATAGCTGCTTCCCCTCCTTTCTGGTCTTTTTATTCTTTGAACCTTTTTTTCCTATTTTTCCGCAAACCGCAGCAGTTCCTCTGTCCGTTCCAGGATTCCTGCGGCTCCCGCCTCTTCCAATTCCTGCCGGGTCCGAAATCCCCATCCAACAGGGATAGTAAGAACGCCTGCCCGCTTCCCTGTTTCCAGGTCCACCTCAGAGTCCCCTACATACACGCACTGTTCCGCAGGCACCTGAAGCTTCTCCAGAATCCGATAGATTCCTGCCGGATCTGGCTTTCTTGGAATATCGTCTCTCTGTCCCTGGATATAGTCAAAAAGCGCTTCGCCAAACACTCCATGAGCAACCTTTACCGTCTGCCTATGAGGCTTGTTGGAAAGCACCGCAAGTTTGATTCCCTTTCCCTTTAACTCCTTCAGCACTTCCTCCATACCTTCATAAGGTGTTACATGATATGTACAGTTGGCGTCAAATATGCGCCCGTATACCTGCATGGCCTCCTCCAGCCGCTCTCCCTTTTCATCCCCGGCTGCCCGGATCGCGTGATCCATAAGATACCTGGCGCCATTTCCAACAAACCGCCTGCACTGCTCATCCGTGATCTTGGCAAGCCCCATCTCCCGCAGAGTTGCCTTTACCGAATATATCAACGATTCCATTGTGTTCGCAAGAGTTCCATCTAAATCAAAAATGTAAGCTGTCCTCATGTCTAAATCCTCCATGACCCCATGATAGTATGAATGGTATTAAATTTCAAGCATCAATTGGGGCCGGGGGATTTTTAAAAATCCCCCGGCCCCAATTAAAAATGCCCTGTCCCTAATTGAGATACTGGCGCATGGTCTTCAAGGCGTTTTTCTCCAGTCTGCTGACTTGAGCCTGTGAGATCTTGATCTCTTCCGCCACTTCCATCTGCGTCTTTCCGCCAAAGAACCGCAGTTTTATGATATGTCTCTCCCGCTCGTCCAGATGTTCCATAGCCGCTTCCAGGGATAGGTTCTCCACCCATTTTTCTTCCTTATTTTTTGTATCGCTGATCTGGTCCATTACATAGAGAGCATCGCCTCCATCGTTGTAGACCGGCTCCTGAAGGCTCATAGGGACTTGGATGGCGTCCAGGGCAAATACGATATCTTCTTTGGAGATTCCGATCTCCTCGGCAATTTCCTGCACAGTTGGCTCTTTCAGATGCTGCCGTACAAAATTTTCTTTCGCGTAGATCGCCTTATAGGCCGTATCTCTTAAAGAACGGCTTACCCGGATAGAATTATTGTCCCTCATATAGCGGCGGATCTCTCCAATGATCATCGGCACTGCGTAGGTGCTGAATTTCACATCTAATTCTGTATTAAAGTTATTTACCGCTTTAATGAGCCCGATACAGCCAATCTGGAAAAGGTCGTCCGGGTTTTCGCCGCTGGCTCCAAACCGTTTGATCACACTGAGCACCAACCGCAGATTTCCTTTGATATATTCCTCTTTCGCCTCCTGGTCCCCCTCTTTTATCCGTTCAAACAGCGCTTCCTTTTCTTCCTCTCTCAAAACCGGAAGCCTGGCTGTGTTGACTCCGCATATCTCCACTTTTCCCTGTGCCATCCAAAGAACCTCCTTGCTGGATCTGATCCAAATTTTATGTCTAGTAGAATTCTTCTCCAGATGGACATTGGTTATTCCCGCCCCGGAAAAATAAAAAAAGTTTTAGCCCTTGACAAATGATTGCAACCTTCTATCCTCCATGCTATAATTGTTAAGGTTTCGTAAAGAATATGTTAAATCCAAAATCTAAAGGAGAATGATCATGAAAACAAGTGATATCCTGATGCTGCTTGGAGGGCTCGCTCTTTTCCTCTATGGAATGCAGATGATGAGCAACGGTCTTGAGACAGCAGCGGGAAACAAAATGAAACAGATCTTAGAAAAATTGACTTCTAACCGGATCAAGGGGGTTCTGGTAGGCGCCATTATCACCGCTGTGATCCAGTCTTCTTCTGCTACCACAGTAATGGTCGTAGGCTTTGTAAACACAGGTCTGATGACTTTGAATCAGGCGGTATGGGTCATCATGGGAGCCAATATTGGAACCACTATCACCGGACAGCTGATCGCTCTGGATATTGGCGCGATTGCTCCTTTGATCGCATTTTTAGGCGTTGCCTGCATTATGTTTGTGAAAAATGAAAAAGTCCGGCATATCAGTTCTATTTTTGCCGGCTTAGGCGTGCTATTCATCGGAATGGAGATGATGGGAGACGCCATGGCGCCTCTGCAGGATTCTGAAACTTTTATCCACTTTATGACTACCTTCAGCAATCCGCTGGTTGGAATCGCCATCGGCGCGGTATTTACTGCCCTGATCCAATCATCTTCCGCATCAGTTGGTATCCTGCAGGCATTGGCAGCCACAGGAACGATCCCTCTGTCCAGCGCGGTCTTCATCTTATTTGGCCAAAATATCGGTACTTGCATCACTGCCGTCCTGGCCTCCATTGGTACACGCCCCAACGCAAAACGGACGACCATTATCCACCTGATGTTCAATATCATCGGGACCATCATTTTTACCATCATCACTCTGGTCACTCCGTTCGTCTCCTTTATGGAGGGCCTGACTTCTGACCCAGTGGCCCAGATTGCCAACGTACACACAACGTTCAACATTGTTACAACTTTGATCCTCCTTCCTTTCGGAACATACATGGCCAAACTGGCCACCAGGATCCTTCCGGAAAGCGAAGAAGAAATCGAACAGGTCAAGCGGCTCAAATACATTGTTCCGTTTGAAAGCAATTATCCGGTTGGACATGCCGCTCTGGTCATTTCTCAGATCCAGCGGGAAGTATCCAGGATGCTGGATAAGGTAAAAGAAAACGTTGAAACCAGCTACAACGCTCTGCTAAAAGGGGAGGACGTCTCTATTGAAGAGATTGAGGAAACAGAAGATTATATCGACTTCCTGAACACAGAAATCTCAAAATATATCGTACATCTGATGTCTGTGGAAATGTCAGAGGCCGACAGCCGCCGGATCAATAATTATTATATGATCATCAGCAATATTGAGCGGATCGGCGATCACGCCATGAATATTGCTGAATATACCAAAAATATGAAAAAATGGAACATTTCTTTCTCGGACAACGCACGTACAGAGATCAAGAAGATGAAACAGGTCAGCATGAAGATTCTGGAAGTGATCGACTTTACAGATGCTACTTCCCCATCTTCTCAGTTGGAGACTATCTCCAAATACGAGTCCTTGATGGATGACATGGAGAAAAAGTATCTGAAACGCCAGATCAAGAGAGCCAAAAAAGGAGACTGCAAAGCAGAATCCGGCATCCTTTTCTCCGAGCTTCTGACCGATTTCGAGAGAATTGGCGACTACGCTCTGAACGTGGGGGAACTTCACGCGCAGATGTAAGACCATTTAGTTCTTACTAAAAAGAGACAGGCGCAAGCCATGGTGGTATGGCTTGCGCCTGTCTCTTTCTTTGTCCTAAAGCGCTCTTTCACGATCAAAACCAGCCGCGCTCTTAATCCTCCCTGTCCCACTTATCCGCAAGATTCTGGATCTGGGACTCAAATTTGACCAGCTCCTTATTTGCCAGTCCCTCGTTCTTGTAAACCACTTCCAACAGCCGTTTTGCCGCGGCCACAACCCGCTCAAAGATATCCCTGCTTTTGACTCTTGCAGGCTTCATCTCCTTCTTCGGTTCCCTTACACCTTCTGACAAGATCTCTCCTGTCGCAAGATCAACACATCCTCCGGAATAAGGCGCAAACGCGGACCAGCCAAATCGCTCTTCTATCGTCTGGGCAAACCGGTCTGTCACTTCATCTTCTCCATGTACAACAAACACATGCTCCGGAGTTTTCTGGAAACCTTCCAGCCATCCCAAAAGTCCGTTTTTATCCGCATGACCGCTGATCCCCTGCAGACTCTCAATGTGAGCGTTTACTTCCACCGTCTCGCCAAAAAGTTTGACCAAATCCGCTCCTTCCAGCAGCTTCCGTCCAAGGGTCCCTGCCGCCTGGTAACCGACAAAGCATATCGTGCTTTCCTTCCTCCACAGATTATGCTTGAGATGATGCCGAATCCGTCCCGCCTCGCACATTCCCGAAGCTGACAAGATCACTTTGGGGCGCTCATTAAAATTGATCATCTTAGACTCGTCCGATGTGATGGTTGTACGCAGTCCCTGGAAGATCAAAGGATTGATCCCTTTTTCCACCAGTTCCATAGCCTCCGCATCAAAACAGGATTTTACGTTCTTATTAAATACATTGGTAGCCTCGATCGCCAGCGGACTGTCTACATATACTTCAAAATTCTGATACTGAGGAAGCAGGCCCTTTTCCTTGATCTCACGGAAGAAATAGAGGAGCTCCTGGGTCCGTCCTACAGCAAAGGAAGGAATCACCACGTTTCCTCCCCGGTCGAAGGTCTCCTTTAATATCCTGGTAAGATTCCCCACATAATCCGGCCGCTCCGTCCCATGAAGCCGGTCTCCATAGGTGGATTCGATCACGATATAATCCGCTTCCCTGACTGGCTTGGGATCCTTGATGATTGGTTGGGACAGATTCCCCACGTCTCCGGAGAATACGATCTTCTTCGTGATCCCATCTTCCGTGATCCACACTTCCACCGCGGCGGAACCTAGGAGATGGCCCACATCGGTAAACCGTACTTCCACGCCTTCACACAGCTTGATCTTCTGCCCATAGTCACAGGGATTCAAAAGCTGGATCGCCGCCTCCGCATGTTCCATGGTATAGAGAGGTTCATAAAGAGCCGCTCCGCTTCTTTTGGCTTTCCGATTCCTCCACTGAGCCTCAAACTCTTGGATATGGGCGCTGTCACGTAACATGATGCTGCACAGATCTGCCGTCGCAAAAGTAGAAACAATATCTCCGCGAAAACCTTCCTTGCACAGCATCGGAATCTTTCCGGAATGATCGATATGGGCGTGTGTCAGAAGGATATAGTCTATGTCTGACGCCTGGACCGGTATCTCCTGGTTTTCGTACAGATCCGGTCCCTGTTCCATGCCGCAGTCAACCAGGATATGTTTTCCGCAGGCCTCGATCATATGGCAGCTTCCGGTAACCTCATGGTCTGCTCCAATAAAAAAAAGTTTCATACGCAAAGCCCCTTTCTTTCTTTTATTGTAGCACCTTTTTTGGCGGATGGCTACGAATACTTTACCATCTCTCTGCGCAGCCTCTGCATGATCTTTTTCTCCAGTCTGGAAATGTAAGACTGGGAGATTCCCAGCATATCCGCCACTTCCTTCTGGGTCTTTTCTTCTCCGTCAGGCGTCCCAAGGCCAAACCGCATCTGGATAATGGTCCGCTCTCTTCCAGTCAGCCGCCCGATCGCCCGCACCAGAAGCTTTCTCTCCGCTTCGTTTTCCAGATCTTTGTAAATGGTGTCTTCCTCCGTACCCAGAATGTCGGACAGCAGCAGTTCATTTCCATCCCAATCCACATTCAGCGGTTCATCGATGGAGACTTCCATCCGCGTCTTATTATTTCTCCGGAGATACATGAGGATCTCGTTTTCAATACAGCGGGACGCGTAGGTGGCAAGCTTGATCTTCTTCCCTGGATTAAAGGTGTTGATCGCCTTGATCAGTCCAATGGTCCCGATGGAGATCAGATCTTCCACTCCCACGCCCGTATTATCGAATTTCTTCGCTATGTATACCACCAGCCTCAGATTATGTTCGATCAGGATCTTCTTTGCCTGTTCTTCTTCCTCTGTTCCAAGCCTCCGGATCTGTCTGGCCTCTTCCTCCGTCTCCAGAGGCGCCGGGAGGATCTCTGAGCCTCCGATATAGTGGATATCCTTTTTATCTGAAAAAAACAGCGTACGAAAATCCGGAATTACTTTCAGCTTAAATTGATGTGGTACAGCTACTTTTATGATCATTTTTATTCCTCCTATAAAACATCAGGATTCAGGATCATCCCATAATCATCCGACGAGATTTCCTCATATACGGCTACCAAAGGCTTCTCAACACAGATCTCCCGCTCTCCCAATATCTCCATTTTGTCTAATTGGAATACGGGCAGCGCCCCTTCTTTGGTTCCGATCGCGTGATAAGGAATAAATCGAATTCCTATTGTCTGTCTCCATTCTCCCAGACGATCCGCCGTCTCCTGGTCAATGATGCTCACCGGCTTTCCGCTTTGCCCATCACGCAGGCTGTTTCCTGTATCGATAACAGCCCTTACTCTGCAGGTTCTGTCTCCCCGGCAGAGTATAACTTCACAGCGATAATGCTCCTGTCTTGCCAGATATTTCAGAAGATTCCAGATTCCCATCGCTCCATAGTAACTCAACACCGCGAAGCCAAAGAAAATTCCTGTCGTTCTGGTATAAGGCCACAGGCTTTCCAAGATCCCTCCCACAAGGAAACCGCTGATATATAGCAAAACTAAGGCTTTCCAGAAGTTTCTGTCCCACTTTGTCCTGAGTCCCGTTTTCAGCATGATAATATTAACCAGCCCATGAAACATGATGAATTTAATAACAGCATATGGGATTGGAAGCAACACAACAATACAGGTGCCCAGCGCTCCCACCGCGGCTCCCAGGAAAACCCTTCCATGTGTGGCAGGACATTTCAGGACCTTCCTGACAATCTCTAGCAAAATCGCATCCATCATGAAATTCACAAGAAAAAACACGTCTATGTATAATTCATAGTACACGCTTTACCTTCTTTCTCCTTTGATACTAAATCGATTTGGTATGTGGGCAAGACTTATTATACGAGGGTGGAAAAAAAGATTTTGTCATATGATGGGAGCAGGGAAAAGATTTTTTTCGACAGAAAAAGAGACCAGAGCCTCTCACAAGGTCTGGTCTCTTAAGAAGAACAATATTACTTTTTAAAGAAATCTGGAATCTTGATGGACTGTTCCTTTACTTTACTGGTTGGGGTTCTCGGCGTCTCCAGTGAAGGCGCGGTTCCGCCCGGCGCTCTCCTGGTCACATTGCTCCCCGACGCGCTCTTTCCAGAAGCCAGTCCGATATCCAGCTGCGGAGAACGCGCAGCCGCCGGACGCTGGCTGGAAGCCGAATGTTTCTCAAAACTTCCCTGAGAAACTGTGGAGCCTGTTCTTGGATGTTCCAATCTGGATTTCAGTTTAGAGGCGCTTCCTCCCACATTGTGAAGACCTGTGGCGATCACTGTGATCGTAGCCTCATCCGCTCTGGAATCATCATACATCGCGCCGAAGATAATATTTGCATCTTCTCCCGCAAGATCCTGTACGTACTCTGCCGCATCGGATGCATCCATCAGGGTAATATCACCGGATACATTGATGATCACATGAGATGCGCCAGCGATGGTGGTCTCAAGGAGCGGGCTGGCAACCGCCTGTTTCACTGCCTCAAGCGCTTTATCATCGCCTCGTCCCTGTCCGATACCAATATGTGCGATTCCTTTATCCGTCATAACCGTCTGAACATCCGCGAAATCCAGATTGATCAGAGACGGTACATTGATCAGGTCTGTGATGCCCTGGATACCCTGCTGAAGCACTTCATCCGCTTTCTTCAGGGCTTCCGGCATGGTGGTACGCCTGTCCACCACCTCAAGAAGTTTATCATTCGGGATAACAATCAGAGTGTCTACATTTTCTTTCAGCTTTTCAATCCCTTGAAGCGCGTTGTTCATACGTGTCTTAGATTCAAAACGGAAGGGTTTTGTCACAACGCCTACCGTCAAGGCGCCCTGTTCTTTGGCGATACGCGCCACTACAGGCGTAGCCCCTGTTCCGGTTCCGCCGCCCATACCGCAGGTAACGAATACCATATCCGCTCCTTTGAGCGCCGCTGATATCTCTTCCGCGCTTTCTTCCGCCGCTTTCTCTCCTACTTCCGGCCTGGCTCCAGCTCCAAGCCCTTTGGTGATCTTGTCCCCGATCTGCATAAGCGTCGGAGCTTTACATAACTGCAGTGCCTGTTTATCTGTATTAATCGCTATAAATTCCACACCGGCAATCTGCTCATCGATCATACGGTTCACTGCGTTGTTCCCGCCGCCGCCGACTCCACAAACAATTATTTTTGCCGCCGCTTCCGATTCGTTTGTCTTAATCTCTAGCAAGGGTTTCTCCTCCTTCGTTATCCTTATTATTTATACATCCCATAGACAAAGTGTAAAAATACACTTTGCCATATATAATCTATAATATAGACTTTTGTACAAAATATCAATAGAATTCCAGGATTTTTCTTAATTTTCTTCCGAAATTTCCTCAGAAATTCCTTCCGGAAATTCCCCCACATCAAAGGTGATCGTCTCCTGTCCCTCCGAATAGCTTTCCAAATGCAGGGTTCCTTCTTTTCCCTCCAGTTTTTCCAAGATCGGAGCAATCTGCGCCACCTTCTCCGGGGTCACATGATTTCCCAGACTGATACAGACCTTTCCGATAAAAAGATAGATCCTGCTGTCCTGACAGATGATCTTTTCCGTGGAGAGATCATTTTTCTTCAATTCATTGGACGCTTCTAAAATTTCTTCAAAAATCTGAGAATTCTCACTCTCCAAAGACTGATACAATTTTACTTCTTTCACTTCAATGCCCTTCACAAGCGGAACTCCCTCAATATAAGAAGTGTCCTTTTTCACCACCAGGCCTTCCTTGTCAAAATAAGCGTAATCCTGGTTATCGTAGATATACCCTACGATTTCTTTTTCTTTCACCGTCACCCGCAAAGTCCAGGGCGTGCTCAGCCCAACCTTCATGCTCTCCAGGCAGGCCGGCTGTTCTCCTTTTCCCAGAAGATACTTGCCGATCACATACAGAGAATTGCGGGAAAACTTGTCATTTTGTACCGCTTCTGATATCTCCTTATCCGTGCAGTACTGGTTTCCTCGTATTTCAATCTTCTGCACGTGAAAAAGCAGTAAAATCGTCAGTATAATAATGGCAAGCCCAAAAAGGATCACAAAAAAGGCATATACTCTATGGCTCTTTTTCTTCCTCCTTTTCCTGGGCCGCTCTTCCAAATGTTCTTTTGTTTCCATATATACTCCTCTCTTTGCTGCCCCTTATCTTATATCTAACACCGCGCTTCGCTCCTTTAGCTTCACGGCTTGCGTTCATTGTATCACCGTTGATACGCTCAGCACAAGCCCCATTTCCAGCAGCAAGAAGACGACTGAGGTTCCCCCGTAGCTGATGAAGGGCAGGGTGATCCCGGTATTGGGTATGGTGTTTGTGACCACCGCTATATTTAAGATCACCTGGATCATCATATGTGCCATAGCTCCGGCCGCGATCAGAGCGCCAAACAAGTCCGGGGCCCTGGAGGCGATCACAAAGAACCTCCAGATCAGGATCAGAAATAACAGCAGCACAAATCCCGCGCCAAACAACCCCAATTCTTCGCAGATTATGGAAAAGATCATATCGTTCTGAGCTTCCGGCACAAATCCCAGCTTCTGGACACTCTCTCCCAACCCCCGGCCAAACAGGCCGCCAGAACCAATGGCGTAAAGGCCCTGAAGCGTCTGGTAGCCTTTCTCGTAGGCTTCTGGGTTGCGCCAGATGGCCAGTCTCTCCAGACGATAGCTTTCCAAGGCTAGAAAAACCGCCATGAATCCGGTCCCCGCCGCGCCCATTAAGAGAAAAGGACTGTATTTAGGGCTTGCCACGAATACCAGGATCACCCCGATCCCCAGGATAATGACAGCCGTACTCAAATTACTGGCTCCCACCAGCCCCACGATGGGAAGGATCGATATCATAATTTTTAGAAGGGTTCCCATTTTCCCCATGTTTTTGATATTGTTCGTCACGATCCAGGACAGGAAAAGAACTACCGCCACTTTAGCGAACTCTGACGGCTGAAAAGAAAAAGGGCCCAAAGAAAGCCATCTTTTGGACCCATTGTATTCTTCCCCTATAAACAGGACCGCCACTGAGAGGACCAACGCCGTCAGATATCCAAGAACGGCCGCATGCTTCCACACATGATAATCCATATTCGCTACCAGAAACATCCCCAAGATTCCCAGCAGTGTGGCAAACACCTGTTTTTTCAGATAATAAAAAGAGTCGTGAAACTTGACCTCTCCATTATAGGCGCTGGTACTGTAAAGGATCACCAGCCCAAAGACGACCAGCACCCCCAGAGCGGCCAGAAGAGTCAGATCATACTTCCTCTTTTTTGGCTGTGTCAATCTTCTATGCACTCCTTATAAGGAATTTACAATCTCTTTGAATTTCTCTCCTCGTACCTCATAGTTTGGAAACATATCCCAGCTTGCGCAGGCCGGAGACAGCAGCACCGCTTCTCCTTTCTTTGCCGCATCTGCCGCCAGACGCACCGCTTCCTCAAAGCCGTCTGCCATCACATAATCATGGAACCCGCAGCTTTCCGCGGCCTGGGCGATCTTCTCCCTTGTCTCTCCCAGCAGGATCAGCTTCCTTACTTTCCCGCCAAAAGCCCGAATCCACTCCGTGTATTCCGAATCCTTATCATACCCGCCGCCCAGCAGCACCGTCGGACGGTTCATTGCCTGAATGGCCTTGATAGCGGCATCCGGATTCGTCCCCTTGGAATCATTGTAATAGACGACTCCATTCTTTTCCGCCACAAATTCAATCCTATGCTCCACTCCTTTAAAGGCAAGCACCGCCTCCCGGATCACCTGGACCGGGACCCCGTAAACAGCCGCCATTCCAGCCGCCGCCATTACATTTTCATAGTTGTGGGTCCCCAGGATCTGAAGCTCATCGACCTTACAGATCTCCACTTCGTCTGGGTTTTTGTAAATAATAGAACCCTGGTCTAAATAGATTCCTCTTTCTAGTTTACGCTGACTGCTGAAATATAGAACCTGTGCTTTTACATTCTCCCCAAATTCTCTCGTCCTTGCGTCCTCATAGTTCAGGATGCAGTAATCTTCTTCGGTTTGATTTTTCGCGATATTCTTCTTTGCGTTCACATAAGCTTCCATCGTATGATGCCGGTTCAGATGGTCCGGCGTGAAGTTTAAGATGGCGCTGACTTTCGGGTGGAATTCCCGGATCGTCTCCAGCTGGAAACTGCTCATTTCCGCCACCGTGATGGAGTGTTCCGTCATCTCTTTCGCCGCCAGGGTATAGGGGTTTCCGATATTGCCGACCACGAATACATCCTCCTGGAAGCGCTTCATGATCTGCCCCAGAAGAGTTGTGGTCGTAGTCTTTCCGTTGGTTCCTGTGATCGCCAGGACATCTCCTTTCCCAAAGGCGTACGCAAGCTCCACCTCCCCGATCACCTGGATCTTCCGGGACACCATTTCTTTTACTGCCGGCAGATCCGTGGGCACGCCCGGACTTAAGACAGCCAGATCCAGACAGTCCAGGATTTCTTCCGGAAATGTCCCAAGTACGATCCTCACCGATGTATCCGTCCCAAGCTGGCTTTTTAACTTCTGGATATCCAGATCCTGATTCCCATCGTAGAGCGTCACAGACGCTCCTGTTTCTTCCAGAAGTCCTGCCGCCGCCGTTCCGCTGATGCCAGACCCAAATACCAGCACGTTCTTTCCCTTTGTATCTATCATAGCTTCTATCCTTTCTCTTACATCGCCATCAGAGCCACCAGACAAAGAAGGGCTGTGATAATAGAAAATACCGCCACCACTCTGGTCTCTGACCATCCGCACAGTTCGAAATGATGATGGATCGGCGCCATCTTAAAGATCCGCTTTCCTCCCGTCTTCTTAAAATATGTCACCTGGATCATGACCGAGAGAACCTCCACCAGATAGATCAAGCCTACGATCAGGATGAAAATAGGCATCTGGAGCATATACGCCGTGGAGGCCACAAATCCTCCCAGCGCCAGAGAACCGGTATCTCCCATAAACACACTTGCCGGATACACATTAAACAGAAGAAATCCAAGGAGCGCCCCCACTACCGCGCAGGTAACAGGCTCGATCCCGCTTCCGGTCCCGATAGCTACCACGGTAAAGAAAGTAGCGACCAAAACAGTCACACTGGAAGCCAGGCCATCCAATCCATCAGTAAAGTTTACTCCATTTACCGTTCCGATCACCGCGAAGAACATAAGCGGAATGGCAAGCCATCCGATATCCAGATATTTCCCGCCGGTAAATGGGATCAGCATAGCAAGGGAAACATCGGTAAACCGGACCATATAGAAAGCAAATACGGCTGTCACTACAATCTGCAGGGCCATCTTTTGTTTGGGAAATAACCCGTCTGAGCGCTTCATGACCACCTTCAGATAATCATCCAAGAATCCGATCAGACCAAATCCCAGCGTTACAAAAAGGATTGGTATGATCTTCGGGTAATCCCGGATGTAAAACAGCGATGTGATCACCACACTGAGAAGGATGATCACTCCTCCCATGGTAGGGGTCCCCGCTTTTTTTAAATGCGATTTTACGCCATCCTCCCTCTCTGTCTGCCCCATTTTCAGCCTTCTTAAGATTGGAATGATCACCGGACCCATGACCACGCTTAACGCAAACGCGATCAGCACCGGGATAAATACCGTATAATCCATAATACACCTCTTACTTCTTTTGTTTCTTTTCCTGAAAAATGTCTGTCATACCTTCAATCTTACATAGTATACTTCATTTTCTATTCTTTTTCAATGCCAAGATAGGGGAATATATTCTGGAAGATATCCCCCATGACCGGCGCCGCGATCGTCCCTCCATAATAGATCCCCTGAGGATCATAGATCACACACATGCCCAGGATCCGGGGATCGTCCGCAGGCGCAAATCCAATAAAGGAAGAAATGTATTTGTTGGCGCTTCTGGGAAGCGTCTGAGAGGTAGCTGTCTTTCCTCCTATATGGTATCCTTCAATATAAGCGTTTTTCCCCGACCCTTCTCTGACCACTCCCTCCAGAAGGGCCTGCATAGTCTCGGACGTTTCTTCTGAAACGATCCGTTCTCCCTCTTCATAAGCAAATTCTTTGATTTCTTTTCCGTCCTTATCTAAAATGCGCACTCCAAAATGAGGCGTTACCCGGTTTCCTCCATTGACCAGGGAACTGACGGTAGCCGCAAGCTGAATGGGCGTTACCTGAAAGGACTGTCCAAAACTCATGGTCGCAAGCTCCACCTGTCCCACATTTTCCTGCTTATGCATGATGGTGGCCGCTTCTCCCGGCAGATCTACTCCTGTCATTCCCATCAGTCCGAATTGGTTGAAATACTTATAGAAATTTTCTGTTCCCAGCCGCAGGCCGATCTCGATAAACACAGGGTTGCAGGAGTTCTGGATCCCTTCCACAAATGTCTCCGCCCCATGTCCTCCCACCTTATGGCATCGGATCTTCCGGTCTTCTACCATCTTGTACCCCGGACAGCTAAAGGTATCGTCCAATTCTACCACTCCCTCTTCCAGACAGGCGGAGGCTGTAATGATCTTAAACGTAGATCCCGGCTCATAAGTATCATTGATACAGCCGTTCCGCCACATCTGGTTCAGCGCTTCCTGCAGTTCCTCGTCTGTCATCCCTTCCGCCGTTCCTGTATTTAGCTCAAAAGGCTCATTGAGATTAAATTCCGGTACATTTACCATGGCCAGGATCTCGCCGTTCTCAGGATTCATCAGGAGGATTCCCACTTTGTCCGCCTGCTTTTCTTCCATCACTTTTTCCGCCATCTGCTGTGCGTACATCTGGATGTTGTAGTCCATACTGATCTGCAGGGTATGCCCTGGGACCGGCTCGATCCGGTCTTCCGCCACTCCGTCCAGTTCTACGCCCCTGGCATCTGTTGTTGTCAGGATGGTCCCATTCTCCCCTTTCAGATATTCTTCATACTTCACTTCCAGCCCTATGATGCCCTGGTTGTCTCCCCCGGTAAATCCCAGGACTTTTGATGCCAGCTCCCCATAGGGATAATACCGCTTAAAATCTTCATCCACTTTTACCCCATCCAGTTCCAGATTCCGGATCTTGTCTCCCGTCTCTTTATCCACATTTGTCTTGATCCGTTCCATAGATGAAACTTTCTCTACCTTTCCCCTGACTTCTTCTTCCGTAAGTTCTAATTCCCTGGACAATACCTGGATAATCTTCTCTGGTTCTTTTATCTGGCTGTGAATGACGGAAATCGTACATACCGTCCGATTCGTTGCCAAGACCGTACCATTTGTATCTACGATCTCCCCTCTTGCCGCCTTGATCTCCCGCTCCCTTTCGTGGAGAGCTTCCGCCTTTTCCTGATAATATTCCGCTTCAAATACCATCAGATAGATCAGTCTTCCCGCCAGCACCAGAGCGATTCCCACAGCGCATAGAAACACCACCAAAAGTTTCTTCCTATTATAAGTTTTATTCTTCATAAAAAACCTCGCAAAAGCCGTTTCTATAATTTATTAAGACTTCTGCGAGGTTATTCTGCAAATTCTATTTATTCTGCCGCCGCCTTCTCTACTCCAAGATAAGGCAGTATTTCTTTCATGATATCCGCCGCCAGAGTAGTGGCCAGCTTGCTGTCTGACTGGACGGCGACGTTGGGTTCATCGATGACCACATAGATCATTACCTGCGGATCCTCCTGGGGCGCGTATCCAATAAAAGAAACCAGATAATTGCCTTGTCCTCTCGGATGTTTCTCCGCGGTTCCAGTCTTTCCTCCAATATCGTATCCTTCCACCGCCGCGGAAGAACCGGTTCCTTCTTCTACTACACTATACATATAATCTTTGATGATCTGGCTGGTCTCTTCCGAAACTGTCCGGCCGATCAAAACAGAATCTTTGTTCTCTGTCACGTTTCCATTTTCATCTTGGATCTGTTTGACCACATGGGGCTGATAATACTCTCCGCCGTTGATCAAAGAGCAGAACCCTGCCGCCATCTGCGTCATTGTCACGTCAAAGTTCTGTCCAAAAGCATTGGTGGCCAGGCTGGCTGAGTCCATGTTTTCCGCGGTATACAGAACGCCTTCCTGCTCTCCCGGAAGATCGATGCCTGTCTGTTTTCCAAACCCAAACTGTTCCTGATACCGGGTAAATTCCTCCACGCCCAGATCCGCCCCGATTTCCATCAAAGCCACATTACAGGAATTTTCTATGGCCTGCCTCAAAGTCTGAGTCCCATGGCCGCTCCGATTATTGCAATGGATATCGTAATCTCCTACATGGAGTTTTCCTCCGCAATAATAGGTCTCGTCTCCCGTCAGATTCCCAAGTTCCAATCCCGCCGCCACTGTGAACGGCTTGAAGGTGGATCCCGGCTCATACACTTCATTTACACAAAAGTTATTCCAAAGAGAAGTCAAAGCCTCCACCTTTTCTTCGTCTCCCATAGACTGAATTTCCTCTTTCGAATAATATCTTGTCAGATCTCTTGGGTTGTTAAGATCGTAATTCGGATAAGAAGCTTCTGCCAGGATCTCTCCGTTTTGCGGATTCATTACGATCACGCCGGTATTGGCGCTTCCCTCTCCGGTCCTGGCTTCATTTTTATGGGCTTCGTTGAAAGCCAGAACATGTTCTTCCACAACGCTTTGGATCTGCAGGTCTATGGTCGAAACGACTGTGCTTCCGTTTTCCGGTTCTTTTACTGTCCTCTCCAAAGAAGCGCTTTCGTCCTGGTAACCGTACTCCCGTCCGTCTGTTCCATTTAAAATAGAGTTATAGGACGCTTCAATCCCATTATTTCCCACATTGCCATCAGCGGTAAAACCGATCACATCGCAGGCGAGCGTTTCGTAAGGATAGGTTCTTATATAATCCTCTTCCAGCCAGATTCCTTTTATATTGGGATAGTTTTCATCGTCTTCGTCAATCTCCTCAAACTCCCGCGCCGTATTGTAGTCTATACTTTTTTTCAGCACCTCATATCTGCTGGAGGGCTTTTCTTCGATCAGGTTCCGGACCGTTTCTTCCTCAATTTCAAAACAGTCTTTGAGAACCTGGATCGTGGGGTCCACACTGTCCTCGTCCTCAAGCATCGCTTTCACATCCAGGATCACATTGTAGACCCGCTCGCTGGTCGCCAGTTTTGTGCCGTTACGGTCCACAATGTCTCCCCGCTTGAAGGGAATGACCCTGCTGTCATACTGCTGCTGGTCCAAGACCACTTTGGTGTATTCTTCTCCATTAGAAGCGTTAATATAAGTAACTCTTCCCACCAAAAGCGCAAAAGCCAGTACGACGATCCCAAAGATTCCTACCAGCTTTTTCTGCATTAGTTTATTCATTTTTCTCCGAAGAGGATTCCTTTTCTTTCTTGTCATGCTTTCACCTGTCAATTGTTATGATCTGACCGGGCCAGTACCCCGTCTTCCGGAATGCTTTCATACTGCTTTACATAGTCCGCGGATGGGCTCTCATATTCTACTACCTGCTCTGGTGATGCGTAGACCATCCCCAGATCTTCCTGGGCTGTTTTTTTTATCTCTTCTACGTCTACAGAGTCCATGACCGTGTTGTATCTGGTGTCATTTTCTTCCCGAAGCTGGGCCAGTTCCTCCTGCATTGCGGTCACATTTTTAGAGCTGTCCGTGATCCTGGCCTGAAGACGTACGTATCCCACGCAGACTACTAGTGTCAGCAGTGCTGCCGCCGTCAGAAATACTACATATCCCGCGTTCATTCGAAGGGCTTTTCTACGATTATTCCGTACCTGGCGGCTGACTTTTCTCTGCGGTGTTCTCTCCCGCCTTTCCGACTCCCGAACCGGTTTTGGCGCAGCATTTCCGTATACATAAGCCTGTCCCTGTGTCCGGACAGAGCTATATCTTCTCGCTGTTGTTCTTGCTGCCATGTACGTATCACCCCTTTATCCAGCTAACACCGTTCAAATATCCGAAGCTTGGCGCTCTTAGAACGGCTGTTTCTTTCCATTTCTTCTTTACTTGGCAGAATTGGTTTTCTGGTTACTATACTCCCCTTTGGGACGTTTCCGCATACACATACGGGAAAGTCACTGGGACAGGTGCAGGGATTCTCATTTTTCCGAAAAGCCGCTTTCACAATCCTGTCCTCTAACGAGTGGAACGTAATAATACAGATCCGCCCGCCTGGATTCAATAATTCGATCATATCATCCAGCGAATCCCTAAGTACATCCAACTCTCTGTTGAGTTCAATACGGATCGCCTGAAACGTCCGTTTGGCGGGATGTCCTGATTTCTTTTGAAATTTCATGGGAATGGACTGGCGTATGATCTCTACCAGCTGCCCTGTCGTCTCTACAGGCGCTTTCTCTCTCGCTTCAACAATATGTTTTGCGATATTTTTGGCGAACTTGTCCTCCCCGTAATCCCGAATCATATGATAGAGTTCTTGTTCGCCGTAGCCATTGACGATGTCCCTGGCCGTCATATTCTGACGAGTATCCATCCGCATATCCAGAGGCGCATCTTCGCGATAGGAGAATCCCCGCTCTGCCGTATCTAACTGATAAGAGGATACGCCCAGATCGAGCACGATCCCATCGACCTTGTCAATGCCAAGCTGTTGGAGCTGCGACTTCATATCACGATAGTTGCTCCGTACGATCGTGACTTTCTCCCCGAAGTCTTTCAGTCGGATGCCCGCAGCCTCGATGGCTGCCCCATCCTGGTCTATTCCTACAATACTCCCCTTAGGCCCTAACCTTTTGCAGATCTCATAGGCATGTCCTCCGCCCCCCAGCGTTCCATCCACATAGATCCCGTCAGGTTTGATATTCAGGCCGTTTACAGTTTCTTCAAGTAATACCGATGTGTGTTCGAACTCCATATCTTCTCCCTCTAGATACTGAATCCGCTCTCTTCCATATCGGATGCGATATCCTCAATGTTGAGTTCCACTTCAGCATTCTTTTCATCCCATCTTGCTTTGTCCCAGATCTCGGCACGCTTCCCCATACCGATAAAGACTACTTCCTTTTCTAATTTGGCATAGTCCCTGAGAACCGATGGGATCAAGGTTCTCCCTTGCTTATCAAGGTCCCCGTCCGCCGCGCTTCCCTGAAAGAAATACGCGAAAGCACGGGCTTTTTTGTCTGTGGTGGTGGGTAAGGCGTTCAGTTTCTCTTCAAAGGCGTTCCATTCGTTTTCCGGATATACGTACAAGCAGTGTTCCATTCCTTTTGTAATGACGAAATTCTCCCCAAGATCGTCACGAAACTTAGCGGGAATGATCAATCTGCCTTTCGGGTCAATATTATGACTGTACTCTCCTTTCAACATGAAACTCACCTTCTTTCGAAGCGGTCTGCCACTTAGTCTCCACTTCGTTCCACTTTTCACCACTTCCTACCACTTGACCTCATTGTAAACCATATTTTTGCTGATTTCAACCCCTTTTTTTAATTTGGGCCGGGGGATTTTTAAAAATCCCCCGGCCCAAATTAAAAAAGCCCTGTCCCAAATCAAAAAAAAGACAAGAACCGTTTCCGTTCTTGTCCTTTTGGATTTTTCTTCAGTTTTTCCCGGCTATTCTGCGGTTTCCGCTTCTGCGGCTTCTGCTTCTTCCGCCTGCACGGTAGCCAGTCGGTCCTGCAGTTCATTTACTGCCGTATAGTCGATCTGTACTTCTTCTGTGGCCTTGCTGCTCTCATAGGTCCCATATGCGGAATAGCCGATCCAGCCTATCAGAAGAATTCCTACCACTCCAACAACGCACTTGCGAATCACGTTTGCGGCTTTCTCTTTGCGCATGATCTGCTTACGGTTGGCCTTTTCTTTTTTATATTTGTCTACTTTTTCCTGACTCATAACAACTGTGTTCCTCCTATCCGCTCCAATAGGGATATTCTACCACAATCTTTCTGATTATACAACCACGATCACACCGCCGTCGGATGCGTACATACTGCTGATCCCTGCCGTGTCAAGAATAATGACATCCTTAAATGAAGCCCGCTCTTTTAACATATCCGCCACATCTTCCGCCCGCTTTGGACAGTTGCAGTGAGAAATCGCCAGAATCTTTTCTGTAGGATTTTTCAGATTTTTGATAATCTCATCCACCATCTTACTCAAGGCCTTTTTGATCCCTCTGGCCTGTCCAAGCTGACAGATGGTTCCATTAGGCGTCGCCCCCATTACCGGTTTAATATTCAGCGCGGAGGCCACGATTGCTTTCAATCCAGTCAGTCTCCCGTTTTTACGGAGCGTCTCCAGGGTCTCCAGCACAAAATACGTATCTTGTTCTTGAATATATGCTTCCACCGCATCAATGGTCTCCTGGAAGCTCATCCCCTTTTCTTCACATTCCGCCGCCTTCTTGGCGATCAAAGTCTCGCCTACCGAAGCGGAGCGGGAATTGAATATATAGATGTCCTTTTCCCCATATTCCTCATGATACAGCTTTTTTCCCAGCTGAGCGCTGTTGTATGATCCGCTCAGTTCCGCGGAAAGCGTTACCGCGTAAACATGTTCTTCTTCGCAGTGAAACGCTTCCATGTATCTTTCCGGAGAAGGGCAGGAGGATTTGGGACATTCCGGCGACTCAGATACCAGCTGCAAAAATCTCGCCTGATCAAAGGTCTCGTCATCAATAATATGATGTCCATTGACATCAATCTCCAGAGACGCCGTCTCAAAATGTCCAGATTCCTTCATTTCTTTCGTCAATTCTCCACAGCTGTCCACAACAATCTTATAACTCATAGTCATCCTCCCTGCATACAGGCCGCCGTCTTTTGCCCGTCATTCATTTCTATTACACATAGTATTAAATACCACGTATAATATCATAACATAGAACCTGTGGAAAGAAAAGGAAATTATTCACTAAATTTGATCGTTCTTGACACTCCCAGAACAATTCCCATCTCCGCCATCAAAAACAGCACCGACGTTCCCCCATAACTGATGAAAGGAAGCGTGACTCCAGTATTCGGAAGAATATTTGTCACTACCGCCACATTCAGGAAAACCTGAAGCGCAATATGGGCAAAAATCCCCGTCACGATCAGGGAGCCATAGAGATCCGGCGCGTTCTGGGCGATCACCAAGATCCGATACAGCAGCATACCAAAAAGCACCAGCAGCACGATCACTCCAAAGACTCCCAATTCCTCACAGATCACCGTAAGAATCATATCATTCTGCACCTCCGGGATCACCATTTTCTGAGCGCTGTTCCCCAGCCCCTTGCCGAAGAACCCGCCAGACCCGATTGCGTAAAGTCCCTGAAGAGTCTGGTAGCCGCCGGTTTCCGCGTATTCTTCCAGGTTGAGCCACACAGCAAGCCTCCGGAACCGGAAATTACTGCTGGAAGCAAGCTGATTCCCCAGTGTCAGCACCAGTATCACAAAACTAGCAATGCCGGCGGCAAACAAAATAACAAACGGCTTCGTCCTTGGATGGGCAACGAAAATAATAGCGCAGCTGATTCCAAGCACAATAAGCGCCGTACTTAAGTTCTCTGTCAAAAACAGCACTCCGGCGGCCGCCACAGCTCCCCAAGCCAGAGCTTTCGCGGCTCCCACCATAGTTTTAAATTCTTTCCCCATCTTACAGATCACCACCGGGATAAACAGGATCACCGCGATCTTCGTAAGCTCAGAAGGCTGGAACTGCTGCCCCAGCGGAAGCTGGATCCACCGTCTGGCGCCATTAACTTCCTTGCCAAGAGGCGTCTGTACCAAAGCCATCGCGGCCAAAGAAATAATGTAGAAAGCTTTCGCCCTGCGGATATACCAATGATAATTGATCTTGGACACTACATAAATAATGACAAATCCCAAGATACAGAATATGATCTGCCGCTTAAAATAGTACATGCTGTCATTATATTCGATCATTGCGCTGTAAGCGCTGGTGCTGTATAACATCACCAGTCCGAAACAAACAAGAAAGACCAGTACCGCCATCAGACTATAATCATAATATCTGACCGGGACTGGTCCTTTATTCTCTTTTTTCTTTCTGCGCGTCCCTGCCATAATATCTACACTCCAATCGTTTTCATTATACTCAGTTACGCGCAGAAAAACAACCGTTAAATTCGCTCATGGAACGTCCTTGAGATCACTTCCCTTTGCTGTTCTTTCGAAAGCTTCACAAAATTCACCGCATATCCGGACACCCGGATCGTAAGATTAGGATATCGCTCCGGATGTTCGTAAGCATCAAGAAGGGTACTGCGGTTCAGTACATTTACGTTCAGGTGATGGGCCATCTGCTGGAAATATCCATCCAGCACCGCCGTCAGGTTGCGCAGCCGTTCCTCCTCTGTCTTTCCCATCGCCTCCGGCACAATGGAAAAGGTGTTCGAGATGCCGTCCCTGCACCAGTCATAGGAAAGCTTCGCCACGGAATTCAAAGATGCCAGCGCCCCGCTCTTATCCCGTCCATGCATGGGATTCGCTCCTGGAGCAAACGGCTCTCCCGCTTTTCTTCCATCCGGAGTAGATCCTGTTTTCTTGCCGTACACTACATTTGAAGTAATGGTCAGGATCGACAGCGTAGGTTCCGCGTTCCGGTATAATTTCTGCTTTTTCAATTCTTCGCAGAACAGCCTTACCTGTTCTTTTGCCAGTTCATCCACCCGGTCATCGTCGTTTCCAAAGGCCGGATACTCTCCTTCCACCTGGTAGTCGGTAATAAGCCCTGTCTCCGGGTCTCTCACACAGCGGACCTTTGCGTAACGGATCGCGGAAAGCGAATCCGCCAGCACGCTCATGCCAGCTACGCCAAAAGCCATATAGCGGTGGACCTCTGTATCATGGAGGGCCATCTGAGTCTTCTCATAGGCGTATTTGTCATGCATATAATGGATCACATTCATGGTGTTGGCGTACATCTTCGCCAGCCAGGGCCGGTAGATATCAAGCAGTTCCATTACCTTATCATATTCCAGGTACTCTCCTTGGTAAGGCTCATGCTCCGGTCCCACCTGTATATTCTGCTTCTCGTCTTTTCCGCCGTTTAAGGCCATCAAAAGCATCTTAGCCAGGTTTGCCCTGGCGCCAAAGAACTGCATCTCCTTGCCGATCCGCATGGCGGAGACACAGCAGGCAATTCCGTAATCATCCCCGTATCTTGGCCGCATCAGATCGTCATTTTCGTACTGGATGGCATCGGTATCACAGGAAACCTTGGCGCAGTACCGTTTGAAATTCTCCGGCAGCTTCTCCGACCACAGGATGGTCAGATTCGGCTCCGCGGAAGGCTTCAGATTGTACAGTGTATGCAGCATCCGGTAGGTATTCTTTGTTACCAGGCATCTTCCGTCTTCTCCCATGCCTCCCAGAGATTCCGTGATCCACATAGGATCTCCGGCAAACAGCTCGTTGTACTCCGGCGTCCGCAGATGCCTTGCCATACGAAGCTTCATCACAAAATCATCGATGATCTCCTGCGCTTCTTCTTCCGTCAGGATCCCACGCTTTAGATCTCTCTCAAAATAAATATCCAGAAATGTAGCTGTTCTTCCCAAACTCATGGCCGCCCCGTTCTGCTCCTTGATCGCCCCAAGGTAAGCGAAATAAAGCCACTGGACCGCTTCTTTGGCATTTCCGGCCGGGCCGCTGATGTCATAGCCGTACATCGCCGCCATCTCTTTCAGTTTTCCCAGGAAATTGATCTGCTGGTACAACTCTTCCAGCTGCCGGATATGATCTACATCCATATCTTCCATACCGATCCGGTCTTTGTCTTTCTGCTTCTCCTGGATCAGAAAATCAATCCCGTAGAGAGCCGCCCTCCGGTAATCTCCAATGATCCTGCCTCTTCCATAGGCGTCTGGCAGACCGGTGATCAGTCCGCAGTGCCGGGCCGCTTTGGTAGCCTTGTTGTACACTCGGAATACCCCATCGTTGTGAGTAGTCCGGTACTGGAATTCATCTTCCACCTTCTGGGACAGTTCATATCCATAGGCCCGGCAGGCTTCCCGCGTCATCCTAAGACCTCCAAAAGGATTTACTCCCCTCTTCAAAGGACGGTCTGTCTGCAGTCCCACAATGATCTCCTGGTCTTTATCCAGGTATCCAGGCTTATAGTTCAAAAGAGAGGTGACTGTCTGGGTATCGATATCCAGCACCCCGCCAAATTCCCGCTCCAGAGCCATCAGGTTCTCCAGCTTGCGCAGCAGTTTTTCTGTCCGCTGTGTAGGCGGCGCGAGAAAACTTTCATCCCCCTCGTAAGGCCGGTAATTTTTCTGGATAAAGTCCCTTACGTCAATATGCTCCCGCCAGCTTCCACCTTTAAATCCTTCCCACTGTGTAAACATCTGTTTCCTCCTGTTTTCTGTATATGGCATCAAAAAAGGGCAGCACCCATTTTCGATGCTGCCCAGACGGTCGGCTGATCACGGTACTCTATTCCCCTGTGGTAATCCACATTATCCGTCAGTAATAGAGCCCTTCTAAGTTTACAGAGAAAGTATACCATTCCCCAGAACCATTCGTCAATCTTTTTCTTTACGCTTTTCCGTCGCTTCCCAGAACGTTGACGATCTTGTGAGCTACGACTTCTTTGACATATGCCCGTCCAACCTTCAGATATTCACGCGGATCAAATACTTCCGGTTTCTGATGCAGGACTTCTCTGACGCCTGCCGTCATGGCAAGACGCAGGTCAGAATCAATGTTGATCTTACATACAGCGGATTTTGCCGCCTGTCTCAGCATATCCTCCGGAATTCCAATAGCGTCGGCCAGATTTCCGCCGTTTGCCTGAATGATCTTCACATACTCCTGAGATACAGAGGAAGCTCCGTGAAGTACGATCGGGAAGTTTGGAAGACGTTTCTCGATCTCCTCCAGGATATCAAACCGAAGCTGCGGCTTCTGGCCTGGTTTGAATTTAAACGCCCCGTGGCTCGTACCGATGGCGATGGCAAGAGAATCTACTCCTGTGCGGCTTACAAATTCTTCTACTTCTTCCGGACGTGTATAGGAAGCGTCTTCCGCGTTTACGTTTACATCGTCTTCGATTCCCGCAAGCTTTCCAAGTTCTCCTTCTACCACTACGCCTTTCTCATGAGCGTATTCCACAACCTTCTTAGTCAGAGCGATATTCTCCTCAAAAGAATATTTAGATCCATCGATCATAACAGAGGTAAATCCGCCGTCGATGCAGGATTTACAGATCTCAAAATCAGCGCCGTGATCCAGGTGCAGGGCGATCGGAATATCATTTTCCAAGAGAGCCGCCTCCACAAGCTTGGTCAGATAGGCGTGCTTCGCATACTTTCTTGCCCCCGCGGAAACCTGCAGGATCAATGGAGAATTCAGTTCTCCGGCCGCTTCTGTGATTCCCTGGACAATCTCCATATTGTTCACGTTGAACGCGCCGATCGCGTATCCTCCCTCATATGCCTTTTTAAACATTTCTTTTGTTGTTACCAATGGCATCTCTTAATCCCTTCTTTCTATAAAATATAATTTTTACCACTGTAATAGATTGTACCAAATGGAAAGACTTCCGTCAAATTAATCTCCGCCATTTCAGCTAATCTGTCCTTTTTATTTCTTATCCCTCTTCCTGGTCTCCCGCCGCCTCCAGCAGAAGCTCCAGCTCACACTTAAAAGTATCCTGGCTTTCCAGAAGCTTCCCGTCTCTGAGATAGTCGAAGAATGTATGGTAACCGTTGGGAGACAGAAAATGGAACAGATACCTCTCTTTTTCGCCCTCTGCTTCCAGCCGGCGGTTCAGTTCCTTAAAATGCTCCCGCGCGTACCGGTTTTTCGCCCGGTTCTCCTCGCTTGCATCTCCATCCTCTTTGATCTCCACCACCACGAAATACTGGTATCCGTCTTTGCGGACCTTGAGGAAAAAGTCCGGGTTAAACGTGGTGTGGTAATATTTCCGGGTCTTGGACCTGCCGGAGCCATACCGGCAGCTATAGCTGATCTCATAGAATCCCTTGTCTCCCGACTTGATCCAGGCTTCCAGCGCCTCCGCGTTTTCCCGCCTGCAGAGCAGGTCCGCAAACTTGCGCTCCGGCTTTGAGGCTGTGATGACTGTGGTCACAGGCGTCTTAAACCAGCCATAATTGATCTGATCGCGGTATGCGGATCTTGGGAAACTCTCGTCTTCAAAAAGCGCTTCCGTGATCCTTCTTTGGTCTTCATCCTGGATCTCCGCTTCCCAATTGTTGGTAAAGTAAACCGTGTGGTCTTGGCGCAGAAGGCTGACGCTCACCGACTGCCGGGAGAGATTCCTGGTGGATATCTCATAGGTATCCCCTGCCTTTTCCACTGCCACCACAGACTTCGTTTTCTTCCTGAGAAGAGGAGCGAAAGCCGTCAGGATCTTATGGACATTTTTCTCCACGATCTCTTCTCCCTGATTGCCCCGCTTCTCCATGGAAAGCCGGATCATATCCTCAATCTGCCTCCGCGGAGGAAGCTGATTCTTAGTATATTCCTCTTCTCCCAGCTTCAGCGTCCTTCCTTCCCACTCTCGCTGTTCAAATTCATCGAAGATCTTGTCCACCACCTCGTCAATGGTGTAGGTCACATTACGGATCTCGTACTCCCGCTTCTGGCTGCCCTGACCAAGGACCGATTCATAGACCGTCTCCTGCTCTTCCTGTATGGACTGGGATTCCAGCACGATCCCTTCTCGCATCATCCGGGAGAAATCCACCGTCCCTGTCTGGGATTTCTTCTCTTCCTCTCTCTGGGTCGTGGTATAGTCAATATTGCGCAGGGTAAAATGATATTTGGACCGTTCCCCTTCTTCCATAGGCTTGCTGTAGATCCTAGCTTCGATCTCCAGCACTTCCTCCACCAGATCTTTGATCTTACTGCTCCATGCGCTGTGGTTAAACACCGTGACCTTGGGCTGGGGAAGGGTATATTCCGCCGGGACCCTTAACCCCCGCCCCAGCACCTGGGCGATCAAAAGCCGGGAATTAAACGCCCGTTCCTTCCAGGGTACGATCTGAAATACATTCTTCACATCCCACCCTTCCGTCAGCATGGATACGGAAACAATCCACTGGGTCTCGTCTTCCCGGTCGTCCACATACCTTAGCTTTGCCACATTTGCTTTATGTTCTCTGGAAGAAGTAACGATCAGCACTTTCTTTTCTGCCTCTTCCCGCTCTTTTCCTTCCCATTCCATCAGGAAATGGATCAATTCTTCATATAAATTTTTGGCGCTTCTGATATCTCTTGTCACCAAAATGCTCAAAGGTTTTACCTTCGGGTAATCCCGGATATTCTTCTGATGGTTCTGATAAATCTTCTGAAGCCGCTCCCGGTCGTCCCCGCTGTCGTCCTCCCGCACATAGTCTACGTTCTTGACCACCTTGTCTTCGATGGCCTGCCGGAGGGAATAGCGGAAGATCACATCCGGGAAATACTCATTCTCAAGATAAGCCGTCCCGGTAAAGCCCAGCATATACCGGAATCCATACTTCTCATCCAGCAGAAATTCCTTCCATTTCTTCATATTCCGATCCTCTGAGGTGTTCCCGGAAGGCCGATTGAAAATATGATGAGCCTCGTCGTTTAGAACCAGCGTGTTTCCGCCCGTCTCCCTGAAACTGTCTTCGATGGAAGACCCTGTGTTTTGATAGACCGCGTGGATATTTTCCACACACAGATCCCCCTTCTTTACCGTCTCGTTGGCGGTCACGATAGAGGGATTGCGGATCTTTGCTTCCTCCGGGATCAGCTCCTTCAGCCCTGGATCAGAGCTTAACGCCTCAAATTTCTCCATCAGCCCCGCCTCGATCGTCAGAGAAGGCACCAGCACCAGCACCCGCTCCACCAGGCCAATCCCAAGCGCGATCTGGGCGATGCCATAGATCACATAGGATTTGCCGGTTCCCGTGGCAAGGTCCAGATCCGCGTATAATTTATCCCGCATCTGCAGAATCTCCAGAAATTCCTCTCTGGAGCCATATTTTTCTTCCAGCCTGGGATTTCTCCCGTAATTTTTCAAAGCCAGCTCTTCCAGATTCTGATCGTTTCCTGAAGCCAGGTAGACCACTGCCCGCCGGATCGCTTCTTTCTGATAAGTCCTGTTCCCGCACAGCCGGTCTACAAATGGCTGCCAGGCTTCGTAATCCAGTTTTGCTCCGTCATAAGCCATACTTACTTCCAGCACAAGCTCTGACTGCCGGAACCGCTTCTTTTCTTCCATCCTGCCTGCTACGCTCCTTTTTTGTTTCTGCTCCTTACAGCACATACCTTCCCTTTGTATCGTTTCCGAAGATATCTGTGTAGATCACCATGATCTCTTTCGCTTCCCTTGGTTTCTCCAGCTCGATCCTGACAGTCCCATCCTCTGTCTTAAGATCGTCCGCAAAGAAAGCGTCTGAAAGGATAAATTCTTTCCCATTATAATCCGCATCAATAAAAATTCCCGCCAGGAAATCAAATCCAGACATCTTTTTCTCTTCCGCCGTCTTCTCTGACCGGGGCTCTTTCGAGCGGAAGTCTGTGACTGTAAGCAGGATCTTTCCATTCTCTGTTTCCACAGTACTCTCCACTTCCGGACGCCGCTGGAAGGAAAACCCTACCACGTCCTCCATCTCGTTGACCTTGCTTTTGGACCTTGGCTGTCGGAACCTGTGGAACTCCTCCCGGTGCAGTTCCCGGATCACACTGTAGGGAATATCCAGGAAATAATAACGGACCCCGCCTATGTCCTCATAATTCGTCATAAAATCAAACCGGTTTTTGGGCGCTACGATATAAACCCGTCCGCCGGCCATCCGCCGGCCCACATGGCGGCTCACACTCTCCAGAAAGACTTCGTCCACATCTGCGTCCTGGAATCTCTGGTAATCGAAAATGATTACCGGGCAGCCGTCTTTACGGCCGTCAAACACATATCCTCCGATCTTGTATTCTTCCAGATCAATGTCAAACAGACCGGAGACAAATTTCTTATATTTCTCAAATTCCTGATCCAAAGCCGCCTTCAGGTCATAGGTCCCCAATGTGCAGGTCATGAACGGCCGGGCATCTTTCTTGTATTTTGGGGGATTCTTGGCCTTGCTGAGAAGATTCCTGCCCTCCGCGATTTTTAAGAGCCGCTTCTGGCAGACATAGTAAGACAGTTTCCCCACATCGCATAAGATCCAGCGGCGGGAAAGTTTCTCCGCCACCACCGCGGTGGTTCCGGAACCCGCAAAGAAATCCATCACCAGATCTCCTTCTTTGGTGGAAGCCTGGATGATCCGCTTCAATAATTCTTCCGGCTTCTGGGTAGGGTACCCTGCCAGCTCGCCGCGGTACCGGTCGCAGGACCAGATATCCACCCACCAGTCCTCTACCTTTTTCCCCTGCTTTTCCATCTCTTCTTTCTTTCCTTCCCCCTCAGCGGAAGCCCCAAACAGCTGCCCGCTATTATGCACCCCGCTTTTGTGGCTGATCCTGGGAGGAAAGAATTCATTATTGGCGGTCCTGCTGTAAAACAAGATGGTATCATGCTTCCTTGGAAAATAATTCCCCGCCTGGGAAGGACCGGTATAACACCAGGCGATCTCATTGCGGAAATGATTCTTTCCAAAAATTTCATCCATAAGCACCTTGATATAGTGGCTCATCTTCTGATCCAGATGGACATAGATGCTGCCGTCCGGGGACAGGATCTCCCGCGCCAGCAGCAGACGCCTTCTTAAGAATTCTACAAACTGGGCCCCTTTTTTCTTATCGTTGTAGGCTTTGGCCCCTTCTTTGTTCTGAAATTCATCGGTGGTAGCAAAGGGAGGATCAATATAGATCAATTTCACCTTTCCTTTTACTTTCCCGCGGATCAATGGATCTTCGTCTTTATATATGGTTTTCAAAAAATGCAGATTATCCCCGGAAACGATCAGGTTTCTCCATTCCTCTTCCCAAGCGCCGCCAAACATCTGCTCTGCCTGGAGCGGGACCGGAAAAGAACCGTCGTCGTTGGCAAACAGATCTTCTCTTCGCATCTTGCCTGCATAGGCCAGCTCATATTCTTCGTGTTTCACCGGAAATAATTTATAGCGGAAATCTTCCGGGATCTGTTCTCCTTTTTCGATCAATTCGATCAGATAATCCTTCTCTGCCTTACTCAACATCTTTTCTTTCGCCCTCCATATTGTTTCAGTATATTACAAAATCTTTTGAAATACAATCGCAAAATCCCGGTCAGTTCGGCACAATTTCCGTCAGTTTCCATACTATAGTAGTGCAAATATTTTTAAAAGGAGAATAGATATGCCAAATTGCCGCTATCATTCGCAGGATTATATAAGGCGGGGCGGATGCGGGCGAAACCAGTCCGCCTCCTCTTCCGTTTATCCCAACCGCAATCACAGAGCGGAAAATGCGGGCTGCTCCCCAAGAGACCCGATCGCCGGGATGCCCCTTGCCATGGCTTATGTTCCCTGGCAGGAGTGGGGCAGTCTCTGCGATGCGAGGCAGGGATTTTGCCGCGGTACCATATTTGAAGATTTAAACAAACCATTTCAGGGGATGGGAGGCTGCCGCAGATGAATGAAGCAAGAAGAAGCAGGAAAGAAATGTTAGACTGGATCAATGTAGTCAGCTTTGCCGTTGACGATGCCAGGCTCTTTTTGGACTCTCACCCGGACTGCCGGGAGGCCCTGGATTATTTCCAGGACATGAAGGATCAGCGGGTCCAGGCTTTGAAAGAATTCGCGAAATGTTACGGTCCTCTGACCATAGACACCGCAGATACCACATGTATGCCCGAGGCCCAATGGATGTGGATCAACGAGCCGTGGCCATGGCAGGAAGGGGGATGTTGATTTATGTGGAATTATGAGAAACGGCTGCAGTATCCTGTAAAAATCTCCCAGACCAATCCCAAGATCGCCCAGGTGATCATCAGCCAGTTTGGCGGGCCGGATGGAGAACTGGCTGCCTCTATGCGCTATCTGTCCCAGCGGTATACTATGCCTTATAAAGAAGTGACCGGGCTTCTGACAGATATCGGGACCGAAGAGCTGGCCCACATGGAGATGATCTGCGCTATCGTCTATCAGCTCACCAAAGATTTAACCCCGGAAGAAATCGAGAAATACGGCTTTGAAAAATATTATGTGGACCATACCCTGGCCCTGTGGCCCCAAGCCGCCTCCGGCACGCCCTGGACCGCCACTTATTTCCAGTCCAAGGGAGATCCCATCACCGACCTGCATGAGGATATGGCCGCGGAGCAAAAAGCCCGCACAACTTACGACAATATCCTCCGGCTGGTCAAAGATCCGGAGATCTGCGATCCTATCCGCTTCTTAAGGGAACGGGAGATCGTCCATTACCAGCGTTTTGGAGAAGGTCTCCGGATCGTCCAGGATAAGCTGGACAGCAGGAACTTCTACGCCTTTAATCCGGCGTTTGATAACAAAAACTGCCGGTAACCCAAGGAAAGCAGGAGACAGACAGCGACATGTCCGTCTCCTGCTTTTTTATTTTCTCGTTTTACCGGATCAACAGATATACGATCACGGCAGCCACAACAACGATGGCGATCCCAAGGATGATCACCGGCGCCTTTGATAGTTTCTCCTCCTCATAGTAATCATCGTAATAATCATCTTCAATCTCCTGCCTGCGCCTGGTCTTCTTAGGCTGCGGCTGAGATTTCTTCTTTTTCCCCCGGCCATCGTCAATGGAAAGCATATCATCATATGCTTTTCTCATTTCGTCCTCTCTCTTCTGGCGGACGTGCTTGGGCGGGATGTTGGAATACTTCTGCTCACCGCGCCTCTCATTCTCCTGGGCGCCGGATGGTGCTTTAAACTTTTTCTTGCAGTGATAGCACAACAGATAGTTGGGATCCTTTTTCCCTGGTCTTAACTGCTGACCGCATATCGGACACTTCATTGGTATCTTATGCCTCCTCCTCAACGTAATTTATATGTCGATTATACTACACACAGATAAAAATGGCAAAATTTCTACGAAAAAAGTGGGTATTTCTCTGTCAGTGTTTTCACCAGCCCTCTGACTTTCTCCACATTATCCTCACTCTGGATGACCAGGGCGATCCCTTCCGCGATCACATCCATGTCTTCCTCTTTCATGCCTCTCGTAGTCACCGCCGGTGTTCCAAGACGCACTCCGCTGGTGACAAATGGGGAACGCTTTTCATTTGGAATCGTGTTTTTATTGCAGGTAATGTGGGCTTCGTCCAAACGTTTCTCCAAATCCTTCCCTGTTACTTCTCTTCTGCTTAAGTCAACCAGCATCAGATGGTTATCTGTGCCGCCGGACACAAGGTCTACCCCTCTTTTTAACAGCCCTTCGCACAGCGCCTGGGCATTCTTCAGAATCTGCTTCTGGTATTCTTTAAACTCTGGCTGAAGCGCTTCTTTGAAACAGACGGCCTTCCCCGCGATCACATGCTCCAAAGGTCCCCCCTGGATTCCCGGGAATACCGCCTTGTCAAACTTGAATTTCAGAGCCGCCTCTTTATTTGCCAGGATCATTCCTCCCCTTGGCCCTCTCAGCGTTTTATGAGTAGTTGTAGTCACCACATCGGCATAAGGAATCGGGCTTGGATGAAGCCCCGCCGCTACCAGCCCCGCAATATGAGCCATGTCCACCATCAGATAAGCGCCTGCCTCATCCGCGATCTTGCGGAACTTCTCAAAATCAATGATTCTTGCGTAGGCGCTGGCTCCCGCGATGATCATTTTAGGCTTCTCCCGCAGAGCCGTCTCTCTGATCTGGTCATAATCCAGAAATCCTCTGTCATCCACTCCATAAAAAGAAGTCTGGAAATATTTCCCGGAAATGTTGACCGGAGATCCGTGGGTCAGATGCCCTCCCTGATCCAGGTTCATCCCCAGGATCTTGTCGCCCGGTTCCAGCATCGCGAAAAAAGCGGCCAGATTAGCCTGCGCGCCGGAATGAGGCTGTACATTGGCATAATCGCAGCCAAATAATTGTTTCGCTCTTTCTCTTGCCAGATCTTCTGTCACATCCACACACTGACATCCGCCATAATACCGCTTTCCCGGATATCCTTCCGCGTATTTATTAGTAAGGATGCTTCCCATCGCCGCCATCACCGCTTTGCTCACCCAGTTTTCCGAGGCGATCAGTTCAATATGAGAATTCTGCCTCTCAAATTCTGCCTGCACCGCATCCGCCACTTCCGGGTCTGTTTCCCTGATCATATCCAGATCATACATATTAGCTCCACCTCCTGTTATCCTGCGCAAAGAGAAAGGACAGCACGCCTGCTGGCCGCCGTCCTTTCTTTCTGCTCACACACAGCATTTTCGTGTAATTGTATTATAACACTACTGCGCGCTTGTTCCAAGTGTAACTTCCACTGTCTGCTCTTCATAGCTTCCGCCGTCTGCCGGAACCTGGACTGTCACTTCTACCGTAGTCCCCGCGGCATAATACTGGAGCTGTTCCTGCAGAGTCTCCATACTGTCAATGGTGGTCCCATTCAGCCCGGTGATCACAGACCCCTGCGTAAGGCCCGCCTTCTGCGCGCCGCCTCCATCGCTCACACCCGCGATATAAACGCCTTCCGGCATATTATACATCTGGGCGCTGTCCGCGGTTACGTCCACGCCTTCAATTCCAAGATAACCTCTCTCGTCTTCCGCCACCTTCTCTTTCGTTTCCTGGTTCATCAGGTTGGTGATGACATCGCTGACCTCAGAAATCGGGATGGCGTATCCCATACCTTCTACTTCCGTGCTGGCCGCTTTTGCCGTATTGATTCCGATCACTTCACCGTTGGCGTTCAGAAGGGCGCCGCCGCTGTTGCCGGGATTGATAGCCGCATCTGTCTGAAGAAGGCCGATATCAAACCCTTCCAGCTCTCTGCCCGTTGCTGAAATAATCCCTGTCGTCACAGATTGTCCGTACCCAAGCGCGTTTCCAATGGCAATCGCCTGCTCGCCTACCTGGATCTTGCTGGAATCTCCCAGTTGAGCCACCGCGATCGATTCCATGGTAGAATCTTTGATGTTGTCCAGATTGACCGCGATCACAGCAAGGTCTTTCGCCGAGTCGGTTCCTTTGATGTTTGCCTCCACGCTTTCTCCATCCGCGAATGTTACCGTCAGCGTATCGCTCCCCTCTACCACATGGTTATTGGTCACCATCAGAAGCTCTGTATCCGTCTGCGAGATAATGATTCCAGAACCTGCGCTGGTACTTTCCTGTTCCTGCACTCCGCCAAAGAAATTCTGCACCTGCTGTACGCTCATATTCGTAATAGAAACGACCGAGGGCATTGCGTTCTGCGCGATCTCTGCCACATTGGAATCCGTCGTGCCGCCGGAGCTTGTGGTCAGCTGAGCGCTTTCCACGGTTTTTCCACCGGAAGATCTTCCGGACGTTCCAAGGATCTTGCCCGCCACGATATTGCTGGTCTGGAAGGCGGCGCTTGCTACCACGCCAAAGATCAATGCCAGGCAGACTACTTTCAGCCACCTGGGAGCACCTTTCTTCTTTTTCTCCGGTTTCTTCTCTGGTTCGCTATAATTCTGGGAATTCCCCTGATTCTGTGTATAATACGTATATTGGTTATCCATAAACTCTATCTCCCTTCATGATCTGTCCTGCTTTGGACAGTTATCCTTTTCCGTTTACATAGAGTAGTTTAACTTTCAATTGTGTTCAAATTGTGATGAAACCATGACAAAACAATTAAATCAGATTTTAAAACTCAAAAAACAACCTGGATCAAAAACATATAGAGCACGGTTCCCACACCAATACTCAAAAGATTATTCCTCTTCCATACATGCAGGATCGCCGTGACCGCTACCGCGGAGGCTTCCGGAATCCCGTAAGGCGCCGCGAGCACCGGCGTTTCTCTCAGACAATAGACCACCAAAAGCCCGATGACCGCGGGAGTCAGCACTTTTCCCAGATATTGGATCACCGGCGGCACTTCTTTCCCCTTGGGGAAGATCAAAAAAGGGACTACTCTGGTGCCAAAAGTGGTAAGCGCCACAACCAGAATGATCAAAAGAGACATTCCCACACTTACTGGCATGCTTCATCCACCTGCCTTTCCATTCTGGTCTTTCCAACAAAAAGAACCAGCACGATCAGAAGCATGGAAGGGAGCACAAACCCGTCCGCTCCAAAGATCTGTAAACATACAAAAGCCGCCGCCACTCCGATCATCTCCGGAAGACGGTTCTTTTTCTCAAACCACTGTTCCACAAAGATCACCACAAACAACGCCGTCATGGCAAAATCAATTCCTTCCGAGTTGACCGGAAGCATAGCCCCCGCTAAGCCTCCAATGGCAGACCCAATGACCCAGTAGGACTGATTCATGAGCGAGATCGCAAATAAAAATTTATCCTCTTCCACTCCCTCCGGTACTTTTGTAGTACACAAAAGAGAATAGGTCTCGTCCGTCAATCCAAAGATCATGTACCAGCGTTTCCCACCCATACTGTGAAATTTCTCAAGCAGGGAGATCCCGTAGAAAATATGGCGTACATTGACCATCAGCGTAAGGAAAAACACCTGCAGAAGCGACACGCCTGGCGCGAAAAAATTCACCGCCAGATACTGCCCCGATCCGGCGTAGACCAAAACACTCATCAAAACCGCCCAAAGAAAAGAATATCCCTTTTCCGCGAACATCACGCCGAATGCGATCCCAATAAATAAGTATCCGGTCAGAACCGGTATGGTATAGGGGAACGCTTTTTTAAACGCCTGTTTATAACCCATCTGTCTCTTCTCTTCCCTTCCTCTCCATATCTCAACAGCATCCAAAAACCGCGAAAAGGATCAGACCCTTTGCAGGACCTGATCCTCTTTCATTTCTCATTCATTTCCGGCGGAACCTTCATAAGCATTCTGCAGATCCATCAGCGCTTCCCTGAGCAGGGCATCGGACCGCAGCGCCTTCTGATACTCTTCCTCCATCTGAGCAAACAGATCTCTTACATCTTCATGCTCAGCCACCGTCTGTATATAATCTTTGGTATCCTCGTCCAGATTCTCCGTCAAGACCTGGTAATCTCCACTGTCCATTTTCTTCTCTACATACAGTGTTTCCAGTCCCGGTACCTTTGTATAAATATCTTTGATCTTCATTCCATATCTGACAAACGCCACATATGTATCTTTGTACGCTCCGTATTTTGTATAGACCTGGATATCTTCATAAGCCTCCACAAAATCTTCTTTTGCTTTTTCTTCCTGGTAGTAGTTCTTTACAGCAGTACGGATCTTGGAATCTTCCTCTTCCTGGCGCAATGGATTCAGCGCCATACTCTCCCGCCCGGAAATCTTGATCTTGACCGCTTCGATACTGCCTGTCCTGCGTATCTTCTGCTCTTTCTCTTCGGTAAGACAAAAACCTGCCACCCCAACCGCCAGCGCAAGAATCACAAGAGCCGTTGTTACACGGCTTCTTTGAATACTTGTCCGGCGTTTACGGCAGCCCTTCTGTCTTCCTTTCATAAAGACTACCTCCGCGTACTATGCACTTTTTTAAAGGTACACACCCGGGCGGATTCGAACCGCCGCTCCCGCCTCCGGAGGGCGGTGCTCTATCCCCTGAGCTACGGGTGCGTATGGCGGCTTTCTAAAACCGCCTTAGTTATACTACCACAAATTTTACATAAAGTAAAGAAAATCCTGGAGAGAATTTTTTATAGTCTTTATATTGTTTCCCAGCAAACCTCATTTTTCTCTCTGTCATAATAATACGCGTGATCCCCAAGGACTTCTTCCGGGTCTACCACCGCCTCATTGATCTCCACGATCAACTGGTTCAGTTCTTCCGCCTCTGGCGCGCAGGACTCCGGCAGGATCAGCATCTCATGTACGCTGCTTGGCAGAAGATAATAATTTTCTTCCAGCATCCGGCCCACCGCTTCAAGCTCTCCCTTGTAAAGCACAACGGCCGCCCCGTAATTCTTCATCCGGTTCGTCAGCACGCACATGTTCAGTTCGTCCTCTATTTGGGGAACCGCCGTCAATTCCTCGATCACCGCGCCCATGGTCTGAAAATCCACAGGAAGCAGCCGGCAGGTATTTTCACTGGCCCTCCGGTATATTTCTTCCCGGTCAATGCCCCATTCTTTTAAGTGTTCTTCCTGGATCAACATGGTTGCGATCCCATGCTGGCTGATCTCCAGGATAACCGCAAACACAACGGCAAGATCCAGGTAAGGCACATAGGGAACCCTTGTCAATAATTCCTGGTTTCTTTCCCTGCTGATCAGGCGATAGACGATTTTCTCTCTGACCTCCTCATAGGTCTTTAATTTCTCACTCTTCCAGGGTGTTTGAAAGCGCAGTTCGCTATAAAGATTCATAATATCAGCCGCAATGCTTTCCAGAGAGCTTCCCCGCTGAAACTGCTGGTAATACTCTTCCAGATAGATCGTCGGCGCGATATTGATCCCCTTCTCCTCAATGGTCAGCCCTTTTCTCCATACCCCGTTATTTTTCTGCGCTGTATGGATATGGACCGCGTGGCTTTCTTTTACCTGTGACTTTACTTTCTTTTCTACCGCCCGTACAAACTGATAATAAGTCATAGATCTCCTTTCTTAATAGGCGGCGCGTCTTTTGCTTTCTTAGGAATATTGCAGGAATTCTGCCTGAGATATTTTGAAATCAAAACAAGAATATTATGGTAGTTTTGATTATAAAAAAGCCCTGCATAAAATGCAAGGCTTTTTTGACATTTTCTCTATACCCTTGACAGATACTCTCCGGTACGGGTATCAATCTTAATCTTATCATCCTGCTCAACAAACAGCGGAACCATTACCTGAGCCCCTGTCTCTACGATCGCCGGCTTTGTGGCTCCCTGAGCTGTATCGCCCTTGAATCCCGGCTCTGTCTCTGTGATCACCAATTCTACGTTGAGCGGCGGCTCGATCGCGAATACGCTTCCCTGGTAAGAGCTTACTTTTACATTCTCATTCTCTTTCACAAACTTCAGAGAATCTCCGACTGTATCCGCATTGACCGCAATCTGGTCAAACGTCTCTGTATCCATGAAATAATACAGATCTCCATCATTATAGAGATACTGCATCTCTTTCCGGTCGATATGAGCGTTCTCAAACTTTTCTGTCGGACGGAAGGTTTTCTCAACCACACCTCCGTTGATGATATTTTTCAGCTTTGTACGAACAAAAGCCGCGCCTTTCCCTGGCTTTACGTGCTGAAATTCCAGAATCTGATATACCGTTCCCTCAATCTCTACGGTAAGACCATTTTTAAAATCACCTGCTGATACCATTATAATCCTCCTTAATCGTGCGGAACACCGCACATTTTACGTTCTTACTCACTCTTTTCATTCTATAATAGATTTCGGCTTTTTTCAACCTTTTTTTCTTTCTTCTGGCTTTTCTCATAAGAGCGCAGGACAATCCTTTCCAGAAAGCGCTTCAGCACAATCTGGATCTCTTCCTTTGGATGGATCGGTTTTACCAGGATACTGGGTATCCCGGCCCGCTTTGCCCCCCAGACATCGGTAAAAAGCTGGTCTCCGATAAAAACTGTATTGCTTGTGTCTGTTCCCATGATCTCCATTGCCTTCCGGTAATTTTTCACAGAAGGTTTGTGCGCGTTATAAATGTAGTCCACCTGGATCTTCTCATTAAACATCTTTACCCTGGGCTCCTGGTTATTGGAGATCAGACAGCAGCAAAAACCGATCCTTTTAAGTCCCGCAAACAGTTTTACTGCCCGATCATCCGCCGGCGCCCCATGGGGGACCAGCGTATTATCAATATCAAAAATCAGGCCCCGGAACCCTTTTTCATAAAGTTTCTCAAAATCAATAACATAAGTAGATGCCACATACCGGTCAGGGAAAAATCTCTCAAACATTATTCTCCATCCATTTCCATCAGGCGCCGTACCAGTTCTTCACAGACCTGAAGCACCGTTTTATTGTCTGTATTCACCACGATATCTGCCGCCGCTTCGTATTTTTCCCGGCGCTCTTCCATAAGCTGCGCGATCTCCCGCACACCTTTCCTTCCTTCCAGAATCGGCCTTTCATCATTATCTTTTACCCGCTCGAAGATTACCTCCGGACTTGCGGTCAAGAGCACTACTCTTCCGTTTTTCTTCATTTCTTCCACATTCTGGCTTCTCAGCGCCGCGCCGCCCCCGCAGGAGATAACGGTATTCTTCCCGTTCTGCATCTCTTTGAGAAGCTCTGTCTCAAGATTTCGAAAATATTCTTCTCCATAAGTCTCAAAAATATCGGTAATGCTCATCTCTTCCCGTTCCGCGATCACCTGGTCCATTTCCACAATATCCATAGCGAACATGGTGCTCAGATAATCGGATACGGTAGACTTTCCAGCTCCCATAAATCCGATCAAAACAATATTATAATCAAACAGCTTCCTAGCCTGTATCCGCTTACTGTTTTTTAAGATACAGCGGAAAACGTCATAAATCTCTTCTTTATATTTGTTATCCGTTAATTTTTCCTCCAGCCGCCGCTTTTGCTTTTCTTCCTGCTGGGGCTGCAGGATCGACATTCCGTATTCTTCCTTGTAAGACATGATCTTTTCTACGATCGCGTTTCTCTCCACCAGCGCGTCGATGACCTTATCATCGCAAAGCGCCAGCTGTTCCCTATACATTTCTAAATCATTCATGTTTTTCTCCCATTTCCTGCTCTTACTCTCTCGCTCTTTCCGCAAAGGGGACAGCGCCTGATCCATTGAGCGCCGCCTGTGTATTATACCAGTATTCCGCAGACTGCGCAAGGTACTTGTCTATCTCTTTCTCAAAACCTGTTCCCCGCTTTCTCTTTTGCCTGATCACTCCGCGCTCTCGTCCAGGGCGCTCTGGATATCGCTTCGGAACCGCTTCCAGGCATCCTCGTTTTCTACGAAGTATTTCGGACAGTTCTTCCCGGTTACATCGTAGTGGCGGATCACATCTTCCGGTCCCAGATCGAACTTCAGGCAGAGCCAGGCGCTAAGCTGTACCATGGAACGATAAGTAGCTTCATTGAACTTTCCGCTTTCATCCGGATGACAGCACTCGATAGATACCGTGTCATGATTCCGGTCATTAGAAGCGTAAGCCACTTCCCAGGTAGGCACGCACTGAACGATCTCCCCGTCCAGGCCCACAATAAAATTACTGCTGGTCCTGGTTGTGTGGCTGTCTTTCAGTCCTTCAAAATAATTCCTGTTTTCCATAGCTGTCGCTCCCGGATTCGCTGTATAGTGAATCACGATCCCTGTGATCCGGTCGGTTTCCGTTCCTGGTCTGGAATAAGGATTCACCGTCAAAAGTTCCACATCAATTTCCGGCTTTGACGCATCGATCTTTTCTCCCGTCAGTTCAAAATATCCACGGCCAAACCAGTCTGGTTTCGCTATTTTAAGGACTCCCACAGCCAATAACACAAAAATCAGGATCATGATGCCCAGATGGATATTTCGCCGCATTCTTCTCTTTTGCTGCGCCAAGCTGATTCTTTTGTACCCCTTCTTTTTCATTCATACCCGCTCCGTTCGTATTTCTGGAACTATTCTATCACAATTTTCCCCCTAAAATCTGAAGAGTTACTTAAGATTCTGTAAGAATTTCATGATACGAACCGGTATACCGTCACCGTATCATACATTTCCCCTCCCCGAACCAACGGTGTCTCAAAAGAATGCTGGTTCACAGAATCCGGGAAATACTGAGTCTCAAAACAGGCTCCGCTTCTCTTTTCATAAACAGCCCCTTCTTTGCCCCGCTCTCCCGCGACAAAGTTGGCGGTATAAAACTGCATCCCCGGAAGATCTGTAGAAACCTCCATGGCAATCCCCGTCTCTTGGGCATACATCAGCGCCACCTTGCGCAATCCAACGCCGTCTAATACATAATTGTGATCATAACCTCCCGCCAGGCTGAGGGCTTCATAATCTTCCTCTATCTCTTTTCCAATCTTCTTTCTCCTGCGAAAATCCATAGGTGTCCCATCCACAGGAACAAACTCTCCTGTAGGAATCGAACAGGCATCTGTCCGGGTAAATGCCTGCGCCTGGATCTGGACTTCCTGATCCTCTACACTGCCGCTTGCATGCCCCGCCAGATTAAAATAGCTGTGATTGGTCAGATTCAAAACCGTATCTTCCCTGGCCTTTCCCTGATAGCGGATCCTTAGTTCATTGTCGTCTGTCAGCGCATAGATCACCTGGATCTGGACCTCTCCTGGGAATCCCTGGTCTCCATTTGGGCTCACCAGGGAAAAAGTCACTTCCTGTTCCTTTGCTTCCAAAGTTTCCCAGATTCTCTGATTGGTAAAATCCCGGCCTCCATGGAGCGTATTTCCGTGATCATTTGCCGTTAACGGATAGGTATTCCCATTTAACAAAAACCGGGCCCCTCCGATCCGATTGGCGACTCTTCCGATCACACCGCCAAAAAACAATGTCCCCTGTTCATAACCTTCCACACTGTCATATCCCAGCACCACGTCAACGGGATGCCCCTGCCGGTCCGGCACGTACAGACTTACGATAGAAGCTCCGTAATCGCTGACCAGGACTTCCATCCCTTTTTGATTCTTCATCCTGTAAATCCAGCTTTTTTCTCCCTTTTTCGTTGTTCCGAACAGTTGTGCCATTGCCTTTCCTCCTTTTTCATCAATTATGGATTCCTTTTTGTTCTATTACAAACTCTGTCTTCCAGTCTTTCTCGGAAGACAGAAGATATTGGCTATGCACAGGGGCTCCCCAGCTGTCGTCGCCTCCCACTCCCATCTGGCCTGCCAGGATCCGCAGCCAGGTATAATGAGGAATGGGCAGCTCTTCCTGATGGGAGGCTGTCTCCAGTTCCAGGGTGTAATGGGGCAGGACGCTGGACTCGAAGGGGGCGTCCGCCGCGGAAAATCGTATTCCTGCCCCCTCTCTTCCCGCCAGTTCCAACCATCTGACTCCCGTTCGATTCCCACACTCTTGCGGTCTTAGATAGGGAGACAGGTTCCCATCGGCGCTGCCTGCAAAGACTCCCAGTCTTGCTCCTTCTCTGCGATCTCTATAATTTTCCTCCGGTCCATACCCATAGTATCGGAACCATCTGGTGTCCCGCTTGCATTTCCACTCCATTCCAAAAGCCGGAAGACAGGGAAGACCCTGCCGTCCGTGATAAACAGCCTTTACTCGGATTCTGCCGCCTGTTTCCACCTGGTACTCCACCTCCGCTTCCGTCTCAAGAGGCCGGGGTAGTAAAAATACAAATGTAAGCGTGACTTTTCCTTCTTCTTCCTTTATTTGGGTCTTGCTGTGTTTCGCAAATCTTCCCGCCGTCATCCAGGGCGCGCAGTCAAATCCCAGCCCCGCGCCTCTGTCGTTGTCCGTAAGCGCCCGCCAGAACGTTAATTCCGGCGGCCCGGCCAGATACTCCTTTCCCTGATAACACAAAGAGACGATTCCTCCTTGAGCCTTAGAGAAAAGAGCGGAAAATCCCTTCCCTTTTACCCCAATATTTACGTCTCCCCGGATCACTTCGATGGGGCCGCCGCCTCTGCTCCCCTTTTCATTTCCAGCTTTTTTCTTCCAGATCTTCTGCCCAAAACAGCATTCCTCTCCCTTTTTCCCCCAGAGGGTATCCTCCGCAAGCTTTGCGCTTACCTGGAACACGTACTCTCCCGGAGCCTCCGGCCATGGAACGTCCACGGGAACCCTTTGAGTCTGCCCTGGCGCGATCACTGCCCAAACAGTAGTCTGATACAGGCATTTCTCTTCCCGCATCAGCCGGCAGTCAAAATAGTATCCGGAAGTATCCTGGAACAGATTCCGATTCTGGATCTTTACCTCCTTCTCTCCAGGATAGATCCTAAGAGGGGCATAAAGGGCCTTTACTTCCTGAACCTTAGGCGAAAGTCCGCGGTCCGCGAACAAGATGCCATTTCCGCAGAATTCATAATCTGTAGGGCGGTCGTCAAAATCGCCTCCATAGGACAGCACTTCTTCTCCCTGATCATTGATCCGGTACAGAGCCTGATCCATATAATCCCAGAGGAACCCTCCCTGATACTTGTCGTACCGGTCCTCCAGCGCTGTATAAAGACACAGACCGCCAGTGGAATTGCCCATGGAATGTGCGTACTCACAACTGATATAGGATTTCTTAGGATCAGACTTTAAATATTTCTCAATCTCTTCCGGCTTTGCGTACATCCTGCTTTCCATATCGCTGATATGGCTGTATTTCCGGTTCCAGAACACCCCTTCATAATGAACCAGACGGGTATCGTCCTGTCTGTGCAGATACTCTGACATTGCTTCCAGATTTTTCCCCGCGTAGGATTCATTTCCGCAGGACCAGATCAAAACAGACGGATGATTTTTATCCCTGTGGAACATGGAAGCGGCCCGGTCCAGCGCCGCTCCCCGCCATTTGAGACAGTCTCCCGGCACATTCCAGGACGGATCACAGTTCCCCAGCTTCTGCCAGGAACCATGGCTTTCCAGATTTGCCTCGTCGATCAGATATATGCCATACTCATCGCACAGCTCATACCAAAAGCTCTGGTTGGGATAATGGGAAGTCCTTACCGCGTTAATGTTATGGGATTTCAAAAACCTGATATCCCAGAGCATATCTTCCTTTGTGATCGCCCGGCCTCTCCGGGCGTGAAACTCATGCCTGTTGATTCCCCGGAAAATGATCCTCTTTCCATTCAGGCACATCACCCCTTCTTTCATCTCAAACCGCCGGAACCCGATGCGCTGGGACACCGTCTCAATACCTCCTCCTTCTTCTCCCTCAACTTCCAGGAAAAGCCGGTACAGACATGGGATCTCGCCGCTCCAAGGCTGTATCCCGCTTACCTCTGTCCAAAACTCCAATTTTTCTTTTCCTTTTTTCTTTGTTTCAAAAAGTGTCTTCCCCGTCTCATCGCAAAGCCGCAGCCTGATCTGACAGCCGGGTTCTCCTTCCAGACTTACGGCCGCGCGCAAGATCCCCGTCCGATTGTCTTCTTGAAGCCCCGCCTTCACAAAGAGATCCCGGATATGCGTCCTGGGCACCGCGTACAAGAACACTTCCCGGAAGATCCCAGAGAACCGGAAGAAATCCTGATCTTCCAGCCAGCTTGCGCTGCTCCTTTGATGAACTTCCACAGCCAGCTTATTCTCGCCTTCCGCCAGCTTATCCGTCAATTCAAATTCCGCCGGTGTAAAGCTGTCCTCGCTGTATCCGATGAATTCTCCATTCAGCCATACGTAGAAAGCCGTCTCAACTCCCTGAAACGACACAAACACTCTCTTCCCTTTCAGATCTTCTTTGAGGGTAAAACAGCGCAGATAACACCCCACCGCACAGGCTTTCTCCGGCACCTTAGGAGGCCGCAGTTCCTCCACGCCGTCCCAGGGATACATAGAATTCACATATTGGTTCCGCCCAAATCCCTGGGTCTCTATATGGCCCGGTACCTGGATCTTAGAAAAACCGCTGTGGTCAAAGTCCATCTTGTAAAAGTCTCCCGGCCTTTTCTTTGGATCTGACGCCCAGGCAAACCTCCATTCTCCATTCAAACTCTGCTTCAGAGGCATCGGGATTTCCTTCTTAGCTTCTTCTGTCTGTTCATAAAATCTATGATCTGAATGAGCTGGGATCCTATTTACTTCAAACACTTCCGGGTCTTCCAGCCAGGCGGTTTCCGCTTTTTCCGCTTTCATCTTCACACTTCCTCCTCCCGCAGAAAAAACGGGACCCCGGACAAGATCCCCTTTCGGGCTGGTTCATCTGTCCTGACGGTCCCGTTTTGATCGACTGTCTTTGATCTATTCTTCGATACTGTAATTTGGCGCCTCTTTTGTAATATGGATATCATGAGGATGGCTTTCTTTCAGCGATGCGGAGGAAATCTTCACAAACTGTCCCTTTGTCTTCAGATCCTCGATCGTTGCCGCGCCGCAGTAGCCCATACCAGAACGTAAGCCTCCCATCAATTGGAAAACCGTATCTTCCACGCTGCCTTTGTAAGCCACCCGGCCTTCTACGCCTTCTGGCACCAGTTTCTTTGCGTCGGTCTGGAAATACCGATCTTTACTTCCATTCTCCATAGCGGCGATGGAGCCCATTCCACGGTAGACTTTATATTTTCTTCCCTGATACAGTTCAAAGGTCCCCGGGCTCTCATCGCATCCGGCAAACATACTTCCCATCATGCATACATTGGCTCCCGCGGCAATAGCCTTTGTCATGTCTCCGGAATACTTGATCCCGCCATCGGCAATGATCGGAACGCCATACTTATCTGCCGCCTCATAGCAATCCATAACGGCCGTGATCTGAGGAACGCCAATACCGGCGATGACTCTGGTCGTACAGATAGACCCTGGCCCGATCCCGACTTTGACCGCATCCGCGCCTGCTTTGATAAGTGCCTCTGTGCCTGCTCCGGTAGCCACATTCCCCGCGATCACCTGAAGCTCTGGGAATTTGGATTTCACCATATCCACCGTACGCAGTACATTGGCAGAATGTCCGTGAGCGGAATCCATGACTACCACATCCACCTTCGCTTCTACCAGGGCCGCCGCCCGCTCCAGGCAGTTAGCGGTAATTCCAAGCGCGGCTCCGCACAGAAGTCTTCCCTGTCCATCCTTAGCAGAAAGAGGATATTTGATCTGTTTCTCAATATCCTTGATGGTGATAAGTCCTTTCAAGTTGAAATCCTTATCTACGATCGGAAGCTTTTCTTTTCTTGCTTTCGCCAGAATCCGTTTTGCTTCCTCTAAAGTGATTCCCTCCGGCGCTGTGATCAGCCCTTCTGAAGTCATAGACTCTTTGATCTTCTTAGAGAAGTCCTCTTCAAACTTCAGGTCACGGTTGGTAATGATCCCCACCAGTTTCTTTCCTTCTGTGATCGGCACGCCAGAAATCCGGAATTTCGCCATCAGATTATTGGCATCCTCCAATGTATGCTCTGGCGAAAGATAGAAGGGGTCTGTAATAACTCCATTCTCAGAACGTTTTACTTTATCTACTTCTTCCGCCTGGGCCTCGATGGACATGTTTTTATGGATAATTCCGATTCCTCCCTGGCGCGCCATAGCTATGGCCATTCTATGCTCCGTCACCGTATCCATTCCAGCGCTCATCATCGGAATATTGAGCTTGATCGCTTTTGTCAGATTGGTAGACAGATCTACCTGATTAGGAATCACCTCTGAATAAGCCGGAACCAGCAGCACATCGTCAAAAGTAATTCCCTCTCCGATAATCTTTCCCATGATATTCCCTCTCTTTCTCTGTTCGTACTATAAATGCTATAATAACGAATTCCATCTTAGTCTGTCAACCACTTCTTTATCCACGGACCACTTTCCTGGGCGCCAGAAGATAGAATCCCTCAATGATCGTATCGTTTGGCTCAAAAAGAATTTTCTTCGTCTGTCCTCGTTCCGTCACTACCAGAGCGTAGATCCGTCCCTGGCCGGAACCAGAAGTGTAATCATAGGTTTTGGCCCTCTGATACTGCCGAAGATCTCCGGAGTCCGCCGGAGCAAGAACCTCCAGATCGTTCACATTCATAGAGAAGATCCGTTTTCTTTTTGCCTTATGCATGATCTTGTCAATGTCCAAATCTCCATTCACATAGAGATATTCGTACTCCACATCCAATCTCCTAAACAGGAAAACCACTCCGGCAATTACCGCCACCGGAACAATGATCCCCAGCGGGAACAGGAATATCACCAGAACGGATACGATCGCCAATGATACCAGCAGCGCTTTGATACATATATCCTTCATGGTTGTCTGCTTTTTGATCAGCTGTTCTGTATAATAGTCACTCATTATTATTTCCTCCAAACCAAACTATTGATTTAGACCATTGTAGCACATTTTGGCACAAAAAGAAAACTCCCCTGAAGGGGAGTTTTCAAAAATTTCATCTGCGCAGAGCGGATTACATCATACCCATTCCTGCTCCGCCGCCTGCCGGCATTGCAGGAGTCTCTTCTTTGATATTTGCCACAACAGATTCTGTCGTAAGCAGTGTAGAGGCAACGCTGGTAGCGTTCTGCAGCGCGCTTCTTGTAACCTTTGCAGGATCCAGGATTCCCTGTTTTACCATATCTACATATTCTTCCGTCAAAGCATCGAATCCGATGCCTGCCTCAGACTCTGCCACCTTATTGATGATCACGGAGCCTTCCAGTCCCGCGTTTGCCGCGATATGGAACAGAGGCGCTTCCAGCGCTTTCAGAACGACTCTTGCGCCCGTCTTCTCATCGCCTTCCAAATTCTCCGCCAGTTTCGCCACTTCTTTTGCCGCGTGGATATACGCGGAACCGCCGCCGGCGATGATTCCTTCCTCAACCGCCGCTCTCGTTGCTGCCAGAGCGTCTTCCATACGAAGTTTTGCTTCCTTCATCTCTGTCTCGGTAGCCGCGCCTACGCGGATCACAGCAACGCCGCCTGCCAGTTTCGCAAGTCTTTCCTGCAGTTTCTCCCGATCAAAATCAGAAGTTGTTTCCTCGATCTGAGCTTTGATCTGAGCGATCCGGTCAGAAATTGCCTTTTTGTCTCCCAGTCCGTCTACGATCACTGTGTTCTCTTTCTGGACTTTTACAGATTTCGCCCGTCCAAGCTGATCCATAGTAGTCTCTTTCAGATCCATGCCAAGCTCATCGGAGATTACCTGTCCGCCTGTCAGTGTGGCGATATCTTTGAGCATTTCTTTTCTTCTGTCTCCATATCCGGGAGCTTTTACAGCCACTACGTTAAAGGTTCCGCGAAGTTTGTTGACGATCAGAGTGGTCAAAGCCTCTCCCTCGATATCTTCAGCAATGATCAAAAGTCTTGCGCCGGACTGTACGATCTGCTCCAGCAGCGGAAGGATATCCTGGATGTTGGAGATCTTCTTGTCTGTGATCAGGATATATGGATCTTCCAGATTTGCTTCCATCTTATCCATATCGGTAGCCATATACGCGGAAACATAGCCCCTGTCAAACTGCATACCTTCTACCAGGTCCAGTTCTGTCTTCATCGTCTTAGATTCTTCGATGGTGATCACGCCGTCGTTAGAAACTTTTTCCATAGCATCCGCTACCATCTCGCCTACTTCCTCATCACCAGCGGAGATCGCCGCGACTCTCGCGATCTGCTCCTTGCCGGTAACCTTGCTGGACATCTTAGCGATCGCTTCTACCGCTGTATCTGTAGCTTTCTTCATTCCCTTTCTGAGGATGATCGGATTTGCTCCCGCCGCCAGATTCTTGATTCCTTCATGTACCATTGCCTGCGCCAAAACGGTAGCTGTGGTTGTGCCGTCTCCTGCCACGTCGTTAGTCTTGGAAGCCACTTCCTTGATCAACTGAGCTCCCATGTTCTCGAAAGCGTCTTCCAGTTCGATCTCTTTTGCGATAGTCACACCATCATTGGTGATCAGCGGAGCGCCAAAAGATTTGTCCAGAACCACATTTCTTCCTTTTGGTCCCAGGGTTACTCTTACGGTATCTGCCAGTTTATTTACTCCTACTTCCAGTGCTGCTCTTGAATCAGCCCCATATTTGATTTCTTTTGCCATAGCTGCATGCCTCCTAAATAAATAATCTGTTTTGCTTTATTCAACTACTGCCAGGATATCATCCTGCTTTACAATAATATATTCTTCATCTTCAATCTCTACGGTTGTTCCCGCGTATTTAGAATAGATAACTGTCTGTCCGACTGAGATGTTCATCGCTACTTCTTTTCCATCAACCACTCCGCCAGGTCCAACGGCGATCACTTCTGCCTGCTGTGGTTTCTCTTTAGACTGTCCAGGAATCACGATCCCTGACTTTGTTGTCTCTTCCGCGACAAGCTGTTTCAATACGACTCTGTCTCCCAATGGTACTAATTTCATAATTTATGCCTCCTTAAACATCTATCTTCAGGGTTGTTAGCACTCATAAAAAGAGAGTGCTAAAAGACTCTAGATATAAAATAGCACTCTCTGATTCGTTTGTCAACAGCCTTTATTCACTTTACGAGATTTTTATAAAATCCATTCTGGATATGGAACACGATCACTCTTCCCAGTTTGCTCCAATAGCGTTCCCGGATCTGTCCCTCGCAGCAGATTGCCTCTTCCTCAGTCTCTATTATACAAGTATATAAAGCGTCCAGAGAAAAAACGGGAAGCTCTGTCTTTCCCGTCAGTAAGTAGACCATTTCCCTCTCCGGATGATACGAGATCACCTTGCAGTGGTGGACTGTCTCATCGAAAAAGCCGTCTTTTAAAATCATCCGTTCCATCTTTAGTTTTGCAGGGCAGTCCTCATACATATCGTTTTCGCTCCCTTCCCGTATTCACAAGGAAGGGTATCAGTTTCCCGATACCCTTTTCCTTAGTTGTTTTTTTCTTTCTTGATCCGCTCCAGCTCTGTAAATACATAATCGTTTACTACTTTGATGTATGTACCCTTCATTCCGGAAGAGCGGGATTCGATAACCCCGGCGCTCTCAAACTTGCGCAAGGCATTTACGATCACCGACCGGGTAATCCCCACCCGGTCGGCAATTTTGCTCGCCACCAGGATTCCTTCTGTCCCATCCAGTTCATCAAAGATATGGATGATGGCTTCCAGCTCCGAATAAGACAACGTGCTGATCGCCGACTGTACAATGTGTTCTTTTCTGGTTTCTTCAGCGTTTTCTTCATTCACAGACCGGAGCATCTCCAAACCTACAACCGTAGTTCCATATTCACTTAAGATAATATCGTCAATCTCATACATCTCTCCCTGCTTGTAAATAAACAAGGTGCCCAGCCGCTCTCCCGCGATCTCAATGGGGGTTATGATCGCCTGGTAGCCTTTCACCGCCTCTTCCGAGAATCCCAGGGTTTCCAGATTGACATTTTCTTTCGTGGAAAGAATGCTCAGAAGACGTTCGTTCAACATTTCATCGATATGTTTTCCCACATCCTTTTCGATCAGTTCCTCAATATATGGAACTGTATCGTATTTGCTTCCTCCGAGGACCTTTCCCTTCTTGCTTACTACAAATACATTTGAGTTCAATATTTCAGCCAAAACCGCACAGATGTCATTAAACACTACTTTACTCGAATTATTATTATGCAGTAATTTGTTGATTTTTCTGGTTTTATCCAATAATTGTACGCTCATCTGCATTCCTCCATCCTTTGAATGTTATATTATCATACATTTCTCAAACATTCAATGAATTTATCGATTATTTTTCTTCTTTTTCGGAATTTTCTTTATTTTCCACAAACCCGCACTGTTCATTGCTGCAGCAAAGTTTGTTCCCTTTCTCTACCATGTAAGAGCCGCACCTTGGGCAGCGCTCTTTGGAAGGTTTCTGCCAGGACATGAATTCACATTCCGGGTTTCCTTCACATCCGTAATATTTCCGGCCTTTCTTCGTCTTGCGCAAGACTACGTCTTTGCCGCAGATCGGACATTTTACGCCGATCTTCTCAAGATAAGGCTTGGTGTTGCGGCATTCCGGGAATCCGGGACAGGCCAAAAATTTCCCGTGAGGGCCGTATTTGACCACCATATTCCGGCCGCACTGGTCACAGATCACGTCTGTTACTTCATCCTCGATTTTGACCGCCTGCAGCTCCTTTTCCGCCTTTTCTACCGCCGCCTCCAGATCCGGATAGAAGTTCTCGATGATCGTCTTCCATCCCACTTTTCCTTCTGCTACGGCGTCCAAAAGCCCTTCCATATTAGCGGTAAAATTCACATCCACGATACTTGGGAAGGACTGCTTCATAATATTGTTCACAACCTCTCCGATCTCAGTCAGATAAAGGTTTTTATTTTCTTTAGCCACATAGCGCCTGGCAATGATAGTGGAAATCGTGGGCGCGTAAGTGCTTGGCCGTCCAATGCCCAGCTCTTCCAATGTTTTAACCAGGGCCGCTTCTGTATAGTGAGCCGGCGGCTGGGTGAAATGCTGTTTGGTCTCAAAACTTTCTCTGGTGAGCTCCATCCCTTTCTCCAGACCATTAAGCAGAACATTCTTCTCTTCCTTCTCTTCTCCCGCTTCCGTGTATACCGTTCGGAAACCTTCAAATACAATCTTGGAAGCCGCCACCGTAAATCGGTAGTCTCCCGCTCCGATCCGCACGGAAGTAGTCTCATATCTGGCCGGCTGCATCCGGCTTGCCACAAACCGTTTCCAGATCAACTGATACAGCCTGAACTGATCTCTGGTAAGGGACTCTTTCATCTGCGCCGGCGTTCTGGCCACATCCGTTGGCCGGATCGCCTCATGAGCATCCTGGATATTCTTGCCGCTCCCACCGCTTTTACTTCCGGGAGCAACAAACTTCTCTCCATATTGCTGCGCGATATAGCTTCTTACATTGGCGTCCGCCTCATCGGATATCCGGGTAGAATCGGTACGCAGGTAAGTGATCACACCTACCGTCCCATTCCCCTTGATATCCACACCTTCATAAAGCTGCTGGGCAATCCTCATGGTCTTTGCCGTAGCAAAATTTAAAGCTTTGGAGGCTTCCTGCTGCAAAGTACTGGTGGTAAAAGGCACCGGAGTCTTTTTGATCCGTTCTCCTTTTCTCACATCCTCTACGTAATAGCGGGCATCCTGGATCTCCTGCAGGATCTGGTCCAGTTCCTCTTTGGAAGAGATGGTCTTCTTCTTATCCCCGGTCCCGTAGAATTTGGCAGTGACGCTTTTACGCTCGCCGGGAACTTTTAGCTGGGCGTCCAAAGTCCAGTATTCCTCCGGGATAAACGCGCTGATCTCCTCCTCCCGGTCCGCGATGATCCTTAAGGCCACCGACTGAACACGGCCGGCGGAAAGTCCGCGTTTTACCTTGGCCCACAGCAGGGGGCTGATCTTATAGCCCACAATCCGGTCCAGTATACGGCGGGCCTGCTGAGCGTCAACCAGATCCATATCAATATCTCTGGCATTTTTCAAAGATTCTTTTACCGCGTTTTTTGTGATCTCATTAAAACTGATCCGATAAGTCTTTTTATCCTCCAGGTTCAGCGCTTTGCTCAAATGCCAGGAGATAGCCTCCCCTTCCCGGTCCGGGTCCGTAGCAAGATAGACCCGGTCTGCTTTTTTTACTTCTTTTCGCAGTCCTGCCAGCAGTTCGCCTTTCCCTCTGATGGTAATGTATTTGGGTTCAAAATCATGTTCCACATCAATACCTAGCTGACTTTTAGGCAGATCGCGCACATGGCCGTTGGAGGCGGTGACAACATAATTCTTTCCCAAAAATTTTTTGATTGTCTTTACTTTTGCCGGAGACTCCACGATTACAAGATAACGTGCCATAAAACTTGTATCCTCCATTTAGGACCCGCCGCTTTTATTCAGCGGACCCTTACATAATAGTTCTTGGAAACTTCCCTTGCGTATCCTTTCAGTTCCAGCGCCGTCAAAAGCCCCAGGAGTTCTCCGGGGGCGAATGAGGTCTCATCCAGAAGCTGATCTATGCTCTTTGGGAAGAAATCGAGACAACTATACAACATATTTTCGGGACTTTCAAGTATTTTTTTATTTTTGTCAGATTTTTGTCCATTTCTTACCGCCGGTCTTCCAATTCCTTCCAAAAAATCAGAGGGCGACACCAGGATACCCGCCCCCTGCTGGATCAACAGATGGCATCCACGGCTTAGAGAGCTGGAAAACGGGCCCGGAAGAGCGTACACGTCTTTCCCCTGCTCTAGCGCCAGATCCGCCGTGATCAGGGAACCGCTTTTTATTCTGGCCTCCATGACCAGAATGTGATCTGCCAGACCGCTGATAATACGGTTTCTGACGGGAAAATGCGCCGGAAGGGGCGGACTATCTCTTTTTAGTTCTGAAAGAATTCCTCCGGTCCGTTGGATATCCGTGTACAATCCAATGTGTTCTCTGGGATAACAGATGTCAACTCCGCAGCCCAGCACAGCGAACACCTCTCCTCCCCCATTCAGGGCTCCCCTTTGGGCGGCCCCATCGATTCCCCTTGCCAGGCCGCTTACCACCTGCACACCGGCACGGGCCAGCTCATAACCAAACTCCAAAGCCGCCTGTTCCCCATAAGGCGTACATTTTCTGGCTCCCACGATCGCCGCCGAGGGCCGGTCATCTCTGGGAAGTTTTCCTTTCACATACAGCGCAAACGGCGGATCCGGAATCTCACTCAGCCGTTTTGGATAATCTTTTTGAAAATACGGAATGAATCGGATTCCCGCCGCCTGATCTTTCCTATAATCCTCTTCCAGATTCTGGTCCTTTCTTGCCTGGATCAGCGAAGCCTTTTCCTTCTCAGTCAGGATTCCTTCCTGTCCCAACTTCTTTTCTTCTATATAATATATGTTCTTTCCATTTTCATAATATTCCCGCAATCTGCGTTTTTTTGCCCCGGAGATTCCTGGAATTCCTGACAGCCAATGTTCATAAAGCATATCCGCTACCTCCCCCAGTATTTTTTATCCATTGTCCGGTATCCTATGGCTTCCAGCAGATGAGACTCCCGGATTTTCTCTTCTCCTTCCAAGTCCGCGATCGTCCGAGCCACTTTCAGGATCTTATGGCAGGTCCTGGCGGTCAGTCCCATGCGGTCAAACACCTGCTGCATCAGGACTTCCTCCTTAGGTCCCAAAGCGCAGAAACGCTTCAGTTCGCCTAGCGTCTGTCCGGCATTTGTTCTGGTAGGTCCGCTCTTATAGCGTTCTTCCTGGATCTTTCTTGCCGCCATCACTCGTTTTCGGATCGCTTCTGAACTTTCCCTCTCTCCCTTTCCTCTTAATGTCTGATAAGGGACTTTTGCCGTCTCAGCGCAGATATCAATCCGATCCAGCAGCGGCTGGCTGATCCGGCCAAGATACTGCTGGACCTGAGACGGCGTGCAGGTACATTTTTCTATATTTGGGTAATTCCCACAGGGACATGGGTTCATGGCCGCGGCCAGGATAAAGTCCGCCGGAAACAGGTAATTCCCATGACTTCTTGTGATGCGGACCTGTCCTTCTTCCAAAGGCTGGCGCAGCGCCTCCAGCACATTTCTCGAAAACTCTGCCAGTTCATCCAGGAATAAGACACCTCCATGGGCCAGACTGATCTCCCCCGGCATAGGAATATTGCCGCCCCCTGCCAGCGCGCTTCTGGTGATCGTATGGTGAACACTCCGAAAAGGGCGGCCGGTGACCAGCGGCCGTTCTTCGTCTACCATCCCCAGCACACTGTAGATCTTAGTGATCTCCATGCTTTCCTCCAGGCTGGGCGGCGGAAGGATGGTCGGCAGCCGCTTGGCGATCATCGATTTGCCGCTTCCTGGCGGACCGATCATCAGAAGGTTATGGCCTCCCGCCACTGCCACCTCCGCAGCCCGTTTGACATGTTCCTGCCCTTGGACGTCTCTATAGTCCAGCCCCGCTTCCTGGAGGCACTTAGATGGTACTGTCTTTCCCTGTTCTGCCGGACGGATCTTTGTCTCTCCCCGCAGATACCGGCCTGCTTCTTCCAGACTTTCTACTCCCAGGATCCGGATCCCTTTTGCCAACGTCCCTTCCGCCCCGTTTCCTTTTGGCAGGATACAGGTATGGCAGCCATATTCTTTTGCCGCCAGCATAATAGGAAGTATGCCCGGCACTTCTCTGACGCTCCCGTCAAGGCTCAGTTCACCGATGACCAGCGTCCCGTCAAGCTTTGCCGGATCATACAGTCCCATAGCCCCCATAACCGCCAGAGCAATAGGCAGGTCAAAAGACGCTCCTCTCTTTCGCAAAGTGGCGGGCGCCAGATTCACCACGATTCTTCGCGGCGGAAGCTGGATGCCGGAGTTTTTCACAGCTGTTCTTACCCGCGCCGCGGCTTCCTTTACTTCGGACGAAAGATAGCCCACCATAAGGAAAACCGGCAGGCCATTGCTCATATCCGCCTCCACCTGCACCGGCTCCGCCGCCAGTCCCCGCAGAGCCGCGGACAAAATAGTACAAAATGCCATTGCGTCACTCCTTTCTCTGATCGCTTTCTGTGATGAAAACGCAGCTGAATTTTACATAGATAATGGTTAGGAAATAAAGGCCGAACCGGCCAGATACAAAAATCGGAGAAGATTTCCGATTTCGATGTAAACACATCTTATCTTAAATCTTCTCCGTTTGTCAACTTGAATTTTATAAAGCTTCGAAATCCCATTGTTCCGGCATTTTCACCAGATCTTTCCCGTTCAGGGCCCGGCAGGCTTTTCCCCACAGCTCTGCCAGATTATCCTCACATTCCCGCAGGTCTTCCAAGACAAAGTCCGGGCGGCTGCTCAGGAAGTCATACACCTGCTGCCATTCTCCCGTTTCACCAAGAGCCGCATAATAATCGAAAAGTACTCTGCTTTCCCGCTGAACCTGGTCAGACAGAATCGGATACAATCTTACGACCTCTCCATAAGCTTCCAGAGAAAGGAGCAGACGGAATCCTTCTTTTACATAAGACAGGTCTTCCGGCTGTTTTTCGATTCCTTTTGCCAGCCACGAGGCCGCTTCTTCCTTGTTTCCTGTCAGTGTATACAAAGATCCAAGGGCATGGCAGGCCCAGGCTGTCTTTTCCAGATTCCAGGAAGCCAGAAGTTCCTGCTTGGCCAGGTCCATTTCCTGGTATTCCAGATGCAGAAGTCCCAGTTGGTAATGGGCGTACCAGTTTCCCCGGTTCTGTCCCTGTACCCCTTCCCGCAGTTTCTCATAGAACATCTGGCCATACATGAATCCGTCCGGTCTGGTCTTTGGATCCGGCGTCTCCAGATTTCCGGTCTTTAAGAAATCTGCCCACGCTTTTTGATGCGGTTTGGTAAAGTGATATTCCAGATGTTCGGAAAGGGGGCGGTCTCCAGCGATCTGCCGCTCTTCTCTTTTCAGTGCTCCGTAACCGCAGCCTTCATAGACAAGTTTGGCGCTGCTTTTCGCCATTTCTTTGGTTTCCGCCAGTCTTTCTTCTAGTTTTTCCTCTCGGATCCTCTCCGCCATTTTCTCTGTAAACTCGTCCCGCAGTTCTTCGAAAGGAAGCGCCAGTTCTTCCTCGGAAAGCTGTACGCTTCCGTACTGTTCCAGCCATTCCCAGGCGCTGTGAGGCGGCATAGGGATACAGCCGTACTGGGTTTTTCCAAGGCCCGCCTGGATCTCTACGTAAGGTCCCGCTTCTTCCGTCAGGAACTCCTGCCAGTGGTCGCCGCCCTTTTTATGTCCCCAGGAAAACAGCTTTCTTCCCCGCAGTCTCTTCGTAGAATACTGAAGCAGACCATAACCGTCTTTTCCAATATTCGCGATATATTTAGGTTTCTCTTCCGGAATATTGAAGAAGTAATCTACCTGAGCCGGGATCCTTTCGTACCGAGTCACGTCCACCCCGTCTACTTCCGGGATCTTCGCCTTATATACCTTCTGATAATCTCCGGTATAGGCTTCCTTTGCCGGAACGATCAGCCGTCCTTCTTCGTATTCCGGCACAGCCATATTGCTCCACCAATACATGGGCACCACTTTGTCCCCAGAATTTACGATCCGCATCCGGCAGTTCAGATTCCGGTCTCCCTCATCCAGCCAGAAATCCATCTGGTACTCTACGCCCCGGACTCTCTCATACTCATACATTCTGAGCACGGGAGTCTGATCTTCTTTCTCCAGACTGGCCGTGTACAAAGGCCGGGTGGTAAACGGCGTATGGCCGATCATGCTGATATTCCACTCCACGCCTCCGCTGAACCAGGCGTTGCATATAGCAAGATTGCTGAAACGGATCACATCATTTGTATACAAAAGGTTCCTGCCCGTCTTCTTATCCGTAAGCTCCCACAAGCGGCCTCCCAGTTCCGGAAGAAATACAGCCTTTAGGAAATCATTTTCCAGTACTGCTGTTTTTACCTCCACATCTTTCAACTCTCTATCATAAGCCTGGACCTGACGGTAAGGGAAGGAATTCCTTCTCTGGCCAAATCCTTCGTAAATCTCATCATCTTCTTCCAGGAAAAATTCCAAACTGTTCTGAAGCGCCGCCTTTCCCGCAAGATCAGGCACGCTGGTGGATTCTCCGAATCTTCCCGCTTTCATAACTTGTGTCTCAAATCTCAATTCTGGTCTCATAAAAGCTCCTCCACATTCTCATATGAATTGGCGGTGCCAGACAGACATTTCCTCTGACAATCGCAAAGCCATTTTATCATATTGGAGGGGTATTTTCAATTGGGGCCGGGGGCTTTTTAAAAAGCCCCCGGCCCCAATTGAAAATGCCCTGTCCCTTTTTGAAAAAACTACCAATTTCAAAAAAATTCCCGCAGTTTTTCGATAGCGCTTTTTTCGATCCTGGAAACGTAAGAACGAGAGATGCCCAGGATTCCGGCAATCTCCCGCTGGGTATATTCTTCTTCATGATACAGTCCGTAGCGCATTTTCAAGACCAGCCTCTCCCTGGGAGACAGTTCTGATTCCACCCGCGAGTACAGTGTTTTAATGTCTTCTTTCAGTTCTGCTTTCCGGTGGGCATCATCTTCCGTCTCGATGATGTCAAACAGCTGGATCTCATTGCCTTCCCGGTCAGTTCCGATAGGTTCGTATAAAGAGATTTCCCGCGAGGATTTCTTCTTTGCCCGCAGATGCATCAGCACTTCATTTTCGATGCATCGGGCCGCGTAGGTTCCAAGCCGGACACATTTATCGGGGTTAAATGTGACCACCGCTTTGATCAGCCCGATCGTCCCGATGGACAGAAGATCTTCCGTATCGTCTTCATAAGACTGGTATTTCTTTACGATATGTGCAACGAGGCGCAGGTTCCGTTCGATCAGGATATGCTTTGCTTCGAGATCACCCTCCGTATATCTTTGCAAATAATACCTTTCTTCCGCAGCAGTGAGGGGTTGGGGAAAAGATTTCAAGAAAAGCACCTCTAAGCGTATTTAATATATTCTATGTAAAATACGACTCTTTTGTGCTTTTCCATACAAAATTCCCCTTGTCCCGCATTTATGGGATAAAGGTGTCGGCTTCTTCCGCTCTCCTTAGAAGATCATAGCGCTCTGCTTTTTCATCCAGTTCCACATATACGATCTGTCTTGCGTGGGGGGCGCTTTCCTGCTCCTGTCCTTCTTCATTTACGATCCGTTTTACCGTCACGTCCACATTGCGGCCGTCCGGCTTCATGATCTCAATCTTCTCTCCAACAGAAAACTTGTTTTTCTGCTCGATCCGACACAGGCCATCCCGCTCATCGCCGATCATTCCGAGGTAAGTATATTCTTTTACATAAGTACTGGCGTCATAGATCTGGCTTTCCTCTCCTGGTTTGCCAAAATAGAATCCGGTGGTAAACTCCCGGTGAGTGCAGCTTCCGATCTGCTCCAGATACCAGTCCATGTTTTCCTCATATTTCTTAGGACTTTCCAGATAATCATCAATGGCTTTCCGGTAAGTTCTTGCCACCGTCGCCACATATAAGGCGGTCTTCATCCTGCCTTCGATCTTAAAGCTGTCAATGCCGGCTTCGATCATCTCCGGGATATGCTCGATCATGCACAGATCCTTAGAGTTGAAAATAAAAGTCCCTCTCTCATTTTCATAGACCGGCATATATTCTCCCGGTCTGGTTTCCTCCACCACCGCGTATTTCCAGCGGCAGGGGTGGGTGCAGGCTCCCTGGTTGGCATCTCTTCCGGTAAAATAATTGCTCAGAAGACACCGTCCCGAATAGGAAATGCACATAGCGCCGTGGATAAAGCTTTCAATCTCCATTTCCTCCGGAATCTTCTCCCGGATCTCCCGGATCTCAGCAAGAGATAATTCCCTTGCCGACACCACACGCTTTGCTCCCTGGTTCCACCAGAACCGGTACGTTCCGTAGTTGGTGTTATTAGCCTGGGTGCTGATATGCCGTTCAATCTGGGGGCAGATCTCTTTGGCCAGTTCAAAAATAGCCGGATCCGCAATGATCAGGGCATCTGGCTTTAATTCCCTTAATTCTTTTAAATATTCCTCCACTCCCGGAAGATCTCTATTGTGGGCCAGGATATTCACCGTCACATGGACCCGCGCTCCATGTTCATGGGCAAACGCGATCCCTTCTTTCATCTCTTCCATGGAAAAATTCTTTGCCTTAGCCCGCAGGCCAAAGACTTCCCCGCCGATATATACCGCATCAGCGCCAAAGATTACCGCCGTCTTCAGCACTTCCAGGCTGCTGGCCGGGATCAAAAGCTCTGGACCTCTTCTTTTCATCCTAATTTTCTCCTTTTTACTCTATCTGTTTTACGCTGAGGGCCACTCCGTCTCCCAAGGGGAGAATGGAAGTCTGGAGAAGCTGGTGATGCTTTAACTCATAAAGATACTCCCGCATCCGGCTGTGGATCGTCCGGTTTCTCCGCTCTACCGCAAACCTGGACTCCAGCACGTCTCCATCCTGCAGCACATTATCAGACATCAGCACACCGCCGGGCGTCAACAAACGCACCGCTTCCGGCAGATAGTAAATATACTGCCCCTTCGCCGCATCCATGAAAATAAAATCAAAGGGCCCCTCCAGCTCCTTCATGACCGCAAGGGCATCTCCCTGGATCAGCCGGATCTTTTCTTCCTTTCCGCAGCGCCGGAAATTCTCTCTGGCAATAGGAATCCGCTTTTCATAGTTTTCAACCGTAGTAATATGCCCTTCTTTGGGCAGATACGCACTCATCAAAAGTGCGGAAAAGCCAACCGCCGTCCCGATTTCCAAAACCCTTCTGGGTCTGTGGATCAAAAGCAGGGTTTTCAGAAAGCTCTGCGTCTCCTTGCGGATGATCGGCACCCTTCCATCCAGCGCCTCCTGCTCGATCCGCTCCAAAAGCGGATCTTCCGGCACTTCCAGTGAATGTACATAAGTGGTAAATCTCTCATCAACAATCATTTTGGTACACCCCTTTTTTCATTTTGGTACACCGCAAACTGCAATTTAGGACGTAGCCCTTTTGCAAAATGCTACGTCCTAAATTAAAATTATTTACACATCCATAATAATCGGCAATATCATCGGCCGGCGCTTGGTCCGCTTCCAAATGAATTCGTTCATGGTATCCCGTATCACCAGCTTGATCTTGCTCCAGTCCGCGTTTCTCTGGTGGGTCAGACAATTCTCCACTGCCTCTGTCACCACTTGCCGCGCCTCTTCCATCAATCCTTCTGACTCACGCACATAGACAAATCCACGGGACACAATATCCGGTCCGGCCAACAGCCGATTGCTGCGTTTTTCCAAAGTCAGCACTACGATCAAGATTCCGTCTTCCGCCAGATGCTGCCGGTCTCGAAGAACGATATTTCCCACATCTCCGACGCCCAGACCGTCTACCAGGATTTCTCCTGTATGGACTTTATCTACGACCTTGGCTTCCTCGCCGCTTACTTCCAGCACATCGCCGGACTGAAGGATAAAGATATTCTCTTTTGGAATCCCCAGGGATTTTGCAATTCCCGCGTTCGCCTTTAAGTGCCGGTATTCTCCATGCACCGGAATGGCATACTTAGGTTTTACCAGGGAGTAGATCAGTTTCAGTTCTTCCTGGCAGGCATGGCCGGATACATGGGCATCCTGGAAGATCACGTTCGCGCCTTTGGAGGACAGCTCATTGATCACCTTGGATACAGATTTCTCATTTCCGGGGATTGGGTTAGAGCTGAAAATGACCGTATCTCCGGGCATGATCGTTACTTTTTTATGCACATCCGCCGCCATTCGGGACAGAGCCGCCATAGACTCGCCCTGACTTCCTGTAGTGATCAATACCGTTTTCTCCGGCGGATAATTCTTCAACTGGTCGATCTCTACCAGGGTCTTATCCGGTACATTCAGATATCCCAGCTCCTGAGCCACCTGGATGATATTGACCATACTCCGTCCTTCCACCACTACTTTCCGGCCATATTTGCAGGCAGAGTTGATGATCTGCTGCACCCGGTCCACATTGGACGCAAAGGTGGCGATAATGATCCGGGTATTCTGATGTTCCGCGAAAATGTGGTCGAAGGTAATTCCCACCGTCCGTTCCGACTGGGTAAATCCCGGCCGTTCCGCATTGGTACTGTCGGACATCAGCGCCAGTACCCCTTTCTTTCCAATCTCCGCAAACCGCTGAAGATCAATGGCATCCCCGAATACCGGCGTATAATCCACCTTAAAATCACCTGTGTGCACCACGATCCCCGCCGGCGAATAGATCGCCAGAGCCGCCGCATCCTGAATACTGTGGTTCGTCTTGATAAATTCAATCCGGAACTGGCCCAGATTGATGGATTGTCCGTGGCGCACCACTTTCCTCCGGGTGCTGCGCAGAAGATTGTGTTCGCCAAGTTTCCTCTCAATGATACCCATCGTAAGCTTAGTCGCATAGATCGGAAGATTCATCTCCCGCAGCACATAAGAAAGAGCGCCGATATGGTCTTCATGGCCGTGGGTGATCACAAATCCCTTGACTTTCTGACTGTTTTCCTTCAGGTAGGTAATGTCAGGGATCACCAGATCGATTCCAAGCATGTCGTCCTCCGGAAAGGCCAGACCGCAGTCCACGACAATAATACTGTCTTCATATTCAAAGGCAGTAATGTTCATTCCGATCTTCTCCAGACCTCCGAGCGGAATGATTCGCAATTTTCCATTGTTTTCTTTTTTCAAACTTACACCTCCACGTGTTTTTCCGTACTGTTTTCTTCTGCCTTCCCCAGGCATTCCCGGCATTGTCCATAGAACTTTAATTCGTGGTCTAACACGTGGAAACCCGTCTTCTCCTCAATATGACGCTCCAGCCCGTCCAGGAGGTCATCCCGGAAAGGCAGGACTTTCCCACAAGTCTTACATATCAAATGATGGTGATGGTGCTTCCCTTCTCCGTCGAAGAGTTCCCCGATTTCATAACGCACGCATCCCTCGTCCAAATTGATACGATCCACCAATTGCATTTCCAGCAACAATTGCACTGTCCGGTAAATAGTAGCCAGTCCGATCTCCGGATAGTCTTCCTTTACCAGTTCATAGATGTCTTCCGCAGTCATATGTTTGTCACGATTTTCTGCGAGTACCTCTAATACAAGCAACCTTTGATTGGTTACCTTAAGACCTTTTTCTTTAAGCATCTTCTTGAATTTTTCCTGACTGATCGACATAGACTCTTACCTTTCAATCTCCACATCTTCCAGAAGTTCCTCGAATACTCTGGAAACCGCGTTCAGTTCTTCCTCGTCCTCTACAAATTCATAGAGACTTTCCAATGCTTCCTCTGATGCTGTATCTTTTAAAATAAAACATTCCGCCTCATCTTCCTGCGAATCTGTGACCAGAATGTAAGACACCCCGCCTACTTTTGTCTGTTCCAGTACAAAAAACTCAACTTCTTCCTGCATTTCTCCAGACATGAATGTAATTTTCTCCATCATTCAACACCTCTTTCAGGCATGGACGATCCCGCTTTTCGCATCTGGACAGAATCCAGATATCCCTGCAGAATAAAAACTGCCGCGATCTGGTCTACATATTTTTTTCGATCCTCACGCCGGATCCCATTTTCCATTAATGTCCGTTCCGCTTCTACTGTAGTGAGCCGCTCATCCCACATCACGACCTCAAGGCCGGTCCGCCGATGCAGCATCTCACCAAACTCTATGGTTTGCTCTGCCCGTTCTCCGATATCATTGTTCATATGCTTTGGAAGGCCGAGGACAATCTTCCCCACTTCATACTCTTTGATCAGCTCTTCAATCCTGGCGCACGTCTTTCGAAGCTTGTTCTCGTCCTTGCGGCAGATTGTTTCTACCGCCTGAGCTGTAATGCCAAGGGCATCGCTGACCGCCACTCCTACTGTTTTGGAACCATAATCCAGCCCCATGATCCTGACAGACATTATGCCCATCCATTGTGCTCAATATACGTTTTGAGCAGTTCTTCTACCAGTTCATCCCGTTCCACTTTCATGATCAGGCTTCTCGCCCCATTATGACTGGTAATATAAGTCGGGTCTCCCGACATAATATATCCAACGATCTGATTGACCGGATTATAACCTTTTTCGCTCAATGCCTTATACACAATCTCAAGGATATCTTTTGCCTGAATCTGCGGGCCGCTTTCTACCTGAAAAAACTGGGTGCTGCTTAAATCCTTCATATACTCACGTCCTCCAAAAATACTTCATGATTATTCTACCTTAAAGCCGTCCAAAATTCAATGTATTATTTGTGAACGACTCTCAATTTCTACATTTATGAGTTGATTTGACAGATCTTCCTGGGTTTTTCGTCCAATTTTTACATATTCTCTAGTATGTCCCACCTGGTAGGTCTCTCCATCTATAACTGCGGCTTCCTCCATCAGGACCTCCTGTACTGTACCGATCAGCCGTTTCTCATACGCTTCCCGTTTTCTATGATCCAGTTCCTGAAGGACCCCGCTTCGCTGTGTTTTTACCGGTTCCGGCACCTGGTCTTTCATTGCGGCCGCCTTTGTTCCTTCCCGTTTGGAATACTTAAAGATATGGGTTTCATAGAAATCCACCCGGTCGATAAAAGCAAAAGAAGCCTGAAACTCTTCTTCTGTCTCTCCCGGAAAACCGACGATCACATCCGTAGTCAGCGCGGGATTCTGGAAAAACCGGCGCAAAATCTGACATTTTTCGTAATACTGGGCCGTATCATACTTCCGGTTCATACGGCGCAGTGTCGCATCGCAGCCGCTTTGCAGGGACAGATGGAAATGCGGGCAGAATTTCGGAAGTTCTGCCAAACTCCGGGCAAATTCCTCCGTAATGATCCCCGGTTCCAGAGAACCTAGCCGGATCCGCCGGATCCCTGCTGTATTATGGACCTGCCGGATCAAAGAAAGCAGATCCTCTCCCGTATCTGTTCCGTAAGAGCTTAAATGGATCCCGGTCAGTACTACTTCCTGGTAGCCCTGGCCGGCCAGCCGTTCTACTTCCGCCGCAACTTCTGTCTGCTTTCTGCTGCGCACCCGCCCTCTGGCATAAGGAATGATACAATAAGAACAGAACTGGTTGCACCCGTCCTGCACTTTGATAAAGGCCCTGGTATGACCGGCCGTATGGCTGACTTCCAAGGTTTCATACTCTCTTTCAAGGTTGATATCCAGCCGCTCTATCCGGGCTCCCGCCTGTCCTCTATTCTGGAAATACCCTTCCAGGATATGGGCGATTTCTTTCTTCTTATTGTTTCCTATCACGATGTCAATACTTGCATCCAAGCTTTCTTCCGGCTCTTTCGTCTGGACATAGCAGCCTGCGGCCACTACTACGGCAGAGGGATTTCTTTTCTTGGCCCGGTGCAGCATCTGCCTGGATTTGCGGTCCGCCATATTGGTAACCGTACAGGTATTGACGACATATACGTCCGCCTGCTCCTCAAAGGGTACGATCTCATACCCCGCCTGTTCTAAAATTTCCTGCATTGCTTCCGTCTCGTAAGCGTTTACCTTACAGCCCAGATTATGCAGCGCAGCTTTTCTCATATGATTGTTCCTTTCTCTGGCAATTTATTCCTTGACTTTTCCCCCGCCTGCTCTTAAGATATTTATAGAAATATTAAAGAAATCAGGGAGGTCATTTTAATGAAAACCGTAAAAATCTCTTTAAATACGATTGATAAAGTGAAATCTTTTGTTTACGAAATCTCGAAATTTGACTATGATTTTGATCTGATATCCGGAAGATATGTAATCGATGCAAAATCCATCATGGGAATCTTCAGTCTCGACCTGAACAGCCCTATCGAACTGGCCATTCACGCCAGCGAAGAAGAGCTCACTGATGTAATGAAAGTATTAGAGCCTTATCTTGTGTAAAACACATATCTCTATTTCGTATACTTAAGCGGCAAATCCTTGCAGGAAAAGATTGCGCGTATTCCGCGCAATCTTTTTTTATTTTCTTATTCCGCCTCAATGATCTGGACTGTATCCACCGCTTTCTGGACAAGCTCTTCAATTTTCTCCTTCAGCCGCTCTTCCGAACGCCGGATCACTTCCACATTGGGTTTTGTCACAGGATGTTTTGCCACAAAAATAGTGCAGCAGTCTTCATAGGGCTGGATGGAGGTCTCAAAAGTATCGATCTTCTCCGCGATCTCCACGATTTCCCGCTTGTCATAACCGATCAGCGGCCGGTATACCGGCAGTGTACAAACATCGTTGGTAGCCGCCAGGCTCTGCATGGTCTGGCTGGCTACCTGCCCGATACTCTCCCCGGTGATCAGCCCCAGGCAGCCGTCTTGTTTGGCAAAATGTTCCGCGATCCGCATCATATATCTGCGCATGATGATCGTCAGCTCGTCATGCGGGCACTGGTCATAAATGTACAGCTGGATATCTGTAAAGTTTACCACATAAAGCTTGATCGGTCCTGCGTATCTGGCTACTAGTTTTGCCAGATCCACCACCTTCTCCTTAGCCCGTTCGCTGGTATACGGCGGCGCATGGAAGTAAACCGCCTCGATCTCAACGCCCCGCTTGGCGATCATATATCCCGCAACCGGGCTGTCGATGCCGCCGGACAGAAGAAGGGTCGCTTTCCCGTTGGTACCCACCGGCATCCCGCCTGCTCCCGGTATGATCTGAGAATACACATAGATTTCATTCCGAATTTCCACATGGAGCATTACATCTGGGCGGTGCACATCTACTCTGGTCTGCGGAAACGCCTCAAGAATGGCCTCTCCCAGATCACAGTTGATCTCCATAGAAGTCTTTGGATAGGTTTTCTTAGCCCGCCGGGCTTCCACCTTGAAAGTCAGATCCTTATCTGGATACACTTCATCCATATAGGCTACTACATCTTTTTTCAGCTGATCAAAGCCCCGATCCTCCATGCGGACTACCGGACAGATTCCAACCAAGCCAAATACTCTCTTTAAATGCTCTACCGCTTCCTCATAGTCATACTCTTCCCCGCAGTCCACATAAATCCTTGCCTGGGATTTATAGACCTGGAACGTTCCGTCCACATCCTCCAGCGCCTTTTTCACCCGGCGCACCAGGGCATCTTCAAAAAGATACCGATTTTTCCCTTTGATCCCGATCTCTCCGTATTTTAATAAAAATGTATGAAATCTCATCCTTTACTTTCTCCCGTCCTGCAACTTCCGGCAGCGTCTGCTAATGCCGGGTATATTTCCGAAGTACTGGTACTATATTATAGAGCGTATCCAAAGTATAGTCAATCTCTTCCTGGGTCGTAAACTCAGACAAACTGAACCGCAAAGTAGCATCCAGATATTCCTGTTCCGCGCCGATGCCCTTTAACACCCCGCTGACCTGGGGATGATTGGAAGCGCACGCGGACCCAGAAGATACGTAGATTCCTTTTTCTTCCAGCGCATGGAGCAATACCTCGCTGCGGATCCCGGCAAACCCAACACTGATGATATGAGGCGCCGACGTTTCATCATACAGACCGTGGATCGTGGTATTCTCGATCTTTTGCACGCCTTGGATAAACCGCTCTTTCAATTCCCGCATAGCCGCTACTTTCTTATCCAGGTCCTGGTAAATAGTCCGCGCCGCCAGGGACAGTCCCGCAATGCCCGGGACATTTTCCGTGCCTGACCGGACATTTTTCTGCTGCTCTCCCCCAAATAAAATGGGCTGGATCTTCACATGGCTTCCCACATAGAGAGCGCCCGTGCCTTTCGGCCCATGGATCTTATGGCCGCTGACGGCGCACATATCCACATTTAATTTCTTTGGATAAATCCGGTATTTGCCAAATCCCTGCACCGCATCCACATGGAACAAGATCTCCTTATTATATGCCTTCACCATACTGGCCGCTTCAGCAATGGGCTGCACGGATCCCACCTCATTATTTACATACATGACAGAAACCAGGATAGTCTCGTCACAAAGGGCTTCTTTCAAAGCATCCAGCCGAATCCTCCCGTACCGGTCCACCGGAAGGAAGGTGATCCTATACCCTTCTTCCTCCAGATGCCGCATAGTATTGATCACAGCCGGATGCTCGATCGCTGAGGTGATCAGGTGATTCCCCCTGCGCCGATTGGCTCTTGCCGCCCCCATGATCGCCAGGTTATCACTTTCGGTTCCGCCGGAGGTAAAATAGATTTCTTTCTCCTGTACTTTTAAAAGCTTTGCCAATGTCTCTTTGGCTTCTTTTATATAGTGTTCCGCCGCCACGCCTTTGGCATGCATGGATGAGGGGTTCCCATAATCCTCACACAGTACTTTGCGCACTAGGTCTCCCACGCTGTCGTAGGCTTTGGTTGTGGCGGAATTATCCAAATATACTTCTTTCATAAATTCACTTCCTGATTTTTCTTACTACTAGATTATGTGCTTACGCTTCCAAGTGGAACATCAACAACGATAAAGCCGTCAGCCCTGCCGTCTCTGTGCGCAGGATGCGCCTGCCCAGAGAAATCGGCGTGGCGCCTGCCGCAATGGCGGCTTCCACTTCTTCTTTCTCAAATCCGCCCTCCGGGCCAATGAAGATGCCTACCGACTGGCCCGGCCGGATCGCCTGGATGATTTCCTTTGACCCTTCCACGTCTCGCTCCAACTCGTAGGGGATCAGCAGTACATCCAGCCCGTCTGCCATTTTCAGTGCTTCCTGATACGGCAGAACCTGCTCTACCTTGGGAATATAACCCCTTCCCGCCTGCTTTGCCGCACTTTCAGCAATCTGCTGCCAGCGGCTTACCTTCTTCTGCGCCTTCTTTTCGTCCAGCTTCACCACACAGCGGCGGACCAGCACCGGAACCACCTGGCAGACGCCAAGTTCCACCGACTTCTGGACGATCCACTCCATCTTCTCCTGTTTGGGCAGCCCCTGAAAAAGATAAATCTTAGAGGGAAGTTCAGTATCTGCCATTTCTTCCTCCAGGATCTTAAGATAAGCGGCGCCTTCCTCATACCGTTCTACCGCGCAGCGGTATTTCCGGTTGTCGCCGTCACTGACCATCAGTTCCTCTCCCGGACGCATCCGCAGGACATTTTTCATATGATTCACATCCGGTCCCTCAACCCGGATCCCGCCTTCTCCTACCTGAGAGGGCGGTACAAAAAAATGCTGCATACCTCTAGTTTCCCTTCTTCCTTGCTACCACAGAAGCCCACTCGCCCTGGTGCTCAATGCTGACAAGCTCCAGTCCCGCCTCTTCCACCGCATGGGCCACCAAGTTTTCTTTTCCTTCAATGATGCCGCTGGTGATATAGATGCCGCCTGGTTTCATCTGATGGACGATCACTGGCGTCAGCGGAACCAGCACATCCGCCAGGATATTGGCCGCCACAATATCATATTTTTCATATCCCACCTGCTCCTGGACGGCCGGGTCGTCAATGATATTGCCGATCATCACTTCATACTGGCCCCCATCAATGCCGTTTGCCTGCATATTTTCATGGGTGGCGTCAATGGCGCAGGGATCCAGGTCCGTGCCCACACTGTGGGCCGCTCCAAATTTCAGCGCCAGCATCCCTAAGATCCCGCTGCCGCATCCCACATCCAGCACCAGGTCTCCTTTGCGGACATATTTCTTCAAGGCCCGGATGCATAGCTGGGTCGTCTCATGCATACCTGTCCCAAAGGCAGTTCCCGGATCAATGTGGATGACCATTTTCCCGCTGTCCTTTTCTTCTACCTGCTCCCAGGAAGGAATGATCAGGATATCATCAATGGTAAATTGATGAAAGTACTGCTTCCAGTTATTCACCCAGTCTACGTCTTCCGTCACAGACTCTTCGATCCTGCCTTCTCCCACATCTATAAATGCGCGCAGCTCCTCCAATTCCCGGCGCACCTGCTGTAAGATGCTTCCTTTATCCTGCTCTTCCTCCAAATAAAAGGTCAGATAGGCGGTGCCGTCGTCTTCTGGAATATCCGGCAGGATATCTACAAACATCTGCTCTTTGTCCTGGGCGGTCAAAGGGATCTTATCCTCGATCTGCACCCCTTCAATGCCAAGATCCGCCAGCATGCTGCTGACAATATCTTCCGCCTGTGTAGTCGTTTTCAGACGAAACTGGTTCCATTTCATAATCGTTTCTCCTTTTCTTCCGGTTCTCTCTTACAGGATCCCCAGATGTTCCAGCAGGATCTTGCAGCCGATCAGTATGAGGATCACACCTCCTGCCAGCTCTGCTTTTGATTTGTATCTGGTTCCAAATATATTGCCTATTTTAACACCGATCACCGAGATTGTAAATGTAGTCACGCCGATAAAACTGACCGCCGGAACAATCTGTACAGACAGAAACGCAAAGGTCACTCCAACCGCCAGGGCGTCAATGCTGGTGGCTACCGCAAGAGCCAGCATAGTCCGCACGTCAAGAGAAGCTCCGGAAGAATCACAGGAGTCGTCTCCCTTCACCGCTTCCCGGACCATATTTCCTCCGATGACCCCCAGCAAAACAAACGCGATCCAGTGATCCACCGATGTGATCACATCCTTAAACTGCACGCCCAAAAGATACCCGATGGCCGGCATCAGCGCCTGAAACACACCAAAATACAATCCCACGATCCCTGCCTTGCTCCACGTACACCGCTTCATCGCAAGGCCCTTACAGACGGACACCGCAAAGGCGTCCATAGATAAACCTACCGCGATCAGAAAAAGCTCAAGAATTCCCATTTGTACCTCCTTTGTAGTTGGGGTCGGGGGATTTTTAAAAATCCCCCGGACCAGATTGAAAAAGCCCTGTCCCTTTTTGAATAATCGCCCAAAAAAAGACCTATTCATGGTATCCCATGAATAAGTCTCATCATTTAAAGTAATGCCAGGCTCTTCTTTCGTGCCAGTATGTTGACAAAACTACGCTTTTTGCGCCAACTACTCCCTTATCATTAAGTGCTATTATAAAGATTTTGGAGATAGATGTCAATTGGGGACAGGGCATTTTTTATTTGGGCCGGGGGATTTTTAAAAATCCCCCGGCCCCATTTGACTATTGTTTAATCCTGGACACCACTTTCAAATCTACGAAAGCCGTCATTTCCCATTTGTCTCCCGTCTTCTCCAACGCGTACTGACACTCTTGTGTCATCAGCTGCAGGGCTTTTCCTTCCACTTGTACATAGTAAGTCTCTCTTGTGGATATCACACAGTTGTTTTCATCGCTGTAAGTTACGTCTGTAAGCTCATAGGTATCCAATTGCTCTGTGATATCTCTCTGAACGTATTTCTCCTGTTCATTATAGATATCGCTCCCCGCCTTCATATAATCCGCGATCAGAGAGAAGTCGCTGTTGGTCACTGCGGCAGGGAAGTTCTTCAGATACTGCTCTACCACGGCTTCCGGCCCGTCTGTGTAGATATCCGCGCTTTTCGCGCTCAGCAGTACATTCGGCTGATAGGTGTAATCACATTCTCCGCCGTATTCCTGAGTGTGATATCCCACCTGGATATTCGCTTCGTCATCTACCGTCGCTCCAGTGCTGTCCTCAAATTCCAGCAGATAGAGTTCTTTCTCCATCTCATAGATCTCCTGGTAAATACTCTCCATAGAGTAGACATCATTGACGCTGTAGTATGCGCCTCCCGTCTGCTCCGCGATATAATTGATCTCAGAGGCATCAATGGACCCGATACCAATGATAAACACCGGCACATGATAGCGGTTGGCTACCTGGATCACGTCTTCCTGAGTACAGTTGCTGTAGTTGTCGTTTCCATCGGTAAAGGCGATCACACATCTGGCTCCTGTCTGGGCCGCCACCCGTTCTACCGCTGTGTAAAGAGCATCGTACAGACTGGTCATATCTCCTGTATCCAGTTGGTTCACCTTCTGGGTCAAAAGGGCGGGGTCATCGCAGAATTCCTGTTCCAGGCGGACTCCCGTGGCAAAGGAAGTCAGTTCTACCAAGTCTCCCGCATCAAACTGCACACTATTAATAAAATTATTCATAATGGATTTCGCTTCGTCCAGCGGGCTTCCGCTCATGCTTCCGCTCACATCTGCCACCATATCCACCTTCAAGGCTTCCGCCTCGTTCAGCTGGTTCACTTCTGTCACCGTCTGTCTGACAAATTTCGCGTTGGCGTCTTCCTTTCGGATATAGAACATTGCTTCGTCCAGATTCTCCGGCACTTCTCCCGTAGAAGGATCTTCCACGTTCACATACAGTCGGACCTTCGGAAATTCGGAAGCGTCCACCTGCTGTACCTCCACGTTCAATTCATTTTCCGATTCTATGTACATGTAGACGGCGTCATCCACTTTATCAAACGCCTCTTTGATCGCCCCATAGTCCCGGTCATCGCTCTTGGTCAGCTGCCCGATGGTCTTCATCTCTGATTCATAAGACGAAACTTCCGCTTCTTCCGCCTCAGACATGTCCACACTTTCGTAGAATTTGATCTGGTCTTCAATAAAGCTGTCCAGATCTTTTTGCACAGACTTTAACTCCTGGATCACATCCTGTTTCTCTCCTATATCCAAGATTCCCAAACCATCCCACTGCTCGGCCGCGCTTTTGGCCTCTTCTTCATATTCCGGGAATCCACAGTCCTTAATCTTGTCCAGCGCCCGGTCTTTTTGCATACTCAGTCCTGCCGTTGCGTAAACCGTTCCTCCTCCCAGCGCAAGCACCAGAAGCGCCGCTGCGATCACTGCTGCGATCACCGGCTTTTTCGAATGTTTCTTATTCTTGTTCTTTGCCGCCGGTTTCCTCTCCGCCTTCGGCAAAACAGCCTTTTCCGGCTGGCCCGCGCCGACGGGCGTTTCCTCCCCGTCTACCCTTGCCCCGCAATTGGGACAAAAGATCGAGTCATCCTGCAGCTTATGTCCACAATTCCCACAAAACATCTCTCATTCCTCCATTCCTTTATTCCTGTTTTGTTTCCAGATATTTCTCGAATCCAAATCCTTCCGCGATTCCTTCCGCGTCTGCTCTCGCCCAGGCTCCCGCCAGTTCTCCTGCCGCCGCCATCTGGCGCATTTCCGGTACTGTATGGAATCCATGCTCGATGATCATCCCCGGCACCCCCACATTCGCGGCTCCTCTGAGCACTCCGTAATAATCTCCGTGTTCTCCGCTCCTGCGGCATACCGTTCCTTCCACATCCGTCTGGTCATTGTAAGCATCCGTCCACTCCCGGATCTGCCCGCTTTCCTCGACGGCACAGAACGTACCCACCGCCGCGATCCCCAGTTGATAACTGGTTTCCGCCAGATGACTTCCGATCCCATTTGCGACTTTCACCGCCTGCTCCTGCTCACAGGCAATTTCATTCAGGATCAGAATCGGCTTATTGATAGAAATGGGCTGCTCTTCCGTCTCACAGCCATTGGCCCCTTCCAAATTTGCGTTGGTATGGATCGAAAGAAACAAGTCTGTCCCTTCCGCGTATTCCCCTCTCAGACTGATGTGGCCAGAATCCAAAGCATTATCTGTATACCCGTCTATAGAAATGCTTCCGGAGTCTCTCGTCAATATAGAAGTCACCCCATAGTCTTCCTTCAAAACTCCCGAAAGTTCTTTTGCAAGCTGCAGGGTGAAATCCCCTTCCGCATAGGCAGTTCCACTTTCCACCGTATTCTTCCCGCTGTAATGTCCCGGATCGATACACACCAGAAGATTGCTGGCCATTACCGTTTTCCCTTCTTCCGCCTGATACTTCTCTGGATCCGTCACTTTTACATCCACGCGGTATTCATATTGCTGGACGGCGCTTTCCTCAAGAGTGTCCACCCAGGCAAGCGCCGTATCCTCTACCCTCTGATCAGAGGCCAGAGTCCCTACCTGCTGCCAGGTATCCTCTCCGCTCTTCCGCCGCTGGATCTGATATTCCTCTACGTAAGGCTCCCACCGGTCCGGCCACTGGATCTGGATCTCCTGGCCGGAGATCCTGGAAAATCCGATCTCTTCCACCCGGACTTTCTGCTTCTCTGTCATATCCGTTTCTTCTTTTACCTGCTTCTTTGCCTCTTCTTTCCATTCTCCGCTATTTTGCTGACGGCTCAAATGCCAGCCCGCGAAAATCCCGATCCCAAGGAGCAGGATACCGGCTCCCGCCAGGAGCAGTATTTTGGTTCTTGTCTTCATGTTTCATTCCTCACTCCCCCATTATACTCCCCTCTTCCTATCTAAGTCAATCAGCCTGTCTTCCACCCCATCCATCTGGGAAAGTATTTCTTCTCTTTGCTCATCAAACAGAAGCCGTTTATTATAGCGGTAATACTTTGGGCAGTCATTTTCTTTCAAATACTGGATACTGTAAGCATTCGTATTCAGATCTGTCACGAACACCACCATCTCCTGGCTGTCTCCAAAGGCCGCTTCCAGGAAATCAAACACATGGTCCAGCGCTTCCTCCGTCTCATCCACAGCCTCCTGGCGGCGGGATGCTTCCCTTTGAAACCGTTCCCTGACCAGCCCCAAAGCGTCTTCCCCTGACAAATGTTCCTCTTTTACCAGCCGTTTCCAGTCTTCCAGGGTATCCAGTACCTTCCGCCAGAGATGGTCTTCTTCTCTGGTAAGCTGCTCTGCCGCGCGCAGCTTCTCGTAAGTTTCCTCTTCCTCCCTGCATATCTGCTCCATATGTTTCATCTCTTTCTGCGCCCGTTTTACCGTCTCGTAAAGCCGGGTCACATAGGCGTCCAGGAACCCATACCGGCGGAAGAATTCCTGGAGTCTCCCGGACAGCATTCCCACCACGCTGAGCCGTTCATCAAAAGCGGCGTAAGAAAGCTTCTCCAAAGTTCCTTTCTCCCACTGGCCTTTGAAAATATCTTCCAGACCGTAATCCTTCTGGTATTTCTCATAAAGTTCCAGGTATACCGCGAAATCCTTGGCGATCTTCCAGTGCTGGATATACTGATGGACCACCTCCCGGTCCACCTTCTTTCCCAGAGACTCATAGACCTTCAAAAGCTCAGAAAGATCCTCCCAGCCTCTTGCCGTAGCAAACGCTTTTCCATCCGGTGTCGTCTCCATCCGGTAGAAATGCTCTCTCTTCAGATCCAGATAAGAAAGGATGGCTGGATGGATACCGACCTTATAGGCGTACTCCTTCCACACGTCATAATTTTCTTCCACATCGATGCGCTTGATCCGGTCCAGAGTCACCACATCGAACTCCCGGACCGACCGGTTATACTCCGGTGGATTTCCCGCCGCCGCGATGATCCATCCTTCCGGCACTTTCTGGTTTCCAAAGGTCTTGCACTGCAGGAACTGCAGCATAGCCGGGGCCAGTGTTTCCGACACACAGTTGATCTCGTCGATGAACAGGATCCCCTCTTTCAATCCTGTCTTCTCCATTTTCTCATATACAGAAGCGATGATCTCGCTCATGGTATACTCAGTGATCTGATAAGCGGTCCCCCCAAACATCCGCTCCTTGATAAACGGCAGGCCAATGGCGCTCTGCCGGGTATGATGGGTGATGGTGTAAGAAACCAGGGCAATGCCGCATTCTCTTGCAACCTGCTCCATGATCTGGGTCTTCCCGATCCCCGGAGGCCCCATCAAGAGCAGCGGTCTCTGGCGGATGGATGGGATCACATACTCCCCGTAAGCATCCTTTTTCAGATATGCCTCTATCGAATCTTTGATTTCCTGCTTGGCTCGTTTAATATGCATAATCTTCTCCTTTTCTTCTTCGTTCTTCCAGATCTTTTCTGTCTAGATCCTCCTCCTCCAAGATCAGCTTCATCGCCCAGGGAGGAACTTCTCTGTCCTCATAATCTTCCTCCAGGAATACAAAGGCCGTTTCATAGGGCGGCATTTTCTCCGGATAGATTCCTTTCCCGTCTGTAAAATATATAAGGCCTTTCAGGTTCGAAAATGCCTGCTCCTCACGAAGCCTGTCCACATAGGCAAAAGCCGGCCGGAAATCTGTTCCGCCTTCTCCCTTTAATTCCAACTGCTCCATATACGCGGCCAGATCTTTCGCCTTCGTGATCGTCACATCAGTCTGGATCTCTTCGTCGCACTGAATGATATGGATGTTAACCTTTCGAAAGAAACTATTCTCTTCACTTAGAACGGTATAAGTCTCTTCCAGAAATTTGCGCACCAGTTCTCCGGAACAGGACATGGAAGTATCGATGACTACCGCAAACTCTTCGATCTTCTTTTCTTCTTTCCACTCCTGGGGCTCGATCAATGGAAGATTTCCATACAGCCGCAGTCCATAGCTGTAGAATACATAATCAAAGGAGTCCGGATCCACCGCCATCTCTTCCCTGAGGACCGCGAATTTACGCAGGAACTTCCGATAGTCAAACCGCTGCCGGTTCTCCACCTTGATCTGTTTGGCCAGATTGCCTGACTGGGAGGACGCTTCACTGGAAAACCCTTCCATTTCCATCTCGGTCTTCTCGCTGATATCCTGCCATTGATTCTCAATCTGCTGACGCTTCTTTGGATCATCTTCCGGCCAGTATAGGTGGCTGTCCACCTGGAACTCCGCTTCCAGCCGTTCCAGCTTTGTTTCCGACAGATCCCAGGACAACAGGCATTGACAGATCTTTCCGGCTGTCAGTACCTTCATAGCCTCTTCCAGCTTCCGGTACGTCTCCCTGCGAAGGAACGACCGGGGCTGGCGCACACAGCGGCAGGTCATTCCATCGATCACAGATTCCACCGCGATATCACAGGCCAGATCATAGTATCTCTTCTGCCTTCCCCCTCTCCCGGTCATATGCCGGAAGATTCCATGCAGCGCCATGTGCAGATACGCCCGGTTTACGAAGACGGGATTCTCCCGGAACATCCCGCCCAGCCAGGCAGGCCCGTAAAAGATGGAAAAGCCGTCTGTTCCAATGGTGCCTATCCCTTCATCCAGCACAAAAGTAAAGCTGCTTAAAGCCACGTCCAAAAATCGCATCGAAAGATACAGTTCATTTCTGGAAACGATAAGGATCTGACGTCCGATCTGCTCCAATTGTTCCACTATATCGTTCTCTCTGTCTCTCATGCTGATCTTCTCCAATTTCTATTCTTTTTGCTCAAAACTCAAAGGTTTTCTTCTTCCGCGGAAACCTGCGGCTCCTCTCCTCCATCAAAAGACTGACAAGCGCCGTCTTCCCCTGTTTTAAAGCGGTCTCTATCCCGATCTCAAAAGCCGCTTCCTCCAGCAGGCCTCCATCCATTAAAAGACGCAGCCCGTCCAGTTCTTCCTTGTCCACCAAAAACGCGGCCGCCTGCCCTCCATGCTCTCTTAAAAAGGTCTCGTACTCTTCCTTTGCCTTCTTAGAAAGCCCTACCGGGAACAAAAGTCTTTGAATGGCAAGCTCCGTCACCGTTTCCGGCGTCTCTTCCGCTACCGCCCTTGGAAGCAGGGCATCATATTTGGGGAAATCCAGTTTCCGGTCATAGAAGCACTGACGGTAGTATCCCCCCGCTCCGTGGTGGCTGGTGTATAAAAGCCGGGCCGGCGTATTCTCCACCGCCTCTTCATAGTGCTCCGGGAACAACACCTTCGCCACTTCTATCTTCCCCTCTGCCCGGTGATAATAAAGAGTCGCCCGAATCGCGAACCGCACTTCGTCCAAAATCGATTTTAAAGCCGACTGTTCTCCCCGCCTCAGGTGGATTTCAATCTGCCCCGGCCTGCAGCCTGTCAAAGCTCCGCCGCCGATTTCTAAAATCCCATCTGACAGCGTCAGTTTCGCAAGATTCCGGCAGCGGTAGAAGGCGTACCGGCCAATCCTGCATACGCCGTCCGGCAGATGGAGCTCCTGTATCCTTTCAGCCTTCAGCTTCTCTTGCTTTCCTTCTTGTCCCCACACCAGATCTTCCGGGGATTCCCCGCCCTCTGAAAACGCGTACGCCCCAATAGCGGTCACCGGCTGTCCTTCGATCCGCTCTGGAAGGAATACGCGGCCATCTTCCCCATAACAAGCGGTGATCCGTATCCCGCCGTTCTCTTTCTGATAATGGATCTCTGGGTAAGAAATGATCATGTCTGTCTTTCTTTCGATCACAGTTCCTTCATCCTTTTTGTACATTTATTCAATGGTCACGCCCTGGTAAAACAAGGTCAGGATCTTTCGATAGTCCATCCCCTGTTTCGCCATCTCATTCGCCCCGTTCTGGCTCATCCCAATACCATGTCCAAAACCTCCGCCTTGAATCACAAACAGATCCCCGGATTTCTCAATCGTAAAAAAAGCGCTGGGCAGAAGTTCCGAACTCGCGGCCACAGATCCGTCTTGCTTTGTGATCTCATAGCCTTCTCCCCCAAGAGCCCTGCGGATCTTATTTTCCGTCTCTACAGTGACGCGTCCTTTCTCGCCTGACACCTGGATCTCCAGCGCCACATTTCCCGGTCCTCGTCTTGTCACCTGGATCTCACTTACCGTTCCAATATCCGTGCCTGTATTCAGCCCGATCAGATTCGATAAGGTCTGTACAGGAATCCTGGCTTCCCACCGGTACCAGGGAAGATCCTTTTCATAGTCGCCATTTTCCCCGCAGACCTCCACAGACTGCAGATAAGCATTTTCTTTGCTTGGCGCGGTCCCCCACGCTTCTGCGCTGGTTGTATGACCGCAGGAGGTAGAATAATAATAGGTGGTCACCACTTTTCCCTCATAACGCACTGTCTCTCCTGCCGTGGCCTCCACCGCCTCCTGGGCGCTTTCTGCCGGCGCTGAATTTCCATACACCTGATAAGCCGTACTGTCATTGACATGAGCCTCATATTCCGGGTATCCGTAACTTTCTATCTGGCGGTAGGCATAGCTTCTGGCGCACACCGCCTGGGCTTTCAAAGCTTCCAGTTCATAGGAGGATGGCATCTCACTTGGCACCACGCCGCACAGATAGGTTTCTACAGGAAGCTCGTTGATCAGCACCAGGCCTTCCGCCGTCGTCCGAAGTTCGATCACTCCCGCGTAAGAAGGAGTCCCATATCCCCGGTTCAAGGTCTCTACCGTAACCTTTCCCTCCTTTGCCCAAACCCGGACCGCTCCTTTTTGAAACCGCTCATCATCCGGTTCGATCGTAAGTTTCCCCTCCGCTTCCTCCTCCTGGTCTCCCCAGAAGACCACCAGCCCGCTGTCTGAAGACAGTACTGCCTTTGGATGAGTTTCATTTTGATATCCGTCCGTCATAAGCAGCACCCGGATATTTGGATTTTCATTCCCTGTCTCTTCTCTTGTCTGGGGAGTCTTATTTTTTTCCCTTTCTTTCCCCAGTTCTTCCGCCGTCTGAGGCAGCCAGCGCGCCGCCAGAACGATCAGAAACACACTGGCCAGAATAGAGCCGCACAACCAGAGCTTCCGCCGCTTGGTCTGTCTTCTGGCGCCGCTTATGTACCCTCTGCGCCTCTGGGGTTTTCTAGAGTATCTATATGAAGTACGTTTTCTTTTCATAGTAAAATCCTTGTCCGCTTTTCTAAATCTATATTCCTCCTGTGGTAAAAAAAGAACTTGGCCCGCTCTTTGCCAACTCTTTTTGATTATACCATTTTTCTTTAAAAAAGAAATAGGGGCACAGGATTTTCCTGTGCCCCGCGGCTGTCCCCACTCTATTCTACTCTCCCATATAAGCGGCCGCGATTTCTTCTGAAACCACCTCGCGTATCTCCTCATAGACAGGTTCGCATGCCTCGATCATCGCCGCTTTTGTTTCCTCGTCCAGGCTTAAGATCTGAGTCCCGCTTTCCTCGATCTCCCGGATACGTTCCGCGATCCTTTCATCGGAAGCCTCTCGCGCGTATGACTGCGCAGACTCCTGCGCTTTTCGCAGGATCTCCTGGTCCTCGTCGGAAAGACTGGCGTAGAATCCCTCATTGACGATCAGCGAGATCAGATGTGGAAGATGGTTCGTCTCTACCACATAGTCCTGCTGTTCATAAAGCCGATTGGACACAATAACTTCATACGGGTTCTCCTGGGCATCGATCGTATTCTGCTGCAGGCCGATGTAAACCTCGCTGAAATTCATCGGAGTAGGATTGGCCCCCAGCGCCTTCCAGAATTCCAGATGATACTGGTTCTCCATCGTCCGTATCTTCTGCCCCGCAAAGTCCTCGAAGGATTCCGCCTTCTGATTCGTCGACATCACGCGAAAGCCCTGGTCCGCGAAGCCAAGGAGCTCATATCCGGCTTCCCGGTAGGACCGGCGGATGAGATCCAGGAATTCCGGCTCATCGATCGTCTCTCTTACTTCCTCCAGGCTGTCAAACACACAGGGGCTGTCGAAAACTGCCGTATCCGGAATGAAGTTGACCTGAGGGGCCGTATTCTGCACGACAAAGGGGATATCCCCGTCGTAACAGCTCTCTAAGAGTTCCCGGTCTCCGCCCAGCACACTGTTGGGATAGATCTGGATCTCAATCCGCCCGCCGCTTAAACGGTCTACTTCTTCCGCAAATTTCTCCGCGTAGATCTGCGTCACCGTATCCTCCGGACTTGCGGTGGCCAAAGGGTACGCGTATGTCTGTTCTTCCTGGTCTGCCGCGCATCCCGCCAGGATTCCGGCGGACAAAGAGACCAGAAGCGCGTATTTCCATCTCTTCATATTTCCTCCAAAGTTGAAACTACAATAGTATCAGGCTGACAGCCGGCACAAACGTGATCACCAGAAGCGCCAGCAGAAAATATCCGATCATCGGCACTGCCTTTCCGGCAATCTCCATCACCGGAATATCTGACAGCGAAGACGCCACGAACAGATTGACCCCAATAGGCGGTGTCACAAAACCAATGGCCAGATTCACCACCATGATGATCCCAAAATGGATAGGATCTACTCCCACTTCCGTCACGATCGGAAGCAGGATCAGGATCGCCGGGGTCGTATCCATGATCATCCCTACCGCCAGAAGGAACCCGTTGATGACCAGCAGAAGAATCACCGGGTCTGCAACATGGCTTAAAATCCAGTCGCTGACTCCCTGGGGCACCTGCAGGAGCGTAAGCACCCTGGAAAAGGCCACCGATGCCGCCAGGATAAACAGAATCGGCGTATAAGTACGGATCCCTTCCACCAGGATCCCCCAGATATCTCCCACGGAAATGCTTTTATACACAAACAGACTGATGAACAGCGCATAGAATACAGAGATCACCGCCGCTTCCGTAGGGGAGGCGATGCCTGCGTAGATGCATCCCAGGATGATCACCGGACTTAGCAGCGCCAACGCGCTTTCCCTCAGGACACAGAGGAACCCTTTCTCTCTGAGAGCGCCTACCAACTCCTGCTTTTTCTTCTCATCCTCCCCATGCTTTTTACAGTAAAACACCGCATACATCATCAATAAGAGGCTGATAAAAATACCCGGGACGATCCCCGCCACAAACAGGTCGCTTACAGATGCGCCGGAGGCAATTCCGTACATGATAAAGGGAATACTGGGCGGGATGATCACACCCAGCCCTCCCGCCACCGCCACGATCGCCGTGGAAAAGGTCTTATCATAACCCATACGGATCAGGATCGGGATCGTCATACTTCCCACCGCCGCCACCGTGGCTGGACCGGAACCGGAAATAGCCCTGTAAAACAGACAGGTAACGATCACCGCGCAGGGCAGCCCAGCCGTCCGCTTCCCCATGAAATACGCAAATACATGAAATAATTTCTCCGAAATCCCTCCTTTTGCCATAAGGATCCCCGACAGCGCGAACATCGGTACCGCCAGCAGCGGAAAGCTGTCCAGTCCTCCCAGCATGGAGCGGACGACAAACGTCCCGCTTGCCGCAAAGGAAGAATCCAGTATCCCCGGCAGGACGGATGCCGCCGAAAGGGAAATGGAAACCGGAATCGCAATGACCAGACAGACTATAAATACAAGAAATACAATAACAGTCGGCATGATCTACTCCTTTCCCCGCACAGCCCGGAACTCCACGATCCATCTCTGCAGCACCCGGACAGCGGCAAGAAGGAACCCCAAAAGCGGCGCCGCCTGCACCGCGTACATAGGAAGTCCCAGGGCCGGGCTCGTCTGCCCGCTTGCGATGGCCGTATGGAAATACTTCCACGCGCAGGGGATCAGATAGAAAAACAGGATCAGTTCCAGCGTGTGATTCACCACTTTAAAGAGGGCTTTCCCCCTCTTTGGAAACAATGCCACAAATTGTTCGATCTTGATCGAGATACACTTCTTCGTACAATAGCTGACGCTTAAGAAGCCGGCCCAGATAAAGAGATATCTGGTCAGTTCCTCAGACCAGGTAAGAGACATGCCAAGCGCATATCTGGAAAACACCTGGATCCCCATGATCACCGTCATAGCCGCCAGGAGGAACACCATCAGACATTCCTCCAGGTTCTGGTCCAGCCACCGCAATCCTTTTTTCATAGAGCACCTCACTTTTCCGCTGCCTCAACTATAAGCTTTCATGCAGAAGTCCAAGCACTGTCTTTAATTCCTCCACTCCCATCTGTCCTGGGGCGGAAGCTTTTCCTGCCGCCCCAAACGTCAGCGCTGAGCCAAACACCTCGCCGCACAGTCGGCTGATAACGCCGGTTCCTCCCATAGACATGGTGATGATCGGCCGGTCCGCGTATTCTTCAGCCATTTCCCGGGTAGCGGCAAGCAGTGTCAGGACATCTTTCTTATTCCGGGGCATGACAGCGATCTTAGGAATATCCGCTCCCAGCTGCTGCATCTTGCAAAGGCGGGATAGGATCTCCTCTTTATCCGGGGTTTTCTGGAAATCATGATTGGAAGCCACCACCTTCACTCCACAGGCATGGGCTGTTTCAATAATCTCCTGAACTTCCTTTTCCCCAGTAAACAGTTCCACATCTACCAGGTCGATCAATCCTGTTTTGATGGCGTTCTTATTCAGTTCCGCATAGGCAGCCGTCTCGATTTCCTTCTCCCCGCCTTCCTTAGCGGTCCGAAAGGTAAAGAGAAGGGGGATGTCTCCCAAAGCCTTCCGAAGCCCCTTTGCCGTCTCTTCTGTCTGATCCGCGTCAAAAATATCCGCATACCAATCTACGCGCCATTCTGCCACATCCGCGCCAAGATCCAGGATTTTTTCCCCCGCTTCCAAGATTTCCTCCCTTGTTGTCCCTACGATAGGTACGCAGACTTTCGGGATACCCTCCCCGATTTTTACATTTCTCACCACTACTGGTCTCATTTTTTATTTCCTCCTTTTTCTTACTGCCGTCCGGGACTTTCCACGGCAGCCAGCAATTTTTCATATCTCAGGTTTACAAATAAAGCAAGAAGCACACCGATCACAGTGATCGCCAGATTCATCACGATCACATTCTCCGCGGACATCTTGGAAGCCGCGCTCAGAATGGTGTAGTTGCACAAACTGGACGCGATCATGACAAGGCTGGTGATCGTCCCTTTGATCTTGGGGAACAGATCATTGACTGTGGCTGTTGCCATCTGAAGTACGCCTCCCGCCGCAGAGTAGCCGATCACAAACGCCCCTATATTGCAGATCATCGGTGTCCGTATCAGATACACTAAGATCAGCATGACCAGGGAGATCGCCGGATAGATTACCAGGAATCTTACCTGCCGGAATTTGACGATCAGAATGCTGGTGATCACCAGAGCCGCCATAGTCCCGGCTGAATAATACGTCTGCATGATAGAAACCGAGGCGGAAGGAATACCAGCCACTTCCGTCCCGAAGGTCTGGGCGCAGTTCAGCCAGAGCTGGAAGGTAGCCGTACTGGTAAACCCGATCAGGATCAGCGCCGCGCTTTCCAGGGAGAAATGCGCGTTCTTGAGATTATCGATAAAGGACTCCGACTTCTCATTTTCTGGCTTGGCGGGCAATGGGGCAAAAAGAGCCAGGATCCCCAGTACCGCGATGGCGATCCCCGACACCAGCGGAAGCGCCAGATAAGACATCTGTGTCCCTGCCGCCACTCCCAAGAAAAATGGCATCAGAAGCTGGGCGATCGAGATAAAGAATTTGATCCCCATAGTCGCGATTCCGGTATAGCGGTAAATGATCTCTGTGACTGCCGGATAGGTCGCCGTATCCAGGAACGAATTAGCGATCCCTCCCAGGACTGCCGCCACATAGGCAAACTGCATATTGGGGGAAAATGTGATCCCTGCAAAGAAGATCACATAGGAGGCCACACCGATCAGCACGGAGAGCTTCCTCCCCAATTTGTCTGAGACCGGGCCGGCAAAGGGAAGAGAGATCAATCGGCCAAGACCCAGGGCCGCCGCCACAGAAGTGACCGTCATAACATCCGAGAGCCCCCACTGACTTACCAGCTCTTCCTTCACCACCTGCTGGCTTAAGATGGAGCACCCGATCCCGTGGATAAAATAATTCAGATATAAGATCAACGCGCTTGGTATGTATTTCTTTTCCACACTTACTCTCCTTTTCTATTCGTATCTGATGTCTAGGATTTCCTTCATATAGTCAATGGGCATAGGCTGGCCTGTCCACAGCTCGAAGGCCGCTGAGCCCTGGAACAGCATCATGCCAAGGCCGTTCATCGTTTTACATCCCACTTCTTTCGCCATCTTAAGAAGCGCCGTCTCTCTTGGGAAATAAACCACGTCCGTCACGATCAGGTCTGGTCTTAGGAAAGATTTGTCCGGGATATAGGTCTGACCTTCCAGAGGCTTCATCCCTACCCCTGTAGCGTTGGCAAACAGATAACTATCCTCGATCTCTTCCTTCAACTTTCCAAGGTCCTCCAGATCGTACAAAGCCGCTTTACATTCTGTCTTTTCGTTGATCTTGCGGACCGTCTCCTTCGCGTTTTCCCAGAACTTATCCTTCTGATTAAAGATAGATATCTCTTTCACTCCATCCAAGGCCGCCTGGATCTCGATCGCTGTGGCGGCTCCCCCCGCGCCCACGATCGTCATCTTTTTTCCGATCACATCAATCTGATTATCCTGAAGAGCCTTCATATATCCAACTCCATCTGTAATATGGCCGGTCAGTACGCCATCGTCATTGACGATCGTGTTGACCGCTCCGCACATCTGGGCTGCCGGGGAAAGCTTGTCCAGATATTTATGGACTACTGTTTTATTCGGCATAGATACATTAGAACCTCTCATTTTTAACGCGCGAAGCCCTGTGATCGCATCCTCCAGGGTTTCATTATCTACCTCAAACGCAAGATAGGCGTAATCAAGCCCTAATTTCGCAAACGCTTCATTCTGCATCGCCGGCGAGCTGGAATGACGGATAGGATACGCCATCAGCCCGATCAACTCTGTGTGACCTGTAATTCTCTCTGACATCGTTTTGTCCTCCATTTTTGTTTGTTAATTAATAAACAACCTCTTACCGTCATTATATCCTATCCGCTATGATAGTTCTAATATATCTTTTAATTATTTTTGATAGTTTTTTATTATCATTTATGTTATACTTTGCACAAAGGAGGCGCATACCATGACTTTAAACCAACTCATATATTTTCAGACCATCGCCAAGCTCTCCCACTTCCGCCAGGCGGCGGCCAAGCTGAATCTCTCCCAGCCTTCCCTCAGCCGTTCTATCTCCGCTTTAGAGGAAGAACTGGGCATTATCCTATTTGAACGGCAGGGCAGGAACGTCCGCCTTACCAAATATGGCCGCATATTTCTGGAGCATGTTGACAAGATCCTCCAGGATGTAGAAACCGCCAAATCCCAGATGCGCCAGCTCGCCGGCGGCGAAGGCCGGATTGATATTGCCTATGTGTTCCCGCTGGCCGGACGCTATATTCCCCACATGGTCCGCCGTTTTCTCAGCCAGCGGTCTTATCAGGACATCTCTTTTGGCTTTCACCAGCTGCACACCGACGCGCTGATCGAGGGTCTGAAAAAGGAACGGTTTGACCTGATCTTCTGTTCTTATGTAGAGAACGAGCCGGATATCCAATTTATTCCTATTATCCGCCAAAAAATGGTCGTCATCGCCCCCCAAGGCCATCCGATCACGCAAAAAGAGAACCTGATCCTCCGCGATCTTAACGATTACCCGTTGATCGGATACGACAAGACCTCCGGTCTTGGAAAATTTACAAACCGTCTTTATGCCTCCCATCATCTGACGCCGGATATCATCTGTGAGTCTCCTGACGAGAATGCCATATCCGCTCTGGTCGAGGAGAATTTTGGCATTGCTCTGGTGGCCGATGTAGATGCCATCCGCGAAAGGAATGTCCAGATCCTGTCTCTGTCTGATGTCACGTTAGTCCATACCGTGTACCTGGCGCATATGAAGGACCGGTATCTGATCCCTGCTGTTAAAAATTTCATCCAGTTTATCCGAAAAGAATCTATGCCCTAACAATGGCACACTCTCTTTACGTACTCCGCGAATTTCTTTACTACCGGCGTCTCATAGTTATCTTTGGACCTGGCCATATAGACATATCTCCGGTACCGCGGCGACCGCAGTGCCAGCACGTCCACATTCAGCGTCTTTAAGATCGGAATGTCCGGCATGACGGCGATCCCAAAATTCTGCGCCACAAGTCCGGCCATGGAACCGTCCTCTTCAATCTCATAAGCAATCTTGGGTTTGATCTTTGCTGTCTCAAATAAACTTTCCACCACCGGCCTAAGTCCGCTGCTCTGGGTAAAAAAGATCTGAGGATAGGGGGCCGTCTCTTCCAGATCCACTTCCCCCCGGCCGGAAAGAGGATGCCCCTTTGGCACCACCACCGCCAGGGTTTCCCTTGCAACCGGAAAGAACTCGATCCCCGCTTCTTTCTCCGGCATCGAACAAAAAGCAAGATCAAAGGTTTCTTCTTTCAATCCTTTCAGCAATTCAGAAGTATTTCCCACTGTGAAATGAAACTGGATATCCAGTTCTTCATGGCTCCGAAGAAAATCCCCCACGATCCTTGGGACAAACTCGCTCCCCAGAGTATAGATGTATGCCAGATCGATACGTCCCTTCGTCTGCCCGGTCATACTTTTTGTCTTGCGGACTCCCAGTTCCAGCGTCTGAAGAGACTGCTCCACATAGTCCAGGAAAAACTTTCCATATTTTGTCAGCACAATATTCCTCCCTTTTTTCTGAAAGAGTTTTGTGCCCAGTTCCTGCTCCAGCATCGTCATAGCATAACTCAGAGACGGCTGGGAGATCTCCAATTCTTCCGCCGCCTTTGTATAATGCTCCAATCGGGCCAGCGTAACAAAATATTTCAACTGACTTAAATTCATCGAATCCCTCCTTTTATATAAAATAGCACAATTCATAGTCCATTTCTATAGATTTCCCATGATATATATATTTGTCCTCTGGTTTCTTTTCTCCTATAATGTGAGCAGAAAACAGATTGTTAATCAAATATCAAATCTGTCAGTAAACAACCTCTTTCCCTTTTTATTCACATATTTAGGAGGATTCTTATGAAAAACGAGTATAAACATATCTTTGAACCATTGACTATCCGGCGGATGACAATGAAAAACCGGATCATGATGACCCCCATGGGAACCAATTATGGGGAGCAGAGCGGAGAAATGAGTTTTCTCCATATTAATTACTACGAACAAAGAGCCAAAGGCGGAACCGGTCTCATTATGGTAGAAAACGCCAGTGTAGATTCCCCGGAGGGTTCCAACGGAACGACACATCTTCGAATCGACCACGACAACTACATCCCCCGTTTGTTTAAATTGACGGAGACGGTGCACAAACACGGCGCCTGCATTGGGATCCAGATCAACCACGCGGGCGCCTCTGCCCAATCCGTACGAACCAACATGCAGCCAGTATCCGCTTCCGATATTCCTTCCAAAGAAGGCGGCGATGTTCCCCGTCCTCTGAAGAAGGAAGAGATCCTGCGCATCGTCAAAAAATACGGTGAAGCGGCCAAAAGGGCGCAGATCGCGGGTTTTGACACGGTAGAGGTCCATGCCGGCCACTCCTACCTTCTTAGTCAGTTTCTCTCTCCTCTCACAAACCACAGGACTGATGAATTCGGAGGAACTCCAGAAAACCGGGCGCGTTTCGCCCGTATGGTCCTGGAGGAAGTCCGGGCGCAGGTAGGGCCTTTCTTTCCTGTTTTTGTGCGGATCAGCGCGGATGAATTTCTAGAAGGCGGCAACTCTCTGGAGGACACCCTGGACTATCTCCAGTATTTCCAGGAAGAGGCGGATGTGATCGACGTATCCGCGGGTCTGAATGGTTCCCTCCAGTACCAGATCGATGCCAACTATCTGCCGGATGGCTGGCGTTCCTACATGGCGAAAGCCGTAAAAGAAAAATATGGAAAGCTCTGCGTCACTACCGGAAATATCCGGGATCCCCACGTCGCGGAACGCATCCTGGCCCAAGGGGATGCGGACATCATTGGAATGGGCCGCGGTCTTATCGCGGATCCAGACTGGGTAAATAAAGTGGAATTTGGAGATATCTGCGATATCCGGAAATGCATTTCCTGCAACATCGGCTGCGCCGGAAACCGCATCGGCATCAACCGTCCCATCCGCTGTACGGTAAACCCAGCCGTGCCCACTGGAGAAGGATATAAAAAGCAAAAGATCTCCAAGCCGTGCAATGTAGCCGTCATCGGCGGAGGGACCGCCGGACTGGAAGCCGCCTGTACTGCCGCGGAAGTAGGCTGCACCACCTTCCTTATTGAAAAGAAACCTTATCTTGGCGGACTTGCGGCAGAAATTTCCAAAATCCCGGACAAAAAACGGCTGGCAGACTTCCCCAACTATTTGATCCATCGAGCGCAAAAACTCAAAAATCTATTTGTATTTACCGAAACAGATGCCACAGCCGACTTTGTAAAAAACCTGAAGCCTGACATTATCGTCAACTCCACTGGTTCCCTACCCCTGCTGCCCCCGATTCCCGGTCTCCATGAAAACCTGGGCAAAGAAGGAAGCCATGTATACTCCATCTTTGATATGATCTCTCAGATCAAGGATTACCCGAAAGACATGAAGGGAAAGAAAGTTGTTGTGATCGGCGGCGGAGCCGTTGGCCTTGATGTAGTGGAATTCTTTGCCCCTAAAGGAGCCCAGGTCTCTATTGTAGAGATGCTCCCCGCCATTGGGAACGGCATCGATCCAATCTCAAAGGTAGGTACTTTCACCTTAATGGAGAAATATGGTGTACGCCAGATGCCAAATACCGCGCTCAAGGAAGTACGCCCGGACTCTTTCCTGGTAGAGACCAAAGAAGGGCAGGAAGTACTGGACTTCGACTATGGCTTCGTCTGTCTGGGCATGAAAGCCAACGCCCCGGTGCTGGCTGATCTTAAAAAGACATTCGAGGATGATAATAAGGTAGAGATCGTTAATATAGGCGACAGCGTCCGCGCCAGAAGGATCATTGAAGGTACTGACGAAGGCCGCAATATCCTGAACACCTTGGAAAAGCACGGATACCTGTAAAACATTTTCTAACAGAAAGGGGCTGGAGCGCCAGCCGCTCCAGCCCCTTTGAAACACTTTCTCAGATCAACCTCTCCCCATCGGCATCGCCGCCAAGCTTCCGTCTTTATGGTACAATATCCCATTTTCACTATAGTATGAAGGATTTCCTTCCGCCGCCTGGATAAACAGCAGATTTGGCATCGCTGAAAACGCGTCCGCCTCAATTTCTGTAATATTGGCTGGAATATACACTTCAAATATTTCTTCCTCGATTCCCGCATATGCTCCTTCTCTCAGTCCTACACAACTTTCATGGGCAGGGAGCGCTACTAAGCCATCTGTCAATACCAGCGCCCTATCCGAATAACCGCTCACGTACCCCGTACCGTCACAAAAATATCCGGGGAATTCCTTCCACCCCGCATACAATTCCACAGCCTTTTCCTCTTGCACAGCCCCCGAAAACGGCATCTCGCACTCCGGATCCAAATACCATCCGTCAAACGCTTTTCCCAAACGCTTGGGCTCCTCTAACGCTTCCAGGCTGAATGTGCCAATTTCAAAAATCTGTTCCGTTCGCTCCGGCTGTCCTCCGTTTCCGTGGATAATCACCTGGATATCCGTGACAGCCGCCGGCTCCTCTGACACTTTTTCCATTGTTCTGTCTGAAAGCGCGGACACAGAAGCTGGAACCTTCCGGCCGCCGGCTCGTTCCCTGGCCTCTTCCCGCGCTGTTGGAGCAGCCGTTTCCGCCAAAGGCAAATTGACCGCCTTCTCAATCCACTCCTTATTTCTTCCAAAACTCTCCTTTTCAGGGAGCTTTGACAGCACATTTATTTGATCGGTCTTTGTCTCCCACTGGTCATATACAGGAAGCTGAAGCTCCAGGGCAAACGTCTGAAATCCTGTCATACAATGAGCCAAAAGACAGAACAGCCCTATTTCCAGCCACAAGACCAGCCGGTTCCAATACGTTTCTGCTCTTTTCGATTCCTGCAGCACTTTCCAACGTTCCAGTACTATTTCCATATCCATCCCTACCTCTCACTCAATATAACACATATTCCGTTTTTTCCGAAACTTCCTTCTCCCGCTCGTCTTATCTCCCCGGCGGTATGGCTTCCAAACTTCCATCTTTCCGATACAAAATCCCATCCTCGCTGTAATAAGCAGGATTCCCTTCCGCCACCTGGATAAACAGTAGATTTGGCATGGAAGAAAAGGCGCCCTTTTCAATCTCTGTGATATTGGCCGGCACATACACCTCGAAAATTTCTTCCTCAACCCCGGCGTACGCTCCTGCCCTGAGCCCCACACAGCTTTCATGGGTAGGAAGCGCCACCAAGCCATCCGTTAATACGAATCCTATATCGGAACAGCCGATCACATATCCCATCTCATCACAGATATACCCCGGAAATTCCTTCCATCCAGCGTACAATTCTATCGCCGTCCCCTCCTCCATCCTTCCGGAAAAAGGCATTGTACACTCTGGATCCAGATACCATCCGTCAAAGATTTTACCCAGGCGCTTTGGCCCCTCTACCTCTTCCAAATTGAAAGTTCCCGGTTCAAACATATAATCCGCACGTTCTGGCAATCCGCCGTTTCCGTATAGAATCAATGCTATTTCCGCCGGAACCGGAGGGGACTCCTCTTTCTCTTCTGCTGTGGATTCCACCAGCGAAGAGCCCCTGTTTATGGTCTGGCCTTCTGTGCGCCCTTCCGGCTCCATATTTGCCCTTCCAGTCCCTGGAACACCCTTTCCTTCCTCTTCTGCACTCCCAAGCGCCGCAAAGAATACGCTCCTATCTACTGCCGCCTTTTCCACAATGCTTTTCCCGTCAGGTACGGCCGTTCCAATAACTGTCAGGCAATCGGTTTCCAACTGTGTCTGTTTTCCTCCTGTCCTTCCCATATCCAAAGGTATCAGCTGCTCCGTCTGTCTTATCATGCCATAACTGACTGTCAGCAAGAACAAGACAGCTCCAAAACCCAGAAACGCCAGATTCCAGTCTTTCTTTCTGTTCTGCCGACCACTGGTTCTTTCCGCCCAATTTTCTCCTCTTTCTGCCGCAATCTCCATTTCATCACCTGCCTTATACTTTCATTATATCTTTTGACTAACAAGAAAAAAAGTGGCATTTTGACACATCAAAACACCACTTTCTTGAAATTTTACAATTCTAGTCGACCTGCAGCAACTGATACAGTGCCTGCGCATATAGTCTTGCGCACTGCATCAGTTCATTCAAATCAATAAATTCATCTGCCTGGTGAGCCAATTCCGGTTCGCCCGGAAATACCGGCCCAAAAGAAACAAAATTCTCCACATCACGGCAGTAGGTTCCGCCGCCGATAGTGATCGCCTCTTCTCTCGTCCCGGTCACATCTTCGTAAACATCCAGAAGAATCTGTACAAGCTGAGCATCTTTTGGCACATAAAGCGGCGGCCGTTTCTGCCAGTATTCCGGGCGAAATCCATACTTCTCGCAGGTCAAACAGATAGTCTTCCAGACTGTATCCAAATCAACATGGACAGGACAACGGATATCTACCTTCAGTTCACTGTGCTTTTCTTCCACATTCAGGATTCCCAGATTCATACTAAGTTTTCCTGAAAGCTGATCCTCACAGGCAATTCCCAGATTTCTTCCCTCCCAGCCGTCTCCAAACAGGGCATCTAGATTTTTGAAATACCCCCTAGTCTTATAATCCGCAAACGGCAGATCCTTTAGAAACCGGAGCATGGACAGAATTGCGTTTTCTCCTAGCCATGGCTGCATAGCGTGGGCACTGACACCAGGAAACGCAAGATAAAGATTTCCCTCGCCTATCTTCGCAGTCCCTCCGGGAATCTTTTCCTGGAACTTCTTATGAATCTCTTCCAGCTGCTCCCTGGGACCGCCAATCCATACCTCCGCAATATTGGGTACTGCGTTTACAACTGTTCCGCCTGTGATTCGAGTCACGCAAAGTTCCTTCGGATTTGGCAACTCACGTTCCGTCTCGATCTGGAATCGCAAGATCCCTTTCTCCGCATGGATGACAGAAAACATCCCATCTGGGGAGAACCCAAGATCCGGGCCTTTTTCCTTTGTCAGATAATACTTGATACAACGGTGGCCTGTCTCCTCATCACAGCCAATGATGTGTCGTACATGATTCTTAATAGGCAGGCCGCTTTCCTTCACAGCTTTCATTGCATAGAGTGCGGCAACCAACGGGCCCTTGTCATCAATCGTGCCCCTTCCGTACATTTTCCCGTTCTCAATTTCTGGAACAAAAGGCTGCTTTGACCAGCCGTTCCCCGGCGGGACCACATCGATGTGAGATAAAATTCCTATCTCCTTTCCCTTTATTCCAAAATCTACAACAGTAGCGTAACCATCATAGTCCCTGACTTCAAAACCTAGTTTCTCAGCTAATTTTATAAGTTCGTTTAGCGCGTTCCTGATCTCCTGTCCAAATGGAGCCCCCTCTTCCGCATTCTCTGGACTGAGCACACTTGGAATTTTAACTAGTGATTCCAATGACTCAATCATATCGTTCTGATAAGACTTTATAAGCGCATCAATTCTTTCCTCCATTTTTAACTTCTTTCTCCTTCTCTATAAAGCAGCCCTTCCAGATCACACACCTGTTCCAAATTCCAGGCTTTCATTTCTTCTTCCGGAGGTCGTTCATACAGTCCGATTCGGCTGAATGTCCATCCTGTCTTTTCTTTCATCTCGACAAGATACTCCGCTTGCTTCACCGCCGCTACCATCGAATCTATAACTGGAATATGAAACTTTTCTTGCATCTCTTGGTAAAATCCAAACTGCATAGTACAACCAAGAATAATCACCTCTGCTCGGTCTTCCTCTACCGCTCTACAGATCTCCTCCTCCATCCGACTTCGAGTTTCAGCTTCATTTTCATGAAACTCCAGCACTCCAAGATCAAGACTTCGAAAAGAAGCAAGCTTCCGCCCCAGGCCATATTTATGTATATTTTCTTCCATCTGAGGAATCCATTTCTTCCTTCCTACAATCACAGAAAATTTATCCCCTAAAACAGCCGCCAGATACGCGCTTGCTTCTCCCGGTGCTGTCACAATGATATCTTTTGAGATTTCCCTGGCTTCATAAAGACTAGGGTCATCAAAGCAGCTAATGATACAGGCATCAAACCCATCCTTTTCTGCCTGAAGAATTTCCTTCAATATCTCTCTTTGATTAACGGCCTGATAAAAATGGTATTCCATATGGCTAGTTCCTTTGATAATACTCTTTACCTCAAGGTCGGTCTTCTCATCAAGAAATGGCCGTAGATAATCTAAAATCTCCTGATTCATAGAGTCATAAGCCACTGATTTCAAATACAGCAGTCTTCGTCTTTTCATCAGTCATTCCTCCACTAATTTATTAATATCCCGCAATTCCCAGTTCTGAACAGATTTTCCTCACTTCTGGATCTTTGTAAACTCCATCTTCCTCCAATACTTCTCCGTCTAAAATGATAGTCGGATTCAGGACAATGCCATCCGTATGAGAAGCAGCACTCCAATGTTTGCCGCCAATAGTGATCCCCTGGCTTCCAATTCCAAATTCCATACATCCAAACACTCTTTCATCCTCTACAATCCGGCCCGTTACCGCACGTACCCCCGGATTAAACCCCTGAGAATAATGTGCCAGCCGCAGCATGTTTGGATCATCAAAAGAATACAGCCAATCTTTATAAATTCGAGCCTCTTCTCCTCCAGTCACATCTACAATTCGCCCTTCTTTAAATTCAATATTAATCTGTTCTTTCAGAATGCCCAAAGTATCTGGCGGAAATACTGCTCCGTCAAATACAAGTATTCCTTCAATAGTTTCTTCCAACGGACAAAAACTCGTTTGTCCACTAAGCATAACCGGATATCCCTTCTGCGTGGCCTTAATTCCAGAATGCCGAATCTTTCGTCCTCCCAATCGTCCTTTGAGATCCATTCCCTTTTTGGTCATCACATGAATTTCATCAGCTGCTTCCAAACGTTTTTTAAAATATTCTCCAAGCTCGATTACTTTATCTACATCTACTTTGGCGATACAATTTACCAACATCTGAGTATCAAGTCCTGTCGCACAAATGTACCTGGCTCCGTTTTGGTCTACCGCTTTTCGATAGGCTGGCCCATGCATGATAGAAGCATACGCCAGTTCAATCCACACATCAGCACAGGCAATGGCCTCTGCCACTGGCTGCGGCGGATCTGCATAGAATCCGTCAGCCGTCGGGTAGTAGAGAACCGTAGGTATAACATCTGTTGCATATGCCGCTTCTGTCAATGCATGAACAACCCTCTCATCCACACAAGTATCGTAAGTAATTACCAAGTTCTCCCCTGGTCTGCATAACATAATATCATGTACCAGTTTCATCGCTCCTTTCGCTAATTCCAGCCGGCGATACTCATCTCTCATTTCTACGCCAATATTCCATTCCATAAAAATATCTCCTTATTCAATTCAAATTTTTTCTGTAACTTTTTATTTATTTTGCATTTCTAAATCTGTATTGCTCGTACTTTTCATAAATATCAGGAAGCTTTAAACTTTCCCATTCTAATTTTTCTCTTGTCTCCCGAATCTTATCTTTCCGTATCACAGCTCTTATGTATGTTTCTCCATCTCCCATAGCTCCCTGGACAATATTCCCATATGGGTCTACAACAGAAGTCGCACCACAATAATCAACATCTCCAGAAGCGCGGTTTAAGGCCACTACATAAACCTGATTTTCGGCAGCACGCATTCTGGCACATAATAGAAAAAGTTCTTTCCATCCTTTGATCCACGCACTTGGATACAGAATTACATCTGCGCCCATATTAACCAAAGGCGTCGATACTTCAAAAAATCGCATATCTTGACAAATCAGCAATCCAATATTCCATCCTTTAAACGGAATTACTGCAAGCTCGGTCCCTTTATTAAAAAAATCACACTCTTTATCCCACAAATGGATTTTTTTAAATTCACCTAAAAGTTTTCCCGTCTCATCCCAAAGGCATGCAGCATCATAGAATTTTCCCTCTCGATAAATATTAATTCCCGCCATTATCGCAATACCGTATTCCTTTGCTAACGCCTCAAAAAACTTTTCTTCTTCTTTTGACCTACTAGCACTGTCAAATTCATATCCACTGATACATAATTCCGGAAAGCACAAAAGATCAATGTCATCTTTTGCATATGCTTCCGTTAATTTTCTTAAATGTGCGCAATTCCTTTTTATATCTCCTTCTATTACAGAAAGCTGAACAAGCCCAATCTTTAACATTCTGCTCCCTCCTGTCTGCTATACATCTAGCCATTCGCTAATAACCCGCGCCAGTATGGTTCTGCATAAAATTACAGGCTTTCCGGAAATCTTTTTCACCATCTTTTTTGCCTCTTCTGTATATCCAATACAATCCATCACAATTAAGTCAGAATCAATTTCTTTTGCCTTCTGCGCAGCCTTGACCAATTCTTCCTGATCACCATAAGGATTCGCGGCTATTGGAGTAACCTGCTCCATAATGGTTCCCCATTGATCATATGCCTGCTGTATCTGTTCTGCCTCAGGTGTAATCAATATCATATTCGAGCGTTCGCTGACCGCTTTTGCTATTCCGTTCAAAATCTTAGACGGATAGATCAATGGTACCTGTGCTTTAAATATATCTGGAAAAGATCCGGCGCATAAAAAGACTATCAATTCTGCTCCAGCGTTCTCTAACTGAGTAATACATTCCTGTAACCGCTCTAGGATAAACCGTTCACCAAATTTTGCAAATCCGCCGTCTCGCAAACGGGACACAAGCACATAATCATCCTTTTGGGGCTCCATTTCTTTAATTTCTTCCATTGAAAGTCCATCTAAAGCTCCTGCTTCCAAAACTTCGACTTCTTCTCCCAAAATTCTCTTCATATCGCCCATAACGTCAGTTCTCGGAGATTGTCCTATTGTTACTGCTCCTATTTTCATAATCACACCTGCTTTCTCGTATCAAATTCTAAATACATCCAAAAATCTTTTCTCTGACCTCAGAACACTTTACAAATATCGCTGTAAAGCTCTGGCAGCCTATATTTAAGATAAGGTATCTCTTCTCTTCTTTGTTCTACAACGCATGTGGAAAGTTCTATTTCTTTTATCCCTTCTTCATCGCTATCAAGACAACTTATTATCTGCCCAGATGGGTCTGCAACTGTGGAGAATCCACAGCGATCGCTTTCGTATTTTGCCCTGTTTACACCCGCCACATATAATTGATTTTCTGCTGCCCTTGATGCAAGCATCGTTGACCAAAATTTCTGATATGGATGCGGCCATGCGCTTGAATAAATAAGAAGCTGTGCACCTTTTGCCGCAAGTATCCTGCTCAATTCTGGGAATCCCAGATCTCCGCACACCAGCAGACCAATCTTCCATCCTTTATATGTAAAAATTTCTACTGTGGAACCCGGCTCAAAAAATTCCCGTTCCTCTCCCCAAAGATGTATTTTGTCAAAACAGTGCAGCATTTGCCCGTTCTCATCCCAAAAGCAGACCGTATCAAAATGCTTTCCTTTTCTTTCATCTGCAATTCCCGCAACAATCGCCACTTTGTTTTCTATCGCTAATTCACTAAAAAAAGCTTTCTCATCTATTGAAGTAGCCGCTGTTTTTTCAAAGTCATATCCTCTTACACAAAGTTCGGGAAAACAAATAATGTCCGCGCCTTTTCCTTTTTGAGTCTGCATAATAGAACGGATTTTTTCCATATTATACTCTGCGTTTCCTTCTGCTACTCCCATTTGTACCATGACCAATTTGATTTTTTTATTTTCCACAGTAATCACTCTCCCGCTTCATGACTCTTTTTTGTTAAAACATAATATCCATAATAAGTTACTCCCGCTACAATAAGACCGTTCACCGCGGATACTCCTATCACAATGACAAATGAAGTTATATAACACGTAACTGCTCCAATTAGAAAGCAGATAACCCCTGCTGTATTAAAATTTCTTTCAACCACATATTTCTTCTTATGTATAAGATAGTACTCAACCCAAAGTACACCTGCAATCGGACCGTAAATCACACTGATCAAATTAAGAAAACTCTGGAAATACTGGATTACATTGAACATAGCAAGAACTGTTCCAATCATGCCTGCTACAAAAGTCAATGTACTCCTCTTTTGATTTGGAAAAATATTATTCAATGCTAATCCGCCAGAATACGCCCCACTTAGATTCGTTGACCATGCGGCACCTATTAGGATAACAAATGCTATCCAATTAAACCCGAGCTCATATAGAACATCGACAATATTATATGACGGCGCAGTCATTGCTATAATTGCCGTTCCAATCTCCTGAATTGCCGCAATCCCTCCGATGCCAATCAAACTGATAATTGCAATGTGACTTTTCTTTTTCTTACAAAATCTGGTATAATCACAGGAAATTATCGACCCACACATAATCAACCCCACAACCATATTTAATCCACTCATGATCCCCATATTCTCTTTAGGAACATAACTCCATATATCCGCAAGGCCATATGTGTTGGATGTCTTTATTAATCCCCATACAATAAGAATCAGTATTGGCGGTATCAAAATGTAATTGGCCCACGCAACTGAATTAAACCCTTTTGCCGCAAAAATCGTCATAATAATTCCAGCGATAACTACAATCAATTTATAGTTGTCCATCTGAGGAAAAATTTTCTGAACAGACAAAGCAGCCAAACTTGTCTGAATACCAAACCACCCAAACAATGAAATACACATAACACCTGATACAAGAAACTTATTTGCATATTTCCCAAATGCCATCTCTGTTAGTTTGTAAGTGGTCAACCCCTCTCTCATTCCAATAATTCCTTGAATGTAAAAAATAGCCACTAGTATCAAATTTCCTACAATGATCACAAATATTGATTCCTGTAGAGTCAGTTTCTCGATTAACCCTCCGCCTACCATAAGTGTAGAAACTGCTACATTCATACCCAACATCGCAAAAAGCGGTCCTGATAACCCTTGCCGTTCTTCATCCGGAATCCGTTCTTTATCAATGTTTTCCTTTTGAATAGCTTTCTCCATTTTCGCAACTCCTTTCTTTTCCGTTTGATTTTCTTTTTTTGTATTATATCATGAACAAATCCACAATCATGGTGTATATGTTTACACAAATATCGAATATAAATATACAAATCATACACCATTCCAAATTGCAATTTGAATTATTCGTATATTTTTGGTAAAATTTATTAAATACCATAATATTTAAAGGAGTTACAGAAAGTATGACGGTACGAGATTTATTTAGTTTAAACGCCGAAGTCTTTAAAGAATTTCGACTTTTAGCCGGCGCCAAAGGACTGGATAATGAAATAAAGGATGTCGTCATTATGGAAGTTCCTGACGGTATCTATTGGATTAATCCGGATAATTTTGTTATTACAACCGGATATTCCCTAATGACAAAAGAAATATCTATCGAAAACATGATTCAAATCATGATATCACGCAAAGCCGCTGCATTGGGCATTAAAATTGGGAAATATATTGAGAAACTTCCCGAGAAAATAATAGATTATGCAAATGAGCACAATTTCCCAATCATCAGTATTCCTCTCGCCTTTACCTATAACAGTATGGTATTTCCCATTCTTAACAAATTAAAAGGCGAGGACAGTTATCAATATTATATTGTCAAAAAACTCCGCGAAGAATTAAATTTATTAAAAAGGACAAATTTCAACATCACCTCTCTAATCCGATTAATTGAAGACTATACAAACCAAAAAATCTTCTTATACTGGGCAAGTAATTTAAGTCTTATTAATAATACTGATAACGTAGATAATACTGCACTTAAAAAGAGTATCCTTGATAACATATCTCAAATATATGTAGCAGAGCGTCCTTTTGAGATTTCATCAGATACGGTCTCTTATGCAGTATTTAAAGTAGAAAGTCTGGCAGAAGTTCTGGCTTTTCTCTGTATACGCATGGAATACGGGCAATTATTAACTCCTGTTAATGAAATCCTTATTAATGAGGTCCTCCCAACTGTTTGCATCTATTTGCTGACAAATTTGCACACATCTGCAAAATACTATAAGTCTGCAGATGATTTTTTCCTAAATATCTTAGACGGAACATATACCGGAAATGAACTCAGACTAAAGGAAGATGCTTCTTATTTGAACATAGATTTTCGAGCTTCTCGCTTTGTTTGTGTAATAGATACAACGATAAAAACAGATGATGAATTTCATACTTTTAGAGAAAAAATCACATCTGCTCTAGCAGCATATACTTACCACTTCATTGGTCAAAAGCATGGAAATCAAACCACCTTAATTTTTGAGCTAAAAAATTCTCAGAATATCCAAAAAACATATGAATCTTGTTTTCAAAGTATCTTGGGGAATCTCAAAAAAAGATTCCCAGCAGAACATTTTTCAATTGGAATTGGAAAAGCCTGTCAATCTTTAAAATATTTGAATTACGCGCATGAGGAGGCTTTATTCGCAATAAAAATAGGCAAAAAACTCTACGCACAACAGGACGGTATCTATTTCTATGATAATTTTATGATTTACCACTTGTTATATGAAATTTCAGACCATCCTACTTTGTCTAAAATTCATAAAAATACAATAGAACGGATTCAAAAATATGATCTCGAAAACAACACAGCGCTTCTTAAAACTTTAGAAATGTTAGTTGACTGTGACTTCAGTATTTCACAAACTTCTGACCGGCTTTATATTCATCGCAATACTTTATACAAACGGATAAACAAACTGAATTTACTGCTAGATTTCGATATTGACAACTCTGAAAACCGACTTATTTTGCAAATTGCCCTAAAACTTCACAAGATATTAGAATAAGAGCCTCTCACAAGTTGCAATATCCTTTGAAAAGCCAAAAATGGACTAAGTATTTCAGAAAATAAAAAAGAGGTGCCGCTGATCCGCGACACCAACTTCTCTTTTGTATAGCCCAAAATGCCGGTTCCTGTATTTTGACTCCTAGCCGCAGCCAGGTGGGTGTCCGCATCTGCTTTTTTGTCTTCCTCTGCCTTTGGAGGCTTGACATATTACAGAGATATAAGAGTCCCGTTTAAAGTTTTGTAGGTTCAAAATTACAGGAGTTGTCGTACATCCCAGGTTTCCATCTGAAAGTATTATAACGCATTTACATAGATTTTACAACTCATTTGCAGGAAATTCAGATTTTGGGAAATTTCTTTCCTAAACCTGCGGGCCTGCAGGAACCAAAGCTTTTCCAGCTTCATTTCCTTCATATTTCTTAAAGTTCTTGATAAATCTTCCAGCCAGGTCTTTTGCCTTTTCTTCCCACTGAGACGCATCTTCGTAAGTATCGCGAGGATCCAGGATATTAGCGTCAACGCCGGGAAGCTCTGTCGGGACTTCGATGTTGAAGTATGGAATCTTCTTTGTAGGCGCCTTCAGGATATCTCCGTTCAGAATCGCATCGATGATTCCACGAGTATCCTTAATAGAGATACGCTTGCCGGTTCCGTTCCATCCCGTATTTACCAGATAAGCTTTCGCTCCGCTTTCCTCCATTCTCTTCACAAGTTCTTCCGCATATTTGGTCGGATGCAGCTCCAGGAACGCCTGTCCGAAACATGCGGAGAAGGTAGGTGTAGGTTCTGTGATCCCACGCTCTGTTCCCGCAAGTTTTGCGGTAAATCCTGACAAGAAGTAGTACTGTGTCTGCTCTGGAGTCAGGATGGAAACCGGAGGCAGCACGCCAAACGCGTCCGCGGACAGGAAGATGACCTCTTTCGCTGCCGGAGCGGCGGAAACCGGACGCACGATCTTCTCAATATGATCGATCGGATAAGACACACGAGTATTCTCTGTCACACTCTTATCATTGAAATCAATCTTTCCGTTTTCATCTACCGTTACATTTTCAAGAAGCGCGTTGCGCTTGATGGCGTTATAAATATCTGGCTCAGACTCTTTGTCCAGGTTGATGACCTTAGCGTAGCAGCCGCCTTCAAAATTGAAGATGCCATTGTCATCCCAGCCGTGCTCATCATCGCCGATCAGGAGTCGCTTTGGATCTGTAGACAACGTTGTTTTGCCAGTTCCGGAAAGTCCGAAGAAGATTGCGGTGTTCTCTCCGTTCATATCTGTATTTGCAGAGCAGTGCATAGATGCGATGCCTTTCAGCGGCAGGTAGTAGTTCATCATAGAGAACATACCCTTTTTCATCTCTCCGCCATACCAGGTGTTCACGATTACCTGCTCCCGGCTCGTGATATTGAACATTGCTGCCGTCTCAGAATTCAGTCCAAGCTCTTTGTAGTTCTCTACTTTTGCCTTGGAAGCATTATAAACTACGAAATCCGGCTCGAAGTTTTCCAGTTCTTCCGCGCTGGGACGGATAAACATATTCGTTACAAAGTGTGCCTGCCAGGCCACTTCCATGATGAACCGGATTGCCATACGGGTATCTTTATTGGTGCCGCAGAATGCGTCCACTACAAAAAGTCTCTTATTGGAAAGCTCTTTGATCGCAATATCTTTTACTGTATCCCATGCTTCCTGGGAAGCCGGATGATTGTCATTCTTGTATTCATCGGAAGTCCACCAAACAGTATCTTTGGAATTCTCATCCATGACAATGAACTTATCTTTTGGAGAACGTCCCGTATAAATACCTGTCATGACATTGACTGCGCCAAGCTCTGTCACCTGACCTTTTTCATAACCTTCCAATTCCGGCTTTGTTTCTTCCTCAAACAACAGTTCATAAGAAGGATTGTGCACAATTTCTGTAGTTCCGGTAATACCATACTTGCTCAAATCAATGTTCGCCATCTTACACTCAACCTCTTTTCTTTTATTTTTCATTCCCCTGCACTTTGTATGCGGGCAACATTCTTTATTATTATCGCATTGCTTCGCAAAAAAGTCAATACTTTAACAATCTTTTTTCGAAAGTTTTTCTTTTCCATTATTCATTTATATTTTATTCCCTCGAAAAATAGCCGCAAAAAATCTATTAAAATGCAAGTCCATTCCAAAAAACTTGCATTTTAGATCCCGAAATACTTCTGGTTGATTTTACGGATCATGATCACATAGATCACCAGGGCAGCGAAAAGAAGTATCATCATGATCAAAAACAGCTGATCTGCTCCTCCAATATACACGTTATACAGGTCTACCGCTCCGTAAAGTGTGGCGATGATCCCGAGGATCAGAAGAGGCCACTGGACCTCTTTGCAATATCCCTTAAAATCTTTGCACTTTTTCGGATTCACATCTTTTGGGAGCAGGATCGACGTACTGATCTCTCCCTTAAATTTCAGAAGATAATATCCATATAAACAGTACAGTCCACATCCAACACCAACAATGCCAAACAAACCTTCCATCTTATGTTTACTCCTTTTTTTGAAATAATTCTTACAATCTTTTTAGCCCAATTTCTGCAGTCCCAGGATCTGCTTTACTGTTTCCTTCATCTCTTTTGGCCCGCACTCTGTTTTATGCCGGATCTTCGCGCCTAAGATTTCCCGGACAGCCTTTGGCACAGGAATTCCCGACACCTTCTCTAATTCAGGCAAAAGCTCTATCTCATCCACATCTTTGTATTGCTCAGCAACTGCCGTCAGTACTGTCTTTGCGAACTTATAGGGACTTGCGGTGGAAATGACTACATATTTCCCAACCGTTCTATCCTGCGCCTTCACTTCTTCGCATACTTTTGCCGCCACGGCCGTATGAGGATCTATGAGATATCCTGTTTTTTTATAGACCTGACGGATCCAGGAGGCTGTCTCCTTCTCTGTGGCGTATCCAGCCAGAAAATCTCCCAGTTTTCCGCGCATTTCTTCTGGAATCTCATAATGTCCGCATACTTTTAACTCTTCCATCCATCTCCGGGTCTTCTCGCTGTCTCTTCCAGAAATCTCATAGATCAGCCTCTCCAAGTTGCTGGAAATCAAAATATCCATAGATGGCGATATGGTCACCTGAAACTTCCGATTCTTATCGTAGACTCCGGTCTGAAAAAAATCAAACAGGACCTTATTGTCATTGGAAGCGCAGACAAGCTTATCAATGGGCAGCCCCATCTGTTTCGCGTACCAGGCCGCCAGAATATTCCCAAAGTTTCCTGTCGGCACCACCACGTTTATTTTTTCTCCCGAAGCAATTTCTTCATTTTCCAGAAGTTTTGCGTAAGCATAGACATAATATACGATCTGAGGCACCAGCCGGCCGATATTGATCGAGTTGGCAGAAGAAAACTGATAGCCTCTTTCTGCCAGTTCTTTAGCCAGATCTCTATCTTCAAACAAAGCCTTTACTCCACTCTGGGCATCATCAAAATTACCTGTCACCGCGGCCACATCCACATTTTTCCCCTTCTGGGTGATCATCTGCAGCTTCTGGACCTGGCTGACGCCATCCCTTGGATAAAAGACGATGATCCGAGTTCCTTCTACATCCGCGAATCCCGCCATGGCAGCCTTCCCCGTGTCACCGGAAGTAGCCGCCAGAATTACGATCTCCTTGTCCACCTGATTTTTCCTCGCCGCCGCCGTCATCAAATGGGGCAGGATTGAAAGAGCCATATCTTTAAAGGCGATCGTCGCCCCATGGAAGAGTTCCAGATAATACACATCTCCCGCCTTGGCAAGGGGAGCGATCACCTCTGTATCAAACTTTTCGTCATAAGCTTTCTGAATACAGTCTTTTAACTCCTCTTCTGTAAAGTCCGTCAGGAACCGCTTCAAGACTTCCAGAGCTGTCTCCTGGTAGTCCATACCCTTCAGGCGTTCCAAGCTCACATCCAGCTTTGGAATCTCTTCCGGCACAAACAATCCTCCATCCGCCGCAAGGCCGGTAAGGATCGCCTCCGATGCTGTTACTTTGACCTTAGAATTTCTTGTACTTTGATAATACAGACTCATGCTTTCTCCTTTTCTTTGCCTGTCCTTCGAAACACAATAAATAGGGCCGCGCTCACTGCCATCAATATGGGGTAATACAGATGCGGCAGGATTTCAAAAGGTGTAAGCCCGGTAAGGCTGGCCGCCGATAACAATTGGGCTCCATAAGGGATCAGTCCCTGCCCTACAGAGGTAAAAATATCCAACAGGGAAGCGGAACGCCTTGACGATACTCCAAATTCTTCGCTGATCTCTTTCGCGATAGGCCCTGACATAACAATAGCCACTGTATTGTTAGCCGTGCAAAGATCCACCAAAAGGGCAAGTCCCGCGATTCCGGCCTCCGCTCCTTTAGTCCCTTTGATCCGCTTTCGGATCAGATTCAGGATAAAATGGATCCCTCCCGCTTCTTTCACCAGGGATACAATGCAGGCCACTACGATAGAAATTACCGTAATGTCATACATTCCCGTTACTCCCTCTCCCACCGCTGAAAACATCGTAGCCGGGCTTAAGCTTCCCGTGGCAACGCCGACTGCCAGGGACACCACAGTGCCTCCCAGCAATACTACAAACACATTGATCCCGATCAGCGCTCCTACCAGCACCAGGATGTATGGAACGACTCTCCAGATATTGTAGGTCAATTCCTCTGTCAGTTCAAAATCCCCATGCATGGTAGTGACAAAAAACAAGACGATCGTGATCAGAGCCGCCGGAAGAACGATCAGAAAGTTCTCCCTGAATTTATCCTTCATCTCACATCCCTGAGTTTTTACCGCCGCAATGGTGGTATCCGAGATCATAGACAAATTATCGCCAAACATAGCGCCGCATACCACCGCTCCGATACAAATGGCCAGGTCAAATCCTGTCTTCTCACTGATCCCCGCGGCGATCGGCGCAAGAGCCGCGATCGTCCCCATAGATGTTCCCATAGAAACGGAGATAAAGCACCCGATCACAAAAAGGCCTGCTACCGCAACCTTTGCCGGAAGTATGGACAGTCCCAGATTAACCGTACTGTCCACGCCGCCTGCCGCGGTCACCGCGCCGGAAAAAGCGCCGGCGCACAGAAAGATCAGACACATTGTAATAATATTCTCATCCCCTACGCCTTTCGAGATAATCGTGATCTTCTGGGCAAAGTCCAGATTCCTGTTCTGCAGAAACGCTACCGCCAGAGCGATCAAAAACGCTACGATCGCGGGCATTGCGTAGAAATCCCCTGTCAGGATCCCAGATCCCAGAAATATTATCAGAAATACACCTATGGGCAGCAATGCTGCTCCATTCCCTCTCTCATTCCCCACGTCTTTTCTCCTTTATTTCTTACTGTTGGTATATTTGACCAGGCCTCCGGCCGCGATCAGCTTCTGCATAAATTCCGGGAAGGGCTGTCCCTTGTACTGGGTTCCCTTGGTATGGTCATAGATCGTACCCGTATCGAAATCTACTTCCACCTCATCTCCTGCTTCGATCTCTTGTGCCGCTTCCGGACATTCAATGATCGGCAGTCCGATATTGATGGCGTTCCGATAGAAGATCCTGGCGAAGGTCTCTGCGATGACACAGCTTACCCCGGCCGTTTTCAGGCACAGCGGCGCGTGTTCCCTGGAAGAACCGCAGCCAAAGTTTTTATTGGCCACGATCATGTCTCCTTTTTGCACTTTATTGACAAACTCCGGATCGATGTCTGCCATTGCGTGGCTCGCCAGCTCTTCTGCGTCAAAAGAATTCAGATATCTGGCCGGGATGATCACATCCGTATCTACATTGTCTCCATATTTAAATACATGTCCTTTTGCTCTCATGCTCTGTCACCTACTTTCTCTGGATTGGCAATATAGCCCGCGATCGCGCTGGCCGCCGCCACTTCCGGGGACGCCAGATAGATCAAGGAGTCTACATGTCCCATTCTGCCCACAAAATTCCGGTTTGTGGTGGACACACATTTCTCTCCTGCCGCCATCACGCCCATATGGCCGCCCATACAAGGGCCGCAGCTTGGAGTGTTGACCGCGCATCCCGCATCTACAAAAATATCCAGAAGTCCTTCCTTCATACACTGTTTATAAATCTTCTGTGTGGCGGGAATGACCATGACGCGCACGTCTCTATGGACCGTATGTCCTTTCAGGATCGCCGCGGCTTTGCGCATGTCATCCATCCGGCCATTGGTACAGGAGCCGATCACTACCTGATCGATCTTGATCGGATCCATCGCCTCGATCTCATCGATAGTCTTAGCATTGCCCGGCAGATGAGGGAAAGCCACCGTTGGACGGACCTTTGCAAGATCGATCTCGATCACCTCATCATACTTGGCGTCCGCGTCTGCTTCGTAGATCTTATATTCTTTCTTGGTATGTTCCTGCAAATAAGCCTGCGCTTTTTCATCCACCGGGAAAATCCCGTTCTTCGCTCCCGCCTCGATCGCCATATTGGCCATGGTAAAACGGTCGTCCATAGAAAGATTCGCGATTCCGTCTCCGGTAAATTCCATAGATTTATAAAGGGCCCCATCCACTCCGATCTTTCCAATGATATGGATGATGATATCCTTGCCGCTTACATAAGGGCTTGGTTTTCCTGTCAGCACAAATTTCAGGGCGCTGGGAACCTTGAACCACAGTTCTCCCGTTGCCATTCCAGTAGCGATATCCGTCGTTCCCACACCTGTCGAAAATGCTCCCAGAGCTCCATAAGTACATGTATGAGAGTCTGCGCCGATGATGCACTCCCCGGCGGCCACCACGCCCGCCTCAGGAAGGATCGCGTGCTCTACGCCGGATTTGCCCTGCTCAAAATACCAGGTCAATCCCTGCTCTTTCGCGAACTCGCGGATCGCTTTTGAATTCTCCGCTGATTTAATATCCTTATTCGGAGTAAAATGATCCGGTACCAGGACTACCTTATCCTTATCAAATACCTGTTCCGCCATTTGACTAAAAATCGGCAGCGCCATTGGCCCGGTGATATCATTTGCCATAACCACGTCCAGCTTTGCCTCGATCAACTGGCCGGCTTCCACACAGTCCAGGCCCGCGTGAGCAGCCAGGATCTTCTGCGTCATTGTCATTCCCATCACGACAACCTCCTGTTCTTCTACTTAGTCTTACAGGATATTTTAACACAGATAATCAAGAGGGCGCAAGAAAAGATGCACAATAGGGCAAGAACCATCAAGTTCCCTTCATCTCCCGTCTCCGGGGCCTGGGAGGGTTCTTCTGGAGCGGCCGGTTTCTCCGCCTCTGGTTCTGGACGCGGCTCTTCCGCTTCTGGTTCTTCCGGCTCTGGCTGCGTTCTTTCTATTTCCGGTTCCGGCTCTGGTTCTTCCACTTCTACGATTTCCCGGTCTCTTTCCTCTTCCGCGTTATCTGCCCGCACGACCACCTCATTTTCAATTTCCCGCCCGATAACCGATTCATTGGTAATGGCCACCTGGTATTCCACCGTATACTTTTCTCCGCTTTCAGGGCCTCTTAAGAATTCCCCCGGCCGGATGGTATATGAATTTCCCTGGACTGTGATTTTCGCGCCGGATATGACGCGCTGATCCTGATCTAATAAGACGACGGAATTTTTCTGAAGCTTTACTCCGTCTGTAAGAATGGTATCTGTAATAACTACATTTTTGGCCACTGCATCCTGGATCCGCTGAGTCACGTCAATGGAATACGTGATCAGATCTCCCAGCTCGTATTTTTTCCCGGATTTGTCTGCCTCTTTTAGAATTTCCAACTCCGGGGCCGGAATCCAGGCCGTCTCCAGGGAAACCGGCTTCACCTGGGCCGTTACCAATGTTCCTGTCCCAATATGCTGTCCCCCGCTTCCGGTCTCAAAGACCAAAGCCCTCCATTTCTGCCGGTTCTTCCCGTACAAGTTACCTGTCCGGAAGCTGCCGCCATTGCAATATCCGGCATCGGCGCTCAGATAAAACTGGTCGCCGCCGCTGACCGCCGCTTTACCCTGACTCTTCGTACCTTTGGTCACATTGACCAGCGTTACCCCTTCCGGCAGGGGAATCTCCACCTGATTGCCCGGATCACCGCCGCAAAGGACCAGCTCCGTCCGCTGTACCTTCTCTTCCGGGCTGAAATACGCGGTCAATTTTGACTTTGAAAAGCTCAGATCCGGTTCTGGAATCTCCGGCAGTTGTTTGATCACATTGGCACACCTGATAATCTCCGCCTGTGTCTCCTTGCTCAATCCCAGGAACACATCGCTTCCGCCGGTGCATCCTCCATAGATGTAGGACAGCAGGCAGTGGGAAAAGCAGTAAGCCCCTTCCTTTCCCGTCCACCCGCTTGGATATTCCTTGGCCAGATACTCTTGATATCCTGGCCCGCCGTAGACATAATACAATCCCTTGGCAAGAAGCGAATCATTGTCCAAAAGATCCGCCGGAAAAGACCCGCCGTGAGGGGAATCTTTGTCCGGCTCCAGGCAATACCCCAATTCTCCATCAATATAATAGTAAAACGTGGAATATCCTTCGTAAAAAACCTCTTCGCCCCGCTCCAGCGACACCGTCTGAGCCTGGGCTTCCATCTGAAACATCTCTCCTAATCCGCTCCAGATGCATAAAGCCAGCAGGGCGCCTGCAAATAACGACCATTTCTTCTTCATATGTTCTCCTTTCTCCATTTTGAGACAGACGGATCCTGCCGTCAGTCTCTTCTCATGACCTGATAGTTACTGACGAAAAACTATGCCCCCTTTCTTTCTCTGACTGCTCGCTTTGGAAATCAGGGATGACGACTCCCTCTGGGGATACCCCGTGAAAAAAAGAATTGAATAAATTTCTTAGACGAGTGCTATTATCATAAATGGATTTCAAACGTTTGTCAATAGAAGAGGGGGCTTTCTTTTGGAAAGTCCCCTCTTTGGATTGATTCTATCTTTTGTTTTTCATCCGTCTTCGGATTTCTTCCAGCATATCTTTGTGGTTTCTGGACTCCATTTTCGGGAATGCCTTTAAAAGTCTGGCGCTGACTCTGGTCTTAGGAAGAGACAGCTCCTCGTATCTGATCCGAAGTTTGCGCATCGCTTCTTCCAGGCGTTTCCGCCCTTCTTCCTGCTTTTCTATCGCATCGGTCACATTTTCGTAGATATTGCTTCCCACTTTATCTGACAGCTCCCTCAGTTCTTCCGCCACCTTTTCCATAGCTTCCAGCTGGCGGTTCAGCTTCAGGATCGCGGAGACTGTCACAGACAGATCAGCCGCCAGCGCCGCTCCTAAAAGAACCAGAAGCGCGATCCCCAGAGGGACGGGCAGAAATTCCATCCCTTTCCGAACCACTGGATGGATGATCTTCATGATCACTACACATCCGACTCCCCAGACCAGCGAAAATGGAAGACATACATAGCCGCCGATATTCAATGGCTGATCGGAATAATCCCACCATTTATGATGAAAGATCCGATCCAGGATCACGCCTGTCATCCACTCCAGCAAAGTCACCAGGAGCGCAGAAGCCATATACAGCGGGATCAGATAATCTTCCAGCGGGGCGAGAATCCATACCACCATCCCGACTCCGACCCCATAGACTGGACAGATGGGCCCGTTTAGGAATCCCCTGTTTACAAATCTTCCTGTCTTAACAGCCGCAAACGCTACTTCTGTACACCATCCAAGAAATCCATATACGAAAAACGACAGTAAAAAATAGTAGATTTCCATCTTCATATCTCCACCTCGGCATCCTTCCATTAACAGATCGCATTGTCAAGGATACTTCACATTGTCAGATGTGTCAAATAATGCTATTATTATAGAGAATTATTATCGAAAACACAAGAGAAAAATGGACAGAGGTGTATGACATGACGCTAAAAGAAGGACAAAACAATAAAACCTACCGCGTTCTTTCCATTGATATTGATCTGAAAGTGGAACGCCGGCTGGAGGCCCTTGGCCTTACGGAAGGGACTCTGGTCACCATATTAAACAATGATAAAAAAGGCTCTCTAACCGCCAAATTCCGGGGCGCCCGGTTCGCTCTCGGGAAACGGATCGCGGATCATATTGAAGTTGGGGAGGTTTAGACAATGGGAAAGGAAATCACCGTTGGATTTATCGGTAATCCAAACTGCGGAAAAACCACATTATTTAACGCATTTACCGGGGCCAATCTAAAAGTGGGAAACTGGCCTGGCGTCACCGTAGAGAAAAAGGAGGGGCGGACCACTTACCAGGGACAGGGATTTAAACTGATCGACCTTCCCGGCACCTACAGCCTGACCTCTTACACTATGGAGGAAACGGTGGCCAGAGAATGTATCATGAGCGGAGAGGTAGACGTGATCGTCAATGTGGCAGACGCCTCCTGCCTGGAGCGCAGCCTGTACTTGACGCTCCAATTGATCGAACTGGGGAAACCTGTGGTCCTCGCTTTAAATATGATGGATATTGTAGAGGAACGGGGAATGGAGATCGATCTTCACCGGCTTCCGGAGATGCTGGGAGTTCCGGCCATTCCAGTCTCCGCCCGGAAGAAGACCGGTCTTTCTATTCTGATGCACGCTGTTGCTCATCATACAGAATATCAGAGCCAGGGCCCCTTCATCCATCATCACAAGGACAAACATTCTTCCCATCCGCATAATCATCACGAAGAATATGCCATGGTCTATGAAGACTACATTGAGGATAAGATCGACCAGCTCATGCATCTGCTGGAAGATCAGTATCCCAGCCTGGAAAACAAGCGCTGGTACGCCATCAAATTATTGGAGGGCGACAAAAACATTTCCCAGGCCTATCCTTTGGAACTGTCCGGAATCATTGACCGCAGCTATGAGAAAGACATTATCAATCAGAAATATGACTTTATCGAAGAAGTGATCGGAGAAGTCCTGGTAAACAAAAGCAAAAAAGAAGCTTCCACCGACAAGATCGACCGGTATCTGACCAGCCGCTGGCTGGGCCTGCCAATTTTTCTGCTTATCATGGCGCTGGTGTTTTTCTTTACCTTTACTGTCGGAGACTGGCTGAAGGGATATTTCGAGACTGTGCTGGAGCTGTTCTCAGGCGCCGCGGCAGACGGCCTTGCCGCCGTTCACACAAGTCCTCTTCTAACTTCTCTGGTGGTGGACGGCGTGATCGCCGGCGTAGGCGGAATCTTAACCTTCCTGCCCAACATTTTCATCTTATTTCTGGCTCTCGCCTTATTGGAAGACAGCGGATACATGGCCAGAGTCGCTTTCGTCATGGATGATATCATGAGTCGCCTGGGGCTTTCAGGCCGCGCCTTCCTTCCCCTGCTGGTAGGATTTGGCTGTTCCGTGCCGGCTGTCATGGCCTCACGGACCCTGGAACATAACAAAGACCGGTTCAAGACTATTTTGATCACCCCGTTTATGTCCTGCAGCGCCAGACTTCCGATCTATGTACTGTTTTCCTCTATGTTTTTTGGAAAATATGCCATGATCGTATGTTATTCTATGTACCTGCTTGGAATTGTCGTGGCGATCACCACAGCTTTTATCATCTCAAAGATAGATGGAAGCCGGGCAGAACACGCCCTTCTGATCGAACTGCCCGAATACAAATCTCCCAATGCCAGGACCATCGGCATCTATGTTTGGGAGAAAGTAAAAGATTATCTGACCCGCGCCGGAACCGTCATTTTTGTCGCCTCCGTCATCATGTGGATCATCCTAAACTTTGGTCCGCAGGGATATGTCACCGATATCAGCGAAAGCTTTGGCGCTGTGATCGGACGGGTGGCAGTTCCCCTGTTCCGCCCGGCGGGTCTTGGCTACTGGCAGATCATTGTAGCTCTCATCGCCGGCATAGCCGCCAAAGAAGTGGTAGTATCCAGCTGCGGCGTCTTATTCGGTATCCAAAACATCGCCACCGACCAGGGCATGGGAGCGCTGTCCGCCATACTTGCCACCATGGGCTTTGGACCCGCAAACGCCTATGCGCTGATGGTCTTCTGCCTGCTGTACATTCCGTGCACAGCTACCATCGCAACTATTCACCGGGAATTGGGGAGCTGGAAACAGACCATCGGCATCATCTCATTCCAGCTGCTGGCAGCCTGGGGAATGAGCTGCATTGTGTATCATATCGGGCTTTTGTTCTAATTGGGTACAGGGCATTATTAAATTGGGGACGTAGTAAAATTGAATTTTACTACGTCCCCAATTTAATCAGTAATACCCCCGATACAGATTCATATACATATGCACATTCGTACTGATCCAGCGATACAGCGCGTTTATCCACCGCTCTCCATTCCTGGCCGGACACATTACATAATCCATTCCAAATTTTCTTGCGTAATGATCGGCCTTGCGCAGATGCCATCGGTTTGTCACCACCGCACAGCTTCTCAGACCATTTTGTTCCATGATTTCTCTGGCGTACATCATGTTATGATAAGTGCTGACCGCCTGGTCTTCCGTCAGGATATACGCCTCTTTCACTCCTAATTCTTCCGCGTATTTTTTCATTACTTCTGCTTCTTTGAAAGAATTAAATACTGCTCCTCCTGAGAACAACAATTTTTTTACTTTTCCATCCTTCCACAGTTCTGCCGCTTTCTCTACACGAGTCCGCATGATCTTCGAGGGCTTTCCGTCTCGATCAGCAGGATATCCGCAGACCACCGCGCAGTCATATTCCGATTTTTTCCACTTGGTTACAGGCCAGCGAAATACCAGTGAAAAAACTGTCCAGTGAAAAAAAAGGAAAAAGGCGGCAGTGATTTTCAAAATCCTTTTCGCTCTCTTTTGCTCTTTCATTTTTCCCTCCGCTTCCAGGCTATTTTTTAGAACTCCCTTTCCATAAAGGAAGCTCTGCAAAAAATATATGCGGGACGCCAGTATTTTCCGGCCTCCCGCACACGCTTTCCTCATATTTCTCTGATTCTCATACCTATAAGCCGCCTAATCAAGATCCACAAAATCTACTTTAAAGGTATCATCGTCTTCCATATGACCCCGTTTCTTTCTTGGCCTCTCTCCAAGCAGTTCATCCAGATCATCAATTGGAAGTTCATCCGCAAGTCCTTTGCCCGTATAACCCATCTCGTCTTCGTATGCTCCGGCTCCTTCATCATAGTCCAGATCCGACAGATCGTCATCCAGATCTGGCTCGCCAAAGTCATCTTCATCAAATTCATCATAATCATCTTCATCGAAATCGGTTTCCGCGTAATCCGACTCTGCAAAATCATCTTCTTCAAAATCCGCTTCTTCAAAATCCTCCTCGCCAAAGTCATCAAAGTCGTCTTCATCTTCCTTGGCCCGCCGTCCGAATCTGGATTTTTTTTCTTTCACCGCTGGTTTGGCCGGCTCTTCCTCTTCCAGATCAATGCCGTACTCATCATACAGCTCATCGATTTCCGCGTTCCGATTATGCAGTTTTACAGCAATCACGATCAAAATGATCAAAATGATCAGCGCCGCCAGGCCGCCAAGAATAAACAGCAGACTAAAATGATCATTTACAAAATTTCTCAGTCTGCCCAGCAGTGAAGAAGAGTCGCCCTGATCCTGGGAGCTGTCCGCCCCGTCTGACACCTGGAACCGCTGATAAGTATTCTCCGGCTGATCATACTGGTAATATCCGGTCTCGCCATTGCTGTTCATAGCGTACAATACATAAAAACCATCCCGTGTGGTATCCTGCCACACCGGGAAATCCTTCCCATTCAGAGTCAGATTTGCCTCCTGATAGGTAGAAGGAAGATTCACCTGAGAAGTATCGCTCAACACGATGATCGAAGTCGTATCAGATATCGTAATCTCTTCATAAGGAGAAAAAGTCGCGTTGTCCTGCGAGTACAGGAAGAAGTCTCCTGTTCCCTCGGAATCCAGCAGATACCCAAGAGTCGCCCCGCTGGTCTCATTTGTCACCATCTGACGCTGCTGCCCGTCCAGTTCCACCTGAGTCCTGGCATAGCCGCTTGGAATGTCCGCATCTGCAAACTCATCTGTCAGCGTATAGGTTGTCCCGTTTACTTCCACCTGGACATCCTCCGCGCTGGAAGACGATGTGGATGAACCTTCTGTGATCAGGGACGGATCTCCTTCCCCGATCTCCACCGCAGACTGCCCCTCAGTCATGGTCAATGTGGAGCCGTCATCAGAAGAAACCGTCGCGCTGGAAATCCCGATCTCTGTCGTTCCTTCCTGCAGGGCCTGGAAGGTCATAGTAAATGTAAGCTCCGATGAACTTCCAGATCCACTGTATGTTAAGGCTCCATCACCGTCCGCGGTCACGCCGTCTCCCGAATCAAACCTTAGATATGAACTGTCATAGGTCAGACTGATTTCTACATCTCCTACATTTCCGGAAGTAGACCTTACCGCGCAGGTCACCTCTACCATAGCGCCTACCGTTGTCTGCGGATCTGTAAAAGAGATCCGTCCGTCTTCCGCGTGAGCCACCATAGAAAAGCATGGGATACACAGACATAGGCTCATAAACATAATACCGATTTTTTTGATTATCTTCATGGTTTTTTCCTCTTTCTTCCGTGAATCTTTTACATAATACGTTATTTTACCATATATGACGGAATTTTACAAAATTTTACTCGTCTTACTCCGATCCTTCTTCAGACTTCTCTGTAATAACCGGCGTATCGGAGGTATCCGTCTCCCCATCCTCTGTCTCTTCTGTCCCTTCCTCTTCCGTCTGATCATAATCAGCTGTACGGACCACACCTGTCAAATAAGAGATATCATTCGAAATCTGCTCGATTGTATCAGAGACTCCCGTTTTCGTCTCTTTCGGATACAAAAATTCATGCAGCTGCTCTACATTTTCCTTCAGCCCGACCGGAACCACTACACTGCCTGCCTTTTCGTATGTAATTCCGTCTGTTTTATCAAAAGGAAATCCTGTACTGTCTCCAAGCTCATACTCCGTCATGCCGGCGGCCAGCCCTATGATCTCATTCAATCCAAAGCTGGTAGACACCTGCGGGAATACCGTGTCAATGATCTCGTTGATCGTTCCCAGATTTGTATGGATGACCCTTTCAAACAGCTTCTCGACCACCAGACGCTGTCTTTCCGTCCTGGTGTAATCGCCTCCCGCCGTGGAACGTATTCTGGCGTAAGTTACAGCTTGCGTACCGTCCAGATGCTGTTCTCCCGCATGACTGATAAGATCCTGTTCTGTACCTGCCACCTCAGCGGTTTCCCACATATATTCATTGATCTCATCTACTTCTTCTTCTTTGATCTCAATATCTATTCCGCCCAGCAGATCGATGGTATCGACAAGAGCTTTAAAATCAACGGTCACATAATCTTCAATATCCAGATCCAGATTTTTATTCAGCATATTGATCGCTTCCTTAGGACCGCCGTGAAAGTACGCATAATTCGCTTTATTATATTTTTGATCCATCTGCTGCAAAAGCGTATCCCGGTAAATGGATGCCATCCGTATCTCTTTTGTCTGGTTATCAATCGATACAATGATCATAGTATCCGCATGGGTTCCTTCTTCCAGCTGTCCGTCTCTGGAGTCTCCTCCAAACAGGGCGATCGTTGTATATCCCTCTTTCTCTGCCCCTTCGTTGATCTCGATATCTTCTGTGTCTATCGCCACCGTTTGGAATTTATCGTATTTAGCCATCACATATGCTGTTCCCAGCAGCATTACCAAAATAATGACTTCAAAAGCAAGAAGAATAGCTCTTTTCCGCCTTCTGTTTCTTCGCTTTTTCCTCATTTTTGCCGCCTGCACGGATTTTAGCTGCTTCTTTTTTTTCGCCATGATCAGCCTCACTTTTTCTATGGTCTAAAAAATATCTACAACATCTTACTATACTCTGTCGAAAAAAGCAACTTATTTCAGCTCTTTTTCGACGCACTCCAATGCTTCCGCCACTACATGATGCATGTCATAGTACTTATATTTCCCTAATCTTCCGCCGAAGATCACATTCTTTTCTTTGGCAGTCTCTTTCTCGTATTTCTGATAAAGCAGGTTGTTTTTCGCGTCATTTACCGGATAATAAGGCTCATCGCCCTTTTTCCAGGCCGCGGAATACTCTCTGGAGATTACCGTCTTTTCCTGGGTTCCAAACTCAAAATGCTTATGTTCTATGATACGTGTGTAAGGGACTTCATGTTCTGTATAATTCACGACCGCATTGCCCTGATAATTGTCTTCATCCAGAATTTCCGTCTCAAACCTTACCGACCGGTATTCCAGCTCGCCAAATTTATAATCAAAATAGGCGTCCACCGGACCGGTATATACCACTTTCTCACACAGGCTGTCCAATTCCGCTTTGTTTTCAAGATAATCCGTATTCAGTCTTACCTCAATGCCGTCCAGCATTTTTTCAATGATCTTCGTATATCCTCCGATCGGAATTCCCTGGTACAGATCGTTAAAATAATTGTTGTCATAGATCAAACGGACCGGCAGTCTTTTTATAATCTCCGGCGGAAGTTCCGTCGCTCTGCGTCCCCACTGTTTCTCCGTATAACCTTTTACTAATTTTTCATAAATATCTTTTCCTACCAGATTGATCGCCTGCTCTTCCAAGTTCTTTGGCGTCTCCACTCCATACATCCGAATCTGTTCTTCTATCTTCGCTTTCGCTTCTTTTGGCGTGACAACCCCCCACATTTTATTAAATGTATTCATATTAAACGGCATATTATAGATCTCCCCTTTATAATATGCCACCGGGCTGTTGGTATAACGGTTAAATTCCGCAAAATTCTGCATATACTCCCATACCCGCTTATTGCTGGTATGGAAAATATGGGCGCCGTATTGATGCACCTGGATTCCTTCGACCTCTCTTGTGTAGATATTTCCTCCGATATGGCCCCGCTTCTCTACCACCAGACATTTTTTCCCTGCCTTCTTTGCCTCATAAGCAAACACAGCGCCAAACAATCCCGATCCTACGATCAAATAATCAAACATTTTTTACTTTCCTTTCTGAATTATATTTTGAAAACGCTGAAATAATTTTTGAAATTCTTTTGGTTCGCACAAATAGTTGATCACACCCAGACTGACTGCCGCTGCCGCAAATACAGCAGCGCCATATAATCCCCATATCCAGAAGGAAGTCATCTGCCGCGGAACAAAATGTATTCCGATTCCGATCAAAACCGCAGATACACACCCATTTCTAAGTATTCTGTAAAGGGTAGTCTTTCCGGTGCCTCCCACCAAATATCGGCTGTTATAGATCATAATTTCCACCGACCGATAACCATAAGAACACACCGTCCCAAAAAGCACGCCATTCATCCCATATTTCCAAATCAACGCCAGCGAAACAACAATATTGATCACCGCCTCCAGCACCGCCTGATGTCTGGTTTCACGGAAATGTCCCGCGGCGCAGATGATCGTCAATCCAGGGATCCTGATATTCTGAAGCAGTACGATCAATGTAAACAGCACTGCTGAAACAGGTCTGATATAGTCTGTATCTGTAACGTTTAACGTGTATACCGCGATAAACGGAAGGATAAGTATCCACACACAGATAAAAATACCGAAGACCACCATCATATACACATATTCATAACTGGAAAAGCTCTGCTTTAGCACTTCTTTCTCTTTTTTGGAGATTACTTCGCCAAAACCTGCTGTCAATCCGTTGGAGAAAGAGTTCAGGAAGAGATTGACCGCGTAAACCACCATATTGTAAGTTCCATATACACTGACCTCTAAAAGGGATCTGCTTCCCAGACAGATCGTCAGAAGCGCTACGTCCGTGTTATTTACGATCACTCCTACTACCTGGTGGAGCAACGCGGCATTTTTCTGCTTCAGTCTGTCCATCTTGGCCGGCACATGATAGTCAACTTCTTTATAATGCTTTCTTACATAAGCTCTCACAAAGAAAAACCGCAGAATATATACCAGAGTCGCCGCCGCTTTTACGATCAATACATTTGCGTGCTGAGCGATCAAAAGGATCGTCACCAGCATATTCAAAATCGTTCCAAACGCCTGGATATAAGAGACAACATATCCTCTCTGGTCTGCCGTCAGCAAAACTTTGTATTTGCCAAGGCAGAAATAGTCCACCAGCGTACTGCTGGCCAGAATCAGGATCATTGTCCTTACCAGGGAGGCGCTTAACTGCTGGGTGATCAGATATGGATAGATCAGGGCCAGTCCTGCTGTCAGCGCGCCAAACAGATAACCAGAACGATTATAAAATCTGCGGGACGCCGACAAAACGCCATTGATTTCTTCCTGGTCATGATTCGCCAGAGGAGTATACAGCGCCACCAGGGACGCGGTTCCAATCCCGGCCTCCGCAAGGCCAAGATAGACCAGAAACTGATTGATGGATGTCACCATTCCGTTTATATTTGAACCATATTCCTGCAGGAAAAACCTGGGAAGAATAATTCCCGACAAAAAAACGACGCCCTGCAGAAAAATACTGGCGATCATATTTTTTGCTGCCTGTCTGCTTCTCATACTATTCTTCTATCACCTTTATCCATTCTTTCAGAATCTCTTTCTTACTGAATTTTTCTCTCCGCCCCCCATACTGGGCAAATGTTCTCCGCAGTTCTTCATTCTGGATCAATTCCTCAATCCGTTTCCCCATAACCTGCAGATCATAGGGTGGAATCAAGAATCCGTTTTTCCCATCTTCGATGATCTCATTTGGCCCCGTCTCGATATCAAAACTAACCATTGGTATCCCCAGAGCAAGAGCCTCCAGCAGCACGATGGGCAAGCCTTCACGGTAAGAAGTCAGGACGAGAAACGCATATTCCGGATACAGTTGATAGGCATTTTTTACATTCCCTTTCAGACAAACCTGATTTTCCAAACCTGCCTCTTGAATTTTTTCCGAAATCTCATCAAACGTCTCTCCCGTTCCATAGATATCCCAGCTCCACTGAGGATATTTAGGGAGTATTTCTTCCGCCACCTTCACCAGCAAGTCATATCCCTTTTCTTTTCCAAATCGTCCTACCGACAAGATTTTGCGGCTCTGCGGACGATATTCTTGCCTTTGACTGATGATTTCGTCTTCCACCCAGTTATAGATCCTCTGTACTTTCTCAGGCTTCAGATGAAATTTCTCCACATAATCCTTCTGAGTCTTATCAGTCAAAACCACGACTTTATGAGCGCAAAACGCATCCCAGAACCGTATCGCCGTTATATCCTTCTGGCGCCATTGATTCATCAATCCTCCATGGTCACAGTAAACATACTTTGCTTTCGTAAAAAAACGGGCAAAAGAAACCACCAGCGCAGGGTAATTTCCCATCAGAAGGATCACATCTATTTTTTCTTTCTTCACAAAGCGGATAAAGGCAGGCACACAGCTCTTTATCATTCCCCTAAGCCTGTTTTCCCCTTGTACCCCTTCCGTAAAACGAACCCTCTTATCCAATGTGTACGCACAGGGTCCGGTGTGATTGATTTCAAAAATGTATACGGCATGATCTTCACAAAAAGCATTCGCCAGGGATGCGGTCACACACTCTACGCCGCCGGTAACTGCCATATCAAAATCTACCAGACAAATTCGTTTCATTCTTTCACCTACGAAAATATACTCTTATTCTTCCGCTCATTCATCCGGATCATCCAGCGGTACAGCCTTACATTCAATAATAATGCCGCCGCTCCGATTTTTCTTGCCTTGTGGAAATAAGGACTCCGGAGGATCCGAAATGTGTTTCGTTTTAAAAAGGTTCTTACCTTTGGAAACTCTCGGATCTTTCTATAATCTTCTTCCTGCAGCATTCGGTCCAAAATCGAAAAATACGCCCATGTCAGCTTAAACTCCGCTTGCGGGAGAATCGAAGGATATTTATCCCGAACCACTTTCAATGTTTCTTCATACGTATGAATAAACATCATTGCTCTGGAATCAAATTTTTGAGTCGTAATGCTGTTCTGGCGATGCACATAATAATATAACGGCGTTGTGTCTACGCAGACATTTTTTATTTCCTGCATAAGCTCTGTATGAAAGACTACATCTTCATAGAAAATCCCTACTGGAAATCGAACTTTTTGAAAAATCCAAGAACAATACAATTTGTTACATGGACTTCCAGGAATCTTTTCTCCCAGAAGGAGCAGACCAAATGCCTCTTCCGCCGGCGCGAGAAAAGTCTCTATTCTATCATACTGAGGGGTTTGTTTCTGCTGGAAAACATTATATACCCCGCAGGATGCCACGTCAGCTCCGCTTCGCGTTATATTTTCATAAAGCACTTCCAGCATGCGGGCGTCAATATAGTCATCGCTGTCGACAAATGCTATGTATTTCCCTTGAGCAAGATTAACTCCATAGTTTCTAGCCTGTCCAGCCCCACCATTTTCCTGCCGTACATAGCGCACTCGTTTATCCTCTTGTGCATATCGCCTGCAGATTTCTCCGCTTCCGTCTCCCGATCCATCATCGATCAGAATAACCTCAAAATCCCGGAATGTCTGGCTCAAAATAGAATCCAGGCATTTCTCCAAATATTTCTCTACATTATAAACCGGGACGATCACACTTATCAAAGGCATGATTTACTCCTTATAATCCCCATTCAAAGACGGTCTTGAACGGTGTACTTAAATCCGTTTGGAATACTCTATGGATATCTTCGATGGAAGCCACCTTTCTATCTTGATAGATGATCAACTCCAGCCGTCTCTGAAACCTTGCTTCCCGCATATAGCCCGCCGCCGTTTCAAAATCTTTCCTTCCCGACCGGCTGCTTCCCACCACGATCAATCCTTTTTCCAACACATCTCTTGTATTTATGGCAATCTTATTCTCACTAACTCCCATCAGCATAACTGTCCCTTGGGGATTGATCAAACGGATGATATCATCGATCGCATAATAACTTCCGTCACCGCCGCAGCACTCAAAAGCATGATCCACCGATAGTGTCTTCGGAAGATTTTCTCTAAGGTAGGCTTCATCCGCGAAAGAAAAATAGGAAAGTTTTGAAGGATTTTTCCCAATCACTACCAGTTTGCTCTGAGGGAATTCTCGTTTTAGAAGATTCGCCACAACAAACGCAAGACTCCCGTCTCCCCAGATTCCAATCCGGTTTCTTTGGCTGTGAGCCATCCCCTTAAATCGACGGATGCTGTGGGCCGCCACACTGACAAATTCCATCACCGCGGCTACTCGTTCCGCAATCCCTTCACAGGAAACCACTCTGTCCGCCGGCAGGCCAATATACTCCCGCATAAAACCATCTCTTCCACTGGACAAAAACTGCGCCCCCCTGGCATAGTTTTCCATGATTTCGCTGTTTTCCTCGCCAGGAACATTTGGAATCATTACCACTTTCTGTCCCGGTCTATATACCCCGGTCGCATCTGACAAAACCTCTCCGCAGCATTCATGGATCAATGCCATGGGAAGTTTCCGTTCCATAACTTCTCTTTGGCGCTGGCCGGTGTAATATCTTTGGTCCGCATGACAGATCGACATGTATCTTGGCTTTATAATCACTTCTTCCTTAAACGGGAATTCCTCATATTTTACAGAAAAGGTTCTTGGCGCAGCCAATTGGTAAACATAGTTAATCAATGATCTTTCCTCCGACCATAGCTTGAGCGATCTTGTAGTCGCTTACTGTGGTTATCTTCAGATTTGACGGTTCCCCCTTTACCAAGCTCACCTTGTGATTCCGCACAACGGCCATCTTACATGCATCTGTCAAGATTGCCTTTTCATTCTCTCCCAGGGATTCGTACAACTCCTTCAAAAGACGGATCTGAAAACTCTGAGGCGTCTGGCCCTGATACATCCGGTCTCTTACTGGAATTTCAGCAATACTCTCTCCATCCTCTGAAACCACAATAGTATCCGTAGCCGGGATCACCGTATCGCACACCTGAAATTTTTGAACGGCTTCTATATTGTCTTCCAGGATTCTGGAGGTTACAAAAGGCCTGACCGAATCATGCGTGATGATATAATGCTCTTCACTTTCTCCATAGTCTTTTTCAATAGCGGCGACAATATTCATGATCGTTTCATTTCTGTCATGTCCGCCTTCTACAATATGCACATTCTCTTTCCGTATACCAATATATTTCTCTACCAGATCTTCCATATGAAGCACCCAATTGGGATGGACCCCAATGTAGACCTGATCCATCCTGGGACAAAGCAAAAATTTTTCCAATGTATGGATCACCATTGGTTTGCTTCCCAATTCCAGGAACTGTTTGGGCATGTCCGCCATATTCATCCGGGTGCCTGTCCCTCCTGCCAAAATACCGCCAAATATCATGATTTTCTCTCCTATTTTACAAAAGGTTTACATATCTTTTGCTATTATACCAAATTTCCCGTTTTCCTACAACCCAGGCCAAAGCATAAGGCATGGTCTCCCATGCCTCATCTATCTCCTTTTTTATTCCACCGTGACAGATTTCGCCAGATTTCTCGGCTTATCCACATCACAGCCTCTTCCCACAGCCACATAATAGCCGAATAATTGAAGCGGGATGATCGCCAGCGAATTGGTAAAGTATTTGTTTGTCTCTGGAATGTAGATCACGTAATCAGCCGCTTTTTCCACCTCTACATTGCCTTCCATAGTAACAGCCAGAACAAAAGCTCCTCTCGTGCTCACTTCCACCATATTGCTGATCATCTTTTTGTAAAGATCCTTCTGGGTCAGTACTGAAGCCACCAGAGTTCCTTCCTCAACCAGGGAAATTGTTCCGTGCTTCAGCTCTCCCGCCGCGTATGCTTCCGAATGGATATAAGAAATCTCTTTCAGTTTCAAAGACCCCTCCATGGAAATCGCATAATCAATACCTCGGCCGATAAAGAAAATATCTTTCGCCGCCAGGTACCGGTTGGCGAATTTCTGGATCCGCTCTTTATTATTTAACAGCATTTCTACCTGCGCCGGCAGACTCTTCATATCCTCCAGCATATCCGCCAAGCCGGCATCGTTTAATTTTCCTCTCACGTACGCGAATTTCATTGCCAGCAGATAGAGCGCAATCAGCTGAGCAGAGTAAGCTTTGGTAGTGGCCACCGCAATCTCAGGTCCCGCCCAAGTATACATTACATTATCCGCTTCACGGGCAATGGAACTCCCCACTACGTTCACGATGCCGAGCACTCTGGCGCCTTTGGCCTTAGATTCACGGAGGGCCGCCAACGTATCTGCCGTCTCCCCTGACTGGCTGATCACAATGACCAAGCTTCCTTCGTCCAAGATTGGATCTCTATAGCGAAACTCAGAAGCCAGGTCTACTTCCACAGGAATTCTTGCCAGTCCTTCAAACACATATTTACTGGTAACCCCCGTATGATACGCGGATCCACAGGCCACAATGGTAATCTTCTGGATTTTTTGAATCTCTTCATCCGTCATATTCAGCTCATCGATCATAATCTTCCCGTCTTTGATCCTGGGGGAAAATGTATCTGTGATCGCTTTGGGCTGCTCATACATTTCTTTCAGCATAAAATGCTCATAGCCGCCTTTTTCCGCGGCGTTTACGTCCCACTCAATCCGTACGGACTCCTTCTCGATGGGCTCCTCATCCACATTAAAGAATTCCATGGTATCTCTGGTCATCCGCACGATTTCTTCGTTTTCAATAAAAAAGACATCTCTGGTATATTTCAATACCGCCGGCACATCAGAAGCAATAATATTTCCGTCCTTCGTCTTTCCCACGATCAGGGGGCTGTCTTTGCGGACTGCGTAAAGCTCATCCGGATGGTCCTTAAAAATAATCCCCAGCGCATAAGAGCCTTCCATTCTATGCATGATTTTTGTGACTGCCTGCAAAGGATTGCCATGATAATAATAATCCAGCAAGTGAGCGATCACTTCTGTATCTGTATCCGAGACAAACTGGTATCCTTTTTTCTCAAGTTTCTTTTTCAATTTTATATAATTCTCAATAATGCCATTGTGGACTACCACAATGCTTTCATCTCCATTTAAATGAGGATGGGCATTGGTATCTGAAGGCGCGCCATGCGTAGCCCAGCGGGTATGTCCGATTCCCAGTGTGCCCGGCATAGTTTCCCCGCCATGGGTCAGCTCATTTAAAACCTTCAATCTTCCTTTTGATTTGACTACATCGATCTTTTCGCCGTTGTACACCGCAATTCCCGCCGAGTCATATCCTCGATACTCCAATTTTGACAAACCGTCTAAAAGAATCGGCGCCGCCTGATTAGTCCCAATATATCCCACGATTCCACACATATGTCATACCTCCAGTTTATAATCATTTTAAGTCTTATTTGCACAAAATGAGATTTTTTTTGCACTAACGAAGTTATTGTAACAAATTTGTAATAATTTGTAAACCTCTCTTTGAACAAAAACAAGACCAGGCAATGCCTGGCCTTGTTCTCTTTACCTTCATCTATTGTACCGTTTCATCTACGGGAGGCTCCGTGGTTTCTCCATCTCCGCCGCCAGTTCCGCCATTGTCGCCGCCGCTTTCGCCTCCGCCGGCACCGCTATTGTCTCCGCCGCCGGTTCCGCTGCTGTCTCCGCCGCCGGTTCCGCTATTGTCTCCGCCGCCGGTTCCACTATTGTCTCCGCCGCCGGTATTCGCTCCGCCGTTACCACCGCCACTTCCGCCGCCGGTGTTTGCGTCACTATTGCCGCTGTTATTACCTGTTCCGCTGTTTCCTCCGCCGGTATAGCTGCCCGATTCCTGAGCCTCATCTTCCGGTGCTACGGTATAGGTCTGACTCCGCAGGGTTTCATCGTCCGTAGCTTCCCTCTCTCCTACTCTGGACACGATCGCGCCGCTGATGCTGGATACTTCCGAGGAAACTGTATAATCTGTCGTTCCATATAAAAACTCGTGAAGCTGCTGGACATTCGAAGTCAAAGATACAGGGATGACGATACTCCCCAGCCCAGATACTGTATCTGTGGTCTTGTCAAAAGGAAATCCAGCGTTTTCACCTAACGTATATTTGGCAAAATCCTTGGCGTAAGAAAGAATTTCCGCAGAAGTAAAATTCGTTGAAATTGTCGGAAGGACTTCATCAATAATACTGTTGATCGTCCCCAGATCACTCTGCTTGATTTTCTCTACCATTTTCTCGATCACCGTTCTCTGCCGTTCTGTACGAGTAAAATCCCCTCCGGCTGTAGAACGGATCCTGGCATAAGTAGTCGCCTGGACTCCGTCCAGAACTTGGGTTCCGCCGCTCTGGACGTAGTTTACTTCCTTTCCGGCCACCTGCCCTGTTTCGTCAATAAATTCATTAATATATTGAACTTCTTCTTCTTTCACATCAATCTCAACGCCGCCCAGAAGATCGATCACATCAGCGACAATTCCAAAATCGACCGTAACATATTTCTGGATATCCAGATCCAGATTCCGGTTCAGCATATTGATGGCCTGCTCCGGCCCTCCAAAACTATACGCCGCGTTGCATTTCTGCAAAGTCCCGTCCCCGATATCAAGAAGTGTATCCCGGTAGACCGAGACCATTCTGATCTCTTTCGTCTTATTATTCAAGCTTGCCACGATGATCGTGTCCGTCCGAACTCCTTTTTCCAATTCTCCAGTTCTGGAATCCCCGCCAAATAACGCCACATTCGTGTAGCCCTCTCCTGCGGCTTCCGCCTCTTGATTGATCACGATATTTTCCTGCGGGATTTCCTGGGTATCAATCTGGTTCAGCTTAGACGCCGCGTAAACAACGCCCGATGCCAGAAGAGCTAACACCATCGCTCCCAGACAGACAGCCGCTTTCTTAGGTCCGCTCAGTCTGAGAAACCAGTTTTTCTTTCTTCTGCCTCTCCTGTGTCTTCTTTTCGCCATAATACACCTCTTAATTTATCTCAGGTACATTAATTTACCATATTCCGATATATAATACACCAAATCACGCATTTCATCAAGTATTATTGGGCACAATAATAGGTGCCTTTATACTTTTTGTAACTATTGTCCAAATCACAGAGCACCACGTCATGATGGGCAACTTGCTTTTCCTTAGGAGGCAGTTTCATATAATCCCCAAATGCGGTCTTCAGATATGCATCGTATCCCTGGGGGATTGGCATAGAGTATCCCTCAAACTGCCGGTAAACAGCCTTTTCAAAAGCTTCTCTTGGATAACGGTTTTTCATATAATGGGGGCCTGCGCACAGTTCCGTCACATATTCACAATCTTCCATCTTGTATTTCGTCATCTGCCGCTCCGCAAACCGCCAGATCCGGTATCGCGTTTTCTGCGAAGGAACAATCCCTAACGCCAGCTTTCCTGCCAGTTTCATTAATTTCCCATGATTTTCCGGAACCAATTGCGACCGATAGACCGAATATATGACCGCCCATATCAACTGCAGTTTTCTGCGAATCTTCCCGGAAGGACAGCCATCCAGCGGAAGCACGTCCAAAATCAGCCCATGACTGATATCCAGATCCGTCTGATACGGTCGGATAAATGTAGTCGTATTATCTCGGATATTCAAAAACAGATTGTGGTCAATATGGTAGGCATCCGAGTTCTCAATAGCATAGCGGTCGGTATCTGCCCGTTTTTTCCAGATGCGTTTTAGGATCTCATAGTCTTTCCTTGGCATAAACACGTCCACATCATCATCCCAAGGAATAAATCCTCCATGGCGCACCGCTCCAATACAGCAGCCTCCGCAGAAATAAAACATCAGATTATTTTCTTCACAGATTTTCTTAAAATATAAAGCCATCTCCAGGCTTTTCGCCTGGATTCTCTCAAGTTCTTCCTGGCTATAATGCATCATACTCTTTTTGACTCCCCCATCAGCTTTTCCATCAATTCCACGATCTTTTCATAGGAATTGGGCCGATCAAACTGCTCCTTGGCAATCTTTCTTGCTTTCTCTCCCATTGTCCGTCTCTTCTGCTCATCCTGATAAAGCATCTGGATCGCATCTGCCAGTATTAGTTTGTCCTCCGCCTCAATATTCATACCAAACCCGTCAGCTTCCACTTTTTTCCGGAACTCCGGGCTGCTGCAGGTATTGATCATTGGCTTTCCCGCCGCCAGATAGTCTCCGATCTTGGTCACAATACTCTGGGGCGCCTTCTTTACAAATGAATTGACCAGAATATCTGATTTCTTCAGATAAGCCGCCATTTTCTCATAAGGAGCATATCCCACAAATTCTACGTTGCCATTCAGAGTCCCTGCCAGTTCTTCCAATTCTTCTTTCAGGGGACCGCCGCCCAGAATCTTGATGTGGATATCCGAATACCCTCTTGCTTTCAATACATCTGCCGCCAAAATCATAGTCCGAATATCATAGCTGGTACCAATAGTTCCCGCATAGGTAACCCAGAATTCTCCCTCAGGCTTGTCGATTTCTTTTATATGGTCCGCCGCTCCTTTATCAAAAACAGACAGCTCATTGCCCACATACACCGTGATCTTTGGAATATCCTGGATCCTATGCTTAAACGGCCTGTCCGCATATTCATCCGAGGTTCCTACTACGCCGGAGCAAAGATCATAAACTCTTTTGGCATCTCTCAAAAAAGGATGGAACAAAATATTACTGATCACGGGAACATCCAATACCATCCGCATAGCCTCTGGCCAAAGATCGTTTACATCCGCTACGAAGGGGATTCCCTTCGCTTTCGCAAACTCCGCCGCCGCAAGAGCAACATCATTAGGAGGGATCTCGCAGTAGATCAAATCGTAATCTCCATCCTGTTCAAGCATTTTAGTCAAATTCTTAGCCGCAATATGATGACTCCAAATCCGGCGCAGATCGATATTTTTCTTATATCCCGGTTCTTCTATGAATCGAAGGGAAAACGAATACTCATCCTGTTTCACTTGCTGAAGATCACGCTGGGCTTTCGCCCAATGCTGAAATGAAGTTGTGATCAAATCCACCTGATACCCCTTTGAAGCCAGAAATTCAGAAAGAAAACGGAAACGAGTGTAGCCGTTCTCGTTATTTAATTTTACTCCCATAGTAATAATTGCGATTCTTTTCATAAAATATATACTTCCCATTATTGTTTTATAGAATTACTGAAAGGATTATACCATTTACTTAGTTTTTACACAATAATATAATCATTACATTCTTTAAGCAACTATTAGTTAATTTCTAAATCCCCTGTTATCTTATCTGCTTCTACTCAAGTCCTATCTTCATTTTTCCCTTTAAAACTTTCTCCGTATCCTCTCTAGTTATTATCACTTTTAAATCTATTCTCTGAAAAATGTCATGCTTTTCTTGCACAATACCTTTTATTTCTAATACATCTCCTATATACACAGGTTTTAGAAACTTTACGTCTACACCTTGTACCAAACTTTTTTCTCCTGGCAGATACATTCCTGCTAAAGTAGACAAAAAAGAGGCTGTAAGCATACCATACACAACTCGCCCTTTTTTCCCTTTTGCTTTTGCATACTCTTCGTCACAGTGCAATGGATTGTTGTCACCAGTTATTTCTCCGAACAGGTCCAACATTTCTTTTGTTATTTGAACACAAAACTTTTCTTCCATTCCAACTATAATCTCGTCATATCGATAATGATTCATCCTATTGGAACTCCTTCTTCAATATTCGATAGATACTTCCACTATCTAAATTGTTCTCTGCGCGCACATTCCTTTGAGTCCCAAATCCCGAAGCAAAACAGTCGTTCAGTCCTAAACGAATCAAAGGTATCTGCAGATTTTCCTCAGAAATAATCTCTGCCAAAATTCCTCCAAGACCACCTATAATATTGTGCTCTTCTATTGTAGCTATTTTCTTTACATTTTTTAATTTCAAAACAAGATTTTCTTTATTTAAAGGTTTTAATGTATGGATATTAATAAGCTTTACAGACTTCCCTTCATCCTGCAATCTGCCAACCGCTTCTACCGCTTCTTCTATAATACTCCCTGTCGCACAAACCGCATAATCCGTTCCGCTAAAAAGGTCAATACTATCTCCTGGAATAAAACTGATATCATCTGTATAAATCTCCTTTTCTTTACTCATACCTAATCGGATATAAACAGGGCCCTCAAGTGCGTAAGCTGCTGCCACAGCTTTTTCGACCTCCTTAGGAGATGCCGGAGAAAAAATAGTCAAATTAGGCAACGCACGCAAGGCACTAATATCTTCTGTTGTATGGTGCGAAGGGCCTAATGTACTCCAAGCAAGCCCGCTACCCATACCTACTATTTTTACATTCAAATTCTGAAAGCAAACATCGTCTCGTATAAATTCAAATGCTCGATAGGCCAGAAATGCTCCAGATGTATATACAAAAGGAATTAACCCTCCAATTGCCATTCCAGAAGCCACTCCCACAAGATTCTCTTCTGCAATACCTAGATTCACACACTGCTCCGGGAACTCTCTTTTTAAAAGTTCATCATATTCTGTTCCGCTATCTGATAGCAAAGAAATAATGTTCTTATCCTTTTTCACAAGTTCATATAGTGCCATTATATAAGCCTTTTGCATATTTGAGTTCCTCCTCCGCAATTCCCAATTCTTCCATGAAAACTTTGCGTTCTCTTTTTCCCGGCATACGCCAATGCCAAGCCGGATTGTTTTCCATCAGACTAATCCCTTTACCTTTTACTGTTTCTGCCAGTATAATTCTCGGTCCCCTTTGAGACTCCTTCTTCAAACAGTTTTCAAGCTCATCTACATCATGTCCATCCACTTCATCTACCTGCCATCCAAAAGCTTCCCACTTCTCTTTCCAGTTTTCATTCCCAATAACCTCTGAGACTTTTCCCATTTTTTGTATATGATTGCAGTCTAAAACAACAATAATATTATCTAACCCTAATCCTGCGCAAGACAATGCGCTTTCCCATATACTTCCCTCCTGGCACTCTCCATCTCCAATTAAAACATAAGTTCTCGTCCCTCGCTTTTTAATCTTATCAGCAAGAGCAATTCCTTCACCGATAGACATTCCATGTCCAAGAGAACCCGTAGATGTTTCTATTCCCGGTATTTTCCCTCGCTCCGGCTCCCCACCAAGAATCGATCCCGGTTGAGAAAAGCTATACAAAACATCTTTTCCAAAAAATCCCGATTGATATAGCACACTATACAACGCTAAACTCGCATGTCCTTTGCTAAGTACAAGATGATCATGAATATCTTCATCAAACCTGTCCTTTTCGTATCTCAAAATATCTTTTGCATATAAGGTATACAAAATCTCAAGACTCGAGTATGCGGATGCAAGATGTCCCATTCCTCCCGCATATGCTGCTAAAAATATCTCTTTTCTCAACTGCTTCAGATTGTTTATGTCTTCTTGTTTCATAAAAGCTTCCTCCATAACCTATCCAAAAATAGTAACTGTATCTGCATCCAGACCTGATCCGCCCATATAAGGCATCTTATCCAATTCGTCGATATCCTCTTTGGTAATTTCAAAATCGAAAATATCAATATTTTCCTTTATTCTTTCTGGATTCACCGATTTAGGAAGAGGTATAATTTTTTTCTGAATACAATATCTCAAACAAAGCTGAGCTACTGTTTTATCATAGTGCCTCGCCATCTTTCGCAAAGGTTCTCTTTTCATCATTTTCCCGTTTCCCAAAGGGCTCCATCCCTCCAAATCGATCTTTTCACTATAACAATAATCAACAATTTCCAACTGATTATAGCCAGGATGGAACTCTATCTGATTAACCATAGGTTTTACATTCGCATATTTAGCAAAAGATTCTATATGATGCGGTTTGCAATTACACACTCCAATTTTACGAACATATCCGTCATCATAGAGCTTTTCAAACGCCTTCCATGTTTCCGAATTAATTTTATCCCAATCGTCATGCATATGTGCGGCTGCCGGCCAGTGTACCAGATAAGAATCAAGATAATCTACTTTTAGATTTTTCATAGTGTTTTGACATGCTACCAAAACTTTTTCATAATCACGTTCTGTTGTCCAGAGTTTTCCTGAAATATAAATCTTCTCCCTGTCCACACCGCTTTTTCTTAAAGCCTCTCCTATAGCCCTTTCATTCCCATAAGCTGCGGCTGTATCAAAATGACGATATCCACATTCAAGTGCAGTCTCAATCGCAATGTCCGTATCCGCCTCTGTAATCTTCCAAGTTCCAAAACCAATTGTATGTTCCTTTTGTTCCATTATAGCGTCCTTCTTTAAAATGTAAAATCAAAATATTCATACAGTTTCTCTGCTTTCATATGTCTATAGTCCTGAAAATCTTCATTTTTACACCCAATATCATATGGATTATAAGATCCCGTAATAGGAATATTATTTTCACGAGAATATTCATGAATAAAAGTATCCAATTCTGTCACCATAGGGAATTTCTCACTCTCAACAATATAATCCCAAACAATAGGCGGAAAAGGATGAAGGAAAAATTTTATTTCAATATTATTACTCTGAAGATACGTAACTAATTTCTTAAAATTATCCATTTGCTCAGAATCCAAATGAACATTAGGTGTAATTGCGGCCTCCAAATTTGAATTTGATTCTCCAGAAACATACTTCTTCATCGCTTCTTCTACGTCTTTTTTAGATATATTCTCTTGCGAATAGGCAGATACCCTTGCATTATCCTTTAGGTAATACGCACCTTTGTAATCAGACTTTGGCTCCCCAATCTTCTCCTCACTAGAAATACCATTTTCACTAATATACTGCATACTACTTTGAAAATATGTTAGAGAAATAAGTTGTCTTGGTTTTTTGGTTTTAGTTGATATAAATTCCAGCTTAGAAGCCTTTAATTCTGTTGAACTTCCTATCATATCTAATGCTAACTGTACATCTGCTTCATAAGAAAGCCATGATTTGTTGTTTTCCATAATAGTTTTATCAAAAAAGAGGGTATCTACACAAAACAGCACTTTATCTGGCATTTTGTCATTCCGCTCAAGTTGCCCAAATATGGCTAAAACATCGTAACCATTTCCGGAAGACATTCCTAAATTATAGAAATCTTCACTTCCTACCATATCAGAATTTACCCACCGCACAAGGCTAGGCCCGACCGCAATACATTCTGGAGACTCTTCAAGAGCTTCAATGATTTTTTTATCTACTTCTCTTTCTTCCACATTCCCGGATTTTACATACGCACTTTTCCCATCCATAAATAATTCTACCATTTTTTCAGATGCAGTTCCAAAAAGATTTCCTGGATCGGCTTTATAATTTACAAAAATCAAACAACTCAAAACAGGAATCGAAAAAAGCAAAAAACATATCAGTCTTTTCATTTCTCACCTCAAAATTGGAAATAAATAAAGGAAGATTGGCCAAAAACTCCGAAATACATAATCACAAATATAATTCCCCACCAAAACACACACTGAAATCCAATATTTTGTTTTTCCAATTTTATATAAAGATTTTCATTACTATAGTTCAATTTATCCAAATACAATATAAAAAGAATTCCTAAAAGTACTATGATGACATGCATGGTGCTTGTCCAACCGATAGTTAATAACGAACCGTCAAACAAAATCCAAGGATTAAACACATCGAACATTCTCTCAATTGCCAAAACACCTTCGCTCACACTCCCTGCACATACGAAAGTCCAGCATACACACATCAATAATATTGTCCGAATGCGGCAAAAATAGCGATAGCTTGCACAGTTCGTATTAATACGCAAAGCTGAAATAAGCCACTTAAAAAGCGGCTGAAAAAGTTCACTGCCAATCAGGTAAATTCCAGGGATAATACCAGAGGCAAGAAAATACATAGCAGTTCCTCCATGCCATAACCCGATTGCCATCCATATACAAATAAGCCCTAAATAAGTAGGTATCTTTTTCCCTCTTCTTTTTCCAAATGTTTTCTTGCTGATTTTTCCAATTTTCTGCATAAAATTGCATTTTAAAATAGGATAAAAAAGATAGTCTTTAAACCATAACCCTAAAGTAATATGCCATCTGCGCCAGAATTCAGAAAGTGTTGCCGAAAAAAATGGCGACTGAAAATTTTCGGGAAGATAAATCCCGAAAGTTTGTGAAGCTCCTAATACAATATCCATGCAACCCGAAAAATCAGCATATAACTGAAACGCATATGCCACTATCGCTATCACCAAATAACTGCCATAATATGTGGTATCCCCATGATATATTGCCTGAACGAATAGTCCCAATTGATCAGCAATTACACACTTTTTCCAATAACCAATAATCATTCTTTCAAGTCCAAACATTATTTCCTTCCCACAAAACTTATGGGGCGAAAACATTTGAGAGGCCATGGCATCATATTTCATTACTGGTCCAGAGACTAATTGTGGAAAATAGCAGGTAAATAAACTAAATTTTAAAATATTTTTTTGAGATTCATAACTTTTGTAATAAACATCAAAAACATATCCCAAAATTGATAGGGTATAATAAGAAATTCCTATTGGTGCCGCTAAGTCCCACATATCTATATTGTTATGCAGATTAAAAAGATTTTGCAATAAATTTCCTAGATTAAAAAGATATTTTAACGCAACTAATTCTGCAAGTAAAAGAGAAACCACCAGACACAAAAGCCAAAATCTTTTCCTTTGATTCTGGCTTTTGTCAATCAATCTTGCTCCTATATAGGCAACCACAATTCCATACAACAAATATAAAATCATACTTGCCCCTCCTGAACTCGCAAAGAACAAGAGGCTTCCCATCAAAAGCCATATCCATTGAACTTTGGATGGAAGCAAATAATAGAGGCATAATAAAACAGTAAAAAATAGCAAGAAACTAAATGTTGTCAAATTCATTTGGAAGAACGCTCCATAATAATATCAACCATTTCCCCCACATTTTTCATAGATGTTACTTCTCCCATTGTAAATTTAATATCAAAACATTTTTCAACAGCTACCACTAAATTAATATGCTCCAAGCTATCCCAATCTTCTATATCATTTGCAGTAGTCTCTTCATTTACTCGAATTTCATCATCATCAAATACATCCTGAAACACCTCATCAAGTTTCTGGAAAATTTCTTCTCTTGTCATTCTATTCTTCCTCCTTAATATACGTCAAATTCTTTTTGTAATCACTTACTTTCATTGTATATATCCCGCCATCTTCATGATGAAATCCCATTTTCTCATAAATTTTTTCTACCATCGCATTTTTAGCGGTCTTTTTATATTCACCGATTACCTTTTGAAAACCATTCATCTCTGCCACATACAAAATTTTATTAATAATAAACTCTTCCATGGTCCGTTTTAAAACGCGGCAGCTCATAAGCCAGTTTTCTATAAACACATTATCCTTATCTACCCTTTTTAAAACCACTATACTAATCAAACCTGATGAACCCAGCTTGTCTTTCAAAGTAAAATACAAAGTCAAATATTCTTTATCCTCTGCCAGTTTTCGAATTTCATCCTCTGTATATCTAACCGTTCTTAAATTGAATTGATTAGACCTTTGAGAAAGCTGTGCGATTCTTGGATAATGGAATTCATCAAATGGCTTTGCTTCTGCAACCATATCCATTTCCTTCAAATAATCTTCATAAGATTGGCTTTTATTTAAAATGCTCCTTCTCTCAGCCTCTGCCTGATACTGCTCCGTACGCTCATTATCTTCGCTGGAATAAACGGCCGTTTCAAACAAATTACATTTCCTTAAATATGATAAATATAGTGCCGGATCCTTTGGCAACTCTGGAACAATAACTTCTGGAATCAATGTTCTAACAACATCACGTTCTCTTGGATTATCATCTAAAAAAACAATACTATCCATTCCGATATTCAATGTCTCCTGGATCTTACGAATATTGGTTGCTTTGTCCTCCCAATTTGCAACAAACATCACGAAATCATCAAGTTTTAGTTCCATCTCTGGGTGTCTTTCAAAAGGAATCTTTGCGGTATCTTCATTATTCTTACTACAAACCGCCAAAAGAATTCCACGTTTCCTTAATTCTTTCAGCCACCTCTGCATTTCCGTAAAGGCATGTCCATCTCCAAGCTCACCTATTTGTATACCTTCCAAACCATCATCGCCAATAACACCGCCCCAAAGTGTATTATCTAAGTCTGTCACAATACATTTAATAATTTTCCCTGAAACAGCCTTTATAACTGAAACGATTTCACCCGCAATACTAACAAGAGCTTTCTGAGAAAAAGGAATTTTGGCAATATAATAAAATTTATCATCCTTAAAAATGGACTCACCACATTGAGCTGCGACTCTGCATATATCAACTAAATACAGATTTTTCTGTTTTTGGGCTCCTTGCATCAAATACATATTCAACTTTCTTAATTGATACAAAAAAGAGACTTCTGTCTTTCCCGCATAATTCCCCCAAATACCATCATCTATCTCTTCATAATTCATTTGTAAAATCCTGGCCTTAGAATACTCTGAAAGTCTAAGCCAGTAATTCTCCAAAATCTGATATTGCTGCTCCGCGAAATTTCTACGCTCACTTAACGGTGTCTCACAGAACTTTAAATAAAGCTTTTCTGTACATACAGCTAGAAGAATAAAATCCGGATGGAACTCATAAGTTTCTGAGTGTTTGTCCAAAATCTGTGCATCAAATTGATCATAATCACAATCTAAAATATCTAATGGAAAATTTTCCTTTTGCGCATATCCTTTTGTCGCAACAGCTAAATGCTGAGTTGCAAATTCGCCAATAAAAGCTACTCTCAAACAATTTTCAAAATTTTTTTTGACATTTTTTTCAATTCTAAAAAGGTATATTTCTCCACCCAAACACCTCTCTCAGGTTATTTAAAAACTCTCAACTTTTTACTCTTCAACCAAAATATAACCCATAAGCGTAATATCCAAATTTGAAAAATAAGCTAACACTCTTCTTAAAGATTCTTTTCTATCTTTTCCAGATCTAACTGCCAATATAAATTGAGTATCTTTTAACTCTTCCTTTTCTAATTTATCAATCATATCTTCCAAAAGAATAAACTCAATTTTTTCACCAAAAAACATCTTGCCCTTCTTTATCTGATCTAATATCACAACCGAAATACGATTATTTTCACAAAGATGTCTTAAAACTCCTCTCAATTCTTTTACTTCTTGTTTCCGGTTTCGTTTTCCAACCACGCCTAAACACCTACAGCCATCTGTACTAGGAAACTCTTCCTCCACATAGATTTTTCTATCAAAACAAATGATCAATGCTAACACAAACACGCCAATAATCAGCCCCAAAACAATAATAAAGAGACTCTTAGCGCTAATCAACACATCAAAGAAGGATCTTGCTCCCAATTGCACGATAGAGGTATCAAGCAACCTAAGACCCGAAAACATCCCATCACTTTCATAATAGCTGACCATTTCCTGAAAAATTAATTGACTAAGATACTGTTCCCTTTCTAACTCTTTGCCTTGAACGGTAAGTTCTATAACATTTCCTGTTACGGCAAAGTCAATCTTATCACTTTCTCCTAGCGGCGTATATCCCATTCCTTCCAGTTGGTCATTCAAAAGTGAACGAACTGAATTCGTTGCTATATAGAGTTTAAATTCTTGGCTTACTGTTTCTGCTGTAACATTGACACCTTCTGATATATCAACACCTTTCTGCCGTGCCTGGATTAGAGTGTTAACGCAAACTTCTTGTCCCTTTTCCCTTTCTTTTACAACTTCTGCCATCACAAACAAAAGGGCCGCCAAAAAACACAACAAGATGGCCCATCCAAAGCGTCTCAAATTAGAAAATACTTTCTTTGCGCTGATTATATTTCTATCACTATCTATGCCCATAACTACCTCAAATTGGATATTATCTACAATTCTTCCAACGTTTCATTTACACTCAATCGATAATTTCTTCCGCAGTTTCCACATTTAAATTGCGCATCCAAAACATTCCCACACTTACATACCCATCCAATCTGTCTGGCAGGCACACCCGCCATCAATGCATGTGCTGGAACATCTTTTGTTACAACAGCGCCTGCTGCAATCATCGCCCACGTTCCTATGATAATTCCACAAACTATGGTTGCATTTGCTCCAACAGAAGCGCCTTCCTTTAAAATAGTTTTTACGTACCCGGCACGTCCTTTTGGAAATTTTGCCCGCGGAGTCAAGTCATTGGTAAAAACCATTGATGGGCCGCAAAACACATAATCTTCTAACTCGACACCTTCGTAAATACTAACATTATTTTGAACCTTTACTCCATTGCCAATACGAACATTATTAGAAATATTTACATTCTGTCCAAAGGAACAATTTTCACCAATAACCGCTCCTTTTTGCACGTGACAAAAATACCAGATTTTTGTTCCTTTTCCGATTATCACATCTTCATCTATATAACTACTCTCATGCACAAAATAATCTGACATTAAAATTCTCCTGTCATATCTGCACTCGCAAAATTCGTTAAAGGAAACTTAACTGCTCTTCCCTCTTTTTGGCTCTTATAAATTGCCAACACAAGTTCCAAAGCATTCTTCCCCGCATATGCATCTACATAAGGTTTACGGTTCTGCTCAATTGCTTCAACCATATCTGCATATAAACTTGTATGCCCATTTCCGTATACATTACTGGTCTCTTCTTCCAATCCTTTATTTTTCTGATCAGCTTCTGTCTCGTCTGCAAAATCCCAGACATCGATATTATTGGTTGATTTTCCTCCTAATTTTACAGTTCCGTTCTCTCCAAAGAGATACAACGTCTCCTCTAAATTTTGAGGATAGACATTGGTAGTCCCTTCCACTGTTGCGATCGCACCATTTTTAAACTTGATAACAGCCATTCCCACATCCTCGGCTTCGAGATAATTGTGGAATTGCTGTCTTGTCACTCCATATACTTCTTCAATTTCATCTCCCAGCATCCAGCGAAGCAAATCAATTCCATGAATACACTGATTCATTAATGCTCCTCCATCCTGTGCCCATGTTCCTCGCCATGGTGCCTGTTCATAGTACCCTTTATTCCTATTCCACCTTACATGAATAGAACCATGCGAAAGCTTCCCGAACCTTCCAGATTCTAAAGCTCCTCGTAACTTCTGAACTGCAACATTAAAACGATTTTGGTGGCATGCAGACACTTTCACTCCTTTTTTTTCAGAACGCTGGATAATCTCTTCCGCATCTGCAATGCTCATAGCCATTGGTTTTTCGATGATCACGTTAATTCCATGATCAATACAGTACAATGCAATTTCTGCATGATTCCCACTCTCTGTTGCAATACCTACTAATTCAATCTCATTTTCTTCAATCATTTTTTTATAATCAGTATAACGCTTGATAGAAGGATCGTTTTGTTTATCGTGCTTAGCAAGCACTTCTTCCATATGTTCTGGAACAACATCACATACAGCAACAAATTCCAAATTATTATTCAAAACTGCTTTTACATGATTCGTTGAAATTCTTCCGCAACCAATTAATGCATATTTCATTATAATCTAATTTCCTTTCTATAATAAAACTCTATTATTAGAGAACTTCAATATTTTCCCTACTCTTTATGTTTTTCATAACATTCTTAGTATCAAAAATCACTTTTGCATTCTGCTGAACCATCTCATAATCTACATTGCTATGCGCAGCTGTAATCATGACCAAATCATAACTTGAGACTATTTCTGGTGTGATTTCCGGAATACTCTTGCAAATTTCTCCATGATATCTATACTCAGACACCCACGGATCATAATAAGAAACAACTGCACTTTCCTTTTTCAATTCCTCAATCACACGCAATGCCGGACTTTCACGATAGTCATCAATATCTTGCTTATAAGCCACTCCAAGCACCAAAATATTGGCTCCATTCATCGCCTTCTGGTAACGATTCAAAATTTTGCTCGCACGTTCCACACAGTATTCTGGCATCTTATCATTAATCATCATAGAGCTCTCAATCATAGAGGTATGAAAACCATATTCCCGAGCTTTCCAGCTTAAATAATAAGGATCTAGAGGAATACAATGCCCTCCCAGTCCTGGTCCCGGATAAAAAGCCTGGAAACCATATGGTTTCGTTTTAGCTGCATCAATCACTTCCCACATACTAATACCCATTTCTTTACATAACATCGTAAGTTCATTAATAAGTCCGATGTTAATATTACGATAGGTATTCTCCAAAATTTTTTCCATCTCCGCTACTGCCGGTGATGACACTTCATACACATCACCCTCCAAGACTGAACGATACATTGCCGCAATTACTTCTGTAGCATCTTTTCCAATCGCCCCTACAACCTTTGGTGTGTTTTTTGTTTTATAGATTAAATTTCCTGGATCTACACGTTCCGGTGAAAAACCAAGATAAAAATCCTCTCCACAGGTAAGGCCGGAACCTTCTTCTAAAATCGGTTTGATTAATTCTTCTGTAGTCCCTGGATACGTCGTAGATTCAAGAACGACCATTGTATCTTTTTTCAAATATTTTGAAATTGCTTCTGTTGATGAACGTACATAGCTAATATCTGGTTCCTGATGACTGTCAAGGGGAGTCGGCACGCAAATAGCGATAAAATCAACATCTCTTATAAAGCTAAAATCTGCCGTTGCTTTTAGTTTTCCTGCTTCTACTAATTTTTTCAAATCACTGTCTACAACATCACCAATATAGTTGTGCCCAGCATTCACTAATCCTACTTTTTCATCCTGTACATCAAACCCTATCGTTTGATATCCAGCCTTTGCTTTTTCCACTGCAAGCGGCAGACCGACATATCCCAAGCCGACAACGCCTACTACCAACTCCTTTTTTTCGATTTTATCCAATAATTTCTTTTTCATCTCCATTATAATTTCTCCCTATCATTACTAAATTTTATCCTCTTCTAAATATAGCAGTTTTTCCACATTTGTCAACCTTAGTACCAATCTTTCAAAAGAAAATCCCATATGATAATAAGCAGGTGAAAATAAATTCTACTTTCACCCGCTTATTATATTAATAAGACTTATAGCCAACATTCATATCGACATATCCGCTGATCCCAGAAACTCTTCCCACATCTGAATACTGCCATATTGTAACTGTTCCTGGTCCATTGTATCCATGGTCATGATTTGGTGTTTTATCATTAAACCATCTGGCCAGCCACACGTCTACATCCGCAAATTCGTCCATATCAATTTTGGTTTCCAACCAGCTTTTTGAGGAATAAATCATAAATTGATATCCATTATTTTCTACAACTCCACGAAATGCCTTGATAATTTCTGTAAGTTCATCCTTACTTAAGGTTCCCTGAGTATTCAAATCTTCCACATCATACGCAATTGGGTATGTAGTATTATATCCACTATCTTTAATCGCCTCTATTGCCATTTTAGCTTCCCTTTGTGCCTGTTCAGGCGTCATAGCGTAACCATATCTATATATCCCGACTGCAATACCGTTCTTTGTTGCTCCGGCTATATTTTTGTTAAAATACGGATCAACATCCAGAGCTCCCATTTTTCCTGTAAGTACACGAATCATGGCAAAAGAAATTCCATCATTTCTAACTTTAGACCAATCAATGTCTCCTTGATAAGCAGAAACATCGATACCATATGAAATCTTATCGCTATACACGGTTATCAAGTAAGAAGCACTATTAGATTGACCTTCCTTGTCTTTCGCTGCTATCGTAAACTTATGTGTGCCTAGTCCATTAATCTGGAATGAATACGTATTATTCTCACTATACGCCTGCTTAGTTACAGAGTTTCCTTGATATGTCTCTGTAAAACGATACTGTGTACCGCCATAGCCGCCGGAGGAAGAGGCTACTAGAGTGATTTCAGTACCATCCTGGACTTTTGCCGGTTGATCAGATTCTACAGATACGAAAAGCTTTTTCCCCGCCTCTGGTTCAACCGTAAGTTTGTAAACCGCTGACATACTTCGCCCTGCCGAATCCTTAACTGCCACTGTAAAGGTGTGTTCTCCTATCCCTACAGCCGTAAAACTATATGTATTCTTTTCGCTATATGCCTGTTTAGTCTCCGCTATTCCTTCATAAGTTTCCGTAAAACGATACTCATATGCACCATCTCCTGCGCCAGCCGTTGCCGTCAACATAATCTGCGTCCCAAGAACTTCATTTGTCGATCTATTGCTACTTACAGATAATGTTAGTGGCTTTAAATTTACAGTAATAGAATAGGTAGCTGTTGCAGAATTCCCCACGCTATCCTCTACTTCTACCGTAAACTCATGAAGTCCTGTTTTTCCCGGGTCTGCAACAAAAGTATATTCCTCTTTGCTGCTATACTCTTGAACCACGCTTGTTGAACCTGAATAGTACTCCCTAAAACAGTATTTATAATCGCCTGATCCCCCAAATACTTTTGCCTCTAGAATCGTTTCCGCCCCCTCGGAAATCAACTCACCCTTACTACTGCTTAATGACACCGTCAGCGCTGTTTCCTTCACTTCTACTGTATATACCGCTGATATCGCATTCCCGGAACTATCACGTACTGCTACCGTAAACTTATGCGTCCCATTCCCTTTCGCCGTATACTCGTAACTCGGGTCCTCGCTATAATTCTGTACTGTTGTCGCATTCCCATTATAGGTCTCTGTAAAACGGTACTCATATCCGCTTCCAGACCCGCCTCCGGCCTTCCCTGTTAACGTCACTACGCTCCCTGAAGGCTGGGTCCCGCTTTTATCCGCACTGACCGAAAGTGTCAATGCCGCTTCCTTCACTTCTACTGTATATACCGCTGATATCGCATTCCCGGAACTATCACGTACTGCTACCGTAAACTTATGCGTCCCATTCCCTTTCGCCGTATACTCGTAACTCGGGTCCTCGCTATAATTCTGTACTGTTGTCGCATTCCCATTATAGGTCTCTGTAAAACGGTACTCATATCCGCTTCCAGACCCGCCTCCGGCCTTCCCTGTTAACGTCACTACGCTCCCTGAAGGCTGGGTCCCGCTTTTATCCGCACTGACCGAAAGTGTCAATGCCGCTTCCTTCACTTCTACTGTATATACCGCTGATATCGCATTCCCGGAACTATCACGTACTGCTACCGTAAACTTATGCGTCCCATTCCCTTTCGCCGTATACTCGTAACTCGGGTCCTCGCTATAATTCTGTACTGTTGTCGCATTCCCATTATAGGTCTCTGTAAAACGGTACTCATATCCGCTTCCAGACCCGCCTCCGGCCTTCCCTGTTAACGTCACTACGCTCCCTGAAGGCTGGGTCCCGCTTTTATCCGCACTGACCGAAAGTGTCAATGCCGCTTCCTTCACTTCTACTGTATATACCGCTGATATCGCATTCCCGGAACTATCACGTACTGCTACCGTAAACTTATGCGTCCCATTCCCTTTCGCCGTATACTCGTAACTCGGGTCCTCGCTATAATTCTGTACTGTTGTCGCATTCCCATTATAGGTCTCTGTAAAACGGTACTCATATCCGCTTCCAGACCCGCCTCCGGCCTTCCCTGTTAACGTCACTACGCTCCCTGAAGGCTGGGTCCCGCTTTTATCCGCACTGACCGAAAGTGTCAATGCCGCTTCCTTCACTTCTACTGTATATACCGCTGATATCGCATTCCCGGAACTATCACGTACTGCTACCGTAAACTTATGCGTCCCATTCCCTTTCGCCGTATACTCGTAACTCGGGTCCTCGCTATAATTCTGTACTGTTGTCGCATTCCCATTATAGGTCTCTGTAAAACGGTACTCATATCCGCTTCCAGACCCGCCTCCGGCCTTCCCTGTTAACGTCACTACGCTCCCTGAAGGCTGGGTCCCGCTTTTATCCGCACTGACCGAAAGTGTCAATGCCGCTTCCTTCACTTCTACTGTATATACCGCTGACGTCGCATTCCCGGAACTATCACGTACTGCTACCGTAAACTTATGCGTCCCATTCCCTTTCGCCGTATACTCGTAACTCGGGTCCTCGCTATAATTCTGTACTGTTGTCGCATTCCCATTATAGGTCTCTGTAAAGCGGTACTCATATCCGCTTCCAGACCCGCCTCCGGCCTTCCCTGTTAACGTCACTACGCTCCCTGAAGGCTGGGTCCCGCTTTTATCCGCACTGACCGAAAGTGTAACAGCGGTTTTTATGCTTTCTGATTCCGTAACCAGTGACCCAGAATCGGCTATCTTACTATTATCTTCTGTCTGGAACGATTCCGACTCCTGCTCTTTTTCACTATTATCCGTTACCGTCTCTTCTTTTTTCAATACCTCATATGATTTTTCCTGCATACTCAATGTACCATCTTCCATACGCAAAAGAACTCTAAGTACATATGATCCTGCGGCTCCTGCACTAAATATATATTCATTATCATCATCAAATTCCCGAAGCAATTTGTAATCTTTTTGTTCCTTTTCCGCAAAACAATACTCATACACCGTATTTTCTATATCTGACTTTGCTTCAACTCTAACCTTAACATCATCATCTTCATAGATATATCCCTCATTCTCAATAATAATTTCCACTTCAGAATTCAATGGATAATCTCCTGCTATCATTTGGTTTATATCTTCTGGTTCGGTAATTTCTCCCGCCTGAACTAGAAAACCATTTTGACATAGTACAAGCACTAATGTCAGCATAAAAATTAAACCTTTTTTTATATTCTCTTTCATTCTCCACCTCGTTAATTTAAGCCCAAACAAGTTTTCTTGTACATTATAAAACAGATTTGAGTAAAACTCAAATCTGTTTTATAAATTATAACTTATTTTCCATATCTTTACAAGTTCGGATCTGTTGGATCCCAAGTCTGACCTGCCGGAATCTTAATTGTTGTCGGCTTCCCAAGCGGCCCCGGACTAGAAGAATCATATATAACTACTTTTGTGCCACTCTTACAATTATCATAAATCCACTTCGCATCTCGTACACATAAACGAACACATCCATGTGAAGCCGGCGATCCTAATTTATTGTAATCAGAAGCCTTTAAATTATAGCTTGTCATATTACGTCCAGCGACTGAATGAAAAAGAATTCCCCCCACAATTCTGGTACAATATTGTCCATAAGAAGGGCCCATAAGTGTATGCCACCTATATTTATTTGAAGTATAAAATGTTCCTTTCGGTGTTGGCGTTGATGGGAGTCCCACTGAACAAGCAAATCTTTTTACCGGAATAATATATCCGTTATTTCCGTCTTTCGCATATACGGTAACTGTACAACATTGCCGATTCACCCATATCTCATAACTGGACTGTTTAGGTAAAATTCCATCCAAATCCAACTGCTTTACATTATTTATATAATAAAACTTATATCCTCCTTCGTAATACCACCCATTCTTTCCTATCGTAATAGTCTGAGTAAGGGAAATTGCTTGTCCCTCACAGTCCATAATCGCCACAGTATATTTATGAGTTCCTTGCCCCTTTATCACAAACTCATAGGTGTTTTTCTCACTATAAGGCTGAACTGTCGTTGCTTTGCCATTATATTCCTCTGTAAAACGATACAGGTAAGGTTCTCCATATCCCTTTTTAGCTTGAGCCGTTAAAGTAATCTTTTGGTTTTCCTTAACCTGCCCTGTTACATTTTTAGTAAATGTTCCTGACAACCTGTAATCTGGATGTACCACTACTTCCATAACATACTGTATAGAAATAGACTGCCCTTCTTCATCTCGGATAGCCAAATTGTAAATATGCTTGCCTGGTTTCGTCGTTCGGAAGGTATACGTTTCTTGAGGACCATATGGCTGCACTGTCACAGCCTGACCATTATATACTTCTGTAAAACGATACTCTACCTTTCCATATCCTCCAGTATGTGAGCCTGTCAAAGTAATCGTTCTGTCTACATATTCCCTATTCGTCTTACTGCTCTCTATTTTCCCTGACAACTTATATTTAGCTTCCACCTGTACTGTTAACGCAAACGTTGTACTAACTTTCTGCCCTTCTTCATCAGACACAGCCAAATGATAGGTATGGACACCTGGACCAGTTGCTTTAAACGTATAAGTGTTCCCAGTCTCATAAGGCCTTATTGTTGTTGCCACTCCATTATACACTTCTGTAAAACGGTATTTCACCGTCCCATATCCTCCAGTATGAAACGCCTGCAACGTTATCTGATCACGGATATAAACTTTGCTTCCTTGAGCACTTGTCAACTGCGCTTCCAACTTATATTCCGAGGGCACAGTAACATTTACAGAATACGTTGTACTGACCGCCTGCCCCGCCTCATCGCGTACTGCCAAATGGTAAGTATGGACTCCTGGACCGGTTGCTCGAAATGTATATTCTTCCTCCTCGCTATATGCTTGAACTGTTACCGCCTGGCCGTTATAAACTTCTGTAAAACGATACTCTACCTTCCCATATCCTCCAGTATGTATGGCTCGTAACGTCACGCTATCCTTTATCTTTACTGTATTCCCGCTATCTGATACAAGAACTCCCGTAAGTTTTTTGGAAGTCTCAACTTGCACATTAATACTGTATTTAGTACTAACCGCCTGCCCTTCCTCATCACGTATCGCTAAATGGTAAGTATGGACTCCTGGGCCTAATGCACTAAATGTATATTCTGGATTCTCGCTATATCCCTGTACCGTTTTGGTCTCTCCATTATAAACTTCCGTAAAACGATACTCTACCTCTCCATATCCTCCAGTATGGCCGGCCGTCAATGTGACTTCCTCCCGCACATCCGCCGTTGTCCCTGTACTGCTGCTCAATGTCCCGCTGAGTTTTTTACTGGATGGAATCTGAACATTAATACTATACTTAGTACTAACCGCCTGCCCTTCCTCATCACGTATCGCCAAATGATAAGTATGGACTCCTGGGCCTAATGCACTAAATGTATATTCTGGATTCTCGCTATATCCCTGTACTGTTTTGGTCTCTCCATTATAAACTTCCGTAAAACGATACTCTACCTCTCCATATCCTCCAGTATGGCCGGCCGTCAATGTGACTTCCTCCCGCACATCCGCCGTTGTCCCTGTACTGCTGCTCAATGTCCCGCTGAGTTTTTTACTGGATGGAATCTGAACATTAATACTATACTTAGTACTAACCGCCTGCCCTTCCTCATCACGTATCGCCAAATGGTAAGTATGGACTCCTGGGCCTAATGCACTAAATGTATATTCTGGATTCTCGCTATATCCCTGTACCGTTTTGGTCTCTCCATTATAAACTTCCGTAAAACGATACTCTACCTCTCCATATCCTCCAGTATGGCCGGCCGTCAATGTGACTTCCTCCCGCACATCCGCCGTTGTCCCTGTACTGCTGCTCAATGTCCCGCTGAGTTTTTTACTGGATGGAATCTGAACATTAATACTATACTTAGTACTAACCGCCTGTCCTTCCTCATCACGTATCGCCAAATGGTAAGTATGGACTCCTGGGCCTAATGCACTAAATGTATATTTTGGATTCTCGCTATATCCCTGTACCGTTTTGGTCTCTCCATTATAAACTTCCGTAAAACGATACTCTACCTCTCCGTATCCTCCAGTATGGCCGGCCGTCAATGTGACTTCCTCCCGCACATCCGCCGTTGTCCCTGTACTGCTGCTCAATGTCCCGCTGAGTTTTTTACTGGATGGAATAGACACGTTAATGATACATTTTGCATTTGCAGCATTTCCCTCATCGTCTTTTATAGCTAAAGTGAAAGTATGGATACCTTCTCCCTCTGCTTTAAATGTATACGTATTGTTCTTACTATATGCCTGTACAGTCTTTACCACACCATTATAAGTCTCTGTAAATCGATATACTATTCCGTCTGCACCGCCGCTCGAATCTGCTGTTAAAACAACTTCTTCTCCTATCCCGGCATTGTTTCCAGAACTGCTCGTAAGGCTACCTTGCAGTATAGCTTTTTTCTTCACCGACACACTTGGTATGTCTGCTACATTGGAAGGTAAATTCCCTGTTTTGTTTTCTTCCGGTTCTTGTGTCAAAATAGAATTTCCTTCTGCCGCATCATTCCCTGATAAATTCTGATCTGACCCCTGATCCTTTTCCGAATCAGACTCATAATCAGGGAGCTCTTCTTTCGCTAGTACATGAATGGTATATGTCTTTGTAATCACCTGACCATCTATGTCCCTGGCAGCAACTTCAAAGATATATTCCCCAGCCTCTTCGGCATGAAATACATAACTGTTTTCCAACGAAAAATCCTTTAATATTGTTCCTCCGTTCGTTCCCGCTTCGCTCTCACTTTGCAAAAGGCTAAAACGGTATTCATAATAAGTGTCTCTGCCCTCTGCGACTTGCGCAGATAATGTAACTGCATCTCCACAATAAATATCATTTCCCGCAGAATCATCTGTAATTTGCAGTATTGCCTTATTTATTTCCTCTGCATTCAGCGGAAAATAACTCGATGTAAAAATAATCACTACCGCCAAAAAACCTGCTAGTATCTTTGCACATCGACTTTTCATGTACAGCCCCCCTTTGTCTGCTTACCGATATGCCACCACACCAGCAATCGGAATGCTTTCTTTATTTGCCAACTCAATACTTCGCTGTATTTCTTGATAGTACGAATCAGCATATTTCTCTATGAAAATTATTATATCACATAATCGCGCCCGTTCAACTGCCTCTGCCGAAAAATTGATCGGCTTTAATTCTATCACTTCGACCAACATCTCTCTCTTTTTTACTTCTTCATTTAAACTATTGACGATTTTATCAATATAGCGATACTTCAAGCTGCTTGTCGTCAGGCCAACCCTTTTCCAATGATTCTTTTCACATTGATTCAATATTGTATTAATCATATAAACAAATCGTTCTTGCTTAATCTCACTTTTTTTCATTGCTTTCTTCACTGTCTTCCTCCTTTCTTATCAATCCAAATCTCTGCCAAAACATCCAACCCTAATTCTGTAAAATCGCTTTTTCTATTAATTGTCGGCTTAAACAAACAGATGGCAAAAACAATAACGCAAGACAGTAACAAAAAGCAAACAAACGCAACTATCGCAATCTTCTTTACAGACCATTGCTGTCTCTCCGCAAGAGATTGCGTTTGTTCTGTATTTATTGAAACAATTTCTTCTGATTCGGATACAACAACTACATCCACCTTGCTGTTTTCCGCTCCAGCCACATCCCTGATCCATTCCATATAAATAGCCAAAATATCTTTAGAAAATTGCATATCTGGTGTCCTGACAAGAAGATACATTCCCACTTCATCTTCTTTTATTCCGACAGTCACAAATTGCGTGAATGACTTTGATGTAATCTGCTCTTCCGTTATTGTATTATCAAAAATGTCCACAATTGCCGGCTTTCCATATTCCCGTACAATTTTGTCGGATGTATATTTCTGGCAAGCGGTTCCGGTAATAGTATCTTTGTATATGCCACTTAAAACTTTCGAGGAAAGCTGTGTGTCAGTCCCTGTATAATCAAGATAAAAATCAATTCTTGCACATTGAAGTTCTGTAGAATTCCCAGTTTCAATGTTTAACTGCTCCACTTCTACCGGATAAAAATGAACTAAAGTTGATACAAATATTGTCAAAAATATACTTGAAATCAGCATTTTCCATTTATATTTCCATATCCCAACAAAAACATCTTTCAACCCAAAATGTTCAAACATTCTTTTTCTCCTTTATTCTGCACCTCATATTTTTTACAACACAATGCCGCTCCTAAAAAACACATCAGAATCACTGCCCAAAATTGCATTTGTACAATAAAATTTAGGAAACCTGTTGCTTCTGCCCTTGGCGCAAAAAACACTTCTGTCAACATAAGAAGAATTATAATTCCACCTAAGCAATATTTCTTTAAAATCCTTATTCCTATAACCAGCACTAACGCCAAAACAAAACTATATAAAATTATTCCTATATATCCATAATCCACATATGTTTCGAGTAGATAAGATGAGCCCCAACCTTGTCCCGCTAGATATTTATCACCTTTTGAGATATAAGACATATTATGTGAAAAATTATTACTTAACATTGCATTCCGAATACTATTCACATTATCTAGTGGCACTGCTCCAAAAAATTTCTGGGCAATAGTTCCGTGCAGAAAGTAGTCAACAATTCCACCAAATGTATAATTACGAAAGGCTCTCTGAGGTAGTTGATCAATACAATTATATCCAATCATCAACACCTCAAAGGAAACCCCTTGCCCATAAAAAAAGTTTACAAACATCTTTCCCAAACCATGTACTGCTATCTCAGTGCCACTACGAATATATGAATACGCTCCCATAAATATCAAGACAACTGGAATCGCAATTGTCAAGCCAACCTTTTCAAATTTTCCTATCCACTTCTCTTTCTGATCAGCTGCACTCCTAATACAAAAATATATAAAAACAAAAATACCATTTAACATAATGGGGTTTCTCATTCCAATGAGCAGACTTGGGACTGCTGACAGAAAGTAAAGTCCTAATGGAATAACCACACATTTCTTCTTAGGAAAGGTTGCAAGAAATATGCACAGGCTATATTTCATAAACGATGCTACTAGATGAATGATATATGGAAGATGGCTAGCAAAGGAAGTATAATACTCCGTATAACTCCTTCCTCTCATAAACCACAGCTTTTCAAATTCTCCTATCATATACGCAGACATTGAAATAAAAAAAACAATTTCCGATATAATTCTCAAATTACTCAAAAATACTTCTCTTTGTTTTTTTCGTTTTTCTGCTTCATATATAATATGTCCTTTCTCTCGAAGATTTTCTGCTATCTCTCCGCCAACAAATAAAAACAACAAACTTAATTCCAAAGCCAATAATGCAAAATCAAATGCTGCATTCCCATAATCTTTTACATATTTATTCCACCAAGAAAGATTTGTACAAAACTCGATAAATGGCCTAGAAAGTAAAAAAACAAAAACTGTAACATGAAACATAAGGAGAGCAATTCTGTCCTTAAGATTCTCAAAACAAAAGATAACGTTGTTAAGAAACAAACTCATGATTGACAAAAATGCGAAGTTATATAACGACAATGCCCAGCCTATTATCGCGAAAATCACCGCTAATACAAAAAATGAATAACGTATGCATTTTTTCATTTTATTTATTGCCAGCCTTTCTTAGGGATAAACATATATCACTCCAATTATGTCCATATTTAAAAGATTCATTTTTTCAGCTAATTTTTCGACATCTTCTATATGATCATCATTAATGCTAATTACTAGAACAATTTTATTATCCTCTCCACCTGTTGCCTTTATCCCCCCCATTTCAGCTTCCTTAACTATAGCTCCTCCTATCTTTTCACTACAGTAATCGGATACTTGTTTTATAAAACCTGGGGCAATTTTTTTCCCACACACTTTAACCAAAGCCACCTGTTCAAAACCTTTGGTTTTCATGTATTCTGGTAGGATAAGATCCTCTTTTTGATTAGTTTTTTTCCTAGGCTTCAACTCTCCTAAAACAGGCTTCTCTTTTAATTGGTCCACTTCATCCTTACTGCGGATATACCTATCCTTTAACATCAAGAAAAAGATAACCAAAACTGCCCCCATCAGAAAAAGGCATAAAATAAAAACATTTTTTACAGACAGCACGCCCGCTTCTTTTGTATTGCCACTATCTTCTATAAGGTTTTCTTGATCTGTTCCTTGCAATATAGTGAGTGTTGCATTTTTTTCTAACAAACTCATCTTATTTATCAATAAATCGGAATAAATTTGCGAAAGAGCTATCACTTCATTTGCGTTTTCTCCCTCTACTACACATACCAAAAGTCTGTCTGTCGCTTCTAAATCAACTTGATTCACATTAAATTGATAATTCTCAAATCCTGCATCCAGCATTTCTTTATTAATTTCCTCGATACTTGTCTGTGTCTTCATCAACTCTATAGCCATCTCGGAAAGTTCTGTATAGTTCGGTTTTTCACTTTTTTCTTTTAGCACCTCTGCTAATAACTGGTCACCCGATTTCCCTTCGTCAATATTTTCTCCATTTTCTTCAAAGCAAAAGACCATTTCGGCAGAAACAGTTGTTTCTCCTTCGATTCCTTGACCTGTCCCTGACCATATGATCACAGCAATTGCAAGCAAAATTCCAACAGCTATGATCCACCAAAAGCGTATCAAATTATCTCTCAGCTTTGCGAACGTAATTACAATCTCATTCTTCTCTGATATCTCCATATATCCGCTACTCCTTTTTCCTACTTATATAAAATTTCTAATTTCTCCTGCAACTATGGCAATCTCTTCCTCAGTTAAATAAGGATGCATCGGAAGAGATAGTACCGTACTGCATAAGTTTTCAGTAATTGGACATTCTATATAATTTTCATTTTCTTCAAATGCCTTCTGACAATGCATCGGTTTAGGATAATAAACCATCGTTGGAACTGCCCGCTCCTTAAGATACTGCTGTAGGCTTTCTCTTTGCTGATTAGATTCCAGTCTTAACGTATACTGGGCCCAGCTGGAATAATAATCATTTGGCACCTTAGGGGTATTTACAATGTCTCCTAACAACTGCGTATATCTTTCGGCTGCTCTATTCACCGCCTCCAGCTCATATTCTCTAAATGCTTTTAATTTTACCTGAAGGACTGCCGCCTGTATTGTATCCAGCCGAGAGTTCCAGCCAATCCGCACATTATCATATTTGTAATTTCCCTTTCCGTGAACCTTTATTGACCTTAAGTACTCATTCATCTTATCATCATTTGTAAAAATTGCCCCACCGTCTCCGTAGCATCCTAATGGCTTTGCCGGGAAAAAAGAAGTTGTTGCCGCATCGCCGAAACTACATGCCCGCCTTTCTCCAATCCGGCCGCCAAATCCCTGAGCTCCGTCTTCCAGTAAAAGTAAATTATATTTTTCTGCAACTTTTTCTAGTTCCGGGTAATTCGCCGGTTGTCCAAACAGATCAACAGCAATGATTGCTCTCGGCCTTAATTCCCCTTGCTTAATTACATTGTTAATACATTTTTCCAAAGAACTTACATTAGCGTTAAATGTGTCTTGACAAACGTCATAAAATACAGGTGTAGCCCCCTCAAACGCCACCACTTCACCGGAAGCAAAAAATGTAAAATCTGGCACAAATACGGCGTCTCCTCTCTGAATATTCCATGCCATTAATACCATTGTTAAAGCATCTGTTCCATTCGCACATGTAATACAATGCTTTACTCCAACATATTCCGCCAACTGTTCTTCCAGTTCTGCGATCTGTGTTCCCCCAATAAAATTCCCATCTGAAAGGACTTTCTGGATGCTTTTATCTATCTCTTCTTTCAACCTATTATACTGCGCTCCCAAATCTCTAAATTTCATAATATCTTACCTCCTGCAATTTGAACGATTATATAACTTCCCAATAATATGAAAACATACGAAAATACAAATCGAACATATTTTCTTATTGGATACTGCATATAATAAAGGGATATCCCCATTATTATTATTTGAAAAAATGTCTCTTCTGCTGTATAAATCACAATCGTCTTGATTAGTCCCCAATCCATAACTGCCGACAATGAAAAAACGATTAAATTAAGTAATACTTTTATAATAACACTAAATAAATTTATTTTTTTCTTATCCACTAAGATTAATGTGCCACTGAGACATGTATTACAGAAATATATTAAATAATATATCCCCAGAATTCCCATATAGTCTCCCGCAACTCGCCAATCTTCGCCAAGAAAAAAGGCACAAATCGGCTCTCCCCATACCATTAAGATAAAAATTGGAACTATTGCAATATTGACACTTACTTTTATAAGTTTAAACGCAAAGGTTCCGGCTTCTTCTTTCTTTCGGAGTTTTTCTGCCGCTGTTCGGTAATATACATTATTAATTGGTGTTGCCAATAAAGACACTGGCATACTCAATATTTTACAAGCCATCGTATATCCTCCCAGCATGGCACTTCCAAACATTCGTCCCAAAAACTGTGTAGGAAATTGTGTTGACAAAATAGAAATAAAATTGGACGGCATCTGAATCAATGGAAATGAACGATATTTTTTCAAAATATCGTTTACCATCTTTATTGAATATTTACCTGTGAACGGATTCGCATGAAAGCAAAGAAACGCTATCGTAAGAAGAGTCCCGCACACCGTTCCAAGCATATATCCAAATGTTTTCATCCCTATTAATCCAAATATGATACTTAATCCTACATTTGATATTGCATAAATAATAGGATTCCAAAATAAAGCCTTGTATTTTTTTCTTCGATTTGCGTATGCATAACATATACTTTGAGCATTATATAAAATCAAATAAAAGTATAATAAAACACATGCCCCTATGTAGCTTTGTTCTATTTCAAATAATTGATATTTATCTTTAATTATCAGTAAGACAAAAACTCCTAATGTGCTTCCCACCACAACAGAAGTGAATATTGTTTTACAGATTGCCTTTGCCTCTTCTTCACTAGCAGGTAACATAATCGCTGTAATCATTCCCAAACAAAGAACCCCTAAATAAATAGAGGCAGAAGAAATAATCAAATCATATTCTCCCATTTCCTTAGGACTGAAAACACGACTTAAAATCGGCAATAATATTGTATTTAATCCATAACCGATTAGGCTTCCACTTGCAATTGTACTAATACTTTTAATAATCTCAGATTTGAAAACTGAATTTGTCAACTTTTTTAACATATTTCTCGTACCAAGACAAAATAAAATATCTGCATTCTCTAGAATTATCTATGCTTTCTAATTCTTCATAATACATTAATAGATTCAATTATATTCTATTTCTGACTCCAAAGTCGTCCTTATAATTGTAGAATATGCACAGAATTACTAAAACGGTAAATGTTCCAAAAATAAGCGGATCTATGAGACTTCCGTCATTTAGTAAAAATATAGAAAAAAAACTCATACTGACAGTAAACGAATACCCGTTCAATTTTGCACAGTGATCCAAAACTATTAAAACAAACGCAAACAGTATTAAAGCCAAAAAAATTCCTAAAATTCCAAATCGGTAATATCCTTCAGCCAAAAATCCCGTATTAGAATTCATCTCCGGTTTATCAAAATATACTGTTGATATGATGACTCCTATCTTCTCTTCATATGGAGAGACTAATTCTAAAAATTTCCCCCACAAAGTCCCTGCCAACCCAATTTTGGGATTTTGCGAAAAGAAATCATAGTATACAAATTTTAAATTGGCTGGCAAAATTAATACTCTTCTTACAAATAGATCATAAATCCGATAAATTATTTCTGAGCAAGCACTGCCAATTGTAACCATCACTGTTCCTATAGATAACCCTGCAAACAAAAAAATCTCTATTTTTTTCCAATTTGATATAATACACATACCTATCACAAGCGGAATAATAAAAAGCAATGCCTTTTGCGCAGAATATAAATATGCAATTAATTGCAGTATACAGAAAAAAGCCATAGAAAAAAATCTTTTTCTTTTATATTCTCTAATAATAAAGAATGGAGTAATTATTGTATATTGCCAGTAGAATAAGTACCAAACATATTTATTTAATTCAAATTCCTTTCTTATCTCATATACTCTATAAATATTTAATGCCTCAAGGCTGAACATTCCATTTTCTATAATCATATCCACATACACAACACACGTTATCAAACAGAAAGCTATAACCAATACTTTTGAGGCAATATTAATTTGAGGAAGCTGGACATCTTTAGAAACAAAAACCAATACTTCTGCTAGCGCAAAAGCCAAACAAACGACAGTATAATAAAATATTTTCTCATCACTAAAAGCAAAAATAACAGTAATTGGAATGATAGCGATCATATATTGAAATTGTAAAAAAAAGGTAGATGGTTTCCTTTCGTTATGCCTAATCAGCGCAAATAATATCATAATCCATAATAAACCATATATAAATTTATAAAAAGAAAACTCAAATCTATAAGTTGATGTATTTTTATATGCCTCTTGCAAAAGATACCAAAAGCCCATCTCTAAAGCCAATTTATACACTAAAGCAATCAACAAAAAATATATATATGCCTTCAAATTGTTACATTTATAAATTAAAGAATTTGACATAACAACTTGTATGATGTTTATAAAAGCAAAACATCCTATTTCCTTTCTTTTTGATCTTATAAATTAATACATTTTCAAAGCTATAGACTCTTAATCATTGCCATATAGTCTTGTCTACTTAATAGAAATGCCTTTCTACTTTCCTTATCTAAATTACCTATTATCCAAATATTTTCAAGAAATTTCTTCATTAAACACCTTTACTTCCTCTACTGCCGTCTGCTTCTCATCTCATAACAGTCATAGAGGGTCTTCTTCATCTTGACCACATTCTTATCTGTATTTTGTATTAAAAAGCTTTTACAATTTTCTGCTTGACATTTCTTTATTCTATTTCAAAATCGCTTTATCGTATTCTTTAACTACACTATCCCATGTATACTTTCCTTTCAATTTTCGCATATTTTCGCACTTTTTCATAAAGTCCTTCCCATTTTCTTGTATGTTCAATAAAACCTCTCTCAATGATTCTACATTATAATCAAATAGATAACCGCAGTCATTTTCACAAACAAATTTTTCTGGTGCCATACCCCTACAAAGCAATACCGGTACCCCGACTTCTATCGCTTCATATAACTTAATTGGATATGCAACCCGCCAATTGGGAACACTAATGTCATATGCACAGTATAGTATATCTGTATTGGAAAACAATTTTTTAGTCATTGTTTGATAATCATAATATCCCGTTACACACACATTTCTATAACAACTTTCTATTTCTTTTAACTTACCGTAAGCTTCTCCCATCCCATGGATTCCAATTGAAATTCTCTCTAATCCATCCGCAGCATCCATTAACATTTTTAAAGACTTTACATCTCGGACACTACCAATATAATTAATCCGAATTTTATCGCTCTTGACATGCTCTATATCAGAATAATTTTTCGCCTCTGGATAATTAGGAATGTAAAGAATTTTTTTTCTATTCCTCTTCTGTGTCGTATCAAATTGGACTTGTCCCACATGGACTAATGTATCACTTTCATTTTGTACCCAGTGGCTAATTCTTTTAATTACTCCTCGTTTCAATCTACTTAATGTTTGTCCTTCATACCATTCACGCATAACAAAAACAACGGAGAATTTCTTTTTTCTGTTAACAACACATGCTGCAAAAGCCATTTCCAAATTATGTGCAATCAAATAAGTTCTTTCGTCCGTTTTTAACTGATTTTTAAGCCAAATAATAAATTTCAAAAACCACAGAGCATAAATAATACTCCTAATCTTTTTAATAAACACATTAGTATTTAAAAGCTGTTCCATATTGGCCGACTTACATAGAAAATGCTTAACCGGTATCCCATCTATGCTATTCTCTATAGTTCCTTTTCCAATAACTTTTCGCTGAAGTATAAACACTTCAACTTCATGCCCTTGTTTTTGAAAATATTTAGCTTCTTGCATTGGCCTATGCTCATAAAATTGAAGGCTGTCATATGGATTAAGTACAATCAATCTAATCTTACGCAATGTAATTCTCCTGCCTCCTAATACTTTCTAAATTTCAAAATGAAATGTACTAATTGGTTAAATGCAGATTTTTTAAATTCATCATGTGACCGTGGCTTTTCCTCCATAATTTGATTAAATTCATCTCTAGTCAAACCTAAATAATTTAATATATATGATATGTCTTTCTCCAAATCATCTTTATTATATAGTGGTTCCTCAAGTTTTTTTAATGCTTGATCTCTTGTCATCTGTCCACTCAAAATCATACTCGAATAATGCGATTTTCTTTTATCCACATGAAACTTCTCTGGCAAATAATATCTTTGCATAAATTTAGTAAATATGGATTCGCAATGTTTATCACCATAATACTCAAAACCACAAGCTGCGTTCAACTTAGAAAGCGCATCTGCCGCTTCATATTTAACATAATTCAATAATTTTAATGTTTTTATTCTATAAAAGTATTGATATTTAATTCGTTTATCAAATATAGAAATCAACGGCAATTCTTTTGTCAATTTTAACTTTCCATATTTTTTGTGTATATCTTTAATATGCACTTTATCAGATGCATCATAACTATTTCCTTTTTGAAGAATAGATTCTAATGCAAAATTGCTACCTGACAAAAAATAAGAAATATGATTTTGTCTTGCATACTTATATAAAGTTGCAAATAGCACATTATCTTGGGGAATTGCAATATTAGGAACTCCTGCTCTTAAAAAGGCTTTTGTTACATCCGCAAACAAAGGTTTGTTAGGTTTTTCAATAATTAAATCTATATTAAAAGATTCCGCAATTCTTTTAATGTTTCTCTGTGTAATTTCCGTATCAAATCCGTCATCAATATGGACTGCAAGCATCCTCAATCCATACTGATGCCCTATATAAGCCAAATACGAAGAATCTAAGCCGCCAGAAAGACCTATCATACAATCATATCTTTCCTTTTTTCTTTCTTCTTTAATTTTTCTTACAATTTCCTCCAGCCTTTTCTTACCCTCATTATTAGGAAAATAGCATTGACGATTTGCCTCTTCTGCCGCTTTGCAATAATTACAGATTCTGTTCTCATCAAATATGATATACGGATCTCCCACGTTATCCATCACACATCTTTTACATATTATTTTCTCCATTTCGTATCTCCTCATCTACTACAATACTTTTTGATATAAGTTTAAAAGCTTTTTTGCCTCATTTTCCCAAGAAAACTTTTCACACACAGCTTTCCTTCCATTTTTCCCCATAATTTTTGCCTCTTTTGGTCTGCTTAATAAATTTTGAATAGCCGCCGCAATGTCGCTTTCATTATTAGGATCTACACATAGACCGCACTGTACTTCTTCAATTACCTCCGCCCAAACAGGAAAATTAGACGCGATAACAGGAATTCCTGCCGCCATATATTCAAACATTTTTATTGGTAAAGAATATCTATGGTTTGGTGTGTCTTTTAAAGTAACCATACCAACGCAACTTCTATTGTATAACTTGCTAATCCCTTCCCGATCCAAATATCCAACATAATTTACCTTATCCCAACCTGGCAAACTCATCAATTTTTCTTTATATTCTTCACTTAACGATCCTGCAATATTCAATTTCACGTCAAGGCCAGATATAGCTTTAATTAAAGTTGTAATTCCCCTTTGTTCTGTAACGCCTCCAGCATAACAAATCACATTTCCCCTCTCCTCATAATCATCCAACTTACATTGTATATCATTTAGCAATGGGAAATTTTTTACAACTACCACTTTGCAATGATAGTTTTTAAAAATTCCCGCAATATGTTCCGTCACTGTAACAACACAATCTAAGCGCTTTGCCACTTTCTTTTCATATTTTTCATAAATTTTCGAAACCGCCTTCCTTAATTTAGAAGGAATCCAATATTTTGCTAGTATCTGCCTTGGCACATCTTCATGACTGTCATAAATTACTTTTTTGCCTTTCTTTTTCAGCTTTAAACCATACGGGAGCAACTCCGGATCATGAAAATGATATACATCTGCATTTTCTTTTAAGGCCAATTTATAGACCTTTCTTCCCATAAATAACATCCGCCTAAGTCGGTTAGAGCCAGACATTCCTATTCCTTTAATTTGAATATTCTTCTCAACTCGATCTTCTCCAGGAGCTATCAAGACAACCTCGTATCCATTATCAGCTAGTGTTACACACTCTTTGTAAAAAATCCGGATATCCTTATTTGGATGAACACTTGTCATATGACAAACTTTCGCCATTTTCCTTCTCCTCTTCAGAATCTTTATAATTACATTGACTTCCTAATTCTCACATTTTTGCAAATTCTTCTACGATTTTACAGTAATACTTTTTACCCTTTACTTCAAAAAATTCTTTTGTAAAATTTAGAATATATAACTGCATTCAAATGCTCGTAACTTAATCCTGTGTTTCTATCGCTTCATACAACTCTTTTTCTATATGTTTTGTAAGTTCTTTATAATCAAAGTCTTCCCTCAATTTTTCAAACCTACCATAATATAACTCATATTCTTCTTTAGGCATTTGCGCAAACTTAATCATCACATCTGCATATTCTTCCTTCGTGAAATATTTACTAACGCCCAGATTATATGTTTGAATTAAATCATAATTTGTCGGAAGATTGCTTAATATAGGTTTGCCCGCAGCAATATAATCAAACAATTTATTCCAACTACACCCATATCGAACTAAATTGTTTTTTTTGACATTAATTAAGTTTAAATTTGCGCAGCTCAAAATATATGGAATATACTTTTTCTCCACTCTTCCCTTGAAACTTACTGGTAAATTTTGTTCTTCACATTTTTTTTCTAAGCTTGCTCTTTCCGTTCCATCTCCAAACACTAAAATTTTTATATTATCTATATTTCTTTTCTTCAAAAGCGCCGCCGCCTCAATTACATCACCAAGATGATTTACCAGGCGTATCGATCCAACATAGATAATTTTAAATATCTTTTCATCTTCAAGGTCGGGATCTTTCCATCTATATTTTTCTCTATTAATATTAAATTCTTCCAAATCAACCCCATTATTAATATAACCGACCTTATTAAGATCTATTTTCTTTTCCCATCTCTTATCTCGAATATAATCCTTTCCGCCCGGAAATGTGAAAATCAATCTATCCGCCCATATATATATTAATTTTTCCAATTGATACAGTGCTTGAATAATCAAGTTTTTTCTGGACATGCCACTATATTCTACAATTGACTCCGGCCATAAATCTCTCACCTCAACAAGTGAAGCAACTCTTTTCTTCTTACTAAATAGCAAAGCAGAAAACGCAACTAACAAATCCGGTGATGAAGCATAAATAACATCTGGTTTTTCTGTTTTTATAAACCTAGACATACATTTCCATACTTTAAACGGGAAATCTATCATATTAATAATCCTGTCTATCCCGTTTCCTTTGTAGTCCCGGCTTCGTACAAACGTATATTCTATTCCATCTACTTTTTTTTCTTTGTACAATGCTTTGTCAGTTATTATATTAATATCTGTATTATGGATTTTACTTGATGTAAAAATCCGCACTGTATGTCCGCTTTTTTGCAAATATTTCGAAAAATAATAATGCCTTACAAGGCCTCCCATGCTTGGGGGAATTGCATAATGATTTACAATCCATATATTCATCGAAATTCTCCTTTTACTAAACAAGTTTATTACTGTTTAATTTTGCTTTTTAAATCCTCAATAAACCTTTGATGGTCAATAGCAAAATTCCCTGTAACACTCTTGTTCTTCTCAACATTCTTTGTCACAACAGCACCTATATTAGCTCTGCAATTTTCTCCGATATGCAAACCGTTACTAATTGTGGAAGAAAAACCTATCCATGTATCCGGTCCAATGATTGTACGCCCTCCAATTCCAGATTGTGCAACCACCATGGTCTTTTCCCGCACTTTAACTGCATGCGCTATGTGAACCAAGTTGTCAACTTTACAATAATCTCCTATTTCTGTGTCATCCCATGGGTAAACTGCTCTATCTATACATGAATTATATTGAATTTCCACATTTTTCCCGATTTTGACTCCTCCCAAATGCTTAACAGCCTCAATGTCATCACCTGTTCTCTTAAATTCAAATCCTTCTCCACCAATTTTAGCCCCGGCACGAATAACGGAGTTATCTCCAATTACCGTATTACTTCGAATCACGACAAACTCTTCAATGATAACGTTATTTCCAATGATAACATTGCTGTCTGCAATAACTGCTTTATCAGAAATAACAGTTCCTTTGCCAATCTGTGTTTTCATTTCTTTTCGGATATAATCACTGTTTTTAGCCAAATAATTATGAATGTGAAAAAAGAGAAGGCGAGGATTTTCCGTAATACAAAGACCTATACTTTTTTTAGAGAATTTCTCCGCAAGGTCTTTCGTAACAATAAGCATAGTTACTCTATCAGTTACCAAATCCAAATATTTTTCCCCAACCAAAAATGAACAGATTTTTTGATCTATTTCTGATGCTAACAATCCTAATGTATCAAACGCTTGCTCCCTATAGATTTGATAACTCGCATCAGGAACCCCTGCTTCAGCTAATATTCTACTAAGTAACATTTTTCTCTCCTTTTTACTCTTGTCCAACAATAAATACATAATTTGTTGTCGCAGATCCTCCAATATTTAACATCATCCCATTATGCGCATTTCTGACTTGATATGACTGAGCCTTGCCACTTACTTGTTTATATAAATCCAAAAACATCCTGACTCCGCTTGCTCCTACCGGATGTCCACAACCGATCAGTCCGCCACTTGGGTTGATTGGCTTTTCTCCGTCGAATGCAATCAGTCCACTTTCTATCGCCTCAAATTCTTTTCCAGGATCAGTAAGACCAAATGCTGATATCGCTGCATACTCACTGGAAGTAAAGCAGTCATGAGTCTCAAAAACATCTATATCCGCTACTGTCATTTCCGCCCTTTTATACGCCTCTTCAACAGCTTTTCTCGTCCACGGAAGAACATATTCACTATCTTTATTTTCTGCTAACTTTTTTGAAAAGAGCATCGGTGCAACACGATGTCCGTATCCTTTTATAATAGGCAGCTTTTTATCAGGCAATACTGCATTTTTATACTTTTCGGATACAAGAACAACCATAGCTGCCCCATCTGTCACTTGAGAACAATCCGATGAAGCCAGGCGGCCTCCCACATAAGGATTCGTTTCAGACCCACGCATATTTGCCTGCTCTTCATTCATAAACCACTTTCTCGTCTGCGCATACGGATTCCGTTTAGCGTTCTGATAATTTATGCTTGAAATTCGAGCCAAATTCTCCATAAATCTCTTTTCGTCTAAATCATACTTTTCAATTATTGCATCCGCAAGTTGTCCAAACAGATTTGGGAATGGAAAATCTATCCCTCTTCCCTCTTTTTCATAATAAGCTGCACATCCAAGGAAGTCTCCTCCTGTCTTTGCATCTACAGTTTTCATTAATTCCCACCCCACCACAACAGCAACATCATAATCTCCTGTCCGTATTTTTGTCGCCGCGGCATCAAGCGCAACAGAACCAGAGGCACATGCAGCCTCATAACGCGCGGACGGAACCCCATAAAAAATTGGATTTACTTCTGTAAGCAACGCACCCAAATGCCCTTGCCCAACATATTTTTCCGCTATAAAATTCCCCACAAAACATGCTATCTTATTATCGTGATTTAATCGTTCTATTTCTTCAGGTTCAAGACCGCTGTTTTTCATCCCTTCTTCTAACACCTCACGAAGAAGAGCAAGCATACCTTTTCCCTCTTTGCTCCAATTTCGCTCAAAATCCGTCTGTGCGCCGCCCAGAATATATACTTTCTCCATTGTAATCTCCTTATCTTTTTGCCTTAAAAAATCTCTTATAATCATATCTAGATTTTGGACTATTGGTCAGCAATGTATCAACATCCATTTCATTCCATTCTTTTTCCGTCAATACTGTTCTTGCCATTCTCTTGAATTTCTCTTTCCCGCCAAAACTTTCTATCACTGCAAGCGGCGGAATCCAAGAAAAACCAGCTGCCATTGTATCATCAGCATCATAAACTGTATATCCCACTTCACGATTAATATGCAACGAATAAACCACATACTCAACCATAAACTTCTTACAGATCTCTCCTTCTTCCGAGCAATCCTCCAAGAGTCTCGCTATTGCCTCTCCATACAGTCCATCCGAAAAATTCTTTACCATGGAAGAGGCAAACGGAACATTATAATTCTTTATGTCTCGATATTGATCAGTTTTAATATCATAAACACAATACCGCTTTTTTCCTGCCTCTGTCTGAATTGTTTTATAAAGTCCTTCTTTTGTCTTATACCCCAGGCGGCCTGCTCCAATTAACTTTTCAACATATTCCGGCAACCTAAATGCTTCTTTTGCGTAATCGTTCGTATTTTTATAAACATTATCAACGATTGCTTTATGCACATCTAAGCCCACAAAATCTGCCGTACGAATTGGCGCCATATTTCTGCCTGTAAACGGTCCCATAATTGCATCAATGTAATCTACCCCGCCTCTGTCCTTATAAATTTCGGCATATTGGACTGCAAGGTTTATCAAAAAAAACCCTATTCTATTTCCCATAAATGCCGGACAGTCTTTAACGATAACAACAGTTCTTAACAATGTTTCTTCAAGATATTTCTTGATTTCTTCCAGCTTTTTCCCCTCAACATACTCCGAGCCAACCAATTCGCACAAGGGCATATTATACGGTGGGTTGAAAAAATGCATTCCCATAAAATTGCCACGATACTGTTTCGGCAATACTTCTGCCATCTCATCAATTGACAATCCTGATGTCCCGGAACATACTAATGTATGATCAGATATATGTTTAGCTGCTTCCTTTAAAAAATCCTTTTTTAACTCTTCATTTTCTGCAATACTCTCAAAAACCAGATCCGAATGACTGATACATTCTGCCAGATCAGAATAATCTTTTGCTTCCATATTTTGTTTAATCGCATCTGCACGAACAGACTTTGCAGCACGTTTAATTGCTTCTTCAGACTTTTCTTTTGTTCTGCTAATCACATAAACATGAGCCCCACCAAACGAAGCCCATATTCCAGCTACATTACTTCCCATTGTCCCATTAGCACCCACCACTGTGACTGTTTTTATATTCATGATTCTTCCTCACTTTCCTGTTACAGCTTTTACAGTTGCAAACATAGTAGCGATATCTCTAAAAAAAGAAAACTTCTCAATCGCTTCCAGATTATACCTCATCTTCTCCGGCAGAATAGTCTGGATATATACTTCATCCGCATCGTCTGCCGACTGCAGCAGACGTTCTTCGTCCTTATACTCGATACTTGTCATAGACGTCACTCCTGCCGGCAGAAGTAAAGTCGCTTTCATCTCATTGGTATAATACCGGACATACTTCTCCACTTCCGGCCTGGTTCCAACGAAAGTCATATCTCCCGTCAGGATATTCAGCAACTGCGGAAGCTCGTCCAATCTGCAGCGTCTCAGTTTCTTTCCAAGCTTTGTCACCCGGGCATCTCCCTTGGTGGTAACCTGAGTCCCCATCTGATCCGCATGGTCTACCATGGTTCGAAACTTAAAAATCCGGAATGGTTTCCCGTATCTCGTCACCCGTACCTGACGAAAGAAAACCGGTCCTTTTGAATCCGCCTTGATTAGAATACTCAGTGCCAGCAGAACCGGCGACAGCAGGATCAGTAACAGACCCGCAATTATTATATCAAAAACACGTTTCAGAATCAAACTCCCTTTATGCCTTTGTAAGATATCATAATACTTTCTGACTTCCGGAACCCGCATATCCGCAGGGAGTTCTTCCCATTTTCTCATTACTCTCTATTCCTCACCTAATGATTTTGCAAATGTATAGAGAACATACTCCACTTCCTCATCTGCCAATTTCGTATGAAGCGGAAATGTAATCTCATTTTCATACATGGCATAAGCATTCGGATAATCTTTTATATCAAATCCAAGATTCTTATAAGCAGTCAGCAACGGCAACGGTTTATAATGGACATTCGTCGCAACACCTTTTTCTGCCATTTGATTTATGATTTCGTTGCACTCCTGTCTTGTTTTTCCATTCACCCTGACAAGATAAAGATGACCGCTGGAGGAAAAATTCTCCCCATAATGCCCCAGCACCTTTACATTATAGTTAGAAAGACTTTCATTATATTTCTCAATAATTTCTCGTCTTCTCGCCAGAAGAGAAGGATATCTCTTCATCTGTGCCAAGCCGATCGCCGCCATAATATCCGTCATATTACACTTATAATAAGGCGCAACTACATCATATTCCCAGGCGCCAAGCTGTGTTTTTGCCAGCGCATCTTTAGACTGGCCATGAAGAGACAGTAACATGATCTGTTTGTAGATTTCTTCATTATCTATTCCATCTATATCTCTCCAGGTAAGCGCTCCTCCCTCAGCCGTGGTAAAATTTTTAACTGCATGAAAAGAAAAACTTGTAAAATCAGCAATTTCTCCGCAGCGTTTTCCATCTCTTACAGCGCCAAAAGCATGGGCGCCATCTGCAACGACTGCTATTCTCCCCAACTTTTCTTGGATCTCATTATCAGCATGAAACAGCGATTTTTTTGCGTTTACGACTGCAAATATTTTATCATAATCACAAATCACTCCACCAAGATCAACCGGTATGATTGCCTTTGTTTTTTCTGTGATCGCCTCTTCCATCTTTTCATAATCCATTTCATAGGAATCCGGCTGGACATCTACCAAAACCAATTTCGCCCCCACATGACAGACTACACTTGCTGTAGCTGTATAGGTATACGCTGTTGTGATCACCTCGTCCCCCGGACCAATGCCCAGAATTCTAAGCGCCATTTCCGCGCAGGCCGTAGCCGAATTCAAGCAAGCAGCCCTGCTGACATGACAGTATTCCGCAATCTGCTTTTCAAGCTCTTTCGTCTTGGGCCCCGTTGTAATCCAACCACTTTGCAACGTATCAACAACTTCTGCAATCTCCGCCTCCGTAATGTCCGGTGGAGAAAATGCAATGTGCATATCTTTCATCCTATTTATCCTCCATCACTGATTTTTCATGACTTGCTTTCCCAAGGCTGAGCAATTCCTGATAGGCATCTTCATCTCGTTCTCTGTCTTCCGGTTTAATCGTATAAGTTGGAACAATTTGAGAAACAATTTCTTTTACATCTCTGCTCTCATTTGCTGCCGCCTCTTCCAATATTCTTAACTGACTAAGAAAATGTACTTCATTAAATTCCAACGGCCTGCCAATATAAATTAAGTTGTTTGGCGTTTTTTGAAGTCCTTCTTCTTTTGTCAGCAGCTCCTCATATAGCTTTTCACCTGGTCTCAATCCCGTATACACGATATCCATATCTACACCTAAGGTATATCCTGACAGACGAATCAGATTTTTAGCCAAATCTGCGATTTTAACAGGTTCGCCCATGTCAAGCACAAATATTTCACCGCCCCTTGCAAGCGCTCCTGCCTCCATTACCAGAGAAACGGCTTCTGGAATCGTCATAAAATAGCGGATGATATCAGGATGTGTAACGGTAACAGGGCCTCCCGCCTCCATCTGTTTCTTAAACAGTGGAATTACACTTCCGTTGCTGCCCAAAACATTCCCAAAGCGTACCGCGACAAATTCCGTGTTTGAATAATGACTGAACGTCTGGATGATCATTTCGCACAGACGCTTAGAGGCCCCCATAATATTAGTGGGATTTACCGCTTTATCAGTAGAAATCAGCACAAATTTTTTCACACCATACTTATCTGCTGCTCTTGCTGTCTTATACGTTCCAAAAACATTATTTTTGATCGCTTCATTCGGACTGTCTTCCATTAGCGGTACATGTTTATGAGCTGCCGCATGGTAGACCACATCCGGACGATACAATTCCATGACGCTTTCAATCCTTCCAGTGTTCCGTACTGAACCAATCAAAACCTCCAGTTTCAGCGCCGGATATTTTTTCTTCAACTCCTGTTGGATATCATACGCATTGTTTTCATAAATATCAAATATGATAAGCATTCTTGGATCATGGGCCGCCACTTGGCGACAGAGTTCGCTTCCTATGGAACCTCCCCCTCCCGTCACAAGAACAACTTTGTTTCTAACATATCCTGCAATGCTATCAATATCAATTTTCACAGTGTCCCTGCCCAAAAGATCCTCTATGGACACTTCACGCAGCTTAGACACACTGACTTCTTCCGTAATCAACTGATAGACTCCCGGAAGAACCTTTAATCGGCAATCTGTTTCATTACAAATACGCAGAATATCTCTGGTATCTTTTGCGTTTGCAGATGGAATCGCTACGATAATCTCGTCTACATTATACTTCTTTGCATATTCTTTAATCTGAGTACGGTCTCCAACAATGCGCACTCCACGGATATATTTTCCTTTCTTGGACGGATTGTCATCTACAACACATACTACATTCCGGTTTAGATGACGGCTTGTCTTTAACTCTGTTATAATAATGTTTCCAGCCTCGCCAGCACCAACTACCATTGTATTGATCGGTCTTTTTCCCGTCTTTTCTATCCCTCGCTTCAGGATATGAAAAATCCGATAGGAAAATCTTGTAGCCAGTGTAGTCATAGTCAGGAAAAAGAAATAAAAAATATGGAAACTTCTTGGCACAGAAAGATATAGAAAACTCATTCCGAACGCCTGAAATGCTGTCGAAAGAATACTGGCCCCCACAATCAGACCCGCTTCATGCATGCTGGCGTAAGACCAGACACGATTATATAGATTTAATACAAGGAAAATGATCAATGTCGTTGCTACATTTATAATAACATAGGTATTTACACTCATCATATATCCTTCTGGCACAATACCATAATAGAAATTATCCAGTTTAAATCGGATGATAAGCGCACAATAGGTATCAAAAATAATTGTAAATATATCTACAAGAAACAAGAGTACCATTCTTGATCTGGAAGTTTTAAGATTAAATATACTCATTATAATATCCTCTCTAAATTACAATATTACAATTTATTACATTTTTATTACATACTTTTTTATTTTACCAAATTTCAACCTATTATACAACTTTTAAATCATGATTTCTACCCTTAATATTATTAACACAAAAAAAACGAGTCTTTTAATACAATCGGCATATATAAAAAGTCAGAAGGAACACTTCTCCTCAATCTGTCCCCTAGATTTCTATATACCTTAAGGATTGATTTTAGTCAGGAAATCTTATATGATATGAAAAGGAGCATTGATATGGACCTGAATTTACATAAAGGGATATCAAGTCTCAAATCAAAAACATTTTTTACCGCCCAGCTTAATAGGTTATAATCGTTGCGGCGATTATTTAAGCACAAATGAAGGAAAGAGAGGAAAAACTATGAATTGTCCAAAATGTGGCTGTCCAGATTGCCAGGTTGTTTCTGAAACAACGTCAACAGGCAAAGATTTTTCAGCAGGAAAAGGATGCTGCGGAGCTCTTTTATTAGGTCCGATCGGTATCCTTTGTGGCGCCTGCGGAAAAGGAAAACAGATCAACTCAACAAACTATTGGGTATGTTCTAATTGCGGAAACAAGTTTAAGATATGATTGTAAATAAGCGTGATGAACTCTGGATAAAATCTATGGAATGGTGCAAAAAATATTGCAGCTGCCATCAAATGCCCGAACGAAGCTTCTTTTTTAGGGGATATCAATTTCCTTTATGCGCAAGATGCACCGGAATAGCCTTGGGGCATTTACTCGCTTTTTTATTTGCTCCATTCCACACCTTCCGTCAAAAAATCTCTATTTTGATGATACCACTTGCTGTCGATGGAACGGTACAATATTTTTCCAAATATGAATCTAATAACAAAAAAAGATTTATTTCTGGGTTCCTGTACGGATTCGCATTTACATCTACAGTCTTATATTACGTCAAATCTGCATTGATAAAGAAACGTCAAAAAAGGTCCTCCTAATAAAATTCCATTTATTGGAGGACCTTTTTAACATATTCAATGATTCTTACTCTCCGTCTCTTTTCTTTGCTGCGGGAGCCTCTAACATTCTTGCCTCACCTCTCTCAGCGCCTTTTCCACCCATCCCTTATCCTCTTGATAGGTCACGCCAAACCACTGATCTCCGGACCACAGCACCTTTACTTGTGCCTTTTCTTCCCTCAACAGACGGTCAATGATATCAGGAAGCAGATATTCCTTTTTCCCCTCTCCGTCTTCCAAGCGCTCCAGAAACTCTTCAAATCCGCTCTCCAAAACCGGAAAAATCCCTGGCGTCAGCCCCCACATATTCATAGATACTGGATGGCTCACATCAATTGGCCGCAGCCCATCCGCCGTCTCCACAGCAGCCCCTTCCGATGTTTTCACAATGCGGTGCGTCTCTGTGATATCTGTCAGGAAACCATCCGCATCCACATCACACACCCCCCTGGTTACTCCGCCATTTTCGCTCAATGTTTTTCCGAGGACAAAACCAACCATACAGAAAGTCAGTTTCTTACTCTTGGTCTGGTCTCCCGCGGAGTTTGTCAGATAAGCATATGCCTTCTGGTAAGCTTCCTTTCCATAATAATCATCAGCATTGATCACCAAAAACGGTTCTTGTATTACGTCTTTACAACAAAGGATTGCCTGGCCTGTTCCCCAAGGTTTCTTCCTCATCTCCGCTTTTTCTCGAAACTTATCAGGAACATCTTGGATTTCCTGATAAACATAAACGGTTTCCACCTGTTTTTCGATCCGATATCCTATCCTCTCTTTAAAGGCTTCCTCCAAATCTTTTCGTATCACAAATACCACCTTATCGAACCCGGCTTCCAGCGCATCCTGGATTCCATAATCCACGATCACCTCGCCATTTGGCCCTACCTGGGCAAGCTGCTTGATCCCCCCATATCGGCTGCCAATGCCGGCCGCCATGACTACCAATGTCGCCTTTCCCATCACCTGTTCTCCTTTTCTTATATTATTTTCCCATAGTCTCCTGAATCTTCTCCTTGATCTCATTAACAGAACTCCAGTCCGGCACCGTTACATACAGCGGTCCTCCGCTGTAGGAATAGCAGTATTGCTTCGTACTGCTGTCTCCTGCGGCCGCCACAGACTCAATCTCCCAGCCTTTCATATCATCAAGCTGCATACGGATCAAAGATTTGATCTGCGCTTCCGACATATTTGTTTCAGCATTTCCAGTCACACTATTGATCATTCCATTTGCACGGAAAAGAATCATAGGTGACATTGCCTTTTTGATCAATCCAGTGAGCAAAGCCTGCTGGTTTTTACCCCTCTGGTTATCTCCTGAAGCAAACGCTTTTCGCTCTCTTACGAATGCCAGCGCCTCTTTTCCAGTAAAATGATTTGTTCCTTCCTTCACCTCTACAATTGCGCCGGATTCCTCGCCGGTAGTAAAAGCAAGCTCAGATTCCACATCCACGCCTCCCATCACGTCTACAATCTCTTCTACAGACGTAAAGTTGACTCTTACATAAAAAGGAATTTCCGTCTCATATAAATTCTCCAATGTAGCGATAGAAGTATCAATCCCATAGATCCCCGCATGAGTCAGCTTATCACTTTCTCCCTCTGACACGCCTGGAATTTCAACATAATAGTCTCTTGGGGTTGTAGTAAGGAGGATTTTGTGCGTCTTAGGATTGACCGTCGCGATCAAATTCACATCGCTCCGGCTTTCTTTTGTAATATCTCCATATACATCAATCCCGCTGATGTATACATTAAAAGGCTCATCTGTCACTGCCAGATTATGTTCTTCTTCGTAGCTTCCACTTTCCTCTCCTGTCGCGATCTCATCCAAAGCAGCATTCACTCTAAGTGAATAAAAGCTGAGCAGGATCAACATGGCGCTTACCGCCGCAGATAATCCCCTGCCGCCGCTTTTCTTTCTCTTTCTTTTTGCTCCCCGTTTCTGCAAGACTTTTGCCAAAACAAGCAAAAGAACCAGCAGCACAATCAAAGCAGCCATATATTTCAGAGGCAAAATTCCGAGAATCACCATTGCTCCGACAAAAAAGACAGAAGAAACCATCTGGATCATCCATATGATTTTACTCAATCCTCCCACTTTTACTGGTTTAAGGTCTTTCCGGCTGTTTCTCCTATCCTTTTTCCTTTTATTGCCTCTGGGAGTCTTACTACTTTCAATTTGGTGTGACTTGATATATTTTAATTGATCCCGGTATTCCATCATTGATCTCCCTTTCTCTTCTTATGAGAGTATACCCCATCCTTCCTGATTCCCGCAAGCGTTATCGACAAATCCTCAGAATATCTTAAATATTTTGATACCATTGTTCCGATTCTTTTCTGTTTGTGTCGATTCTCGTCATTTTATTTCCCTTATTCGTCTTTCAAAATTCCTCAGAGTATAATTTTAAAGGTTATACTAAAGAAAAAGGGGGAATCTTTATGTCAGACCGTATTCGCGAACTTTTGCTGACACTGGGTATCCATTCCACTTACCGAGGGTTTTACTACCTTCACTACTCTCTTTTGCTTTGTCTCCAAAACGAGGATTATCTTCTCTTTGTCTACAAATTGCTCTATGTCGATGTGGCAAAGCATTTTCACACATCCCGCGACAACGTGGAGCACTGTATGCGCACGGCGGTCTCCCACTGCTATTACCATGGGAACCGTGCTTTTTTATCCCGTATTGCTAGATACGCATTGTCCTCCAGGCCTACAAACGGCGAATTTCTTGACATTCTATACCATTATCTGCAAGAATTGGGGCCGGGGGATTTTTAAAAATCCCCCGGCCCGGATTAAAAATGCCCTGTCCCTTTTTCACGAATCTTCCGAATTTCTTCTTTATGGCCCACATCATCCAGCGGGGTTTCCAAGTAAAAGGGAAGCCCTTTTAGTTTTGGATGGGTCACTACCCGCATCAGCGCTTCCATCCCGATCTCTCCTTCTCCTGTCACCGCATGCCGATCCTTATGGGAACCAAACGGCATCATGCTGTCATTTAAATGGATCGCTTTTAATAAATCTAGTCCTAAGATTTCATCAAATTCTTGCAATACGCCGTCCAGGTCGTGGACAATATCATATCCCGCCGCAAACACATGACAGGTGTCCAGACAGATCCCGATCCTCTCCGGATGGCGTACACCATCTCGGATCTTCCGCAGATGTTCAAAACGGTCTCCGATTTCCGTCCCTTTTCCCGTCATCGTTTCCAACAGGACGGTGATCTTTTCTTCTCCGGTAATGGCCTGATCCAGCCCTTTGATAATATTCTGGATCCCTTTCTCCACTCCGATTCCGGTATGGCTCCCCGGATGAAAGACCAGGTTCTCGATGCCCAGCCTGTCCATCCTTGCCACATCTTCCCGGATCACCGTACAGGCGAATTCATAGACTTTATCTTTCTCGCTGGCAAGATTCATAGTATAGGGCGCATGAGCCAGAAGCGGTCCAAATCCCGCTTCTTCCCGTATCTTCTGGAACTGTTTCACTTCCTTTTCATCATAATCCCGATAGGTAGATCCCCTGGGATTCCTGCTGAAGATCTGCATCGTATCCGCCTCCATCTGGCGGGTGTTTTCTGCTGCTTTTGCAATTCCTTTCGCTATCGACATATGTGTTCCAATGATCATATTTTTCTCCTTTCGTTGATTGGGGCCGGGGGATTTTTAAAAATCCCCCGGCCCCAATTAAAAATGCCCTGTCCCTTTTTGACAAATTATTCTCCAAGCCCGCCTTCAATCGCCTCTACCATCGCCCGCATCGCTTCTTCTTCATCCTCGCCATCGCAGATCAGAACGATTTCATCTCCCGACTTGATACATGCGCCAAGCACGCTTAAGACGCTTTTCGCGTTGGCGTTCATCATATCGTTGTATTCAAACATTACTTTACACTTATAATTACTGGCCGTATTACAGAAGATCCCGGCTGGCCGCAGATGCAGTCCCGTTGGATTTAGAATTTTGATCTTTCGTCTTACCATGGTCACTCCCCGTCCTATTCTTTTTCCTCTAATACTATTTGTATGCTGACCTCAGTCTCTAGTGCGCAGTCCTCCGGCAGTTCTACCGCCACCGGAACCGTATAGGATCCAGCTTCCGTATAATCCGTCAGGTCGATGCTGACTTTTTTCTCCAGACTTAAAGAATCCAGCGACTCTCTTGGTCCTCGGATATGAACTTCCAGAGCCTCGGCCTGATCGTAATTCAGAACCAGATCCTCGGAAAGATTATTGACGATCACTGAACTTGGAGTCACATCAAATACTCTCGTCCCATCCTTTTCCACAGAAATGGTCACCGCTACAGATCCTGCGTTTTCATCCGCCAGGCTTACATTATCCGGGGTATAACCGGAAATATCTACGACCTGCTCCGTCCTCTTTGTCAAGCCTGACAGTTCCAGAGCGGAAGCCGGAATATTGATTTCTGATATATCATCCAACGCATCTTTGCTTCCCGAAATCTGGATCTCTTCCGGTTCATATGTAATTCCAACAAATTCATAACCGTCGGCCGCGCTGATCCTGGACGTATCAAAAACAATCGGCACGCTCTTTGTCTGATAGAGCTCAACACTCACAGATACGCCTTCGTCACCCAGATTGTTGGTAAGCAGAGACTGATCGATCTCATCGCCTTCCTCGTCATAAAGTACCAGTTCTGAGGGGAGCACCGCATCCTGAGAAAGCCCGGATACATTGACGCTGGCTTCTACCCTGTCAATCTGATCCACCACAGATTTAGGACCGCGGATGGAAACGTTCTCTGGAACTGCCTGGATATCTCCCAGCACATATCCGTCTCTGACCGTTCCCGTTGTCGTCGGCACGATCGGGAAACTCTTGGTCTCCTCATCTTCCAGCCGCACCTGAAGATTCCTTGGCGAAGCTTCCGCATCTACATAATCATATCCTTCAATGCTGATACTGATCGGTATCTGCGTCTTTAACGTTAACTCCCGCATATCTGCGGTAGCCGTAATATTCTCCTGTCTGATCCGGTTTAAGACGGACCGCCTGGCCGTCACCGTCACATCCACCGTCTGTGTGTCGTCTACAATTTGAAACGTCTGCTGCTCTTCCGCCAGAACTTCCTGGTTGATCACAGTAACAGCCACATCCTGATAAGTCGCGCTGGTAACCGGGTCATCGATATTAACCACCAGCAGCCACAGCATCCCTGCCGCTAAAAAGGCTAATATCTTAAGACCAAGATTATTCATTAGTCTTGTCTTCATGTTTATGCCTTCCTTTCCACAAAGATGCCCATTTTTTCGTTTCTGATTTTCTATTCCTGATATATTCCAGCTTTTCCCGAAGCTGTTCTCTTGTCACATCCCGCTGAAGCTGTCCCCCCTGGGCAACAGACACCGCGCCTGTCTCTTCCGATACCACTACGATCAGCGCATCGCTGACTTCACTCATTCCCACAGCTGCCCGGTGCCTTGTTCCAAGTTCCTTGCTAAGCCCCATATTGTCAGAAAGCGGGAGATAACAGGTGGCAGAAACAATCCTGTCCCCGCGTATGATGATCGCCCCATCGTGCAGAGGCGTATTATGCTCGAAAATATTCATCAGAACCTGCATAGAAACCAGACAGTCCATATGGATTCCCGTGCTTTCGTATTCCGTCAGACGGATCGCCTGTTCCACAACGATCAGCGCTCCCGTTTTTACACGTCCCATATTATAGGCCGCATCAATGATATTTTCCACCGTCTCTTCACTGAAACGAATATACTCCTTCCCCACTTCCAAAGGGACTACTGAACTTAAAAAACGTTTCTCTCCCAGTTTCTCCAAGCCTCTGCGCAGCTCCGGCTGGAACACTACGACTGCCGCGGTAGCGATCACTGTGACTGCGTTCCTGGCCAGATAAAGGATCGTATTCATCTGGAAGATCGCCGCAAACAAAATGAATACCGCGAGCACCAGAATACCTTTTAACAGCATCCAGGCTTTCGTATTCTTGATCCATATGATCAACTGATAGATCAAAAAGGTGAGGATCAGGACTTCCAGAACGTCCGTCAGACGAATCTCCGGAAAATAAAAGCCAGAAACTCGCTCTAAAAACGCTGAAATCTGTCGTTCCATTCTGTCACTCCCCTTTCTTTGCTATCACTGCATATTATCATTTATTTCCCCATGTCCAGATCATCTTTCAAACTCTGGGTCAAAAGCATTTTGTCAACTTCCTCCATGTCATGCTTTTTCGCGGAAGGCCCTCTCCTCGGCGTATGCCGTTCCCCTCTCTCCTTCTGGGAAGCTCCATTCTTCCGGGTCCCTTTGCCCGCTCTGCGTCTGACTTCCTTTGGATCGATGATCTCGGTCTCCTGCCGCTCATTGATCCGTTTCACCGTCTTCTCAGGTGTTGCCACAGACAGTTTCGGAACCGCTTTCACATAATAGTAATATTCATCATCCTCATATTGGAGATTCTCACTTCTGGCATAATCTACTGAGAAGAAAAACAGCTCCAGGATCAGTCCGATCAATACCGCGGCGATATTTCCAACGATCAGAGAAATATAAGAAGTATGTACTCCCAAAGCAATATCTCCGATTACGATCAGGATCACATTGGCTACCGCTCCCGCCCCGATGGAAATCTTCCAGGCATGATCCATCGCCTGCCGGCGAAGCGTGTATACCAGCAAGAAACAGATGATAAACGCGACGATCACCACCCACATCTCTTTACTCTGAAAGACCTGTTTTACATACGCGGATACCTGCGCCATGATTCCATCCGCCCCTTGGCCCTCCAGTCCGGACGCCGCCGTTTTTACATAATCCATCATATAGTAGACAATGGTTCCGCAGGAGATCGCCACCAGACATACAGGTGTCGCCGCCAGTCCATAAGCGATGGGAATCACATACGGAATATTCAGCATAAACGCGATCGGAGTCAAAAGCACCACCATCGCCATCTTAGGCGTCAGACGGAAATAAAAGATATACATGATCAGAAAGACCATTGCCGTTACCGCCAGCACTCCCAGAGACACGACATACATATGTACCAAAATCAGCGCTGTCGCGGCCAGCACAGTTATGATCGGCGGGAAAAAGGTACAGATGACCGCCAGCGCCAGTGTTGCCGCCGGCGAAGCTGCCATCGAAAGAAAGCCCACATTGTCATTGATCAGATAAAAAGCTGTCAAAGCCACCACAAACTGAACCGCTTTATCAAAAATTCTGGAATGGGACGCGTAAAGCTCCTGAAGCCTCCCGCGGATTACAAATATATTATCCATCTATTTCTTCTCCTTTTCATACATCTTAAGCAGTCTTGTCAGATTGTGATTGTATTTCTTCACTCTCTGTCTCGCCTGTCTATGCTTTCGATTAAAAACATGGCTGGACACTACCGCGTAAACGATCACCAGGACGAAATATCCAACGATCGCCAAAAGCCCCATAATAATGATCAGACCGGTAGACATGCTGTTCATCAGAGAATCCAGTCCGGCCAAAACGATCAGCGCCCCCAGGCAGACATACCCTGCCGTCACCCAGAGAATGGAACATAAAATGTGGAGAGCCGCATAGTCCTTGCGATAATACTCGCTGATTTTAAAATCTTCCTTTCCCTGCGTCTCTTCGTAAAAGGCAAGCTTCGTCATCAATTTTATTTTCTGCTCGTCTAACATGACACACCTCAGAATCTAATTTTCGTAATTTAAACATCATTTTTAGTATAACAAATCTCAGTATCCTTGTCCAATACTTATAGTTAAAAAATAGACTTTTTCCGCTCCGCCGTCTTTTAGCGCTTTCGCCGCGCTGCTGACCGTATTCCCCGTGGTGTATATATCATCTATCAGGAGTACCGTGCTCCCTTTTTTCAAGCGTTTTTCCATCCGAAACGCCCCGGAAAGATTCTGCCGTCTCTCTTGGTGTCCCAGCTTCTTTTGCGCCGTTGTGCAGCGGCTCCTTATCAGCGCCTTACTCTCCACCAAAACTCCGGTAAGGCGGCTCAGTTCCAACGCCAGGATTTCCGCCTGATTATATCCTCTTTGCCGTTTCCTGCGAGGATGGAGCGGAATCGGAATAATGCAGTCCGGCCGCCACTGACGGATGACCGTCCCAAACCGGGCCGCCATCTCTTTTGCGTAATAATACCCAAATACTCTCTGGTTATGATACTTAAACCAATAGATCGATGTGCTGACAGGCTTCCTATGAAGCCACAGGCTCATGCCTCTGTCATAATAATGATGTGTATGCCCGCAGTCCGCGCAATATTCCTGCGTTTCGCTAAGAACTGGTTTCCCGCATTTCATACACCTTGGCTCTTCCACCAGGATACGGTTGATCTTTTTCCTGCAGGAAGGGCAGATTCCTTCCCAAAAGGCCCTGCCGCAGAACGGACAGATCTCCGGCCAGAATAGTTTCTCAAAACACTCTTTTATCTGTTTCAATCAAATTCACGGATTCGCTCTGCCAGACTGGTATTCCGATCCTGCTCTTCCGTATTCTGGATCATTTCCCTGAATACCGTCTCACTCCCCACCAACGTCACACATTTTCTGGCCCTCGTCACCGCGGTGTACAGGAGATTGCGGTGATACAGCTGTCTCGGTCCCTGGAGCAGCGGGATCACTACCGCCGGATACTCGCTTCCCTGGGACTTATGTATGGTGATCGCATAGGCCAGCTCTAGCTCTTCTAAAAGGGCAAAAGGGTAAGTGACCAGACGCTGCTCGTCGTACTCCACCGTTATGGTCTCCTCGTAAGAATTGATCTTACGGACGATCCCCATATCCCCGTTAAAGATCCCAAGTCCTTTATCCACCGTCATTCCATACCGGGTCTTAACTTCCCATTCCAATTGGTAGTTATTCTTGATCTGCATGACCTTGTCCCCTTCCCGGAACAAACGGTCTCCATAAGTCCTCTCCTGCTTTCCTTCCTCTGGCGGATTCAAGTACTGCTGCAGGATCTGGTTCAGCCGCTCCACACCCAGCGCGCCTTTCCGCATCGGCGTTAACACCTGGATATCGTAAGGCCTAGCGTCTACATAAGGCGGCAGCTTCTTCTGGATCAACGTAATAAGGATACTGATGATCACATTAGGATCCTGCCGTTTCAAAAAGAAAAAGTCTCTGCTTTTATTATCCAGGGTCACTTCCTCTCCCCGGTTGATCTTATGGGCGTTGACTACAATATCGCTTTCTCCCGCCTGCCGGAAGATCTTCGTCAGCATCACCACTGGGAAACAATGGGAGTCGATCAAATCTTTGAGCACGCTTCCCGGCCCAACGCTGGGAAGCTGGTTCCTATCTCCCACCAGGATCAGTCTTGTTCCCGGGATCACCGCGGACAGAAGCGCATGCATAAGCGGCAGATCCACCATAGACATCTCGTCTATGATCAGCACGTCTGTTTCCAGCGGATTCTCTTCATTTTTCGCGAAGCCGCCGTTTCTTTCTTCCTCCGGATTCCCATTCACTTCTAAAAGCCGATGGATGGTCTGGGCTTCGTACCCTGTGGCCTCTGTCATCCGCTTCGCCGCTCTCCCCGTAGGAGCCGCCAGCAGGATTTCCATTCCCTCGCTTCGAAAGAAATGGATCATGGCGTTGATGGTGGTAGTCTTCCCAGTCCCCGGACCTCCCGTCAGGATCAAGATCCCCTGCCGCGCCGCTTCCGCCACAGCTTTCCTTTGCATCTCATCCAGGGAAAGGCCCGCATTCTCTTCGATCGCGTGGATCCTGCGCTCCAGCGCCGCTTCGTCCGTCTCACAGCGCACGTTGAGATCGTGGAGCATTTTTGCCGTGTTCAGTTCCAGGTAATAGTAATGGGATGCGTAGACTCTTACTCCGTCTTCGCCTTCTTTCAGGACCACTTTTTTCTCCATGGCCAGATCCATCAGATATTTCTCGATATGCTCGATCTGAACGCCTAAAAGGTTCCCCGCCCTTACCAGCAGAGCCTCCTGCCTCAGATAGACATGCCCTTCCCCAACACTCTGGAGAAGAGTGTAGAAAATACCGCTGCGGATGCGGTAGTCAGAATCCGTATGGATCCCAACTCTGGCCGCGATCTCATCAGCGGTCTTGAATCCCACGCCAGCCACCTGATCTGCTAACTGGTATGGATTTTCTTCTATAATGCGGTAAACACCTGTTCCATAATGCTGATAGATCTTTACCGCCAGCGCCGTTGTGATCCCATATTTCTGCAAAAAGATCATAGCCTGGCGCATATCCTTTTTCTCTTCCACCTGAATGGCGATCTCCCTGGCTTTCCTCTCGCTGATGCCTTTGATCTCCGCCAGACGTTCCGGCTCTTCCTCTATGATGCGGAACGTGTCTTCCCGGAATTTCTTCACGATCCTTCCGGCCAAAGCCGCGCCCACGCCTTTTACCGCTCCGGAGCCAAGATAACGCTCAATGGACATCAGATCCTCCGGCTCACAGATCCTGGAGCTTGTCACCTGTAATTGGGTGCCGTACATCTTATGCACAGTGAACTCACCAGTCAGTTCCAGCAGTTCCCCTTCCTCGATATAGTGGAACTTCCCCACACAGGTCAGATCTCCGTCCGAATTATTCAGGTTAAATATGGTATATCCGTTATCCTCATTGCGAAACACAATGTGTTCTACATATCCTTTGATCGTTTCCATTTATCTCATCAGTATTCTTTCCGTCCACTCATAAACTCTACAAATTGTCCCGTCCCGATCGCAACTACCTTCATGGGATCTTCCGCTGTCATGGTGTTGATGCCTGTCCGCTCCTCGATCAGTTCTTCCAGGCCCCGCAGCATAGATCCTCCTCCGGTCAGGACGATCCCCCGGTCCAAAATATCCGCGGACAATTCCGGCGGCGTACGCTCCAGCACTCCGATCACAGCTTCCACGATCTGACCTGTAGTCTCCCGCAGAGCTTCCTCGGTCTCCGAGGATGTGACCGTTACCGTCTTAGGAAGGCCGGTCACCAGATTCCTGCCCCGTACCTCCACCGCTTCTTCTTCCACCAGCGGATAAGTTGTCCCGATTTTGATTTTAATATCTTCCGCCGTACGCTCGCCGATCAGAAGATTATGCTTCTTCCTCATATAGCGGACAATCGCCTCGTCAAAATCATCTCCGGCAATCTTAATAGAAGTGTTTACTACTGTACCGCCAAGAGAAATGACCGCGATATCCGTTGTGCCGCCTCCAATATCAACGATCATGTTGCCGCAGGGTTTGGAAATGTCGATTCCCGCACCGATGGCTGCCGCCACTGGTTCTTCGATCAAGTTGACTTCCCGCGCGCCCGCCGCGTAGGTAGCCTCCTCCACCGCTTTTTTCTCCACCTCTGTAACGCCGCTTGGCACACAGATACTGATCCTTGGTTTCTTGAATGTCCGTTTTCCCATGGCCTTCTGGACAAAATATTTGATCATTTTCTCTGTTACTGTATAGTCCGAGATCACGCCCTGGCGCAGCGGCCGGATGGCGACGATATTCCCCGGCGTCCTTCCCAGCATAAGCCGGGCTTCTTCCCCGATCGCCTTAATGGCATTGGTGTCTCTGTCAAAAGCCACCACAGACGGTTCTTTTAAAATAACACCCTTGCCCTTGATATAGACAAGGATGCTGGCTGTTCCCAAATCAATTCCGATATCTACCGACATTCTTAATCCCCTTCCATCATTCTGTCTATCTTCATTATCATTTGTTTTGATTTTGCATGTACCATTATAATGAACTTTCCGTAAAATGGAAACCCCTTTTTTCCTTAAATCTTTGTGAAAGAAGACTCCTCCCTGTCGGAAAAACGCCCTATCTGTCGAGCATTGCGCGGATATATTTCCCCGTATAGGATTCCGGACAGTCAGCCACTTCCTCCGGCGTACCCTGAACGATGACTGTTCCTCCTCCATCGCCTCCTTCCGGTCCCATGTCGATGATATAATCAGCCGTCTTGATCACATCCAGGTTATGTTCGATAACGATCACTGTATTCCCATCCGCCGCCAGTCTATGCAGGATTTCCGTCAGTTTGTGGACGTCTGCGAAATGGAGGCCTGTCGTAGGTTCATCCAGGATGTAAATGGTCTTCCCAGTGCTGCGTTTGCTCAATTCCGCCGCCAGCTTGATCCGCTGGGCCTCCCCGCCGGAAAGCTGGGTGGAAGGCTGTCCCAGACGGATGTAAGACAGCCCCACATCATACAGCGTTTCCATTTTCCTGCGAATGCTGGGCACATGCTCAAAGAAGTGAAGGGCTTCCTCCACCGTCATATTCAGCACATCATAAATATTCTTTCCTTTGTATTTTACCTCCAAAGTCTCTCGGTTATACCGTTTTCCATGACAAACCTCGCAGGGTACATACACATCTGGAAGGAAATGCATTTCTATTTTTAAAATGCCGTCCCCGCTGCAGGCTTCGCAGCGTCCCCCCTTGACATTGAAGCTGAATCTTCCCTTTTTATAGCCTTTTGCTTTCGCGTCCGGCGTGGCCGCAAACAGATCCCGGATCAAATCAAACACGCCTGTATAAGTAGCCGGATTCGACCGGGGCGTCCGACCGATAGGGGACTGATCGATAGCGATCACTTTGTCCAGATTCTCAATTCCTTCAATATCTTTATGTTTTCCGGGAATCGTCCTTGCCCGGTTTAATTCTCGCGCCAGCCTCTTGTAAACGATCTCGTTAATGAGCGAACTTTTCCCTGACCCTGAAACTCCGGTGACGCAGGTCATAATGCCAAGCGGGATCTGAACCTCGATATTCTTCAGATTATTCTCCTTTGCTCCCAAAACCTTCAGCCATCCGGAAGGCTTTCCCCGATGATCCGGAACCGGAATCTTCGTCTTCCCGCTCAAATATGCGCCGGTAATAGAATTGGGATTCTTCATGATCTCTTCCGCGGTTCCTACCGCCACTACTTCTCCGCCATGTTCTCCCGCGCCGGGGCCGATATCTACAATATAATCCGCCTCTCGCATGGTGTCCTCGTCATGTTCCACCACAAGGACCGAATTCCCAAGATCCCGCAGATGCTTAAGTGTGCCTAAAAGTTTGTCGTTATCCCTCTGATGCAGGCCGATACTGGGCTCATCCAGAATATATGCCACGCCCACAAGGCCGGAGCCGATCTGGGTAGCCAGCCGGATCCGCTGAGCTTCCCCGCCGGACAAGGTTCCCGTTGCTCTTGCCAGAGTCAGATAATCCAGTCCCACATCGTTTAGGAAGCGGGTTCTTGCCTGGATTTCTTTTAGGATCTGTCCCCCGATCATCATCTGCTGTTTATTCAGCTTCAGATTCTGCAGGAATTTCTGCAGTTTTTCTATGGACAAGGCCGTCACTTCCGCAATGTTCTTCCCGCCTACGGTAACGGCCAGGGCTTCTGGTTTCAAACGCTGGCCGCCGCATTTATGGCAGGGCGTAATACGCATGAATTCTTCATACTCCGCCTTCATAGCCTCCGACCCGGTCTCCCGGTAGCGGCGTTCCACATTCTTGATCAGTCCCTCAAAGGCCACGTCATAGACGCCTTCTCCCCGCTGTCCGCGGTAACGGACCTTTATTTCTCTGCCTCCAGTTCCATGGATCAGGATATCCTGGATCTTCTTGGGATATTTCTGAAAAGGAGTCTCCAGGGAGAACCCATACTCCTGGCTCAGCGCATCCAGGATCGCGTAAGTAAAGCTCTTCTTATCCGTACAGGACTGCCACCCAAGTACGGTAATCGCCCCTTCCGCAATACTTAAGCTTTTATCCGGGATCATCAGATCCTCGTCAAACTCCATCTTATATCCCAGTCCGAAACACTCTGGGCAGGCTCCAAAAGGATTGTTAAAAGAGAAACTTCTCGGCTCGATCTCCGCAATGCTGATGCCGCAGTCCGGACAAGAAAAACTCTGACTGAAATTGATCGGTTCTCCGCCGATCACATCAACTGTCATTAGGCCTTCCGCCAGATGGAGCACATCCTCAATCGAATCTGTCAGACGTTTCTCAATGCCTGGCTTCACTACCAGCCGGTCCACAATGATCTCTATATTGTGCTTGATATTCTTATCTAACTGGATCTCTTCCGACAGTTCGTATAAATTCCCGTCAATACGTACCCGCACGTATCCGCTTTTCTTGGCCCGGTCCAGAAGCTTGGCGTGGGTCCCTTTCCTTCCCCGTACCACCGGGGCCAGGAGCTGGATCTTGGTCCGTTCCGGCAGCTCCATGATCTGGTCTACCATCTGATCCACCGTCTGTTTCTTGATTTCTTTGCCGCAGTTTGGACAATGGGGAATCCCCACCCTTGCGTAAAGAAGACGGAAATAATCGTAGATCTCCGTCACTGTCCCCACCGTGGATCTGGGGTTCCGATTCGTGGATTTCTGATCGATGGAGATGGCCGGAGAAAGCCCCTCAATGCTCTCCACATCCGGTTTCTCCATCTGCCCCAGGAACTGTCTTGCGTATGAGGACAGGGATTCCATATACCTTCTCTGTCCTTCCGCGTATATGGTATCAAAAGCCAGGGAGGATTTTCCAGAACCGGACAGTCCTGTCAGGACTACCAGTTCGTTTCTGGGAATATCCAAATCTATTTTCTTCAGATTATGTTCATTGGCTCCCCGGATCTTAATATATTGTCTGCTGTCTTTTTCTTCCATAATTCTTCCCTTCTATTATTCTTTGATCAGCTTCTTTAACTCAACCATTTTGTCCCGAAGCTCGGCAGCCGCCTCGAAGTTCAGTTCCGCCGCGGCTTTCTTCATCTGCTTGGTGATATCCTTGATCAGCTTCTCCAATTCCTCTTCGCTCATGGATTCCGGATCCTTCTCCATCCGCAGTTCTTCTGCCGCGATCTTCTTGGAAATGCTGATGATATCCCGCACGCCTTTCTTAATGGTCTGAGGCGTGATGCCGTGTTCTTCGTTATAAGCCATCTGCACATTCCGCCGGCGCATGGTCTCATCAATAGCTTGGCGCATGGAGTCCGTGATGGTGTCCGCGTACATGATCACGTGCCCCTCGCTGTTTCTGGCCGCCCGCCCGATGGTCTGGATCAGAGACGTCTCTGAACGCAGGAACCCTTCCTTGTCCGCATCCAAAATAGCCACCAGAGTGATCTCCGGAATATCCAGCCCTTCCCGCAGAAGGTTGATCCCCACCAGCACATCGAACACATCCAGACGCATATCTCTTACGATCTCCGTCCGCTCCAGCGTATCAATATCCGAGTGCAGGTACCGGACTCGGATCCCCAATTCCCGCATATAGTCCGTCAGATCTTCCGCCATCCGCTTGGTCAGCGTCGTGATCAGTACTTTATTTTTCTTCTCTATTTCCTTTTTCACCTCTGCAACCAGATCGTCAATCTGACCTTCCACTGACCGCACTTCTACCATTGGATCCAGAAGTCCTGTAGGCCGTATTACCTGTTCCGCGCGCAGAAGTTCATGCTCCGCCTCATAAGGCCCCGGAGTTGCGGATACAAACATGATCTGATCGATTCGTTCCTCAAACTCTTCAAAATTCAGCGGCCGGTTATCCAGCGCCGATGGAAGGCGGAATCCATAATCCACCAGAGTCGTCTTCCTGGAACGGTCTCCGTGATACATCCCTCCGATCTGAGGAATCGTCTTATGGGACTCATCAATGATAATCAGGAAATCATCTTTGAAGAAGTCCATCAATGTATACGGAGGCTGTCCCGGAGCCAGTCCGGACAGATGTCTGGAATAGTTCTCGATCCCGGAGCAGAATCCCGTCTCTTTGAGCATCTCCACATCAAAATTGGTCCGTTCTGAAATACGCTGGGCCTCTAAAAGCTTGTCCTCAGATTTAAAATATTTGACTCTCTCTTCCAGTTCCTCTTCTATAGCATCCGCCGCCCGCCGGATCTGCTCCGCCGGCACTACATAATGGGACGCCGGGAAGATCGCCGCATGTTCCAGCTCTCCCTTGATCTCCCCGGTCAGCACGTCGATCTGTGTGATCCGGTCGATCTCATCTCCAAAAAATTCTACTCTTATCGCAGTCTCCGCTTCGTTAGCCGGAATAATTTCCAGCACGTCTCCCCTTACCCGGAAGGTTCCCCGCTTGAAATCCATCTCGTTGCGCTCATACTGGATATCGATCAGCTGGCGCAAAACCTCATCCCTGTCTTTCTCCATCCCAGGGCGCAGGGAAACCATCATTTTCTCAAAGTTCTTCGGCTCGCCCAGTCCATAGATACAGGATACGCTGGACACAACGATCACATCCTTACGCTCTACCAGGGACGCCGTGGCGGACAGCCGCAGCTTGTCGATCTCCTCGTTGATGGATGAATCCTTGGCAATGTAGGTGTCGGAGGAAGGGACATACGCTTCCGGCTGGTAGTAGTCATAGTAGGAGACAAAATATTCCACCGCGTTATCAGGGAACATTTCCTTGAATTCTCCATACAACTGAGCGGCCAGTGTTTTATTATGGGCGATAACCAGTGTGGGCTTCTGCAGCTGCTCGATCACGTTGGCCATCGTAAACGTCTTTCCAGAACCCGTAACCCCTAGTAAAGTCTGGCATTGATTGCCTTCCTTGAACCCTTTTACAAGCGCCTCGATTGCCTGTGGCTGATCGCCTGTGGGCTGATACGGGGCCTTTAAAACGAATTTATCCATAGCAAAATCTCTCCTTTGTGACTTTTGATATGTTCAATATCAGCCACCCTCAAAAAATTCATTCGTAACGAAAATGTCAAAATAATAGCCTTATAGGACTCCATTACGAATCCAGAAAGGCAAAAGTCACAAAACACTTTTTTGAGGACTAAATAACACGAAGTAACACCAAAACGGTAGTGACAACATTATAGCAAAGATAATGATAAAAGTATATAGGACGAAAAGTAAAAAAAGTACAAATGTTCGAGTGTACATCTGTACTTTTTTATGATTTCTTCCTTATATTGTTGTCATGCTGCCATTAAATATTCCTCGGCTGCCTCGTCTATTTCCTTCAGATCGGAGTAATCATAGTATTTCTCTTCCCGGCTTTCCGGAAGAACTTCTTCCATAAATGGTTCAATAGCATATAAGCAATCTTCAATGATTTCAGCAGTATCCCCATAGATGTCTGCTGATATAATCTCTTTTGAATGCCCTAACATATGCGATATTCCTTTGATATTAAAGTCATGTTTCAAAAGAATGGTCGTATATGTATTTCTCAACTGATGGAAATGAATATCCGGAAGTCCTAAAGAAGCAAGCAGTTCTTTATAATATTTCTGATGATAACTTTTACTTCTTGGATTTCCATATGTGGAACAACAGATGTAATCCCAGTCACGGAACTCTTTACTTCTTCGCCTGCGATTCTTCTCATAAATCCGGCGCTGTTCCAGAATCGCCTCAAACACATAGTCTGGAATAGGGATCTCCCTTATACTGGACGGAGTTTTTGGCTTGATTTCCTGTTTTGTAAGCATTTTAGGTGGTACATCTTCCGCTTTGGAATTTGGCTTTTTCCCCAACTGCCTCTGTATTTTCAATGTGCGGTTGATATAGTCTACATCGCTGTATTTCAACCCATTGATCTCTCCACGCCGCAGGCCCATCAGAACTGCAAATAAGATCTGCATATGGATCGGCGTCTCTTTGCTCGCCTCTATTAACTGAAACACCTGCGGGAGCGTCAGTGTCTTGCTTACATCTATCTTTAATACACGGTATGCCTTCTTTTTAATCTTCTTTGGCAGCGGAACCCCCTCCGCTGGATTTACCGCTATTACATTCTTCGATTTCGCATAAGCCAGTGCTGTATTCATGACTGTTTTCGCCAGTCGTGCGATAGATTCATGTTTTGCCGCAATGGTATTATATAGTTTTCTGATATATCCCTGGTTCAGAGTTGCCATATACATTTTTCCCAACTGCGGATTCACATAGTTGTAAACCACATTTTTATAGCCATTGTAGCTGTTATCCGCTATCCTGGGACACATAATTTCCTCCAGCCAGAACTCCATGAAGTCTGCAACTTTAATCCTGTCGTAAACAATATAGGTTCCTTCGTGAAGCTGTCCAACCACTTCATCCCGTTCTGTATTTGCCGCTCTCTCACTGCTGAATCCAGAATGCTGTTTTGTCTTTTCCGTTCCATCTGCAAATTTCAACAGGACTCGGAACCCATAGCCTTTCTTTATGGTCGTAACAGAATACACTTTATATTCTGTATATTTCTTAAAATCAAATTTTTTCATGCTACCCCTCCGTTCCTGTCCGTTCCGGAACAAAAGTGTCGTTCATAAATGCAATGATCTTATCTTTCTCGTCCATAACCTCACAGTAATATTCATAGGTGGTATGAATCGAATTGTGGCCTAGTAATCCGGAAATCTTTACCAGAGGAACACCTCTCTCGATCAATATAGTCGCAAACATATGGCGCAGACCATGAACAGTGATAACCGGAAGGCCATTTCTCTCACAGAGTTTTGTCAATGCCTGGTTCATGGAGCTTAACCCTCTCGGCTTTCCGTCCTCCCGGCAACTGACGTATCCATGATCTTCATAATTTCCAGCAAACCATTCCTTTTTCATTTTCACATAATGTAACCGGCGTTCCACTTCTTTCATGATCGCCTTTGGAACTTTCAGTATACGGAAACTGTTCTCTGTTTTAGGATCACGTTCGATAACCGTATATTCTTCTATTTCAAATCCTTCTTTTACTTTTGGATTTGCCACTAACTGCCGACTGATCCTGACTGTCTGTTTTTCAAAATCAAAATCGCTGAATTTGAGTCCAAGGATTTCTCCTTTTCTCAGACCGCAGAACAATCCCAGTAAAATTTCCAAATACCACGGGTTCTTACTGGCCGCCTGCAGGAACACTTTCAGTTTTGCTTTGCTGAATATTCTGATCTTTGGTTTTGTCCTCGGATAAGGCTTTGTCTCCGGAACTGGATTATAATTGATAAATCCGTCAAACAAAGCGTCTTTAAATGCCAGACTCAACAATTCTCTTCCTTTATTACCTGCCGAAGAACAGATTTTTGATACCTGCTCCAGTAATTTATCCAGATACTCTACTGTTACAAATCTCAGTTTTACATCGGTTTCCATACTGGGCAAAATCAGCTCATACAAGGTATAGGAGCCTAACATTCTGGTAGTTGTCTCAATCCGCAGAGAATAAATATGCTCAAACCAATATTTCAGATATTCTCCAAACATTACATCTGTATTTTTCAGATAGGCAACTTGAAATTCCCGCTGTTTCTCCCGGTATCGTTCTTCATATTCCCAGTAGCTTTTTTCAGCCTCTTCCGGAGTTTTAAACCCGCCTTTTTTGCTGTATTTTGTGGTCAGGTCATCCATCAACTCTTTTGTCCGATGATACCAGGAACTCCCTTCATAAAAGACTACTCTTTTTTCTTCCTGTACTTCCTTATTTTCCGCTTTTGTCAACTGATTGTTCTGATTCATTGATTTCACACCTTGCTTTTCCTATTCCCCGTACAGCCACCTTTCAAATGGGAGACAGGGGATCTTATATACTTTTCCAATCTTGATGACACGGAACGGCTCCTGCTTTTGAAAAACCTCATCCAGAAATTCATAGGTTTTTGTCCTACCCAGTCCAAGCAGTTTCTGGATGTCATCCGCCTCATATACTTTCTTTGATATATCAATAGAATCTGTCATGACCGCACCTCCCTTTTATCGCTGAATAAGCGATAAAAGGACTGTACGCCTATAAAATAACGCACAGCCCTCTTATCGTCCAATGTGCGATTTTTCCAATCGCATACTTGACAAACCAATTTTTCTTGTTCTCAATAATATTTCTTCCTTATTAAATAATCGTATCCCTGTCGTACATTACAGAACATACACGTTTCCTTTATTGTCTGATTCTGATCCGCCCGGATGATAAAATGTTCCTTCGAACTGTAAAATGGCTTTGCACACACCGGGCATAAACACATCAAAATCGGTTTGTCCAGCTTCTTGATCTCCATGCTGGTACGCAGTGCCTTATCCACTTTTATCATCTGCTCCCGGTTCAGTCTGCCAACATAATCATCCAGACGCCCCTTGTCCAGTGTCCGGATCTGCTCCAACAGCACAAAAGACTCTTTCTCCAGTCCTTTGATTCCATTGATCGGTACATGTGTCGGCAGTTTTGTCTTTGGTCTGCTCGTGATAGCCGCGACAATGACCGTTGGACTGTGCCGATTTCCCCGGTTATTCTGGATGATCAGCACGGGGCGGTATCCGCCCTGCTCACTCCCGAAAACAGGATTCAGATCTGCGTGATAAATCTCTCCACGCCGCACTTCTTGTTCTTCCACAATCATATCTCCTTCCTCTATACGCCTAAGAACTCTCTTTGTTCCGTAAGGCTCTCCCCACTCTTTTGAAACCATTATCCATAGCGGGTATGTATCAGCCGGACGCAAAGCATTTCTTTGTATCCGGCTACCATAATTGCCTGTTTCAGCCTATTTGTCCTCGACACCCCGGCCGTTATCGCATATATTATGCGGGGGAAATCATCAAGCGGCTGACTGCTGATCAGCTCCACGGGCCTGCACCCCTCTGAGGTTCTCCCAAAGCTGCCCTCACTTGTTGCGACGCTCTTAACGCTCGACTTTATGACCGGACAGGAGTATCATGATACCTGTTGCCTGTTATCGCCTTATCAGTAGCAATCTGACAGTTATAACCGGGTATTTTCCGCTCCCCGAACCAATAAAACAGCCGCAAACCGATTTTTCTATATATGTGGGATTTCGCTGCCTTTACCCGTCCGGATCATGGCGTACCTGCTAACGTGGCTTACGCTCATCACGATAGCAACAGGAATGTACTTGATGAATGGGTATGAACTTTTCAAGGTCCTAAGCGGCCATAAAAAGACCTCTCACTTTATTTGCCGTTAAGCGAGAGGTCTGCTCACATTATTTCAAAAGTTTTTTCAGTTTTTTGAGAATACGGATTTTTCTACTATGAACAGCGCTTGGATACACACCAACTTGTTTTGCATAATCTCTTTCCGTTTTTTCTTCATAGAACAGTGCATATATCAGATCCTGATCTTTCTTTGACAACTTTGAAAGCGCCATATGTAATTTTTCCAACGAGATTTTTTGAATTACAATATCTTCTACGCTCTCATGGCTGTCAGGAAACTGCTGTGCGTTATCTTCCATAAGCCTGTCCAAAGAATCTTCTCGGCTTGGAAAAATTTGTTTTATATTTCCATCCTTATCTTTAACCGTCCGTTCTGTTTTCAGATCATTCTCAAAATACCTTATTTTTCTATCGCCTTTCATATAGGCTGTATACACCTCGTCCGTGACCTCTATGAATTGACCACGAATCCATATTTTCTTCTTACCAGCGCCCACGCTGTTAAACCTCCGTTTCGTCTGAATTTTGGGGAAAATCCAGACGGACGGAGGCCCCCTGCAGGAAGATCGGCGCTGCCTGTCAAACAGCAGCCATCGCCATTTTCCGACAAATAGAAAATGCGCTCGCCAAAAGACGAGCGCATAACGCCAGTAATAATAACTACAAAATGGAAATAAAGGCAGAAATATGACAAAAGATGTCGAATAGAAAAATACCGCAATCCCCTGAAGGACTGCGGTATGTAAAAGACATTTTTTATTTCCTGGCGGATGTTCGCCGGTTCCTATGTACCTCTTTGCCATGTTCTCCCCTTACGGGGATAACTGACAGGAAAGGTGTAGTTTCCCCCTCATCCAATTTTGATGAGGGTATTATAAAAGGGGATTTTTAGGAATTAAGTAGCTTTCTCTTAGCTTTTGCCGAGGCCCGCCGCAAATTTTGACAAGAAATTGCAAAACAAAGAAAGCTATGTGATTTTGCTTATTGTATCCACCTGTTTCCGTATTTGATTTGTTTGTTTTGTCTGTGTAAAATGTCTGACAAGACTTTCTACATCTTATTTTTCTATTCTACCAAGAGTACACTATACTTGTCAACAAATTTATGCAGGCAGGAGGGTTGGCAAGTGGAGTATGGAACCATTCGGATCAAACTAGATGAACTATTAAAGGAATCCGGCCTCAGTAAAAACATGTTGAGCCACCGGGCAGAGATGCAGCGGACGCAGATCAACAACTACTGCAGGAATCAGATTACTCGATTGGATATTGATGTTCTCGCACGACTATGTACGGTATTGAATTGTGAGATTGGTGATCTACTGGAATTTGTGCCACCAGAAGAAAAGGAAGAATGAGACTCGCAGGAAACGGGGTTATCCTGCGAGTCTTTTTATTACTTACTAAATTTCGTATCCTGCCTTAATATAGCATGGGGAAAAAGGATACTCGTGATTTTTATCCCAATATTGGCAAGCTGGTTCTAACTGATAAGTCTCTACAAAATATGCAACAACATATTGTGCCAATTCTTCCGGAGACTCTTTACAGCCATTCAATAACCAACGATTCGCCATTCCCCAAAAACCAGACATACCCAGAAAGAAGTGATAACGTATTTTGGGAGAAAAATCAAAACCACTTTTATCTGCGTTTTCTGGCTTTAAGTCTTTAGCAACATCAAACATCAGTTCATCATAGCTTTGTAACATAAAATAGAGCATTCCACTATCTCGCAATAATTCAAGAAAAGAACGATGTTCTAGCCAATATGAAAAATATCCGATAGCTGTACCATAAAAAGTGTTACAGTCTTCTTTCTCTAGCCGTCTGCTCAATCCACTGAAAACCGTCTTACAACATTGCATTAGAAGCTCCTCTTTAGTTGCATAATATCGGTAAAAGGTACAGCGTGCTAATTGTGCCCTCTCCACAATTTCAGTGATTTTAATTTCACGAAACGGTTTTTCTTTCATCAGCGATAATAAAGAATCCATCATCCATTGTTCAATCTGATTTGGTGTTTTGGCTGCTTTTTCTTTTGACATAAACTTCACCTCTGCGACATTTTTTCGTTTTTGTATCATTTTTCTCAGCATATTGAATTGACAATTCTTTTTGGTATAATGATAACAGATTTCCCGAAAGATACAAGTGTCTCTTTAAAGAAAATGCTTGTCTGCACTTGCCGTAGTCCATCGGGCTGCGGCAATTATTTTGGAGGGAGGTTAGCGTAACCTAACGCAATTAACCAGATAGGAGGATAACATGAGTAAAGAACGAACCCCTGACCAGCCAGAAGCTGTGAAAATATCATATCTTTTTGAACTGGCAGGCAGTAAAAAAACAGGCTTGTATATCGCTGTTATCTTTAGCGTTCTATCAGGCCTATGCACTTTTGTACCATATCTCATGATATTCCGTACAGTGCTATTCCTTTTTGATGGAAATGGCAATAGTACGGAAGCTATGCGTTATGGGCTGATAGCAGCTGCATTTATTCTGCTGCGATTTATATTTCAAGCAATATCTGTGAGTCTTACACACTATGGTGCTTATTCAGCGTTGTATGCTGTTCGCAAAAAAATTTGTGAGCATATTGGGAAAGTTAATCTTGGCTTTTTTACTGATAATAGTACCGGCGAGATAAAAAAAGTGTTAATGGAGGATGTTGAAAGATTAGAACAATTCCTCGCACATCAAGTTCCAGACATTACAGTTGCGATAGTTGTTCCACTGACGGTCTTTGTTTATCTTCTAACCGTTAATATTCCGATGGCGTTGATTTTGGTTGTTCCAATTATCTTAACACTGGTTTTGCAGTCAATCATGATGGTGCTTGTTACACCGAAAATGCAGGATTTTTCAGTGGTGCAAGGACAGCTCAATTCAGCTCTTCTGCAATTCGTCAATGGGATGCCAGTTATGAAAGCATACAACCTTACAGCTAATTCCTACCAGGCATATTCTAAAGCGGGTGAAGATTTTAATATTCTTTGGAAACAAATATCGCGTATGGCGGCTCCAATCAGTGCTGTGTGTAAAGTCCTGATTGAATCAGGAGTTAGCTTTACTCTGCCAATGGGAGGATTCTTGTCTCTGGCCGGATATTTAGATTTAAGTTCCTATGTGTTCTTTGTTATTATGAGTATCGTTTTTTTATCCTCGTACAATAACCTTATGAACTTTGCTCAAATATTTAGTCAAATATCCGCAGGCCTCGGACGTATTAAAGATATTATGGACATCCCAGAAATGCCGACTGGACAAGATCATTTCGTGGTAGAAAAAAATTGTCCTCGTATCGCATTTTCTCATGTAAAGTTTGCTTATCAGAAAAAAGAAGTTCTGCATGATATTAACTTGGAACTTCCTGCAGGAAGTTTAACGGCATTTGTTGGTGTATCTGGAGCTGGAAAAAGTACTGCAGCTCAACTTATTCCGCGTTTTTGGGATGTCACGAGCGGACAGATTCAAATTGGGGAACACAATATAAAAGACTTGTGTATGGATAATTTGATGGACACAGTATCTTTCGTGTTCCAGGACGCATTTATGTTGGATGATACGATTTATAAAAACATTTCAATCGGCAAGGATAATTGCACATGGGAAGAGGTTGAGAATGCTGCAAAAGCAGCACAGATTCATTCTTTTATTCAATCGCTTCCTGATGGGTACGACACTTACCTTGGTTCTGCCGGGATCAAATTGTCTGGAGGAGAAAAGCAACGTATTTGTATTGCCAGAGCAATTTTAAAGGGTGCGCCTATCATTGTTTTTGATGAAGCGACTTCGTTTACCGATATTGAAAATGAACATAAGATCCAAATAGCCTTGGAGAATTTGCTGAAAGGCAAGACAACAATTATGATTGCTCATCGACTCCATACGATTGTCAATGCAGATAATATTTGCGTATTTCAAAATGGTTCAATCGTTGAAATGGGGTGCCATACAGACTTACTCGAAAAAAATGGTGTTTATGCCGAGATGTGGCGTGCATATACCCAGCAGGGAAAGGAGGTGTTACATAAATGATTTCAATTATAAAATCACTGCATCGCTTGATTGGTCAAAACGGTATACGACTGGTGCCATCTATTCTTTTGAGTATGTTAGATTCAGTTCTCAATTCCTGTATGTATGGTGTCATGCTATTCGTATTGATTGACTTATCAAACGGACAATTTTCTGCTGAAGGACTGAAAACGTGCATAATCGCTGTCGTAATTATTTTTGTGCTACGTTGCATTGTTCAGGGGATCAGTTTCACACAAGCGCAATGTGTTGGGCCAGACGTTTCTCATAAACTACGGATTTCAATGGGAAACCATATTAGAAGCCTAAACTTGGGCTTTTTCACTAAAAACAGTATTGGGAAGTTGTCTGGCACACTGCTTACTGACATTAATGATTTTGAAACAATTATCACACATTGCTTATGTGATGTTATCAAAGTTACATCCCTTACAATTTTATCTCTTGTCATAGCGTTCATGTTAGATTGGCATTTTGGTCTTGCAATCACTTTGCTGGTAGGCATAGCTCTGCCGTTGTTAGTGATTTCAGGAAAAGTGTCTGCTCGTAATTCGGATGAACTTAGAGCAGCAAACCGAACTGTAGTCTCACGCATTGTAGAGTACATTAGTGGTATGCGTACTTTTCGACTTTACAATTTGATTGGCAAACGCTTTGATCGCCTCGATAATGCACTGAAGGAATTGCGGAAACAATCCACGAAGGCGGAAATATCTATTTTACCGCTCTCTATGAGTTTTTCAGCAATTGCTGCAATGATTGTCCCTGTTTCACTAATTTTAGGAACATGGCTATTGACTTCTACTGAAATTAACGGAGCTAACTTTTTGCTGGCAATCCTGTTGGCAATCTCTATTTCCAGTACTATGACAGTAGTGAGTTCTCTTTATCCACAGGTACGTTCTATTTCAAAAGCGGCTGATAGTATTATTTCAATTTTGGATGAGTCGCCACTGACCTATCAGGAAAAAGAAGTAAAATTTACAGATTACGCCATTGAATTTAAAAATGTAACTTTTGGATACAATCCAGAAACTACTGTTCTACATGGCGTATCGTTTAGTGCCAAACCAGGAACAACCACCGCCCTTATTGGCCCATCTGGTTCAGGTAAAACAACTATTGTAAGCTTGCTTGCTCGCTTTTGGGATGTGACTGGAGGGCAAATTTTAATTGATGGGATAGATTTACGAAAAATCAATCCAGATATATTGGCAGAACAGATGGCGATTGTCTTTCAAGAGGTTTACCTTTTGAAAGATACAGTTCTAAACAATATTCGCATTGGGAAACCAACCGCAACCAAAGAGGAAGTGATTGAAGCTGCAAAGGCTGCTCACTGTCATGAATTTATTATGGGGATGGAAAATGGATACGAAACGATAATTGGTGAAGGAGGATCAACTCTTTCAGGCGGAGAAAAACAGCGTATTTCAATCGCACGCGCTTTACTGAAGGATGCTCCGATTATTTTGCTTGACGAAACAACATCCAGTTTGGATGCTGATAATGAAAGAGAAATCCAACATGCTTTTGATCGGTTAATGAAAAATAAAACAGTGCTGGTTATAGCTCACCGCCTTAATACGATTGTCAATGCCAACAATATTTTGGTATTGGATAAAGGCCGTATTCGAGAATCCGGAACGCATGCTGAACTCATGAAGCATGGAGGTTGGTACGCTCAAATGATTAAAGAACAGAAGCAGGCTGAACAGTGGGCTGTTAAAGCAGAATAAAAAATAGGAAGGTGAATGTAAAATGAACTCTAAAAATTCTAACAAATTACAGATTAAAGACTATATCAACATCGGTATATTCAGCGCAATTCTCATGGTTTTGTATCTGGTGGCGGCAATGACAAATGTCACACCGATTACTTATTTGATTTACTCGCCGGCCACGGCTTTTGTCGGCGCCATTCCGTATCTTTTTATCACTACGAAAATTCCTAAAAAGGGTACTGTTTTGCTTTTTGCAGTTGTTCCATTCCTTTATTTTCTGCTGCTTGCAGGAACGGAAGGCATGATTGTAGCGGTTTTCTTTGCGGTTTTCGCCATTCTTGCAGAACTCATTTTAGGAAATGATAGAAAGAATTTCAAGAGGATTACCATTTCCTATATTGTGTTTGCTATGTGGAATGCCATTGGTGGGCAATTTAGACTGTTTGCAACAACTGAATCTTACCTTGAATATGCAAAGAATCTTGGTTTGAGCGAAGTATATATTGATTTCTTGCGTTCACAGGCGAATTACTTTACTTGGGCTATTGTTATTGTTGGCAGTGTAGTGGCAGCCGTTGTAGGAATTTATTTGAGCCGACTGATTTTCAAAAAACACCTTATCAAAGCAGGTATTCTGTAAATGTTAAGATTAGATATCCGCACCAAAATTATTATATTACTGACGATAAGTACATCTACGTTTATTGTAAATACACTTTGGATTGAAGTTCTATGTGTAATTATACTAAGCGGAACGCAACTTGCTTTTGGTAAAAAAGTGTTTAGCAAATGGCTTGTTTTTGCTTATGTCATTCTTTTTTTCGCTCAGTGTACCATTCTTCCTTTAATGCCAACAGTGGTGGAAGCTGCACTTTCTGTTATTGTCGTACAGTTTAGATCCATGATCCCTCTTTTAATGGGGATTTTAATGATTGTGAGAACAACAAAAGTGAACGAGCTCATAGCGACCATGACCAAAATGAAGATTCCAAAACCAGCAACAATTACTTTGGCAGTAACCCTGCGATACTTTCCAGCTATTGTGGAAGAATGGTCACATATTCGGGAGGCTATGAGATTAAGACCTATTGCATCCACACAAAAAAGTATTCCTAAAAAAATCGCAGTAAACGTGGAGTGTTATCTTGTTCCGTTATTTATTGCTGCCTCTAAAACAGCTGATGAATTAACCGCAGCTGCACTTACTAGAGGAATAGAAAATCCAACCCAAAGAACATGCAGAGGTTACCATCAGATTAGTCGGATAGATATTTTTCTTATTATCTTATGCGTAATAATTATCTTTACGGCTGCTATAGCAAAGGTGGTGAGTTTATGTTAGAGCAAATGGCTGATGCTCATATTAAATTGGAAAATATTAGCTATTTGTATGATAACGAAATTTCTGGTGGAGTCCAGAAAATTAATTTCGAGATACGACCAGGCGAGTGCGTTTTGTTATGTGGAAAAAGTGGATGTGGAAAAACAACGGTTACCAAACTGATAAATGGTTTGATTCCTAATTTTGTGGAAGGAAAAAAGCAAGGGATTGTTTTTCTTGGTGGAAAGAACATTGAAGAACTAGCTATGTATCAAATTTCTGATATTGTGGCTAGTGTTTTTCAGAATCCTAAAAGTCAATTCTTTAATATTGATCCAGAAAGCGAGATTGTCTTTACACTGGAAAATCAAGGAACAGCTCTTGAAGAAGTCGAAGCGAGACTTAAAAAGACAATCGTAGAATTGGAACTCGAACCATTGCTCGGGAAAAGTATGTTTGCAATGTCTGGAGGTGAAAAACAACGTATTGCTTTTGCCTGTGCCTATGCTACAAATCCAGAAATCATAGTCTTGGATGAACCGACAGCCAACTTAGACATGGACGCTACTGCACAAATTGCTAAAATCATTGGTAAATTAAAGGCCTGCGGCAAAACTATATTAATAGCGGAACATCGATTAAATTGGCTAAAGTCACTTGTTGATCGAATTTTCCTTTTTGAAAACGGCAAACTGATCGAAGAATATGAAGCAACGTCATTCTACCAAAAAAGTGATGAATGGAGACGTTATCGAGGACTTAGACAATTAGAAAATCAATCAGCCTTTTCAGCCAAAAACAAACATGATGGAGCTTCGCACAAACTTGAATTCAAAAATTTGTGTTTGGCTTACGAGAGAAAGTGTGTCGCCAGCGATTTGAATTTTACATTGTATTCAGGCGAAGTTACTGCATTGACAGGACGTAATGGTGCTGGCAAAACCACGCTTGCAAGATGTTTATGCGGATTACATAAAGAGGCAACAGGTGATATTTTTTTAGATGAAGGAAAACTATTAGCCAAGCAGCGTCGAAAGATAAGCTATTTGGTTATGCAGGATGTAAATCATCAACTGTTTGCTGAAAGTGTTGAAGCGGAATGTTTTTTAGGTAGTATGGCTTCACAAGCAGATGTTAATGGGTTGCTGAAAGAATTTGGTCTTTATCAATTCAGGGGAAAACATCCGCAGACTTTATCAGGTGGACAAAAGCAAAGACTGGCAGTTGTTACCGCCCTTTTATCTAATAAGAGGGTTCTGATTTTTGATGAACCTACAAGTGGATTAGATTATGACAATATGCTTCGAGTCAGTAAAACGCTTAAAGCGCTGGCGGAAAAGGACTATTTTGTTTTAGTTATTACCCATGATTTTGAATTGATTGAATCAGCTTGCGACCGTTGTCTTAGACTGGAAAATAACCAAATTTATGATTTATAACTGCACTATTTATAGCAGATAGGAGGTGTATCATGTGACTTTAACATCATCTATGGAGGATTATCTGGAAGCTGTTCTTGTACTTCAGAAAAAATATGGGGCTGTCCGTTGTGTAGATGTGTCTATGCAATTAGGGGTTACGAAGCCCTCTGTGAGTCGAGCAGTTAAAGAATTAACCAAGATGGGATACTTAGTAAAACAAGCAGATGGTACACTCTCCTTAACGGAAACGGGGTATCGAATTGCCAACCTGGTTTATGAAAAACATCAATTCTTTACCCATCAACTCATAAAAGCCGGCGTTCCAGAAGATGTTGCAACGCAGGATGCCTGCCGCCTTGAGCATGTGATCAGCGAAACAAGTTACAGAAAACTCAAAGAGGCTGCCTTGGGAAAGGATCAGGGGGTGATATTATCGGACGAGTAATCATCTTAGATCTACAGGAACAAGACTCTGATGCATTCGATGAGATTCTTTCCATTCTGAAATGCCATCCAGAGATAGAAACATATGAATTAGCCGGGGAATCGCTGCTATCCCTCCCTGGTCTGGAGATCTATCCAAGCAAGCGGAAAGTTTTTCGTGATCGCCAGGAGATCCAGCTCACCGCAAAGGAATACGAAATTCTTCTATTGCTTGCGGCCAACAAGGGGCATGTGCTTACATACAGCCAAATCTACGAGAAGGTATGGGGAGATATTCCCTCCGGTTGCGAGAGCAACACTATCGGCTTTCACATCTGCAACCTGCGGGAAAAGCTGTACCAGGCAGCTCCCAATGCTCCCTTTACCATCCGATCCGTCCGGGAAGTCGGATACTGTTTTGAAGTACAAGCAGAAAAATAAGAGTCAGCAGTCTGATCCTCTCAGGCTGCTGTTCTTTCTCTAATTTTTCAGATTGAAAAATTCTAAGATATCCAAATAATGAGAGAATAATCAACATTCAATATAAATAATATATAGATAAACTATAGACACGTCTTAAAGCCATTATGTATGGCAAAAGAAATGGCAGAAAATCTCTACTTTTCTTTTGCCTTTCAATCAATATATCGGAACTCCGTATCCCACAATCTGACCATATCCAATCGGGTAGCTCCGTCTAGCCACTTTATCCCCACTATTTCCTTCCACTGTATAAACAGTTCCGTCTACCACACGCTCCACAATCCCTACGTGATCAACACTCCCGTCATTTCCCCAGTCAAAGAAAACCAAATCTCCAGAGGTGGGAACATAGCTACCGTCCATGAACTGGCCCCGGCTCTCAAACCATTCCATACCTGCAGAACAAAGAGAAAACCTTGGTATTACACCATTTTCAATATAACCGCACTGGTCAGCGCACCAACTTACAAAGCAGGCACACCATTCCTTCCGTTCTGTAAAACCGTACCAGCTCCAGTAGGTGTCTCCTCCGTTGCCTTCCTGCGTCAACGCCACCTGCACAATCGCCTGATTTCCGGTTCCCGTAGGGATACGCCCAAACACATAGTATCGCAGTACATGGGATACATACTCCGTATCCCCGTAACCGCTCCACCCGTTCCGTTCTGCCATCATTGTAGAAAACTCCACCGCATTGGCATAGGTGTATCCTCCATAATTCTCTTTCGCCCATGAGATATACCCGTTTCCATAATTATATCCCTGCAGTGCCAGTTTAATATTGTTCATATCCACCGGACTTTCCACGCCTGCCTCCCGCAGACAGGCCGCAAGGTTCTGGATACCAACATCAATAGAATACTCCGGATCTGTGATCCCGTTTGGCGTATTTGGATAACGGGTATTATACCCGCACTCGGACGCCTGCATGGGATCGGTTCCCTGTCCGCCACTCTCCTGCATCATAACCGCTTTGATCAGTTCTACATATTCCTCAATTCCATACTGTCTGGCATACTGCCGGATCAGTGGCTCATATGCCTCCACCTCTGCACTGACAGGTGTAACAGTACTAGAATTACTTCCTCCCACCATGCTGAATAATGCTCCAAACAGGATGACGATCAGCAGGATCAACACCACGATCCAGCCCCCTGCAAGGATAGCTGAGACAAGCGCCTTCGTTGACGCAATGACAGCTTTCACTGCGGCTGATATAGCTTTCGCCGCCGCTTTTGCAGTTTGCGCTGCGGCAATCGCCGCCTGTCTTGCTACAACCGCTGTCCTCTGAGTAGTCAGAACCGCTGCTCTCGCTCCCTGGCCTGCAGCTCTGGCAGTAACCTCCGTAGTCCGGACTGCTGTGTATCCCGTTCTCTGCGCTGTTTTGATTGTCCTGCCCGTGCCTTTCACTGCGGCTTTCCCGGAAGTTTTTATAGAAGCATGAGCTGTTTTGATTGTTTTCTCTCCCCGGTCAATCGTCTTGACCGTCTGCTTTGGAAGTTCCCGGATCTGCGCTCCTTTCTTTCCAGTCTCCCTTTCTCCGGCGGCCTGCCCTCCGGCTGTCCGCCCGGTCTGCGCTCCTGTCCGGTTTTTCCTCTGTCCTTTCGACTGGTAAGTCTTTTCTGTACCAGACGAAAAAGAAGAGGCGGAAGGATCTCCGTTTTTCTCCCGGAAAGCCTCTGCCTCTTTTTCTGCCCTGCCCCGCTCCCGGACAGCATGGATTACTTTCTTCCCCTGTTTTTCCGCCTGTTGAACCGTTCCACGGGCGGCTCTCTCCCCTTTTTCCATGACCTGATCTTCGGCATAGCCTACGGGATTTCCCTGTTCCTTGACCTGTGTCTGTTCTGCGCTGTCTCTTGTCCGGATATAGGCCCCTTTCATATGCTCCGCCGCTGTCACTGTTTTATCCAATACCTTGATATCCTTCTGGACGTGGCGGGTTTTGATCGTTCTTCCCATCGCCTGCCCTCCTTTCGGATATGGGATTTTCAGATCTTCTTAGCCACAACCACAAGCCTTCCATTGGTATTGGAATATTCGCAGGTGGACAGAGTAAGCAGCTTGTCTCCATATGTGGCGGTCGCTCCCGTATCATAAAGGGCAAGTTCCCTGCACTGCTCCATATAGTCCGTGAACTCTTTTTCTGTCTCTGCATGAGAAAAAAGATAGAACTTGAATCCGGTATCGTCATATACCGTGGTCTTGAATACTGCGATCACTTCGTATTCGGCGGTTTCCGTCAGCGTATCAAAACGGACCGTTTTATGCTGTTCATAGAAATCCCGATCCTCATAATTCATCAATCCGGCGAACATGGAACCGTTATTCATATGGTGTCCGTAGATGATCACATTGTCACTGGGTTCCATCGGATCGCAATGCTCTGCGATATAGGGAACACCATAGGCGCTGGACTCCTTGTAAAAATTGTGTTTCAGATAATAGTCCGGGTTGTCCGGCGTATACATGACCGGATAGTTAATCTGCGTATCCTCAATCCTGATCCATCCGGCCATATCATTATTCATGGCAAACAGCTCGGCATACCGCTCTAAAGGAGAGACGACTTCCTGCTCCTCTCCTGCCGGTTCTTCCTCCGGCGTATCCTCTGTCTGCTCCACGATCTGTGCCAGTTCGGTAAATTCTTTCTCCGCTTTCTGTGCGCCCGCATAATGGCTGATCACTTGAAACAGCGACACGCCAAAAAGCAGGACGCATACCGCCAGTCCTGCCAGATACCATTTCCCTTTGATCTTCTGATGTTTCATTCTGCAATTCTCCTCCTTATTCTCTTGCCTGCTGTTTGACCGGAACCGGCAACTGTGGAACCATTTTCTTCTCCTCTTTCAATTTTTTCAGTTCCCCTTTCACGGATGGTTTCTTTTCCTCCTTCTGCACGAACTGTTCCAGACGTTTCCTCACATTGCCCGTGGTCTGCTCCATGCTGGAGAGCCTGCCGCTGATCGTCAAAAATGACTTGCGGATCTTTGCTGTAATCCCCCTGTCTGTGGCCTGTGGTTCTACTTTCTCCCGTTCTTTCCCTCGGAAAATCCTACCCACGTTTTTGATATGACCGCCTGCAGCGTGGAGTTCCCCGCTTAAGGCTTCCATTTTATCCGCCTGCCGGTTCATACTCTCCATCGCTCCGTGAAGTCTTTCCTGTATCCGGGCAAGAACGGACGGGATCTTCATAGCTGATACTGCTTTTTGCAGAGCGTCCTTTCCTTTCTCTTTAAACGTCTGCAAAGCACTTTTTGCGGACTGGATTAGTTTTTTCCGCACCGTATGGAACTGTCCTCCAACTTCCTGCACTTTACCCTGTGCCTGTTCAGCGATCCGCAGGACGGACGCTTTCACGCCTCCGTCCTGGATCTGGGATAACTGTTCCTTCACATCCCGCAATTCCTCAAGCACCTGTCCAAACTGGGATTCCATTCCATCCAGATACTTTACAAGGGATTCCACTTCTTTCTGCTCTTTTTTAAGCCCATTTCCTTCCAATACCCGGAACAGTTCCACGATCTCCGGCTGTTCCATCAAAGCCGTCTGTCTTGCTGTCTCCATCTGCGCTCCCTCCTATCGTTCTCTCTGTGCGTTCTGCGGTTTCATGGCAGGCAGTTCCCGGCAGTAATCCGGATATTTCAACCGGATCGCCTCAAAAAAGTAAGGTGCATACCCGCAGTCAAAAATCTCATACGGAGTGGACATCTGCTCGTCTCCCTTCTCTGTGTAGCCGTTCCAGAGATTGAAGGCAAGCCTTGTCAGACGGATGGAACCGCCTGTCTGCCATCCTTCATGCAAGCCCGCTGGTTTGATATGCCCCTGTTTAAAGTCAAAAATCCGCTCCACGTTTCTTCTGGTGGTATCGGAAATCCCCACGCAATAGAAAAACGCCTGATGATAACTGTCTGTGTTCCCGGTTCTCTTGATCATGGAATAAAAGAAATTTTCGTGTTCCTTTGATTCAAATCGAATTGTTTTCATATGATCCCTCCATATACAAACAGCCTGCGGGAAATTTCTTTCCTCACAGACTGCTAAAAATGATTGTATTATGACTCTGGAATACCGTCTACCGGACTGCCCCACGTTTTCTCAAAATCCTCTGGTTTTGTGGACATCAGCTTGTAGATCTCAGAATTTTTACTCATCTGATTATAGAACGGAACCAGGGCGCTGCCGATCCTCGCAAGGCCATTTCCGGCTCTGGCATTTGTAATATACTTCATCTGTTCCCCGGAAATATGGAGAAGTTCTGCCAACTGCTCCCGGTCAGAAGCAGACTGATTCAGCATGACAATAAATTCCGAGTTGGAGAGCATTGTCCTTGCGGTCAGTGAATCCAGCACATACTCCACGTTCTGCGTCAGACTGGTCGTCCATGCGTTTCTCTTACGGAACCGCCGGTAAGCACTGTCGAAAAAATTCGCGCTGTACTTATGCTGCAACAGCGTGTGGAACTCATCCAGAAAGATATGGGTTCTCACACCGTTCTCCCAGTTCTGGGATACCCGGTTGATCATGTGGTCAGTGATCACAAGCTGCCCCAGATCTTTCATATCTTCCACCATGCCCCGTGTATTAAAGCTGATCAGACGGTTTTCCGTCTCAATGTTGGTGGGATGGGAAAAGTTGTTCAGCGTACCGTCCGTGAACAGTTCCAACATCAGAGCCAGATCTTTTGCCTCCGGCTCATCCTGCTCCTGCAGTACCCGGCGTAACGTAAAAAAGGTCGGGATTTCGTACTGGCGTTTTTTGGAATACACACGCTCCACGCAGCGGTCAAGGATACTCTTTTCCTTCGGTCCGATAATATAGCGGTCATCCGTGATCCGCTCATACAGGGAGAGGACGAACTGGGATTTGTCCACAATCGGGTTTTTATCGCCATAGCCTTTTACCATATCCATAGCATTTAAGTGAATATCACTTCCGGCACAGATTGGCAGGCTCACGCCGCCCAGCGCCTGCACCAGAGGTTCATATTCCCCTTCCGGATCGTAGATCAGCACCTGATCTTTTGACGTTGTGAGAATAATTAACAACACAAATAATTTTGTCAACATGGATTTGCCGCTTCCGGGTACGCCTAAGATAAAAGCGGACGGATTGAGCAAAAGTCCACGGTTTACCAAGATCAGATTGTGGGAGATCGCATTGATTCCGCAGTAGATCCCGCCTTTGTCCATGACTTCCTGTGTCCGGAAGGGAATCAGACTGCCAAGACTTTCTGTGGTCAGCGTCCTCATGCTGTCAATCTTTCTCACTCCAATCGGGAGTGCAGTATTCATTCCGTCCATCTGCTGAAATTTCAGCACTGCCATCTGACACATCTTATTTCTGGCCACGGACAGGATCGTGCTGGTATCTGCGTCCAACTGTTTCTTATCTCCGGCCATGTGCATTAAAGTCACGACAGCTACCATCATCCGCTGATCCCTTGTAGTCAGATCCCGCAGAAATTCCCTGCTTTCCTCCTTCTGCAATTCCATATCATAGGGAACTGTAGCGGAAAAGTTCTGGTTGGCGTTCTGCCGCCTCTGCCAGTTCGTGATATTCGTCTCTACACCCAGCAGACGGTTCTGTGCCTCATTGACCGCCTCGTCTGTAGGGATCGGGATAATATCAATGCTGATCATCATGTTCTGGTTGATGTCGGCAAACTCCGATACCATAGTGTCTGAGATATAAGAAGCATAGTCTTTCAGATACAGCACCCTTCCATACCGTTCCCCTACTTTGAAGTAGTCCTTTTCAAACTCCATCGTGTCCGGACAGATATAATCTTTAAAGCTGTGGCCCAGTTTTGCGGACGTTTTCATATCAAAAGAGAAATGACTTTCTTCTCCGGCCCGGTAAAAACTGTGCAGCACATGAAGTTTTTCCTGTGCGTCCAGTTCCTCGCACTTAGAACCCAGGTTGCTGAAATGAGAGATCAGCCCGTTTCCGGTACGCAGAAAATAGTTCCTTGCGTCCTCCACGTTCTTCCGGTACACGGAAATCGTCACATACAATTCCCGGATCATGCCATTGGCTCCCACGGTCTTTTCCATGAGCATGTCGTTGACTTCCTTCCGGTACTTGTCCAGTCCGTCCTCCTGCATGGGGATAAAGACAGCCTCTTTCAGCTCCTCCTTGTTCAGTCTGCGGATAATGATCGTCAGCTTGGTCGTGGCTCCGCAGTCAAAAAAGTTCAGAATACTTGTGTAATCCAGAAACATGGATTTCTTATCTTCCTCGGACGCCACCTCAAAGTTGATGTCCGTAAACCGATACGTCTTCGCATACTTGTTTTTCCCTACCAGAAAGATCCCGTCTTTCCAGATGGTCTGGATCGGGATTGCCTGCTGTACGCTCTTCGGGATTTTAAACTTCTCCTTGTCCTGCCGCATGACGGTTTTTAGTGTTCTTAACATGCTTTCCCATCGCCTCCTTTTCCTGCTTTCTGATCTCGTCCTTTGCCAGTTCGTAATACAAATTTTCCGGATGGAATACCAGATATTTCGGCATGAGGATCTCGCTCTTGATCCACACCCACAAAAATATCTCTGCGGTCATTCCGTGGTATTTGATAAAGCCAATGGCCGCAAAGGGCGCTGCTCCCAACATGCACACCCAACTGACTGTTTCCATTCCCATATGCGGGCGGAGCAAAAAATAAAGGCCCACAGCAACGCCGCAGGCCAGAACCGCACAGATAAACTGGCGGAGTGACAGGCCAAAATACATGGCCTCCGTATATTCCCGGATTTCCCGGTTGATCTTAATCTCCAAATGATGACCTCCTTCAAAAAAGCATAAAAAAGAGCAACCGTCTCCGATTGCCCATTTTCTTCCCGGATCAATATTTTTCAATGAACTCGCTCATTGTCATGATTTCCGGATATTCAATTTCTACAACCCTTAAATCTTTATCCCCAGTTACCAATACATCTACATTCTCCATGATCGCTGTGGCAAGGATGGGGAAATCCTTGGTATCCCTCACAGAAGGAAATTCTTCCGCATTTAACTCTTTTGGCGTATAGACCAGCTCAAAGGGTAATTCATAGAAGAACTGTTCCAAAATCTTCTTTCGGTTCGGAAATTTTCTTTCCACTACCAATCGAAGTTCTTCCACCACATAATCACAGAGTACGATCCGGTTTCCAAATCCTACTCTCCGTGCAAAATCACGGGTAACCGCAGACGGGAAAAAGATAAGGGAAACCAGAATATTTGTATCCAGCATAACTCTCATTGGTTATTTCCTCCTGAGTTCTTCCCGGATTTCTTTCATATAATCCTGCATTTCATCCTCACTGTTAAAGCCCGCCTCTGCAGCAGCGCCACGAAAACCTTCCTCAACGTGCTGAAAAGCTACATTCGCCGCATTTTCAATATAAAATCTTCCGTTTTCTTCTAAAATCAACACCTTGTCTCCTGTATTTAAGTGCAGACGATTCCTAACAGATACGGGGATCGTGATCTGGCCTTTGCTTGAAATTTTAGCAATCTCCATAGCGCACACTCCTTTCTTGGTTTTCTTTACTTTCTTTACCTTTGCTTATAGTATATGCTCTTTCTGCCATTTTTACAAGAGCATTTCAAGAAAAATATAGGCCATTCGCACATTTGTCTCCCTCTGCTCTTCCTGCTATACTCAAAGAAAAAACTGCAAAGGGGGCTTCGATATGCCATACACTGTTTTTATCTCTCTCGGTATCTCTGCTGTCCTGCTCTTTTTATCTCTGGTCTTCCGTCTGGCGGGAAAATTAAGGCTGACTCTGCCACTGCTTTATTTCCTTCTGACCGCTACGGTTCTGAACCCGTGGGCCGCAGCCCATGAGACGCTTGCTTTTGCAATCCTTTATGGACTGCTCGCCCTCTCCGTCATAAGCTGGCTGTTTTCCTTAAGAAATGCTATCCGTGACCGGAGATATTATAAGGCGCTGGAAGAAGATATGAGCTGGCAGATCAAGCGGGCCAGAAACAACGGAATCGCTATGGACACCGTGTACTTTGATAGTACCGGGAACATGCGGTACAAAGATACCAATGAGGTGGTAGACTAAAGGCACGGGGCTCCGTGTCTTTTTCTTATCCTCCAGCCACAGCCGGATTTCATCTCTCCGGTTCTTTCGGCACCCGTTCCGGATGATGGAGAGTCATTACATCCATCATACCAGAAAGCCCTGTCTCTGTTTCGATCTTTTCTTTCGTTATACGGTTCTGCCTGCAATATTTCAGATATTTCTGCATACCTTTCTCCGTCTCGATTTCATCCTGCCATGCTTCAATGGTACTCCACACATCAAGATGACAATCCATACTCATGCCAACGATTTCATAGCCGGATTCCAACAGTTTAAACAGATCCCGTTCGTAATTAAAGCCCCAAAGCTCACAGGGCTCATCTCGTGTATAGGGATAAAACTGATAACAAATACATTGCATACCCGCAACTGCAATGATCTGATCCGGATTCGGGTGCTTTCCTTTTGCAAGTACATACATCAGTTCATAGTTATCTTTCTCTCCCCATTCCCTGTTTTCCTGATAGAACTCTTCCCGTTTCAAGGCACGGTTAGCTGCCCGCCATATTTTTTCTCTGTTGACTGTCATCGGCTCTCCTCCTTTCTTACAGGCCCATCATCTCCCGTACCACACGGTCTGCCATTTTCACAGCGCCTACCAGAACCAGCATGTTAAAGATCAGTTCCGCTATATAGCTCCACACCATTGTGACTGCCGCTGCCTCCGGATCAACCACTGGCGGGGATGACGCAAACACGGAGAAGATAATGCAGGCCAGTACAATGATGGCTCCCTCCAGACACACTGCAGCATAGGATTTTAAAAAGCTCTTTCCCACGTTCTGTGTCGGCTCCCCGGCAAAGGTGGACAGGGGAACCGGCGCTATTGCGGTATAGAGATACAGCCGGAAAAACCGCCCGTAGACGCTCATGATCATGATAAAACTCAAGACCGTAACAAACAGGCCGCCGATCAGTGTGACTGCCCACAAAGGGATACTCTCAAAAAATCCGCAGTCCTCCACTGCGGTAATGATCTCCTGTGGCAGTACCGTCTCCTGTGCGCTCCCAAATCCGGCAGCGTCCATGATGGTACTGACTATCCCCTGCACGATCTCGAACAGCGCCATCATCAGTTCCAGTCCGTAAGTGACCACGCCTTTCGCCAGCGCAAAGCGGATAAACAGTTTCAGTGCATGTTCCGGCTTTTTCACTTCCGTAAAACTTCCGCAGGTCTTTACCACGCCTACTACGAAAAACAAAACCAGAAGGGCGTACCCGATTGCCTGCAGCGCACCGTGGATACTGACGATCACGTTCCAGATGTCTCCCCCTTTGAAATTTTCCGGAGACTGGGTAATGATCTGCCAGATTTCCGCCAGTTTGCTGTTCCATGTGTCCAGGGCGTTCTGAAGGTTCTGAACCACCCAGTTATCACTCAAAACACATTCCTCCTTTCCGGCAGAAACAGGACAGACCGTTTCCGGCCTGCCCCTCTGCCCGGTTTCTGATTATCTGCTGTCCCGCTCCAGCGGTTTGTTCCGGATTACACCGTAAACATCATCCACATAATATCTCCCCACAATAGGGTTGAATATCGCATGGCATTTCACACCGTTATACTCTGCCAGATAATCATTCTCGCCCAGACGTTCCAGAATAGCTGCCTTTGCAAGCACGTTTTTCCCGTCTGTTTTCAATGAATGGATATAGCACTCACACGTTTTCATTTCCATCACCCCGTAATCAGTGTTAAGATTTCTCGTGCAAACGTAATGATCACGCCTCCGGCCAGTGTCAGAAATCCATTCGCCCGCTGTGACGGATCATGGGATTTTAAGGACAGGCCGATCTGCACGATACCAAATCCCAGCAGGATCATTCCAATGGCACGGATCAGCCCAAAGATGAATTCGGACAGGTTATTGATCACGGTCAAAGGATCATCCGCTGCAAACACGGTTGTGGCTCCTGCTGTCATCATCAGTACCAGCGCCGCATAGATGACCATGAGCCGCTTTCCTCTGCGGCTCATGGGAAGTTTCCGGGTTTCTTTCTTCTCATCTCTCTGTTTCATTGTCTGAGTCCTCCTCGTTCTTACTGAATATTTTCTCTAAATCCTCATCAGATAAGAGTTCATAGCCTTCTGTGTCCGGTGGTGCCTCTGCGATCTCGCCCTCCAGACTGTCTCCCAGCGTAATGCTCGCCACTGCCTGCGTCACTTCTCCGTGCAGGTAGGGTTTCCCCTTCCTGTCCGTGGTCAGGGCAATGTTCGGGTGTTTTAAAATATCAAATTTCTCGTCCATGACCGGTCGTTCTCCCCGGATAAAAAGAAGTGCGTAGCGGTTGTCCAGCATACGCACTTCATCCGGTGTCATCAGTTCCCGGCCCGTGATCTGATAATTGGTGGAATAGTTCCCGGAGTGTCCGGTGGACTTTCCATAAGTGTTCGTATCTATGGTAGCTTTCCCCAGCAGTTCACTGACGTACTTGTGGGTTCCCTGCTCATTGCCTCCTAAATATAAAAATTCATCGCAGTTACCCACGATACTTTCCCACTGCTTTTCAAACAATGCCTTTAACTGTGCCAGATTTTGCAGAATAATAGATACACTGACCTCTCTGGATCGCATGACAGAAAGAATCTTGTCGAAGTCATCGGGCAGGCTGACGTTTGCGAACTCATCCATCAGAAAATGAACGTGGACGGGCAGCCTGCCGCCATATTTGTGGTCTGCCAGATAGAAAAGCTGTTGGAATAACTGGGTATATAAAATCGACACCAGAAAGTTATAGCTGGTGTCATTGTCCGGGATCAGCGCAAAAAGTGCCACTTTCTTCTCTCCCAGGGAAGGAAGATCCAAGTCGTCCGTGGCGGTCAGTGCCGCAAGGCTCGACAGATTGAACTTCTCCAGTCTGGCCGCCAGTGTGATCTGGATGGATTTCAGCGTTTTCGCACTTCCGGAGTGGTAATCCTTATAATATTTCACTGCGATATGCTCCGGCTCCCGCATTTCCAGACGTTCAAACAGCTCGTCCAGAGGAGATTGGTATTCGTCATTGTCTTCCCTCACTTCCCCGGCCCGCAGAAGTTCCATGACCATCGGGAAATTCTGCTCCTCTTCCGGTGCCTCGTATTTCAGATAAAAAATCAGCGCCAGAAGAAGCATGGAAGCCGCTGTATCCCAGAAAGGATCATTGCTCTGGCTCCCCTTCGGTGTGGTCGCTTTAAACAGGTTCGTCACAAGCCGCTGCACGTCATTGTCATCCTTCAGATAGACAAAAGGATTGTAACAGTAGCTTTTCTCCATGTTGATCAGATCCAGCACACGCACGTCATATCCTTTTGCTTCCAGTAAATACCCGGTATCCCGGAGATTTTCCCCTTTGGGATCAAGCACCACAAAAGAAGTGTTTGCCTGCATAAGATTCGGTTTCGCATAAAATCTTGTCTTGCCTGCTCCTGCGCCTCCGATCACTAAGGTCAGCATATTTCTCCGGTGTTTCCGCATGTCATAGCTGATCTGCACATGCCTTGTCATAATCTTATTGTCCTCAAACCGCTTGGCACAATATTTCTTATTGATCTCCTGCGGGTTTCCCCACACAGCGGAACCATGTTCCTCTCCTCTCCGATACTTCCTCCGGGTAGATAGATAAATCCCGATCCCCAGTCCGTAGGCAAGCAGAAAAAGAAGGACAGTTTTTACACTGTCGTTACAGATTTCAATGGAAAACGGATGGTTCATGGCCTCCGGCAGACCTGTTAGGATTCCCATAAGACCGCCGGACAAATAAGGCGCTGTCAACAAGGCAAACCAGACCACCGGCATAATACCAAAGGTAGCAAAGATCCATGTGCTTTGCCTGTTACCGCTCTTCATGATGTCTGTGCCCCCTTCGTGGTTTTTCGGGTGGCACCTCCAGCTTTGCGATTACTTTTAGGAGAACGTCATCCACTGCGTCCGTGGGCCGTTCCTCCTTTAACATCTGGTTCCGTTTGTCTTTCAGCGAATGGAAGATCACACCGCATTCATATTTATCCAGTTCCAGAGTAACTCTGTCCTCGCTCAATGTTCACACCTCCTATCGCTCCTGCACGCTCTCCCGGCGTTGCCAGTTTCCCCGTGGCTGTCCGGATTCCCGGTTCTGCATATGCGTTCGGTTCTGTCCGTTCTCTCTTTCCGGTCCGTTCTCTCTGTTCTGTCCTCCTTCCAGGTTCTGGCCCACCTGTTCCTGCTGTCTCTGGCTCATGCGGTTCTGTTCAAACACTTTCGCCATACGAGAAGAAATGGTATTGGCAGCTTCACGGGCCTTTGACAGTTCAGCCCGCACTTCCTGCGGCTCCATTCCCTCCAGAAACGCCGGAGCATAACTGAAATCATATGCCTGTGTGTCAATCCCATACTTTTTGCAGAGCATATAGGACGCACAATAGGCATGGAAAGCGTCCTCGTTCCGATCATACGCCGGATCTCCGTCCGCAAACCCGGCAAGTGCCAGTTCCGGTGTCAGGCACTGGAAGATCTCCTGTGCGTTCATGCCTTTTCGCACATAGATACAGTTTTCCTCCGGTTCAAAAATTGCTCCTTTATCCTCCGGCATTTGATCCGGCTCCGCTGTCACAATACTGGCCGGAGGATTATTGATCAGTGCCCGGATCAGAAGCCTCTCATCCATTGCTGTCTGCGGCTGCGGACGCTCACTCATGGTGGTCTGGGAAATATCATACAGCTTTTTTGCATTGTAATAGGTGCCGATACTCCCGTCCTCCCGCTCATATTCCTTTCCCGGTTCCATGATCAGAACCGGATTCTGCCGCTCCGCACGTTTCACAAATACACCCTGTTCTCTCCAGTAACCATAATCTCCCAAGCGTTCTGCGTCCGGCCTCTGGGCCAGGATCAGCAGGGCATTGTTAGCGGTATAACGGTCAAACCGTGCCTGTACGTCCAGATACTGCTGAAATTTCCCGCTGTCCGCAGCCACTTCATTTGTGATCTGCTCGGACAGCTCATAGCAGCGGCTCCGGTTATTTTTGCTTTCTGCAATAAAAGCCGCCTTTTTATCATCCTGTGGCACTGCCGATACATTTAACATGGAATCAAAGTTGTTCTCCATACTCTCTACCTCTCTTTCGATTTTCTCGGTTTTTTCCGGTTCTGCGGCTGTGTATGCTGTGTCTGCCTTGTCCGGCTGGGTTTCTCTTTTGAAACCGTTTCCTGCGCCTTCCCTTCCGCCTCTTTCTTCCTCGCTGCCTGTATTTCCTTAAGTTCTTTCCGCACAGATGGCTTTTTCGGTACGGATGGGGTGTACAGCTTAGAAGTACCCTCGGCGGTTTTGTCTGGCCTCACGGAGATAGGCTCGGACAGACGGGATTTCTCTGTCTTTGCCAATGAGGGGTTTTGCTGCTTTCCCTCTTTCTTTACCGGCTCCCCAAACAGTTCTTCCATGATCCTGTCCTCCTGCGACTTCTCCGGACGTTCCTGCTGTGGAACTGCCGGGGATTTCCCGGATACCGCTTTTTGATCCTGGAACTGTTCCTCTTTCTGCTTTATCTTTCCGGTATTTTGCTCTACCTTTCCAGAGAACACCTCCCGGCTCTTTCCACGGGATTTTTCTTCTCTGCTCTTTTCTATCTCAGTCTTGATCTGCGCCGCCTCTGTAACAGAAGCAAACTTGAATCTCTCCACGATCCGGTTAATCCGGGGAGCGTCCTCCTCCTTGACCACTACATCAACCATCCCGTCTATGCTCCCTTTCGGATTCCGCACCGCACAGTACAAAATCCCATACCGCTTAGCCTCCGTTACAAATTGTCTCAAATCACTCTCTTTTACAGAATAAACGGTCAGCGGTTTCCCGGAACGGACAAGGGTTTCTAACCTTGCTCTGCCTTTGGTCTTTTTCTGTTCTTTCAGAACCGCATATAAAAGCACCGCAAGCTGTTTCGCTCCGACACCTGTGATCTTCAAGGCCGCCTCGCCCACTTCCAGTGACATCCGCACTACTTGATCAGCGGCCTCGCCCGATGTGTTCATGATTTACTTCCTCCTTTCCCTTGTGATTTTCCTGCCGCACAATTTCTATCTTCTGTCGGATTAATCCGGAACGTGCGGCAATCCCGTTACAAAGCACCACCTCCCCTCGAAGTTCCCCGATCCGGGTAGTCAGTCTGGAAATCTCCGCTTTCATTTCCAACAGACTTTCCTCATCTTTAATACTGCGGCACTGATACCGCAAATGCTGCCGCTCATTACTTAACTGAGTTATCTGCTCCTGCAGAGATCCCTTATAAGAAAAAAGCTGCTCGTCCGTGTCAATATGACAGCGGCAAAGCAGCCTTGTCTCTTTGGATATCTGTTCCAGTTTTGCCAAATCTTCCCGTAAAAGAAAATGAAGTTGTTTCGGAGATACGGACGGACGTCCTTTCGGCAGGATACCTAAGAGGAAACAGTAGTGCAGATACAGACCCCGCAGTCCTCCGATTTTTCTCTTCGGCAGGTTTCCTCTTACATGCACAACATACCGTTTTTTCTCTGACTGTCGCTCTTGCTGCGGGATAACAGATGTCTTTTCCTCCAGTATTCTCCTCCGGATCGACTCCAGAGAATAGTCCTTTCCAAAGTTTCGTTCCAGTTTCAATCCCCGATCCCGTCCTTCCGGACGGATAGTGATGTCTTTGCCAAACTTGATGGAATAACCTTTCTTCTTTAGAAAATAGAAGAACTGTTTCTCCGTCCTCGCCCGTATAATCGCCTCATCTACGTCCGCCCGGACGATACTGCGATAAGTTGGCCTGCCTTCCTGCTCTGCCCGCCACTCTCCGTAATGCCTGGACTTTCCCGGCTGAGGATGTTCGATCACGGACAAACCATACTCCCGGCAAAGGCGGTCAGAAACAGAACGCATTTCCCGGTAGTCTTGATGAGTTCTGTGATACCGTTTCCCGTCTGTATAGGAAACAGAATTAACCACAAAGTGGTTGTGAAGATGATGAGCTTTGTCCAGATGGGTAGCAACCAACACTTGGAAACGCTCTCCCCACAATTCCTGCGCCAAATGGACTCCGATCTCATGGGCCATTGCCGGAGTACACTCTCCCGGAGCAAAAGACTGATACCCGTGAAATGCCATGATTCCCTCGTCTTTTCCATACCGCTTTTTGACTGCCATCATTTCGCTACGGGCAGTGGAGGGCGTACAGTTGACACCGGAAACATACTGCTGCATAACCTGCTCTGTTTCACTGGCAATCTCATCCTCTCCTTTCCGTCTGGTCTTTTCCTCATTGACCGCATAAGCAATTACATCAGAAAGACTCTGCACCTCCTCGGCCTTCTGTTTTTCATCTCCCGGAAATTGCACAATCTCTGGAGTGGTGGTCTTTTCCGGGTTCTCCACATAGATCACGACTTTCCCCAACCATCCTTTCACACTCCAGATGGATGTGGTGGCCATGTTAAGTTTCCTCCACAGATTTTCTGCTCATTGACTCTGGCAGGATGACCGCCTCCGTAATTTTCTTTACGGTATCTTCAAACATCCGCATATCCCGATCATACCGCTGCACATCAATCACATTTAAAGTATGTGCTTTCTGTGCAATCTGATTTAAGTTATTCCCGATCCGGTGGAGTTCTCTCATCATGGAATAATAGTCCGGCGGCGGAGCGTCTCTCGGAACCACGCCGCTGATCAGATGGCGGAGATATGCCTCCCGGCTCAGACCACTCTTCTTCACTTTCTTATCCAGTGCTTCCGCCTCTTTCCGGTTCAGCCGGAACAGGATTGCCACATTTCGTTTTCTCATCGCTCCATCTCCTTTGCTTTTTCTATGGATTCCGATATCTGACGCAACTGTCGTTTATCTTTGTCAAACTCATATACCCGGTCTGACAGGATTTCATCACGGGCTACTTCTTTCTGATTCACTTCACGCACCATCTCTCCCATTTCTTTGGGTGTCATGCCGAGATCTTTTGGAATGACAATCATCTCATGGAGAGACGAAGGAAGAAGATAACAGCCCTGTGGAAATACGGACTCCAACTGTTCCTGCAGATTGGGATAGGCTAGGACAGAAGCGCCATTTAATCTTATCGGGTTACTCAGCACATACATACCTTCTTTTGGTAACTCTGCCCCTTCTTCCAACTGCAGGAGATTTTGTGTTTCAAAAGGAAGTCCCATCATTTCCATCATCAGATCATCCATGCTCATCAGTACAGCCGGACTGCCCTTGACTGAATTTTCCACCGCCTTCTGGTAAACTTCCTCCGGGCGTACTCCCCACTGACTCAGCATTTCATGGGTTACTTTGACACTCCCAACTCCCTCCCCGGCGGGCGAAGGGAATTCAATCCGGCAGATTACAGACAGGTCTTCCATTTGCTTATACGGAACTTTGGATAACATCCGCTGATTCGCTTTTGTATTGATGACCTGCACGGTTAAATAATCCTTCACAGAATCATAGTCCGTAAAATCCAGACTTTCCGGCAGCTCCCGCACAGACAATGACTGTCTGCACACATCGGCGATACGATTCATGATCCGATCCATAGGCTCTCCCTTGCGAACCTGATCATAAAAAGGCTCCATATAGACAACTGGAGCGATATGCTGTCCCGGCATATTGAGAACAATTCCTGTCAGCACTACGCCATTATTCTTCTGCTGTTCCGTAAGCGTACATTGCATGTTCTGATATTCTTCTGGCAGATAATCTTTAATCTGCTGTGTCACACCCTCTGCGAACACTTTTACTGCTATCATGCTGTATCGCCCCCTTTCTCTTTATCGTCTGCTGATATTTTTTCAGCCTGTTTCCCGCAGCTTCTTTTTCTGTCCTTATCATTTCCATGCGTATCATTCGTCTACCTCCCTGTCATGCTTATACAGACGGTTGATCTGCATAAGACACATCATAGCCACACCGATCATACCGCCTACCATTGTTCCGCAAATAAACTGGATCATCTTCATTCCTACCTCCATTTCTTCTAAAAGGGTTTCAGGGATGTTTCCCTGACAAGCTGCCGGAGGGTTGTCAGAGAAGCTCTGGCAATCCAAAGGCGTTGCTTGCTGGTATTGTGTATCACACTTCGCCTATGCTCCGTTTTCGCCTCCGACGGATTATTGTCTGCCGAAAAAAGCACTTCTCATCCCTGTTCTTTTCCACAAAATTGTCGCCTTCTACCGTTCCAAATTTCTTTTCCTATGACACTTTTGTCGTTTTGTCTGCCGGATTCCCAGCCGGATACAGAGGCTGTCATTACAGTCTTTTCCCTGCTTTGGCGGCTCATCTTTTGTCCGGTATTTCTTCGGAAGAACAGTCTTTATAGCCTGTGTCGCAAGTCTTCCCGTCCGGTCATTATCCAGATGAAATACAACCATTTCCACCTCCGAATGTTCTTTCAAAAATCGTGTCAGAGCTGCCGGAACCTTGCTTTTCTCGATTTCTTTTGCTGGCTGATATACTCCTGCGAGAGACAGCAGGTGTTCCTTTCTCCAGTTTTTCCCGTTCAGCTTTTGTTCTGTAGCATAAGATAACAAGTCAATAGCTGACTCAAACAGATGAACTGAATGGCTTTTTTCCTCTGACTGAATACAGAACGAATAGTTTTTGTCACTCCCGGATGCCTCGCCGATAAAGTCTGTACCGATCCCACGCAGAGCCGCATAACGGGGTATTCCCTTTTCATCTTTACCCACAAATACCACGTTATGATAGCTCTCACTCTCATAAATCTGTTTGGTTTCCATGCAATAACGGATGATCTCCCTGTCAATTCCACGATTCTGCAGGTAGAAAACAGCATAATTCTGAGAATGGTAAGGCTTTGGAAGGATCAGCTTTTTCTCTGTTTTCTATTCGGCTGGTATAGAAACAGGCGGCTGTATTGCCGCCTGTTCTGCTATGGTCTGTACCGCCTGCACAAAGTCATATCCCCTTACTTTGATCAGATAATCCAATGCGCTCCTGCCCCCGATTCCCCTGCTCCACCACGTCCATTTTCCGTTAGAAATTTTCAAACTGTCATGGGATCTGGTGGTATAAGTGTTCCCCGAGAAATGCACCAACTCATAAGGTTCATAGTTTTTCAGATAGGTCAGCAGGTCGATCTGTTTTACTCTCTGCACCACTTCCGGCGCAACATAAGGCATAAATTTCATCTCCTTTCCTGCCCATGATTGGATATTCCACAACTATTTTCATATATCCGGGCATAAAAATAGCCGGATGATCTTCTTTTCCTGAAAACCATCCAGCTATGTAATTGCCTATTATGATATAAAATTTTTGACTCATAAGAACCCATGAATTACTTTTCTATTGTTTACATATATAATTTTCCCATGGCTCATATCCCTTCATAAAGCTAAAATCATCTCCGTTTCTAAAACTCTTTATCAGTTTTTCTCTTATTTCTTGAGAAAATGGACATGAAAAAAGCCGGGTGATTTTCGTAATTGAAAACCCTCGGCTATGTATTTTCATTATATTCTTAGAAATAAGTCAATTACATACATATACTTTTTTATTTCTTTAAGCTGTGATCTATATCGATGAGGTTTTATGCTATCGTTTTCTTTCAACCAACTTATTTTATAAATATAGAATTCCCCATTCTCTGTACCACCATCATCAACATTTACTACATTGCCAATCATATCAGCATTAATACTTGAATCAATCCTTTATCCGCTTGCAACACCTAATGGATTCATTGACAATGTATAAATAGCATACCTAAGTCACAACCACCACTTCAAGTGGTGGTTTGGGTTAGCCCTAATAAAGGCTGATTACATGCGCGCCCAAAAGAGCGGGTATCGCAAGCATTGTTACTGGTCCGCTTATAAAGCGGTACTTCTTGAATCTTCCTTTCTCGACTCTTCTGCTTGCTCTCTGATATACTTCTTGATTGCATCTTCAGTGATACTACCAATTGTTGATACATAATATCCTCTGGCCCAGAACGCTTTGTCCCATTTGCTCTGTAAATCGGGATGCCTATCATATATCATTAACGTACTCTTGCCTTTTAAGTATCCCATAAATTTTGAAATACTGTACTTTGGCGGAATTGCTATACTTATATGAATATGATCCTCACATACTGCACCATCTATGATCTCTACTCCTTTATATCTACACAATGAAGATATAATCTCTCTTACATCCGATTTCAACTTTCCATATAGTACTTTTTCTATATTTCGGAATAAAAACAATGTGGTATTGGCATTTCCACTTTACGTGTGATAAACTCATATTGTCCTTTTGGGACCGCCTCCTATACTAAATTTTGAATTTAGCTTGCGACACCATTCTCATTCTAGCATAGGAGGCTTTTTATCGATATCCTACACGCTCCTGCTTACTCCATTCTCCCCAGCATAGCTGGGGGATTAGGCTTTTCATTTAATAACTGGTAAAAATCCATACTAAAAAGGCTGAAACATAAATATGAATCAACGCCTTTTTCTGGACTTTGACAAAGAGTACAGTTTACCCTTTTTGTACATTTTTTCTATGCGCCAGCCCTATGCCATAAACGAGAAGAGAACATTAGCGTCTTGCTTCAATTTCCACTATATTTATGTCCACAACTTCTTTTAGTACCAAGTACGCATTTTTAAAAATAATCTGCCATTCTTCATCAAGTGGATCAATGATTTCGTGAAAAAGAGCGTTACGCAGACGATAGACAAAATCCAGGAACCATAAAATGCTATTTGTTTTCAGGATTTCAAACAAGTCCTTATACCATTGTTCTTCGCTGGCCGTCATGTCTCTAACAGGTTGCCATTCAACATCCCTGTGATATAAAAAATAATTCAACGGGCGCTGTCGAATTATTTCGTAAGTATCCCTGTTAAGCATCATCTCTTCCTTTGTCTTAAATGATTCGTCTTTGGCATTGAGCGAAAACACAGACCATACTGCAGAAATAGCCTGCTTTTCAAGATCGTGAATTTTTGTTATCACTCTTTTCCCATAGGTTGCTTTTTCATACATAGCTTTGAATATCTCGACAATCTCATGAACAACTCCATAGTTGATTTCCTTCAATAGCCATGATAAATAGTCCTGCTCGCTAATTTCCGGATTCTCTGCTATGTACTCAGACGAGCGATTCAAAATATTGGAAATATTCAACCGAAAATTCAGGTTTTCGTTATATTCTTCCCCGTAATACTTTCCGAAGAGTCGAACAAATCCTGTGATGATAAAGCTCCATTTCGTTCCACGGTTTCTATTCATCTTAAACCCAACTATAAGACATTCAGATTTATCTGGAGGGATCTGTTTGTATGTGAAGGCGAAATTCTCATTGATATTGTAAAAGTCCCACAGATAATACTCTGGATATTTCTGTAAAATAACATTACGACCTTCTTCATACACTTTTTCAATTGATGCCATAATATTATCGTCAATAATTAGTTTTTTATAGCCAACCGTTCTGTAAAACTTTTTGTAGGCGTCCAGATACTTTTTATCGCCACGCCGGTTATATGCTTCTGGAAACATGGTTCTCAAGGTAGAGATATACGCAAACCAAGTTTTGATAAAAAGAGAAACGAAGTCTGCTTCAGTGACCGTCTTCCAATTTTTATATGTTGCATCCGGTATCATTGTACTACCTCCCGATTGGGGATCTTATCGTTTAGCCATGCATGTGCAGCAACTTCTCCCTGTTCAATAGCAATTTCGATAGCTCGAGTAGCTAAATTAAAATACTTTTGGGATTCTCCCTTGTACTCCACAGCTGCTTTATAGGTGTTTGTTATTTTAATCTGAATTCTCTCATCGACGAAAGGCACTATAAACTCATCGATTTGTGTGGGATAGAGTTCCTGTTGAGCAGATCCACCACATAGCTTTTCCGTCTGGAGTCTTCCGACAAACGAATTCATAACAACTGCGATATAAATCGGGTAGGACTCGTTGATTCGTAAGATATTTACATGATTGCTTGCAACTGCTTTCTCTGTACTAAGATATACAGCTGTGCGCCCAATGTTTGCACCTGTTGTGTAAGTCAAAATGTCACCGAAGATAACACGACTTGTAGGATACATGTCCCATGCATCGGAAGTTGTTTTTTCAAAACCATCATAATCAAGAGAGTTTTCCAAAATATGCTTGCTGTTAATTACTTGCAATGTCCCCGATTTATCATATTTCGGCTGTCTTCCTCGAGAATTAAACATCGCAATATCATGTATAGTTTTTACTTTTTTGCTTCGACTCATTATTAGTTCGTATAGAAGATCGTATTTTGGAGAATAATATTCAGCATCCAATCTACCAGTTTTACCAAACGAGTCTGAGTAATTTTTTTGAGTCAAATTAGAACCAACTATATCGTCTTCAGAAAATCCCAAAGCATCAGACAATAACTTTTCACAATCTGCAAAAGATCGGTCAGATTTATTACGAAGTTGCAAGCCCCTATGAAAAACACCAAAAATCATTTTCTGAAAAGGCATGCTCATAACTGGGATAATTACATTGTTTTTGCAGTCATCCAAATTAAGATGCATTTGCACATTACCCGTAAACCGTTTTCTCATTTGTGCAATGCCATATACACAGTTAAGGTAAGCCACAGTATATTCAGAAAGAATCTTTGATGTGCTCTTTAATTTAATGGCAACAGTATCTTGAGACACATTGCATTCGGGCATATCAACATATGCAGCAGCAGGACCTCCAGTTTTAGATAAGATAATGTCTCCCTTTACAAGCCGTGTTTTGTTGTGTTTTGCATGTTCTTCTTCTGGGATATATACAATATTTTCCTTCGATATTAGCATTTTGTCAATGTTGGAAATACGGACAAAAGGAATGCCTGTTTCAGCATAACATGATGCGCTAATATTAAAAATTCCTTTACTTACCAGTGATGCTTCTTTATTAAATGTAGTGCATTCATGCGTTTTCGCGAATTGATTGAGAACTATGTATTGTTTTTGATAAAGTTCAGAATCAAAACGATAACCTGTTTCTAAAGCTGATAGATATACTTCACTACATTCCAGCCCATCCATCAAAGCCTTGTACTTGGCTTCGTCGAAAGGTTCAACGGATGGGCTTATTGAAAAAAACTCAAACCTTCTCTTTTTGCAAACTCAATAAACGCTTCTGCAATGCCCTCAGGAGTTAAACCATCATGACTATATAAGTCGTGGTCAACGATCAAGTGCCCATGGTGGTCAAGAATATTTTCTCCCGTAACAGGATCCTTCACATAAATTTTATCGCCAGAATTGTCCTTGCTTGGCTTCTGCATGGTGGCGAAAAAGATAGGATAATCGTCCTTTTTAGGGCACAAGACATCATCCCACTTCTGCACAAACAGAACTGAGGTCTTAGTTCCGGTATGAGGCTTGAATACATTGACGTGCAATCCAACGACGGCAAGAATACGGCATCGTTCAGCAATAAACTCACGAATATATTTATCGCTCGAATTGTTAAAACGTCCCTGTGGCAGGACGATAGCCATTCGTCCACCTGGTTTCATAAAGTTCAAATTGCGTTCAATAAACAGCACATCACGGCCAACCTTGTTCTGCCATTTGCCAGCACTGTTTTTTCCAAGTTCATAGTGAGAAATGATGGTGTTTTCTTTAATGTCACCAGCAAACGGAGGATTAGCCATCACGAGATCGAACTGGAACTGGCTATAATCCTTTACACCAGCGGGTTGGAGCTTTTTCAGTTTCTTAAACCCTTCATTATAGGTGTCAATCCAATCTTCCTGCTTGGTAGTCTCACCCCAACGGGAATAATCCAGTGTATTCAGATGAAGTACATTGGTCTGACCGTCACCAGCAATCAGATTCAATGTGCGAGCAACACGAACAGTTTTTTCATCAAAGTCTATTGCAAACACATTGTCTCTAACAAAATTAGTTTCTTCAGGAATTCGTTCTGCAGCAGTAAATCCATCACCTTCAGGAAGGCCTTTTTCTCTGCGAATATCTTTCCAAACTTTGAAAATGCTATGAACAGTAAAGCCGGAGCTGCCACAAGCGGTGTCGATAATCTTATCCTTGACTGTCGGATTCATCATCTTTACACACATATCAATGATATATCGAGGCGTAAAATACTGGCCTTTTTCACCCTTCTGAGCCTTACTCATCAGGTATTCAAAAGCATCATCTACAACATCAAGATTGTTGTTAAAAAGCTTTATATCCTGCAAAGAAGCAACACAGACTGCAAGGTGAGATGGGGAAAGTAGAATTTTGCTTTCATCCGTAAAGATACCTTCCCATTTCTTCTTGGCATCATCAAACAGCCCCTGTATCTTTTCTTTCAGTTCAAAATCAGTGTCTCCTGTGTTACGGAACTGCAAATAGGCAGTAGGGTCATTGGCACAAATTAACTCATCATACAGCTTGGCAAAAATGAGCTTGAAGATTTCTTCAAAGGAATCCACGGCCGCACTCGCCAGAACTTCATCTTCCATCTCCTTAATCAGAGAGCGAAGGGACTTTTTCTGAGTGCTAATTTTATCCTTGCGTTTCAGTTCTTCATAGGTGAACTTTTCGTTAATGATGTCTGAAAGCTTCTGCGTAGCCTTAGGAATATCGCTTATTTCCTCGAAGAAATTGGGATCTTTTCGATTGTAACAAGAAATCTGTTCACCGTTTGTCCAGACACCTATAGGCGCACCAGTAGCATTGCAGTAAGACTTCAGCTGATCCTTGCCATCAGTGAGCTTAGGCTTTTTTAGCTCCACGATGATATAGGGAACCATCGGGCGATCTTTGTCCATAATAGTAATATCAGCCCGCTTTACTTCGCGACCAAAGTGAATTGGGGTTTCCAGCTGAATCCGACTAGCCACATATCCGTATTCGTTCATCAGTTTATGAATATAGAGTTGGCGAACAGCTTCTTCAGGAGTAAGTTTAATTGCCTTACCACGGATTGCGCAAGTGATATAAGGAACCTCTGCACCACGGACAGACTTCATGAAAATACGTGACTCTACTGCGGATTTGTCCTCCGTAGAAAAAAGGGTATCATCGTATGTCGTATTTTTGAAAAGATCATTCAATATCATTTTTATTTCCTCCTGATGCGGAAATAGCCGCATAAATAAATTGCTCGATTTGTGTCAATTGTTCTTCTGAGGGATCTACTGCAATTAGTTGTCTTATCAGACCCCATAGCTTGGGCTTTCTACTGAGTTCTGCGTTTATGTCTGGTGGTGGCGTTCCCTTTGCGCTTGCGAAAAGGACCAACATTTTTTCACGCAGTTCAGGAGACGGCTGAAGTTCCTCTAATAACTTTAGGAACACTTCCTCAGAGGGAAAAATCACACCGCTCTCAATCGAGCTGAGAGATGCATTGGTGATACCAACAGTCAACGCCAGTTGCCGCTGCGAAAGACGCGGTTGCTTCTTTTCTCTTGATTGCTTAATCCACTTGCCAAGTTTCTTCTTATCGGCAGCTGATACAGCCATTGATATTCCTCCCTTCATAATGTTAGCTGTCAGTTAATAACTAACATTATGATACCATATCTAAATTCTTAGTGTCAATATGATTTGTCCTCAATTATCGAGTAGATGAATTTCAATTTATGTAACTTTAAAGAGCCAGACTCCGCCAAAGAAGTCCGGTCCTGGTTCTATGCTTAAATTATTCTGTCATGACCTCAACCATCATCCGCACCAGCTTAAAGCCACTTTGGAACAGCACGCACGCTGCCATGTTCTGCTGTTCATGCACTGCATCCGAGTACCGGGAAAACAATTTCTTTTGTTCATCAGTTGTGGTGGTTAGAAGTTTTTTCTCGTTTCTTATAAACAAACGGAGTACTTCTTTGTAATCCTTGCAGGCGATCGTATCGTATTCTGTCGGATCAATATTGCTGTATCAGAGTTCTTCTAAATCTTCATACAACATCCCCTCGTTGATCAGTTCCTAGAAGATGATTCCTTCTGCTCGGTTTCAGCTGTCAATCCTCTCCAGACGAATGAAGGAACCAGCTGAGTGACGAAAAGGAATGTTAGGAAAAACTTGAAGGGAGCAGGCGCAAATTCACAACAAGATTTACAGTACTTATTGTATGACATCTATTGTTTCTTTAGGTATATATTCTACTTTCTGGCTCAAATTCCAGTTTGTCTTTTGATAAATAAAATCCTCTATATGATTTTCATTCATATATTCCGCAATTACATGAACTAAAGGTGGCTCATACAATGGTACATTAAAAGTAGTTTTATAATTTTCTGTTGTAAATATTTCTCCTTCAACATCATAATCTAAGGAATACTCGATTGTACAAGATTCACTTGGGATTAAAACCAGCTCAATAGTGGAATATCCATTAATTGCGCCGCTGGCTGCAGACAGAATCTTCTGGTCAGCACCTTTTGAAACATCTATGTATACAGGTTCTGTAATATTTGTTTCTCCTGCTCCCCCGTCACCATTGATACGCACCTGTCCATTTTCCATAGTAATCCATCCGATCCAGTTTCGATCACTATAACTGTTATAAGGATCATCCGCATAAAATCCAAAATAATTCCCCCGCTCTAATTCTTCCAAAAAATGTTCATTCAATTGAAACGAGTAAATTAATTTCCCATCTCCTCCGTATAAATCTTCCATATGGACAATTGCTCTTTTATCATTATCTACTTCCAACTTCTCATTTGATATTTCTACATTTTCCCAAGAATACTCCTGAATAATATCTTTTTGCTCTCCAACCATCTCCTCGACATATAAGGCAATATTCCTCGACTCAAATACTCCATTACCATAATTAATTGCATAGACCCAAACCACTGTATCCTCCACATAAGCAAAATAGGATACCTCAGCAAATTCGCCCTTTTCAATCGAGTTCACCTGTACTGTAACATCATTTAAATAAGTACCAAAAGGTTTATCGCAATACATAAGGGCACGCACTGCACATGCTTTATTGTAACAATCATCTGTTATCAACTCACTGTAACTGTTTATATTCTCTTCTGCTTCCATATCAGCCGTTATTGATTGTTCATTTGTTTGCTCATAAGGTATTATCTGAATTTTTTTTAATTCTACATCACCAGAATAGCGAGAAATCCAAGATGTTATAATACCTACCAGCACAGGGCCTATAAGGACACAAATTAGTATGTTTAACCCCCCTTGTATCCGGCTTCTCCATTCTGTTGGTATTTTCTTCTTTGAAAAAATCTTTTTCCTTTCTGCTTCTAATTTGCTTTTAATGATATGTTTAACATTTTTTAAATCGATCATATAAAACTCCCAGTATAATACTCATCCATCATTTCTATTATTTCACGCGGAAATAATTTTAATAAAGGATCAAACTGTGTTTGCATTTCCTCCGTAAGTTCACTACAGCACTCATAAAACATGCAATACTGCTTAAACATACATTTACGTTTCTCATATGATAGCACTCTTTTTCCAGTAGTATCTGCAAAATATTCCATGATCATCGCATCATTCTGTATATTATACAGACTCTGAGCCATGCCACAATATGCATTAACAAATTGATCATAATAGACTATCCTGTGCCAAATAATCCCTGTTCCGTCTCTTTTTTTCCGAAAACTCCAGAATATAATTGAAAAAATAATCAAAATCAAAGTTGTGCTAAAAGAAAACGATGAAATTATTTCCAGTCTTTCACTCCAAAATTTTGAGACATTTGGGTCAAAAATCACAAAAATATTTTCCATTTGAACTATATATTGTGTTAATACAAGAAACAATGAGTATCCTATTATCAATCCCATCCCTGTTGCTTTAGTTCCCGGATATAATTCACAACATATATAATACGAAAGAATTATCTCCAAACACAAAATACTTATGAGCAATAATGAAAATATCACATGTTTTCCCCAGCCCATGGTATCCATAAATGCCGCTCTGACACATGCAAAAAGGCAAAGAGTAACTACATTAAAACTAATAGAAGCAAGCTTGGAAATACAATAAAAAAAATAATATTTTTTTGTTATTTCAGCTACATTAGTTTTTAGGCCGGCGAATTTCGTAAACATTTGAGCGCATATCCAGTAGTCTGCCGTCTCGAAATTACATTTTTCTAATGCATTACATACAATGTTCAATTGCCCAGTATATTTTTTTTCATAGAAACAGCTCATAAATAATAATAATAGTTGCAATCCCAACATAAGCCATATCATTACAGCGATCAAGAATACTTGATGCTTTCTAATATCCATAGAAGGACAATACGTCAATATATAAAAACTCACAATTGCACTTGACATAATACAAAGACAAGTCAGCATTTTTCTATATGGGAAACTTAATATTTTGAATTCTAAAAATATATTATTTTTTAATTCGTTCATAATTTCCTCTCAATTCTGCAAAATACTAGGTGCTTATTTTATATTCTCATAAAAAAAGAAGCCTTCCCAAAATATTTTGTTTCGAGAAATCTTCACCACATAACTATTATACCACATTGTACAATTTTATGGGAAAAAGCTTAGTCTAAAAGCAGTGTAAATTTATCTCGGGAAACAATGTGCATTCTGCGGAGCCCAGCGAACTCCTCAGAATGCAACTTAGTAAATATTCAACGCTTTTAGTGTCTGCAGATTATTCCGAATGGATCTTTTTCTGAAAAAACGCCTTTCCAGAAATCCAGATCATCGAAGCATATATAATCATATGTACGTTCTCATTAATACCAGTTTTGACTATTTTTCGTTAATAAAACTGGTAACCCATCAGATTTATATATGATACCAAAGATCCAAGCTGCATTGAAAGACTATATCATATCAGAGCGCCCCGCCTCTTCGAGTGAGTTTGTTTTCTTGAAATCTTTTGCCCTTATACAGAAATATCCTATTCTGTTGTTTCTTTTGCCGTAAAAAAATATATTCTCCGGTCCGGGATTGATATTTCGAGAAAGAAACATGGACCACACAGCCTGAGATCCTCTCTTGCTACATCAATGATTAATGACGGAATATCCTATTCAATAGTTGCTTTAAGAAGATATGCAGTTCTTTATAGAATACTGTATGGCAAACTTTGCATGTAATACGTACCGGCTTGATAATTACTGGCTTGCATCGTTTAACCGATATCTTACCGGAATATCGTACAATAAAGAAATCGTCCCACAAATAGTAATCAATCAGTGGTTGGAAAACACCGATGTTCCTGATGCATCAATCAACGGTTATCTGAAGACAATACATAACTTTATGCGATACAGAGCGGACATGGGAAATCAAGTCTATTTACCTCCATTCCGTAAAGAAAAAGATTTGTATATACCTTATATATTTCGGCGTTACTCTGACATCACATATCTTATTGACAAATTGACATGTTATTAATATAATAAAGAAAAATACAGTTTGGAAGAAGTTATTTCGAGGTACAAAGGATAAATCATACATCGCCAGAGTAAGGAAATGGGGTACAGTCGTATGTTTGTTTTTTGTACATTTTTTATTATTTTCTCAATTTGTTTGTTGTGCTTGGTAGTTTCCTTAATTATTCATAAATATAAAGTTAATATAAAATTTTACATTCAAATACTAGGTATTATTACGTTCAAATGTGAATTTTCACAGCAGAACGAAAAGAAAAATAAGAAATAGCCATTAACTATTTATAATATGAAAGTCTCATTTCTTAGTCTCTATGCCACCTAATATGTTTATCCCAGATTTCTGTTTTTTACATCACCATCACATTAATATGTAGGTTCTTCTTGTGCAAATTCAGCACGTACAGTTAAATAATCAATACCATGAGTCTCTAAAATCACACACGCCTAACAGTCAACGTAACTTGTCACAACCTTAAGCCCATTTCTCCATCATACTTTTCCGCCAATAATTTTCTTCAAAATCAATTGAATTGAGATCCATGGCATGTTCCTGAAATCGTTAAACTGACTTTATCAAATCCATGGTTAATTCTTTTTCCCATATATCACAAAAATCTTTACCATTCCTAATAATCATAATTGTACTTCCACTAAATAATTCATATTCATCCCATTTGCAACGGGCATAATTTTTCTGCTTGTATTCAATACCCAACTTACTGGTTTATAACAATTAAATTCAATCAGATTCTCATATGTAGACTCTTCATTTTAGTGACAAGCCCATAAATCATTTTCGTCGTATTTATCGCCAATAGTATGAACATATGATAGTGTCAATAGTTTTTCGCAAAATCAAAACCTAGCCGTTTAGCAGCCGGTAGTCAGCCGGCTATGATATCAGACAGCAGATCCTCTTCTGTTTTGAAAAGATGATCCATATTCATATAGCGTCTGGCTCCCCAACTGGTTGCTGCTACGTGACGCAGTCTGGCACATACGAGCATCAAGGCACTCTGCCCGTCAGGAAAAGCACCGATCGCTTTTGTACGCCGTTTAATCTCACGGTTGAGGCGCTCAATAGCGTTATTGGTTCGGATCCGGGTCCAATGCTGCGTAGGAAAATCCATATAGGTCAAGGTTTCTTCAATCCCGTCCTCTACCTTCTTGGCAGCTTTAGCAAGCTTCATGGCACGGAGTTTCTCCGCTACCTGGATTGCTTTTTCACGGGCGGCTTCCTTGCTTTCCTGCGCATGGATCGCCTTGAGCATAAGCGCTACCGTTTTCATCTTGTTACGGGGGGTAACAGAAAATATATTTCTGTAAAAATGAACCGTACAGCGCTGATATCTGGCATCCGGAAAGACTTCCGGAATGGTTTCAAGCATACTGAGATTCTTATCGCCGATGATCAAACGTACACCAGTAAGCCCGCGTTCTTTCAACCATACGAAGAAAGAACGCCAGCTTTCACGATCCTCTTTCATCCCTTCCGCAGCACCAAGGATTTCCCGGCAGCCATCCTGACTGACGCCAATGGCAACGAGAACAGAAACGTTCTGGATCTCGCCGCCCCAGCTACGTTTCAGGTAAACACCATCTACGTAAACATAAGGATAGTTCCCGGAAAGCGGACGGGTACGCCAGGTTTCAATATGCTCATAAGCCTTTTTATTCAGGTTACTGATGGTTCCAGGGGATACTTTCGTTCCCCATAAGGCTTCGGTGATATCTTCCACGCGTCGGACAGAAACACCGGCCAGATACATCTCAATAAGAGCTTCTTCCACGGAAGATTCTCTGCGACGATATCTTTCGATAATGGCTGTCTCGAAAGGAACCCCTTTCAGTTTAGGAACCTTCAGTTCGACTTCCCCTGCGGTAGTGTGGAGATTTCGCTTATAATGGCCGGAACGATATCCCTGGCGGTCAGAGGAGCGCTCATACTTTTCAGCGTTGACTAATTCGTCGGCTTCCTTATCGAGCAGGGCGTTTAATGTTTCTTCGACACTGTTACGGACAAGATCCTTTAAATCATGCTTTATTAAGTCCTCATTTAGCTGTATAATCTTATCAGACATGGTTCTATAGCCTCCTTTGATAGATTTAGTTGTGGTGACTTGATTTTACCAAACGGCTATAGACCATGTCTATTTTTATGAAATTGATTTTGCGAAATTAATTATACGTTATCGAACATATCCTTTAATACGTACAACATAATAAGGTTTATAAGCAACACAAGTCCACCATTTGTTTCACAATGATTTTATATAGCCTTGCTTGCTGGTATTGTGTATCACACTCCACCTGCGCTCCGTTTCCGCCTCCGGCGGATCATTACCTGCCGACAAAGAAAACCTGTTATGGCTGTTTCTCTCCCTCCGGATGAGTACATCCGCCACACTCCGGGCAGCGCCAGTGGCAGTTTTCACACTCCTCATCTCCGCAGACACCATAGTCTATCAGTCTGCAAGTGCCACATTTTTTGCAGCCATACTCGCAGTTACGGCATCGGTCATCCCGATCATTTACAATGCATTCTCCGCTTTCCGGGCAAAGATATGAGCAATGATTACAGTCTCCTGGACAATCCTTCGCCTCTTTTTCTTCAACTACAATGCCGACTACTTCGCCTCCCTCCACGTTCAAAGCCTCTCCGGACGTAATCAGATCTCGCAGAATCCGGTCAATTTCCTTCTGGTTGGGTGCACCTATTGCAATCTTTTTTCTGTGAATGATCCGCAGATCATAGTGAATTGTTTTCATAAAATCCTCTCTTTCTATCGTTCCAAACTTCTTTCTCTGTGCCGTTTTTCCCGCTTTGTCTGCCGGATTCCCAGCCGGATACAGAGGCTGTCATTACAGTCTTTTCCCTGCTTTGGCGGCTCATCTTTTGTCTGATATTTCTCCGGAAGAACTGTCCGGATGGCCTGTGTCGCAAGTCTTCCTGTCTGGTCATTATCCAGATGAAAGACCACCATATCCACCTCCGGATGTTCTCTTAGAAAGCGTGTCAGTGCCGCCGGCACCTTACTTTTCTCGATTTCTTTGGCTGGCTGATACACGCCCGCAAGAGATAACAAGTGTTCCTCTCTCCAGTTATTTCCGTCCAGCTTTTGCTCCGTGGCATAAGATAACAGATCAATGGCCGATTCAAACAGATGAACTGTCCGGCATTTTCTCTCTGCCGAGATACAAAAGGAATAATTTTTGTCACTCCCGGACGCCTCCCCGATAAAGTCTGTACCGATCCCACGCAGAGCCGCATAACGAGGTATTCCACTCTGATCCTTCCCCACAAAAACCACGTTGTGATAATTCACGCTTTCATAAACCTGTCCGGTTTTCAGACAATACTGAATCAATTCCATATCAATCCCACGGTTCTGCAGATAGGAAACTGCATACGTTTGATAGCGGTATGGCTTTGGAAGGATCAATTTTTTCTCTGTTTTCTTTTCGGCTGGTATGGGAACAGGCGGCTGGATTGCCGCCTGTTCCGCTATGATCTGTACCGCCTGCACGAAGTCATATCCTCTCACTTTGATCAGATAATCCAGTGCGCTCCTGCCTCCGATCCCCCGGCTCCACCACATCCATTTTCCATTTGAAATCTTCAAACTATCATGAGATCTGGTGGTATAAACATTCCCAGAGAAATGCACCAGCTCATAAGGTTCATAGGTTTTCAGATAAGTCAGCAGGTCGATCTGTTTCACTCTCTGCACCACTTCCGGCGCAACATAAGGCATAAACTTCATCTCCTTTCCTGCCCGTGATCGGATATTCCACAATTCATTTCTTATATCTGGGCATTAAAAAAGCCGGATGATCTTCTTTTTTTGAAAACCATCCGGCTATGTAATTGCATATTACAGTATGAAATTTTCATTTCAACAAATTAGGATTGATCAATTTCTTTTCATATACAATAATGGATATGGATTCCCCTATACAGCAAGTTCACTGTTCACCTATTGCATAATTTTCAACACCATATTGTAGTAACTGTTTTCCTACTCCTTGTCCTCTGTATTCATTTGAAACAAATAACATTTTAGGCGTTCCATCTCAAATCAAGCTTCATATCTTTTGCGATTTTCTCAACTCTATAACTGGTATTTGTTTATCAATCGCCTATTTTATCTTTAATTTGCCCTTGAGCCCTTCAGACATACTGTTAAAACTCTGTCGTCAAATCAGCCCATAATATGCAATCATTTTATTCATTGTCTTCACCATTTTCTTTTTTCAGTAGTGCTTCAAGTTGTAAATCTTCTGATGGCTTTTTACCAGTTATACTTTTATAAGCTTCTTTTATTCCATTTTTTACGGCCCATTTAATAACAAAATATAATGCAATCAATACAATGATTGCTGTGCCGGCACTAATTCCTAATTCTTGAAACATTTTTATTTATCCTCCACAAATATAAATTTTCTATTATCTTTCTTAGTTTTATTAGGATTCTGGCTTTGCGTTTGTTTACAACGCTCTGGGTTATGCCCAACCTCGCCCCGACTTCACGCTCGGAAAGTCCGTCAAAAAAGATTGCCTGTATCAGCTCCTGTTCACTATCCGACAGCAAAGGCAGGGCGGCTTTCAGCCTGTCCACCATGACCGCATTGACAACGGTTTCTGCAATGTCCACCGCTTCATCAGTGATAAAGTCCAGAGGATTCCCCTCGCTGTCCGTAAATCCGTCGAGAGATAGCAGTCTATTCTTTGTATCTAATTTTTGCAGATAACGCCACCGTTCCTTGTCACGGTAGAAGTCTGTGTATTGCTCCCTCACGACTTCAAGCAGACAGCCTTGAATGGGGATAAACAGCTTGTCCATATAGGTCTGGTCGGATTCCCTGCAACGGCAGAACTCCGTGTAGGATAATTCCACATAGCCGCCACTTTCTCTGATATATACCTTTCTTGGTGCATATTTCACCATAAATACCTCCCATCTGAATTTTTGAAATGTAAAAAATCCAGATGGAGAGGCGGAGAACGACACCGCATATCAGAAACAGCCCTACGGCACTTTCCAACAAAAATCGACAAAAGAAAAACCGCAAAGGCTCTGTGACCTTTACGGTTATAGGAAATAGTAATTCTATTGTATGGAGATTGTACTTCTACTTTCAAGGTGAGAAGTACCGTTGCACTGGCAGAAATTTTTTTAACTGGTTTCCTGCCGTTCTCTGATATGCTATGTATTGATAAATTTTGCTTCGTATGAGCAGATAGATAACTGCCCGAAAAAAGGACATAAAAAAATCCCTCCAAATTTAAAAACAAATTCAGAGGGTAATTTAGGGTATAACAAAATAACCCACCCGAATATCGTTTTTTTTATTTGGTGAGTTTGTTCTTTCAAATACGAAACAAAAAGAGCCGATGATTCGTGAATTGTTCCACAATTTCATCGGCTCTGCGTCTTAAGCGTCTGGCTCTTTGATGACAGTTATCTTCAAGTTGTCAACTTTAATCAATCTTTCTTGTCTGCATTTTGGACAATAAAGGGGATAATTCTCCAAAACAGTGTCCTTCCTAATTTTATTACGGGTTTTGCTCCCACAAACAGGACACAATATCCATTCGCATTTCATCATAATTAGTCTCTAATCCTTTCAAATCTCATTTTATATGACTTTTGCAAGCTGTTAAGCTAACTTGTGGAACATATGCCGAACCTTATCTATACGGCTATTCGGGCGGCGGGGTTGGCAAATAAATTTACCAATAGCTGGCTGGTATCCTTTTAACTCTGTCAAGCAGACTCCCTGCCCATTTGTGAAATAAGTTAAATCGTTCCTGTATTCTTGAATACATCTAGCAGGGATTTCTCCTTTCAGAATGACCTCGTCATTCTTTATCTGAGTACTTACAATATCTGCACAATACCTTGGAGCATCATGATACGCCCGTGAGAGATATTCCTGCGGTGCATAAATTTCAAAGTGGAGATATGGCTCTAATAGTTCTGTCCCTGCTTTTTTTAAAGCCTGCTCCAATACGATAGGGGAAAGCAGCCGAAAGTCTGCGGGGGTACTTACAGGACTATAATACAATCCATATTCAAAACAGATTTTACAGTCTGTCACTTTCCATCCATACAGCCCCTGCTCGCAGCCATAAAGAACCCCCTCCATAACCGCATTTTGGAACGATTGATTTAAATATCCAAGTGAAACTCTGCTTTCATACTGCACTCCGCTTCCAATAGGGAGCGGCTCTATGGACAACCCGACAGAAGCCCAGAAAGGATTTGGCGGGACTTCTATGTGGATGGTATATTCTGCTTTTCTAAGCGGTCTTTCCATATATATAACAGTAGGCTCTTTTATTTCTGCCTCCACATGATATTTTTCCTCAAGGATGGCACAAATGACTTCCATCTGCACATTCCCCAAAAAAGAAAGTATAATCTCATGCGTTGTAGTATCCACATAATATTTTAAAAGAGGGTCGCCATCTGAAATTTCTGTAAGTGCCCCAAGCAATATTTCCCGCTGTTCAGATTTCTTTACTGCAATCGTTGTTTGGAGCATAGGGAGAGGATTTTCAATAAATTTTCTCTGCGGCAACAGTATTTCGTTCCCCAAAATACTGTTTAGCTGCAAAACATCATTTGGTAAAATTACAATATCACCAGAGCAGGCTGTATCGGATGAATATAATTCACCGTTTGTCGGAACACACATCTCTGTGATTTTTATTTTCTCTTTTTCAGATATTCTAATAACATCCCTCAAATGCAATGTTCCGCTATATATACGCACATAAACAAAACGCCGCCTTTTCTCTGAATATTCAATCTTAAAAACCTGCCCGCATAGTTCAGATTGACCTTCAGGCGTTGATGAATAAAATTTACTGGCAATTACTTCTATAAGCTGCCGAATCCCCAGATTGTTTTTAGCGCTTCCGTGATAAACGGGAAATAACGTTCCGTTTTGGAATCTCCTGTTTTCTTCCTGTTCCAGTTCTGACATTTTAAACGGTTTCCCTGACATATATTTCTCTAATAGTTCATCGTTTCCCATAATTACCGCATCCCACTGTTCCATATCGTCATTGTCCGTTACATTTATATGGGGATGCTGCCCAACCTTTTGCTTCACTATAATTTCCGAAGAAAGCTTTGCTTTCATTTCCCGATATACCATTGGCAAATCAATCCCCTCTTGGTCAATTTTATTGATGAAAAAAAATTGTCGGAATCTTCATTATCTGTAGTGCATGAAACAGTATACGGGTCTGTGCCTGTATGCCATCCTTTGCAGAAACTAATAATACTGCTCCGTCTAATACGGATAAAGAACGGTATACTTCCGCCAAAAAATCCATATGGCCTGGCGTATCTATAATGTTGACTTTTACATCCTCCCACTGAAAAGATGTCACTGCTGTCTGGATAGTGATTCCCCTTTGACGCTCCAAATTCATTGTATCTGTCCTTGTTGTGCCTTCATCTACGCTCCCTAGTTCTGCAATTGCACCACTGGTATACAATAAACTTTCCGTTAATGTTGTCTTTCCTGCGTCAACGTGAGCCAGAATGCCTAAGTTAATTATTTTCATGTGATTTTCCTCCTATCAACACCCAAAAAAGGGCATAAAAATACCCAGTGATAAATACTCCTATCACTGGGTAAATAACTCCAATAGCCCCAAAACACTTATATGTTTTCGGGCATATAAAATTACATGATAAAAGTATTCTTAAACTGGGTACAAAAAACTAAGCCCCATATTAAAAGTGAAACGGGACTGCTACTTTTTGTTCCCACTATCAAATTGACAGTTTATTTAAGAATACCTTGCCGCATATTTATTAACTCCTTGTATAATACTGAATCTAATTATATTCCTTAACCCTTTATTTGTCAAGCTGACAAACTAAAGCAGAAAAAGCGGCAGGATTTCCCCCTGCCACTAATCATCTGTTTATGCAAAAATAATTTCCTTTTCCACAATCTCCCTCGCACAAGCCCTTATGTTATTGAGGCATCCTGTCCATTCTAAGGCGTTTTCTGCCTTTAGCTGTTCCGTTATGCCCTGTGCCTGTTTCATACCCTCTATGAGCCTTTCAAAGCGTTCCTGTGCCTGTCTGTTGATGTCGGCAAGGTAGGCGTTTAGCCTGCCGCTTGTAAGAAGATTGGTGTATGTAACTTTACGGTACTGTTTTAGATAATCTAAATGCCGTTGCCCCCAGATGCCTATTGCCTGTTCTTCTTCGGCGGGTACAGTTAAGCACGGTATCAAATAATCCCCTTGCCTTTCGTATTTGCCGCCCAGTTCCTCAAATAATGATTTTGCCATTGTCTGTTACCTCCACATTCTTTTTTATTTTGAATGTCCGCAAAATCCGTCCTACATCACGGGGCCGCCACGGACAGTCCAGATCATGACTGGCGATGATCAGATCCTGTACATTCGTTCCGGCTCCCATCTTAAACGTACTGCCCATAAGGATACGGACAGCTCCTCGCCGGACTTTGGAAAACAACTCTTTCTTCCGCACATCTGTGTTAGCGTCATGGATAAAGGCAATTTCCTCTAACGGGATTCCCCTCGCAAGTATTTTGTCCCGGATGTCATTATACACGCTGAATGTTCCATCTGTTTTTGGTGTAGACAGATCACAGAATACCAACTGCGTCAGCTTTTTCTCTTTTCCCTCCTTCCAATGTCGGCAGATTTCCTCCACGCAGGCATTGACTTTGCTCCCCGGATCATCCGGCAGCAAGGGATTAGATAATCTCTGGTCAAGTGCCAGTTTCCTACCGTCATTAGTAATCTTAAGCATATTGTCCTCCCGTGGATTCACTGATCCGTTGCGTACCTGCTCTGCCCGGTTTCCAAGTTCTTCTACCATTTCCGTCTGTAACTCCGTTGGTTCCACTTTCACAACTCGGTACTCTGCCTCCGGCACGGGAAGTTTCAGCATATCCGCTGTCTGGATGTCTGCTACTTCCCGGAACATCTGCATAAGTTCCGGCAGGTTATAGAACCGGGCAAACCGTGTCTTTAATCGGTATCCATTTCCTTCCGGAGCAATCTCCAGAGCTGTCACTGTCTCCCCAAAAGTGGACGCCCATGCGTCAAAGTGTTGTAAATTCTTCTCTACCAGAGTGCCATACTGGAGATAGCGCTGCATGGTATAGAGTTCATAAGGTAGGAAACGCCACGCCATACTTCCTTTCGTCCGTGGTCTTGGCGTAACCCCCTCCAGAACCGTGCTTACACCTCTCGATGTACACGGCTCGCCATCTTTCATAGTTTAAGTGATTTTGTCTTTGCTTCTTCGTAGCATTTCGGGCAGAGAGCCAATGACTTCCGCCTTTTCAGTAACATCAGTTCATCAAATTCATTATCAGCGTTCAAATCTTTTAAGCGCTTTACATGGTGCATATACACTTTCACGGGGTTTGCTCCGCACATCTCGCATTGTCCGCTTTTTAAACGTCCTGCAAGACTATTCGGTTTTATCTGCCCTCTGTATTTCGGCATAATGTCTACAAATTCAGGTGCGATATTGTTATTACGCCTAAATCCTTCATTGTAAAACTCACACCGCTTTGTTCCACTCTTGGTTTTGTAATCTGCGCCAAAGTCGCCCTTTACGCTACGGTATTTCTTATACATCTTCATAACAGAAGAATTATATTTTGCCGCCAACGTCTTTAAACAGCTTCCACGCATGATAGAATGAAATTTCCCCAGATTGCATACATTGATTGCTAACCTGTAATAATTGTACAATCCTCTGATTTCAGAATTATATTTACTGATGATTGCCACATCGTCTAATGGCATAAGCGCCCCTCTGTGGAGTGGCTTCCAAATCTCTTTGCCGTTTTCGTCTTTTTTGATTTTAAACGCACCGTATTCGTGCAGTTTCGCAATCCATTTTTCTTTCGGCATATATAACTGCACTTTTCCATACCACACCCGTTGCAGACCTTTTTTCGTCCGCTTTGTGTCCTGACTTCTTGATATTCTTATGTCGTATCCAAGATACCGCACCTTTTCAGAGGAATGGGTAACGTGAGTTTTCTCCTCCGACATTGTGAGATTTAGCTTGTCTTTTAGAAATATCTTTACCTGTTCCTTGATATTTTCAGCATCCTGCTTTGAACCTGTTATTGAAATCAGGAAATCGTCAGCGTAACGGTTGTATTGAAGTCTTTTGTAATTCTCATCCATCTCGTCTAAATGTGGTGTGGACAACATCACTTTCCTTGCTTCTTTAAATGCTGCTAGGTTTGCTTCTGTGCGCTCTATTTCCAGATTTTTCTGCGCTTTCCGATAAGCCCAGCGTACCTTATCATGGTCTTTGTGGACTTTACGGCTTCTTGTATCGCCTTTGTCAAAACTCTTTTTCATCCTTGCCATGAACTCATCAAGTTCATTCAGATAGATGTTGGCAAGTATCGGACTGACACCGGAGCCTTGTGGACTGCCGGAGTACGTTTCATGGTATGTCCACTGTTCCATATATCCTGCCCTTAGAAACTTCCACATCAGCGATATGAACGCTTCATCTTTTATGCGCTTTCTCAAAAGCTGTATTGTGATATGGTGGTCGAAGCTGTCAAAACAAGCCTTAATGTCTCCTTCGATTATCCACTTTGCACCAGTGAACAGCGTTACGATTTCTTTTAACGCTGTGTGGCAACTTCTTTTCGGTCTGAAACCATGTGAATTATCAGAGAATGTCGGCTCATAGATTGCTTCAAGTATCATACGGACAACTTCCTGTAACAGTTTATCGTCCGTTGACGGAATCCCCAATGGGCGCTTTTTACTGCTGTTTTTCTTCGCAATATAAACACGCCTTGCAGGGTTCGGCTGGTATGAGTGGTCTCTCAGCTTCTGAATGAGCTTTTCAATGCGCTCCATGCTCATACCGTCAAGAGTGAATCCGTCTGCACCTGCCGTCATGCTCCCCTGAGAGGTCGCAATATTCTGGTATGCAAGCAGATAGAACTCTGGGTTGTACAGGTTACGGTATAATCTCTCGTACCTGTACTCTTTGTTTTTTGCTTTTTCACTTAAACTTTTCAATACATTTTCGGGACTTCTCATAATGCCTCACGCACCTTTCCTTATTATTTGTATTGAAGAAAGACTGTCTCCCTTCGCCATGTGGACGGCTTTCCCGTCCTCGGACTACTACGGAGACTCTGTTGCCATAGTAAATATTCAGAGTCACTTTTCTCATAGCACTCATAGCCGATTTTCGGCATTTTACCTTAGGCAATCCCCGTTTAGAACTGTAATAACATAAGCCTGTTATGATTTCGGATGTGACGTTCGTCGTTTTCCATTATCCTATGGCTGATTTACTCTGGGTATCTTGTGGATACGCATGGCCGACTCATATCCACCAGAGTACATGCGAGTATAACTTCCTTACGCATGGAGCAACATTTTGCCCAATCTCCGACTGTCATTCAGGCAGTTTAGCTTTCATCCTTATTCATAACTTTTCGCCACTACCACGCAAACACTTTGGAAGTTTCCGTGTTTCGTGCCCTCCGACATGCTACACTCCCCATCGGGTTTCCCCTTTTGGATAAGTCGGGTGACGATAGGGTGCGGATTATTCCGCTTTGATACCTTGCCCTATTACTTGCTCAAGGTAAGATTATTACAGCCCCTTACGGGCGCACCACCATCGAATTGCTTACCGGGGTTCCCGTGGAGAAGATCACTCCTTTTCCCCCAGTAACCTCATCCAGATAGCGGCATTTCATATACATGTCAGACGATTTCTGTGCCTCCGTCTGCGCAATCCCTCCCACATTTCTCATCTTAGTTGTAAGATAGAGATTTTTGTAGCCATCTGCCTCATCCACAAACAGACGGTCAACGCCCAGTTCCTCAAAAGTGATCATGTCATCCTTCCGGCTCTGGTCATGGAGTCGTTTCAGTCTCGTCTCCAATGTCTTTTTTGTCCGCTCCATCTGTTTAATTGTAAATCGGCTCCCCTGTATCCGCTTCGCCTCGGCAATTCCTTCCACAATCTCATCAATCTCCGCCTCCAACATACGCTCCTGTCGCTCCAGGCTTAAAGGGATTTTCTCAAACTGGGAATGACCAATAATTACAGCGTCAATATCACTGGTGGCGATTCTCCCACAGAACTTCTTTCTGTTCTTTTTTTCAAAGTCTTTCTTCGTAGCCACTAAAATATTGGCTGCCGGATAAAGCTGTAACCATTCAGCGGCAAACTGCTCGATGATATGATTTGGCACCACAATCATAGATTTATTACACAGGCCCAACCGCTTACATTCCATAGCCGCCGCCACCATTGTATAAGTTTTCCCCGCCCCTACCACGTAGGCCAATAAGGTGTTCCCGCCATAGATGATCCGGGCCACTCCGTCTTTCTGATGTTTCCGCAGGGAAATTTCCGGGTTCATGCCATAGAAATGAAGATGGCTCCCGTCATATTCCCGTGGCCGGATGGCATTGAAACGCTCGTTATAATCTCTGGTAAGACGCTGCCTGCGCTCTGGATCTTTCCAGATCCACTCCTGGAATGCCTGTTTGATCAAGTCCTGTTTTCCCTGTGCAATGGCGGTTTCCTTTTGATTGAGGATCGGCTTGCGCCTGCCTTCTTCATCTTCCACATAGTCATACACACGGGTATCACGCAAATTCAGACTATCCTCGATGATTTTGTAGGCGTTTACCCGGTTCGTACCATAGGTATTATTTGCACGTGGATTTCCCCTGTCTACACTTTTTCCCTCGACATTCCAATCTCCGGTATGCCGGGAAAAATGAACTTTAATCTTCCACTGGGAATAGTTTGGCGTCTGCAAGAGTTCAAACATGAACTCTGCTATATCTTCCTCTGGTATCCATGTAGCACCAAGACGCACACTGATTTCTGAGGCAGTCAGATCTTTCGGCTGTACTTTTTCCAATGCCTCTACATTACTTTGATAGACCTCGGATATCTCAGCCGCAAGTTTTGCCGCCCGCAGTTTCTTACGCACGTTGCCGGACAGATACTCATCCTCCGACACAAACCGGGGCTGTTCCATCCCCTCATATTCCGGAAGGCGGAAGATCACACCTTTTAGTTCCTGCTCCACTTCCTCTGCGCTTTTCCCAGTCAAGGAACAAAGATAGTCCATGTCCACGCAGGCTTTCTCAGAAAGGGACAGAGATAAAGCCTCACTTGCGGTATCCACTTTCGTTACCGTCTCATGAGGCTTTATCGTACGTTTGGTAAACATATCTGCTTTCCGCTCCAGTGTACCGTCCTCTCCCATAATCTCAAGGGAGCAGAGAAGCGGATAGCTGCTGTCATCGGAAAATGCTATACTATTGGCTCTGGAATTTAACAAGCCATACTTTTTCTGAAACAGATCATACAGAGCATTTAGTTTCTTTTGCTGTTCTTCAATCTCTTGATCTGGATACCCTTCGGTCTGGAAAGCTATCAGATCTCTGGTACAGTCCCGGATGGCAATCATACCTTTCACACGGTTCTGAGCTGTCACGGACAGTTCCACAGGTTTCATGCGGCTGTTTTCCCGGTAATAGATATTCCCATCATAGATTGTATAGGAAAAGTTCGCCACAGACGGATCGGCTGGAATCGAATGATCTTCTTCCTCCACCAGTTCTTCCACCTCATAGTCTGTGATTTCCGCCTCTAGGTTTTCTACTGCCTGTTCAAGAAGTTCCTTTAATTCCCTGTCCGGATAGGGTTTGCATATAAGCTGCGGGCCATAAGGCCCGGATACAATTTTCTGCTCTCCCAGTACCATCTCCGGGTGCTGCTGAAAATAAGGATTTATGCTGACCACCCGGTGCCGGCTCTCGCCCTGTTCATTCACATGGTCATTCTCGTAAAGACGCTCTACTTCCACCCATTCCGGCAGATCCACGCTCAAATCTCTCGGTGTCTCCCTTTTCTGAAAAAAGAGAATGTCCGTATTGATTTCTGTTCCGGCGTTCTGCAGAAAAGCGTTGTTCGGCAGTCGGATCGCTCCCAACAGATCGCACCGCTGAGCAATATGCCGACGCACCCGGTCATCCCGCTTATCCATTGTTCCGCCACTGATCCCGTTGGATGTGATCAACGCAAGTACACCCTTCGGCCTCGTCTTGTCAATCGACTTGGCGATAAAATAGTCGTGGATCAGAAAGTTATACTTATCATATTTTCTGTCCAGTACCTTATAACTTCCAAAAGGCACATTACCGATTACTACATCAAAAAAGCTGTCTGGCAGGTCTGCCTCCTCGAACCCCTGTGCGGCAATCGTGGACTTCTGGTATAACTGCTGTGCGATCCGGGCAGATATACTGTCAATCTCCACACCATATACCTTACAGTCTGACAGACTCTCCGGTTTGCGTCCGATAAAATTACCTGTACCGCAGCTTGGCTCCAGAATATTTCCGGATTTCAGTCCCATGTTCTCCAAAGCCTGATACATAGCACTGATGATCGCAGGCGGTGTATAAAAAGCAGTCAGCGTGGACTGTCTCGCTGCGGTATATTCTTCCTCAGACAGCACGGTCTTTAATTCCAGATACTCGGTTGACCATGAAGATTTTGTTTCGTCAAAAGCGTCAGAGAGTCCGCCCCACCCCACATATCCGGCAAGGATTTCCTGTTCCTCCGGCGTGGCAAAGCGGTTTTCCTCCTCACACTTCTTTAATAACTGGATTACCATGAGGTTTGCACGGAACTTTTCTTTTGCTGTTCCCTCCCCTAAATGCTCATCCTTGATCTGATACTGGTTGCGGCTCTCCTGCGTGATCTCCGGGTGCAGATCAAATCTTCTTACCCTCCTGGTAGGTTTCTTCTGTGTCCATGCCGGAGCCAGATCTTCCAGAAGTTCTTCCGGCTTCTTTTCAAAGGGATTTTCTTCCGGTATAACTCTGGTAAATTCGCTCTCCTGCACGGTTTCCTCTGGTAGATCCAGTTCCTCTTTGTTCTTTTCGGCAGGTTCCTCAGAATTTTTTTTATCTGCCTTCAAATGATCGTTAGCAGGATTTTCCCGTATCCGGCGGTCAAACACCTCCCGCTGCATTTCCTCAGTAAAAAGCGGATACATCTGATCACGCAGAACCACCATCTCATCGGATATGAAATCAATGGAATAATCCTTTGTTCCTATCGTGACAATCGTATCCACCTGCAGGTCATAAGGCGGATTCATGGCAGGCAAATCCGCGATCTCGGCAATCAGCTCAGACACTTCGGCATAGTTTTCATCCTCCGTATCCATCTCTTCCCGGACACTGATCAGAAAGCGGTGTATTCCCCGTACTAACTGAGGATCAGCCAACTGTTCCTGCAACTGACGCAGTACATCCTCCTGTGCCTCTCCTGCCTCAAGCGTATCCTGGTATTTATACCAGTCATACGCCTGGTAAAACGTATTGAGACGTCTGGCAAGTATCTCCTCCCGGCTCTGCGCCGGAACAGGCTCCAGAGGAGCCTGCATGTTTTCTCTTTCGGCTGGTATGGGGGAAAACAAACTGAATACTCCGTCCCGGTAATCCGCAACGTCTTGATATGTCTGTTGCATAGACGGGTAACGCCGATCATAATCTGCGGTTCCCGCAAGTACCTCCTCCATCATGGAAAGGATTTCTTTTACCTGTTTGGGATCATCAAGCTGCGGACGGATCTGTTCGATAGCTCTATAATAATCTGAGCCATACGGATATGGACGTAAAAAAGTTTCCGGCTGATCCCGGAAAAAAATATGAATATCCCTTGCCAGAACGTCTTTTTCATATTCCGGAAGATATTCCATCTCCCGTTTGCTCATATATCGTCCGATAGCGATCAGCTCATTGATCCGCTTTGCAACCACTGTCCATTTCAGAGTAGTCTCATAATTCTTCCACTGGATGGTATAACCTTTCGCATTTGTATCCTGGCGAAAACTTTCTCCTAAATAATCAGTTACAGATCCTCCCATCCCATATTCCTGCTTTAAAAATTCTGCTTTTTCCTTATTGCTGTGTTCTTGCAGAAAATAGGCGTAAATTCTGTATTTTCCATGTTCAAAGGAAGAACCGGATTGCAACGCATAGTCGATGATTTCCTGTGGCATAGAAAAAGCAGGAGACTGCTCTCCTGCCAATTCTTCTAAAAATGACTGTTGTTCTGCCACCGTTGGCTGTGGCTCTGTAATCAGTTCCTGCCTTTTATCTTCATCATCTTTTAACTGCGGTTCCTGCTCGGTTAGCTGTAAATCAGTTCTTTCATCACGATCTCTTCCGCCGCCTGCCGGATATTGTTCATCTGCTGTACCCACGCCATCTGGTCTTTCGCTTTCAGTTCCTCCGTCACGCCCTGAGCTGCTTTCATCTGTTCTGTCAGAACTCCCATCCGCTCCTGTGCTTCTCTCTGCACCTCGTTCAGATGGCTGTTCAGTTCTCCCCTCGTCAACAGGTTCAGAAACATCCCGTATCGGTGTTCTTTCAGATAGGTCTGGCGCAGGGAAGCGTACTTCCCACGGTGTACTTCCGGTTCGTTCGGTACGGTCAGATCCGGAAGAAGATAATCGCCCTGTCTGCTGTATGTGATCGCTCTCATGTGTAACGCCCCTTTCTGTAATCTGTTCTCTGTTTTCGCTTTCATTATATCGGTCTGCCTCTCTCCCGGCAAAGGTGCGATTTTTCTTTCTCTCTGCTTTTCTCAGCTTATTGACAGTATCGGAAATCTCAGATAATGCCATTTCTGACACATCACTGGCCGCAACACCAAACAGATTGACCATTTCCGGCGTATTAAAATCCGTAATGTTCCGGAAGTCCTCTGTTTCCAGATATAGATCTGTATCCACACCGCACCGTACCATAACCATGTAGGCAACACTGACCGCTAAAAGCTGTCGTGCCTCCACCTCCACGTTGTACTCGTCCACCTCTTCCAGATAACTTCCTTTTCTTTCTGATATCAGATCCGGAAGATAATCTGCAAGGTTATCTTCTGCTGCAATCTTTGCTGCCTCCAATATGGTTTCTGCAAATCCTGTCACTGTCTCGTCCACACCAAAAGCATTGGCAAGGGTTTCCTGCACATCCGGCTGATATTCTTCCGATATTTCCCACAATGGTACAGGCCGGAGCAGACGTCGGTAACGTACTTCCTGCGTATCTGACACATCATAATAGTATTTTAATCTCAGTGAGGGACTGTCTTTGTCAAAAACTGCTATTCCTTTGGAGTCCCGTTTTACCCACCGTCCAAACTTTTCATTCCATGTTTTCATAGCCAGCACTGCGGACGCCTCCGGGCGCTGTGCATAGATTAAGATCTGTTCATCAAAAGGCAGACGGAAGTTCCGGCAAGCAGAGCGTAAAAAAGCCAACCAGTTTTCCGGACTGGCAGTTACTTCCTTGACCGCCTCAGCATAAAGGTCTGTGATCAAGTCATATTTCTTCTTTGCCATACCTCCCTGCCTCCTTTCCGTTTTGTCTCGCTCATAGGCCGATACCGGATTCCGTTTTTCTCCATCTGCTTTGCAAACTGGCGAATACTTCTGCACTTTCCGTCCATCTCCACCTGTTCCTCACTGTGATAGCGGCAGAAAACGCAAACGCAATCCCCGTTTCCATACTCCAGACGCAGAAAAGAACTGTCGGGCAGAGAAAAGAGCGGGTTTCCCCGGCTGTCGGTAAAGCTGATTATTTTCCTGCTGCTCATATCTCTCCGCCTCCTAAAAACGTAATGACTTTTCCGGCTTTCACTGCTTTCTGAATTTCATTGATCATTCCGATCTCTGCCACTGTGATCCCCGGCAGCGATAGAATATCATCCATTGTCATGTTTAAAACTGCTTTTTCGCTGTCAAATCCCGCCTCCATCAATTTTGAGAGTGAACGCACAGCCTTATGATTTATCTGCGCCACTTTCCACACCTACCTTTCCTGTACTGTTTCCTGTATTTCCTTTTTAGTTCCTCTTCGCTGCTCCCGCTGTTCCCACCTCAATAGACTGAACTATCTCATATCCCTGGTTTACTCGTTTCTCCATCAACGCACCTCCTGTGATAAAGATACTTTTTCTGTCTCCTGTTTCCGCACTTCCTCTACCCGTTCCCTTGCCCACAGCGGCAGGTTCTCTGGTTTCACTTCACCTTGAAAATCATACCTCTCCCACCGTACATTTTCCCCGTCATACAGGTTCGTACAATAGCAGGCAGTTCCAAAAGAATTACTTCGTATTCCGTTCCCACTCCGCACATAGACAAGTTGGTGTTCCGCAGATCGGTATTCTGGTCTCAATACCTCCGGGCGCACAGCCATTACTTTTCCCTTCAGATTGTCACATTTGGAAAGCGGGATACACATCTGCTCCGTGATCTTTTCCCTCGGAACTGTAACCTTCGCCCATTCTTCCCGGACTTTCTCACACTGGGTTTTTATTCTGTCTGCAAGTAGTTCCATCATCTCCACATAGTCGTCTCCGGCCATGCACTCGCTGTATTCTCCTACAAGGGCATTGCTCCGATAAAATCCACAGAAATAGGGAAGTTCCTGTTTTTCGTCCACACCAAACAGTATCTCCCTGTCTCCGATCCGGATCGCCTGTGTGATCTCATAGGTTTCCACCATCCGTTTCTTTTCCTCCTCATGCATAGTCCTCATCCTCCTTTCGTCTGGTATGTAAAGAGGCGGCTTACCACCGCCTCCTGTCACATTCTGTCTATTTCTTCCGGTTCCGCAGATTCAACCAAATCAAGGCTCCTGCGATAAATGCCACTAAGATGACCGTGATCCACATCTTTGCATTCATGCCTGTTCCTCCTCTTTCTTTTTCTTTCCTTTTACGACTGCCAGAATACCAAAAGCTGCCGCTCCTGCACCAGACAGGGCAGATAATGCCATCCACAGGCCCGGTCTGCTGTCATCTCCGGTTTTTGGTGTCGTGATTACTTCCTCCGGAATCTTTTCATTGGTCATAGTAGCTTTTATAATCTGACCGTCTTCTTTGATCTCAAAAGCGTATTCGGACTCATCAATCTCGTATCCTTCCGGTGCATTGTATTCTTGATAGGTGTATTTTCCATATCGCAAAGTAAAGGTAGCGATTCCATTCTCATCTGTTACACCTGTGGCAACAATATTCCCATCCTCGTCCTTAATCCGGAATCCGGCGTTTGGAAGAGGTTTTCCATCCGCAACGTCTGTCTTGGTCAGTTCTAGTTTTCCGGTAATCGGCTGATTGATAAAGCCAACGCCCGCCTCATTTTCCACGTCTACAATCTTTCCGTCCTCGCTGATCTCAAAGTAATAAGCGTTCTCATCCAGCTTGAAGCCTTCCGGGGCAGTCTTTTCTTTCACAAAATATCCTCCGTAAAGCAGACCGTCCGTCTGGTAAATGCCTTCTGAGATTTCCGGAATTTCTCCCACAAGTTCATCGTTTTCGGTCAGTTTCTGGTCTTTGTCCGTGTCTGCATACAGCTCAAACACCGCTCCCGTCAGCTTGTTCGCCGGATATTCTGCGTCCACTTTTGTCAGACGCACACTTCCCTCAATGAGTTTGTTGATCAGTTCCACTTCGATCACTTCCTCATCTTCTGTAACCGATACATAGTGGAGAGCCTCATTCAGCACATATCCTTCCGGACTTGCGATTTCCCGTACAATCCATCTTCCAAACGGTACATCCTCAAAAGCAAACGCTCCGTCTTTATCAGAGGTTGTTACCATTAAGGCGGTTTCTTCCGTAAATTCTTCTGTACCTATGGAAAACAGACCAATCGTTGCACCTTCCAGTGCCTCACCATCCGAGTCTACTTTCTGACCAGAGATCCTTCCCCGGATCAGCTCATTCTCAATGGCATTGCCCTCGTTCACAGAAATGTGAACCACAGCGGTATCCTGCCCCTGGTAGGTAAAGTCCACAGGATAGGCTTCCTCTGACAGAAGATAATGCTGGTCGGTAGCAACCTCTTTCACATAATATCTGCCAAAAGGCAGATCTGTCTGAAATGCGGCGGTTCCCTCTGTACTGCAAAACACAATCTCGATCAGACCGTCCGCCGGGATCATGGAACCATCCGCTGCTGTCAGATTCTCTGCGGCATACAGGCCAAAGGCCACGTTCTGAATTTCTCCCGCATTTCCAATCCCAAAAATCTCATCCTGTTCCAGTGTCTTTGTAAGGTCAATCGTCACTTTTTGCCGCTCATTATAGAAAGCAGTATCTGCCTCCGTTACGGATACTTCCTGTCCGGCATACGTCAGCTCCACCTCATGGATTCCTGTATTCAGCACCAGACCGTCCGGCGCTGTCTTTTCCACAATCTGGTATTTGCCCAGATACAGTTCTTTTGTCTCAGCCTTTCCTTCTTCATCTGTGGTAATGGTATCTACCACTTCCCCGGCGGCTGCCCGCACAGTTCCATCCGGTGTCACAATGTCCTCGGCAGCGATCACTTCATATACCGCCCCTGCCTGTCCAGTTACTTCGTAAACAGGAGTATAAATGTTTTCTCCTTCCACAAGGTTCCCGTCTTTGTCTACCACACCGTCTCCGGATATCTGCACAGAGGAAAATTCTTCCCCTGTCTTTGTCACAAGGATCTTGCCTTTCTGCGGTATATCCTCTTTTTCCACCGTGATCACGGTCACTCCACTGTCCTCCCCAGACTGTTCCTCGGATACCGTGAATGGAACCGGCGTACTGTCCAGTACATACCCATAGGGAGCCTGCACCTCTACCAATGTGTAATTTCCGTAAGGAAGAACCTCCGGCGTAATGAGATAACCGTCGCTTCCTGTATAGAAAGTATCCAGTTCTGTTACCTCCGGATAGGTATACTTCATGGTCACAAGATTCCCGGACTCGTCATAGATCTGGAACCCAGCTCCCGCAAGAGGAATGGTATTTCCGGTTTCTGCATCTTTTTTGACCACTTTGATATAGGATTCAAACAGGCGGTTGTTGATGAGATAGCGGTAAACTTCTCCGTCACTGCTGATATATACGTCAAAATCCTCAATCATCTCCCGGCCTTCCCATCCTTTCGTCTGGTGGACGGTATAAATACCATAAGGCAGGTCTTTGGTCTCGGCATATCCGTTCTCGTCACACACCAAAGTATCCCGCTCACTGTCCTTTGCGCTGTCATAGCTGCCTGCGCTCTTTAAGTACACCTGGAACTCTGCGCCTTCCTCCGGTGTCTCAATCTGTGTACTGCCATCATCTGTGTGTTTGATAATAGAGATTTTTCCTCTGATGACCTGCTCAGTCACATCATTGGAAGTATCGTTCAGCTCTACCGTATAAAGGGTTGCCTCCGCACCCACATGGTAGGAAGTCTCATCCAGAAGATACCCTTCGGACGGAGCAATCTCCCGGATTGTCCAGTCATCGCCACATACATAATATTTTGTGGTAAAGCTGCCCTTGCTGTCTGTGGTGTAGGTGTCAATCAATGTGTCCCCGTTATAGATCCCGTATACCGCACCTGCCAGTGTAGCGTCTCCCTGCGGAATTCCTGTCTCCCGGTCTGTCTTTATAACCGTTACCCGGAACTTTTTCAGTACATTATGGACAGTGGCATTGGTCACTTCGTTCCAGTTGACAGTCACGTTCTGAGCCGCCGGAACCACGTATCGCTCTGCTGTCTCGACTTCCTCCAGTGTATATGGTGTATCGCCGGAAATCAGAATATCAGAAAACGTGGCAACACCTGTGCTGTCCGTAACCGCATACTCATCCACCGGGATACCAGAAAGAGAGGTCCCATAAAGGTGGAACTTCATGCCTTCTACCAGACCATCCTCAGAAGTCTTGGTCACTTTCAGACTGCCACGCTTGAGGATATTGGAAAAATCCACGGTAACGGTCTCCCCGCCTTTGACTTCCACAGTCTGCGCTTTCTGCGGTTCATATCTGTTCTCGGTCAGCTCGGTTACTGTATAGGTTCCCGGCTGAAGGTTCTCCACCCGGATGGTTCCATCTTCTCCGGTTGTCACAGTCTGGTCAATGCAATTCCCCGTGATCTGGAATTTTAATCCGGCTACCACACCGTCCTCAGAAGTTTTCACGATTTGGACGTGTCCATAAGGGATTTTCACATTCAGATACGCCTGCACTGCTGCTGTATTCTCCACACCTGTAACCACGTCCTGCAAAGACGGATCTCCATAAGCAATCAACTTGGCGCTGCTACTCACTGTGGGAATTTTCTTGGTTGCAGATAACTGCACGTTCCCGGCAATCGCTTTATTGGATGTGATGGTCAGTGTATTTCCAGATGTGCTGACTTTCACATCACTGTTAGACGATGTGAAATTGAATTTCGACAGGACTCCATTGGTATCTGTCAGTTTCAGCACATACTGATTTCCGTCCCATTTCAGTTCCTGCGGGGCGCTGTCTGTACTGCCGGACGCAAAACCGGGAATGGTTCCGTGGCTGATCATGCCGGAGATAATCTGGTTATAAGCCGCTGCCACACCGCTGTTTGCTCCGTTTACACAAAGACCATTATAAAATTTAGCGTCCGTCTGAGTGTATGGAGCGGTGGCATTCCTGCACCCGGTCACAATTTCCCATATGACCATCTGTGTCGCAAGGATTTTCTCATCTTCCGTACCGGACAAACTTCCCATGCTGCCCTGTGCGCCATACAGAAGGGCAAGGTTCACAGCGTCCTGCTTTTCTTTCCCCAAGTTATTCCACAACACAGAAGCATCCCGCTCCAATGTGTTTCCTGTATGCAAGGTAATTCCCGGTTCAATACAGTAAGCGTTCTCCCCATCCGCATAGATCCGGGTTCGGGCCTCTCCTGCATGTCCACAGGTAATTCCGTTATGGGAAAAGGTCTGCTGATAACGGATGGTATTCCCATTTCCGTCATAGCAGTAAGCAAATGTGATCGTTGCCCGCTCGGACGCAGCCGATACTGTTGCCGCCGGAAAGACGGACAGTGTCGTGACCGCTGCCAACGCCAGTGCGATCCCTTTCTTGAATAACTGCTTGATTTTCTTCACTTCATTCTCCTCCATTTCTAAACCTTTCAGTTCGCATAAAAAAAGCCCTGCTGACTGGCAGGGTTGGGTACTGATCCGGTGGAATGTGGATAGCCACCGGCTCCTTATTCTTCTTTTCGGCTGGTAAACTGCTGGTAATCCGGAAGGGGTAGGGTGTGGGAAGGGGGAACCAGAAAATCGGGAAAACTGGGAAGCCACATAGGAACCCACTTTCCCCCTGACGTCCTCTTATCTCTCCCGTCCTCTCTCCCGTCTGCGGTACAGTTCCAGTGCCTTAATGATTGTGTCCTCCATCTGCTTTGGCGTGGTTCCCGGAGAGAAATATTTGTCAATCCTCTTTTTCGGGATTTTAAACTGCTCCACCTGGTTCGGTTTTTCCTCTGTCATGATCGACAGGATCACATCCTCATTCAGCTTTCCCGCCTCTGCAAACTTCCGCATTTTAATGGCCTGTGCGTGACTTGGAGTACAGTCCTCCTGTTCCATTGTGTCAAAAAGCACCTGCTGTTGTTCTTTCGGCAGGTAAGACAGTTCTACCGCCGGACGCATGGCAATCTTCCCCTCATCCACCATATCCAGAATAGATGTGATAAGTTCGGTAAGACGGATGTAACGACGGATTGTCTCTCTGCTTTCGCCCACTTCTTTTGCCAGAACTTCATTTGTTCTTATACCTAAAGAATTTGACACCACTGGTGTCATATTTTTGCTAGGGCGTCCTGCTTGTCTGTTCATGGCCTCCAACTTCATTTTATAAGCAAAGGCTTTTTCTGACGGTAAGACTTTCTCCCTTTGCAGGTTAGAGTCCACCATGATAATTGTAGCTTCATCATCTGTCAGATTTCGCACAATACAGGGCATGACCGTTTTCCCGGCAAGCTCACTGGCGAATTTTCTACGGTGTCCTGCCACCATTTCATAACCGCCTTCCGGTTTCGGGCGCACCAGAGCAGGATTGACCACACCTTTCTCCCGGATACTTGCTGCCAGTTCCAACATACTTTCATCCTGCTTTACTTTGTACGGATGATCGGGAAAGTCGCTGATCTCTTCCAGAGGAATGTCTGCTATAAACTCCCGCTTTGCCTCGTCACGTTCCTCCTGTGTGCTGAACAGATCAGCGGCTGCGGGAAGGGGCAATTTTATCTCTCTGCCTTTCGCCATCCCGTATCACCTCCTTTGTAAATGACGCATAGGCTTTTGCCACCGTACCGTTTTTGTCATAGCGGTAAATGCTCTGTCCTGCGGCACTTGTTTCCGCTGCTTTCACGCCAACCGGAATGACAGTCTGGTAAACCTTAACCATTCTCCCATAATTCTGACGGATACTTTCTGCGGTCACACGGGCCAGATTTGTCCGCATATCTGCAAGTGTCAAAAGTACACCGTCCACTTTCAGCGCTGGGTTAATCTGCCTTTGCACCTTCCCTATTGTTTTCATTAGCTGTGTCATTCCCTTTGCCGGGAGATACTGGGCCTGCACCGGAACAATCACACTGTCAGACGCCGCCAGTGCATTGATCGTCAGCATACCTAAACTTGGCATACAGTCAATCAGCACATAGTCGTATCCGCTTTTCACTTCATTCAGATAATTTTTCAACGTAAGTTCCCGGCTCATGGCATTGACAAGCATTACTTCCAGCCCTGCCAGTTCAATATTGGACGGGATCAGATCAACGCCTTCCTCATGGTGTAAAATTCCGGCGTGGCTATCCATTTCCCGGTCTGCCACAATCCCCTCTAACTGTGTGGCAAGTGTCACAGAAAGGTTATCCTGCTCCGGCCATCCCAGTGAGGTTGTCAGATCACCCTGTGGATCAGCGTCCACCAGAAGAACCTTCTTCCCTTCTCTGGCAAGCCCGATTCCTAAGTTGACGGTTGTGGTAGTTTTTCCTGTTCCGCCTTTCGATAGTGTCAATAGTTTTTCGCAAAATCAAAACCTAGCCGTTTAGCAGCCGGTAGTCAGCCGGCTATGATATCAGACAGCAGATCCTCTTCTGTTTTGAAAAGATGATCCATATTCATATAGCGTCTGGCTCCCCAACTGGTTGCTGCTACGTGACGCAGTCTGGCACATACGAGCATCAAGGCACTCTGCCCGTCAGGAAAAGCACCGATCGCTTTTGTACGCCGTTTAATCTCACGGTTGAGGCGCTCAATAGCGTTATTGGTTCGGATCCGGGTCCAATGCTGCGTAGGAAAATCCATATAGGTCAAGGTTTCTTCAATCCCGTCCTCTACCTTCTTGGCAGCTTTAGCAAGCTTCATGGCACGGAGTTTCTCCGCTACCTGGATTGCTTTTTCACGGGCGGCTTCCTTGCTTTCCTGCGCATGGATCGCCTTGAGCATAAGCGCTACCGTTTTCATCTTGTTACGGGGGGTAACAGAAAATATATTTCTGTAAAAATGAACCGTACAGCGCTGATATCTGGAATCCGGAAAGACTTCCGGAATGGTTTCAAGCATACTGAGATTCTTATCGCCGATGATCAAACGTACACCAGTAAGCCCGCGTTCTTTCAACCATACGAAGAAAGAACGCCAGCTTTCACGATCCTCTTTCATCCCTTCCGCAGCACCAAGGATTTCCCGGCAGCCATCCTGACTGACGCCAATGGCAACGAGAACAGAAACGTTCTGGATCTCGCCGCCCCAGCTACGTTTCAGGTAAACACCATCTACGTAAACATAAGGATAGTTCCCGGAAAGCGGACGGGTACGCCAGGTTTCAATATGCTCATAAGCCTTTTTATTCAGGTTACTGATGGTTCCAGGGGATACTTTCGTTCCCCATAAGGCTTCGGTGATATCTTCCACGCGTCGGACAGAAACACCGGCCAGATACATCTCAATAAGAGCTTCTTCCACGGAAGATTCTCTGCGACGATATCTTTCGATAATGGCTGTCTCGAAAGGAACCCCTTTCAGTTTAGGAACCTTCAGTTCGACTTCCCCTGCGGTAGTGTGGAGATTTCGCTTATAATGGCCGGAACGATATCCCTGGCGGTCAGAGGAGCGCTCATACTTTTCAGCGTTGACTAATTCGTCGGCTTCCTTATCGAGCAGGGCGTTTAATGTTTCTTCGACACTGTTACGGACAAGATCCTTTAAATCATGCTTTATTAAGTCCTCATTTAGCTGTATAATCTTATCAGACATGGTTCTATAGCCTCCTTTGATAGATTTAGTTGTGGTGACTTGATTTTACCAAACGGCTATAGACCATGTCTATTTTTATGAAATTGATTTTGCGAAATTAATTATACGTTATCCGCCTTTCTGGTTGGCAATCGCAATTACTTTGCAATTTACCATCACGGTTCCCTCCTTTCCTAAATATTTAATAGCCATCTTCCTGTGTGGGGAAATGGCTATGTATAAAAATGGGCATGAAAAAAGCCGGATGATTTTCGTAAATTGAAAACCTTCCGGCTATGTAATAAGTAATATCTTATTTATTTTCTTCTCTGATTTCTCTTATGTATGTTTCATATGCTGCTTGTGGAGATATAACTATTTCCTCATCTTGGCCTGTAAGAGATTTAAACACTCCTTCTTTATATAAAACTGGGTATTTGTCGTCCGCTATTATTCCTTCAAAAATTCCTAACAGATATTTTGATAGATGATAAATATTGTATTGATAATCATGGGCCGCATATACCATAAATAGCAATGTATCATCTGAATGTAATGTTAATCCTGCTCCTGCTGGAATCTGATTAAACTTATTTACTATATTGACAATTTCATTCGTTCCAAAAGACTCTTTTTGTCTTTTTATTCCTTTAATACAATTTAACATGTCTACCAAAGCTCTTTGTACATTACTTGTCGTATAAACTCCCTTTGCACTATCATATTTTAAATATACACCAGAATTAATAGCAGAAATAATCATTTCTGTCGATAATAGAGTTCCTTGTAAAATACCTGCTACAGCAAATTCTCTAAATGAAATTATTTCTTTATAATTCAGTGTGTATTGCTCTCCAAATTTTTCTGGCAATTTTTTTCTAGCCATTGATGCGAATAAGAAAAAAGGAACTATTTTTTTATCTACCATCGTACTTAATCTGGCAAGATTTTCTGAAATTTCTTGTTTTAATATTTCGTTCCATCTCTTAATATCAATATCCCTGTTTGCATTCAATTCAATTTTTAAAACATCAATAATATCTTCAAAATTGTTAAATTGATTGATCCAATTCCTTTTAGGATACTCTGTTCCCGTTTTTATAGCTTTTTTCAAATCGTCAATTTTCCCAACCTCTTTTAGAAAATTAAAAATCAAATCCGTATCCTTTATAATAGAACTAGATCTATTTGTAATTAATTTTATTTCTTCCGCTTTGCTAATTAATCCCTCATCTTTTATCAGTTCATTTTCGATATATCTTTGCAAAGCTCTCCTGTCTTCTCTAATATCCCAAATGCTCTGTCTTACAAAAATCAATAATTTTTTAATTTTCCCTTGCTCAGCCAACTCATTGGCATACTCATATTCCCTTTGTGTTATCGTAATTTTAGGATCTGTTGAAAATAATCCCCCTGCTCTTGCTCCTATTAATAGGATATAATAATCACATTCTTTGATAGAGTCCAAACAGGCCAAATAAGAATTTTTACTTGAGTCTTTAACAAAGTCATTTCGCTCCGACATTCTAACTTCATACCCTTTTTCTGTAAGCCAATATTTTAATGCTGAACGCAAATCTTTAAAATCATAAATTGTTGAACTAACAAATACAATTGGCTTATACATAATCTTTCCCTCCCTTATTTGTACGAAAATCTAATCATATTTATTCATTACGAATTTTTCCTGCAAAAAGTCACAAAATCATTTTGTCCGCCTGGTATCATCCAGTCCGTTTCGTCCTGTTCTGTCCACAAAATCTGGACGAAACAGCACGAAAAAACACTAAATATACCTCATTTTCCGGCCCCGGCACACTAGGAGACAAAATATTCCACTGCGTTATGCGGAAAAAATTCCTTGAACTCGCCATAGAGCTGTGCCGCCAAAGTTTTGTTGTGAGCAATGATCAATGTCGGTTTATTCAGCTGCTGGATAACGTTTGCCATAGTAAAGGTTTTCCCGGAACCAGTGACGCCAAGAAGGGTCTCGCACTGGTTGCCTTCCTTAAAACCTTTGACCAGCCTCTCGATTGCCTGGGGCTGGTCGCCGGTAGGTTTGTATTCTGATACTAATTCAAAATGATCCATGATATAATCTTCTCCTTTGTGGTTCTTGATATGTTCAATATCTCCACCTTCAAAATATAGATTTCCCCTGCCAGGAAGTTAATCCCATATGTTCTTTCTCAGCATCCGCTCTTTGATATATCACTTCTGCTGCTGTATGCTTATGCGCCGCCCAATGCATTTTGTTCTGTACCTGTTTAAAGAAAAGAATTGAACTTTCTGCTCTTGGATCATAATCAATACTCGTTGCATAAATTTCCAACACTTTTCTCCAGAAAACCTTTTCTGATGACCGAATATCACGAATACGTTCTAATAATTCATCAAAATAGTTTCCGCCACCTAAGCGTTTTAAGCGGTCATCATCTAAAGCAAAACCTTTTTGCATATATTCTTTCAAAATATTTGTTGCCCATATTCTAAACTGAGTACCACGCAAAGATTTTACTCTATATCCCACAGATATAATCACGTCCAGATTATAGTAATCCACTTGGTAGGTTTTTCCATCATCGGCAGTATGGGCAAATTTTGCCCATACTGATTCTTTTAAAGTAAAAAGCATCTTGTACTAGCCGTCTTCCTAAAAACTCCTTGACTGGCTTTCCGCTGCGCTATTTCCATCCTTTCGCACATTATAGCAAATAAACTTCTAAAAGTATATAGGTCGAAGCGCAAAAAAGAACAAATGTTCTTGACACTCCCTTATTTCCCCCTTATAATATTTTTATTACATATGTAAGATTTATTAGGAGGAACAACTATGCCTGCTTTACCCCAGATTTCAGAAGCGGAATATGAAGTCATGAAAATCGTATGGAAGTATGCGCCCATCAATACCAATGAGATCACGGAGCGCCTGCTAAAAACCACTTCCTGGAGCCCTAAGACCATCCAGACCCTGATCAAACGCCTTGTGACCAAAGGCGCCCTGACCTACGAAAAACAAGGCCGCATATTCGTCTATACCCCGGCGGTCCAGGAAAATGAATATTTAGATCAAGAAAATGCTTCTTTTCTGAAACGTTTTTACAACGGTGATATCAGCGCCATGCTTTCCGCTTATCTGGATCATCATTCCCTTTCGGAAACGGAGATCCAGAATCTGCGTTCCCTTCTTTCCAAAGATTCAGAGTAAGGAGGCGCGGCAATGACTCAATTTATCATCCATTTTCTGATCTGCAATCTGTGGATCAGCGGCATGATCGGAATCCTGTTTGGAATAAAAAAGCTGTTGAGAAAGAGTCTGACCAGCAGAACCCAGTACCATCTGTGGTTTCTGCTTTTTGGGCTTTTCCTGATCCCATTTCTCCCGGTCCGGTTTGACCCGGCATTTTCACTTCTTTCCTGGTTTACAGATTTTCAAAATGGCCAGGTATATCATGCCGGACAGACAGCCGGCGGCACAGAGGTCCTCTTTTCCACTGGGACGGCTGCTGACTGGATGAATGATTTTGCCGTTTCTGTCAGCGGCAGCGCGCCGGACCAGATTGGCAAGGTCCTCTTTTGCCTCTGGATCCTCGGTATCGCCGCGGTGCTCTTTGGTATGATCTGGTCCTGGCTTCGTTTTCGCCGGATCCAGAGATCTGCCCTGCCGCTTCAAAACCAGGAGATCCAGAAGCTGTACCAAAGCTGTCTGAAAGAAATGCGGATCTCCAGGGATATCCCTGTATATAGTACCGCCTTTTTAGAGTCGCCGGTGATCACAGGGCTGTTTCATCCCTGCATCTATCTTCCGATCCATTTGATCTCCGATCATGATCTTGCGGAAATCCGGTATATCCTGCTCCACGAACTGCAGCATTACCGGCATAAAGACAATATATCCAATTATATGATGATTGCCGTCCGGCTGCTTTACTGGTTTAATCCCCTGGTCCATCTCGCCCTGAAAGCGCTGCGCGCCGACCGGGAGATTGCCTGCGACACCTCTGTTCTGGAAATGCTGGATCCGTCTTCCTACCAGGACTACGGGTACACTCTGATCAATTTCGCGGAAAAAGTTTCCCTTAACTCCTTTCCTTTCTCTACAGGACTTGGAGGAAATACAACCCAGATACGGCGCCGCATCCTGAACATCGCCACCTATCAGAAGCCCTCCCTTACGAAGACCCTGAAAAGCATCCTTGCATTTTCTCTGACTGCTGCCCTCTGCCTGGCCGTCACCCCGGCATTATCTTCTTATGCCATGGAAACGGAAACCTATCGGTGGAACTCTTCTGGAAAAAATATTTCCTATTTAGAGCTTCCCAGCTATTTTGGAAATAATGAAAAGAACCAGGATCATTATGAAGGAACCTTCGTCCTCTATGACCTGAACCAGGATCACTGGCAGATCTGCAACATGGATCAGGCCCTCGCGCGGGCAGCGCCTAATTCCACCTACAAGATTTATGACGCTCTCTTCGCCTTAGAAGAGCAGGTCATCACTCCAGAAGACTCCCGGCTTGCCTGGGATCACCAAGATTACGCGTTCCAAGCCTGGAACCAGGATCAAACCTTGCAGACCGCTATATCTGGTTCTGTAAACTGGTATTTCCAGACGCTGGACGCCCAGCTTGGCAGAGATACCCTGCAGGCATATCTTCAGAAGATCGGATATGGAAATGAGGCAATCGCCGGCAGCCTCTCCTCCTACTGGATGGAGTCTTCTCTGAAGATCTCGCCCATCGAGCAGGTAGAGCTTTTGACTGCTCTCTATAGAAATACGTTTCGCTTTTCGCCTGAAAATATACAGGCAGTAAAAGATAGTCTCTGCCTTTCTTCCTCTTTGGCCGGAACCCTGTACGGCAAGACAGGCACCGGACGGATCGACGGGAAAGATATCAGCGGCTGGTTTGTCGGTTTTGTAGAGCAGAAAGATAATACCTATTTTTTCGCCACAAATATCCAGGCAGACTCCAATGCCACCGGCAGTCATTCTGCTGAGATCACACTGTCCCTTTTAAATGACCTGGGAATCTGGAAATAGGAGAGGCGGCTGCCTCTCCTATTTTGCTGCTTATTTACGTCTGACTTCCCAGCCGATACGGATATTCCGGGATTCTCTCAAGGCCGTCCCCCAGAACCTGATTCCCAAGATACTGAAAACTTCCATCCTCTTCCACTTTTATTGTCAGTTCATGGGTGATCAAAGCATCCACACAGCGATTCGATTCGCAGACAGCATCTACCGTCAGCACCATCGTTCCGTCTTCATTTTCCCGGATGTCCACCACCTCTGGCACGGAAGCGCCAAAGTCAGAAAGGTCCGAGTTATTATATCCAAGGCCGGTCCATCCGTAGGTCTGCGTCTCCCCGTCAAATACCGCCCACTCTCTTAGCTGTTCTTGTGTGACCGGAAGATATTCCATGATCACAGACTCAAACTCTTCTGCCGGAATTCCATTGGTGCAGACTGCCGGATCTACCTGACGGCCATATTTCATTCCATAGAAATATTCATAAACGCCAGAATAGTCTATCACTTCCAGATTTTCCTCATTCCAGTTGGAACGAAGCAGATTGTTTCCTTTATAGCACAGAGGATACACATATTTCCTTGACATTTCCCTGCACGCTTCCGAAAGGGGCAGCACCCGCACCATCTCATTTCCATCCATGATCTCTGTCACTTCCGGCGGTTCAGGAACACACAGTTCGTAGCCAAACCAGCCTTTCTCCGTATACTCCCATTGATCGATCCGGGTACAGGACACATAGGATACGGCAGCGTCGCCGGACAGATTCCAGGAACCTGCAGCAGACAGAACATACATATCGCTGCCGTCAAAGGTAAATTCCTTTCTTCCCACCCCTCCGCTGCCAGACAGATCATACATGACAATGGAGCCTTTTTCTCCTTCTGCACAGCTTTTCAAAAACTGATCCATTTTTTCATAATGCAGCATATTGCAGTATTCATCCGATGTAATGACAGGACAGCCCTTCTTCCCCAGTTCTTGCTGCATATTCCCCAGAACTTCCGCAGACAGCACCACATCCGAATTTTCTTCTTTTTCCACTTGTCTGTAAAGACCAGAAATCATGTCCATGGCTTCCAGACAATCCTCCTGTGCTTCTTCCCGAACGGATTGCTGGATCGGAAGATCATAGCCTTTATCCCACTGCTCTTCCTGTTCCTTTTCCACTTGCTTGTCCGTCTTCCCAGCGCTGCTGTCCTTCTCCAAATCTGCGGCCTTATCTGGCGTCTCCCTGCACATCACATAGATCAAGATCATAACTAAGATCAACAACAGTACAGAAATACCCAGGCCAAATCTTCTCTCTTTCTTTCCGCTTTTTGTCCAAATTCCTTTTATCTTTCTCCAAAACATGGCTTTTCTTCCTTTAAATCTTATTGCAAAATTTCTTCTACAAATTATTACATATGTAAGATTTAATGTCAATAAGGGAAACTAAACTAAGCCTCCTTCATTTAGCATTGCATTTCTTTCCCATTCTGTATTATATTTATTATATAATTCTGCAATACACATTTATCAGAAAACTATTTTTCTATTTTTCACTTATATCGTAATAGAGATTTGGGTTATTAATTTTAAGAAAGGAAAAGCGCCTGATCTTTTTCGGCTAAAGAGCAGGCGTAAGGTATCATGATGGCATTTCAGTTAAAGTCCAGCAAAAAGGAAACGGAAAACAAAACCATCCGTTTTCCGCTTCCCTTAGTTAAAGAAATTGAAAAAGCAATTGAAAATCAAGAAGTTACTTTTTCCAGTTTTGTTGTCCAGGCTTGTGAATATGCGCTGGAGGAGATGGAAAAGCAGGAACAGTAATGGACAAAAGTCCTGCTACTCACTTCTTCGAATCTCTTCTACCAGGCTTACCCTGCGCTGCGGCAGATAAGCAAGGTAGGGGATCAGCGCCCCTAAAATGATCAAAATCGGGAATACCAGCAGCATAGGCCACAGCACGAAATGATATTCCATAAACCATATTCCCTCTGCCAGGCTTTTCACCAATGTCAACGAGAACAGGCACCCTGCCGCAAGCGAAACCAAAATCGTAAGTCCCGTGTAATACAATCCTTCCAGCATAAGCATCCGCACCAACTGCCTTTTGGTCATGCCAATCGCCTCCAGCATGGCAAGTTCCCTCTTTCTGGTCACAATCCCAGTCAAGATAGAATTCACAAAGTTTAATACTCCAATGATGCCTACTACCGTGGTAAGGACGCCGCCGACCAGTGTGATCAGGCCGATCAGCCCGTTGAACTCCTGCAGCCATTTCTGTTTAGACTCATAGTGCATCAAAGGTTCCTGGGTCGCCGTATAGTTTTCGATAAACTGGGCAAACTCTATCTCCTTATCGTCTTCCACATCGAATTCATAACTCATCAGGAAATCTGCGGATTCCATTTCCTGGAACACCTCCGCCGTGGTGTAGAAGGCAAAATTGGCTCCGATCCGGTTGGTCAATCCATAGTAATTTTCCTTAATGAGGGAAAGAATCTCAAACTCTCGTTTTTCCCCTTCTTCTGTCACTAAAGTCACATGGTCCCCCGCATGATAACGGACTTCCTCTTCATACACCTGATCATTGTCGTCCGTTTCCACGCCTGCCAAAAGGTATTTCCCGGTAGCCAGCTTCTCTTTGATCTGGTCCAGATCCGTCTCTCCCTCATAGACTTCGATCTTCCCCAGGGGATAATCCTCCAGACCATAGAAAGAGCTCCTAAAGCTTCCATTCTCATTCTGCAGATAAAATTCTTTATCCGCTCCGTACATCCGGTAAAAATCCCCGTTCTCATCCACCAGTACATGCTCCGTCGGTTGATACGTCTCCTTGTCCAGTCCGATCCGGTTGGTCATGTAGAGACGGCCTCCCTGTTCAAATCCATCCTGGGATTCACAAGCCTCAATGAAAGACTCGCTGAGTTTGATCTCCGGAATATCCTCCTCTGAACTGGCGTAATACTCGTAATTAAAGTACTGGGCATTGGCGATCACAAAGTCCGAGATCACAAATTTCTTCAAATACTGATCCATACTGATAGAGCTGGTTACAGAGAACACACTGTTCAGCAGAATAACCGCCAGAGACAGGGATAGGATAACGATGGCGGTTCTTCCCTTGCTCCGTCCCAGATTCGAAAGAGCCATCCGCCAGATCTTTCCGCCGTCAGTACTCCGTTTTTCCTTTTTGGGTCCGCCGCTTCCTTCCGTATAGCGCACCGCCTCGATAGGCGATACCTTTCCGGCCATCCTGGCTGGTTTCCGGGTAGAGATCCATACCGTCGCCAAAGTGAACAAAATAGCCCCCAGGAAGATCAGCGGGTTAAGAGATACTTCCACCTTGCCTCCCGCATAGGAGGTCCGTTCCACTACCAACGGCACGATCCATTTCCCTATGAAAAATCCAAAGAGCAGACCCAGGGGAATTCCAAGCACCGCCAGCTTCCAGGCCTGGCGTCCCACGATCCGCCTGATCTGGCGCCCAGTAGTTCCAATGGTCTTCAAAAGACCATAATATTGGATATCCCGGATCACCGAGATTTGGAACACATTATAGATGATCAGATATCCGGTCAGCAGGATCAGGAGCAGCCCTCCCGCTACCGCCCCCATAGTCAGAGGATCGCTTTCTGCTCCATCGGAAATATAGGCCCAATTGACATTGCTCGCAAGGTAATCGGGACTGCTCTCCTTCACAGAGTATCCGCTTTCCGTAATCACTTGGTTCAGCTTCTTCTGGATTCCAAAGGAGTTAGAAAAATTGACGTCCATCTGGATCGCTCCTACCCTCGTCTCTCCCGTTCCTTTTTCAAATGCAGAAACTTCGTCAGCATGAGCCGTAAGATAAGCTTCGGACACCACCGTAAATCCTGTATTCAACACGGAATTTGCCTTCAGGATCCCGGATACAGTAAAGGTCCTCTCTACGATCTTTGGTTCACCCTGGCCAAGCTGTATTTCCAGCGTGAACTCCTGCCCCGTCTTCTGGGGCAGTCCAAGAAGTTCCAGGGTCGTCTCATCCACCAGCGCTTCATCTGCTTCCTTTGGGGCCCTTCCCTCTTTGATCTCCAGGAACCAGTGCTCATAGTGATATTCCGGCATATACCAGAGTTCCACATGACGCTTCAAGAATTCCTGGTTGTTGATCCCGTCTGCCAGGATCCGGCAGGGCGCAGATTCTTCGATCAGCGGATGGTCTTTTAGATCCTCATATTCCTGCGGCATCAGGTCCTTGATCACACCGTGGCTGTCTCCTCCTGACTGACGCATGGTCTGCTGCTGAAAATTCTCCATAGTCCCGATTCCTATGGTAAAAAGCGTGGTAAACAGCATAGAAGTCAGGGCGATGGCGATCACGGCGATCACATTTCTGATCCGGCTGGCGCGGAAACTTTTATCAGCCAGATTGCGGATAGCCTTCTTGTTTTTCACCTTACGCATGGCTCTCACCGCCTTTGTCTGCCTGGCCTTCCTGTCCAACTGCCATGCCGCGGATCTTTCCGTCCTCGATCCGTATGATCCGGTCTGCCATCTGCGCGATCTCATCGTTGTGGGTGATCATGACCACCGTCTGGCCAAACCGGCTGCTGGTCACTTTAAGAAGGCTCAGCACATCTTGGCTGGTGACAGAATCCAGATTCCCCGTTGGTTCATCTGCCAGCAGGATCGCAGGCTTTGATGCCAGTGCCCTGGCGATGGCTACCCACTGCTGCTGTCCGCCGGAAAGCTGGGAAGGCAGGCTGAACGTCTTTTCCTTCAGCCCCAGGATCTCGATGATCTCCTCTACGTATTCCCGATCCACCTTGTTGCCATCCAGTTCCACCGGAAGTACGATATTTTCATAAACATTCAAAACCGGCACCAGGTTATAGCTCTGGAATACAAATCCGATCTTCCGCCGCCGGAAAATAGTAAGCTGTTCTTCTTTTAAACTGGAAATATCCTTTCCATCCACTTCCACTTTCCCGGCTGTGGGATAGTCCAGACCGCCCAGCATATGGAGCAATGTAGATTTCCCGCTTCCGGAGGTTCCCACTACTGCAAGAAATTCTCCCTGTTCTACAGACAGGTCCACTCCATCCAGGGCCTTAACAAGAGTATCACCGCTTCCGTAGTATTTTTTCAATTGTCTAGTCCTTAAGATACTCATATCTTTTTCCTCCTTCTGAAAAAATGGCCTTATAGAAAAATTTTCTATAAGACCATCTTATCAGACGAATCTTTCCAGAGTCTTTCCCAAATCTAACAGTATCGAAAGATTCTTGCAGCCGTATTAAGATCTGTTTTGGCCGGAATCTCTCCGAGGCAGATACAGGCCAAACACACTGCCTTCCCCTTCCGTGGAACGGACTTTGATATAACCGTTTTCCCGCGCCAGAATCTCCCGCGCCAGATAGAGTCCTACTCCCACACCATCGTCCTGCTGCACCTGTTTGCCCCGATAAAACCTGCCAAAAATCTGAGCCCGCTCCTCCTCCCGGATTCCTATGCCTTCATCTTCCACTTCAATACAGACGTAGAATTCAAAGACACGGACCCGTATCTGGATCCTGCTGCCAGAAGGGGAATACTTGACTGCGTTATCTAAAATATTTCCCAAGGCTTCTCCCGTCCATTTCCGGTCATAGGCACAGATAACGTCCGGCTGCTCCTCACACGCTAAATGGATCTCTTTCTTGGCTGCTTTTGCCTGAAAGGCAGCGATCACATCCTCCAACAAAGGTTCCAGTCTCTGTTGTCTTGGCACGACTTCCAGCATATTCGACTCTAAACGGGACATTTTGACCAGGGACTGGATCAAAAATTCCAGCTTTCCCGTGTGGGACAGGATCTGCTCTGCCAAAAATCTTTCCTCTTCTCCTTCTGCCTTTTCCGCCAAAAGCCCAGCATACAGGAGAATATTCGCAAGAGGCGTGCGGGTCTGGTGGGCGATATCAGAAACCAGGGAACGCATATTTTCCCGTTCTTTCCTGATCTGTTCCACATCCTTCTGCGTCGAAGTCACATACTGTTTCCAACGGCTTTCCAGGCGGGAAAGCTCAGTCTCGTCAAACCGGGATTCCTCAAAGTTCCCGTCCATGGCGCTGGTGAGCATCTCGTCCAGCCGCTTCATGGTTTTTCCTGCTCCGATCTGTATCATACGCTTTCTCCCGTATCCTTCCTGCCCGGATTCTTTTCCCATACATATCCAATGCCATAGACCGTCTGGATGGGGCAGCGTTTCTGCCGTCCCTCCAGCTTCCGGCGTAGCCGGTTCACCGCCACGCTCAAAGCATTCTCATCTACATACCCGGTCCCTTCCGGCCAGATCATTTCCGTCAGTCCTTCTCTGGACTGGATCTGTCCCGGATGCCGCACCAGGCAGCGAAGGAGTTTCTGTTCTGTCTTGCTAAACTCTATCTCTTGATCATCCACCCAGAACTGCATCTTCGTAAAAAGAAACTTGTACCGGCTGTCCGTGTACACTTCTTCCCCCACTGCGGCCGTTTCCACTTGGATGCGCGTGCGCATTCGTTCCACTCTGGCCCGCAGCGCCATCAGGCTGAAAGGCTTTGTGATATAATCATCCGCTCCCAGGGCAAATCCCGTCACTTCGTCTGTCTCCAGATCATTCGCTGTCAGAAGCAGCACAGGGATCTGCGAGTTCTGCCGGATCTCTCTTAAGAACCCATACCCGCTTCCGTCTGGCAGGTTCACATCCAGGAGCACCATATCGATCTGCTCCCTGCGCCAGACAGTCCGGGCCTCCTCTATTGTATATGCCTGGAAGAACGCAGTGCCTCCTTCCTTTAATGCCAGCGCCACGCCTTGATTTAAACCAGGATCATCCTCCACAATGAGAATCTGATACATACGTTTTACTCCTTTTACAGATCCACGATCCGTGGTCTGTGATGGGTGTAGGGCAGAAATTTCTTCAAAAGATCCTGGGTTTTGAATTTCAAATGGGTGGTATTGATCCCTGTGTTACATACAAACCACTCTGCTTCCGCCACCTCTTTATCGATAATAAGCTGCACATAGTCGTCCTGATCATTCAAAAGCCCTACCACACTGGCCGATCCAGGCGTACATCCGATATACTCCATCATATGTTCCGGAGAGGCGAAAGACATACGGGAAACTCCCATCTTTTTACTGAAAGAAGACGTATCAAAAGCCTTATCGTCCGGCATCAGAAGCAGGAAGAAAGTTGTTTTCTTCCGATTGCACAGGAACACATCCTTGCGCACCGGCGCCTGCAGCACTTCACCAATTTCCGCACATTCCTCCATAGACGCCGCCGGGTCATTGTCTACCCGCTCAAACGGGATCCCCAATTTCTGGAACACCTTGTAAACCTCCTGTTCCAGGGGAGCACGTTCCTTCACATCCTCCGGCACCGTTGTTGTGATCTCACTGATATACATCCTAAATTCCTCCATTTTCCCGTAGATTCATACTCACAGAATATTATAGAGCAGAAGCATTTTTCTGGCAAGCCGTCATTTGGGTACAGGGCAAAACGCAATTTGGGACGTAGCCTTTTTGCATTTTACTACGTCCCAAATTGACTATTTCTCCGCCAGATAGGCTTTTCTGCCTTCTTCGTACAGATTGTTTCCTTCGCTGTCGATGATGACTACCAGCGGCATGTCTTCTACATACAGCCTGCGCAGGGCTTCCGCTCCCAGGTCTTCATAAGCCACCAGTTCTGCTTTCTTGATGCATTTGGCCAGCAGCGCTCCCGCGCCGCCAATAGCTCCAAAGTATACGCCGCTGTACTTTTTCATGGCTTCGACCACTTCTGGAAGGCGGGCGCCTTTGCCGATCATGCCTCTAGCTCCCACGGACATCATGGTAGGCGCGTAGGCGTCCATCCGGCCGCTGGTGGTGGGCCCGGCGCTTCCGATCACCTGTCCTGGTTTCGCCGGTGTTGGTCCTACATAGTAGATGGTGGCGTCTGTTGGATCAAAGGGCAGTTCTTCTCCCTTTGCCAGCGCCTCGCACATCCGTTTATGCCCGGCATCTCTTGAGGTATAGATGGTCCCTGTAAGGAGTACCTGGTCTCCCGCGTGAAGGGTTTTGGCTAATTCTTCTGTAAGGGGTAAGGTAATCTTTCTTGCCATTTATATCACCTCCGATTTGTGGCGCGTCACATGACAGTTGATGTTGACCGCGCAGGGCATTCCCGCAATATGAGTGGGCAGTGTCTCTATGTTCAGACCGATCGCCGTGGTCTTTCCGCCAAATCCCTGCGGTCCGATCCCCAGTTCATTGATCTTCTCCAGCATTTCTTTCTCCAGATCTGCGTAAAACAGATCCGGATTGGAGGAATCTAAGGGCCGCATCAGAGCTTTCTTGGCAAGCAAGGCGCATTTGTCAAAAGTGCCTCCGATCCCTACTCCTACCACCATGGGCGGACATGGGTTGGGACCTGCCGTCTCCACTACTTCCAGGATAAAATCTTTGATCCCCTGCAGACCGGCAGACGGTTTAAACATACGGATCTGGCTCATATTCTCACTTCCGAATCCTTTTGGTCCCACCGTCACTTTGATCTGTTCGCCGGGAACGATCTCTGTGTAAAGCATAGCCGGCGTGTTATCTCCTGTATTTCCCCGGCGGACCGGATCTCCCACTACAGATTTGCGCAGATAACCTTTGTCATATCCCCGGCGGACTCCTTCGTCTACCGCTTCTCTTAAATCTCCGCCTGTCAGGTGTACGTCCTGTCCGATTTCCAGAAATACACAGGCCATTCCTGTATCCTGGCAAATCGGAACATTTTCCGCATCCGCGATCTCATAGTTCTCGATAATGTTATCCAGAACTCCTTTGGCGATTTCACCGTCTTCTTGAGAACGGCAGTTCTGGATCGCGCATTTCACATCTTCCGGAAGATGATTGTTGGCTTCGATACAGAGCCGCTCGATCACATCCGTCAGCGCGCTCACATTGATTTCACGCATATATATTCACTCCTTTCTTTTTCCTTTCACATCTTAATTATTCAGCACCTCATGGCATTCGCAAAGGCGCATACTCAACAGCTCAGATGCGCCTCCCTCCGCATTCACAAAGTTGCGCCTTCCGGCGCTTCCGGCGGCTTTCGCCGCCCTTTGCTCATTCGTCCGGCGCTCACTCCATACATAGGACCGCTCGCATGATCATGCAAGCATGATCCTCGCTCACGCTCCATGTATGGCTGAACTGTTACAGGAATATCCCAATAAACTGGCAGGCTAATACTACGAATACCAGGGCCACGGGATATGTAGCCGCATAAGCGCTTGCCACATCGTCGGTCTCGGTCACCCGGATCAGGGTTCCCAGCGCCGGCGTACTGGTCATCCCGCCGCAGATAGATCCTAATGTGTTGAACAGACTTAGTCTCAATACTTTTGCCGCAAAGAAATACCCGATAAGCATTGGTATCAGTGTAATAAGCGCTCCATAGATAAACAGTACCAGTCCTTCTTCCCGCAGGATCTCAACAAATCCGGCTCCGGCCTGTACGCCGGCTCCGATCAAAAACAAAGCCAGTCCAAATTCCCGAAGACATTCTAACACATGTTTTTCTACTTTCATACTTAATTTTCCGACTTTCCCAAAATGCCCCAGGATCAGGCCCGCGATCAGCGGCCCGCCGGATGTGCCCAGAGAGAATTCCGCTCCGCCGGGAAGGGGGATCACAATATTCGCCAGAATGATCCCCAGCACAATGGCCAGCGCAAAGGGGAAAAATCCCATACTGTCCGCGTAAAACAATTCTTCCTTCTTTGTCTTATGGAACTCTTCATCTCCCACATTCTGAGCCGCCTCAAACCTGGCCCGCTCCGCCGCCATATCTGTCTTCAAAAACTTGGGAACAAGCTGGACAAACAGCACCACGCCCACCACGCCAAAGGGATAGGCAATGCCATATCCTACCGAAGCGTTTGACGACCCGGTGGCGTCAATGGCCGCCGCAAGCCCAGGCGTACTGGTCAGCGCTCCCGACATCATACCCACGCTGATGTCGGAGGGCACGCCGGCAAATTCTATAATAGCCACTGTAGTCAGCGCTCCCGCCGCAATAATGATAACTCCCAGCAAAATATAGGATTTTGCGTTCAGTTTAAAATTACGGAAAAACTTAGGTCCGGCGATAAATCCTACGCTCGTCACAAAACAGATCAATCCCAGCTCCCGCACCAGATCTGGTACTTCAAATCCAAAATGGCCAAATACCAGGGCTATCAGCAGGACGCCCGCCGTTCCCAGCTCTACGCCGCGGATCTTGATGCTTCCCGCCAGATACCCGATAAATGCCACCAGAAATACGATCATTAACGTATTTCCCAATATACTTTCCTGAAACCAGGTTATGATTCCCACTCCCTCATCCCTTCCCTTCTGTCTTCTTCCGCCCCGCGTATCCCAAGGGACCTTCGCAATCCCGCCGGATACGCTTTGTTGTCAGTCACGTTTTTGTTACTATTCACAGATCATCTCTCATGTCTTGCGTAATGAGGAAGCAGAAGCGGAGAAACATCTCCTGTGTCCAGCCCGGCTGCCTTCAGTTCTTCCGCGTAAGTTTCAATATGGTCCAGGTTCATAGTCCCAAGCTGCACGTCTTTTGCTTTCGCCGCCGCTTTTTTCCCCGCGTTGCGGCCGAACACGATGATATCCAGAAGAGAGTTCCCCATAAGACGGTTTCTTCCGTGGATTCCTCCCACCGCTTCTCCTGCTACCAGAAGATTATCGATGGTCTTGGTGAATCCATCTCCATTGATCTCCAGACCGCCGTTCTGGTAATGCAGCGTCGGATAGACCAGGATCGGAACTTTCCGCATATCAATATCATACCGCATATACATACGGAGCATAGCCGGGATCCGTTTCTCAATGGTCCCCTCGCCGCCGATCATCTCGATCATAGGCGTATCCAGCCACACGCCGCTTCCTATCGGGGTTGTCACGCCTTTGCCTCTGGCCGTACATTCCCGGATAATAGAGGCGGATGACACATCGCGGGTCTCCAACGGATGCATGAAAGCTTCCCCATCCACATTTACCAGCATAGCTCCCAGAGAACGGACCTTCTCTGTTACCAGCGCGCCAAAGATCTGGGAGGGGAATGCTACTCCCGTAGGATGATACTGGATGGTATCCTGGTAGAGAAGGGGCACTCCTGCCCGGTATCCCAGGATCAGTCCGTCGGCCGTGGCTCCATAGTGGTTCGAGGTTGGGAAATTCTGATAGTGCATCCGGCCCGCGCCCCCTGTGGCGATCACCACGGTCTTGGCTCTTGCCACCAGATAATCATCGGTCTCCACATTCTGGAGCACCGCTCCGGCTACCTGGCCTTTCTCATCTTTCAAAAGCTCCACTGCCGCTGTAAACTCCGCTACCGGAATCTTCCGGTTTAATACTTCATCCCGAAGAGTCCGCATGATCTCCGCCCCGGAATAATCTTTGCAGGCATGCATCCGCTTCCTGGAAGTTCCTCCCCCGTGGATGGTGATCATCCTTCCGTCTTCGTCTTTATCAAACATAACGCCCAGATCATTCAGCCACTGGATCGCATCCGGCGCCTCCATCACCAGTTTGCGCAGCAATTCCGGCCTAGCCGCGAAATGTCCGCCGCCAAAGGCATCCAAGTAGTGCTGTACCGGCGAGTCGTTTTCCTTATCCGCCGCCTGGATTCCGCCTTCCGCCATCATGGTGTTGGCATCCCCGATCCGCAGCTTGGTCACGATCATCACGTCCGCTCCGGCCTCATGGGCCTCGATGGCTGCTGAGGCTCCTGCTCCGCCTCCGCCGATCACCAATACGTCTACATCATAATCAATCTTGGTAAGATCTACCTGGTCTTTCAAAAGCCGGCTGTTGGAATGCAAGTAATGCACCAGCTCTTCCGGCGCTTTCTGTCCTTTGTTGGGACCGATCTTGATCTCTTTAAATGCCTCCTGCCGGTAATCTGGGTGGAATTCTTTCAGAAGGACATCCTTTTCCTCTGCCGTCATCCGCCTTGGCTCTGTCTTCATCCGTTCCGCTCTGGTAGCCTCGACTTTTTTCACAGATTCCATCATTTCTGGTGTAAACATGGTCGTCCCTCCTATTTCTCAATCTCTCTTGTGTTATAAAGCTCCTGCATCTCTTCGATCGGCTTTTCCATGATCTGTTCGATCAGGCTGTCATAGGCTCCCTCGTGGATCTCCTCCACCCGCTTCTTGAGATGCTCCGCTTCCGGCGCGATGTATTTTCCTGTCAGTCTTCTTGCCAGAACGCCTACCATCGGATGGGAGATTCCAGCCGGACACCGGACAGAACAGCATCCGCAGCCGATACAGTCAAAGGATTCCTCCGCGCATTTCTCAAATTCCCCACGCTGGGCGTAAGCGATATACTGCATCACATTCAGATCCTGCGGACAGGCTTTCGTACAGGCATTGCAGCCAATACAGCTGTAGATCTCCGGATACAGTTCCATCATCACCCGCTGCTCCGGGCGGATCTCATCAATCTCATAGGTCCGCTTGTCTGTAGGGAAATAAGGAATACTGGCCACGTACATGCCTTCCTCCACCTGGGTCTGGCAGGACAGGCCGGTCTTCAGCTCATTCTTCCCCTTGATCCTATAGATCGTGGCACAGGCGCCGCAGAATCCGTGGCGGCATCCGCAGCCTCTCTTCAAGGTGTACCCGGCGTACTCCATCGCTGTCATGATGGTCAGGTCAGCGGGTACGGTGTATTTCTTTCCGAAAAAATATACATTTACCATCTTTTCCATGAGTGTTTGTTCCTTTCCTGGTGCAGCGCACCAAACTTCTGTCACTTCTGTCCACCCAACCTCGATTCCGCTTACGCTCCGTCTCGGTTAAGTTTCACATGTCTATAAAGCTGGCCCATTTCCCTCGCAGCGCCATCTGAAGCCGCCCGGACACTGCGTTAGTACTTTAGTATTCATCCGGCATTTCATCTACTTCATCGCAGCGGAACACAGGGCCGTCTTTGCACACATATTTTGATCCGATATTGCATCTTCCGCATTTCCCAACGCCGCACTTCATCCGCAGTTCCAGGGTGGTATACACCTGTTCTTTGGAAAAACCAAGTTCTTCCAGGCCCGCCAGCGTAAACTTGATCATGATCGGAGGACCGCACACCAAAGCCGTCTTATTCACGTCAAATCCAAGCTCTTTCACATAGTTGGGCACGAATCCCACATGGCCGTCCCATCCTTCTTCCTCCCGGTCAATAGTCAGGTAGACATTTACGCCTTCTTTTTTCATCCATACTTCCTGGATCTCTTTCAGCTGGACCAGATCCTCGGCGGAACGGGATCCGTAGACAATATCCACGCTGCCGTACTTCTCCCGGTTATCCAGCACATAATTGATCACGGAACGCAGAGGCGCAAGTCCGATCCCTCCGGCGATAAACAGAAGATTCTTGCCCAACAGCTTATCTTCTACCGGGAAATGATTGCCGTAAGGTCCCCGGACTGTGATCTCGTCTCCCACTTCCAGACTGTGGAGGTAGTCTGTCAGCATCCCGCATTTCTTGATGCTGAACTCCTGATACTCCTGGTTAGTCGGAGAAGATGTGATGGAGAACATGCCCTCGCTGATCCCAGGCGCGCATAACATGGCGCATTGGCCCGGCATATGTTCAAATAATTTGCCTCCCTCCGGCGCGTTGACCCGGAAGGTCTTTACATCCGGCGTTTCCTCCCGGATATCTGTAATGACCCCCACCTTGGGGATCAAGGTGTCTAACTCATAATTTTTATGACAGGTACATTCACACATGCCTCTTACGCCTCCTCTTCCTGAAATGCTTTCACAACCTTTACGATGTTCAAGGCTGCCGGACATTTCTCCACGCATCGGCCGCAGCCTACGCAGGAGTACATCCCGTCATTATTGGCCGGAAAATACACCAGCTTGTGCATAAACCGCTGGCGGAACCGCTCTTTCTGAGTGGTCCGGTTATTTCCGTGAGCCATCATGGTAAAATCCGAATACATGCAGGAATCCCAGCAGCGGTATCTCTGCACGCCATGTCCGGTATCATAATCTTTGATGTCATAACACTGGCAGGTGGGGCAGACAAAGGTGCAGGTCCCGCAGGCCAGGCAGGGTTTATACAGCTCTTCCCACAAAGGAGACTCAAATTTCTCCATCAGCACGTCCCCATTCCAGCCTTCCAGCGAAAGATGGGAATAAGGAAGTTTATCAATGATATTCCGGATCTTCTGCTGTTCTTCTTCCACCTGGGCTTTGGCTTTCGTTTCTTCCGCTCCTTCCAGCTTCTCCAGAAGATCCGCCGCCAGATCCGTCAGAGCCTCTCCCTTTTCCGTCTCCGGCTTCCAGTACAGGGTATCCCCGGTCATCCAGGTCACCACATCTGCCGTGGGATCCGCCGCGTCAATGCCAAACACCTTGCAGAAGCAGGTCTCTTCCGGTTCCCGGCAGGCCATAGCTACGATCGTCCCATGGTCTCTCCTGGCCGCGTAAAAGGTATCGATGGGATCCGATAAAAATACCCGGTCCAGCACTTCTACTCCCTTGATATCGCAGGCTTTCATGCCAAACACCACAAAATCCTGTTCTTTTAACGCCTCCGGCTCTACCGTGATCTTCTTTCCATTCCGGATACAGGTGTATAGGTTCTCACTCTGGGGAAAGAACACGTCTTTTGGGGACTTTACGCTTTTCAGCGTCTCCAGGTCCACCTGCCCTTCCTCGCTCCAAGGGCCGAAATTCACCTGTCCCGCGCTTTTTAACGGCAGGTACAATTCCTGGGCCGCGGCGATCTTCTGAAATAAGGAGGGTAAATTTTCTTTCTTGATCTTGTACATACGCTATCTCCTTTCCGCCACGATTCCAGGCTCTGCATCGTCAAATTGGTAACTGGTCAGGGGGCCTTTTTCCTCAAGATCGGCGCCCGCCTGGTATTCTCCGTAGAGTTCATCGATATCTTTGATAAACTTCCGGTTAAACAAATGAAGGGGAATCCCCTGGGGACATACTCTGCTGCATTCTCCGCAGTCTGTACATCTTCCCGCCACATGGAAAGCCCGGATGATGTGGAACATCTTTTCCTCAAAAGAATCCACGTTGGCTTTCTGGGCGCTGTCAAATTTATTGCTGTCAAAGACACATTTGCGGCAGCTGCAGGCCGGGCAGACATTCCGGCAGGCGTTGCACCGGATACATTTGCTAAGCTCCTTCTGGAAGAAGGCGAATTTCTCTTCCGGGCTCATGGCCTCGATCTTCTCCACCTCCGCGAAACGGTCTCCGTCTGTAGTCTCTTTGGACTCTCCTATGATCTCATCATAGATCATATGGTCCTTGCCTTTACAGACGTGACACCGCTCCAGCATAGCCTCCTGATAGGTACAGGTCTTCTCCCCGTAAAGGGTCTGGATCGTCAGGTCTTTTGCCTCATCTTCAAGCTCTGCTCCCTGGATGTCCTGGATTCCTTTGATTCCCATCCCGCGGATCTTCTCAATGTCCAGTTTCCCTTTACAGCCCACACCGATGATATAGGCTTTCTCCCGGTCTACCCGGTGCTCCTTCATAAGCTGCTGGAAACTGTAAGTATCGCAAGGCTTTAAACACACCAGAGTCTTTCCCTCCAGCTTGGACGCCTCGATCATATATTTACTTAGATTCGCTCCGCAGAATCCATTGTATACAAAATCCGCAAAGTCTTCTTCCTTCTCAAAATAAGCTGGTTCTGGATTATAAGGCAGGTCGCCGGCTTTCCATCCCAGCACTCTGGCCACTTGCCCGTCTGCCAGAAGTTCTTTCGCGCGGTTTATTAACTCCTGCATCTCAAATCCTCCAATCTTACGTTTTTCCCAAGAGACTGAATCTTCTCTACAAATTCATGCATGGTCTGGGAGAATTTCACTCCTTCCGCCGCAGATACCCACTCCACGCGAGTCCGTCCGCTTTCCACGCCGATATAATCCAGCATGGAGAACAACAGCGTCATCCTTCTCCTTGCGTAATAGTTTCCGGAGGTATAGTGACAGTCTCCCGGATGACACCCGCAGATGATCACTCCATCCGCTCCCCGCTCAAAAGCCCTTAAGATAAACATGGGATTCACACGGCAGGAACAGGGAACCCGGATGATCTTCACATCGGCGGAATAAGACAGACGGCTGCTTCCTGCTAAGTCCGCGCCTGCGTAACTGCACCAGTTGCAGCAGAACGCCACGATCTTCGGTCTAAATTCTTCTTTTGCTTCTATCGACATATCGCATCCACCTCCGCTAGAATCTGTCTATTTGAGAATCCCTGCAGGTCCATAGCGCCAGACGGACAGGTAACGGTACAAGCGCCGCAGCCCTGGCAGAGCGCGTCGTTGACCACCGCCAGTCTCCTTACCTCCCGGATTCCATGATCGTTCACCTCTTTTTCTTCGTAGGTGATGGCTCCATAGGGGCATACATTCGCGCACTGGGAACAGCCGTTGCACAGCAATTCATCGGAATGTGCCGTACATGGGTTGGTCAAAAGCTTATCTTTGGCCAGAAGCCCGATGGCTTTCACCGCCGCCGCTCCTGCCTGGGATACCGTCTCAGGAATGTCCTTTGGCCCCTGGCATACGCCGGAAAGGAAAACACCCGCTGTGGGAGATTCCACCGGACGGAGTTTTGCGTGGGCTTCCGTCAGGAAATTATTGGTATCAATACTTGCCGTCAGCATGGTAGCGATCTTCCGTACGTCTGGATTTGGCTCAATGGCCGCCGCCAGCACTACCATATCTGCTTCTTTTAGGATCTGTTTATTATCCAGCAGGTCCGCTCCCTGTACCAAGAGTTTCCCATCCGGCTGCGGAATGACTTTTCCCACCTGGCCTTTGATATAATCTACCCCGTATTCTTCCACTGCCCGGCGATAGAACTCGTCAAAGTTCTTGCCTGGGGTCCGCACATCAATGTAGAATACGGTCACATGGACATCCGGGTATTTGTCCCGGATCAGCATAGCGTGCTTTGCCGTATACATACAGCAGATCTTAGAGCAGTAGCTCTTTCCTCTGTGGTCCGCGCACCGGCTTCCTACGCACTGGACAAATACGATCTCCTTGGGTGCCTTTCCATCGGAAAGCCGCTCCAGATGGCCTCCTGTTGGGCCCGCCGCGTTCATGATCCGCTCCAGCTCCAGGGATGTGATCACGTCTTTGCTCTGGCTGTAAGCGTACTCGTCATAATCATCCAGCTTGATCATATCGAATCCGGTGGCCACTACAATAGCGCCGTACTTCTCTGTAATGATCTCGTCTTCCTGTTCATAGTCGATAGCGCCGGCCTGGCACACCTTGGAGCAGACGCCGCATTTCCCCGTCTTAAATTTGATGCAGGCCTCCCGGTCGATCACCGGGACATTGGGAATGGCCTGGGCAAACGGCGTATAAATGGCGCTGCGGTTGTTCAGGCCCCGGTTAAACTCGCTGGGCGTCTTTTTGCTTGGACATTTCTCCTGGCATACCCCGCATCCGGTACACTTGGACATATCCACACTTCTCGCCTTCTTGCGGATATCCACCGTGAAATCTCCCACAAATCCGGATACTTTCTCTACTTCGCTGTATGTATAGATATTGATATTGGGATGTGCGTTTGCCTCTACCATCTTCGGCGTCAGGATACAGGCGGAACAGTCCAGGGTGGGGAAGGTCTTGTCAAGCTGGGACATCCTTCCTCCGATGCTGGGGGTTTTCTCCACAATATCTACCGGATATCCCGCATCCGCAATGTCCAAAGCAGTCTGGATCCCCGCGATCCCGCCTCCGATCACCAGAGCCCGTTTGGTCACCCGGCTCTCCCCTGGTTTCAGCGGAGTGTTTAAGTTTACTTTCGCTACCGCCGCCCGCATAAGGATCACCGCTTTTTCCGTAGCCTCTTCCATATCCTTGTGGATCCAGGAACAGTGCTCCCGGATATTGGCGATCTCTACCATATAGGGATTTAACCCTGCTCTTTCCGCCGCGTTCCGGAAGGTGGTCTCGTGCATCCTGGGAGAACAGGAACAAACTACGATGCCGCTTAAGTTCTTCTCCTGGATCGCCTCCCGGATCTTCTCCTGACCGGCCTCTGAACACATATATTGATAATCCTCCGCATGAACCACGCCCGGCTCATGGAGGGCCATTTCTACTACTTTCTTTACGTCTACCGTTGCCGCGATATTGGTACCGCAATGACAGACGAATACTCCGATCCTAAGCACCTTCTATCACCTCCTGTATCTTCTGAACGCGCTGACTAAGAGCTGCTGCGGGGTTTCCGGATCTAACAGTTCCGGGATTTCATCCGGGGTCAGGTAGTCCCCGCCTTTTTCCCGTTCTACGATCTGTCTTGCCGCATCGATCAGCTTGCCCGGTTTTACATCCCTGGGACACCGCTGCACGCAGGCAAAGCAGGAAAGACATTTCCACAAAGACCTAGACTGCACCAGTGACTCGATATCTTCATTGATCACATAAGAAACAAACTGATGAGGCTTGATATCCATCTCGTTATAGGACGGACAGGTAGCGGAGCATTTGCCGCATTTCATACATTTCAGCGGATTCACGCCGCTGATCTCCTGGATCAGCTCTGCTTGTTTTTTCTGGTCTTTCACTGCTTTTTCACCTCGTCTTTCACTCCCAGGGCCTCTGCCAGAAGTTCTGTAAAATAATAAACCGGCAGATCCTCTTCCAGATTTTTATTCAGATTATACATACAGAGAGGACAGGCGGTGATCAGCATATCCGCGCCGAATCCTTCCGCGCTGTCCCCAATCTTTCTGCACATCTCTTTTGCCATATCTTTTTCTTTCAGCGATATGTAACCGCCGCAGCACTCATTCCTGTATGGATAGATTACCGGCTCTGCTCCGATCGCCCGTATAAAATCTTCCATGATCTTAGGATTCTCCGGATCGTCAAATGCCAGGATCTTTCCCGGTCTCAAAAGCAGACATCCGTAATAAGCGCCGATCTTCTTTCCTTCCAGTGGATGCACCACCTTTTCTTTCAGAACGTCAAATCCAATCTCGTCCCGGAGCACCTCCAGGAAATGCAGGACTTTCGTCTCACCCTGATAGGGTTCTGCCAGTTCTCCCGCCATATAGTTGTTGGCCTTGGTGCGGATCTCTTCTACGTTGCGCATATCATCGTTGACTCTCTTGATCACATGATGACAGGCGGAACATAAAGTGACCAGATCCTGGCCTTTTTCTTTCGCGTCGTTTAGCGCCCGGACGGAAGCAAGCTTCGTTGCGATCTCATCTGTCCCCAGGGGATACACGCCGCCGCAGCACTGCCATTCCTTGATCTCCTCCAGCTCAAATCCCAGAGCCTGGGCGGAAGCTCTGGCATAAGAATCCAGAGCCTCCGCTTTATTTTTCAAGGTACAGCCGGGATAATAACTGTATCTCATATTGGTTCCTCCTTATCCCTCTTCTTAGATCTCAATCTGAGCGATCACATCTTTTAATACATTTGCGCTGTTCCGAAGCTTTTCCACCTCTTCGTCCGTCAGCCGCACCGGTATCCTGCCCTGTACTCCTTTAGGCCCTACCAGAGTCAATGTACTTAAGGCCACATCTTCAATCCCGTATTCTCCGTGCATCATACTGGAAACGGTAGTTACAGAATCCGAAGCGGCGAGCACAAGATTACAAAGCTCACAGACCGCTACTGAAACAGCATAGAACGTTGCTCCCTTTTTAGCGATCACCTGTCCGCCAGACTTATGCACATATTCTTCCATAGCGTCTTTATCCAATTTTTCTATGCCTACCTTGTCGGCCATCGCCTCATAGTACGCATCCAGATTCATACTGGCAATGTCCGCGCTGGACCACGGAACAAAAGAAGAATCCCCATGTTCCCCATACACATACGCATGGATATTCTTCTGAGCCACATGAAAATGTTCAGACAGGCCATAACGCAGCCTGGCCGTATCCAAAACAGTTCCAGAACCAATGATCTGGTTCTCTGGGAGACCCGAAATCTTGGTAAACACATAGGTCAGAATATCTACGGGGTTGCTGACAATAATATAGATCGCGTTAGGCGCCGCTTTCACGATCTGAGGCGTGATCTGTTTGATGATATTCACATTAGTCTGGGTAAGCTCGATCCTGGTCTGTCCAGGTTTCCTCGCAATACCAGATGTGATGATCACAATATCAGATCCGACCGCGTCTTCATATTCTCCCGCAATGATAGATACCGGATTACGGAAGCAGGTCCCCTGCTTGATGTCCATGACCTCACCCTCGACCTTGTCCTTATTAATGTCGATCAGGACGATCTCAGATGCGATATCTTCCCCTGACAGCTTATAAGCTATCGTAGCTCCAACACTTCCTGCGCCAATAATCGTAATCTTGCTGCTCATAGTTCACCTATTCCTTTCTTCTGTTAAATTTTTCACTATACTAGGAATGATATCATATCGTTAATTATTTGACAAGATAATTTACAGACATTTTTCAAAATTTTTGTCTTGATCTTTTTTATTCTTTTTCCATATAAACAGACAAAAAAAAGACTCTCTTGCAATCCCTTCCATTTTAAACCGTCTGGGTCTCACAAGATCGTCTCTTTTTTAATTTTTTATAAAATTAGTATCGGCCGGACGCGTACTCTTCTTTCACTCTCTTCCTCTTCCACACAATCAATCCCAGCGCCGCCAAAGCCGTCACTCCCGCCAGAATCTGAGAGACCGCGAGGCTGGTCCCCGGAATCAGGAGCTGGTCTGTCCGAAGACCTTCGATCCAGAATCTTCCGATCCCGTATCCCATCAGATAGATCAAGAAGACTTCTCCGTCAAACTTCTTATATCTCCGGTAAATCAGCATTACAGCCAATACCATCACACACCAAAGGGATTCGTAGAGAAACGTTGGATGGGCCTGGATATAGGCGACTCCGTCAACGTTCTCAATATGTTCCCGCATAAGCTTTGAAATATCACTTCCCCGGACCGCATCTATCGGCAGCCTCATGGCCAGCAGACCATCCGTATACTCTCCGAAGGCTTCCCGATTGAAGAAATTCCCCCAGCGGCCGATCGCTTGTCCCGCCGCAAGTCCAAGGCCCGCCGTATCAAAGATCAACGGCGCGGACAGTCCTTTCACTTTAGCAAACACAAGCACCGTAAGAACCGCCGCGATGATCCCGCCATAGATGGCAAGACCTCCTTCCCGGATCTGGAAAATACTCTTCCAATCATCTTTATAGATGTCCCAGGAAAAGATAACATAATAAAGCCTGGCTCCAATGATCGAGAAAATAACCGCAAAGATGGAAAGATCATAGTAGTCTTCTGGATTCTGTTCCGTACGTTTCGCTTCCCGGACCGTTAAAAAAAGCCTGCCAGAATTCCGCAGGCAATGAGGATACCGTAAAAAGTGATATCAAACCCAAATAAAGTAATGTGGTCTCCAACTGAGGACAGGTGAATTCCAAGGTTTGGGAAATCAATTGACTTGTGCATGACGCTCCTTTCTTCTCCACAGTTCAGACGCGCCTGCATACATACTCGCAAAACACGCCCCTTACGGGGCTCTACTGCGGCTTCCGCCGCTGTTTTGCTCATATGCTGGCGCTCACTCCATGCGCAAGCCTGGCCGGGATCTCATGCAAGCATGGATTCCCTCCCAAACTTGCCCATGGCTGAACTGTTGTTATACATTAAACCGGAACAGCATGATGTCTCCGTCCTGGACCACGTAGTCTTTTCCTTCCAGGCGGATCAATCCTTTTTCTTTGGCCGCGTTGTGGCTTCCGCAGGCGATCAGATCATCGTAGGATACCACTTCCGCACGGATAAATCCACGCTCAAAATCGGTGTGGATCTTACCTGCCGCCTGAGGCGCTTTCGTCCCTTTTGTAATGGTCCATGCCCTAACTTCCGGTTCCCCGGCTGTCAGATAACTGATCAGGCCCAAGATATGGTAGCTTGCTTTGATCAGCTTTTCAAGACCAGACTCCTCTAATCCCAGATCTTCCAGGAACATTTTCTTTTCATCATCGTCCAGCTCCGCGATCTCCTGCTCGATCTGGGCACAGACTACAAATACTTCGCTGTTTTCTTCCTTTGCGTGTTCCCGCACTGCCTGTACCCCGGCATTTCCGGCTCCATCGTCAGCCAGATCATCTTCCGCCACATTAGCCGCGTAGATCACCGGCTTATAAGTTAAGAGATTATAGCTCTTAAGCCATTCCTCTTCTTCCTCATCCTGGGCGCCGTCAAAGATCTTGGCCAGTTTTCCCTCTTCCAGATGAGCCTTGATCTTCTCTAAGAGAGCCAGCTCTTTGGCCGCGGTCTTATCATTTCTGGCCACTTTTGCCGTCTTAGCGATCCTCCTCTCCAGGATCTCCAGATCAGAGAAGATCAATTCCAGATTAATGGTCTCAATATCTCTCAAAGGATTGATGCTTCCATCCACATGAACAATATTGCTGTCTTCAAAACAGCGGACTACATGGACGATAGCATCTACTTCCCGGATATTGGCCAGAAACTGGTTTCCAAGGCCTTCTCCTTTGGAAGCCCCTTTCACCAATCCCGCAATATCTACGAATTCAATAGCGGCCGGGATGATCTTCTTGGTATGATACATCTCTCCTAATACGTTCAGCCTTTCATCCGGCACCGTCACCACTCCCACATTAGGGTCGATGGTACAGAAGGGATAATTGGCTGACTCTGCTCCCGCCTTGGTCAGCGAATTAAATAACGTGCTCTTTCCTACATTCGGCAAACCTACAATTCCAAGTTTCATCTATCGTTACTCTCCTTTGTTATATTTTCCCAGACAAACACCGGGCTTGCGGTCAGCCTGTCTATTTCAGATCCCTTGTCTCCATCAGGATCACAACTCCGTCCGGCGCCGAGATGGTTACCTCATCTTCTTCAAACTGATTGCTGACACACAGACTATCATAAGGGGTCAGTATATGATCTGTCAAAGGATATTTTGCCCCCTTGATATTAAACCCATAAATCTTCTCGCCCAATGGAAACACAGAGAAATACGGCCCATAAGCCTCCGATCTCTTCAGCGTGATCTCACCATGGAACAGCTGGATCTGGTTCTGCTCATCCAGAATCTTCGTTTCAATCCCTGCTTTCAATGGGATCATAAGGGACTGGACATTTGCCCACAGATGATCGATCCTGCCTCCGGTGGCGCCCAGGATCAAAAGTTCCTTGCAGCCAAGCGTAACAGCCAGCCGGATCGCGATCTCGGTATCCGACGCGTCTTTTACCGGATTATACTCCCGGATGGGCACATCCGTCTGATTGCGGTAGTAATCCCCGATCTCTTCGCTCACACTGTCGAAATCCCCTACAATATAGCTGGGCATGATCTGATGCCGGTAAAGGAATTCCATCCCTTTGTCCACTCCGATAATATAGCCGCTTTCTTCCTCTCCAAGGATTGACAGCACAAACTCTTCGTTTAGTTTTCCCCCGCTTACGATTACAATTCTCTTACTCATAACTGTTCAATATCTCCATAAATGCCTTGGTGTTGTCTCCAGGATCGCCTTTAAATACCGCTGAGCCTGCTACAATGATATTAGCTCCCGCATCCAGGACGTCCCTCACATTCGTCAGATAGATCCCTCCATCCACCTGGATGTCTACCTTAAGGTTTCTCTCTTCGATCATGTTCCGTGCCCTGCGGATCTTATCCAGAGATTCTGGTATGAATTTCTGGCCTCCAAATCCCGGATGCACACTCATGACCAGCAGCATCTCAATGCTGGAAAGGAATGGCTCCGCCTGGTCTACATCTGTCTCCGGACAAATAGAGAGTCCCGCTTTCATGCCGCAGTCATGGATTCTCTCCAAAGTCTCCCTAACATCCCGGCATGCTTCCAGATGGACTGTCACAATGTGGGCGCCCGCTTCCTGAAACGCTTCCACATATCGGATTGGCTCCTGCACCATTAAATGAGCGTCCATTACCTGGTCTGTGGCATTGTGTATAGACTTCAGCACTGGCATCCCAAAAGAAATACTGGGTACAAACATGCCGTCCATCACGTCGAAATGCAGATAACGGGCTCCATTTTCTTCTGTGGCCTTCATCTGTTCTCCAAGCGCCTTGAAATCTGCCGACAAGATCGACGGCGACAAAATATACTCCATAGCCTTAGTACCTCCTCCTGTCCTTTAATTCCTGATATATGTCCTGATAATCCGCGTAGCGGACTGGATGGATCTTCCCTTGTTCTACCGCCTCTTTTACCGCGCAGTCCGGCTCATGGATATGGTCGCATCCCTGGAAGCGGCACTGGCCTTCAAAATCGCGAAATTCCGGAAAATAATATTTCAGATCTTCTTTCTCCAGCTCAGGAAGATATAAAGAGCTAAATCCCGGTGTATCCATGATATAAGAGTCCTCATTGATAGGAAACAGCTCTGCGTGCCGCGTGGTGTGTCTCCCTCTTGCAATCTTGCGGCTGACCGCTCCTGTCTCCATTTTTGCCTCCGGCTGTAGAAGGTTGATAAGAGAAGACTTTCCCACCCCGGAGGGCCCGGCGATCACCGTCGTCTTTCCCCTTAACAGCTCCATCACCTGATCAATGTTGCTCTTTTCTTTCACACTGATAAAAAGGCAGGGATACCCGCAGCTTTCATAAACTTCCCGCAGCTTATCGATTTCCTCTTCTTTCCCGATATCTTCTTTATTAAAACACAGTACGGCGGGAATCTCCTGGATCTCCATCATGACCAGAAAACGGTCCAGCAGATGGAAATGAGGACTTGGCTTAGCCACGGCAAATACCACCAGCGCCTGATCTACGTTGGCGGACGCCGGACGGATCAATTCATTCTTCCGAGGAAGGATCTCAGTAATATTCCCAGATTTTTCTTCCTCATCCAGAATCTCTATCTCCACATCATCCCCCACCAGAGGTTTGATCTTCTCCTTCCGGAAGATTCCTTTTGCTTTACATTCATAAACACCGGATTCTACTACATCCACGTAGTAGAATCCGGCAATTCCCTTTATGATCTTTCCCTGCATACCTTTCCGCTGTCCTTATATTGTATCATCTTACTGCTCGCCTTCTCCGCCGTCTCCGCTATCGGAAGATTCTTCCGGGCCAAGACTCAGAACATAGGTTACTGTACTTCCTTTCGATAAACTTCCAGATCCGGGACTCTGAGAGATGATCATGCCAGCGGCGTAATTATTGCTGTACTCTTCTCCCTGTTTTCTTGCGTTTATTCCATTCTCATCTGCCCACTCCAACAGGGACTCCTCATACTGTCCCGCAAAATTCCGCACAGATACCTTTTCTTCCGGTTTTGGTCCGTTGCTGACCACCAGATCGATGGAGGTTCCTTTTGATACCTTCTCGCCGCCTCCGATGCTCTGGGAGATTACCAGTCCTTTGCTGACACTGTCGTCATACTGATAGGTTACTTTGCCAATGGTAAGCCCCGCATTCTTGAGGGTGCTCTGGGCCGTGGAGTCTTTCTCGCCTTTTACATTGGGAACTGAGATCTTCTCTTCACCTCTGCTGACCTGCATGATGATCTCAGTATCCTTGCCCACTTTGGAACCTGCCGCCGGAGTCGTCTTGATAACTTCGCCCTCAGCATAATCGCTGCTGTAGATAAATTCTGAAGTTCCTACCGTCAGGCCTTCCCCTTCCAGTGTCTTCTGGGCGCTTTCCTCGTCCATTCCGGAGACATCCGGAACGGTGATCTCTTCTCCTACTAACTTCGAGCTTACCACAACTTCTACCGTTGTGTTCTTCTCTACCCGTTCTCCCTCTTCTGGATTCTGTTCACAGACAAGTCCTTTTTCATATTTTTCCGATTCCTCATAAGTAACTGTAATTCCAAGGCCCTTTTTATTCAAAGCTTCTTTTGCCTCTTCCTCTGTCATACCCACAACATCAGGGACTTTCACTTTGCTTTCTGACTCTTCCGCTGTGATTCCAGGCCCCCAGGTCTTAAAGATTCCTGCCGCCCGGCCGATGGCAAAGATAATAATGAAGACAATGATCACAGCCACAACGATCATCAAGATCTTCATGACTTTATTCATCCTTGGATTTACTTCCTCGCTGCCTTTGCGTCCTTTGCCGTAATCGTCTTCTTCTCCGTATTCGTCTAAACTATACTCGTCTTCCCCGTATTCGTCGTCTCCGTATTCGTCGTCTTCCCCATATTCATCTGCATCGTATTCGTCTTCATCATACTCGTCCTCATCGTAATTGCTTCGGATATCATCCAATTCTTCATCCGTGATGATAACCGTATCCGCATTTCTAAGAGGCGGGATGATAACAAAATCTCCCTCCGGGTCTACCAGGGAACGTTTGAGATCCCGGATCAGATCGTCTGTATTTTTATATCTTCTCTCCGCATTCTTCTGGGTACATTTCAAGATAATCTGTTCCAGACTGTATGGAATGTCTGGAACCAGCTCCGATGGAGGCGTGATCTCCTCCTGAAGGTGCTTAATAGCCACGGATACCGTAGAATCCCCATCAAAAGGCACTTCTCCTGTCGCCATTTCAAAAAGTGTGATACCGATGGAATAAATATCGCTTTTGGCATCACTGAATCCGCCTCTGGCCTGTTCCGGGGAGGTATAGTGGACCGACCCCATAGCGTTCGAGCTGATGGTGTTGGAATTCACAGATTTGGCAATTCCAAAATCAGTTACCTTTACCTTTCCATCTTTCGAGATGATCACATTCTGGGGCTTGATATCCCTATGGATGATTCCGGCGGCATGAGCCGCTCCGATACCGGTACACATCTGGATCGCGATGCTGATCACCTCTTTGTGGGATAACCGGCCTTTTCTCTCAATATATTCTTTCAGGGTAATGCCTTCTACCAGTTCCATGACCATGTAGTACAATCCCCTGTCCTCTCCCACATCATATACGTTTACAATATTGGGATTCATAAGTCCGGCCGCGGACTGTGCCTCAGATCTGAATTTCCTTACGAAATCTTCGTCTTCCCGGTATTCTTTCTTCAGCACCTTGATGGCTACATAACGGTTCAGCTTCGTGTCCTTCCCCTTATAGACGTCCGCCATCCCCCCCGCGCCGATCTTACTTAACACCTCATATCTTTTTCCAAGAAAAATCCCGTCTTTTACCATATACTCACCTCATCTGCCAGCGGTTCCGCCATAACAACCCCGATGTTATCTCTCCCGCCATTGCTGTTTGCTTTCTCGATCAACATAAGCACCGCCTCCACAATATCTCTGGCGCCCTTAACAATGTCAAACATATCTTCATCTTCTACCATATTGCTGAGTCCATCGGTACACATTAAGATAATGTCGCCTTTCTTCAGCCGGTATTCGTAAATATCGGCTTCCACGTCTTCTTTCACGCCAATGGCTCTTGTGATAATATTCTTATCTGGATGATTCTTCGCCTCTTCTGCCTTGATGCCGCCCAGTCTCACCATTTCCTCTACCAGGGAATGATCCTTGGATATCTGGCGGATCTTTTCATTGATCAGATAGAGCCGGCTGTCTCCTACGTTGGCAAAATAGAGCGTATTTCCAATGACCGTTCCCGCTACCAGGGTTGTCCCCATCCCTTCCAGTTTTACGTCTGAATGGGCCGCTTTGATCAGTTCATGGTTTGCCTTCGTAACAACACCTCGCAGAATTTCTTCCGGTTTGTCCAGTGAGGTATTCTCTAATTCTTCTCTTAAGATTTTAACCGTGTATTTGGAAGCGAAATCCCCCGCTTTATGTCCGCCCATTCCATCGGCGACCACAAGAAGATTCGGGAATGGCCCAATGGGTTTATCCGTCACATATACATAATCCTGATTGATTTCCCGCTTTCTTCCCACATCGGTTTTTGCGTATAATTTCATCTAGCTCTCCTTCTGACCGGCTTGGTACCGTCTCCTCAACTGGCCGCAGGCCCCGTCGATATCGGAGCCTCTTTCCCTTCTTATAGTAACATTTATTCCGTTTTTTTCAAGTTTATTTTTAAATTCCTGGGCATTTTTCCCATCCGGGCGCTGAAAATCTCTCTCTTTGATGGGATTCACCGGAATCAGATTCAAATGGCAGTTTCTTGGCTTTAAAATCCTGGTCAATTCCCGGATATCAGACTCTGTGTCATTGACCCCTTTTACCAAACTGTATTCAAAAGTAATCCTCCGTCCCGTTTTCGCGAAATACTCGTCACAGGCTTCCAGCACTTCAGAAAGCTGGTATTTCTTCGCCACAGGCATAAGCTTCTGACGCTTTTCCTGGGTGGACCCGTGTAGGGACAAAGCCAGAGTGATCTGAAGCCCTTCCTCTGCCAGACGGTGGATCCCCGGAACGATGCCGCAGGTGGACGCGGTAATATTGCGCTGGCTGATATGCAGGCCGTTCGGGTCTGCGGCCATATGGATAAATTTGACAAAATTCTCATAATTATCCAGCGGCTCTCCTGTTCCCATCACCACAATATTGGAGACTCTTTCCCCGGTGATCTTCTGGATCTGGTAAATCTGGCGCAGCATCTCAGAGGGAGTCAGATTCCTCTCCAGGCCCCCGATGGTGGATGCGCAGAACCGGCATCCCATCCTACAGCCTGCCTGGGATGAGATACAGACAGAATTCCCATAATTATATTTCATCAGCACGCTCTCGATCCGGTTTCCGTCTTTCAGTTCAAACAAGAATTTCTCTGTAGGATCCTTCTGGGAAATCTGGCGGGCCACAAGATCCATCCTGCGGATCTCATAAAGATCACTCAGCCTTTCCCTCAGATCTTTGGAAAGGTTGGTCATCTCCTGGAAATCACCGGCTAATTTCTCATGAAGCCAGGCATAGATCTGCCTGGCCCGGAAAGGCTTCTCTCCCAGGCTTTGTATTTCCTTTGTCAATTCCTCCAAGTCATAGGAGACAATATCTTTCTTATCCATGGCTCTTCCTCTGCAATACCGCAATATAGAATCCGTCTCCCCCATCGATTCCAGGCAGCATCTGCTTGGCCTTCTTCAACTGGAAATCCGGATGGTTCAAGAGAAACCAAGCGGTGTTTTCTTCATTTTCTTCTCTATGTATGGTGCAGGTACTGTAGACCAGGGTGCCGCCGGGCTTCACGTAAGCCTCCACCGTGGAAAGGATCTTTCTTTGAAGTTTCGCAAGCTCTTCCTGCTTCTTAGGCGTCATTTTGTATTTCAGATCCGGCTTCTTTCCCAGCACTCCAAGACCGGAGCAGGGCAGATCTGCCATTACAATGTCCGCTTTTCCTTCCGCCTCCCGGTCAAATACAGTAGCATCCCACTTGACTGCCCGGATATTTGCAAGACCGGTCCGTTCTATATTTTCCTCTAAAAGTCCGATTTTGTAGTCTGTCAGATCCCTTGCCTCCACACTCCCTGTCCCACGCAGCATTTCCGCCAGGTGGATGGCTTTTCCGCCCGGCGCCGCGCACACATCGATGATGTGATCGCCTTCTTTTGGTTCCGCCCACAGAACCGCCTGCATAGAACTGATATCCTGCACATAGAACAGCCCCTGCCGGAAGCTTTCCAGTCCGGCCACATGGTCGTACCCGGTCAGATAGAGCGCGCAGGGAACAAAAGGATCCGCTTCTGCCCGGACGCCTTCCTGTTTCAGACGTTGGATCAGCTCTTCCCGGGTGATCTGGTTTATATTGCAGCGGACGCAAAGAGGCCTTTCTTCCAGAAACGCCTTTCCCATGCGCTCTGCCGTCTCCATTCCATACTCTCCGAGCCACTGTTCAGAAAGCCAGCTGGGCAGTGAATAGCGGACAGAAAGATAGCCTTCCGGATCTGTTTCCCTGGACGGATAGGCTACAGAGTCAATCTTGCGGCTTATACTGCGCAGGACTCCGTTCACAAACCCTTTAAGTCCGGCAAATCCTTTTCGCCCCGCCAGTTTCACGGCCTCGTTGCATACAGCGCTGTTTGGGACCTTGTCCATATATTTGATCTGATAGACGCTGCTCCTTAAGATCGCCCGGATCACCGGTTTCATTTTGTTGACTTTCACGTTGGAAAAATGATTGATGATATGATCAATCTCGATCATGCGCTCAAGCGTGCCGTTTACCACCCTGGTGATAAACGCACGCTCTTTTTTATCCAGATACTGATATTTGTCCAGAACTTGCTTTAACGCGATATGACTGTATTCCCCGTCTCTGGTGATCAATAGCAGAGTGTCGAGGATCAGTTCTCTGCTGTCTTCCCCTCTTCTCATTGTCTCCCCTGTCCTCCGTCTGTTTTTCTAATCCCTTCTGCTGTTTGCCAGCAGGATGATACGCAGAAGCTGCAGGATCGAAGCCGCCGCTCCCGCCACATAAGTAAGCGCAGCCGCGGACAGGACCTTTCTGGTATCCCGAAGCTCGTCTTCATAGAGAAGGCCGGTGCTTCCCAGGACACGGACTGCCCGATTGGAAGCATCAAATTCTACTGGAAGAGTCACGATCTGGAACAGGACTGCCAGAGAAAACGCAATGATTCCAAGATTCAAAAACAACAAAGAGGACTCCCCGGTAAATAAAAGGCCAATAATGATCAGCGGCCAGGCGATGGTACTCCCCAGGTTCGCGATCGGCACCAGGGCTCCCCGGAACCTAAGCGGCGCATACCCTATAGCGTGCTGGACCGCATGGCCGCACTCATGGGCCGCCACTCCGATCGCCGCTACGGACTGAGAATTATAAGTCGCATCCGACAGACGCAGCGTCTTGGTCCGCGGATCATAGTGATCCGTCAGATTCCCTGACACATGTTCCACCCGCACATCATAGATTCCCGCGCTTCTGAGCACATATTCCGCCGCTTCCCTTCCCGTCATGCCGGAACGGCTGCGCACACGGGAATATCGATTAAACGTAGATCTCATCTTGGCCGAAGCGGCAAGACATATAATAACACCAATGATCACCAGTACATACGTAGGGTCAAAATACATTGGAAAATACATATTGATTCCTCCTTATCAGGCAGTTTTCTTTTGTATAGTATATATGAAAACCACTCAGAAAAACTGAAATTCATGAATTTTTAATAAAAATATAATTCCCAGTTCAGCCATTCTCCCTATCCCAGCTTCGTTCCGGTCTCGATCGGATACCCCCGCAGGAAGGCGGCCGCATCCATCCGTTTTTTCCCTGGGATCTGAAGCGCTGTTACCTTTAATTGTCCTTCCCCGGTTTCCACCAGGAATCCATCTTTTTCTACCATTACTACCGTGCCTGGTTCCGCTTTGCTTTCGCCTTCCTGGACTTTAGCCTCCCAGATCTTCATTACTTTGCCGTTCCAGCCTGTATAGGCGCTGGGCCATGGATTCAATCCCCGGATCAGCCGCTCGATCTCCTTAGCCGAACGGGTCCAGCAGATCTCTCCCATTTCCTTCTTCAGCATGGAGGCGTAGGCGGTAGGACTATCTCCCTGCTTCTCTGGGATAACTGTTCCCGCCTTCAGTCCATCCAGCGTCTCCACACAAAGTTTCGCTCCTGCCTGGGCCAGTTTATCATGAAGGCTTCCGCCTGTCTCATCCGCCTCCAGCGGCACCTCTGTTTTCAGCAGCATATCACCCGTATCCAGCCCCTCGTCCATCTGCATGGTGGTCACTCCGGATACCTTCTCTCCGTTTAACACTGCCCACTGGATCGGAGCCGCCCCCCGATAGCTGGGCAGCAGAGAGGCATGTACGTTGATGCAGCCATAAGGCGTCATTTCCAGGATTTCTTTTGGCAGGATCTGGCCAAAGGCTACCACCACGATCACATCTGCCTGGTATTTCCGAAGTTCTTCTATATTCTCTTTCTCCCGGACTCTGCGCGGCTGGAACACAGGGATCCCGTATTGCAGAGCCTTCTCCTTAACGGGAGGGAACTGCATCTTCCCGCCTCTGCCTTTGGGTTTATCCGGCTGGGTTACCGCAAGGACCACCTGATGTCCCGCCTGGATCAGCGCTTCCAGCGTCCCAACCGAGAATTCCGGAGTTCCCATAAATATCACTTTCATTTATTCCTCTGCCTCCTCTGCCTGTACGTCATGGAGGTCTCCTTCCACCAGCTCCACATACATATGGCCGTCCAGATGGTCGATCTCGTGACAGAACGCCCGCGCAAGAAGCCCTTCGCCTTCTAACTCAATCTCTTCCATATCTTCATTCAGAGCTTTTACCTTCACATAGTTAGGACGGGTCACCGTACCTGCTTTTCCCGGAAGGCTTAAGCATCCTTCTTCGCCAGTCTGTTCTCCGGAGGTTTCCAGGATCTCCGGATTGATCAGCACGATCGGCCCTTCTCCCACGTCAATCACCACGATCCTCTTCAGGATTCCCACCTGAGGCGCCGCAAGTCCGACCCCCATAGCTTCGTACATGGTATCCAGCATATCGCCGATCAGAATCTTCGTCCGAAGATTTACCTTTGTTACTTCTTTGCACTGTTTTGTCAGCACCTCATCTCCAAGTTCACGGATTTTACGTATTGCCATATTTTCCCTCTCCTTTGATCCTAGTTTGTCAAAATGTATGCATCGGGTTGAAATCAAACTGTATCCGTATCGTCTGAAATCCCCGGTTGATCTCTATATACTGCTCCAGCAGATTCTTAGCATGGGTCAGCGCCCGATAGTCCTCGCTTTTGATATATAAGACGCGCCGGTATAGATCTCCTACCTTTCCCACATAGGGACTTGCCGGCCCAATGACCTGAAGCTGCTTCGCCTTATCAAGACGCAGCGTAAATTCTTTGAGATAATCTGCCGCCAGTTCCAGATGTTCTTCCTCTTTCCCCGTCATCAGCACCGCCAGAAGCTGGCTGCATGGAGGATATCCCATCAGGCTGCGGTAGTTCATTTCCTGCTCATAGAAACCTTCATAATCCTGGCGGGCCGCCATCTCAATACTGTAATGCTGGGGGCTGTAGGTCTGGATCACCACTTCTCCCGGCTCCTCACCCCTTCCGGCTCTCCCCGCCGCCTGAGTCAGAAGCTGGAAGGTCCTCTCTCCCGCCTGGTAATCGTCCGCGTACAAAGACAGGTCCGCCGCCAATATTCCAACCAGCGTCACCCCTGGAAAATCATGCCCCTTAACGATCATCTGGGTGCCGATCAAAATATCTGCTTCCCGGTTGGCAAAAGCCGACAAGATCTTTTCATGGCCCCCTTTTTCCCTGGTAGTATCCAGATCCATCCGCAGGACTCCCGCTCCAGGGAATTCCCTCCGCACCAGTTCTTCAATCTGCTGGGTTCCCGCTTTAAATCCGCCAATATAAGGAGATCCGCAGGACGGACAGCGTTCCCTGGCCGGTTCTTCATGGCCGCAGTAATGGCACACCAGCCGTCCTCCCCTGTGAAGGGACAAAGACACATCACAGTGGGGACACTTCACCACATAGCCGCAGGCTCTGCAGGAAACGAAACCCGCATATCCCCTCCGGTTCATAAACAGCATCGTCTGCTGCCCTTTCTGAAGCCTCTCCTTCATCAGCTCCTTTAACCGGTCGCTTAAGATAGAGCGGTTTCCTTTCTTCAATTCTTCCCGCATATCTGTCACGTATACTTTGGGAAGGCTCTGGCCTGCCGCCCTGCTTTCCAGTCTCAGCAGCTGGTAGTCTCCCCGCTTACACCGGTAGAACGCCTCCAGAGAAGGCGTGGCAGAACCCAGCACCAGGCTGGCTCCCTCCATCTTGGCCCGCCTCTGGGCCGTCTCCCTGGCATGATACCTTGGCACCTGCTCGCTTTTATAAGTGCCTTCATGTTCCTCATCGATCACGATCAGTCCCAGATTGGAAAAGGGGGTGAAAAGAGCGGACCGGGGTCCGATCATCACATCTACCTCTCCCCGTTTCACCCGTTCCATCTGGTCATAGCGTTCCCCGGGGGATAAGCGGGAATTCAGGATTGACACCCGCTCCCCGAATCTTCCGTAAAAGCGCAGGACCGTCTGGTATGTAAGGGCGATTTCCGGGATCAGGACAATGGCCTGCTTTCCTTCCTTAAGAACTGTCCCGATCATCTCCATATAGACTTCTGTCTTCCCGCTTCCCGTGACTCCATAGAGCAGATACGTCTTCCGGAGTCCTTTTTCATAATCTGTCCGGAAGGTCTGCGCCGCCTCTCTTTGCTCCTTGGTATATTCCAGAGATTGTACTTCCTGCTTTCCGCCTCTTACCGGATTGCGGAATACCTGCTCGCTTTTCACCCGAAGCACTCCCTGCTCTTCCAAAGCGCGGATCACCTGGGCTGTCACGTGAAGTTTCTTTGTGATCAGCTCATAAGGCTGTCTGGGCTGTTCTAACAGCCCGGCCAGCAGCCTGGCTCTTGCCCGCTGGTTTTTCTTAAGGTAAAGATCCAGCTTTTCTTTCCCTTCTTCTTTGGTAAGCGCAAGTTCTACCGTCCGCCAGTTTTTGCTGTTTTCCTTTTTCTTTACAGGCAGCACGGTTTTCAATGCCTGTATCATAGTGCCGCCGTAGTTTTCCTTCATCCAGGCGGCCAGCGCCACTAATTTTGATTCAATAGCTGTTTTCCCTTCCGCTTTTCCGATGATCTCTTTGATCTTCTCAGGGTCATAATCCGTCTCTTTTGAGAATCCAATAATATACCCGGAGATCTCCCTGTCATTTCTTCCGAAAGGGACTGCCACTTCCATCCCCACTTCCAGGTCATCTTCCAGCTCCCTGGGAATCCGGTACTGAAAGATCTTATCCAGCCTTTCGTGGGTAATATCTATGATAATATCAGCGTACATGTTCCTCCTTCAGTTCTTCCAGCACTTCCCGGATCAGCACCCGCTCATCCATATCATATTTGACCCCTTCGATCTCCTGATAAGTCTCGTGGCCTTTCCCTGCCAGGATGATCACGTCCCCTGGCTGGCCGTTCTGGATCGCGTACTTGATGGCCTCTTTCCGGTCACAGATAGAAACGTATTTCCCATCCGTCTTCTTGATCCCCGTAATGATATCATCAATGATGGCCTGCGGCTCCTCGAATCTAGGGTTATCTGAAGTAATGATCGTAAAATCTGACAGTCTTCCTGCTACCTCTCCCATCTCGTAGCGGCGGGTCCTGGACCGGTTGCCGCCGCAGCCAAACACCGTTACGATCCGGCCCGGCTCATAATCCCGCAGAGTATGGAGCAGGCTCTCCAAGCTCATCGCGTTATGGGCGTAATCGATCATCAAAGTAAAATCATCTGATACCTTGACCATCTCAATGCGTCCCTTCACCTTGGCAACTTTCAGCGCTTTTTGGATCTTCTCCGCCGGCACGTCAAAATGCCTGCACACAGCGATCGCTGTCAGGGAATTATAAACGCTGAACTCTCCCGGGATATCGATCTCCACGTCGAAATCCATCAGCCCGGCCACATGGTACTTTACGCCCAGATATCCCGGCCTTGAAACATGTTCCACATCTACGGCCCGAAGATCCGCTTCCTTTGAAAATCCAAACGTCTCTGTCTGGCAGGTGGCGTTTCGGAACACATCCGCAAACCACTGATCATCCACATTGCCGATGCCAATCCTGCACTGCTGGAACAGAAGGCCCTTGCAGCGCTTATAGTCCTCGAAATCCTTATGTTCATTGGGGCCGATATGGTCTTCTCCCAGATTGGTAAAGATCCCGATCTCAAATGGGATCCCTGCCGTCCGGTGGAGCATGAGTCCCTGGGAGGACACTTCCATCACCACGCTGTCACAGCCTGCTTCCACCATCTGGGCAAAATATTTCTGGATCGTATAGGACTCCGGCGTCGTATTGCTGGCCGGGATCGCCTTGTCTCCGATCAGCGCCTCGATCGTCCCGATCAGTCCGACTTTATGCCCTACTTCTTCCAGGATCGATTTGATCATATAAGTCGTTGTTGTCTTCCCTTTTGTTCCTGTAATCCCGATCACCTTCAGCTTTTCCGCAGGATATCCGAAATACGCGGCAGACATAAGGGCCAGAGCATACCGGGTATCTTCCACCCGGATCACCGTCATTCCTTCCGGCGCCTCTACCTCCTTCTCTGCCACCACTGCGGCAGCTCCCTTTTCCGCTACTTCCTGTACATAAACATGGCCGTCCGCAACGGCCCCGCTGATACATACGAATACACTGCCCTCAGATACCTTCCGGGAATCGTTAATCAGTTCTCCCACGTCGATCTGATCGCTTCCCTGTACCACTCTATATTCCAAACGTTCCAACAGCTTCGTCAGCTTCATATTTACAGCCTCCTATTTTATCTGATTCTAAATTATTATAGCATTATTTAGACACAGAGCAAAGGCTAATTTGTACCAGACTCTCTTACGCTTTTCCCTGGAACCCTTCTCCCACCACTTCATTGGATTCCAAAATGATCGTAAACGCCTCCGGATCCATCTGATGGGCCGCTTTCTTGATGGCATGGACCTCTTTGCTTCCGCAGGCGCATACGACCACTTTCTTTTTTCTGCCGGAGTAGGCGCCGGTTCCTTCCAGGATCGTAGTCCCCCGTTCAAACTCCCTGCCGATCCGGCCTGCCATACGCCGGCCTTGTTCTGTCACGATCAGCGCCAGCCGGCCCTGTCCGCTTCCATATAAGACCCGGTTAATGACGCTTGCCAAAAGCCAGGTCGCGATCACTCCATAGATCAGCCCGTCCATATCCCGAAAGACCAGCACGCCTCCCAGGAGGATGATCACCCCGTCCTGGATAAAAGTGATGGTCCCAAGGGCCAGATGAGGCTTCACCTTCCGGATCGACAGACTGATAAAATCCTGTCCTCCTGTGGAAGACCCCCGCAGAAAGATGAGGGCATATCCGGCGCCGCACAGCACCCCGGCGCAAAGCGCCGCCAGAAGTCTGTCTCCTGTATAGACCGGAAAAAGAGGCGCCGCGTAATCCGTCAGCGCCGATACGACCAAGGTAGATTTTACCGACTTCAGAAAAAATTCTTTCCCCAAAAACCGATAACAGAAAACCGCCGCCGGTATGTTGAGGAGGATGATCCCAGCTCCTACCGGAAATCCCGTCAAATGGTACAGGATCACCGCAATGCCAGTGAAACCGGCCACCGGGAAATCCGCCTGCAGGGCGAAGTTATAAAGGCCTGCGGCGATCAGTGTCCCTGCCGCCGCATCCGCCAGAAGGTCTTTCAAAAATTCTCTTTTTCTTTCTTTTTTCATCCGTCTTCCCTCCATTTCCGCGGGCTACCAGAGAAAAAGGCCGCGGATCATATAGAACTATGATTCGCAGCCTTTTGCTGATCTATGAGTCCAGGATCAAAAATTTATCAATCCAATTCTTTTAGCAGGGCTTTCAGATACTCCCAGGTCTGGGCGATCGATTCCTTGGAGGCCCGCTCCTTGGTGGTATGCACGTTGGAAAGATCCGGTCCAAGGGAAAGGATGTCAAGCTCCGGCTTCTTATAATGCCAGTATCCACATTCCAGTCCCGCATGGATTGCCTCCAGTTTCGCCGGTTTCCCAAACATCTTTTCATAAAGCGCGCATGCCTTGTCCCGCAGCGGCGATACTTCCTCATACTGCCATCCGGGATAGTCATTTTCAAACGCCAGATCATCACAGTACTGTTCCGCCAGGACGTAGAGCTGGTCTTTCAGGAAATATTTCCTGGAGTCCACAGAACTTCTTGCCGCCAGAAGAAGCCGTAATACCTCTCCCTCTTCTTCCTGCAGGGATCCCGCGTTGATGGACGTCTCCACCAGCCCTTCCATAGTATGGGAACGGCTGATCACACCGCAGGGCAGGAGCATAAGGGCACGTATGATCCGATGCTCCAGCTCCTGGCTGTAAATGCTCTCTCCCACAAATACTTCCACCTGGGATACAGTGATCTCTATGGTATCTGTCCCTTTCAGTTCCTCCCGGAAGATCCGCTCCATCTCCCGGATCTTCTCCATTACTTTCTCCGCATCTCCTGGGCTTACATACAAAACCGCCTGGGCCCAGGATGGGATCGCGTTGGCTTTCCCTGGAATATCTAAATGTCCCAGCCGCCACTCTCCGATTTCTTCTAATTGATAGAGCAATCTGCCTGTCAATTGTATGGCGCTGGCTCTTCCACGGTCGATATCCAGCCCGGAGTGACCGCCTTTCAGTCCGCCGATCTCGACAGACAACCCTTTCCATCCGGCAGGAATGTGCTCCCGCTCCAGCTTCCAATACAGGCTGCTCCTTAAGGCTCCCGCGCAGCTCACATAGAAGACTCCCTGTTCTTCCGCATCCAGATTCAGAAAATATTTTCCTCTCAGATCTGAAATGTCCAGCCGTGACGCGCCCGCAAGGCCCACCTCTTCTTCCGCCGTAAAAATGAACTCCAGATCAGGATGAGGAATGTCCCCGCTGTCCATCAAAGCCATGCAAAACGCCATCCCGATCCCGTTGTCCGCGCCCAGGGAAGTTCCGTCCGCATACAGTTCCTTTTCATCCTCCAATACCTGGATCCCATTCTGATATTCATGCTTACTATTCTTGTCCTTTACGTATACCATATCCAGGTGTCCCTGCAGGATCACCGGATCTGCATCCGTCCTCTGACAGGCCGGTTTTTTGATCACCAGGCTTCCGTCCTTCTCCTGGCGCACCCATAATCCCCGGTCTTTGGCAAAGGCTTTCAGGTGATCGCTGACTGCCTGCTCATCTCCGGAAGCTCTGGGGATCGCAGAGATCTCTTTGAAATACTCGAATACTTTTTCCACGCTCATACTACGTACCTCCTGCTTCTTCGTATTTCTTTGTCTCATCATAACACAGAATTCCTGACGGTAAAAATTCTACGTTTTTATACCGTCATTACCTGCTATTATACACAATGATCTCCAGATTTCAACTAATGATCCGGCTTTTTTTCTTCCTCTGGAAGGCGCCCCTTTCGTATGACATTTTCCCCGTATTTCCGCCGGATCTTACTCAATGCCTGATCCAGTTTCTGCCGCTTTTGTTCCTCCATTTCCCGCTTTTTTTCTTCCTCCTGGTCCGCCTGGAAATCAAAGAGGTTCATCTGCTCCGGCTCTCCTTCTTCTGAGAGCTTGGAAGTGCGGATCCCCAGAAGGCGTACCGGCTCCCCATTCCACAGTTCCCGGAACAGTTCCATAGCCGTCTGGTGGAGCTCCTTATCCCGATTGGAAGATCTCGCAAGCTGTTTTTGGTGGGAACAGGTCCGAAAATCATGGTATTTGATCTCCACACTGATCATTCCCGCCTTATATCCTGCTTTCCGAAGCCGTCCTCCCACACTTTTTGCCAGATCCAAAAGGATCTTTCCGGCTTCTTCTTCTGTCGCCGCATCTTTGGGAAGGGTGACGGAGTTTCCAATTCCCTTTGCTTCCGCGGGTTCCGATTCTACCGCCGAGTCATCGATCCCATTAGCAAATTCCCACAGCTTGCGCCCATGGCTCTTAAGATGGAGTTCTATCAGCTTTGGATCTATACAGGCCAGATCTCCGATGGTTCGGATCTCCAGCTTCTCCAGCGTACTTGTACTGGAAGCCCCGGCCATATATAAGTCCCGGATGGGAAGGGGCCACATTTTCTCCTGGATCTCTTCCGGGAACAAGGTATGTACTTTGTTGGGCTTCTCAAAATCCGAGGCCATTTTCGCCAGCAGTTTATTGGAAGAGATCCCAATATTGACCGTAAATCCAAACCTCCGCTGGATTTCGTTCTTGATCTTAAGGGCGCCGGCCACCGGAGAGGCAAACCGGGAAGCGATCTCGGTAAAATCCATATAACATTCATCCACGCTGACCTGCTCGATCCTGGTGGTATAGGTACTCAAAAACTCCATCAGCGCTTTGCTGTACTTCCGGTAAAGAGCGTGGTCCGGCGGCTCCATCACAAGATTTGGGCATTTACGAAAGGCATTCGCCACCGGTTCCCCAGTGCGAATGCCATATTTCTTAGCCGGGACAGACTTTGCCAGCACCACACCGTGGCGGGTCTTCTGGTTTCCTCCGATGATCGAAGGGATTTCTCTCAAATCCGTCTTAGCTCCATGTTTTAGTTGTTCCACTGCCGTCCAGCTTAAATAGGCAGAATTCACATCAATATGAAAGATGATAGCCACGACTACTGACTCCTTGCGGTTAATTTCCCATTCTGCGCATCAATGAGGATCGTCTCGCCTGCGCCGATATCGCCTTTCAGCATAAGTTTTGCCGCCAGTGTCTCCACATTCTTCTGCAGGTAACGCTTCAGCGGCCGCGCCCCATAGGTGGGGTCGTATCCTCCCTCTACCACTTGATTTTTCGCCTCCGGCGTCAATGTGATAGAGATTTCCTTGTCTGCGAGACGCCGATTCACATCCGCGATCAACAAGTCAATAATGTCATAAATATTGTCTTTCGTCAATGGCTTAAACATGATCGTCTCGTCCAGCCGGTTCAGGAATTCCGGCCGGAAGTGGGCTCTCAATTCTTCCATGACAGCCTCCTGACGTTCCGGCAGGATGGTTCCATCTTCCTGGATTCCATCCAGCAGATACGCGGAACCGATATTGGAAGTCATGATCAAGATGGTATTCTTAAAATCCACCGTCCGTCCCTGGGAATCTGTGATCCGGCCGTCGTCCAGCACCTGCAGCAGCACGTTGAATACGTCTGGATGGGCCTTCTCGATCTCGTCAAACAGCACAACGGAATAGGGCTTTCTCCTTACCGCCTCGGTCAGCTGGCCGCCCTCATCGTATCCCACATATCCCGGAGGCGCCCCGATCAGCCGTGACACGGAATATTTCTCCATGTACTCACTCATATCGATCCGTACCATATTATTCTCGTCATCAAACAGACTTTCCGCCAGCGCTTTGGCCAGCTCCGTCTTACCCACGCCGGTAGGCCCTAAGAACAAGAAGGAACCGATGGGTTTGGTCGGATCTTTGATCCCGGCCTTGGAGCGGATGATAGCCTCTGTCACCAATTCTACTCCCTCATCCTGACCGATGACCCGTTTGTGCAGTTCGTCCGCCAGATGCAGCGTCTTGTTCCGCTCACTCTCGTTCAGTTTCGCTACCGGGATTCCCGTCCACCGGGACACGATCCTGGCGATTTCTTCATCCGTCACACTCTCATGGACCAGCGAGCGGTCTTCGTCTTTGACCTTTGCCTCTTCCGCCTCCAACTGTCTCTGCAGCTCTGGAAGTCTTCCATACTGTAACTGGGCGGCTTTCTCCAGATCGTAGGACTGCTGCGCCTTCTCGATCTCTTTATTTACTTGTTCCATCTCTTCCCTAAGCTTCTGTACCCGCTCAACGCCTACTTTCTCATTGTCCCACTGGGCTTTCCTGCTGGCAAATTCTTCCCGCAGTTCTGCCAGCTCCTGCTGCAGATGGGCCAAACGGTCTTTGCTCAGCCGGTCTTCCTCTTTTTTCAAAGCCGCCTCTTCAATCTCAAGCTGCATGATCTTCCGCTGCAATTCATCCAGTTCTGTCGGCATGGAATCCAGTTCCGTCTTGATCAGAGCGCAGGCCTCATCCACCAAGTCGATGGCCTTATCCGGCAGAAACCGGTCGGAAATATACCGGTCAGACAGCGTTGCCGCCGCCACCAGCGCGCCATCGGTGATCTTAACTCCGTGGAATACCTCATACCGTTCCTTCAAGCCACGCAGGATCGAAATGGCATCCTCCACCGTTGGTTCGTCTACCATAACAGGCTGGAATCTCCGCTCCAGAGCCGCATCCTTCTCAATATACTGGCGGTACTCGTCCAGAGTGGTAGCGCCGATACAGTGCAGTTCGCCCCTGGCCAGCATAGGTTTCAGCATGTTTCCCGCATCCATAGCGCCATCGGTCTTTCCTGCTCCAACGATCGTATGAAGTTCATCGATAAACAGGATGATCCTGCCGTCACTATTTTTCACTTCTTCCAGGACCGCTTTCAGCCGTTCCTCAAACTCCCCTCTGTATTTGGCCCCAGCTACCAGCGCTCCCATATCCAGGGAGAATATCGTCTTGTCTTTCAGTCCTTCCGGCACATCGCCTCGGACGATCCGCTGAGCCAGTCCTTCCACCACTGCCGTCTTTCCAACGCCGGGTTCGCCGATGAGCACCGGGTTATTCTTAGTCTTCCGCGACAAGATCCGGATGATATTTCGGATCTCGCCGTCCCGGCCAATGACTGGGTCTAATTTTTGTTCTCTGGCCCGCTCCACCAGGTCAGAGCCATATTTGTTGAGCGTGTCATAGGTCTCTTCCGGGTTATCACTGGTCACCCGCTGGTTTCCCCGGACGGTGGAAAGCGCCTGGAGGAATCCATTCCGGTCGATGCCCATCTCCCGGAAGATGGCTTTCATCTCCTTATTGGCATACTTGATCAGAGCCAGAAACAGATGCTCTACCGACACATACTCGTCTCCCATCTGCTTTGCCTCATCTTCCGCATGGACCAAAGCGTTATTCAGGTCCTGGCCTACATACTGCCTTCCGCCCTGGACTTTCGTCCGTTTCCGCAGGGCCTCTTCCGCCCTGTTCAAGATCAGGTTTTTGTCGATCCCCATCTTCTCCATCAGCTTCAGGATCAGACTGTCGTCCTGGGTCAGTAGCGCATAAAACAAATGCTCCTGTTCAATTTCCTGGTTGCCGTACTCCATGGCCGCCTTCTCACAGTCCTGGACGGCCTGCAGTGATTTCTGCGTAAATTTATTTATATTCATAGTGTTGTCCTCCTTCTCAGAGAGAGTTGCTTACATATTTGTTCTATCAACACTATAACAATATCACAGGCTGTCAGCACTGTCAAGAGGTGAGTGCTAATTTATTTTTACTTTTGCGCTGCTGTTCCTCTATATTCTAGTAAAGCCTCTAAATTTTTATCTGAGGCAAAAAAGGAAATCAAAAAATCTCTGGATTTTTCTACAGAATTATATATAATATAGATAAGGAGAGATATATCCTCTGATCGAGTTCTTTCGCACTTGAAAAAGTGTTTTTTGGCCGACAAGGCTATCTATGAAAGGATAATTTGACCGACAAGGTCACTCTGGCTATCCAGAGCAAGGTACGGTTAGCGCCGTACCTTTTTCTTAAAAAATCCCACGGAGAAAATTTCATTGAACGAATATCTTAAAGCCCAATCCAAAACAAATGAGGCCATCATTAGGAATGGTTTTAGCACTGATGAACTTGACCGCTTTTCAAAATCAGATTTTCGATGGATAAACAATAGGGGGAAACTCTTCCGCCAAAGACCCGTGAAAAAGGGGGAAATATACCAATTTGAATTTGGTAAAAACTATACTCCAGAAATGTCTTATGAACACCGTGGACTTGTGATCGGAGTCAAACAGAAACTTCTCTATGTTCTCCCAATATTTTCCTATGATTCACTCAAGCATCCAGACATCTATCATCCTCTAGATTATCCAAAATCAAAAAGCAATCTGTTCCTTTTGAAAAGAAATGAATTCTCCTTTATTTCACACGATTCAGTCTTAAAGCTAAACGACATACGAACAGTCAGTGTCAACCGCATCTTATACCAGCATAAAGGACGCATTGTCCCTTCCTCCGATACCTACAAACAAATAGAGGCCTTAACTCTGCAAAAATATTTTCCAAGTTTCTACTATGACTACCAGCAAACTCTTCAGACTGTCGAAACTTTGACTGAGAAAGTAAAAGAAATTACTACAGACAAAAAAGTCATCGAAACCGAAAACGAACAGCTAAAAGCTAAGATCGAATTTTTTAAGAAGCAATGAAAAGACTAGGTTTAAATAGAAAATAGCCGTCCTCCCTTAATTTTATCGATCCGCCTTAAAACAGGATCTCGATCAGTGTTTTGGGCCGTCCCCCCGATGGTGTGATCTCCTTTGCGTAGACCTTCCCAAGCCCCGCATCCATGATCTTATTCATGATCCTTCTTGCGCTGCGAACCGTAACTTCCAGGCAGTCCGCAAGTTCATGGGCATCGAATACATAACTCTGCCTTGCGTCGGCGATGGCGATGATCTTTAACACAGACCTGGCGCTCAGTCCGGTCCTTGCCGCGATCTCCTGGATCTTGGGATCGGAGGAGATCAGCTCGTACTGCAGCTGCTGGTCCAGCCCAAAAGGCCCTTCGATCATATGCTCGTCATTGATGCAGTAGATCTCCTGACAGTTTCTCTTCAAAGAGTAGGCAAGGGCGTCGCGGGCGTTCATCTCAGCTCGGTACGCCGTGTTCCCCATCCCGATCCCGGCATTCATCTGGATGCCGTTCGCCTTCACATCCTGCTGCAGCTTAAGGAGCTTATTCTGATGCTTCTTTTCTCCTAAAAGTCCGGCGCTGGCGAAGATCACATACTCTTTTCTTCCAAACTCAAAAACAGCGCCCTGGACGGATTTCACATACTGTATGATCTTCTTTTCCACTTCTGTTTTTTCCAGCATATTTCTGTAATAATTTTCTTCCTGCTGCTCCAGATTCGTAAGCTGCAGGATCGCTACCGAGATCCGGGAATACTCCGCCCGGCTCAGAGCATATTCATTCTGCAGCTTCTCCAGAGCGTACCGGACCATCAGTCTGGTAGGGCCAAGATAGATCACGTTGTATCCTTCTTCTTTGAGTTTGGAGTAAACCCAGGCAAACGCGGTGAGCGCCACATTCGTCCTTCCTTCATCCTGAAGATCCTTATGCCATTTGATATATTCTTCTTCATCCACTCCCGGCTGGAAGGAACTGGAATAAATGTTTCTGGCAAGTATATGGAACGCATCCAGAAGATCTTCGATCATACGGTTTTCCACCACATCGATGCTGAACGCATCTAACTCCATCCCTTTTTTCTGCATTTCCAGGAAAGCGCCGGCTACGCTGATGATTGATTTTTCCACGGAAGTATAGGGCTTTTTAATCTCTATTTCCTCTGTCACAAAGCTTTCCACCGCGCAGCCGGAGAACAAGATCGCATCGCACTCTTCCATACAAGTTTCCGTCACAGAAGCGCAGGCATTTACCTGCTCCTTGGGATAACACTTAACCTCTACCCCGGCATCCAGCTGTCTGATATATTTTTCGATGATCTGGCAGGAAGAATCCGGCCCAATGATTCCAATTCTCATGTTTCTCACCAACTATCCTTTTCATCCGCGAACGATCCAACGGAATCTTTCTCTATTATTATAGATAGAAAGAAACGGCGCGCTTTTTTGCGCGCCGCTGCTCTATAGATATTATACGCCGGTTCCATCAAAGATTTCAACCCTGGAATTATCCTCTAAAAGCCGCAAGTATTCTGCTTTGGTATATACTGGCCGGTATTCTTCTATTACCCTTTTCGCCTCCTTCGCATCTCCATACAGCAGATCGATCAGGGTGAGCGCCAGCATCTTAGCTGGCTGCAGATAAGCTTTCACCGGATCTCCCATTCGGTAATCCTTCGAATGAAGCCCTCCGGTGATCCCTTCCGTCCAGATATGCATACACGGCTTCATCTGGGAGAGATCCCCCAGGTCTGTGGACCCGGCTGTCTTATATTCTTCCACAAAGGAATCCTCCTTCGCGCCGCCATACTGGATCATATTCTTCCGATACAGCGCCGACAGGTTCCTGTCTGTCTGCATGGGCAGATATCCCATCCGGTTCTGGATCTCCACACTTCCTCCCAGCGCCAAAGCTCCCGCTTTTAACGCCCGGTCTACCTTCGCCGATGCGTCTAAGATCGCTTCCACAGTAAATGCCCGGACCATGATCTGCATACCGGCCACGGAGGGCACCACGTTTACCAGCTCCCCTCCTTCTGTGAGTACGGCGCTGACTCTTACCTTATCTTCATCCCGAAAGGTTTCCCGGACGGCATTGATATTATTCAGAGCAAGCTGCGCCATACCAAGGGCGTTGATCCCTTCATGAGGAGCGAATCCCGCATGGGCCGCTCTTCCTATAAAACGAACCGTCTTTGTCATAAAGCCGTTGCAGTCCGTATCAACAGTACACCGCTTTCCTTCCGGCATCTCCATCATATGGCACTGCAGGAAAAGATCGGTATCATCTAGTTTTCCGCGTCTTACAAGCTCCTGTTTTCCTCCGAAAAATCGAATCTCTCCCTGACGGATCAGGTTGTTCCGGTAATCATAATCCACACATTCCTCCGCCGGCACTGCCAGGAAATCCACGCTGCCCCCCAGTTCCTCCAGGGCTCCGGACTCCTTTAGCCCAAGCGCGCAGCCATAGAGGTTTGCGATCTGTACGTTATGGCCGCAGGCGTGGACGTTTCCTCCATTCTGGCTGTCTGGATGATCCGCGCACATAATACAGTCTAATTCTCCGATCACTCCTGCCTTAGGGCCGTCCTTTTTCCCCAATGTCGCGCGGCAGCCAGTGTACGCCAGGTTTTTCTCCACCTCGAACCCGGCCTGTTCAAATGCTTCCTCCACTTTCTTCTGGGTCTGGAATTCTTTGTATCCAAGTTCTGGAGTTTTGTAGATCTCCCGCCCCAGGTTAATGATCTTCTCTTGATTCGCCTCGATCGCATCCAGACATTTTTGTTTCAATTCCCGCAATTCCATCTTCGGCATCCGCTCCTATTCTCCGTCCATCATTCTGCGCATTACTTTTGCCGCTTTCCACACTTCATTGATATCCAGGGATTCTTCTACTGTGTGGACATCTCTCATACCAAGCCCCAGGATCACACTGCGGTATCCATGGCCGGCCAGTACATTGGCATCGCTTCCCCCGCCGATCACCATCAGATCCGGCTTGATCTCTTCCGCTTCCATGGCCTTGACCGTCTCTTTTACCAGGTCACACTCCAGATCCAGGGACAGTGTCGGGTAAGCCGGCTCATGGATAAATTCACAAGAGGCGCCATACATCTTCGCCGCATCCTCACAGCATTTCTCCATATGAGCCACTTCCGCCGCCAGTTTGTCCATACTATGAGACCGGATCTCCGCGGTAAGGGCCACCTCATCTGTCACAATATTCGTAGCCGAACCGCCTTCGATCTTACCGATGTTAGACGTTGTCTCCTGATCGATCCTGCCGATATGCATGTTTCCGATCGCCTCCGCGGCTACTTTAATAGCATTGATGCCTTTCTCCGGCTCGATCCCAGCATGAGCTTTTTTCCCGTGGAAGACGATGCGGATCGCCTCCATGCCGGGCGCCTTATAGGCGATCACTCCAGTATCTCCTGTAGCGTCCGCGATCACAAGGTCTTTACAGGGAAGGATACTAAGATCCATATGTTTCGTCCCCATCATACTGATTTCTTCCGATGCGGTAAATACCAGATAAATATCCCTATGCTCGGCGCCCGTTTCCAGAATGTCTTCCACAGCTTCTAAGATTGCTGTGATCCCGGACTTGTCATCTCCGCCAAGGGTAGTCGTTCCGTCTGTGCGGATAATGTCCCCTTCCTGGATAGCCTTTACGTCTCTGCAAGGCTCGATCTGATCCATGTGCGCCGCAAATCCAAGCGGAATCCCCTTCTTCGTTCCCGGAATGTATGCAACAATATTCCGCCCGTTTCCTCCATAGGCTTCTCCTGCCCGGTCTGACTGAAAGGAAATACCCCTCTCTGCCAGATACTTCTCGATCCAGTCCGCCATCTCTTTTTCCCCCTTGGATGGACTGTAGACCCGGATCATCTCCAGGAAACGTTCGGTAAGCCTCTCTTTTGATACCATGGAATTATTCCTCCTTCTCCTCTGGACCGTCCGCAAGTTCTTTCCTGTAGATCATGCGTCCCGCAAAAATGGAACCAAATACAGCCACCAGAATCACAGCATAGGACGGGGTCCCCGGCAGGAAAGACAGGAAGCCGTTCTGCAGAAGCCAGTTCATGCCAAACGCGATGATCACTGCCACTCCCGCAAGCTTAGGCCTGGAGATCGCGAACTGTCCGAATACCGCTCCGTAGAGGGCAGGCAGAAGGAAATTAAGCGCTCCTTTCAATCCTTCCGGCATTGCGTTGATGATCACATTTCCGCCAACAGCTCCGATGGTCAGGATCGCGATATTCACAATGATCGAAACAGCGATACCAATAGTAGAGATGATGGACCCTTTCTCTGTTCCCATCTCTACTTCTGCCGCTTCCTGAGCAACAGAAGAACATGGCACACGCATATTGGACGTATTTCCGGAAAGGAACGTCAGGTAAGTACCTGGGATTCCGAGAATTGGGAAATAAGAAATCGGCTCTACAATGTAAAACGCTCCGCTGACGCTGATCTGGGAGATCGTTCCGGCAATGATAGCTGAAACCGGCGGCATATACCCATAGATAACAGATATAACGATAGCCGGGAGAAAACAGGTGACAATCCCAAGCAGCATCGTGATCTTGCCCCATTTGATGATGCTGGGCATATATGTGGTTGAATAATACTGACTGTTCATTTTTCTTCCTCCTATTTCTATCCTCAGATATGATTAACCCTGCAGGCTCCAGATATACCCGATAAACATTCCGGTAAACATGGAGATCGCGAATGCCCACTCTCTCAACCAGGTGATCTTCTTATCTTTCGCCAGTTTCGTAAGTATCATCATTAAGATGCATCCGATGATCGTAGCAATGGCCGGAGCGCCTCCAAATTCAAATCCGCCCTCGGCATTGAAGAAATTGCCGCTTGCCAGGTTGGCGAAAGCTCCCAGCATAGCTCCCGCTGAGATGATCGGAACCATCTTAGCATTTCCTTTTGACATGATATGGTTTACTTTGTCCATCTTATCTGTAAAGATCAAGGTAAAGATCAGCCAGCCCAAGGACCCGCAGATCATAACCCAAACTCCGCAGGCAAAAGCTGTAGGATTCAGGTTTTCCAGCGTTGTCCCCATAGCCTGGGCACCAAATCCGGCCGCCATCGCCTCATAGTTGACGGAACCAATAAATGACAGACGCATCCAGGATACCGGCGCTCCCATAGAAACGATCAGTGAGATCATGGTTACCAGGATCACGACGGATGGTCCTATCGATGAAATAGCGCTGCTTTTGATCGCCATATTGACTTGTTCTTTAGTAAGCCCCGCCTCTTTCGCTGCTGTCAGCGATTTTTTGAAAAAAAGCACCGACTGGAATACTACGATCCCGACGGCAATTGCTGCACCCAGCCACATCAGCGGACTGTTGGCAAGATCCATGTAGTTTACATTCTCCTTCATGAAAGTAAATCTCCTTCCTTTTTGTTTAGGGACATGTCCCTAATATGTCCTTTAGAAAGAATACTCCAGCAAGAAAGGAATGTCAATTCCCTGATTTCTTAAATTGTTCACAATTTTTCTTTCTATATTTTGTCTATTATTGACAAACTATTAGCGGCAGGAAGAAATATCTTCCTGCCGCCAGTGTTAACGGGAATTATACACTTTTATAAGATCTTCTCAAACGCCGCGGTTGAGTATTCTTCCCCTGCGTCTTTTAATTTCTTAGCTTCCTGCATAGCCCGGAAACGCTCTCTCGTAATCGGGTACAAGTAGACCACAAAGGCGCACAGCAGCATCAAAATCCCCGGGATAATAGAAGACATACTTTCGACCGCGTTTTTCGCGCTTTCCGGCTGCGCGGCCAATTCAGCATTATAACCGTTGATCTCCAGAATAATTCCTACTACCTGCAGAGCCGTGGCCTTTCCTAATTTGATAAAGAAGGAAAAGTAAGAAATCATAACGCCTGTCAGCATCTCTCCGCTCTTAAACTCGTAAACTTCACAGGTATCATACAAAAGATTGTAGCTTAACACCAGGAAACTGATGATCCCAAAGTGAGCCATCGAGAACTGCACCGCCTGCATGGCAATACTGGAAAATCCGATCACTTTAAACAGGCACAGCGCCACGCCCGCAATGGACATAAATACGATAAATACCCATTTCTTGTCGTATTTGACCGCCAGTTTTCCGATCAGCAGCGATAATATGATCCCTACGATCGTTCCAGTGGTATAGACGATCGAGGTCTGAGCTTCCGTCGCCCCTACCACTACCAGCGCGTTGTACACCACTGTTGCGTTGCAGGTATTGAACGCAAAGTAGAATAAGAAGGAGGCCAGGATAATCAGGATATACGGTTTGTAGACCAGCACTTTTCCAAGGTTCTTAAAGAACGGCGCGCTCTTATCCTGGGGTTTATACCGGATCTCCCAGCCTCTTGTGGATCTCCATGTGATCAGGATGGCCGCCGCCGCGATGATCCCCAGCGTCAGAGCCGCCATCATCCAGGCTCTCTTCTCCGACATTCCCCGGTTTTCAAAAGCCGTAACCAAAAGGAGGGGAAGGGCATTGGCAAATAAAAGCCCAAACGTACCAAATACCTGTCTGATCGAAGACGCCCTTGTTTTCTCGTCGTTATTGGTGGTAAGCTCCGACCCCAGAGAAAGATACGGAATGTTAAATAATGTATAAGCCGTCCAGTAGAAGATCGTCATGATGATAAAGTAAGCGGCCTTTGCCCCCGCTGACAGATCTACCGCCGTAAACAGCAGCATGGTAAAGACTACGATCGGCCCTGCCGCGATCAGAAGGAACGGCCTTCTTCTTCCCGCTTTCAGGCCGCACCGGTCCGACATCGTCCCAATGATCGGATCGCTGATGGCATCCCAGATCACACCGATGAACACGATCGTTCCGGCCAAAGCGGGACGTATCCCGGCAATATTTGTCAAAAAGAAGATCAAAAACGCTCCCACGAATTCTGTGATGATGGTATCTCCCAGATTCGCGATTCCGAAACCTACCTTTACTTTCATCGGAAGTCTTCGATCATATTTTTCTAAATTTTCCATATCAACACCTCTTTCCTTTAGGGCTCGATCCGGTACATCATACTGTCCTGGTATCCGGTGATAATCCGCACATACCCGGCCAGTTCCTGATCCAGATCTGTATCGCCAGTATCTACCGTAAGCCTGCCTGACCCAATGTTCAAAAGTTTACTTTTGGTCGCCAGGATGATGCAGTGATCTTTACCGATAGTTCTTAAGATTCTCGGACTGATCTGCTGATTTCCCCTCCCAAACAGATGCCCCTGTCCTCCAATGACGGTCAGCACCAGGAATACTTCCCCCTGCTGCGTCAATTCATAAATATCTTTTTCCACTGCATCTGCCTTTATCAAGACCCCATCTTTTACAATATCCATTCCCAGCAGTGTATGGGGCAGGCCCAGTTTCTCCATCACTGGCCGGGTCGTGGTTCCAGGGCCGATCACATAATAAGCGTCCGGTTTCATTCCCGCTGCCACCTCCGCGGCCATTCCCATTGTGTTGTCTTTCTCCGAATAGCCTCCGCTTTTCACGCTTTGCATATAACGGTGCAGCATCGGGATTTTCATATAACCATACAGTTTTGCCTGTACCCTTCCGTTCCGGAAAGCTTCTTCATCAATATCCATAACTTCTGCTTCCTCAAACCGGTTTTTACTCTCATTGCAAAAATATGTCAGGGCTTCCCCCGCATTTCCGGCATTGTATGCATATACGGCAGAATGGATCTTGACTCCGGCCGGGATCCCTATGACTGGAAGTTCCATCTCCACAGCTTCGCAGACATTTCTGGCCGTTCCGTCGCCGCCGGCAAACAAAAGAAGATCTGCCCCCTCTTCCAGGATCTCTCTTGCGATCCGAATGGTATCTTCCGCCGTCGTCTCTCCGTCTGCCAGTGTCCCAATCACATGATATGAGAAGGCTGTCTTCTTTAGAACCTCTTCCCCCATGATTCCCGGCGCTGTCAGAAAGGTCACCTTCTCTTCCAGCCCAGAGGCTTTCTCCAAAGCGTGCAGGGCCCTGACAGCAGCTTCTGGAACTGCTCCCAGACTCCTTGCTTTCTTCTGTATCTCTGCTCCGTCGCTCCCTTTTAAGCCTACCCGGCCGCCGATACCGGCGACCGGATTGACCAGGAATCCAATTTGTTTCATAACCGTTCCCCCGCCAAATCGCTTATGCGTCTTTCATAGTCCCCGCTTTGATCCGCTTCTGCCACTGACGCCAGGTTACAGCAATCTTGTCATAATCATCTACCTCGTCCTGTAAGATTGCGTGGATCGGCGCGTTATGGGGCGCGGTCCGGATCACTTCCGGTTCTTCGTAACATTCTCTGGAAATCTCCGTCAGAATAGCCACATATTCATCCAGATCATCCTTGCTGTAGGACTCGGTGGGCTCCAAGGTAAACGGCTCCGGTACGATATGGGGATGATGGGACTGCCAGTAGTGCTGCATGCCAAAGTCTACCAGCCTTTTTGTCACATCCACCGTTCCAAATCCGGTATCTTCTTTCAATTTGTTCCAGCTGTACCTGCACTGTTCGATCCGTCGCTTGCCGGGCGCATAGTACACCTGAACGCCGCGGATCTGGCTGACCTTCTTCATCAGGTACTGGTTATTCAGGACAGAACAGATCGCGGCTTCCCGAATCCCCTCGGCTCCCATCTGCTTGATCCACATATAAGTCCTCATGACTACATGCACATTCCCCATGAAGCTCCTTACCTTCCCGATGCTCTCCGGGCAGTCATAATCCAGATAATATTTGCTTCCATCATACTCTACCCGCGGAACCGGCAGGAACGGTTTCAAAAACTCTCTTACCCCCAGAGCTCCGCACCCCGGTCCCATGCCGCCGTGCGGAGAAGAGAAAGTCTTGTGGAGGTTATAATGGATCAGGTCAAATCCCACTTCTCTGGCTCTGGTGATTCCCATAATGCCGTTTACATTAGCCTGGTCGTAATAGCAGAGCGCTCCCACTTCGTGGGCGGCATCCACATACTCTTTGATCCTTGGGTTGAAGATTCCTGTATCCTCCGGATTGGTAATAAAGATGGCCGATGTTCTCTCAGAAAGGGCCGCTTTCAATGCTTCCAATTCCGGCACTCCATCTTCGCCCGGCATCAGAGTGATCACCTTATATCCCGCTGTGGCAGGCGCTCCCGCATCACAGGGATGAGAGAAGATGGTTGTGATGATCTCGTCTCTCTTTTCATCTCCTCTGGCCTTATGATAAGCCCTTACGACACTGGCTCCCTCATAACAGGCCGCGGCGCCGCCGCCCGGATGAAAGTTGAAGGCATCCATACCGGAAATCTCGCACACCATTTCCTCCGTTTTCTTATAAATTTCCAGAATTCCCTGGATAGTGGAATCGTCCTGCAGAGGATGCACATCCACCAGATTTTCATTTCTGGCCGCCATATGCTCCTGTACTTTCGGGCTGTATTTCATGGTGCAGGTTCCCTGGCTTAAGTCCGGCGTGATATCCGCGCCCAAGACTTCCTGGGTCAGCCGCATATAATGGCGGTTGACCCTCATCTGATGTACTTCTGGGAGGTTGGGCAGTTTTTTTCCGTTTCATAGAAGCCGGGATCTTGTCGCTTCCTTTTCCAACTTTTTCTATGATCTCTCCCTCCGGTTTTGGCACCGCAATCCCCCGCTGTCCCGGAACACTCAAGTCAAAAATGATTTCTTCGTCCCACTTTGCCTCGTGGAAACGTCTTAGATATGTATGATAATCTCTGCGCATAATGTCCTCCTCCTTATCCGTTCACCACTTTGAGAAGTGAATCCGCCATATGATCGATCATTTCTTTGGTCACCATCTCTGTTACACACACCAGGGCACACTCGCCAAGCTCTGGATAATCTTGTGTCAAAGTGACTCCGGAGAAGATCTTCTCTTCCAAAAGACTTTGGCGGATCTCCTCAGCTGTCTTCCCGGTGCCGCTGTAATCCAGGACAAATTCTTTGAAGAAAGTTCCGGTAAATTTCAGCGCCACTCCTGGAATTTGAGAGAACCGCTGTGCAGCGTACTGGTTCTTGGTCATGATTGTATCTCCGATCTCTTCCATCCCTTTTGGTCCCATCAAAGCCAGATATACAGCTACCGGTGCGGTCCACAGATTGTTCTGGGTTCCTGTGAATTCTTTCCCCTTCTCCCGCATCGCGTAGTGGGTCCGTTCCATCAGGACGACCGTATATCCTACCTCTCCAGGCACAGTCGTCTCCACCACACCGTCTACCAGTTCTTTGAACTCAACCATGTATTTCATATCATCCTTACAGGCGATATAGCCGGCCTGGGCGCCGCCGCAGTGCAGATGAAGACCCAGTCCGTGGAGGTCTCCCACACAGATCGTCGCCCCATAATTCCCTGGCGCTTCCATTACGCCCAAAGTAATGGGATCCGCATAAACGATAAATTCCGCTCCAGCCGCTGCGGCCATCTCTCCGATCTTTGCTCCCTGGCTTTCGATCACACCCAGATAATTAGGATTCTCGATCAACACTGCCGCAACTGTATCGTCTAGTTTTGACTCAAGATCAGCAAGATCCATCTCTCCTGTAGACGGGTCATACGCCACTTCCTCAATCACCAGCGCTTTTTCTTCGATTGCAGATTTTACATAATTTTGGGCAATCAGCAGATTCTGAGGCGTCATGGTCTTAGGTACTAAGATCTTCTTTCTTCCTGTGATCCGGTTTGCCATACAAAAAGAGGTGGACACCGCCTGGCCGCCGCAGTGGCAGGGAACCGTCAGAAAGTCCATTTCTAAAAGTTCTGCCATCATGCTCTGGTACTCGAAGAAGATCTGGTATTTCCCATGATCCGCCCAGGTCTCCGCCCCGTAGCAGGTCAGAAGTTCGCCTCTTCCGGCGATCTCATCACATACAGCCGGCACAAAGTGCTGGGCGCATCCTGCTCCCATGAAATTGTCGTACTCATTGCAGTTCTTATTTTTCGCAAGGATCTTCTCCATATGCCGCTTGATCCCAAGTTCATCCCGGATTGGTTCCGGCAGGTTCAGCAGGCCTTTGACCCGCAGCTCCTCAGGAATTTCTTCATATAGATCCATCACATCCGAGGCGCCCACTTCCCGGAGCATCTCTTCCTGGATTTCCGGCACGGAATTCGGTATGTATGGAAACACTGTTTTTTGGCTCATATTTCTTTCCTCCTCTTTCTATTAGATTGCTCTCCCCGGATGTCCCTGCAGCGCTTCCCTTTCCTCTCGCTTTTTCAAGGTTGTGGGATTGGTTTCTGTCAGACAGATGGACAGAACCATCGCGATAGCGAATACGATTGCCGCAGAGAGGATAATAGTCTTAAGATCTGGGCACACATTCCCGGAGATTGCCGGAACAACCGCGCCTCCTACCGCTTCACCCACGCCTGCGACGAAACCTCCGGCCGTAGCCTTCAGGGAGTCCGGCACAGACTCATAAGGCACGATCGAGTAGTACAGCGGCAGCGTAGAAATTGGAAGTCCGGCAATCAACGCATACACCACGATTGTTGCCTTGCTCTCTGGCATAACCGCCATTACCACCGGGGCAATGATCGCCACGCCAAACACTGCTGCCAGAACGGGTTTTCGTCCTATATTATCTGAAATCTTCGGAACCGCAAAGGCATAGATAATGGCCAGGACACCCATAGAGCTTGTAACAAAGCCCATGCCGTTAATATCCAGGCCGGCATACTCAACCCAGTAAAGCGGCGCGTAGTTCATAATGATCCAGTATCCGCCAAGCCCCATGACCGCGATCAAACCTGCCAGGACTACATTCTTCTTCTTCAGCACCTGTCTAAGCTGTCCCTTTCTGCTGTCCAGCTGCAATTCGGATTTCCCTGTATCCCGCACGATCTTGATCATGGCAAAGCCTACCAGGAGTACCAGGATACAGATCAGTGCTGTTGAGTTCCTCCAGCCCATCCAGGTACAGAGCTGGGTCATCAGAATCGGACCGCATAAGGTTACGATAAATTCACAGGTCGAATTCACATACCCTGTATTCTTCCCATAAGATTCCTTTGTGGATGCCGGTTCCATGATATTGTAGATCAGAACCAGGATCGGACCTAACGCCACGCCAAACGCGGCCCGAAAGAAGATCAGCATCCCATAGCTGTTGGCCGCAAAAGACAACCCCGCGAAAACACCCGCCGTGATCGTCAGCGGGACGATCCACCATTTCTTATGTCCAGTCCGGTCAGAAATGTAACCTATGATCGCCGATGAGATCGCGAACGCGACCGTTGTCGCGCCGCTGATATAGCTTACCTGGGCGTTTGTCATAGGAATGGATTCCATGATCGCGGGCATCATAAAGTTCACTGCCAGACGGTTCAGATGCAGGAATCCCCAAGTCAGAGAAAACAGAACCACGATCCTTTTCTCATAACTTCTGTCATAGCTTTTCTCAGCCATCGTCTTTGTTTCCCTCCTTCACTTTCTTTTTCATTCGTTCAGACATCTGCGCATTGCCTTTCTGATATGCATCTTAAACTCTGAACTTAGGTGGAAAGTCAATAGAAAAGTGTGAAAATTTTATTTATCTTTCCAAAAAAAAGCAAAAAAAACAGCACATCTTGGATTTTGTCGAATTTCAAAATTCAAGATGTGCTATATTCCTGCTTTTCCTACAAGTTTTCCCGCTTTTTCACGGGAAAATGAATCTTAGTCAAATACTGCTCCTCGCTGAAGGTATTGCTGATATCCATCAGATAATACTCCAATGGAGGTCCTGTGATCTCATACCCATTGTCTCCGATCCATTCTTCCAGATACTGATAGGTTTTCCGGCTCTTGCTGTAAGGACCGATGTGGATCGTGCTTGCTGTAAGGAATCCGCCAAACTGGCGCAGTTCCCGACACTGGAAACCGTCCGGCTTGATCACCGGAAGGCAGACTTCCAAATCTCCCTTTTCTTCACTGAACTGCCGTTCATACCCATCATGAAAAATGCCGATATAGGGCCCGATCGTATACAGATTATATTGGCTCCTCAGTCGCTGAAGTTCCAGACACCGGTCGGAAAAAAGATTCTCCGCGTTCACTTCGCTGGGATAGCGGGTATACAAAACCCACATTTCCTTCAGCGGCGCCACCTCTACCGGATAGAAATGTTCCACAGAAAACAAGGAAGTATCCGCCTCCACATCCAGGAAACTCCTGCCGTTTGTCACTCTCCGATACGCGTTCTGGGCGGATAGAAGCTTACTCTCCAGGTTTTCAATCTCTCCCTCGATCTCCCTTACTTTCTCTCGCAGACATTCCTCTAGCTGACGGTGGCTTTTCTTTTTCAAAATCTCCCGGATCTCTTCCAGAGATAATCCCAGAGACTTCAGATCTCGGATCGTCTGCGCCCGCTCTAACTGGTGGACGGAGTAATACCTGTATCCGTTGCTTTCATTGCGGATCGCGGGAATCAAAACCTGCTCCCGGTCATAATAACGCAGAGCGGTAATACTGATCCCTGTCAGCCTTGCCAATTCACCGATCGTATACTTTTGTTTCTTTCCTTGCATTAAGACCTTCCTAACAAAAACATAATATGATAAACCACGAGAAACCCTCTACTTAGGTTGAGGTTTTTGAAGAAACATTCCGCCCTTCTTTACCCCCCCCCCGTATTTTACCATTTGTACTCTTAAGCTTGTCAATGATTTATCAAACAAAATCCTGACCAATTTTTCTTCTGTGTTTTTGTATAGAATTGACAAACGCTATATATCTATTTATCTTTTCAATGAGTAGATCCACAAGGCTTTGATCTGCCCCTCCAGCCGCTCAAACTCCCATAAGTTCTCTGTATTTGCTTTGCTAAAGGGATCATTGACCTTGATCTTTCCATCCTCATACCCTGCCAGCACGATAAAATGTCCCTTGTCCGTGAAATCTCCCGGCCCTACGCTGCAGATGATCGGATGGCCCGCCTGAAGCTGACTGACAACCACTGTTTCTTCAATCTCTCCTTCATAGCATGTCAGGCCCCAAGCCGCGCACCCATCGCTCATCAGCTTCCAGTAGGTATTATTTTCCTCATCCACGTATCCATTTGCCGTCCCATAGGCAGCTACACTGGCGGGAGTGATGGACGCATCTCCGGTAAGGCCGCTGGCCACCATGGAAAGGCAGGTAGGCCCGCAGCCGCTGACTGCCACGATGCTGGTTCCATAGGACGCGTATCCCCACCGCTCATCCCATTGGATCAGCTCTGGAATTTCCCCCTGGATCAAATCGTCCCCGATCGTCTGAGCAGGGGAACTGTCTTTCTTTTCTTCATAATTCGCTACGAATTCTATAGTCTCTTCGTTTTTATCCAGAAGTTCTATAACTCCGGCGGGATATCCCCGTTCCACCGCGGTCTTTTTCACCCTTGCCAGCCGTTCCCGGGGCGTCTCATCCTGAAGCGCTCTGTCTGTCTCCTGAAGCGTCCCTTTGATTCCTTCTGAACTGCTTATCGCCCCGCTGGTTTTCTGTTCTTCCGCAGAAGATCTTACTGTATATATGACCGGAATTGCCACTGCCAAAACCGCTAAAATCACGATTATAAGGATCTGTCTTTTCACCTGCTGCCTTCTTCTGGAATACTTCTTTTCTTTTGTCATATGGACCTCTCCTTATCGGAACTCTATTATACTATACCTGTTCCAAAAGAGGCAACTTAAGGTATTCTTAATTCTCTTTGAAGCCTTCTCCCCTCCCTCCGGCTTATTGCGTTTCCGAGCGCTGAAGGCTATAATGGGGCTATAAGAGAAGACAGGAGGCATGGCGCGGTTATGTTCCATTCTATGCATTACGTTTATGAAGTTTACAAAGAACGCAGTTTTTCCAAGGCAGCGGCTAATCTCTATATCAGTCAGCCCTCCTTGAGCGCTGCCGTCAAAAAAGTAGAAGAAAAGATCGGAGCGCCCCTGTTCGACCGCAGCGTCAGTCCGATCCAGCTGACCGAATGCGGAGAACACTATATCCGATCCGTGGAAGAGATCATGGATATCCAGAACCGATTTGAAAACTATCTGAATGACTTAAATGAATTAAAGACAGGACAGCTTTCCATCGGAGGCAGCAACCTTTTCGCCTCCTATATCCTGCCGCCCATGATCGCCCGGTTTACCAGGAAATACCCTCTAGTCAGAATCCATCTCACAGAAGCGGACACTCCTCAGCTTATGGAGCTGTTGTCCCGGGGGGCTTTAGATTTGGTCATCGACAACTGCCAGTTTCCGGAGTCTGTCTATCACCCTCATTTTCTCGCGGACGAGACCCTATTGCTGTCAGTGCCGATAGCTTTCCCTTCTAACCAGCGGCTCTCCAGGTTTCTGCTGACCCAGAAGGATATCCTGGAGGGACGGCATCTGGATCCATCCTTCCCTTGTGTCTCTTTGAGGGAATTCCGTTTGGAACCTTTCATCTTCCTTCGTTCCGGCAATGACACCCGCTCCCGGGCAGAGAAAATCTGCCAGATGGAAGGGTTCTCTCCCAATGTGATCCTTAAATTAGACCAGCAGGTGACCGCTTTCAATATCTGCCGGTACGGCATGGGCATCACCTTTGTTGGAGATACGCTTATCCGACACATTGCCAATGTAGATGAATGCTGCTTCTACAAACTGGACAACCCCCAGACAAAGCGGAGCATCGTCTTCTACCACAAGCAAGCCAAGTATATGACCCGAGCAATGGAAGAATTTCTCAAAATCGCCGGACAGGACTAAGCCATTATCTCTGACAGAAGAATTCTTCAATCTGTCCCTGGATGATCTCCATAAGCCTTGTCCTGGACTCAATGCTGGCCCAGCCGATATGGGGTGTGATAAACAAACGCCTGCTGTCCCGGATCCTTTGAAGCGGATTATCCGGACTCATAGGTTCCTCCCTCAGCACATCCAGCCCCGCCGCCTGGATCTCACCTGATTCCAGTGCCTCTGCCAGATCTTCTTCCACCACAATAGGCCCTCTTCCTAAATTCAGGAAAATACAGCTTTTCTTCATCTTCTGAAAAGCCCTGGCATCGATCAGATCTTCCGTATTCTGATCCAATGGCGCATGGACGGAAATGATATCCGAAGTCCGAAGCAGCGTATTCAGATCCACCTGATGATAGCCCTCCTGTGGCGCGCTGCCCGACGCGGAAGCGTATACCACTTCCGCTCCGAATGTTTCCGCGATCTTTGCTACCTTTCTTCCAATATTTCCAAGCCCAATGATCCCCCACCGCTTTCCGTTCAATTCATAGAAACTTTCCGCGAAATGGGTAAAGATCGTATCATCTACATAACGGCCTTCCTTTACATAATCATCATAATAACGCAGCTTCTCCAGAAGATAGAACAGCATGGCAAAGGTATGCTGTGCCACCGACTGAGTCGAATAGCCGGCCACATTCCTCCAGGCGATTCCCCGTCTGTCCAGGTATTCCTTATCTAAATTGTTGGTTCCGGTGGCCGTCACACAAACCAGCTTTAAGTTCTTCGCGTTTCCAATGGTGGATTCATTGACCTCCACCTTATTGACGATGACCACATCCGCGTCCGCCGTCCGCCAAGGGACCTGCTCCGACCGGGAAAATCCATATTTTACCACTTCTCCCAGCCGATCGAAACCGGATAAGTCTATATCATCACCTATCGTTTTCGCGTCCAAAAACACTATTTTCATACTTTTCCTCCCGCCGCTTTTGCTTTTACGCTTCCCGCAAACAAAATCATACTCAAAAAAGCCGCAAACGCTGACTATGCAACGCTTCCGGCTTTTCCAAGCAGATGACGGGAGTCGAACCCGCCTCCCCAGCTTGGGAAGCTGGTGTTCTACCGATGAACTACATCTGCGTACCTGTCTATTATAGCACAGCTTTTCCATACAGAAAAGAGGGAATTTTATTTTTTTCAATTTCCCTGTGCAATATCAGACAGCAGCAGCGCTTATGGGATCACACGCAGGGCGTTTCTCCGCCAGATCATATCCAGCTGCCGCTCTGATATCCCTTTTTTCTTCAGCGCTTCCCAGAGACGTTCCATGCTCCCCACCTCCGGGATATCCATAACCTCCATACCGTCAAACCCGTCAAAGTCTGTGCCGATCGCGGGAAAACTGCTGCCTCCCACGTCAATCATATGAAGGATATGATGCGTGATCTCAGAAATCCTGGATTCCGTCTCTGTACCCAGAAACGGCCCATAGAAATTTACTCCCGCGATTCCGCCCCTGTTTGCGATCGCCCGGATCATCTCATCTGTCAGATTCCTTGGATGAGGGCATACCGCCCGGCAGTTAGAATGGGAGGCGATCACCGCTCCCCTCGCGTGTTCCAACACGTCCCGCACAGTCCCATCAGAGGCGTGGGACACATCTACGATCATTTTCAGCTCGCTCATTCTCTCTACCATCTGGATTCCAAACGGCTTCAATCCCTGCCACATCTCTCCCGGCCGCCTGCTGTTTGGATGCCCGATACAGTTCTCGTGATTCCACAGCAGCGTTACCAGCCGGACGCCTTTCCGATACAATTCCTCCAGCCTTTCCATCTTCCCATTGAGCACGCCGCCGTCCTCCACCCCAAGAAGAGCAGAAATCTTTCCTTCTGATTCATTCCTGAGGATCTCCTTCCTGGAGCACGCGCGGGCGATTTCATCAGGAAACGCGTTGATCTGCTGATCCAGAAAACGGATCATCTCCAGGATGCGCGCGTACCCTTTCTCATACGCTCCCTTTGCCTTGTAATCCTCTAAATATGTGAAGCATGCAAAAAACTGGGCCAGCGTACCGGCTTTCTTCATACCGGGGATATTGATACTGCATTGATTCTCCATCAGATTTCCCTCTTTATCAAGGTCCATCATCTTCCACAAAGTATCACAATGCATGTCGATCAATTTCATATTCAGCCACTCCTTTGCATATTATCCTATATAATCAGTATACTCTTCAAATTCAGTTTATGAAAGGGATTTTTATGACTTCAATCATCGGGATCATCTCCTGCGGCTATCACAACGGGAGACAGTTTGTCACAGACACATATATTAAAGCCGTTGAAGCGGCGGGAGGCACTGCCGTTCTCATCCCCTGCGCCAAAGAATCATCTTTCTCTGTTTATACTGACCTTTGCGATGGATTTCTCTTCTGCGGCGGCGATGATGTCTCCCCGCTTTTGTTTGGGGAAGATCTTCTGACTGCCCAGGGCAGGACTAATTGGGACACGGATTGGTTCCATCTAAGTTTCATGCGCCATGTGCTGGAGACAAAACTTCCGGTCTTTGGAATCTGCAGAGGGATGCAGATCCTTAATCTGGCTCTTGGAGGCACGATCTGCCAAGATCTTTCCCTGCGGGACGCTTCCTCCCTTCAACATATGCAGATCTCTGACAGCCGTTCCGACCCCTGCCATAAAATCATCATTTCAAAAAATAGCATACTATATAACATTCTTGGAGAACATCAGATTGTAAATAGCTTTCATCACCAATGCGTGAGACAACTTGGACAGAACCTCAAACCGACCGCGGTAGCTTCGGACGGAATCATAGAAGCCATTGAGTCTGCCTCCCATTCTTTTGCGGCAGGCGTCCAATGGCATCCGGAATGTATGTATCAAAGAAATAATAAAATGGGGAAACTCTTCCAATATTTTGTCCGTCAATCGGAAAGCGCGAAAAATTTAACTCTGATCTAACATATTTTCCTCTTTTTGACACATACTAATCCCGAAAAACCACAATTGTTCTTAAAGGAGGAAAGACAATGTCCGAAATATCAATTTTAGATCTGCAGAACCTTCGCCACCTGATCGGGGGCTATGAGACATCCCACTGTAAAATGAACGACTATGCCGCGCAGGCAAAGGACCCGGAAGTAAAAAAACTTTTTCAGGATGCGGCAAACTGCGCAATGAAAAACAAACAGGATCTTTTAAAATTTTTGTAGGAGGAAGAACAATGTTAGACGACAAAACGATGGTAGCAGATGCATTGGCCGGCGTAAATGGAGAACTTGTAAGATATGGGGAAATGATCCCTCAGACAGAAAACAAAGAATTAAAGCAGTGTTTGAAGCAGCTGCGCAATGAATGTGAAATGTCTCAGGAAAAGCTTTATCAGATCGCGCGGGAGAAAAGCTATTATATTCCCGCCGCAAAGGCAACCCAGCAGGAAATTGACCATGTACGTTCCGTACTGACAGGCGGCGCTATGAAGTAGGCCTTGCCTGGGAGAAAAACGAGATTTTCCCGTTTTTCTCCTTTACATATTTTTCAGATTATGATATTATATTTCCATCAGTTAATAGTTTTCTACTCATATCGTTCAAACTTATCAGATTTTTCTTTGGTTTCTTAATTTTTTCCCCGCAGTTGTTTTATTATTGTAATTATTTCTTTTTGGATATCATTTTTTACATTTCCTGTGCGTTTTTCTATGCACAGACTTAATCTTTTCCTCTTTTTAGGCGCCGACAGCCAAAAGACTGCTGCGGCGCCTGGTCTTTTTCTACAATGTATCTGAATCCAGGATAATGGTAAACGGCCCGTCATTAACAAGGCTGACTTTCATATCCGCCCCAAATCTTCCTCTTTCTACGACACGAACCTGTTCTTTACACTTACTGATAATATACTCGTACATCTCTTCTGCCATATCCGGCGCTCCGGCTCCAATGAAACTTGGCCTGTTTCCTTTCTTGCAGTTAGCATACAGAGTAAACTGAGAGATCAGCAGAAGTTCTCCCTCCACCGCTTCCAGTGAAAGATTTGTTTTCCCCTGCTCATCTTCAAAAATCCTAAGAGCAAGCATTTTCCGGATCATTTTGTCCGCGGTCTCCTTTGTATCACTGTCGCTGACTCCGACCAGCACCATGAATCCTTTCCCGATTTTTCCCAGGATCTCTCCGTCCACCTTCACTTCGCTTTCCGATACTCTCTGAATTACAAATCTCATCTTCTAATCCTCCTGTGCTTCTTTGATCATCTGGACGTAAGGCAGATCCTTATAACCCATAGCAAGATACAGTTTTTTCGCCCGCAGATTGTCCGGTTCGATCTCCAGCCGAAGCCGTTTCACCGTGGGGGCTACCTTTTCGTCCACATACCGGAAGAACTCTTTTCCAAGTCCATGGCAACGATATTCAGGACGGATATATAATTCTTCCAGCCAGACCACTCTTCCGCCGGCTTCCTGGGAAAAGGTATAACTGGTCAGCCCGTACCCGGCTTCGATCCCGTCCTTTTCCAGAATATATCCTTTGACAAACTCTTCTGAACGCATCATTTCCTTCCAAGTCTCTTCCCTGTAAGAAGCTGGAATAGAGTGGAGCACCGCGTCGGAATCATAGAATTCACGGCTTAAATCCATATAGAGCTGATAATCTTCTTTCTTAATTTCTCGTACCATATGATATTTCTCCCTTCTTGTCTATTTGGGGTTCCTGTATACCGAACATTGTCCTGCACAAAGTTTTTCCTGTCTCCGTCACAAAAATTCGCTCCAAAGCTGTCTTTACCGCTTGAGAATCATTTCCGTTTTCATACAGATTGACCAGGAAATCAGCTTCAACCAAGATCTGATAATCTATACCATCGATTTTCTGATAAGTATGATGATGGCCAATCAGATAGCATACCCTTTGGATCAGTTCTTCGTCATACCCAAGTTCCCAAAGCATTTTCCGCGCCTCCGGCGGACCTTCTAACTCCTGATTTTTTCCGCTGGAATTTCCATATTTTATCTCGCTGGCTCTGATACCAATATCATGAGTGATCGCGGCCGTTTCCAGGATCCTCTGGAGTTCCGGCGAAATGTGTTCCATCTCCCCGATCAGTTTCGCATAGGCGTACACTTTCATAAAATGCTGGATCTGCTTTGGACGCCCCGCATAGTATTCCATCATTTTAAGAATCAGCGGATAATTATTCATACTGCAATTTCTCCTTTCTCTCCGGCAATTGTGCAAGCACGATCGCCGCAAACATCAAAATACACCCTGCTCCCTCTCTTAGCGACAGCCGTTCCCCAAGGATAATCCATCCAGCCAGAACAGAGAAACAGGACTCCAGACTCAAAAGCAAAGAAGCCACCGTTGGATTCACATTCTTCTGCCCCACGATCTGCAGGGTGTAAGCCACACCGCAGGAAAGCACTCCCGCATACAGAAGAGGAAACCAGCTTAAGAGCAAGCCTTCTATTCTTGGTTCTTCCCATAGAAACATTGGGACCAGGGAAACGATCCCGCATACAAAAAACTGGATACAGGACATTTTTACCCCATCTACCTTCGGCGCAAAATGATCGATCACCAGGATATGCAGGGAAAACAACAATGCGCATAGAAGCACATAGAAATCTCCGATATTGACCGAAAAACCATCGGTAATACACAAAAGATATAAACCAGCAAGCGCCGCCGCCACCGCCGCCCAGATCTTCCATCCTGCTTTCTGATGAAGAAAAATCCCCAGCACCGGTACGATCACGATATAAAAAGCCGTAATAAACCCTGCCTTTCCAGCCGATGTATAGACTAGGCCGATCTGCTGAAGACTGCTGGCCGCAAAAAGCAGAAGACCGCAGGCGATTCCGCCTGTGATCAGATCCTTTCTCGTACCGGGGACTTCCTGCCCTGATTCCTTCTTCTGATCCTTCCGGTTCCATCTTTCCAGGAAAAAGATACAGGGAAGCAAAGCCGCTCCTCCGATCAGATTCCGCACACCGTTGAAGGTAAACGGGCCAAGATGATCCATTCCCACACTTTGGGCCACAAAAGCCGTCCCCCAGATAAATGCTGTCAATATCAGCATACACGCATTTTTCGTCCGCATATTTCCACCTCATCTCTTATTGTATGCTGTCTCCCATCCCTCTGCGGGCACAGTATTTGTATTATAGCACATTTATTGCGCCAGGTGTATAATAAATACATTCTAAGACACACTGATATCGAGGCAGTCAATTATGAAAAAACAAAGATATTTCTTCCTGTGCTGCGGACTGGTCCTGCTCGCAAGCGAGATCTGGAAACAGTGGTGTATCACATATCAACTAAATAACGGCGTTTACAACTGGTGGTATTTCCCCTTCCAGCTATGCAGCACGCCCATGTATATCTGTCTCCTTCTTCCTTGGATCAGATCCCCCAGGCTGTATCAGGCTTTCTTGTCTTTCTTGATGGATTTTGGTCTCTTGGGCGGAATCTTTGCTTTCTGCGATACCAGCGGAATGCATTACGGCTGCGCTCCGCTGACCATCCACTCCTACGCCTGGCATTTCGCATTGATCGGGATTGGGCTTTCCGCAGGATATATCCGCAGGAAGAACAAAGATAGGAGCGGGTTCGCCGGCGCCGCTGTCTGCTACCTCACCTGCTGTCTGATCGCCACAGGGCTGAATCTTTTCCTTCATCAATATGGCCCTATCAACATGTTCTACATCAGTCCCTACTATGACATGACACAGAAAATATTCTGTCAAATCGCGGAAACCATTGGAAATACCGGGGGAATCCTATGCTACATCGGGGCATCCCTCACTGGTGGATACGTAATTCATCAGTTGGGGCCGGGGGATTTTTAAAAATCCCCCGGCCCCAACTACAATTCGGAAACAATTCCGATTATTTCAATCTTACGATCGTCTCCTTGATCACATGATTTTCTACATCTCTCACATCAATAGACAATTCTTCTGTTTCTATATGGAATTTTTCCCCATCGCTTGGTATCCGTCCTATTTCTCCGCAGATATAACCGCTGAAAGTATCATAGTCCTCCAGATCTAATTTTATCTTCAACTCTTCCGCTACATCTTCCAGATCCGCGCATCCTTGAATCTTCCAAACTCCTTCATCCAGCTTCTCAATATCTTCCGGTTCTATAGGTTCTTCTAGTTCCCTCAGATCTCCTACCAAGGCTTCCATTAAGTCGTGAAGGGTTATGATCCCGGACAGGCCGCCGTACTCATCTACGATCACCGCGAAATAATTGCGTGTCTGCTTCATCTTCGCAAACAGCACATTGGCCTTCATGATCTCTGGAATAAAAAACGCCTTGTCTACCGCTGAATTCATAACGCTTTCTCTGGATTTATCCTTCAGCCGGAAATAATCTTTCGTATCCAGCACGCCCACAATGTCTTCCTGGCCCTCCCGACAGACAGGATAGTGGGTATGGCGGTTTTCATAAATGATCTTCTCCCACTCTTCCATGTCGTCCTGAAGAGAAAGATAGATCACATCCCGACGTCTTGTACAGATCTGTTCCACAGAAGTATCGTTAAATTCAAATACATTCTGGATGATATCATTTTCCTCCTGGGGGATAATCCCCTTCTCGTTGCCTTCCACCAGAAGCATGCGGATTTCTTCCTCTGTCACAGTGTCCTCGTCCTGATTTGGGTCGATCCCCATCAGCCGCAGGATTCCGTTGGTAGAAGCTGTCAAAAGCCATACCAGCGGAGCCGCCGCCTTAGAAACAAAGGACAGCAGGCCGGACATTCCAAGGGCCATAGCCTCTGTCTTCTTCATAGCGATCCTTTTGGGGACCAATTCCCCAAACACCAGGTTAAAGTAAGTCAGGACCAGCGTGATCACAACCACCGCAATGGAATTCAATACATTCTCCGGAATCGTCACTCCCGCTCTGACCAGAAGATCTGTCAGAGGCCCCGCGAAATTATCCGCCGCAAACGCGCCCCCTAAGAGTCCTGCCAGAGTGATCGCCACCTGGATCGTAGCCAGAAATTTCGCCGGCTGTTCCACCAGCGCAAACAGCTTCATCGCCCGTTTATCCTTCTCCTCCGCCATCATCTTTAATTTCGTTTCACTCATGGAGATCACCGCGATCTCCGCGCTCGCAAAGGTTGCATTCAGGAAAATCAATACAACCTGCAACAGAATTGAACCTATCATAATTTTCTTTCTTCCTCCATTTTCTATGTTTGATCAAAATAGACGCAAAAAGGTACAGCCTATATTCGTATCCGAGTACAGGCTATACCTCTGTATAAACAATATAAATACATACAACAGACTGTTTCAGTGTCGTCTTCGGCACTCTCGTCCATGGAAAATTTCACACTCCCGATTCTAAACTGATCAAGAAGTACAATACCATAAACAAGCGTTATTGTCAACCTATCCCTCCAGCCTGGAATAGTTCTCGCCGAAAATCCCCTCAAGAGGCGGCGTTCCGTAAGCATTTCCAATAATATACATAGTATATGCCCGATCCGCCTGGATCTGCTGTCTTACATGGAATATCATAATGCCGCTGATAGCATCCGTCACCACAAACTCTTGATTGCCGCTGAGGACCCTTTTATATGTGGACACCGTTTTAAAGGTAAGGTCTTCAAACCGCACCTCTCCTTTTTGCGCCGACACATCCAGCGTCTGGGCGTTATAAGACAGATTCGCCACCCGCACGCAGGAAGTCCTCTGATAGCGGTCCGCGCAGGAATAATCTGTCATCAGATACATCGAGGGCCCATTTACCCCATTTACAAACGCCGCTGTGTACGTTTCATTTTCCGCAAGCAGAAACGTATCAACAGACAGCAGGCTGCCCTGATTCATCCCGTCCATCACACGGATGTCCCGAAACCCTGAGCGTTCAATAAAGTAGGACGTCAGTTCTCCATAGCCAAGGCTGTTTACCATCCTTTGATTTCCCAAGGAAATATGGATCCTGTCATATCCTACCGCCGCATTCAGAAACCGGATAGTGCAATACCTTCTCCGGTTTCCCTGGGGACTGGGCAGGATCGGGATCGGGTAAATGGTAATGGGCGGCCACTGTCCGGTTCCAGTTCCTCCATTTCCCGGCAAAGACGGCGTACTGTCCGCAGGCGGACGCTGGGGGGCGGGGGGCTTCCCTGGCAGGGACGGCGTTGGAAACGGATTGTCTGGATCTGGATAAGGAGAGGCGGGCACATCCTCCTGCGGATCTGTTTCCGGGATTCCCATATCTGGATATTCAGGAAGGATCATAATATCCTCCCCTTCTCTGGTTCTCTCATTGTCAGGCATAATCAAAGCTGCTCCCTTCGATACGATACTACCTTCAATATATGTGAGTATTTCCAAAAGGTGATTCCCTTCGTTGGAGTAAAGAAATAGTCAGTTGACAAAAAATAAATGAAAAGAGTATTGGTTCCTTGAGGTATAATGATTTCGACGAAAAAAACAAAAACCGAAAGGAGTCCAATACTCATGGATATTATAACATTAATCAATACTCTTGTCAGTGGTTTACTTAATGCGGAAGAGAAATTTCTGGAACACCTGGATTCATTTACCACTTTTGAGGAAACGGTCAGCAGTCTGAGTAATCAGATGGCGGCAGATTTTATCGGTCTGGCACTGACGAATGCCGACCAGATGATCCGTGACAGCGGGATACGCAAGGACAATTATACTGTGCAGCGGAGCAGACAGAGGACATTGATCTCCATTGTAGGAGATATTACCTTTACGCATACCCTGTATAAAGACCAGACAGGAAAGATCCGGTGCCTCCTGGATGAACTGATGCACCTGCCGGATAGAGAAAGATTTACAGCAGCGGCAGAAGCAAAGCTTTTGAATGAAGCGGAAGTCCATTCTTACCAGCATGCCGCGGAATCAATAAAGACAAATGGGCAGACGATCACAAAGACGACGGTAATGAACAAAGTCCACTCCATCGAAAAAGAGATCCCGGAGATGGAAGAACCGCCAAAGGAAAAGAAGGCCTGCGAATACCTTTATATCGAAGCGGATGAGGATCATATCCATCGGCAGAAAGATGGATATGAACAGGGATGCTTTATCGGCAAGCTGGTCTATCTCTTTGAAGGAAAAGAAGAGATCTGCAATGGCAGGAGAAAGCTGATCTCACCGTTCTATTTTGGAGGACTTTATGCGGGATCGGATCAGAATGCCGCCCTGTGGGAATCTGTAGATGCTTATATCCGGCGGCACTATGATCTGGACGTACTGAAATGTGTTTATATCAACAGCGATGGCGGGAGCTGGATCCGTGCGGCTGCCAACTATGTAGGTAAAAGCAGACTCGTGGCAGACCGGTTTCATCTGATGAAATATATCAACCGGGTAGCCGGGTATATGCTGGATGAAGAAGGGGTCACAAAAGGACGGTTCTATAAGTATATTTATAAAAATAAGCTTCTGGCAGCCAAAAAGCTCCTGACCCGGATCCGGAACCATTGTGAAGGGAGCGACCGCGCGGTAGAAGACTGCAGGACGTATCTTGTTGGAAACTGGGAGTATATCCAGAGGGCATTCCATGATAAGCATGTGCTGGGATGCAGCGCGGAAGGACATGTGAGCAGCGTTTTATCTGAGCGGATGAGTTCAAGACCTATGGGATGGAGTGAGACGGGTTCAGACCGGATGTGCAAGCTGCGTTGTTTTATCCGTAATTATGGACGGGAAAAAGTGATTGACCTTGTGAATTACCGAAGGAAGCGGGAGCTGGAAACATGTGCGGCAACAGGGACAGACGGAATGATCGATGAACCACAGAGGAAAAAGTATACAACGAAACAGAGAGAGGTACAGCGGTATGCGGAGGCTTTGCATGGGACTCTGGCTGGAAATTCCACCGTACGTAAGATCCTTGCCATCCGGGAACAGATCGGGAATCTATAATCTTGAAAAAAAGAAACGCCAGTTGTATGATTAAGAAAACAAGTCTGAAGTCACATCATTTTGGGGACGATCTTTTTCATTTCAACTGACAATTCGTTTACTTCATCATTCCCTTCAGGCGCCTTGCTTTTCTATTCTATTTCTGCTACTGTGTAACTAGAAAAGGAGGTCATACATATGCTGACAGAACATTTATTGACACTTTCCGGCTTTATCTATGAAATCAGCGGGCGCTATTACTATATGGGAAAATGGATCTGCAAACCATGTACCGATACTGATGCCGCCGACAGCGTGACCATGTACCAGATGTGCCGCCAGGGCCAGGAAGAGCCCGATACGAATATGTATTTCCAGAAAATCCGGGCCTACAGCGATTTTGCTCTGGAAGTACCCTATAATCCAGAGAAGATCCGCCAGGATCTGACCGCCATTGAAGAAAACCTTACCGAGGCTGAGCGGGATTCTCTGGAAACCCAGATCCGGCATTTTGAAGAAGATATGGCAAAATACTGCGGATAGTCAGTTGGGGCCGGGGGATTTTTAAAAATCCCCCGGCCCCAACTCAGACTGTAGACAAAGTTGGTGCTGGAGCCTAGCTCCAGCACCACTCTTTTTGCCAAAATGCCAACTCCCATATTTTTTTATAAAAGATAAAAAAGAATCCTGATTTTTTGTCCTGCCTTTCCCTTACATCCAGAATCTTTGCCAGCTTTTTCAGATTCATGCACGCAAAGGTCAGCCCGGCTTTCATTCTCATTCGGGCGTTGCCGATGTATTGTGTGTATCGAAATCCATGCTGTTCTTTTGCACTTCCGAACAATCTCTCAATGGTTTCTTTTCTCAACATATAGATCTCTTTGTTCCCGAGAGTATAGCGGATATCCTCACTGGTTTCCAGATACTCTTCCCAAATGTGGCGGGAGATCGTTTTTTCATGCTCTTTGCTTTCTGTACAGTTGCAAAGGTAAGGGCAGTTTTTACAGATGCTTTTATCGCTCTTGTATTCTTTGTACCCTTCCCGGTTCGTTGTCCGATAAGTAAGGATCTGATCCGCCGGACAGATATAGCAGTCATAGTACTCATCGTAGACATACTCATATTTCTTGAAGAATCCATCTTTTGTCATGGGCCTTTTATACGGAAACAGGGGCTGTATCCCGTCTTTTAACAATTCTCGGGCGATTGCTGGAGTCTTATATCCGGCATCCAATACCATCATCTCCATATCCAGGTCTTTCAACTTGTCGTACAAAGGCTTCCATGTCCTGCTGTCATGTTCATTCCCTGGATGCACAGTATAACCTAAGATCCACCCGTGCTTGTCACATGCAGTCTCTATGTTGTATGCAAAAACATGTTTATGTTCGCCTTTTCGGAACCACCCGCTTTCCGGATCTGAAGTACTGCATTTTTGCGTTTTGGCTCCTTCCGGGATCTCGTCTGAAGAACCGCTTTCACCAGAAGTGCCGCTACCCGCTGCAGGCGGTGTAGTTGAATCATCCTTTTTTTCTTTTAAAGGTTTCTTTCCATGATTTTTGCGGTCTTCATTGATTTCTTTTTTTAACTCCTCCTCATACCATAGAGCTTCTTGAGATGCAATCCTCTTTCGCCTCTTTTTGCTGTTCGCACAGGCTTTTACATGGGTAGAATCCACAAACACGGTAGACGTATCTACCAGATGAAACTTCATACATTGTTCGAGGATATGGGAAAAGATCTGTTCAAACAGTTCCGTATCCTTAAAACGCCGGGTATAGTTTTTCCCAAAAGTAGAAAAGTGAGGAACTGGATCCAGCATATCCAGACCGAGAAACCAACGATACGCTACATTCACTTCGATTTCTTTGATCGTCTGGCGCATACTTTTAATCCCATAGAGATACTGGATAAAAGGGATTTTGATCAGCATCACCGGATCCATGCTCGGCCTTCCGTTATCTGCACAATACTTGTCTTCTACAAGATCGTAAATAAAGTTCCAGTCAATTGCCCGGTCAATCTTTCGGAGCATGTGATCCTTTGGCACCATGTCATCCATGCTGAACAGCATCATTTGTTCTCTTTTTTTATCGGAATCTCTTGTCATCATAAGCAGGCCCTCCTTATAGGATAATTATACCATGTGCAGAGAACGCACCGCTTAACTTTCGAGTTGATAAGTAGGGGATTTTTCTTGATAAAAACCGGAAGAATCATTGAAATGTTGATAACTACAATAGAAAAGCTCCGGTGTAAACCGGGGACTTTGTCTACAGTCTGAGTTGGGGCCGGGGGATTTTTAAAAATCCCCCGGCCCCAACTCAAAAAAATTAAAATTCTAATCTTCTTTTAATCTTTGCTGTATATACTACACACATAGCAAACAAAACAAGTCGTTAAAGGAGGAACTTATATATGTCAAAGAAAAAAATCATCGGAATCACCGCGGCGGCGGTTATTGCAGTTATCATTATTGCCGTGGGAGCCATCTTCTTCCTGCGGGCTACCCCGTCAGAAGCCAGAGAAACGGCTCTGGCCCAGACCGGCGGCGGAGAGATCGTCTCGGAATCCATCAGCAGTGAGGGACTCTGGAACGAGTACGACTTTGTCATCGAAAATGGAGATACCTGGTATGAGATCGAGGTCAGCGGCTTTGGAAACGTAACAGAGATAGTATCCGGAACCGGCCAAAGGCCTTTGGACGATTGATATTACCTACATTATGACAAACTGCAGGGATCTTGCCGGCGAACATCGCTCCGACAGATCCCTGTTCCTTTTATTAAGAGAGTCATCTCTTAATCCATGTTTTGATATGCCGCTTCGTATACCGTTCCCTCTTTCATCACAAAATTACATTCTTTTAACGCCAAAGGATCGGTCAGAAGATCTCTGTGCCAGCCGGCAAGATCCGCCTCTTTTCCAGGTTCTATCGTCCCGATCTTATCTTCCATTCCCAGAATCCCGGCATTTACACTGGTGGCGGCTTTCAAGATCCGGTAGGGATCCATTCCGGACCGCATCCAGCTTTCATATTCATGCCAGCTTTCATAGCACTGATCCACTGCCACCAGGTCGGTTCCATATCCCAGACGGATCTTACTGTCAATGATGATCTGCCGGCTTTCTTTCAGCCGCTTTCCGTATATTTCCAGTTTCCTGCGGAACTGGGGACTCTTCTTCTTCAAGCTTTCTTCATCTCCGGCAATAATGTCGTCATAGGGTACAAAAGTAGGAACCAGGTAGGTATCCGTCCGCTCAAATCTCCGTGCCGTTTCCTCATCCATCAATGCCCCGTGTTCCATTCCGGTGATCCCATAATCCATCAGTTTGTTCATCAGCTCCGGCGCGTATACATGGGCCGTCACCGGCTTATGGAGCGCCTTTGCTGTAGAAATGACCGCCTCGATCTCCTCATCACACATCTGCTGGTCCTCTGGTCCGTCATTGGGAGTGGAAAAGCCGCCGGATAAAAATAATTTGATAAAATCCGCTCCAAATTTCACTTCATTTCTTACCGCGTTCCGGAAGAAATCCGCTCCCGTCCCAACATTGATCCCCTGAGTCAGCAAAGCGTATTGGGGATTGCCTGAAAAGGACTGCCCGCTGTCCGCATGACTCCCCGGAGTCCCCAGCATGTGACAGGCAATGCACAGTCTGGAACCTTTAAACGCTCCCCGCTGGATCATCTGTTTTACATCCGCGATCCCGTAATCCCTTGCGGAAGCAGAATGACAGCGGATGGTCGTAAATCCCCGTTCAAGAGATCTCTGGGCCGTGTGCAGATGGGACAGTGTATAGAACGCATCCGACCGGAATGGGATATTCTTCCAGTATTCACGCCAGTCAAGAATATCCGAATGGATATGGGCATCGATCATCCCCGGCGTAACCGTCAGATGAGACAGATCGATCACCTCTTCGCCTCCGCGATAGAGGTCCTTTCCCACCTCCACGATCTGATTCCCTTCCACTATGATCTCCTGTCCTTCCAAAAGTTCTTCGTGAATTCCGTCAAACAGCTTACCACATCGAATCCATTTCCTGCTCATAAGTTTCCTCCTTTCGAGCACAAACCGCACTACAAACTATAGTCTGTTTTAAAAATCATAAACTCTTTCTTATTTTTTGTCAACTCTTTTGTTTTCACAAAATATTCTGTCTATTGCACTTCATCTATTGTATATTTCTATTTCTCTGTGCTATAATTTTTTCATCATTTACCGGAGGTATCAGAAAATGACTTCAAATAAATCGCTGAAAGACCGGCTCATACAGACCGCAATGAATCTGTTCGCGCAGAAAAGTTATAACGAAGTGACGGTAGACGAGATCATACAGGCCGCCGGAACTTCAAAAGGCGGGTTTTATTATTATTTTAAATCGAAAGAAGAATTACTGCTCTACTGGCTTCCTCATATAGAAGAACTCTATGTAAACTGGTATGAAAATAGTGACAAGTCCCTTCCCGCCGACCAGCAGCTGGTCAATTTCTGCCGCTACTCTCTCAGAACGACCGAATGTGAGACCAGCCCCGCAATGCTTTCAGAGATCTACTCCGCGCAGCTAAAAATCTCACACAAAGAACGTCTTATCCACGTACAGAGAAACCTATACGTAATCTTAGCCGATATCGCCAGGATCGGCCAGGAAAGGGGAGAACTTAGCAGAGAAGATTCCTACAAGACCATCAGCAGGATCCTGGTCACCGCAATAAGGGGCAGCATGTATGAATGGTGTCTGAGCAACGGCGCCAGCTCTCTGGAAGAATCCGGGATAAAAATCATTGAACATCTGGTCTCTTCTTTTAAGCAGAAATCCGATGTATAATGTATATAAAAATGAGTGAAAGCTGGAGGGTATATCATGATCGTATTTTGGATAATCGGAAGTTTATTTCTATTGGTCGGATTGATCGTCTGTGTTCCCACATTTATGAAATTTTCAAAATGTAAGGGACATACGACTGGAAAGATCATAGGTATTGAGAATTCATCTAATAATGCCAGAGCCATATATGAATACCGCATCGGCGGCAACAGTTATACGAATAAGACGAATTGGACTTCAAACTGTATCTTTACGGTAGGCGGCGACTGCCATGTCCTTTATTGTGAGAAAGATCCCAATTGCTCTTATATCAAAATGAGTGGACAGTATATCCGCTGCATCGTGGGTACACTTTTTGCAATTCTTGGAATTGTGATATTGATACTGGGCGCATTTTTAAGCAGCGTCCTGTGATCCAAATTCCAGCCTGCGGATCATGAATTGTAATTTACTAAGGAGGACATAGTATGAAACGAGAAATTCTGCTGTTGGGAAACCCTGAATTATATGAAGTATCCCAAGAAGTAAAACGGGAAGAACTGGAACAGCTGCGCCCCGTTTTTACAGATATGTTTGACTGTATCAGGGGTATCCAGAAAGAATACGGGTTTGGCCGGGCGATTGCGGCGCCCCAAATAGGCATAAAAAAGCGGCTCATCTGCATTTTAACAGACAAGCCTTATGTGATCATCAATCCGCATTTGGAATTTATCGGAGAGGAACGCATGGAACTGCTGGACGACTGCATGTCATTTCCCAACCTGTTGGTCCGGGTCAGCCGTTACCGTCACTGCATTTTACGTTATCTGGATGAAAATTGGGAAGAACAAGAAATGCGTATGGATGATGATATGTCTGAACTCATCCAGCACGAATACGATCATCTTGACGGAATTTTGGCGACTATGCGCGCGATCGACAGCAAATCATTCATCCTAAAAAACAGCCAGCAGGAATTTCAAAAATAAAAAAAACACCGGAGCCCTTGAATTTCAAGGCTTCCGGCTTTTTCAAGCAGGGGATGAGAGAATCGAACTCCCGCCAAAGGTTTTGGAGACCCCTATCATACCACTTGACCAATCCCCTGTATGCACTTGTGCACTAGATATTTATACCATATTCCCCTAGGATTTGTCAATTCCAAAATTCATTTTTCCGGTGCCTTTTTCCCAAACATAAAATCTGTTTTCTAAAGGCTGACGATCACGCCCCCCAGCATGGCCATACAGGTCAGCAGAACGATCAAAAGAAACCCTCCCAGAAGTACAAACCTCAGGATTGCAAATGGCACATTCACCACCTCGACCCATTTTGGGCGCAAATAGATTCTCTTTGTACGCCGATGCCGGTAAATGGGATAGTACGCTCCCGGCTGGTAATCTCCAATCTTGTAGTTCTTAGGACCTCTCCAGTACTGTATCCCCTCCAAGCCCCTATAGGTGAATACCGGATAGAACATACCCTCATTACTATCATACGCCTCGAAAATAATCACTATACATTTTGCCTGTATTTCTTCCAGTCTTCCAAAAGCTTCCCATACTTTAAATAGAAATGGCCCGAAAATCGGCCCAAATCCATAAGGAATCAAAAAAATGCCAAAGGCGATCCCGGCTAGAATTCCCAACAAAGCAAGCGATCCATAGAACAACTGTCCTACTATATTGGGATCATCATAGCGAAAACTTCCCAGCATTTGACTGAACTTGGGCCCTCCGACCGCCAGAGCGATCCCGGTGCAAATTGAAAACACAGCTCCTGGAAAGAGCAAAAGCCAGTAAGGTCTTGTCCTTTTCCAAATCTTCCAGCGTCCATCCTTTGGCCAGAACAAAATCTGGATCTGCCGCTGCGTAGGCGGCGGCGCGGACAAAAGGCCGCGGTACTCTTTGGTTTCTCTGTATTCTCTTCCATTCCAGACAAAGCAAAGTCTCACGGAGACACTGCACTGATTCTCTTCGATCACACCGCTTCCTTCATTCTGTACGTGATATTTTATCTCTTCCACTTTCGCGTCCAGCCGGACACTCCTTCCCCATTTTGGATTCTGCCCTGCACACCAGAATCCAAGAAGCAGACACCCGATTCCCGCCAGAATCCAGACACATACCCATGCCATGCAAAACGCCTCCTTCCCTGAGGATCCATTTCCTCATCTTTTATTGTATCCCCGCCTTCACAAGAGGGAAATCTTTCTTCCGTAAAATATTTGTGATTTCCTTGTAAAGTGTTATGATAGAGAGAAAGAACCAGAAAGGAGAAGGGAATCCAGCATGAACTCTTGGAATTACCCACAATGGAACGCGTATTTTGAACATAATTCCCAGCACCGCTTAAAGATTGACTTTTCCCAGGAACCAACCCTTACCAAAACAGAAAAAGCTCTCATCTTTCCTTCGATCCGGGCCTTTCAAAAAGGGGAAGGTTCCGATGGAAGACACCTGTTAGAGACTGTAGAACGCTTTGCCAAAGAAATCCGGGAGCCAGCCTATGCTTGTGCCATGCAGTGGTTTGTCCGGGAAGAGAACTGGCACTCTGCCTATCTGCGCCAGTATATGGATTTCTACAGCGTCAGGCCTCTGAAGCGGACACTGTTGGACTCTATCTTCCGGCTGCTTAGGAAAACAGGCGGATTAAAAGGCGAGATCATGGTCCTGGTAACCGCGGAAATGATCGCCCTGTGCTATTACGACGCCCTCTCCCGCGCTGTGGACTCTCCCGCCTTAAGGAGCATCTGCGCCCAGATGCTCCACGATGAGACCCGGCATATCCGGTTCCAGTCTTATACACTCAGCCGGCTTGGGCTTTGCCGGCCCCACTTTCTGCTGCGGATCCTGCTTATGGAAGCTTCTTCCGTCTTTGTATGGCTTGCTTTCCGCAAGGTTTTCCGGACTGGCGGCTATTCCTTTATCCGATTTCTTCGCAAAAATATGGACTGCCTGAGGCAGTCCATGAACAGTCACAAAGGGTAGCGGCTGGCCGCTACCCTTCTTTTACACCATCTGGAATATCTCTTTCATCGATCACCGCGATCGATTCCAGCGTATAATTCTGGGCATGTATTGTGATCGTCTGCTGTACCGCCCGGTCTACAAACCGGCCGTTTCCAAAATTTTTCCTATGACGGGATTCCTGCATGAGGGTTTTCACCTTTTCTTCTGCTTTCTCCGTCACAGTGAATCCGTTTGCTTCCATTTTTTTCACGAATATCTTGCACAGCTCTTCTGCCGTGTAATCCTCAAAATGGAACGTAAAACCGATTCTGGAGGCTATTCCAGGATTCGCGTCTACAAACTCTTCCATTTCCTCCTTATAACCAGCAAAGATTACGATCAGGTCTTCTTTATGGTCCTCCATGGCTTTGATGAGCGCCGCGATCGCTTCCCCGCCAAAATCCGATTCGGTCTTTGGCGTCAGGGTATAGGCTTCATCGATAAACAGGATCCCTCCCATGGCCTTTTCAACGACTTCTCCCACTTTCAGCGCCGTCTGGCCCACATATCCGGCGATCAGATCTTTTCGCTCCGCTTCTACCAGTTTCTTTTCTTTGATGATACCGATATCGTACAATTTCCCCGCTATGATCCTGGCAATCGTTGTTTTCCCGGTTCCCGGATTCCCGGTAAAGATCATATGCATATTAGCGGACGGAACATTCAGGCCGTGCTCCTTTGCGAGAATGCCAAAATTGACCAGCGCTTCCAACTCCTTCATCTTTTCTTTCACGCCGCTCAGTCCCACAATGCGGTCAAGTTCTGTGGATTTTTCCATCTTTTTCCCAGTATTGGTCAGATCTGTGATTTCCGGAATATCCTCCCCATCGATCACGGTCAGATTGGCCTGGTCCGGCCGGACGTGCCCGGAATGGATCAGGAACGTTTCCTGTACCATCTTGCCTACAAACCTTCCATTTCCAAAATTCTTCTTTCCTGAGAAGTATTCCATCACAATCTCAACCTTTTCCAAGGCCTGGCCAGTAACGGCAAATCCCGCTTTTTCCATCTGTGTCCGGTACATTTCCGCCAGCTCAGAGGGCGTATAATCCGGAAAGTCAAACACATTTCCAATCCTGGAAGCAATCCCCGGATTGGTGTTGACAAACTGGCGCATCTCCTCTTGATATCCGGCAAAGATCACGATCAAGTCATTTTTGTGATCTTCCATGGCTTTCAAAAGCGTGGCGATCGCTTCCCCGCCAAAATCATTCTCCGATGTGGGCGTAAGGGTATACGCCTCGTCAATAAACAAGCCCCCGCCTAAGGCCCGCTCGATCACTTCTGCCGTTTTAGCGCCGGTCTGCCCTACATATCCCGCCACCAGATCTTTGCGCTCCGCCTCTACCAGTTTATTTTCTTTGATCACTCCAATATCATACAGCAGTTCCACCATGACTCTGGCAATCGCCGTCTTGCCAGTTCCAGGATTTCCGGTAAAGATCATATGCATATTCCCGGCAGGGATCGAAGCCCCGGCGGCTTTTGCCATCTGCTGGAATTCTGCAAACCGGGCAAACTGCCGGACTTTCTCTTTCACAGGCTCCATCCCGATAAACGCCGCAAGCTGTTCTTCATAGTTTTTATGCTCCACCACATCGGTAGAGATCAGTTCTTCAATCTCAGGAATATCTTCTGGCCGGATCTTCCGCAGGGCCGCGTTTTCCACTTCTGCGGAGGCGTGTTTTATGATCACGCGCTGGATCAGCTTATCAACAAACCGGCCGTTTCCATAGTTTTTCTTCTCCCGGAAATAAGCGCAGATGTCCCGGACCTGGTCCAAGATCTCTGGCCCGTAGATAAATCCCGCCTTTTTCATCTTCCTATCAAAGATCTGGGTCAGTTCTTCTGCCGTATAATCTTCAAAATCAAACGTATAGCCAATCCTGGACGCAATGCCTGGATTGATATTCAGGAAGTCCTGCATCTCCTTTGCGTACCCGGCAAAAATGACCACAAACCGGTCCTTGTAATCTTCCATTGCCTTGATCAGCGTGGCAATGACTTCTTTTCCGTGGGCATCATCTCCGATAGAATATGCTTCGTCAATGAACAAGACCCCGCCCATAGCCTTGCTGATCACTCCGCCGGTTTTCCCCGCGGAATCCCCGATATAAGGGGATTTTAAGTCTTTTGCTTCTACCTCGGTAAGCCGGTTTTCCTTTACGATCCCTAGGTCAAACAGCATCTGGGCGATCACCCTGGCGATCATGGTCTTTCCAGTCCCCGGATTTCCGGTAAAGATCATATGCATATTGCTGTCCGGCAGATGCATACCATCCATCTGGGCCCGCTTCATAAACATGGCGTAGGCCTCGAATTCGCAGGTCTTTTTCTTCACATTTTCCATGCCGATCACAGATTCCAGCATTTCTTCCGCCGATTGTTTCCGGTAGACATCCGGCGGGAGGCAGAGTTCCTTTTGGTTATTCGCGTAATCCGCCAAATAATCCGCCAACTCCTGATTCCCCAAGGGAAGAAACCTGCGGTTCAAGGCAATATAATCCAGGAAACGATTCTTGAACCCTTCTGTAAGCTGGCTCTTTAAGCGTTCCGACAGCTTCCTTACAAACGCCTCATACATTTTCACCGGCGTCAGGTTTACGATCGGGATCACATTATTCTCGAACAAAAACCGGATCTTGGGACTTAATTCCAGGAACCGTTCCACATATTTTTCTTCACCGATGACCACGATGTAAGTCTGGGGCTGGTATCTTCCCAGCAGCTTGATCAGATGGGATACCTTGGAGCTGTCCCCATCTTCTGCCTTTGCGCTGTTATAGAGAAATTCCTTCAAATCTGTAAGCACATACAGTTTCCGCGGCTCAAAATCGGAGTAGACCACGAACTGGTCCTCCGCCGCTCCGCAACCTAGGTCATACATGGCCCGGTAGCTTAAGATGGAGGCCATATCATCAAATGTATGTATCTCATATTCGGAACTATTGATCTTCCCTTTCTGTGCCAGTAATCTGGCAATCTGCTCCACGATCCGTCTCTTTCCTACGCCCCGTTCTCCCTGGATCACGCAGTAGAGTCCGCTTTCTTTCTCATTTTCCGCGATCGCCAGCACTTTCTCCAGCTTTGGGATTTCCTCGGCGGCGCTGTCAAAGGCCCTCGCTGTCGTCAGTCTTTGACTGGCAAGTTTCCTCTGATAATCCGTATATCGTCCGGTCCTTCTCAGATAATCAATATACCCCGCCAAGACCACATATGCTTTTAACGGCTCAAAGTTTGCGCTGAAATCATAGAGATAACAGGACATTCTCTGGGTCCGATCGATCTTCTCTTCCAAAACTTCCTGTTTAAGCATTTTCAGGTCATCGGAAGTTCTATTAACGATCCCCTGTACCGTTTCGATCCGGAAACTGCGATTTCCTTCCCCATCATCCGCCATTCCCCGGTACAGGGACACATAATTCCGCTCCTGCAGAAGCTCCGCGGCCTCAAACAGCTCTTCCGGCTGGTCCAGGAACAAGTCGTCCGGCAGGATAAATTGATATTCTGTCTGCATTTTGGATTCCGCGTTTTTCTGATTCTGCCGGAACCATTCCCTGTCCTCCCGGATCACGTTCTCCTTTCCGCAGTCCAAGAGATATTTGATATAGCCTGCGTAAAAATACACGCAGCGATTGATGCAGCGGTCACAGGCCCCGCCGGAAAGACGGGTCTGTAAGGACCGTGTGACTGGAATCGTGAATTCCATATCCTTTTCCTGTCCTTCTTTGATCCCCGCTGCCGCTGACGCGATCCGGCAGGTGGTCACTTCGTCTTCCCCGTCAAAGCCGCAGATGAGACCGCTGGCCGAGATTTTCACACGATTTTCTTCCGTCAGTTCCTTCTCCACCTCTATCTGTCCCTGCCGGGCAAGCTGCAAGGCCAGGCAGTACCGGCTTTCGTCTACCACCTTCAGCCCCTGTTCCGGCTGCCAGGTAAATTGGTACTCCCCGCAGGGCTTCCGGTATGCCTCCCGCCTTTTTGCCCGCTCTTCCAAAAGGGGAGCCAACATCTCCTGGTTGGCCGCATACTCCAAATATCCGCATAAGTCCAGGATACAGTCGCTTCCCAGATAACAGCCTGGATTTCCGCAGATGATCCCCACCCTGCTGGACCCGGTTCTGCAGAACGCCCATTCTTTATGGTCTTCCCCCTGGCCGTCAAAGAATTCTTTATGCATTTCCTCTGCCAGTCTTTCCAGAGTCATATCTGCTCCGCAAGGGCAGATCCGCCCTTCGATCCGGATCTGATCCTCTTCCTCCAGATATTCCACTTTCTTGATGTAGCGGCACAGGACCAGTTGGATGGCAGATTCCATGACCTGGTCTCCAAAATCCCACAGCTGCTCCACAGATGGCTGCCAGGTAAACTCATACCGCGGACGGCCAAGTGTTCTGCCAACTGCCAGGATCTCTCCGTTTTCATCCTGATACCGCAGGGCTTCCGGTCTGGTGAGCCCAAGATACAGAATCTCATAAGCATCTGACCAGTGATAAATATGGTCAAAGCTTTGCATCCGCTTCAGAAAGGTATTATAAAAGGTAATCCGGATTCCTTCCATCCCCCGGTTTCCGATGAAAAAGCCGATCGACTGGTAAGAGGGATCTCTCCCATTGACGATCGTGTATTGGTAACATTCCCAAGCTGTCTGCTGCACTTCAAATTCTCCTATGGATTCTCGGATTCCTTTTTCAAAAGCGCTTTTATTGAACATCGTTCCCTTCCTTCTTTCCTCTTATTACAAAAAACAGCAGGGCATCTATCTTTCCTCCTAGATACCCCGCTGTTATGGTTCTCTTTATCGGATCATCTGGCTGCTGACCATACCAATGTTCATCTTCTTAAACACCTGGATCAGCACTTTCCCAAGGGCCAGTACCAGCACCGCCGCCGCAATCGCTTCCGGTATGCCGGATGCTGTCACCGTTCCCATGATCAGTCCCCACACTGCCGTAACTCCTACGTCTCTGGCCTGGGCATACTGCTGGGCAAACAAAAGATAAATACTTCCCATGACTGTGACCGTATTCACCATAGAGCCAACAAATCCAGTAAGCAAAAGCCCTATACTCTGATTCACCTTCAGACGCATCCACAGTTTCCAGAGCCAGCCTGCTGCTACTCCGATCAGGATCCTGCAGCCTACAGAGATCCAGATTGCTTTCAGCGCTCCCGGCAGTCCGCTGGTGCTCATAAATGGGGAGAACGCGAAAGATAAAAGAGTCGGCGCCATAGTATTACTGATCAAAGAACAGATACCAAACACCGCTCCCAGGATCGCTCCCGCCCCAGGGCCTAACAAAATCGCTCCAATGATCACCGGAATGTGTACAGTTGTCGCCTTAATGATCGGCAGTTGGATCATCCCAAGAGGCGTATTCGCCAGGACGATGACGATGGCTGCCATAAGTGCGACACTGACCATCCAGCGTGTGTCGTGTCTCTTCGTCTTCATTATTCAATTCCTCCTTGTTATCATTCCCGCTTCTGCGGGATACAATACAATTACGGAATCATTATAGCACTCTGATTTGGGAGAAACAAGCGCTTTCTCTATTTCATAGAACAGATGGTTCCTATCAAAAATCCCGTTGATACGCACTGTATAAGGCTTGCAAGATTTTTCAAAACACGCTATAGTGAAATCTAGAAAATGATAAAAAGCCACGGGGTTTCCTCGAAGCTCTCAAGAAAGGAATCTATCTATGTCAAATCATAAAATATTAGAAGGCAAAACCGTCCTTCTGGGCGTGACCGGAGGCATTGCCGCCTACAAAAGCGCCTCTCTTGCCAGCCTGCTGGTGAAGGCCGGCGCCCAGGTACACGTCATCATGACGGAACATGCCAAAAACTTTATCAATCCTATCACCTTTGAGTCATTGACCAGCCACAAATGTATTGTCGATACTTTTGACCGGAATTTTGAATTCAACATTGCCCACGTATCCCTGGCCCAGGCGGCAGACGCTGTCATTGCAGCTCCCGCCACTGCCAATGTGATCGCCAAGCTGGCTCACGGGATCGCGGACGACATGCTGACTACTACCATACTGGCCAGCGAGGCTCCCAAGATCATTGCCCCCGCCATGAATACCAAAATGTATGAAAATCCCATTACCCAGGATAATCTGGCGCTGCTTAGGAAATACGGTTTTGAGATCGCGGGCCCTGCCAGCGGACGGCTGGCCTGCGGCGATGTAGGCGCCGGGAAAATGCCGGAGCCGGAAACCCTGATCCAATACGTTTACAAAGCCTGCGCCCATGCTAAGGATATGGCTGGCATGAATGTGCTGGTCACCGCGGGGCCCACCCAGGAGGCCATTGATCCGGTGCGGTATATTTCCAACCACTCCTCCGGCAAGATGGGCTACAGCCTGGCAAGAGCCTGTATGCTGCGGGGCGCCAACGTCACCCTGGTCACCGGGAAGACCAGCCTGAAGCCCCCTTTATTTGTAGAGACCGTGCCGGTCACCTCCGCCAAAGATATGTACGATGCGGTCACATCCAGAAGCCAGGATATGGACCTGATCATCAAAGCAGCCGCCGTCGCCGATTACCGGCCGGCCCATGTCTCCGATGAAAAGGTGAAAAAAGCAGATGAAGATCTGTCCATTCCTCTGGAACGCACCGACGATATCTTACAATATCTGGGGGAGCACAAGCCAGACGGACAATTCTTATGCGGATTCTCCATGGAAACCCAGAATATGCTGGAGAATTCCCGCAAAAAGCTGGAGAAAAAACATCTGGACATGATCATCGCCAATAATCTGAAAGAAACGGGCGCGGGATTCGGAACCGATACCAATATCGTCACACTGATCACTAAGGAATCAGAAATCCAGCTTCCCATCATGTCAAAAGAAGAAGTATCTTTCGTGATCCTGGATAACATCCTTGCACTCATCAATTAGGGACAGGGCTTTTTTAATTAGGGCCGGGGGATTTTTAAAAATCCCCCGGCCCTAATTGATTAATTATTTCCCTTCTACATAAGAGTAGACCATCTCTCCATTTTCATCTGTATAAGAAGTTTCAAACACATAGTCGGATACATCTTTTACCATTGCGAACACAGCCTTGCCTTCTGTAAAAGTATCTCCCGCGTAAAATTCATTGATCTCTGGCGTCTCTGATATATCCCACACGGTGGAAAGTCCGATATAGGCCACACCGTCTTTCTCGATTCCGCCGCCATCTGGATTCTCTACGCCGAAGTTTATATCCACGGTTGTGATCCCGTAATCCGCCTGTGGATAATCAGAGGGGAAGTTCACTTCGTATGTGATCATGCAGTATTCCAGATTATCGTCATCCAGATCCGTCAGTTTTACGACGCTGTCTGTGGCATTATAGGCATCGACTTCCTCCTGGGCGCCCCGGACAACGTCTGTGATCCGGTAATATACCGTATGATACTGCTCGTCTTCGGCAGAATATCTCTTTGTCTCCACCCATTCACCGATCTTCGCCGGCGCGTCGATGGATGTCTCTACCGGAGTGATCTCGCCGGACGCCGCGGCCTCATCGGCTTCTTCTTCCTTCGCGGCCTCTGCCTCTTCTTCTGTTTCCTCTTCTTCCTGCGTTGTTTCCTCTGCCGCCGGCTCCTGGCTTTCTTCTTCCTGTCCGCCGCAGCCCCACAGGGATACCGTGATCATACATACGCTCAACATTAATACCAGTCTCTTTTTCATTGTTCTTCCTCCTTTTCCTATTTCCCCTCTAAATAAATAACTCCCATCCAATAGTAGCCTGCCAGTTCACTGCCTCCAAAATCCTCCAGCACCTTCTGGGCGATAGTCTCAAACTCCTGATCGTTCAGGTCATAGTCGGTGCGAAGGGTGGCCCGGTCTCCCTCCTGGAGTTCATCGGCCAAAGATGCGGCAATCTGGTCCTGTTCAAAGAATTTATCCTGCAGCCGATAGTATTCTTTTTCATCGCTTGGCGCCCCATAGTCTCCCAGCTTACTGTCCAGGACAAACAGTTCATCTTCTACCAGGACTTTTCCCGCGGCCCTGTCCGGCAGATTCAAAAGAGCATTGAAGAGCTGCTCGTTATCATTATTGGTAGAATCTACGATCTGCCACTCTCCGTCTACCTTAACCTTATTCCAGGCGTGGGGAAGATTCCCCTCCAGATTCCCAGTCACTACGATGCAGTCCAGCCCCGCCGCCTGCGCCAGCAGCTTGAAAGCCCCGGAATAGCTGGCGCATACGCCCTTTTGGTTCAACAGGACTCCATAAGGTGTGAAAGAATCACTGTACTCCTCGTCCACCGTCTGGAACTGATTTTCCTCGGCATTTTCTAACGCCTCCATATCATATTCCGCTGTATCGCACAGATATTGATTGATGGCCAGCTCCTTCTCCAACTCTGACATATCTTCCCGGATGATCTCCCCTGTGACTCGGTCCACTTCTGCCGCGATTTCCTTTTGCTTTTCTTCCATAGTCTCCGGAGTCGTGTCGTATTGGACCAGCATAGTCTTCCCATCCCCAGAAACGGCGGCGCTTCGCACACCCAGGATCATGGGGTTCTGATAGACAGCCTCCATCCAGGCATCCGCCAGATATTCCTGGTCCGCGCTTTCCGGAAACTCACTCAGATCGATCATAGCCGTTCCCGTCAGCATGTTGGCCGCCAGGTACTCACTCAGCGCGCTGTTGGCTGTAATTTCGTATTCCGTCTGATAGACCTCTTCCTCTTCCGCCTCCCTTCCAGACTCTTCTTCCTCTTCCGTCTCCTCTTTCATCTCCAGATCTCTGGTCCCCGCCCGGTTCCTAAGGTCTTCCTGGCGCTTTTCGATCTCTTTTAGATCTTCTTCCCAGGTATCGGCGTTAAAGTTCTGTACCTTCACCACTCCGGTAAATCCGGTCCCCTCTATGGTATACGGCACCTTTACAAGATCCACATCCACCAGTCTTAGGTCCGACATGTCTTCCTTCTCATACTCGCCCCACTGTTCCGTCGTCCGCTGGGCCTGTTCAAAATCATACTCCAAAAGCTTCTGTACCAGCGTTCCGTCACACATGGTCACCCATTTATAGGAAGGCATATTTCCAAAGCCATCCGCGTAATTGGATCCCTCTTTCTCCAGGCTCATCTTGGTCTCTTCCATGTAAGGCACCCTCCTTGCGATATCCTGCTCGTGGAAGGTATTGCTCACCGCCGAGGTTCCCTTCTTGGAAACCGCGATCACACAGTAATACGTTTCGTACACTTCTTCCGGATAGATCGGTTCTGCCCCCTCTCCATACCGCTCAATATTATAGTCTTCTGACCGCTCTGCCTCCGACACGGAAAACGTTCGGAAATCCGAGGCCTGTTCCGGCTTCCACTTGGTATCGCTTGTCTCTCCGATCACCTGGCCGGCGCCGCTGTAACCCGATTCCTGGTCATAGCCAAGTTCCATCACATAATAATTGTCGGCTCCTTTCAGCTCCTGCCAGGAGAAGACAGGCAGGCCGTCGTCATCGATCGAGATGGAAAGTCTTGGCGCCTGGCTGACCTCATGCTTGACCGTCACCACCCTCACCAGCGGCTTGTTCAGCTTTTCGCCAGTCTTGGCATCCACGTACTGAGCCAGGTAATACTGAGGCAGATTCCCCCAGTCTTTCAACTCTCCTTTGTCAAAGAGTTCCAGCGCTCCCGGCTCATTGCCCGGTACATCGGGATCCAGCTGGGAGGCGCTGATCCCTCCCGCGTTCCACCTGGGAGGTGTAATGGACAGCACCTGTTTTTCCTCGTCCCATTCATAATGGGTCCCTACACGCTGGGTCAGCTCAGGGTCCTGATAGACTGCCGCGATCTGGGGATATTCATCAAATCCCGCGTTCATGATATCAAATCCCATCTCCAGCTTCAGAGATTCATCCCTTTCAATATCCCGGATTGCCTCCCCGTACTCATAGCGTTCTTCTTTTGCGTATTTCTCCTTCACGCTCTGGGCCAGCTTCTGAGCCTCGATCTTCTCTTCGTCCCTTACAGTCCCTTCTTCTTCCCCCTTTCCGCATCCGGCGGCCAGCAAAGAAACCGCCGCAAGGATCCCAATGCTTTTTGCCGCCCATCTTTTTACCGCCCTTCCCCACTCATTCTTCCTCATCAGCACATCCTCCCTCCTTGGGCTTCTACTATCAATACCCCTCCTTTCATCAAAAGGTTACAGACTTTTCCAGATTTTTTTCAATTCTTCCACAAATTCTTCCTGGCTCATATCCTCCCCTTCCGCAAAGTAATAGACGTCTTCGCTTTTCCAGGCCGCATACCAGCAGGATTGATCCGGATCTTTGCCGATCTTCACTTCCCGGCCTTCCACGTAGCTTGTATCCGCCTCCCACAATCCTTGGGGAAGAAACTTAGCGGAAGGAACCTCTTGAACAGAAATCCCATCCCGCGCCTCTTCTTCCTCTTCACTGCTTCCTGCCTGCCCAAGATTCATCTCCAGTTCCCACTGCCCCGCCTGCTCCGCAACCTTGGCAACATGGATCTCATCGCCAGTTTCCCCCAGCAATCCTGTATAATTTCCCAGAAGCACCAGACACAGGCAGGCTGCCGCCGCCAGGATCCCGGCTGCCGCCCAGTTCTTCTTCCTGCGCCGCTTTGGTTCTTCTTCCATGGCCTGCCGCATGGCCTCCAGCGTTTTGTCCTTTAGCGATTCCGGCACATGGATATTCTCTGTTTCCAGCCGATATGAATATTCCCACAAACTTTCCTTTTGGTTTTCTTTCATTCCCTCTCTCCTTCTAACCGTTCCCGCAGCATATCCCTTGCGCGGGACAGCCTGGTCTTGACCGCGCTCTCTGTAAGTTCCAGAAGTCCCGCGATCTCTTTTACCGAAAATTGTTCGTAATAAAATAGATGGATCACATCCCTGTAATTCTCCGGCAGAGTCCATACGACTTCCCACACGCTGTTTTCTCCCAGCGGCATCTCATAAGAAAGTTCTGCCCGGTCTTCCCGGTCCATGGGGATGGTATGTTTCCGGTACGCGTTTGCGAACTGCTTCTTGCAGCAGTTGACCGCGACCCGGATCAGCCAGTGTTTCAGATGGGCTTCTCCCAGAATCTTTCCTCTATGCCGGACAAGCCGCAGGAACACTTCCTGGAATACATCTTCCGCATCGCTTTTATTTTTCATATGAAGCAGCGCGATCCGGTATACCATATCTCCGTAGATCTCCAGCGCGCGCGCCGGATCTGTCTGGACTTTTCCCGATTCCCCCTCATTTTCTCTCTTCATAAGTAATACCCTTTATCTTTCCAAATCGTTACATTTATTGTACCATAAACTCCTGTTAACTTTCTGTTCTTCTTCTCTTTTTTATTTTTGAATTATTTTTTGCTTGATATTTCATAATCAAACTTGGTTTTTAATATTTTTACGATATTTTTATTATTTTTTGCAAGAATCCATTGACGATTTTTCAATTTGTGATAGAATATTGAAATGACGCCGGGTTTCAGGGTTTGAAACCTGTGTTTTGCAGAAATAATAAGGAATATGATGGATGGAGGATGATAGCGTGACACCCTACAGTGAATTATCAAAAGAAGAATTATTGGCGTTGAAATCCAAACTGGAAGCGCAGTTCGAGAAGGAAAAAAGCAAAGGCCTGAAACTGGATATGTCCAGAGGAAAACCGTCTACAGAGCAGCTTAATCTGTCTATGGGGATGATGGATGTGCTCACCAGCGATTCTGACCTTGTCTGTGAGGAAGGAGTAGACTGCCGCAACTACGGCGTGCTGGACGGCATCAAAGAGGCTAAACAGCTTCTGGCCGACATGATGGAAGTCCCTAAGGACAATATCGTTATTTTTGGCAATTCCAGTCTGAACGTCATGTTCGATACCGTTGCCCGCTGTATGACTCACGGTGTGCTGGGCAGCACTCCCTGGTGCAAGCTGGATAAAGTAAAATTCCTGTGTCCGGTCCCCGGATATGACCGTCATTTTTCTATTACTGAATATTTTGGCATTGAGATGGTTCCCGTTCCTATGACACCGGAAGGCCCGGATATGGATATTGTGGAAGAACTGGTCAGCACGGATCCTTCCGTAAAAGGAATCTGGTGCGTTCCAAAGTATTCCAATCCTCAGGGCATCACCTACTCTGACGAAACGGTACATCGGTTCGCCAAATTGAATCCCGCGGCGGAAGATTTCCGTATCTTCTGGGATAACGCTTACGGCATCCACCATCTTTATGAGGATAAGCAGGATTATCTTCTGGAAATCCTGATGGAATGTAAGAAGGAAGGCCATCCGGACATGGTCTACAAGTATTCTTCTACTTCCAAGATCAGCTTCCCCGGTTCAGGGATCGCGGCCATCGCCGCTTCCGATGCTAACTTAGCTGAGATCAGGCAGCAGATGAAGATCCAGACCATCGGCCACGACAAACTCAATCAGCTTCGCCATGCCCGGTTCTTCAAAGATATCCATGGGATGGTAGAACACATGAGGAAACACGCGGATATCATGCGTCCTAAATTCGATATCGTACTGGAGACCTTGGAGAAGGAAATTGGAGGCCTTGGCATCGGTTCCTGGATCGCTCCCAGAGGCGGTTACTTCATCTCCTTTGACTCCATGGACGGCTGTGCCAAGAAGATCGTAGCCAAAGCTAAAGAAGCGGGACTTGCCATGACTCCTGCCGGAGCCACTTTCCCTTATGGCAAAGATCCGCATGACAGCAATATCCGTATTGCTCCTTCCTACCCAACAGTAGAGGAACTGAAGCTGGCTACAGAGATCTTTATCTTAAGCGTCAAACTGGTCAGTGTAGACAAAATCTTAGAGAGCAAATAAACCTGACCGCAATTAATACGGCCCATAGTATAATCCGGGGCGTGGAAAGCTTGTTCTTTCCACGCCCCGTTTTGGCTGATCCTTATGGTCAAAATATTGTTCCAGTTTATCATAAATCAGACCTTAAAACAACCGCTTTTGCCCCTTCCGGCCATGTGCTATAATAGTCTTTGCAGAGACTTTTGAGAGGATGGACACAGGATGCAGATCGACTTAAAATTACAGCAAAAACAGACCCTTTCTCACGCTCAGATCCAGTCTTTAAACGTACTGGCTTACGATTGTGTGGAACTCAATCAGTTTCTCCAGGATGAGTATCTGGAGAATCCTCTTCTGGATTATACGGAGACGGTAGCAAACCCTGCCAAAACGGATGCGCCCCCGGCCTACGCCGCCGCTCTGTCCCGTCAGGACCAGCAGAAACCCGGGGACATCCCCTGCTCGGAAGAAGAGACGATCCAGCAGTTTCTCTTAAATCAATTGGATATGAAGCGTTACAGCAAGGCGGAGTGGGCCTTGATAAAATATTTGACCAACTGCCTGGATGAAAATGGATATTTCCCCTTTTCTATAGAAGAGATCCAGGAGCAGACTAACGCCGATGCCAAGACCATCTCCCGATGCCTGGAGGAACTGCGGCTTCTGGAGCCTGCGGGGATCTTCTCTCCAGATCTTACTTCCTGCCTTATCAGCCAGCTTGATGAATCTTCCAAAGAGTATGAACCTATGAAGGCTATGATCCAAAACCATATGGAAGATATGGCCTTGGGGCGGATCAGTTCCATCTCCCGCGCCTTGAACCTTTCCACCGCTTCTGTGCGCAAATGCATGGAACGCATCCGGGTGCTGAATCCACGTCCCCTGTCCGGGCTTTCATCCGGCCAGGATCATTTCGTCATCCCGGATATTATTTATTCCTATTTTGAAGGGAACTGGCAGATTTCGCTGAACGATAACTAGGTGGAAAACTATCACCTGAACGACTATTATATAAAAATGATGCAGACTGCCAAAGACCCGGAACTGAGCAAATATTTCGAGGGAAAGCTCTCGCGGGTCCAGTTTCTCTTCACCTGCATTGAACAGCGTCGGAAAACCCTCTTTTCTCTTGCGGAACAGATCTTAAGCTGTCAAAGCGGCTTCTTTCTCTCCAAGGAGCCTCTCCGTCCCATGACCATGGCCGCCCTTTCAGAGAAACTGGGGATCCACCCTTCCACTCTCAGCAGAGCCATCAAGGGAAAATATGTCCAGTATCCCAAGGGCGTTATCTCCTGCCGGGATCTGTTCACCGCAAGCGCGATCCCCACAGAAGGCCAGGATCAGGAACGTGCCTTGTCTCAGGAAGACATCAAAAACCGGATCCAGGCAGCCATAGACGGGGAAAACAAATCCAAACCCTACAGCGATCAGAAATTAGTCAAGCTGCTGGAAGAGCAGGGAATCTCCATCTCCCGGCGGGCCGTCACCAAGTACCGCCAGGAACTGGGGATTGGAAGCAGCGTAGACCGAAAAGAATAAGGGCGTCGGCGATCCACCCATATCCGGTGTTTCGTCAGCGCCCTTTTTTCTTAATGTCCTAATTCTTCGCCTACCAAGATCACTTTGATCCGGCCGTCAAACCGTGAGTGTCTGGTTATGACCACCTGACAGCACATCGTCTGGGGAGAATGGCAGCTGCCGCAATGGCCTGTGATCCCGCATGGCGTCTTTGAGTCAAACACTGCCGCGTTCGCGGGGGAAGATACGTTTTGTACTCTCTTGATCCCGCTGTCTGTGTCGGCGGTCACTTTGTTCATTCCCGCGATAATGATCACGTTCTTTGGCCCATAGACCAGACAGGCAAGGCGGTTGCCTTTTCCATCAATGTTGATCAGCTCCCCGTCAATGGTGATGGCGTTGGTGCTCATCAGAAAATAATCCGATGCCACGGTCTGGAAGAAGACCTCTCTGGTCTCCTCAGGCGTCTTGGCTTTGCGCCGGTCGATCAGGGTCAGCCCCTCTTTTTCTTCTACCGCCTTTAAGATTCCCGTCTCATCCAGAGTAACAGAACCGCCAAACCCAACGGTCCCGCCCTCTTTCATCATCTCCATGGCCAGTTCTCTGGCCGCTTCCCGGTCTTCACAGTAGAATCCTTCCATGTTCCGTTTCCGAAGATTCTGGATCATGGTATCCGCCAATTTCCGATAGGCTTTCTTTTTCGGCGTCATATTCTTATCCTCCATATACAACCTCTCCATTCAGGTATACCGTATTGACATTTTCCAATGCCTGGATGTCCGAAGACGCATCTCCGTCTACGATCAGAAGGTCTGCGCACAGGCCTTCTTTGATCTGGCCGACTTTGTCTTCCATATCCATCACTTTCGCTCCATTCATGGTCCCTACCTGGATCGCTTCCACCGGCGTAAGACCATATTCCACCATGTAAGCCAGTTCTTTGGCCACATACAGGTCGCTTCTTCCATCGGCGGTGATATTATCTGTTCCCGCCGTCACCAACATCCCTATATCATAGTATTCTTTGAAATGGTCCTTATACATATCGGAAGCCGCTTTACTGTAATAGTATTCTCTTGGTTTTTCTTCCATGCCCGCGCATTTCTTCTCCATATTCTGGTAGATCGTCGCGTACGGAAGGATCGTAGGCGTCCAGGCGATTCCCTTTTCCGCCATTTCCTCGGCCTGTTCTCTGGTCATAAAGGTAGCATGTTCAATCGTGTCAAACCCTGCCTTGATACACATCCCTATGGAAGGCTGAGTTCCAGAATGTACCATGATCTTTACTCCAAGCCGGTGACTTTCCTCTACCGCCAGATTCAGTTCTTCCTGGCTGTACTCGCACACGTCTGAGCGATGGCTGGTCATGATCTTGATCCATTTACTTCCATGTTTGACTCTTGTACGGATGGCTTTTCTGAGCGCATCCATCCCGTCTGTCTCTTCTACGCCTTCCCCCAGTCCAAAAGCGCTTCCGTGTCCGCCTGTGATACACAGAGCGCATCCGCCATATTCCATTCTGGGGATCTTGAAGAGTCCCATTTGGGATGCCGCTTTCAGTGTCATGCAGACTCCTTCTGGAGACCCCATATCCCTAAGCGCGGTCACTCCTCGGCTAAATGCGTCTTTGGCGTATTTTTCTGTAATATACGCCATCATATAGTCATTCATGACAGCGGGCCGGCACGCGAAATGTCCCAGGTGGGCGTGGCAGTCGATCAGGCCGGGGAGCAGCGTGCTCCCCGGATAATCCCTGACCTCTTCCTCTGGATACATATTTTTCAATTCGCTGGCAGAACCGACCTTCCGAATTTTACCGCGCTCATCTACACAGACAGCCCCATCGTCTATTACCGTTTTCCCATCGCCTGTTACGATTTTCTTCGCTGTGATCAACATGGCATATCCTCCTATTTCCCGCGGATTTTACGCGTCTTTTTGCTCTCCCTTTTTTGCCTGCTCTCTCTTATGCAGCCACAGAGCGAACGCGATAGAACCAAATACACCTACCAATGAAGTGATATAACTTGGGTTTGGTCCAAGAATACTGAACACTCCATTGTTTACCATCAGACAGAAGGAGATACCCAGGATCAAGGCTACCGGTACGATCTTTGGCTTATTCATGGCAAACTGTACAAATACAGCTCCAAAGAGAGCTGGAAGCAGATAGTTGAACGCATCCAGCACACTCTGCGGCAGATAATTCATGATAATACTGCTGAAGATCGCTCCGATCGCCAGGATTGGAATATTGATAAATACAGATGTACAGATTCCAAGGGTAGAAATGATGGAACCTTCCGGGGTTCCCTGTTCTACGCCCGCTTCCTTCTGAGCCATGACCGCGCAGGGCACACGCATATTGGAAGTATTTCCGGCCACAACGTTGATATAGGTTCCCGCGGACCCTACGATCGGGAAGTTGGAGATCGGCTCAACAAACCATACAACACCGATGGCGCTTGCGATTGAAATCCATCCGGTCACTACCGCGCCCCATGGAATATCGATGCCGTATACCACCGCGGTCAGAACGATTGGGATAAAGCAGAATACTACACAGATATAGTTTCCGATCTTGCTGCTTTTGTGTACGCTTTTCAGATATTTATTTTGGTAAATGTCCTCTCTTACTTCTTCTGGTTTTAACATGCTTGGTACCTCTCTTCCTTTGATTTTATAATAACGCTGTAATGATCATTGCCGGGAAAATGGCGATAGTCAGGTTCCACTGAGACAGCCATTTGATCTGCTTCTTCTGCGCGACAACACAGCAGACCGCCATGATCGCCGCTCCTAAGAGACAAGAGATCGTAGTCTTGTCCAAAGCTGTCAGATAAGTCGCGTTGTTTGCTCCAAGAGCTCCCAGAAGGGCGCCTGTAGAGATGACCGGAAGAATCGCCCGACCGGCTTTCTTCACAATCTTGGTCTGGATCTTATCCATCTTATCAGAAGCAAAAGTTCCAAAGATAACCCACGGAATAGAACCCAGCACCATAACGCAAAGCCCTGCCATAAAGGCATCCTTTGTCATCGGGTCCACACCGGCCTGTACGCCTGTGGCTGCCGCTCCGAATCCTGCCGCCATCAGCTCGAACATCGAGTTTCCTACATAAGAAAGACGCATGAAGGCTACCGGTCCTCCCATGATCGCCATGACCGCGAACATACCTGCCAGACAGGCGATGGACGGTCCAATGGCTGTGATGGCGCTGGTTTTTACCGCTGTCTTTAACTGCGCGTCTTCAAGGCCGATCTCCTGTCCCGCCTTGTAAGTCTTTTTCCACATCCTTCCCGCTAAAAACAGCAGAAATACTACCGGAAGGCCGCAGCCAATCCACATTACCGCACTATTCAGTTCTTGTAAGTTCATAAGTTCCATGTTCGTTTCCTCCTTCTACTTTGTACTCTTCTTTTCCCTTAGTTCTTCTTTTGCTTTATCAACAAGGGTCGGATCATTGAAAAGATCCATCCCTGTCATAGCCAATGCTTTTGCCGCCCGTATCGCCGCCCTGGCTCCTTGCTCTCCCGCGCTCGCCTTTACAAAAGAATCTGAGTGAGGGATCGCCGGGCTTCCTACGCCAAGCATTACCTGGAAAGCCGGAATCCGGTGGGATACATTGCCAACATCGCTGGAGGCAGGGCCTTCCTTAGCGTTCCTTACATCGATCGTCTCGCCAAGCTGAATCAGATTCTGTTCTACCAGGCCGATCAACACTTGATTATTGATCAGGTTCATATAAGGAACGCCAATCTCTTCGATATCCACCGTACAGCCTGTGGAAAGCGCAGCCGCTTCCGCGCACTTTTTCACCCGCTCTGTAAGCCAGTCCAGATCCTCGGCAGTAGCCGCGCGGATGGCAAATTGCGCCTCTGTCAGATCTGGGATCACATTGGTCACCACACCGCCTTGCTTGATGATCCCATGCATTTTCATGCTGGTCTTGGTCGTTACCCGCAGGCCGTTGATATTATTAAACAACTGGATCACTGCTTCTACCGCGCTGTTTCCTTTCTCTGGACACGCGCCGGCATGGGCCGCCTTCCCGTGAAAGGTAAAAGAATATGCCGCGATAGCAAGTAAAATGTCGTTTAACACCGTATGGGAATTGGGATGGAAGACCATCGCGCAGTCCAAGTCGTCCATCACTCCCGCCTGATAGAGGATTTCCTTTCCGCCTCCGCTTCCTTCTTCCGCCGGGGTTCCTATAACTACTACATTCCCGCTGTACTCTCCCATGGCCTCCGCAAGTCCCACGGCCGCCGCTGCCGCGGAAGAACCAATGATGTTATGTCCGCAGGAATGGCCATTAGGCAGGGCATCATACTCACAGAGGTATCCGACTACCGGTCCCTCTCCTGTTCCTTTTTTCTCTGCCCGGAAAGCCGTCTCAAGACCTCCTGCCCCCATTTCTACGGTAAATCCATGCTTTTCCAGGAACTCTTTCAAAGCGGCGCTCGCTTTATACTCTTTAAAACCAGGTTCCGGGTTCTCGTGAATGTATTCACAGAGTTCCGTCACTTCCTCTTTGATCTGATCGATCACTTCTATTATTTTGTCTTTATCGTACATATTCCTCACTCTCCTTTTCTGAAATGCTCCGCGATGGGCAGATGTTCTGCGGAAAGTCCAAGTCTTTTTAACGCGGCGTAAATCTGGATCTGATTTACGGAAAACAGCGGCAGCTTTATGATTTCTTTTAATTCCGGTATGATCGGCCTCAGCCGATACGTAGGACTGTCGAAAAAGACGGCCTGCGCGCCTTTGAAATCAGCCCGCCTCACTTTTTCCAGGACCAGCTGGGTGTCTATCTGGTCAACCCGCAGTCTGTCCTCGTCCGGCTCGTCAAAAATATTGATCAGGTTCGTCACCTCGATATCATGGTTCTTAAAAAACAACTGCTCCAAAAGTCCCAATTCCACGCCGAAAGCGGATACGATCGCGATGTGTGTGATCCCCAGCTCCTTAAAACACTTTTTTGTCTCCAGCGCCGGCACGATCACCGGACGGCCGCTTCTCTGCTCCAGCATATTGACGATCTCATACCCCTTGATGGCGCTTCCCGTCATACTGGGACAGATGATCAGATCCGGATCCTTATCCTTAAATTCATCCAGCGCTCCAGGGAGCGCTCCCAGGAATTCCATCAGTCCGTCATAAGACACTCTCTCCAGAGGCGCGTAGGTCATCAACACCTCCACGTTCTTTGGAAATCCGATCTGCATTTCCTCCGCGATCACAGAACTTTTGCTGTCTGTTACATTGATGACGCCTACCACGTATTTCGTCTGTTCTTTTTCCATATCTCTATTTTTCTCCCGTTTCAAGGTAGCGGTTGATCTCCTTTGGCCCCATATTGCTCAGCCCAAAGTAGGAAGTTGTCCTTCCCGTCTCATAGAAATCTGTCTGGTTCAGCGCGGAGGCAATAGCGATCAAGCCTTCACACAGCGGCGCTTTGATCCCAAACTGTTTCGCCAGCGACAAAAGCAGGCTGTTTCCGGCATGGGCATCCTCCGTCACATAACGGTGATGGATACTGGTAGGTCCTTCCAGTCCCCGGAAGATGGTAAGTTCCGGATACTTCTCATATTCCATGAGGGCTTCCATCTGTCCTACCGCCCGGCCTATTTCGTAGCCCATCCACTCCATGACTTTGGCTTTCTCTTCTTCTACCGCCCGGATCAGCGTGATCAGGGAGGGACAGATTCCATCCCGGTACAGCCGGAAGTCTTCCATGGTCTCCATTTTAGTAGTCCCCAGCAGGCTTCCCGCAAGATGGATGGAAGTATTGGGTGAATTCAGGGTCGCTTCAAATACATTTTTCACGGCGTGGCATGGATATACTTCATTCATTGCCGCTATGTACCGCTCATTGTCTTTCGCCGGAAATGCGGACATTCCCTTTTCTTTATAGGGGAACGCGCTGATCAATTTCCCATCCGGGAGCATCCGGCAGGGATAGATATTTCCCTGCATTTCTCCTACCAGCACGTCTTTATCTTTGATCTTATTTTTCAGGATGATGGATGCGCAGTTTCCCGCGGAAAAACACACTGTCTGATCGTCCTTCAGATACGGGAGCATCAGATCCATGAATTCTTCCTGGCGCTGTGCCATCGCGCCGATCAGAATGTACTCTGGATCCTCCATGGCTTCCTGGATATCTGTGGTGATATGGGCGATCTTAGCTCTCCCGTTCACCGCGTTTCCTGTGATCTCTACAAATCCCCTCTCTTTGATCTCTTCGATTTTCTCTGCGTGCTCTTTGATCTCAAACAGCGTTACTTCATGCCCCTGGAGGGAAAGATCCGCGGCCATCATGATCCCGGTCCCGCCTCCGCCCATTACAGTAATCTTTTTCATCGCGCTGTCTCCTTTCTACACAAGAAGATCATGGATCTTGGACATATCGTCAACATTTTCCAGATTCAGGATGAAGTCCATCAGCTTCTCTGTCTTCTCCGGTGTAAGAGCAAAGGATGCCTCTCTGCGGAACAGATCACAGAACTCTTCTCTTGTCAGCATATCCAATGGATGGCCTTTGTGAGTCCTCTGTGTCTTCTCATAGACGGTTCCGTCTTTCATCTTGATAGTAACCGTCTTCTTGGGATGGCTTCCCTGCTGGAATACATGGAAACATTCCAGAAGTGTGTCTTCCTTGTCCGGACCTGCCTTTACTTTCTTTCCATATTCAATGATCTTAGGATCGTTGAATTTCTCCTCGGTGTACCAGTTTGGACCCGGATTCGGATCGATCAGCGCAGCGGCGATCACGTATGGAATACTGAACTGCGCTTCCATCAGGCTCTCAAACCCATCTTCATAGAAGTGCATCCGGTACTGGGTCGGCGGATTCACGATGATCTCTTCGATATCGTCTGGATTGATGCTGTTCTCTTTCACCATATCCAGCACCATCTCTACCGGTGTCTGTACCCACATGTTTGCCGGCCAGTGTTTTACCAGCACGTCCATCATATAGAAGTTCTCATTCAGCCCCCGATTCAGCCAGGATCTGTCTACTGCCTTTGTCAGTTGTTCGCAGTAAGCGTAAGGGATATCAAAGCAGTCCTTCAGATTGGCTACGCCTTCTTTTGCTCCCATAGCCGCCAGAACACCATTCTGAGACGTTATTCCATATTCATAGTGGTATGCGTTGCTCATGGTTCCCTGCTGAAGATTAGAAGGCATTTTCGCGTACAGGACACTCATTCCAAACGCCTGATTCATCTGCTCCTTCGTTAATCCCATAAGCTTAGCCGCCGGTGTGGAAGCCGCGAAGATCTGCCAGTTCGCGATCGCCCAGCCTTGGCTGTGATCAAAATCATCTGCCGGCTGAACCGCCATAGACACTCTCTGGTAAACCTCCAGTCCTGCCACTACCGCTTCCAGATAGGATTTTCCATCCTTTTTCAAACCTTCCGCTACCGCCATGGCTACGGGAATCGCTCCCGCGTTTGGATGTCCGCCCCAGGCGCAGTCTTCCCAGTCCAGCATATCGGCTAGGGTTCCATTGGCGAAAGCGGCGCTTGCCATAGATAGCTGGTTTCCTCCCAGCCATACGGAAGACTCTCCGCCCTTTCCGCCATTGGCCGCCTCAGCGATCTTTACAACGCTGTCTGAAAGTTCGATGGGCTTTGCCGCCAGCGCTACGCCCAGTGTATGAAGTGTGAGCATCTTCGCCCGTTCGATCACTTCTTCCGGAATATTTTCGTATTTCAGATCCACCGCGTAATCCGCTAATTTCTGTGTGTATTCTGTTGCATCTGATTTAAAATATTTTCTTGCCATTTCCTTTTCCTCTTTTCTTTATAGTAAAAGTCAGGTTGAAACCTCCTTTTCCTTCTATGACAGGTCCAGCACTTTTCCGATTCCCTGTTCTTTAGCCCTGCGGTAAATGATATCTCCTACCGCCACGTCCAGGGCTCCCATTCCCATATGGGTATAAACAATGATCTCATCATCGTTTTCTCTTCCCGCGCATTTTCCGGCCGCTACCTCTCCCAGGTCTCCAGTCACATTATCCATGCTCAAGTTATACTGTGCCAGATAAGGGGCTTTGATGATCTGATGGTAGTCTGTGTCTCTGGATCCCAGATACCATTTGTCCGCTTTTCTGGAACATTCTGGATCCAGGTCGTTGAAAGAATATAAACCGGACACGAAACACCCCTTCTTCAGCCAGTCAAACATAACCAAAGGCTTTCTGGCCGTCGTCACCAAAAGAACGATATCCGCAGGTTCTACCGCGTCTTTTGCGTTTTCCCATATTGTGATCTTGATCTTTTCACCAAACTCGTCCTTCACTCGCTGGAGCGCCGCCGGGTTTTTATCGCAAAGCCTTAATTCTTCCAACTGAGGAAACGCATACAGGAAGCTGCGGATCCCTGCCATTCCTTCTGCTCCGCATCCTACCACCGCCAGTATCTTTGAGGATTTCTTCGCGAAATACTGGGCCGCCACAACTCCGTGGCCCCCCGCGGTCCGCATGGTGGTGATCGGAGTTGCCTCAACAATGGCATAAGGCTGTCCGTTCTCTTCATGACTGAGGATCAGAAGGTTTCCATAAGAGGATGGGATTCCTTCCTGCTGATAGGTATACATGTTTACCCATTTCATTCCTACGATCCCTTTGTCCTTTAAGTGGGCCGGCATCGCGATCAGCATGTTCGCGTTTTCCTTCCCCATCCAGATCGGTTCTTTTACCGGATGGAAGATCTGTCCATTTCCCAGGGCCTTAAATGTGTCGTTAACCGCTTCCAGCACATCCCCAGGGGATACCAGCTGTTCTGCCTCTGTTTTAGAGATGACTCTCACCTTAATTGGATAACTCATATGTCTCATTTCCTTTCTGCAAATTTTTCTTTTGAAATAATAATTAGCAATTTCTGTGCCAACTTTTCTCTTAATCTTCTTTTTCTCCTAGAATTCGTCTTTTTATTGACAATAACTTTTCAAATCCTTATAATCAATATCAAATTGTAAGATTAATATTATCGGAGTTGATATTTATGAAGCATCCATCACGCAGTGAACGGATTTATCAGGCGGTGGCAGAAGGGACTTCCCGTTTTGACCCAAGAAACCCCGCCTCCGCAATTGAAACTTTACAGATAAACGCCCTTGCGCAGAAGACTGGAATCCTGCCAAACAATATTAGTATGGAATTAAATCGGCTGTTTTCCGACGGGCTGGTCATGCGGGTTCGGGGACGCCCTGTGACCTACTTCAGCATATCTATCCTGGAGGAAATCTTGGAAAAACAGCTTCCAACCTACGAATTTATTTCCATGGACGCTTTTCTCGACTTTCTGGCTCCTCCCGCTCTTACAGCGGAATCCTCCTACTTTGCCAAACATCTGGAGGCTTCCGCTCAATCGGCCTTTGATTCCCTGATCGGAAGCAAAAAGAGTCTGCAGCCTCATATCGAACACGCAAAGGCGGCGATTTTGTATCCGCCTCATGGTCTGGACACGCTCCTGTCAGGGCCGACCGGCGTCGGCAAAAGCCATTTTGCCCACTGTATGTTTGATTTTGCCAAAAAAAGCGGCATGATCTCTCCCGCCACTTCTCTAGTCACTTATAACTGCGCCAACTACGCGGAGAACCCGCAGCTTGTCATGTCTCAGCTTTTTGGCCATTCCAAAGGCGCTTTTACAGGCGCTGATTCAGATAAGCCAGGTCTTGTGGAACTTGCTGACAAAGGAATTCTTTTCTTGGACGAGATCCATCGTCTAAACCCGGAAGGACAGGAGAAACTATTCCTTTTGATGGATCAGGGAATCTTCCAAAGACTGGGAGAAACCACCAAAACCCGACACGCGGATGTACTTTTGATCTGCGCTACTACAGAAAGTCCCAAGACCTCCATGCTCAGTACATTCCTGCGGAGGATTCCGGTACAGATCAAGCTTCCATCTCTGGCGGAACGCTCTGTAGCGGAACGGCTTCAATTGGTATTGTTCTTCTTTTGGAAAGAAGTTCAGAACTTAAAGAAAGATATACGGATCGACCGGGAGATCATCAGTACTTTTGTCCACTACGACTGTCCAAACAACATTGGTCAGCTCTATACAGACATCAGGCTCACCTGCGCCAACGCCTACTATAAGCATTTATTGAGACATCAGGATCATCTGGAGATCGAGTTTGGCAACCTGAACCAGAACATTGCCCTGTCTCTATTCACCGCCGGAGGAAGCAGCAAGATCTTAAACACCCTGCTTCGGGATGTGCCCATCGTGATTCGAAGCCATTTCACCCTTCAGGACTGTTTCGATAAGTATCTGCTGTAATGGATGGCTTTCTCTGCTTATCCGGCACGCCTGTTGTTGACATGTTTTGACCCAAATGATATATATAAAAAGAGGTATCTTATTTTTCTTCATCACCAAATGGAAACAAGAAGGATCAAAGACTAAGAGAGGAAAGTCAATATGAAAAAGGGATTGATCTTATATCAGTCAAAATACGGTTCCGCCAAGAAATACGCGAACTGGCTTCAAGAAATGACAAGCTTTGACTGTTTGGAAGTAAAAAAGGCGCCTTCCGGCAGCCTGAACCTCTATGAAACCATCATACTGTGCGGCGCGATCTATGCCTCCGGCATTTCCGGAATATCTTATCTGAAAAAAAATATCCAGCAGCTAAAAGCAGAGCATCACAAGAAAATCGCGATCTTCTGTGTCGGCGCCTCGCCTTATGATGAGAAAGCACTTCAGGAAATCCGACAGCTCAATCTGAAAGGGGATTTGGAAGATCTTCCCCTTTTCTACGGTCGGGGCGCCTGGGATGAAGAAGCCATGACATTCAAAGACAGGACCCTCTGCCGGCTGCTTCAGAAATCTGTGGCCAAAAAAGATCCAGCCACCTACGAACCCTGGATGAAGGCTCTCATGTGCGCGGTCGGACAAAAATGTGACTGGACGGATCGGAAATATCTGGACCCACTGATAGCATATCTGGATTTATAAATGATTCGCAGGTACTGAGAAAATAAAGGAGAGAATACAATGGCTTACAGCACTATGATTTTCGATATTGACGGAACCTTGACTGACAGCGCTTCCGCGATTTTATACGCTTTGCGAAAGACAGTACTGGCCATAACAGGCAGGGATTACGACTACAAAGAACTTAATTTTGCCCTGGGCACGCCAAGCTATCTTTCTCTTCAAAAACTTTGCGGTGATAAATGGCAGGAAGCCGCCCGGATCGGTCAAAGCTTCTACGAGGAAGCCATCTCCAAAATTCCTTTATTTGACGATATAGAAGAAACCATTACAAAACTGTATAAAAAAGGCACACATCTTGGGGTTGTCACATCCAAATCCCGCCTCCAGCTTGGACGTACTTTTGTAAACTACCCCATCTATTCCTGCTTTGAGCACATTGTCTGCGAAGATGACACTCCATATCACAAGCCAGACCCACGACCTCTGCTGGAATGTATCCGCCGCTTTGGAACAGACACCGCTTCCGCTCTTTACATCGGCGACACTTCTGCTGACTTCGGGTGCGCGAAACAAGCCGGCATCGATTTTGGACTGGCCTCCTGGGGCTGTACATCTGAGGAAGAAATCTCGACGGACGTTAAACTTAAGACGCCCTTAGACTTGCTGAAATACATATAGACAGTCTTTCGCCGGCAGAAAGATCCGGTAAAAAAAAGACCTAAGTCAGATAATCTAACTTAGGTCTTTTACATACCCTGAAAACTGCATACAAGAAATCATCCGTACCTTCCGCCTCCGCTTGAGAGCCCTTTCATTGGCTGTAACATCCAGCCCGCTCTCTTTGCTCTTGGTCATGCCCTCGACCGATTAGTAGCGGTCAGCTCCATACATTACTGCACTTCCACCTCCGCCCTATCTACCTCGTCGTCTTCAAGGGGTCTTACTAACTTATGTTAGGGAGATCTCATCTTGAGGGGGGCTTCACGCTTAGATGCCTTCAGCGTTTATCCCCTCCCGGCTTGGCTATCCTGCTATGCGCTTGGCAGCCCAACAGGTTCACCAGCGGCCAGTCCATCCCGGTCCTCTCGTACTAAGGACAGCTCCTCTCAAATCTCCTGCGCCCACGCCGGATAGGGACCGAACTGTCTCACGACGTTCTGAACCCAGCTCGCGTACCGCTTTAATGGGCGAACAGCCCAACCCTTGGGACCTACTTCAGCCCCAGGATGCGATGAGCCGACATCGAGGTGCCAAACCACTCCGTCGATGTGAACTCTTGGGAGTGATAAGCCTGTTATCCCCAGGGTAGCTTTTATCCGTTGAGCGATGGCATTCCCACTTAATACCACCGGATCACTAAGTCCTACTTTCGTACCTGCTCCACCCGTCGGTGTCACAGTCAAGCTCCCTTCTGCCTTTACACTCTTCGAATGGTTTCCAACCATTCTGAGGGAACCTTTGAGCGCCTCCGATACCCTTTCGGAGGCGACCGCCCCAGTCAAACTCCCCGCCTGACATTGTCCCCCGGCCGGATCACGGCCGCTGGTTAGAAATCCAATACTGCAAGGGTGGTATCCCAACAGCGACTCCACCACAACTGGCGTCATGGCTTCCAGCGTCTCCCACCTATCCTGTACATGCAATACCGAATCCCAGTATCAAGCTGGAGTAAAGCTCCATGGGGTCTTTCCGTCCTGGCGCGGGTAACCAGCATCTTCACTGGTATTTCAATTTCACCGGGTGCATTGTTGAGACAGCGCCCAAATCATTACGCCTTTCGTGCGGGTCGGAACTTACCCGACAAGGAATTTCGCTACCTTAGGACCGTTATAGTTACGGCCGCCGTTTACTGGGGCTTAAGTTCAAAGCTTCGCTTGCGCTAACCTCTCCCCTTAACCTTCCAGCACCGGGCAGGCGTCAGCCCGTATACTTCACCT